>NZ_JBNCKM010000001.1:0-194292 GCF_049841535.1 Micromonospora sp. DT53
GGAGAGTAGGACGCCGCCGGACAATCTTTCAGAATAGGCCACCCCTTCGGGGGTGGCCTATTCTGCGTTTACCGGATGATTGATCGGCTCGGGTTCACCAAGTCGATCAACCATCCGGAGCGGGTTCAGTCTCGGGTCTGCATGCCGTCGCGGAGGTTGCGCAGCAGGCCCCCGGCGTCGCTGACCGACCGACCCGGGAACATCGCCATGACCACGCTGCCGTGGTCGGCCCAGCCGCACACCGCGAAGTCCCCGCCCTCGCCGCTGGTGCTGCCACACTTCAGCACCCCGCCGAGGCCGCCCGCGGGCAGCTCGCGCAGGCCGTTCACGGCACCTGTCTCATCCGACATCAGGCGAAAGAGGCTGTCCAGGTCTCGTTCCGGCTGCCAGAGCAGTGTGGTGCCCCCGAAGATGAGCACCGAGCGCTTCTCGTCGCCCGGGTCGCGGTAGACCGTGCCGAAACTGCGGTCCAGTTCGATGTTCGCCGCCAGACCGCTGCGCAGGTAGTCGGCTGTGCTCTTCGCCCGCTCACTGTCGTCGCGGGTCAGACCCGCCACCCGATCGGGTGAGGTCAGTTGGGTGTCCTTCTGTTGCGCCACCCGCCACCCACCCACACCGAGCACCGCGGCGCCGGCGAGGCCGACCGCCAGTGCGGCCGTCCAACCGATCTTGCGGCGGCGTGACCAGCCGGCGGACCGCTGGTCGGGGTCGCCTCCGGAGTCCCGGGTGCTCAGCTGGATCGGCTCTTCGGTGAGCTCCACCGGCTCGCGGCCGCCGTCGCGGGACCGCTCGGTGAGATGTGCGTCGGACATAGCCGACACCGTACGCGAACGGCAGGTGGCGCACGTCAGGTCTGCGGAAGCCCTCCGTAGACTTGTCCGGTGACCGAGAGACTGGATGCCCGACGCCCCGACGCCCCGACCCTTGCCGGCCAGTATCAGCCCGGTGAGGTAGAGCAGCGACGGTACGAGCAGTGGGTAGCCGGCGGGCACTTCCGGGCCTCCGCCGACAGCGACAAGCCCCCCTTCACCATCGTCATCCCGCCGCCGAACGTCACCGGCTCCCTGCACATGGGCCACGCGTTCGAGCACACGCTGATGGACGCGTTGACCCGACGTAAGCGGATGCAGGGCTTCGAGGCGCTGTGGCTGCCGGGCATGGACCACGCCGGCATCGCCACCCAGAACCTGGTCGAGCGCCAGCTCGCCACCGAGGGTCTTTCCCGGCACGATCTTGGCCGGGAGAAGTTCGTCGAGCGGGTCTGGCAGTGGAAGGCCGAGTCCGGTGGCGCCATCCTCGGCCAGATGCGCCGTCTCGGCGACTCCGTCGACTGGGACCGGGAGCGCTTCACCATGGACGCGGGGTTGACTCGCGCCGTCCAGACGATCTTCAAGAAGCTCTTCGACGACGGCCTGATCTACCGGGCCAACCGGATCATCAACTGGTGTCCGCGCTGCCTCACGGCGCTCTCCGACATTGAGGTCGAGCACACCGACGACGACGGCGAGCTGATCTCCATCCGCTACAGCGACGAGGTCGTGGTGGCCACCACCCGGGCCGAGACGATGCTCGGCGACACCGCGGTGGCGGTGCACCCCGACGACGAGCGCTACCAGCACCTGATCGGCACGGAGGTGGAGCTGCCGCTGACCGGCCGCCGGATCCCGATCGTCGCCGACGCGCACGTCGACCCGTCCTTCGGCACCGGCATGGTCAAGGTGACGCCCGCCCACGACCCGAACGACTTCGAGATCGGCCAGCGGCACGACCTGCCCGCGCTCACCGTGATGGACGAGCGTGGTGTGATCACCGTGCCCGGCCCGTTCGAGGGGTTGGACCGGTTCGAGGCACGGCCCGCGATCGTCGCGGCGCTGCGGGAACAGGGCCGGATCGTCGCCGAGAAGCGCCCGTACGTGCACGCGGTCGGGCACTGCTCGCGCTGCAAGACCACTGTCGAGCCGCGGCTGTCGCTGCAGTGGTTCGTCAACACCGCCCCGCTGGCCCAGGCCGCGGGTGACGCGGTGCGCGACGGTCGGGTGCGCATCGAGCCGGCCGAGCTGGCCAAGCGCTACTTCGCCTGGGTCGACAACATGCACGACTGGTGCATCTCCCGCCAACTGTGGTGGGGGCACCGCATCCCGGTCTGGTACGGCCCGGCGGGTGAGATCGTCTGCGTCGGCCCCGACGAGGCGCCGCCGACCGGCGAGGGCTGGCACCAGGACGAGGACGTCCTGGACACCTGGTTCTCCAGCGGTCTGTGGCCGTTCTCCACGCTGGGCTGGCCCGAGCAGACCCCGGACCTGGCGAAGTTCTACCCGACCAGCGTGCTGGTCACCGGTTACGACATCCTGTTCTTCTGGGTCGCCCGGATGATGATGTTCGGCCTCTACGCGATGGACGGCGTGCCGCCCTTCGACGTCGTCGCGCTGCACGGCATGGTGCGCGACCAGTTCGGCAAGAAGATGTCGAAGTCGTTCGGCAACGTGGTCGACCCGCTGGACTGGATCGACAGGTACGGCGCCGACGCCACCCGGTTCACCCTGGCGCGGGGCGCGAACCCCGGCCAGGACGTCCCGGTCAGCGAGGAGTGGTGCCAGGGCTCGCGCAACTTCTGCAACAAGCTCTGGAACGCCACCCGGTTCGCCCTGATGAACGGCGCGCACACCACTGGCGACCTGCCCCCCACCGAGCAGCTCTCCACCGTCGACCGGTGGATCCTGTCCCGGTTGGCGCACGTCACCGCCGAGGTCGACGAGCAGTTCGAGGCGTACGAGTTCGCCAAGGTGTGTGACCTGCTGTACCACTTCGCCTGGGACGACGTCTGCGACTGGTACGTGGAGCTGAGCAAGCCGGTGCTCGCCGAGGGCGGTGAGCGCGCGGAGGCCAGCCGCAGGGTGCTCGGGCACGTGCTCGACCAGTTGCTGCGGCTGCTGCACCCGGTCATCCCGTTCGTCACCGAGGAATTGTGGCTCGCGCTGACCGGCGGCGAGACGGTGCAGTCCGCCGCCTGGCCGGTGGCCGACCGGTCGCTCGTCGACGACGCCGCCGAGGCCGAGCTGGTCGGTGTGCAGCGGGTGGTCACCGAGATCCGCCGGTTCCGTTCCGACCAGGGGCTGCGCCCGACGCAGCGGGTGGCTGCCCGCCTGGACGGGCTGTCCGGGGCGGGTATCGCGGCCCACGAACCGCTGATCCGTTCGCTGGTCCGGTTGGATCCGGCCGGGGACGACTTCCAGGCCAGCGCCACGCTGGCCATGCCCGGCGCGATCGGTGTGGCGTTGGACACCCGGGGGTCGATCGACGTGGCCGCCGAGCGGGCCCGGCTGACGAAGGATCGCGCGGCAGCCGAGAAGGAGGTCGCGCAGGCCCGGGCGAAACTCGACAACCCTGCCTTCATCGGCAAGGCCCCCGAGCCGGTGGTCGCGAAGATCCGCGACCGGCTCGCCACCGCCGAGGCCGACCTGGTCCGGATCAACGCTGCTCTGGAGACACTGCCCTCGTGACCGACCGTACCGATTTCGCCGCCGTCGAAGCCGAGCTGAACGCCCGCGGCTTCACCCGCATGGTCTTCGAACTGGACCGGATCGAGTCGCTGCTCGACCTGCTGGGCAGCCCCCAGCGGGCGTACCCCGCGATCCACCTGACCGGCACCAACGGCAAGACCTCCACCGCGCGGATGATCGACTCGCTGCTGCGGGCGCACGGGCTGCACACCGGCCGGTACACCAGCCCGCACCTGGAGACCGTCCGGGAACGGATCAGCCTGGACGGGGAGCCGGTCAGCGAGGAGCGGTTCACTGCGGTGTACCGGGAGATCCAGCCGTTGGCCGACCTGGTCGACGCGCGGTCGGACGAGCCGCTGACGTACTTCGACATGACCACCGCGCTGGCGTTCGCCACGTTCGCCGACGCGCCTGTCGACATCGCGGTGGTCGAGGTGGGCCTCGGCGGTGCCGAGGACGCCACGAACGTCCTCCAGGCCGGGGTCTGTGTGATCACCCCGATCGGGCTGGACCACACCGAATGGCTCGGCGACACGCTTCAGGACATCGCGCTGGCCAAGGCCGGCATCATCCACCCGGGCGCCACCGTGATCTCGGCAGCGCAGGAGGAGGAGGCGGCGGGCCCTCTGCTCGAACGCTGCGCCGAGGTCGGGGCCACCATCGCCCGGGAGGGCGGCGAGTTCGGCGTGCTGGGTCGGGCGGTCGCGGTCGGCGGGCAGGTGCTCACCCTCCAGGGCCTGGGTGGCGTGTACGACGACGTGTTCATCCCACTGCACGGCGCCCATCAGGCGCAGAACGCGGCGATGGCGCTCGCCGCCGTGGAGGCGTTCCTGGGTGCCGGGGCTCGACGTCAGCTGGACCTCGAGGCGGTCCGGGAGGGCTTCGCCTCGACCAGCTCCCCGGGTCGACTGGAGCGGGTCCGGAACGCCCCGACCATCCTGCTGGACGGCGCGCACAACCCGCACGGCATGAAGGCCACCGTCACCGCGCTCCAGGAGGAGTTCGCGTTCAGCAAGCTGGTGGCCGTGATCGGCGTCCTCGCCGACAAGGACGCGGAGGCGCTGCTGGAGCTGCTGGAGCCGGTGGTCGACCAGGTGGTGGTCACCCGCAACAGCTCGCCACGGGCGATGCCGACGGAGGAGCTCGCCGGGCTGGCCGCCGAGATCTTCGGCGAGGAGCGGGTGGCCTCGGCGGAGGACATGCCGGACGCCATCGAGTTGGCGGTGGCGATGGCCGAGGAGGACGTCCCGGGTGAGCTGAGCGGCGTCGGGGTGCTGGTCACGGGTTCCGTGGTGACGGTCGCCGACGCGCGCCGGCTGCTGAAGCGATGACCAGCCCGGAGCGGGACCCGCACACCACCGACGACCCGACCGGTCCGCCGGTCGGGCAACCGGTGGGGGAGGAGCCCACGACCGGGCAGCCGCGGCGCTCCGGGTTGCGCAACCCGGAGCGGGCGGTACGCGGTCTCGGTGCTGGCACGCTCAGCCTGGAGGCGCTGGTGCTCCTGCTGGCGATCCAGCCGATCCGGGTGGTGGGCGGCGACCTCGGCGGCGCCGCGATCGGCGCGGTGGTGGCACTGGCGGTGGCCGCCGTGGTGCTCGCCGGCATGATGCGCCGCCCCTGGGCCTGGAACGCCGGCACCGTGCTCCAGGGCCTGCTGTTGCTTGGCGGTCTGCTGCACTGGTCGCTGCTCGCGCTGGGCATCATCTTCGCCCTGGTCTGGGCGTACGCGTTGCACGTTCGCCGCGTCATCCTCGGCTGACCGTGGACCCGGCCGGCGGCGCCGCGAAGGCGGGAGCGGGCCGGGTCAGGCTTCGGCGCGTTCGCGCCACTGGGTGAGCGCGACGCCGTGGCCGTCCGGGTCGCGGAAGGCCGCCGCCCACCCCTCCAGCTTGGTGCCCCGATTGACCACGCGGGGCGCGTACGTGAAGCGGACACCCGACTCGCGCAGCCGCTCGTACGCCGCCTCGATGTCGTCCACCTCGAGGTTGACGTGCACCAGCCGGCGGCTGATGGGCGCGGCCCCGCTCACCTCGCGCAGGACGACCCGGGTCGTCCCGGAGGCGAGGACGGCGTTGTGGGCGCCCTGGTCGACCTCGCTGAAGCCGAGCACGTCGCGGTAGAAGCCGAGAGACCGGGGCAGGTCGGTGACCAGCAGGGTGAGACCCACCCCGCTGATCGGTGCGGCCGAGCCGCCGTCGAACCCGAAGATGGCCCGGTCCAGTTCCTCGTCGGTCGCGGTCGCGCGAGCCGCCCCGGCCGTTGCGGGATCGTCCAGCGGGAGGTCGAGTGGGTCGAGCGGGTCGGCCGCGCCCGGGCCGGACCGCTGCGCGGGCGGCGGCTCGAAGCGCTGCGCGCTGGGCTGCTCGAAGCGCTGCGCGCTGGGCTGGTCGGCGGAGTCGTCGGAGGGCGGGGTGGTCGGGCCGTCCGCCTCCGGAGCGTCGGACCGGTCGGCGGCGGGCTCGTCGAAGCGCTCCTCGGCGGGCGCGCGCGGTGCCGGTGTCGCCCGCCGGGGCAGCCCACCGGCCTGTGGCTCGACGACGACGCCCTCCAACACCACCGGGCCACCCGGGCTCTGGTGCATCACCACGGGCTCGCGCTCCTCGGGCACGACGACCGGGTCGTCACGCCGGAGGTCGTCACGCCGGGGATCCGTGCGCGAAGGGTCGGTGCGCAGAGGGTCGCCGAGCGGGTCCCGGAACGGGTCGCCGACCGGGTCGCGGAAGTCGTCGCGGAAGTCGTCGCGGAAGTCGTCGTCCGGCGCGCGGTCGGCCCACGGTGGCGCGTCCTGCTGGATCAGCAGCTCGTCCATCGCCTCCGCGTCGGCGAACTCCGGCGGAAGATCGGCGACGGCAGCCGCGGTCTCGGCGTGGGTCGGCACCTCGTCCCAGAGGACCTTGACGTGCCGCTGGTCGTCCAACGCGACCCGGATCGGCAGCGTCTGGCCCAGCGACGGCCACTTGGAGACCGGCACCCTCGGCTCGATGATCTTCTTGGACCGCGGCGGCAGACCAGGGGCGTCGATCACCAGTTGCAGCTCGCACCGGCCGAACGCGTACTGGGTGGGTGGTTCGGAGGCGCTGTGCACGTGCCCGACACCGACGACCCACGTGCGACCGCCGCCGCGTACGGTCGCCAGCGCGATCGCCAGCACCAGCAGGGCGACCCCGAGAGCCACGATGGCCCAACTGGTCATGCCGAGCCCGAACAGGACGATGAACGTGGCCACGGTGCCCAGCACCGTGCCGATCAGCTTGCGTACCGGCGCGATGGGTCGGTTCCCGCCATTCGCCACAGTGGACCTCCCGAGGGTCAGGGCCAGGCTAGGCCGGATCGGCCACCGGGGGAAAGACCGGCCGCCGCGCCGGCGCCGGGACCGGGTCGCTAGGCTGACCGTACCGATCCCAAGCGTTCAGCGCGTACAGGAGGAACCCAGCGTGTCCAGCAACAGCCCGGATGAGCGCAGCCTCGTTCTGATCAAGCCCGACGCGGTCCGCCGCGGCCTGGTCGGCGAGGTCCTCTCCCGCTTCGAGCGCAAGGGGCTGCGGATCGACGCGATGGCGCACCGGACGATGGACGCGGCGCTCGCCGACGAGCACTACGCCGAGCACGTCGACAAGGCGTTCTACCCGCCGCTGAAGGACTTCATGACCGGCGGCCCGCTGGTCGCCCTGGTGCTCTCCGGCGACCAGGTCATCGACGTGGTTCGCGGGTTGGTCGGCGCCACCGACGGGCGCAAGGCCGCCGCCGGCACCATCCGGGGTGACCTGTCGCTGTCCAACCGGGAGAACCTGGTGCACGCCTCCGACTCGACGGACAGCGCCAAGCGCGAGATCGCGCTCTGGTTCCCCGAGCTGGGCTGACGCCCACCAGCCCGGGGCCGTCCGACGAAGCCCGGGGCCGTCCGACGAAGCCCGGGGCCGTCCGACGAAGCCCGGGGTCAGCCGACGGCCGGCACCTTCGCCGGGTTGCCGACCATGTAGATCCCGGTGATCCGCCCGTCGGCCGCGGCGATGGTCAGCGTGTACCGACTGCCGTCCGCGCGGGTGATCAACACCGCGGGTTCCCCGTTGAGTTCGACCGGATGCGCGGTCATGGGGCGGCGGCCGGGGCCGTAGATCCCGGCGTAGAACCGGGCGATGCGGTCCGCGCCGGTGACCGGGTTGCGGGCTGCCCGGACCCGACCACCGCCGTCGTTCCAGGCCGTGGCGTCCGCCGCGACCAGGCCGGTGAGCGTTGCCAGGTCACCGTCGCGGGCGGCGGCGAGGAACGCGTTCAGCAACCGTTCTCGTTCGGCCCGGCTGGCGGTGAAGCGACGCTGCTCCTGATGGATCCGGCTGGTCGCCCGGTGGTGGAGCTGGCGACAGTCCTCCGGCGTCCGGTCCAGGATCTCGGCGATCTCGGTGTACGGCAGGTCGAAGGCGGTGTGCAGGACGTACACCGCCCGCTCTGGCGGGGTGAGCCGCTCCAGGACGTGCAACAACGCGGTGGAGAGCGAGTCGCGCAACTCCGCGCGGTCCAACGGTCCGAACGGCGAGGACGCGGTCGGGACCGGTTCGGGCAGCCAGGTGCCGACGTACGTCTCGCGGGCCGCCTGCCGGGCCCGCAACCGGTCCAGGGCCAGCCGGGTGACCACCCGGGACAGGTAGCGGCGCGGTTCCTCCACCACCGACCTGTCCACGCCGAGCCAGCGCAGGTACGCCTCCTGGAGCACGTCCTCCGCGTCGTGCCGACTGCCGAGCAGGCGGTACGCGAGCCCGAGCAGCATCGGCCGGTGCGCCTGGAGCGCACCGGCCGCATCTGCCGCCTCGGTCGTCACACCTGCGCCGGGGGCTCCGTGTGCGTCGTCACGGCGATCCGATTCCACACGTTGATTGTGGCAATCGCGAGGACCAGGTCGGCCAGTTCCTTCTCCGACCAGACCTTCGCGGCGCTGTCCCACACCTCGTCAGACACTCCGTGCTCGCCGAGCCGGGTCACCGCGTCGGTGAGCGCCAGCGCGGCCCGCTCCCGCTCGTCGAAGAACGACAGCGCCTCCCGCCAGGCGGTCACCGCGAAGAGCCGCCGGCTCGACTCGCCGGCGGCGAGGGCGTCCCGGCTGTGCATGTCCACGCAGAACGCGCAGCCGTTCAGGATCGACGCCCGCAGCTTGACCAGCTCCAGCACGGTGTGGTCGACGTTCGCCTGGACGTACTTCTCCAGGCCCGACACGGCCTGGTATCCCTGCGGCGCGACCTCGAAAAGCCTCATTCGTTGCATGTCCAACCTCCTGTTCGATCCGACACCGCTACGACGGTCCGTGTGGGGCCTGCCGTGACAACCGCGACGGTGACCCCGGTCACGATCGTTGGGGTGTGTCATCCGGACAACCCCCGTCCGCCCCCGGTCACCCGGGCCGCCGGTCGCGGTCACCTCCACCCGATGGACCCACGGGGTCAACCCCTGATCGGGAGGAAACATGACCGAGCTTGATCGACGTACCCTGCTGCGGACCGGCCTGGTGGTCGGCGCCGGAGCCGCCGGCGGCGCCCTACTACGGCGCCTCGCTGTGGAGCACCACCCTCCCGGCCCCCTGACCGCAGCTCGTCGATCATGAGGTTGGCGGGCGGACCAGCGTTCCGCCGTCCGCCAACCTCATGATCAGCGGCGGTCGGCGATGCTGGTCAGGACCACGGTGTCGTCACTGAGCGGCGGGGATGGCTCCGGGCGGTTCGTGGGCGCTGGCATGCCCGGCACCGTCCGCGCGGAGGACGCGGCCGGCTCGGTGGAGGCGTTCGGCGGCGGCTCGGCGGCCGGCAGCGGGGGGACCACCTTCCCCCGCCCGGAGAACCGGCGTCCCACCGCGATCATCGGCTGCTCCACCCAGCGGTAGAGCAGGTCGGCGGCGAGCAGGCCGACCACGGTGGTGGCCACGAACAACCGGGTGCTGTGCCCGCTGTACGACGGCACCAGCGCGATCACCGTCGTCATGGCGAGGTACTGCACCAGGTAGAGCGAGTAGGAGCGTTCGCCCACGAACACCAGGGGCCGCCAGGAGAGCAGTTTCGTCGGCAGGCCAGGGGCCAGCATGGCGGGGAGCAGTAGCGCCACCGCCACCGCGTACACGCCGATCATCGACTCCGCGTGGCCGTCCTCGGCGGGCGGCCAGTACGGCAGCGACAGGTGCACGGCGACGAACCCGACGAGTACGGCGAGGGACACCACGGGACGGGTCAACGGCCGGAACAGCGCGTACCCCCGGGGGTGGTGCATGACGACCGCCAGCAGGCAGCCCACCAGGATCGACACGTAGTGGATCGGCCAGTAGGGCCAGTCCTTCTCGAACGGGATCATCGCGACGAGAGCGGCGATGGCCAGCACCGTCACCGCCATCCGGCGCAGAAACGCGGCGCTCACGAGCACGAAGGCGAGCAGCGGCCACACCAGGTAGAACTTCCACTCGATCGCGATCGTCCAGGAGTGCGGGAACGCCTGGTTCGGCGCGAACTCGTTGACCATGAGCAGGTAGTACGGCATCGATTCGCGCAGCCTCGCGCTGGCGCCGTTGAGATGCGCGAGGGCGTACGTCGCGGCGAGCACCACCAGGTAGACCGGCAGGATCCGGAAGACGCGGCGGATGTAGAACGACCGCAACGACACCCGTCCCCGCGACTCCTCCTCGCGCAGCATCAGCGTGGTGATCAGGAAGCCGGACAGCACGAAGAACAGTTGGACGCCCACCCAACCGGACAGCCAGGTCCATCGGGGCCCCCCGAAGTGGAAGGCCACGACGATCACCGCGGCGATCGCGCGGAGCCCGTCGAGGGCGGGGAACCGGCGCATCGCACGGTATTCGGCGTAACTTATCGTGGCCACCCGCTGAATTCTGGGGAGCGGCACACAACGCGTCAAGGTGGCGCTCCCGCCGCTGGTCAGGTTAGCCGTCACTTGGCGGCGCGGCGGTGGGCGCGTCGAGTATCGTTGGGCAACGTAAGGCGATGACCCGGCCATCACCGGCGAGCCTCCGGAAGAACAGCCGGGCAACCGGCCCAGTAGAACCGGACGGGTGGGGCCCGTCACAGCCGGCAATGAGCGGGCGGTCGATCTGACCGCCAAGCGGGGTGGTACCGCGGGCCACCCGGGAGCGCCGTTCCAGGCGTACCCCGGAAAGCTCGTCCTCGCAGACCCACGTTGAGTGAGCTGCATGAGGAGAGCGACCCCCGATGGTCTACCCGTTGCACGACCCGACCGCCGCAGGCGTACCGGCGACCCCGGACCTGCCCGCGGTCGAGCGCCGGGTGCTGGAGCACTGGACGGCAGACAAGACCTTCCAGGCCAGCGTCGAGGCAAGGCCGACCTCCAGTCGGCAACCGGAACGGACGGACGCCGCCGACGGGGGTGTCGCAGGCGACGCCGGAAACGAGTACGTCTTCTACGACGGCCCGCCCTTCGCCAACGGCCTGCCGCACTACGGTCACCTCTTCACCGGGTACGTCAAGGACGTGGTGCCGCGCTACCAGACCATGCGCGGCCGGCACGTCGAGCGGCGCTTCGGCTGGGACTGCCACGGCCTGCCCGCCGAGGTGGTGGCCGAGAAGCAGCTCGGCATCACCAGCAAGGCGGAGATCATCGACCTGGGCGTGGCCCGGTTCAACGAGGCCTGCCGTAGCTCGGTGCTGGAGTTCACCCAGGACTGGGAGCGGTACATCGACCGGCAGGCCCGCTGGGTCGACTTCGCCAACGACTTCAAGACCCTCGACCTGGACTACATGGAAAGCGTCATGTGGGCCTTCAAGACCCTGCACGACAAGGGTCTGATCTACGAGGGCTTCCGGGTGCTCGCGTACTGCTGGCGCTGCGAGACCCCGCTGTCGAACACCGAGACCCGGATGGACGACGTCTACCGGGACCGGCACGACCCCACCCTGTCGGTGTGGTTCGAGCTGACCGCCGACGAGTCCGCGCCGGAGCTGGTGCGCGGGCCGGTCAAGCTGGGCGTCTGGACCACCACGCCGTGGACCCTGCCGTCGAACCTGGCGCTCGCCGTCGGCCCCGACATCGAGTACGCGGTGCTGGAGCGCGAGGGTCAGCGTCACCTCGTCGGCGCGGCGCGGCTGGCCGCGTACGCCAAGGAGCTGGACGGCTACGAGCAGGTCGGCACGGTGTACGGCCGGGACCTGGTCGGGCGCCGCTACACGCCGCTGTTCGACTTCCTCGTCGAGCGGGCCGGCGAGAACGCCTACCAGGTGCTCGGCGCGGAGTTCGTCACCACCGAGGACGGCACCGGGATCGTCCACCTCTCCCCGGCCTTCGGTGAGGACGACCAGAACGTCTGCAACGCCGCCGGCATCCCCACCATCGTCACGGTGGACGACCACACCCGGTTCACCGCGCTGGTTCCGCCGTACCAGGGTGAGCAGGTCTTCGACGTCAACAAGCCGGTGATCCGGGAGCTGAAGGACCGGGGGGTGGTGCTCAAGCAGGACACCTACACCCACTCGTACCCGCACTGCTGGCGCTGCGACACCCCGCTGGTCTACAAGGCGGTGTCCTCGTGGTTCGTCGCGGTGACCCAGTTCCGGGACCGGATGGTCGAGCTGAACCAGGAGATCAACTGGACGCCCAGCCACATCAAGGACGGCTCGTTCGGCAAGTGGCTGGCGAACGCCCGGGACTGGTCGATCAGCCGGAACCGCTTCTGGGGCTCGCCCATCCCGGTGTGGAAGTCCGACGACCCGAACTACCCCCGCCTGGACGTCTACGGCTCGCTGGCCGACATCGAGCGGGACTTCGGCGTACGCCTGACCGACCTGCACCGGCCGGCGGTGGACGACCTGGTCCGCCCCAACCCGGACGACCCTACGGGTGTGTCGATGATGCGTCGGGTGCCGGAGGTGCTGGACTGCTGGTTCGAGTCCGGGTCGATGCCGTTCGCCCAGGTGCACTACCCGTTCGAGAACGCGGACTGGTTCGAGCACCACTACCCGGGCGACTTCATCGTCGAGTACATCGGCCAGACCCGCGGCTGGTTCTACACGATCCACGTGCTGGCCACCGCGCTGTTCGACAGGCCGGCGTTCCGCAACTGCCTGAGCCACGGCATCCTGCTCGGCTCGGACGGGCGAAAGATGTCCAAGAGCCTGCGCAACTACCCGGACGTCTACCACGTCTTCGACGCGTACGGCTCGGACGCGATGCGCTGGATGCTGATGTCCTCGCCGGTGCTGCGCGGTGGGGACATGGCGGTCACCGAGGCGGGCATCCGCGACGCCGTTCGGCAGGTGCTGCTGCCGCTGTGGAACGTCTGGTACTTCTTCACGCTCTACGCCAACGCCGACGGGTACCGGGCAAAGCGGAAGACCGACGCGGAGCCGGTGGGCGACGGCGAGGCTGCCGCCGGCACCCTGCTCGACAGGTACGTGCTGGCGAAGACGAACGAGCTGGTGGCGACGGTAGGCGCGCAGATGGACGCGTACGACATCTCCGGCGCCTGCGGCACCGTCCGGTCCTACCTCGACGCGTTGACCAACTGGTACGTGCGCCGGTCCCGGGACCGGTTCTGGTCCGGCGACGCCGACGCCTTCGACACGCTGTCGACGGTGCTGGAGACGCTCTGCCGGGTGATGGCGCCGCTCGCGCCGCTGACCGCCGAGGAGATCTGGCGTGGCCTGACCGGGGAGCGTTCGGTGCACCTGACCGACTGGCCGGAGGCGAGCGAGTTCCCGGCCGACCACGACCTGGTCGCCGCGATGGACAACGTCCGGGCGGTCGCCTCGGCGGCGCTGTCGCTGCGCAAGGCCAAGGGGCTGCGGGTGCGACTGCCGCTGTCGAAGTTGACAGTGGCCTCGCCGGTCGCGGAGCAGCTGCGGCCGTTCGCCGACCTGGTCGCCGACGAGGTCAACGTGAAGACTGTGGAGTTCAGCGCGGAGCTGTCCGCGTACTGCGAGCAGGTGTTGACGGTGGTGCCCCGGGCGCTCGGCCCGCGGGTCGGCAAGCAGGTGCAGCAGGTGATCAAGGCGGTCAAGGCGGGCGAGTGGGAGCTGGTCGACGGCGCCCCGGTGGCCGCCGGCGTCACTCTCGCCGAGGGCGAGTACGAGCTGCGCCTGGTCGCCGCCGACGCCGAGCACTCCGCGCCGCTGCCCGGCGGCGAGGGCGTGGTGGTGCTGGACACCGACGTCACAGCGGAGTTGGCCGCCGAGGGGCTGGCCCGCGACGTGGTGCGGGTGGTGCAGCAGGCCCGCCGGGCCGCCGACCTGGACGTCTCGGACCGGATCGTGGTGTCGGTGTCGGCGTCCGACGAGGTACACGCGGCGGTGGCCGCGTACGTGGACTTCGTCTCCGCGGAGGTGTTGGCCGACTCGGTGGACTTCACCGAAAGCCCGGACGGCCCCGCCGTCGAGGGCTCGGACGGCTCTGCCGTCGAGGGCTCGGACGGCTCTGCCGTCGAGGGCTCGGGCGGCTCCGCCGTTGAAGGCCTGGAGGGCTTCGCTGGCGAGGTCGGCGATGGTGAGCGGGTAACGGTGGTCGTCCGCCGGGTATAACGGACCATCGTCCGGGTGCGGGCGCCTCACCACCTCCGTCTGGGAGGTGTGGAGGCGTCCGCTACCGTGACACCGCCTGTTCGCACCTGATCTGCCGGAGGACCAGTGCCCCTGCTCTACACCATCGGCAAGCTGACCGTGGCGCCCACGCTGCGGTTGGCGTTCCGCCCGACCGTGGAGGGGCTGGAACACGTGCCGGAGACCGGTGGCGCGATCTTCGCCGGTAACCACCTCTCGGTGGCCGACGAGCTGTTCCTCGGCACGGTCGTGCCCCGGCACCTGGCGTTCTGGGCCAAGTCGGAGTACTTCACTGGCGCCGGTGCGAAGGGCGCGTTCTCCAAGTTCGTCCTCACCGGCCTGGGCGCGATCCCGGTCGAGCGGGCCGGTGGCCGCGCGGCGCTGTCCGCGTTCGACGCGGCGATCCCGGCGCTCAAGGGCGGTGACCTGGTGGTGGTCTACCCGGAGGGCACCCGCTCTCCGGACGGCAAGCTCTACCGGGGGCGGACCGGCGCGGCCCGGCTGGCCATCTCGGCAGGTGTGCCGATCATTCCGGTCGGCACGATCGGTACGGACAAGGCGCAGCCGATCGGTGCCCGGGTGCCCCGGCCGGGCACTGCCAAGATCACGGTTCGATTCGGCAAGCCGCTGGACTTCACCGGCCGACCGGACGACCGCACCTCGCTGCGGCAGATGACCGACGAGGTGATGAGCGAGATCCAGAAGCTCACCGGCCAGGAGTACGTGCCCCGCTACGCCCCGCCGCGCGCCCACTCGGACTCGACCGGCGACGCCTGACCGCGGCTGCTGCCGACAACGCACGTGCCGCGTGGGCCGAGCGCCGGAGGTGCGGCTCAGCCCCGCTCGGGCTGGACGATCTGGGCGCGCAGGGTGGCCAGCAGGTCGGCGCTGTCGGCCACGGAGAGCCGGGTGAACACCCCGGTGGCGATGCTGCCGTGGTCGACCGACGTGCAGACCACCACGGCACTGCCGTCGGCGCTACCCACCGCGCATCGTTCGTGCCTGCCCCGCACACCGGTGTCCACGGTCTCCGGGGCGTCCAGCGCGTACCGCTTGGTGAGCCGGCTGATCTCGCCTTCCGCGTCCGACTCCGGAGTCGGACGGAAGCCGGTGCCCCCGAAGACGGTCACCAGTTTGCCGCTCGTCGTGGAGTAGACGCCGGCGAACGTGTCCTCGGCCAGCCAGTGCTCCTTGCGTACCTCGTTCTCCAACGTCCGGGCGGTCTTCGTGCTGCCGTCGTCCTGCCGCAGGCTGAGGTCGTCCACCTGGGCGGGCAGTGCCGCGCGCGCCGGGTACTGGGCCGAGATCGGGAACCCGTAGTAGGCGGGGCAGCCACAGCAGCAGGCAAGCGTGAGGAGCAGCAGCCACGGCCAGCGGCGTCGCCTGCGGACCGGCACGTGCCCCTGGGGGCCCTGCCGACCGGGCGGTGGCATCGGGGGTGGCATCGGGGGTGGCGCGGTCGATCGTTGGCCCCGGCGCTGCTTCGGCAGCTTCGGCGGCGCGGGTGGCGACACCGGTCGGGCCGGGACCAGGGGGCCGACGGCCCGCGGTGCGCTCGGGGCAGCCGGCGGTGGCGCCGGGCGCGGCACCGGGTGCGCCCCGGCCGGGGCAGCGGGCGGCCCGGACCACTGCCGGGTCGCCGGCGGCGTCGGGTACGGCATCGTCGGCGGCAGCGGGGGCAGTTCGGCGGAGGGCAGGTCCCAGCCGCCGGTGTCCACGCCGGCCCACGGGTCGACAGGCGTCTGGTGCTCCGGCGGCCCGACCGAGACCGGCGGGGGAGGGGTCGGCTCGGCCGACTCGCCCCACGCGGACCGGCGTGGCAGGGGCGGCGGCACCGGTGCCGAGCCGCTCCACCTGGGCGCCGGGACCTCCGCGGTGGCGGTGGGTTCCGGCTCGTCCGGGGGGCCCGGCTGGTCCGAGGGTTCCGGCTGGTCCGGGGGTACGGGTGCGGAGGTCGGCTCGTCGGCGACCGCCGGGTCCTGCTCCGGCTCGGTGCCCGGGGTGCTCCCGTCGGCCGGCTGTGCTTCCGGCTGGGGATCCGGCATCGCGGCAATCTCCTCTCGCGCCGATCCGAGGTTAGTACCGCGCCGCCACCACCGCCGATCGGGCGTGCGCGCGATTGCCGCCGGGCGAACGCGTACCCTTGGGCAACATGAGTGCCCCGTCCACGACGCCGCGCGCGGCCGCGACCAATTCCGTGTGGTCCCAGCTCGAGCCGCTGCTGCCCCAGGTCTCCAAGCCCATCCAGTACGTCGGGGGCGAGTTGGGCGCGGTGACGAAGGACTGGGACGCGACTACCGTGCGCTGGGCGCTGATGTATCCCGACGCGTACGAGGTGGGCCTGCCCAACCAGGGCGTGCAGATCCTCTACGAGGTGCTCAACGAGCTGCCCGACACCCTCGCCGAGCGGACGTACGCGGTCTGGCCGGACCTGGAGACGCTGATGCGCACGCACGGCGTGCCGCAGTTCACCGTCGACGCGCACCGGGCGGTGCGCGGGTTCGACGTGTTCGGCATCTCCTTCTCCACCGAGCTGGGCTACACCAACATGCTCACCGCGATCGACCTGGCCGGCATTCCGATGCTGGCCGCCGACCGCACCGACGCCGACCCGGTGATCGTGGCCGGCGGGCACGCCGCGTTCAACCCGGAGCCGATCGCCGACTTCATCGACGCCGCGGTGCTCGGCGACGGCGAGGAGGCGGTCCTGGAGATCACCACGATCGTCCGGGAGTGGAAGGCCGAGGGCTCGCCGGGCGGCCGCGACGAGCTGCTGCTGCGGCTCGCCCGCACCGAGAGCGTCTACGTGCCGCGCTTCTACGACGTCGACTACCTGCCGGACGGCCGGATCCAGCGGGTCGTGCCGAACCGGGCGGACGTGCCGTTCCGGGTGCACAAGCGCACGACGATGGACCTGGACGCCTGGCCGTACCCGAAGAAGCCCCTCGTCCCGCTGGCCGAGACGGTGCACGAGCGGTACGCGGTGGAGATCTTCCGGGGCTGCACCCGGGGTTGCCGGTTCTGCCAGGCCGGGATGATCACCCGGCCGGTGCGGGAGCGGTCGATCACCACTGTCGGTCAGATGGTCCGCGACGGCCTGGAGTTCTCCGGCTTCAACGAGGTCGGCCTGCTGTCGCTCTCCTCGGCGGACCACTCCGAGATCGGCGACATGTGCTCGGGCCTCGCCGAGCAGTACGCGGGCACGAACGTCTCGCTGTCGCTGCCGTCGACCCGGGTGGACGCCTTCAACATCGACCTCGCGCAGGAGCTGTCCCGCAACGGGCGGCGCACCGGCCTGACCTTCGCCCCGGAGGGCGGGTCGGAGCGGATCCGCAAGGTCATCAACAAGATGGTGTCGAAGGAAGACCTGATCCGTACGGTCGTCACCGCGTACACCAACGGCTGGCGGCAGGTGAAGCTCTACTTCATGTGCGGCCTGCCCACCGAGACCGACGAGGACGTCCTCGAGATCGCGGAGATGGCCCACGAGGTGATCAGGGCCGGCCGGGCCGCGACCGGCTCCAAGGACATCCGCTGCACGGTGTCCATCGGTGGGTTCGTGCCGAAGCCGCACACCCCGTTCCAGTGGGCCTCGATGGACCGTCCGGAGGTCATCGACCACCGGCTCAAGATCCTCAAGCAGGCCATCAACGCGGACCGCTCGCTGGGCCGGGCCATCGGCTACCGCTATCACGACGGCGAGCCGTCGCTCATCGAAGGACTGCTCTCCAGGGGTGACCGGCGGGTCGGCTCGGTGATCCGCAAGGTCTGGGAGAACGGCGGCCGGTTCGACGGGTGGAGCGAGCACTTCTCGTACCAGCGCTGGGTGGACGCGGCGGCCGAGACGCTGCCCGCGTTCGGGGTGGACCTCGACTGGTTCACCACCCGTCAGCGCGACGAGCTGGAGGTCCTGCCCTGGGACCACCTCGACTCGGGCCTGGACAAGGACTGGCTCTGGCAGGACTGGCAGGACTCGGTCAGCGGGTTCGAGCAGGACGACTGCCGGTGGACGCCCTGCTTCGACTGCGGCGTCTGCCCATCGATGGACACCGAGATCCAGATCGGCCCCACCGGCAAGAAGCTTCTGCCGCTCACCCCGCTGGGCGGCAACGGCATGAAGGTCGCGTCGGGTCACTCGCACCACTGACCGGGCTGGCACCGCTGGCGGTGCGCTGTCCACCACCCTCCACATCCGACATGTCGCCCAACGGGTCCGCGTCTCGCGGGCCCGTTGGCGCTTTGTGGGCCTCGCCGCGCCAGACCTTCCCCGAGATCGGCGGTCATCTGTACCACGTGGTGGTGGCTGGGGCTGCCTCGACTAGGTCAGACTCGATACGCTGCGTCTGACATGGACCGACCCGGCGGGTCGGGAACGGGGGAGGAAGCGCATGGGTAGCATCCCGCCGCCGAACACCGGCGATCTGCACGTCAGCGTCGAGGACCTGGATGCCGCGGCGGCGTACGTCGACCGGCTGAAGCAGTACATCGACGACACGATCAGCTACGAGATGGAACGCATCAAGGAGCGGATGAAGGGCGACAGCAACAACGCCCAGACCGTTCCGAACGGCACCCCCTTCGGCGCGTACGAGGACGCGCGCATGCAGTGGGCGGCCCTGACGACGTCCACGGGCAACATGGAGGCCCATCTCACGACGCTCTCCCAGAAGCTCGCCGCGCTCAAGGAGGGCACCGAGGAGATCGCCAAGGCGTTCCGCGACACCGAGGCGCGCAACGGCGCCAATGGCAAGGAGATCGAGCGGCTGCTGGAGTCGGCGGCGCCGCCGCCCACGGCCAGCGGCGCACCCACCTACCCGTACACGGCCTGAGGGGGACGTCATGGCTGGAGGAACCTGGGAGCGGTGCGTCCGCGAAGTGACGCTCTCCGCGGACCCGGAAACCGTCGGATCGGTCGGAGCGGGCTGGAGCAACCTCTCCAGCGGCCTGCAACAACTGCGGGACGCGCTCGTCGGTCGGTCGTTCGTCGGCCCGATCGCGACGGGCCAGGAGCGCCCGCACGTCGGTGGCCTGCCCGGGATGCTGGCCGGCTGGAAGGGCAGCGGTGGCGACGCGTACCGCGAGCACCTGGGCAAGATCGGCAAGCAGATCGAGGATCTGATCACCGACGCGACGAACGTCAGTGGCGCGTTGACGCGGATCGAGGGCGACATCCGCAAGTCCGTCTCCACGATCCCGATCCCGCTGATGGACGACTTCGGCTTCAACGAGTGGAGCCTGCCCAACGGCACCGAGCTCGACGACGCCCGCGACGGCGAGAGTTCGTCGGGTTTCCTCGCCGCCCTGCGCAAGGACTACCAGAGCAACCCCGGCTCGTACGCCGACGGCGCGTTCCGTGACAAGGCCGACGACCTGGAGGCGACCATGAAGGTCGACGGCCAGGCCGGTGACCAGAAGCGGGGCGGCTGGTGGGACACCGGGGCTCACCTGGACAACTGGTACCGGGACAATCAGAACGCGGCGAACACCGCGATGGCCCCGCTGCCCCAGGCGGTCTACACCGAGCGTCCGAAGCTCACCGTGAACAGGCCGGACGCGAGAGGCGGAGAGGACGAAATCCGTCGCGACCCCCGGATCCCGCCGTCGGGACGGCCCGACATCAGTAGTGGCGAAATCGGCGGGAAGCCCGACATCGGTGGTGTCGGCCCCGGGATCGACAGCAAGCCACCGACCGTCGGCGACACGGGCGGTCCGACGTCCACCGTCGACCCGTTCTCCCCGAACAAGCCCGGTGGGATCGGCGATGGCCCGCCCACCACCGGCGGCGGCACCGGTCAGCTGACGGCCCCACCGACCGGGTCCGGTTATCCCGGCTACGGCGACGATGACTACACCAGCGGCCTGGCTGGCGCCACCCCGGGCGGGGTTGGTGGCCTGGGCGGCGGCATCGGTGGCGGCGGGGTCGGCAGCGCCGGTCTCGGTGGCGCCGGTGGTGGTTTCGGAGGCGGCGCCGGCGTCGGCTCGGCCGGCGGGATCGGCGGCGGCGCGGGCGGTGGCCTGGGCGGCGGTGCCGGGATCGGCGTGGGCGGCATCCCCGGCATGGTGGGTGGCGGCAACGGAAAACTGCCGCCGATGACGAGCGCGGCGAACGCATTGCGCACCGCCGCCGGCGGTGCTGGCGCCGGGATGGCGGGCGGCGCGCGTGGTGCCGGTGTCGGCGGCGCCGGAATGGCGGGCGGCGGCATGATGGGCGGCGCGGGCGGCGCCGGACACGGCGGCGGTGGCAGCGGCTCCGAGCACTCGTCGTGGTTGACTGAGGACGACGATCCGTGGGGCCCTGGTGACAGCGCGTCCCCGGGTGTCCTTCGATGAGGATGGACGGATGAAGGTGAACCTCGGAAGCCTCCGGCCGGTAGTCGCCTGTCTGCTGGCGGGGTTCCTGGTGGTGGGGGCCGCTCAACCGGCGGCCGCCGCGCCCCGGCGGGCCGAGCAGTGGTATCTGGACGAGCTCCGGATCGATCAGGTGCACAAGATCTCGACCGGGCGGGGCGTGGTCGTGGCCGTGGTCGACAGTGGTGTCGAGGCCAGCCATCCGGACCTGCGCGGTCAGGTGCTTGCCGGTGGTCGCAGCTACGGTTCCTCCGGAGATGGTCGGGCTGACGAGGATGGGCATGGCACGCACATGGCCGGCATCATCGCGGCCAAGGCCAGCAGCGACGGTGTGACTGGCATCGCCCCCGGTGTGAAGATCCTTCCCATCAAGCTGCGCAAGGAGGATGGGGTCTACAAGGGCGCCGGGATTGTTCGGGGCATCCGGATGGCGGTCGACGGTGGCGCCAAGGTGATCAACATATCCATCGGTGGCGCTGGCTTCGCCAACGCCGTGGAAGAGAGCGCGATCAAGTACGCGTTGGACCATGACGTCGTCGTGGTCGCCTCCGCGGGTAACACCGCCCAGGGCCGCACCACCGTGGGCACCCCCGCCAACACCCCGGGTGTGATCGCGGTGACCGGGACGACCAGGGGTGGCGCGTTCTGGCCCGGCTCGGTCCAGGGGCCGGAGGCGGTGGTCGCCGCTCCCGGCGACGGCATCTACAACGTCGCCAACGAGGCGGGCTACGGCTGGGGTGACGGCACCTCCGACTCCGCTGCGATCGTCTCCGCTCTGGCCGCGCTGATCCGATCGAAATACCCGGACCTCAACGCGCCGAGCGTGATCAACCGGATCATTCGGACCGCGCGGGACGCCGGCCCGTCCGGGCGAGATCCGCAGTACGGCTTCGGGGTGGTCGACCCGATCAAGGCGTTGACCGCTAACGTGCCGCCGGTCACCGCCAACCCGCTGCTCGACCCGGCCGCTGCCACCGACCCGGGCCCGGCCCGCACCGGGGGTGCGGACGAGGAGTTCGACGTCACCCAGCACGGCGATCGCGGTGGTCCGACCGACCAGCAGGTCATGGTGATCGGCATCGGCATCGCCGTGGTGCTGGTGTTGCTGCTGGGTCTGGTGGTCTTCCTCATCCTGAACCGCCGTCGGTACCGGCGGGAGGCGGCCCGCGCCGCCGACATCCCGGACGAGGTGCTCGACCGGGCGGCCCAGGGCGGCGCGTACCCGCCGCCGGACGCGGGTTACGCCCCACCGCCGGGCTATCCGCCCCCACCCGGCTACGCCCCTCCTTCCGGGTATGCCCCGCCTTCCGGTTACGCGCCTCCTTCGGGCTACGGCCCGCCCTCCGGCTACGGCCCGCCCTCCGGCTACGGCCCGCCGCCCGGTGGGGCGCCGCCCGCCCCGCCGAAGGAGGGGTAAAACCGTGCTGGCCGGCTGGTGACCTTCGCGGCACCGGCCGGCCATCGGCCTTTCGGAGCTGGTGGTCGCGACCCTGTTGACCGGTTCGCACCCATCTGCGGGGCGGTTCGACCGCCCCGGCTGCGTACCGTCACGAGCCCTGCGCCAGGATGGACGGACACGCAGGTACACCCGAGGAGCCCACGATCGCCAGAAAGCCTCAACCCGAGGGCGGCCAGGCACCGGTCGTCCAGCGCGTCCGCATCCGGTACGCCAAGCGCGGGCCGCTGCGGTTCACCTCGCACCGGGACTTCGCCCGGGCGTTCGAGCGTGCGCTGCGCCGGGCCGCCGTACCTGTCGCCTTCTCCCAGGGTTTCCACCCGCACCCGAAGATCTCCTACGCCAGCGCCGCGCCCACCGGGGTGGCGAGCGAGGCGGAGTACCTGGAAATCGCCCTTCAGGCCGAGGTCGACCCGGAGGCGCTGCGTGCCGCGTTGGACGCCGCGCTCTCGCCGGGGCTGGACGTCCTGGACGCCGTGATCGCCGAGGGGGGCAACCTGCCGGACCGGATCGAGGCGTCGCACTGGTACATCGAGTTGCCCGAGGTCGACACCGCGGTGCTGCGCGCCGCGGTGGACGCCTTCGTCGCGGCCGAGGAGGTGCTGGTCGAGCGGATGACCAAGCAGGGCCGACGCACTTTCGACGCCCGCGCCGCCGTGATGTCTATCGATGTCAAACCTCCTACGCCGACGCCTTCCGGGGCACCGGCCGTCCCGTGTGCGATACTCGAACTGGTCGTGCGGCAGGTCACCCCGTCCGTACGGCCCGATGACGTCCTTTCCGGCCTCCGCGTGGTGGCCGACCTGGAGCCGCCGGTTTCGCCGAGGGTGACCCGGCTGGCTCAGGGCACGTTGACCGCGCAGGGTGCGATCGTGGATCCGTTGGATGCGGACCGCGACGGGGCAGCCATCGTTGGGCACTGACCGACGGTCGGTGTTCTGGCAGGCAGACTTCGGCGGTCGCGCACCACGCGCGCCCGGCGGAAACACTTTTGCGGCGACCCTGCGTGGCAGCGCTCACCCGCGCCCGGGCTAGCCAGAACTGGAGAACGTCCATGCTCGAGAACGAGCCCGAGGGCGGCGAACGGACCGGTTCACAGCCGGCCGGAGACACCGCCGACCAGACCGACCAGAGCACCACGGCCGACGGCGCCGCCGTCGAGACCTCCACCACGGCCGTCGGTTCGGCCTCGGTGGCACCGGCCGGCGCGGAGAGCGAGCCCGCCGCACCGGTGCGGCGCACCCGGGCGACCCGTCGTCGGGCCGCCCCGCTCAACCAGCCGGAGCAGACCGATGCCCCGGTCGAGGCGTCCACCGGTGGGGCCGGCAGCGCCGAGTCGCCGCAGGCGGAGGTCTTCGCGCCGATCTCCGGTGACCTGGATGTCGCCCCGAAGACCCCCCGGCGCCGCCGCAAGGCCACCGCCGTCGAGACGACCGCCGAGGAGCCGCTTGTCGCCGCCTCCGCGGAGGCGGCCTCGGCCGAGGTGGTTCCGCCGGTCAAGGTGACCCGTACCCGGCGCAAGAAGGCCACCCCGGCCGCCGTCGAGGAGCCGCCCGCCACCGAGCAGCCACCGGTCGCCGCCGACGAGGTGCCCGCCGTCGAGGAGCCGGTCATCGACGCGGAGCCGGCCGAGTCCGACCTGCGCGAGGCCGAGGCCGAGTTGAACGACTCCGAAACCCTCCCGAGCACGTCCGCCGCCGAGCTCCCCTGGAGCAGTGGCGCGCAGGACCGCTCCGGCGAGGTGCCGCCGGGTGTGGCAGTCCCCGGTGTGGCGGATGAGCCGAACGAGCCGGCCGAGGTCGAGCCGGAGCAGCCACGTACCCGTCGTCGGCGGGCCGCGCTCTCCGCGCCCACCGTGCTGTTCATGGCGCCCCAGCCGGACGCCGTGCCGGTGACCCGACCGGTGGAGCCCGTCGCGGCGACCGAGGAGCCGGCCGTCGAGGAAGCCGCCGAGCCGTCCCGCCGCCGTCGGCGTGGTCGCCGCGAGGTCGAGCCGGTGGAGCCGATCGAGGCGATCGAGGCCGAGGAGGAGCCGACCGAGGAGGCCGACGAGGCCACCGAGGCGGATGAGGACGACGAGGACAGCGCCGCCGCGCGCCGCCGCCGCCGGCGTGGTCGCCGCGGCCGGGGCCGGGGCAAGGGCGGGGCCGACGACGCCGAGGACGAGGAGTCCGAGGAGGCGGCGCAGGCCGATGAGGAAGAGACCGCCGAGGTCGAGCCTGAGGGCGACGAGGACGAGGAGTCCGAGGGCGGGGACGGCCTGACCCGTCGTCGCCGCCGTCGCCGCCGTCGTGGCGCCGGTGACACCGAGGGCGCGGCGGACGACGGCGTGCCGACCGTGGTGAAGATCCGCGAGCCGCGCCGGACCGTCGACGAGGTGCAGGGTGTGTCCGGCTCGACCCGGCTGGAGGCCAAGCGCCAGCGCCGCCGCGACGGTCGTGAGCAGCGCCGTACCCGCCCGCCGATCCTGAGCGAGTCGGAGTTCCTGGCGCGCCGGGAGGCCGTCGACCGGGTGATGGCGGTCCGCCAGCGCGGTGACCGCACCCAGATCGCCGTTCTGGAGGACGGCGTCCTGGTCGAGCACTACGTCACCCGCAACTCCTCCGGGACGATGGCCGGCAACGTGTACCTGGGCAAGGTGCAGAACGTGCTGCCGAGCATGGAGGCCGCGTTCGTCGACGTCGGCCGGGGCCGCAACGCGGTGCTGTACGCCGGTGAGGTCAACTGGGACACCTCCGGGCTGGAGGGGCGCGCTCGCTCGATCGAGCAGGCGCTGCGCTCCGGGGACTCGGTGCTGGTCCAGGTCACCAAGGACCCGATCGGGCACAAGGGCGCACGGCTGACCAGCCACATCGCGCTCTCCGGCCGGCACCTGGTCTACGTGCCCAACGGCAACGCCTCCGGGATCAGCCGCAAGCTGCCGGACAACGAGCGCAAGCGGCTGCGGGACGTGCTCAAGAAGCTGGTCCCGGACGGCGCGGGCGTGATCGTCCGGACGGCCGCCGAGGGTGCCACCGAGGACGAGTTGGCCCGCGACGTCAAGCGGCTCCAGGCGCAGTGGGAGGACATCCAGGCCAAGGCCGCCGAGGGTGGCGCCCCGGCGCTGCTCTACGGGGAGCCCGACCTGGTCATCCGGGTGGTCCGGGACCTGTTCAACGAAGACTTCCGCGAGCTGGTGATCGAGGGCGAGCAGTCGTACGACATCGTCGAGTCGTACCTGTCGCACGTTTCCCCGGACCTGGTGGACCGGGTGCGCCGGCACGTCGGCACGAGCGACGTCTTCGCCGAGTACCGGATCGACGAGCAGATCATCAAGGGTCTGGACCGCAAGGTCTTCCTGCCCTCCGGCGGCTCGCTGGTGATCGACCGCACCGAGGCGATGACTGTCGTCGACGTCAACACCGGCAAGTACACCGGCTCCGGGGGCAACCTGGAGGAGACCGTCACCCGTAACAACCTGGAGGCGGCGGAGGAGATCGTCCGTCAGCTCCGGCTGCGTGACATCGGCGGCATCGTGGTGATCGACTTCATCGACATGGTGCTGGAGTCGAACCGGGAGCTGGTGCTGCGCCGGCTCACCGAGTGCCTGGGCCGGGACCGCACCAAGCACCAGGTCACCGAGATCACTTCGCTCGGCCTGGTGCAGATGACCCGTAAGCGGATCGGCGCGGGCCTGCTGGAGGCGTTCAGCGAGACCTGCGAGTGCTGCAAGGGCCGAGGCGTCGTCATCCACACCGAGCCGGTGCCGGAGAAGCCGCGTGCCGCTGGTGCGGGGGAGAAGGTCAAGGCGGTCGCCGCGTCGGTGGCTCCCGCTCCGGCGGTCGAGCCGGGTGCCACAGCCACGTCGTCCCGCCGCCGGGCCCGCAAGAACGCCCCGGCCGAGCGGACCGTGGTCGAGGTCGTCGACACCGACACCACGGCCGAACCGGACGCCGACTACCAGGACACCATGGGCTACGACCTGTCCCGCTACGAGTCGGAAACCGCCGCCGCTCCGGCGATTTCCGACGCTCAGCAGGGTGAGTCGGCTCGGCTGGCCGCGGCGGACGACCCGGACGCGCTCGCTGACGGTGAGGGCGACGAGGACACCACCGAGGGCGGTGGCGGCCGTCGCCGGTCGCGTCGGGGTGGCACCCGTCGGCGGACCCGCCCCTGAGCGCCTGACCGGCCACGTGTTTGACGAGGTCCCTCTCCCGGCAAAGTGACGGGGGAGGGACCTCGTCGTTGCGGCCACCCGGTCCTCGATCGGCCGTCCCAGGTCAGGAGAAGAACATGCGCCGTCTGCTCGCCGTCACCGCGCTGCTCACCATGCTCACCGGCGCGACCGGCTGCTCCACCGACCCGACCGCCCAGGGCGGCGCCGGCTCGGCGGCCGCTGGCACCGCTCCCGGCCCGACCGGCATGCCGGCCAGCGGTGGCGTGGCGGGTGGCGACGCCAACCAGGTCTGCACCGCAGCGCGGGAGGCCAGCACCACTGCCGTCCAGACGTACGTGGCGCAGTTGGGCCAGATGCTCGCGGCGGTGGGCGCCGGGGACAGCCGCACGGCCGAGGCCGCCCGGGGACGGGCCGAGGCGGCGCTCGTCGACTGGCGGGCCGCGCTGCGGGAGCAGTCGGCGCGGACCAACGATCCGCAGCTCAAGACTCTGCTCACCGACCTCGGGACCGAAGTCTCCGCGCTCGGCGCCGACGTCGAGTCGATCGACGAGACCGAACTCGACAGGCTCCAGCAGCGCCTCGATCAGCTCTGCGCGCGCTGACCAGGGCGGGCCGGTTTGGGGTCCGGGCCAGCGATGGCGTACTCTTGCCTGCGGCCCACCTTTGGTGTGCCGAGTTCCCGTGTGCCCGCGCCGCCGTGCACTGCTACCCGGCGAGCCGCCGCGGGGACGACCGCCAGCAGCCTCAACGACAGGGAGTCCGCCTCCGATGTACGCGATCGTCAAGACCGGCGGCAAGCAGTACAAGGTCGCCGAGGGCGACGTGATCGAGGTCGAGAAGCTCACCGGTGCCCCCGGTGACGCGGTGAAGCTCACCGCGGTGCTCCTCGTCGACGGTGACGACCTGGTGACCGACGCGGCGAAGCTTGCCGAGGTCGCGGTGTCCGGCGAAATTGCCGCGCACACCAAGGGCCCGAAGATCCGGATCCACAAGTTCAAGAACAAGACCGGCTACCACAAGCGCCAGGGTCACCGCCAGCCGTTGACCCAGGTCAAGGTGACCGGCATCTCCAGCGGGAAGTAGGTCGTCCTCCAATGGCTCACAAAAAGGGTGCGTCCAGCTCGCGTAACGGTCGTGATTCCGCGGCCCAGCGACTCGGCGTGAAGCGCTTCGGTGGTCAGGTCGTCAGCGCCGGTGAGATCATCATCCGGCAGCGTGGCACCAAGTTCCACCCCGGTGACCTGGTCGGCCGTGGCGGCGACGACACGCTGTTCGCGCTGTCCGCCGGTGCGGTCCTGTTCGGCACCAAGCGCGGTCGCAAGACCGTCAGCATCGTTCCGCAGCAGTAGTTCTGGGGCTAAGCGGGCCGCGGACCTCCGGGTCCCGGCCCGCTTAGCTTTTTTCACGAAGTGCGAGGTCGAGCCTCGCTGGAAGGATTGACGCCGTGGCAACGTTCGTTGACCGGGTCGTACTGCACCTGCAGTCCGGCGATGGCGGGCACGGTTGTGCCTCGATCCACCGCGAGAAGTTCAAGCCGTTCGGTGGACCGGACGGCGGCAACGGTGGGCACGGGGGCAGCGTGTCCCTGGTGGTCGACCCGCAGGTGACCACGCTGCTCGACTTCCACTTCCACCCGCACGTCAAGGCCGACAGCGGCAAGGGCGGCGCCGGCTCGAACCGGGACGGGGCCAACGGTCGCAACCTGGTGCTCAAGGTGCCCAACGGCACAGTGGTGCAGACCTCCGATGGCACCGTGCTGGCCGACATGGTCGGCGCCGGCACCACCTTCGAGGTCGCCCGGGGCGGGCGCGGCGGGCGGGGCAACGCCTCGCTGGCCAACGCCAAGCGCAAGGCACCCGGCTTCGCCGAGCTGGGGGAGCCCGGCGACCAACTGGACATCGTGCTGGAGCTGAAGAGCGTCGCCGATGTGGGCCTGGTGGGCTTTCCGTCCGCCGGCAAGTCGTCGCTGATCTCGGTGATCTCCGCTGCCAAGCCGAAGATCGCCGACTACCCGTTCACCACCCTGGTGCCCAACCTCGGTGTGGTCCGGATGGACAACCACACCTTCACCGTCGCGGACGTGCCGGGCCTGATCCCCGGCGCGGCCACCGGCAAGGGGCTGGGCCTGGAGTTCCTGCGGCACATTGAGCGTTGTGCGGTGTTGGTGCACGTCATCGACTCGGCGACGCTGGAGCCTGGCCGTGACCCGGTGGCCGACATCGACGCCATCGAGGCCGAGCTGAGCCAGTACGGCGGCCTGGCCGAACGCCCCCGGCTGGTCGCCGTGAACAAGGTCGACGTACCGGACGGCCGCGATCTCGCCGAGATCGTGCGCCCCGACCTGGAGGAGCGCGGTTACCGCGTGTTCGAGGTCTCCGCGGCCACCCGGGAAGGGCTCAAGGAGCTGACCTACGCGATGGCGGAGCTGGTCGATGCGGAGCGTAAGGCCGCTCCGCCCGCCGAGCCGACCCGGATCGTGATCCGCCCGATGGCCGTGGACGACGACGGTTTCACCATCACGGCCGAGACGGACGGTTCGTTCACCGTCCGCGGCGTACGGCCGGAACGCTGGATCAAGCAGACCAACTTCGACAACGACGAGGCGGTCGGCTACCTGGCGGACCGGCTGGCCCGGCTCGGGGTGGAGGACAAGCTGGCCAAGGCCGGCGCGCAGCCCGGTGACCTGGTCCGGATCGGTGCACGCGAGTTCGACTGGCAGCCGACGCTCTTCGCCGGTGTGGACTTCGTACCCGGCAACCGGGGCACCGACGTCCGCCTGGAGGAGAAGTCGAACCGGGCCTCCGCCGCGGATCGGCTCGCCGCCAGGAAGGCCCGCCGGGTACGGTCGGCCGACGAGGTGGGCGCGGACGCGTCCGACGACCTCGACGCCGACCTCGACGACGAGGACGACGCCGAGTAGTTCGTTGCGCTCCGTGGCGGGGTTGATTTCCGGAAACCTCCCCGAAATCCACGCGTCCTAGCGTGGGGTGATGCTGATCGAGTCCCGGCCTGCCATCGATCCGGAGATCGCCGCCATGGTCACCGCACAGCAGCGTGAGCTGCGCGAGGCCGATGGTGGGTTGGACGGGCAGGTCTTCGTCCCCCACGACGACGTCCGCTACCTGGCGGTGGTGGTGAACGGCCGGGCGGTCGCCTGCGGTGGGCTCCAGGCGCTCGATGCCGAGACCGGCGAGGTCAAGCGGATGTACGTCCGGCCCGCGTACCGGGGGCGGGGGATCGGCCGTCAGTTGCTCGCCGCGCTGGAGGAGTGCGCGTTCCGGCAGGGGCACTCGGTGGTCTGCCTGGAGACGGGCACCTACCTGCCGGCCGCCATCGCGTTGTACACGTCGTGTGGCTACCAGCGGATCCCGGTCTACGGCGAGTACGTGGGCAACCCGTACAGCGTGTGTTTCGCCAAGCGGTTGCCGGTCGCGGCCTGACGGTCGTCGTCGTGGCCGCGACCGCCGTCTCAGGCGCCGGTGCTGGCGTGCGCGACGGTCACCGGCTTCGACTCCGGCGAGGCGTGCTGGCGCAGGACGATGCTCAGCAGGATCAGCGCGCCGACCGCGAGGAACTCGCTCTGCCAGTTCTGCATGGACTGGAACCAGAAGTCACTGGTGCCGAGGAACTCCCACACCCCGATCGGCGGCGCCCCGCTCTGCAGCGCCTGCTCCTGGTTGTACGCGGCGGTGCCACCGAGCAGGTGGCCGACGAACGAACCAGCGAAGATCAGCAGCAGCGCGAGGGAGAGGCTGTTCCGGTAGATCACCAGCGGCAGGCCGCCGACGCGTACCGGCCAGGGTGACTGCGGGGTCGCCCGGCGCTCGTCGTCTTCCGGTCGGTCGGTCTGGTCCATCGGCTTGGACTCGGCCGAGCCCCGCTGCACCAGGTACGCGGTGAGCAGCACGTACCCGCCCATCTGGAGGAACTCCGACTCCCAGTTCTCGAAGACCGACTCGGCGAAGTGCCCACTGGTCAGGTACGCCGGCCAGCTCAGCGGCGCGGCCCCGAACTCGGTCAGCTCCTCATTGTGGGTCTGCCACCCGAAGACGCTCTGCAACACCAGAAAGACCAGGAACGCCCCCAGCATGGCGACGGCCAGGGCGTTGTCACGCAGCCAACGAGGCATGAGCGCACCTCCTTCGCCTGCCGATTACCCCTGTGGGCGTGACCGCGAAACCACAAAAGTCCAGTTCAGTGCCGGTCGGCGGGGCTGTCCAGGCGTCCACCGGTGCCCGCCTGGTTCGACAGCAGCAGCCCCAGCGCGAGCATCCCGAAGCCGAGCGCGAGGTGCAGCCAGTTGTCGTCGTCGTTGACCGGCAGGATGTTCGCCCCGCCCTCCGGGTTGACCGCCTCGATCGCCAGGCCGTACAGCCAGAGAGCGAGGTAGATCGCGCCGCCGGCGGCCAGGAACACCCGGGCGCCGGCGACGCTGCGGGCCAGCACCAGGCCGGCCAGCCCGAAGATCAGGTGCACCGCGTTGTGCAGGATCGACACCTGGAACAGCCCGAGCAGGTGGGCGTCCGAGTGGTGCCCGGCGAACCTCAGCTCGCCGTAGTCGGTGGTGACGCCGGGGATGAAGCCGAGGACGCCGATCAGCAGGAAGACCCCGGCCACGACCAGCGCGGCCAGCTGTACCCGGGGTCGGGGGCGGGCCCCTCGGCCGCCCCGCGCGTCTCGTGCCATCGCTGCCCCCTCCGTGGATCTGCCGGCCTCGCGAACCTCACTGTCCGCAGCGGCGACGTGACGCAGCCCGACGATCCTCCATTTTGAAGTCCATCCGGTGGGCCGCGCAGAGAAATGCACGAAGAGGTATGGAAGGGAGAACGCAGGGTAGGTGAATGGTCAGCGGCGGTGGCAACGCGCCGCATCCCCCCAGCACAACCGCGACGACTTTCTGAGCGGAAGGGAAATCATGACTTACGATCTTTCATCTACGTCCTCCACCTACGGGCAGCAGTCGACCAACGGCGGTGGCGTCCGCGACCAGGCGCGCCAGGTCGGGTCGGAGGCCGCGCAGGCTGGTGGCGCGGTCGCCCAGACCGCCAAGGAGCAGGGCACCGAGGTCGGCCGTGAGGCGGCCCGGCAGGCCCGCAACCTGTACGGCGAGGCCCGCAGCCAGCTCGCCAGCCAGACCGGTGAGCAGCAGCGCCGAGCCGCCGGTGGGCTGCGTTCCCTGGCCGACGAGATGCGCTCGATGGCCGAGCAGGGTGGTCAGGCCGGCCCGGTGACCGAGCTGGCCCGTCAGGCCGCCGATCGGGTGCACGGCGTCGCCGGTTGGCTTGAGCAGCGCGAGCCCGGCGACCTGATCACCGAGGTACGCGACTACGCGCGGCGTAACCCGGGGACCTTCCTGGTCGGCGCGGCAGTTCTCGGCGTGCTGGCCGGCCGGTTGACCCGTGGCATCTCCGCCGGTGGCGACGACTCCGGCAACGGTTCCTCGACCTATCGGGGCGCCGGGGCGTACGACCCGGAGCAGACCGCCGTGATCCCGACGCAGCCGCCGGCGTCCCGCGAGGTGCCGGACGCCGTCCCGCCGGGCGGCTACCTCGACCCCACCCCCGGCACGCACACCCCGCCGACGTCCGGTGGCTACGCCGACCAGACGCCCGGCACCTACGCCGACCCGGCGCCCGGTAACTACGCCGACCCGGCGCCCGGCGGCTACGCCGAGCCCGGGCGGGACGACTACCCGGAGCACTCCGGCACCGGTCAGCCGTTGCCGCCGGTGACCCAGACCGACCCGCTGCCCGGCGTGCCGTCCAGCGGCAGCCCCCGCCCGTGAGCCGCCGAGTCATCCGAAGGGAGGCGACGGCATGAGCATGCCGACGCAGGGGTCCGGACTGGACTCCGGTTACCACCCTGACGCGGGTGCCCCGCACACCGCGTCGGAGGTGAAGGGCAGTTCGCTGGGTGACCTGATGCGTCAGGTCACCACCGACCTGTCGACGCTGATGCGTCAGGAGGTGGAGCTGGCCAAGGCCGAGATCCGCCAGGAGGGCAAGAAGGCCGGCAAGGCCGCGGGCCTCTTCGGTGGTGCCGGCTTCGGCGGCTACATGGTGGCCCTCTTCGTGTCCATCGCCGTGTGGCAGTTCCTGGACAACGTCATGGACTCCGGTCTGGCCGCGCTGATCGTGGCCGTGATCTGGGCCGTGGTCGCCGCGGTCCTCTACTCGATGGCCAAGAAGAACGCCCAGCACGTACGCGGGCTCAAGCAGACCAACGACAGCGTGCAGCGGATCCCCGACGCGCTCAAGCCCCACCCGGAGGGAGTCACCCGATGAGCACCGATCCCGATCAGATCCGCCGGGAGATCGAAGCCACACGTAACAGCCTCAGCTCCGATGTGGATGCGCTGGCGTACAAGGTCAGCCCCAGCCGCATCGTCGACGACCGCAAGCAGCGGGCGCGTTCCGCTCTGCAGAATGTGAGGGACAAGGTCATGGGAACCGCGTCGGACCTCGGCCACGGCACCGGCCAGGCCGCCCACTCGGTGGGTGACCGCGCCTCGTCGGCGGCCTCAAGCGTCAGCGACGCCGCGCAGTCGGCGGCCTCCACTGTCAGCGACGCCGCGCACAGCGCGCCGCGGGTGATCCGGCAGAAGTCCCAGGGCAACCCTCTCGCCGCCGGTTTGATCGCGTTCGGGGTCGGCTGGCTGGCCTCGTCGCTGATCCCGGCCTCCCGTCGTGAGCAGGAGGCCGCCACCCAGGTGAAGGCCAAGGTCGGCGAGCACAGCGGGGCGGTGAAGGAGAAGCTGGGCGAGGTGGCGAGCGAGCTGCGCGAGCCGGCCCAGCACGCCGCCGATTCGGTGAAGTCCGCCGCTCAGGACGCCGTGTACGCGGTCAAGGACGACACGAAGTCCGCCGCCCACGACGTCAAGGACCACGCCACCCGCTAGCCCCGACGCGGCAGCTCGCGGCCACCCCAGGGTGCCCGCGAGCTGTCGCGCCCCACCCCCCGACCTTTCCCTCGCGATCGTGCACTTACGGTTGGGCCTTTGTCGTCTCTGGGGTGTTTCGTCGCGACAGAAACTGCAAGATCGCGCGGGTTTGCGGGGCGGGGTTGGCGGCTCGGCGGATTCGGGTGTCGCCGTAGCGGACACCACCTCGTAGGACGCGTTGGGCTACCGCCAGCCAGCCGCACACACCGCGCTCCAGCAGCCAGAGCGGGGCCGCCAGCGCGGTGGTCGACGGGAACACCCGGCCGCCACCGGCGCGGCGGCGACCCGTCTCGGCCAGGGCGACGACCCCGAGCAGCGCGCCGAGCAGCAGCCTCGGCCGGCGCGCCGCGACCGCCGCCGTCAGCGCCGGCAGCACCGCGAGCGCGGTCAGCAGGCGAGCCGGCTGAGCCAGATCGTCGTACGCCTGACGGACCCGTTGACCGCGGAAGTGCGCGGCGTCCGGAGGCAGCCGGCGGACGTACAGCCAGGCCGGGGTGGCCTCGGTGCCGCCGTACCCGCGCACCGTGCGGATCAGCTCCAGGTTCTCGAAGAGCACGTCCGGGTCGTACCCGCCCATGGCGAGGAAGGTGCTGCGCCGCACGGCGAGGGTCCCCGGGTAGTCCGCTCCGAGCGCCCGGTTGAGCAGCGTGCGACCGGTGTCCCACCACGCGTGCCAGGGCAACGGGTCGAAGTAGTTCTGCGGTCGTACCAGGTCGGCCCGGCCCAGCAGCCGGTGTACGGCGGTCAGCGCGGCCTCGTCGTACCGGATGTCGTCGTCGGCGATCACCACGTGCTCGTGGCCGGCCGCACGGACACCGGTGCGTACGCCGAGCACCTTGCCGTTGAGCCCGCGCTCGCTCGGGTCCGGTGGGAGGTGCCGGACCAGCCCTCGCCACGCCGCGGCGTGCCGCGCGAAGAGCTCCGGAGGCGAGCCGTCGACCACGAGCACCTCGACCCGGTCACCCAGCCAGCGCAGGTAGTCGGTCAGCTCGGTCCGGCCGCTGTCGGTGTGCCAGCGCAGCGGCAGCACGTACGTCATCGGTAGGAGGGTCGGTGGGGCGTTGGTCCGCCGTGCCGCTTCGTCACCTCGGCCACGCACGATCGTCGCCCCCCTCAGACGGCGCGGCGGACGTTTGTCAGGGTCAGCCCGAGGGGCGGCAGCGCGGGCATCCGGTGCAGGTCCAGGGCCAGGTCCTGGACGGGCACCTCGTAGCGCATGGTGGTGGCCAGGTTGGTGACCGCCCGCTTCATCAGGTCGATGGTGATCCACTCGCCGGCGCAGCGGTGCCCGGCCCAGTGGTCGCCGCCGCCCTGCGGGATCAGCTCGAACGGGTCCACCCGGCGGCCGGCGAACCGCTCCGGGCGAAACAGCTCCGGTTGCGGCCAGATCGACGGGTGGTGGTTGGTGCCGTAGAGGTCGAGCAGCACCCGCCGGCCCTTCGGAAAGTGGTGGCCCTGCCAGTCGAAGGACCGCCGGACCCGGGCCGCTGCCATCGGAAAGAACGGGTAGTAGCGGCGTACTTCCTGAACGAAGTGCTCGGTGGCCTCGTCGTCGTCCCGGACCCTTTCCCGCCAGGCCGGATGGTCGTGCAGGGCGAGCGCGGCGAAGGTCATGTACTGGTCGACGGCGACCACCGGGCGCAGCACGTTGAGCAGCTCCACCGCCGCGATCCGTCGGGGGAGGAGGTTGCCGCGCCCGTCCCGGTGTTCGGCGATCACGGCCAGGGCGCTGCCGTCCGGCGCCGGAGCGAGACCGACCCGGGTCCGTTCGACGAGGTCGGCGAGCCAGTGTTCGGCGCGGTACCGGGCGAGCCGTCCCCACCAGTGCCGGGGGCCGATCACCGCCGGAGCCTCGATCATGGCGTGCAGCTCGACCGCGCGGCGCTCGACCTGCGACGTGGGCAGCGGTACCCCCGCCCAGGCGCACACCACCCGGGTCAGCATCCGACCCAGCTCGTCGTAGAGCGACACCGGACCGGCGTCCTCCCAGGGGGTGATCCGGGTCTGCCACTCGTCGTCGAAGAGCTGGCCGAGCCGCTGGATCGCGGCCGGCGTCATGATCGACATGAACATGGCCTTGCGGTCGGAGTGCTCCGGCCCGTCCAGCCCCTGCACCCCACCCCGACCGGTCAGGGTCCGCTGCACGCGCAGCGGCATCGCGGTGGCGCGTTGGAAGCGGTAGTTGTCGTAGAACAGCTCCGCCGCCGGCCGACCGCGCAGGCAGATGGTCGGGGCGAGCAGGATCCGGGTCCGGAAGACGTCGCTGCCGTACCGCTCGCAGCGCTCGCCGATGAACCGGTAACCGGAGCGGAGCAGCGCGAGGGTGCTGTCCGGGCTGCGATCGGCCGGCATGGTCGCCATCGGGTCTCCTCACGCGCGGGTGCGGCTGGTCGACGTTTGCTCCGCGCTTACCCCCGTCGACGCTGCTGAACCCCGCGCGGCTGGCCCCTCCCGGGGGCGGCGGAACCTGGTTTGCTGCTGGTGGGACAACCACGGGGAGGGCGGATGCGCGACAACAGATCGCCGCACTGGCGGCAGAGGCGAGTGGCCGGAGCACTAGGCGGAGGCCGCGACGGGCGGTCACTCATCGGGCCACCGCGGCGGCCCACCCGGCCGCACCGGTTCTTCACCGTGCACCTGGGCTTCACCGCGCCCGGCCCGGCCGAGGCGCGCGAGCTGGCCGTGGCGTACGCCGAGGCGCTGAGCCTGCTCCGCTCGGAGGTGGCACTCGGGGCGGCGGCCCTGTCACCGGCGGACGCCTGGCAGCGGGCCGAGCGGCTGTTCTGCGGCGCGGTCGGCCCGGACGGGGAGCGCTGCGTCGACGTGGCCGACCATCCGGGCTTCCACCACGCCCCGGGCCCCGGTGGCCTGGGCTGGGGCGACGGCGACGGCCCCGGCGATGGGTGACCACAGGTCCCGGGCGGTCGATCCGGCAGCGCGTCGACCAGCCCGTCCGCGTGGCCGTGCCGGTGTCCCGACCACGGGCACCGGCACGGCGATCCAACGCCGACGGGTCGGCGCGCACGATCAGTCCAGGTCGAACTCGCCGTCCTGCGCTCCGGCCACGAAGGCGTCCCACTCGGCCTGGTTGAAGACCAGCACCGGCCCGTCCGGCTCGGCCGAGTTACGCATCCCGATCAGGTCGTCGACGAAGGCGACCTCAACGGCGCTGTCGGAGGTGTCCCCCTCGGCCCGCTGCCAGACCGCCCGTGAGAGGTCGAAGTCGCCCTTGGGGTGCTGCGCCATTGTTCTTTCCTCCAGTGCCGAGGGTCGTGTGGTGACCGGGTGCCGATCCCCATCGGGCAGGATAAGCGGATGCCGAGCCTGACCCGTGTAGAGGCGACCGCGCGTGGCGCGGCGATTACTGTCGATTCCTATCAGGTGGACCTCGACCTGACCGGCGGCGGCGATCTGTTCCGCTCCCGCGTCGAGATCCGGTTCCAGGCCGCCGTCGGCGCCGCGACCTTCGCCGAGGTCAAGCCCGCCAAACTGCTCGGCGTACGCCTCAACGACCGCGACCTCGATCCCGACCTGCTCACCGACAACCGGCTGCCGCTCGACGACCTGGCCGCGGCGAACACGCTCATCGTCGAAGCCGAGATGGCCTATTCCAGGACGGGGGAGGGGATGCACCGCTTCGTCGACCCGGCCGACGGCGAGACCTACCTCTACGCCGAGTCCTTCCTCGACAACGCGCCGAGCATCTTCGCCGCCTTCGACCAGCCCGACCTCAAGGCCCCGGTCACCCTCTCGGTCACCGCCCCGCCGCAGTGGATCGTCGCCGGCAACGCCGAGCTGGCCGCCAACCCGGTGCCCGGGCGCTGGGAGTTCGCCCCGAGCGCGCCCCTGGCCACATACTTCTTCTCGCTGATCGCCGGGCCGTACCACGTCCGGCGGGCCGAGCACGACGGCATACCGCTGGGCATCTACTGCCGCCGGTCGCTCGCCGAGCACCTGGACGCCGACGCCGAGGAGATCTTCACCATCACCCGGCAGTGCCTGGACCGGTTCCACCAGCTCTTCACCGAGCGCTACCCGTTCGGCAAGTACGACCAGGCGTTCGTGCCCGAGTTCAACGGCGGGGCGATGGAGAACCCGGGCCTGGTCACCTTCCGCGACGACTACGTGTTCCGTTCGGTGGTCACCGACACCCAGCGCGAGCAGCGGGCCGGCACCATCGCCCACGAGATGGCCCACATGTGGTTCGGTGACCTGGTCACCATGCGCTGGTGGGACGACCTGTGGTTGAACGAGTCCTTCGCGGAGTACCTCGGCACCCGGGTCACCGCCGAGGCGACCCGATTCGGTCAGGCCTGGACCACCTTCGCCATGCGTCGCAAGGCCTGGGGGTACGCCGCCGACCAGCGGCCCTCCACCCACCCGATCGCCCCACGGGAGGTGGCCGACGCCGAGGAGGGCCTGCTCAACTTCGACGGCATCTCGTACGCCAAGGGGGCCAGCGTCCTGCGGCAGTTGGTCGCGAGGCTCGGCGACGAGGCATTCCTCGCCGGTCTGAACGCGCACTTCGCCGCACACCGCTTCGGCAACGCCACCCTCGCCGACCTGCTGGCCAGCCTCTCCACCAGCAGCGGACGGGACCTGTCCGACTGGGCCGAGCTGTGGTTGCGCCGACCGCAGGTCAACACCCTGCGTGCCGAGGTCGCCGTGGACGCCGAGGGCCGCTACACCGAGGTGGCCGTGGTGCAGACGGCGCCCGAGTCGTACCCGGTGCTGCGCCCACACCGGATCGGCGTGGGCCGCTACGCGACGGACGGCACCGGGCGGCGCGACGAGGTCGACATCGACCCGAGCGCCGACGGAGGCCGGACGGTGCTCGGCGCGCTGACCGGCGAGCCGGCGGCCCGGCTGCTGCTGCTCAACGACGGCGACCTCACCTTCGCGAAGGTACGCCTCGACCCGGCGTCGGCAGCCGCCGTCCCGCAGGTGCTGCCCGCGCTGACCGACCCGCTGGCGAGGGCGGTGCTCTGGCGCGAGGCGCTGGACGCGGCGACCGACGGCGAGCGCCCGGTCACCGGCCTGGTCGACCTGGTGGTAGCCGCGCTGCCCGCCGAGACCGAGGTGATCATCGCGGAGGACGTGCTGACGCTCAGCCGGTCCCTGGTCGACCGCTACCTCGACCCGCTGACCCGCTCCACGGCGCTGGCCCGGGTCGCGGGGGCCTGCCAGCGGCTGCTCGACGGCGCACCGGCCGGGGAGTCGCTGCAGCTCGCCGCCGCGCGGGGTTGGATCGCCGCGACCACCGACGCGGATCTGCTCGTCGGTTGGCTCGCCGGCCGGGACGTGCCGACCGGTCTGCAGGTCGACGCGGAGCTGCGCTGGTCGGTGCTGCGCCGACTGGTGGTGCTGGGCGCCGCCGGCGAGGCGGAGATCGCCATCGAGGTCGCCGCCGACAACAGCTCCACGGGCGCGGAACGGGCCGCCCACTGCCGGGCGGCCCTGCCCGACCCGGCAGCGAAGCAGGCGACCTGGGAGATCATCCTGCGGGACACCGGGCTGTCCAGTCGACTGCTCGAGGCGATCGCCGAGGGGTTCTGGCAACCCGAACAGGCCGAGCTGACCGCCGCGTACGTCGATAGGTACTTCGCCGAGATGCCGGCCGCCGCGCACCGGCGTACCCCCTGGACGGCTGACCGGGTGGCGGCCCTGGCGTTCCCCCGCTACGCCGTGGCGCAGCCCACCCGGGAGGCGGCCGCGGCGCTGCTGGCCCGCGACGACCTGACTCCCGGCCTGCGCCGGGTGGTGACCGACGCCGACGACGACCTGCGCCGCGCGCTGGTCGCCCGGACGGCAACGGCCGCCGCCTCGGCCTGAAACGCCGACGAGCGCGGGCTGGAAAGCGTGGCCTGATCGCCGCGGGACGGGCCGCCGTGCGGTGGCCGGTGCGGGACGGGCCGGGTGGCCGGCGCGGGGTGGCTGGCCGGCCACCCCGCGCGGCCACAGCTCAGCGCAGGGCGGGCTCTGCCGTGACCGGCGCGTCCCAGTCGATCACGTAGCGCTGCTCGTCGGCGACGGTCTTCTCCGGGTCCAGCACCGTGCGCACCATCAGCGGCATCAGCAACGGCATCAGCGTCCGCGCGACCGCACCGGGAGCCTTCGCATGGTTGATCCGGGCCGCGCGGGCGGCGACCTTCTCCACCCGGGTACGACGCAGCCGCACGTACGCGGCGAACGCCGCCTGGACGTCCGGTAGGTCGCGCAGGCAGCGGGCGAGCTGCACCGCGCTCTCGATGGCCAACGACGCGCCCTGCCCCGAACTGTTCGACGGCGCGTGCGCCGCGTCGCCGACCAGCACCATCCGGCCCCGGTGCCAGTGCGGCACGGGCGGCATGATCTGCAACGACCCGACCACCTGGAGGTCGTCGGCGTTGCTGGTCGCGATCAACTCCCGGCCCGGGTCGTCGTCGCCGTAGGTGGCGCGCAGCGTGTCCAGCCACTGCTCCGGCGGCACCGCCCGAGCTTCGACGAGGCTCATCGGCCGCTGCTGCGGCAGGTTGGCGCCCCACCGGGTGCCACCGCCGGGCTCCGGCCAGTACAGGTAGTAGCCGCGTCGCCCGAACGCGAACGTCATCGTGCCCGGCTCGGCGTCCACCTCGTGTCGGGCGACCGCCTCGAAGCCGAGCAGTCCGGTGAACCGGGGGCCGGGCGCGGCCGGGTCGATGAGCTCCCGGACCGTGGAACGGATCCCGTCCGCGCCCACGAGGATGTCGGCGGTCGCGGTGGTGCCGTCCTCGAATCGTGCGAGCACACCGTCACCGGTCTGCTCGGCGTCGACCAGCCGCTTGCCGTACGCGAACGGCACGCCCTCGGCGGTCGCCTGGTCGTGCAGCATCTGGTACAGCTCGGCCCGATGCACCACGTGCAGCGGCGGTACCCCGGTCAGCGTGGGCATGTCGATGCGGCGGCGGCCGATGGCCAGAGCGCTGCGTGCGATCGGTGTGGCGATCGCCGTCACCGCCTCGCGGACGCCGACCGTACGCAGAGCCGCCACGCCGTTGGGCGCGAGGGCGAGGGTGCCGCCGATGCCGCTGGCCGTGGTCGGGTACGCCTCGTAGACGGTTGCGGTGATGCCGGCGCGGCGCAGCGCGAGCGCTGTCACCGGCCCGGCGATGCCACCGCCGACGACGATCGCGGTTCGTACCGTGGTCATGTTCTCTCCCTGGGTGTGGTCGTTGGCGCGCCGGCGCACGGACCTGGTGTGGTCGTTGGCGCGGGCGCGCGACCTGGTGTGGTCGTTGGCGCGGGCGCACGGACCTCGTGTGGTCGGTGCGCGGGCGCGCGGACCTGGGAGGGAGCCCGGTTATCCTCGTGGTTGCCGCTTCGGGCCGGGTGCCTTCCCAGGCGTCGGTTCGGGGTCAGGGCCCCGGTGAGGTGTTGGCGCACCTCGCCGGGGCCGTTCGTTCTTCAGCCGGTGGTGTCGGTGCTGTCGGCGCTTTCGGGGCTGGCCTCCGGGGTGTCGGTGGTTGAGGTGTCGGGGCTGGCCTTCGGGGTGCTGGCTCTCTCGGCCAACTCGGTCAGTTCGGCAGGCATCTCGCCGGTCTCGTGGAAGACCCGCCAGGTGTCCAACCCGGGGTAGCTCCCCGAGGTCAGCTCCGCGAGCAGCGCCCGCAGCCAGGCCGCCTCCGCGTTCCGCATGGCGAGGTCGTACTCCGATTCGACCAGGAACAGTCGCGGGATCTCCCGCAGGTGCGCGTCGAGAGCGTCGCGGTCCTCGCGGATCGCGCCCTCCAGCAGGTCGAGCCGTCGCCGCAGCAGGTCGGTGGCCTCGTCGGGATGCAGCGCGGCGAGCACGGACAACCCGGCCCGGAAACGGGGATGCTCCGCCATCGGGGTGGAGACCAGCTCGCGAGCCCAGTCGACAAGCTCCGCCCGCCCCGCGTCGGTGATCCGGTAGACGGTGCGTTCCGGGCGTCGGCCCTCGCGCACACTCTCCACCGCCTCGATCAGGTGGTGTTTGTCCAGGTTGCCGATCACCGTGTAGAAGGACCCCCACTTGAACTCCATGTCCTGGTCCTTGCCCCAGGCGCGCAGTGCGGTGGCGATCTCGTACGGGTGCATCGGCCGCTGGACCAGGGCGGACAGCACAGCCAGCGCCAGCAGGTTGCCGACCTTGCGCCGCTTCGGCACGACGGTTCCCTTCGCTCGTAGACGATTACTCGTACACGAATATACGCCGACGGCCGGAGTTGGCGCGACCCCGTGCGGCGTGCCCGCTTGCGTGATCGACCGCGACCCCCGTGCGGCGCGCTTCGCTTGCGTGATCGACTCGGGTTTCATGAACTCGCGGTGTCCGGGTCTCCGCGAAGGGCCGGTTTTCAGGAAGCCGAGTGGATCATCGCGGGGCATCGGGGTGATCGCTGCGCGGGTCGGCCCGGAGGGGGTGACGGACGGCGGTGCCGGGCCGGGACTGTCGCCCACGACGGTCGGCCTACGATCACTGGGTGGAGGAAGATATCCGGCGGATCGGGATCATGGGTGGCACCTTCGACCCGATCCACCACGGGCACCTCGTCGCGGCCAGTGAGGTGGCGGATCGGTTCGGCCTGGACGAGGTGGTCTTCGTCCCGACCGGGCAGCCGTGGCAGAAGGCCGACGAGCCGGTCAGCCCGGCCGAGGACCGGTACCTGATGACCGTGATCGCTACCGCCTCCAACCCTCGCTTCCAGGTCAGCCGGGTCGACATCGACCGCAGTGGGCCCACCTACACGGTCGACACGCTGCGTGACCTTCAGACCGAGTACGGCCCGAAGGTGCAGTTGTTCTTCATCACCGGCGCGGACGCCCTGCAACGCATCCTGTCCTGGAAGGACCTGGACGAGATCTTCGAGCTGGCCCACTTCGTCGGCGTGACCCGGCCCGGTTTCCCGCTGACCGACAAGCACCTTCCGGCGGACACCGTCAGCCTGATCCAGGTGCCCGCGATGTCCATCTCGTCGACCGACTGTCGCGCTCGGGTCGCCCGAGGTGAGCCGGTTTGGTACCTGGTCCCCGACGGTGTGGTGCAGTACATCGCCAAGCGGAGCCTCTATCAGCGCTGAGCGCACCCGTTATGCCCAGGTTCGTGGCGCTAACCGACCAGAACTGGACGATCGGTGTGCCGGCGGGTATGAGACGCTTGGAGGATCGCACGCTTGATCGAAGGAGAACGGTGACGATTTCCGAACGCGCTCACGAGCTGGCTATCGCGGCCGCCCAGGCCGCCGCCGACAAGAAGGCGCAGGACATCACGATCATTGACGTCGGCGACCAGCTCGCCATCACCGACGCGTTCGTGCTCGCCGCTGCCCCCAACGAGCGTCAGGTGCTGGCCATCGTCGACGCCATCGAGGAGAGCCTGCTGGAGCTGCCAGACAAGGCCAAGCCGGTGCGGCGCGAGGGCGAGCGTGGTGGCCGCTGGGTGCTGCTCGACTACGTCGACATCGTGGTGCACGTCCAGCACACCGAGGAGCGCGAGTTCTACGGGCTCGACCGCCTCTGGAAGGACTGCCCCACCATCCCGTTCGTCGACCGCGACCTGGTCGAGGCCGACGCCAGCGGGTCGTCCGCCGCCGCCGAATGACCCGACTGATCGTCTGGCGGCACGGCAACACCGACTGGAACGCCGCCAACCGCGTCCAGGGGCAGACCGACGTACCCCTCAACGAGCTGGGTCGCGACCAGGCCCGCGCCGCCGCGCCGCTGCTCGCGGCGCTGCGACCCGACGCCATCGTGTCCAGCGACCTGAGCCGCGCCGCGGAGACCGCCGCGGCGCTCGCCGCGCTGACCGGGCTTCCGGTACGCACCGACGCCCGGCTGCGCGAGCGGCACTTCGGCCAGTGGCAGGGTCTGCACCTCACCGAGGTCGCCGAGCGCTTCCCCGAGGAGTACGCGCGCTGGCGGGCCGGCGACCCGGACCCGGGCGCGGACGTGGAGCCTCTGCACGACCTCGGCGAGCGGGTCGGCCTCGCGCTGCGGGAGGCGGCCGAGGCGGCACCCGGCGGCACGGTGGTGATCGCCACCCACGGTGGCGGTTCCCGGCAGGGGATGGGTCATCTGCTCGGCTGGGACACCGGCGTGCTGCGCTCCGTCGGCTCGTTGGCCAACTGCCACTGGAGTGAGCTGCGGCACGACGACCGCGCGCCGGCCATCGGGCGTCCGCAGGACGTCAGTGGCTGGCAGTTGCGGGCGCACAACGTCGGCCTGATCACCGCCCCGGTCGCGGTCGACGCGATCTGAGCACTCGCGCCTCGGCGTTCGCGGCCTCGATCGGCTAGCGTGCCGGGCATGCCCGTCGCGGTTGTCATCGACTCCACCGCCTACCTTCCGCCCGAGCTGGTGCAGGCGCACCGGCTGACCGTCGTCCCGTTGACCGTCGTACTCAACGGCGCGGAAGGGCTGGAGGGGGTGGAGACCCAACCGGCCGACGCGACCCTGGCACTGAGCGCCCGCCGGGTCACGGCGACCACCTCCCGCCCGGCACCCGAGCAGTTCGCCCGCACGTACCGCCGACTGCTCGACGCCGGCGCTGACGGGATCGTCTCGGTGCACCTCTCCGCCGCGCTGTCCGGCACGGTGGAGGCCGCCCGGCTGGCCGCCGCCGACCTGGACGGACGGGTCGAGGTCGTGGACAGCCGGTCGGCGGGCATGGGGTTGGGCTTTCCGGCCATCGCCGCCGCCACCGCCGCCGAGACCGGCGCCGACCTTGCCGGTGTACGCGACGCCGCGCTCACCGCCATCGCCCGCACCACCGTCTGGTTCTACGTCGACACGCTGGAGTTCCTCCGCCGGGGCGGCCGGATCAACGCGGCCGAGGCGTTGGTCGGCACCGCGCTGTCCGTCAAGCCGATCATGCACATGCCGGACGGGGCGATCGTGTTGCGCGAGAAGGTCCGCACCGCCAGCCGGGGAGTAGCCCGTCTCGTGGACCTGGCCGTCGAGGCGGCCGACGGTGACGATGTGGATCTCGGAGTGCACCACCTGGCCGCGCCGCAACGGGCCGAGGCGTTGCGCACCGCGCTGACCGAGCGGTTCGGTGACCGGCTGCACGACACGTACGTCTCCGAGGCGGGTGCCGTCGTCGCCGCGCACGCCGGGCCGGGCCTGGCCTGCGTGGTCGTCCACCGCCGGCCGGAGGGCTGAGCCGTGTCCACGTCGTGCGTGGTGACCGGAGGCGGTCGCGGTGTCGGCCGGGCCGTGGTGGAACGGCTGGTGGCGACCGGCGCCACGATCGTCGTCCTGGAACGCGACGCTGACGCGGTCGACTGGTTGGCCGGCCATCCGGCTGCCGATCGGCTCGTCGCGGTGGTCGGCGACGCCGCCGACGAGCAGGTGGCGGAGCGCGCCGCTGAACTGGCGGACCGCGCCGCACCGCTGACCGGCTGGGTGAACAACGCGGCGGTGTTCCGCGATGCCACGCTGCACTCCGCGTCGGCCGACACGGTGCTGGACCTGATCAACGTGAACCTGCGCCCGGCCGTGGTGGGCGCCGCGGTCGCCGTCCGCCGCTTCCTGGCCCGCGCCGCCGGTGGCGCGATCGTCAACGTGTCGTCCCACCAGGCCCGTCGACCGGTGTCCGGTGCCCTGCCGTACGCGACGGCGAAGGCCGCCGTGGAGGGGCTGACCCGGGCGCTGGCCGTCGAGTACGGGCGGCACGGCATCCGCGCCAACGCGGTCGCGCTCGGCTCGATCGCCACCGAACGGCACGTCGAATTCCTGGCCACCCAGGAGCCCACCCAGGCCGAGTGGATCGACGCGGAGCTGACCCGGCTGCACCCGGTGGGCCGCATCGGGCGGGCCGAGGAGGTGGCCGAGGCGGTCGCGTACCTGCTGTCGCCCGCGGCGAGCTTCGTCAACGGGGTGACGCTGCCGGTGGACGGCGGACGGGCCGTGCTCGGCCTCGACCCAGAGGCCCGCTGACCGCCTAGACCGCTCGGCTTCTAGCTGTCGGCGACGAAGACGCCCTGGCCCTGCTGGCCGTAGATCAGGTTCCGGTCGTGCAGCTCCTTGACGGCTCGATAGGCCGTGGAGCGTGCCACGTTGTACAGCTCGCCGATCTCGGACACCGAGGGCAGTTGTTGGCCAGGCGAGTATTCGCCCGAGCGGATCTTTTGCTCGATGTCATCCGCTACGCGGAGGTAGTGCGGTGGTCTCGTCGGCATGAGCGGCTCTCCCGGACTTCAGCGGAGATCATGTTTCCAGCTCGGGCGTGATCGAGACAAGGCGGCAACGCAGCAAAGTGGAGATAGTGAGAACTTGACTACACTGAGACAGTAGATACAGCGAGACAGTGACCGGGTGCTCCTGGACTTCAGCACTCCTGAGGTATCCGGTCTGCCCGCCCTGAGGGAGTTCATCGCAAGGCTTCGGCCCCCAGGGCGGGCTACTTCGGATCGCGCGGAGGCGCCGAACATGCCAATCGATGAACCGGTGTCCACCGCGACCGAACTGTTCATGGCCAAGCGGGTGCTGGATGCTCACTGGACCCGGGCGCTCGACCGGCCGTGGCGGGCAGGCGGGTGCCTGGAGTGCCGAGGACGCAGCGAGTGCCGACAACTCGACTGGGCGTTGGCGGTCATGGCAGAAGTCGCCTCGGTCATGCTCCAAAAACGGTGAATGATCCTGCCCGCGTCGCTGTGTTAGCCTCGGTGCGCGCCCCAGATGGGCCTACCCCCCGGAGGTTTTGGCTACTTCAGCCACCACGCCGAGATCGACGCGATGTACGCGTCTCTCGTGCGGGATCCGGGGCGTCGGTGCCCTCGGGGCTTCGTCATCTGCGTGGCTGGCTGAACGCTGTGGGCCTCCGGTCCGGGTCTTCGGATCGACCGGAAAGAAGACGGTACGGATGACAGTCACGTTCAACCACACGATCATCGCCAGCAAGGACAAGAGCGCCTCGGCCGCGTTCTACCGGGAGCTGTTCGAGCTGCCGGAGGCGCCATCGTGGGGGCCGTTCGCCAACGTCCAGTTGGACGAGGGTGTGCTGCTCCAGTTCGCCGAGCCGCCTGTGGACATCCAGATGCAGCACTACGCGTTCCTCGTCGACGACGAGTTGTTCGTGCGCTGCCTCGCGTTCGTCCAGGGGCGTGGCATCACCTACTGGGCCGACCCGCAGCTGAAGCGGGAGGGGGAGACCAACACCGAGCACGGTGGCCGGGGCTTCTACTTCTTCGACCCGGCCGGCCACGCCATCGAGATCATCACCCGGCCGTACCTGTAGCAGGCCCGTCGGCCGGTCGGGCGCGGTTGGCCCACCGGCCGTCAGCCTCGCTGCTGAGCGGGGTCCGCGCTCTCGCTTGGGCGCACGGGATCGGTCAACTGGAACCCCGTCGCCGCGAAGTTGGCCCCATGCTCGCGATCGGACAGCACGAACGTGCCGCCCCGCTGCTCTGGCTGCCAGCCACTCTTCAGGCCGCAGGTGATCACCGCCCGCACGTCGGCGGGTGTGGGATAGCCGTTGTCGACAACGTACGGCCCAGGGGCCGACAACAGATCCGCTTCGAGTCTCTGGCCGTTCTTGCCGCCGGATCCCCAGGCACGAACGTAGACGGCCCGGCGGTGGAAACCGTTTATCCGCACGCTGTGCAGCGCCGCGCGCCACGTGAAGGTCTGCCCGTCGGTGTGTATCCGCCGTAGTCGAGCCCGCATCTGAGCCACCTCCGTAGCAGATCTGGGCATGATCAGGGCGTTGTCCACAGTGGCGGTGGTTGTCCACAGGACCACGCGGGTGACCCTTCGCCCCCCCGCCACCGCCATAGCGTCGCGCTGTGTCGCACGACGAGGAGACAGAGGTACGTCAGCGCCTGCGCCGGCTGACGGAGACGGCCATCGCGCCGCCGCCCCGGCCGGAGGCGCCGCTCGCGGGCGTACCCCCGTCGTCCCTGGCCGGCGCGCCGCCTGCGGACGTGCCGTCCTTCCGGCCCACCGCGCCTGTCGCGGAACTGGCGTCGGCCGGCCTCGCGGCCCGGCCCGAGTCGCGGTTGCCCGGCCCGGGGCCGTTCGACCCTGGGCGGCGCGGTGTGCGGGCGTTGGCGGTGGTCGCCGTGGTGGTGGTCGTGGGTGCGGCAGGTTGGGCCTGGCAGGCCCGGCCGCAGTCGGAGCCGGTCGCCCCGCTGGTCAGCGACGCCGCGTCGGCCGCACCGGCGGGTGACCCCAGCGCGTCCGGCTCCGGCGAGTTGGTGGTGGCGGTCGCCGGCAAGGTCCGAAAACCCGGTTTGGTACGCCTGCCGGCCGGGTCCCGTCTCGCCGACGCGGTGCAGGCGGCCGGCGGCGCGCTCCCGGGGGTCGACGTGGCGCTGCTCAATCCCGCCCGCAAGGTCACCGACGGCGAGCTGATCGTGGTCGGGGTGACGCCGCCGCCGGTGCCGGGCGGTGCGGCCGGGCCAGCGGCGGGCGGTGCGGCTCCCGCCGCCGGGCCGCTGAACCTCAACACCGCGACACTGGCGCAGCTCGACGCGCTGCCCGGGGTCGGCCCGGTGCTCGCCCAACGAATCCTCACCCATCGAGACCAGCACGGCGGGTTCAAGTCCGTTGGCGACCTACGCCAGGTCGACGGGATCGGCGATGCCCGCTACGAGCAGCTCAAGGACCTGGTGACGGTGTGAGCGGGTTCGCCGGAGCCGCTGACCCACCGGCGGTCGGCGTGGCTCAGCCCGAGTCGCCGTCCCGGCCGGCCCAGCCAGCGCCGTTGACTGACCGGCCTCGGTCCGGGCGGGCTCAGCCCGCCCCAATGACTGACCGGCCCCGGTCCGGGCCGGCTCAGGCCGCGCCACCGGCCGGCCAGGCCCGGGCTGAGCCGCCGGATCTGCGACTGGCTGGTCTCGCCGTGGCGGCCTGGCTCACCGCGCTCGCCGGCCTGCACCTCGGCAGCCGCACCCTCCTGCTGGTGGCCGGCGCGGCGGCCGGGCTGACGGCGATAGGCGCTGTGCACCTGCTTGGCCGCCTCGGCCGTCCCCGGGCCGTGCTGCGGCGCTACGGGTGGGTCGCCGTGGCGGTCGGCCTCGGCGTGGTCTGCGGTGGTGCGGCGACCGCCGCCCGGCTCGCCGTTCGCGACGCGCCGCCGATCCGTGCCCTGGCCGAGCAGCGTGCTCCGGTCACCGCCGACCTGGTTGTCCGGGACGATCCGCGCCCGATCCGGAGCGCCGGGCGACCGGGCATGGTGCTGGTGTCGAGCGAGCTGGTTCGGCTCACCGGCCCGGATGGTCGCCGGATCCACGCGTCGGTGCGGCTGCTCGTCCTGGCGACCGACCCGGCGTGGCGGGGCCTGTTGCCCGGCCAGCGCCTCACCGCCGACGGCCGGCTCGGCGTTCCACGCGGTGGTGACCTCACCGCGGCGGTGCTCAGCACCAACGGCCCACCGCAGCGGCACGGCGCGCCGTCCTGGGCGCAGCGCGCCGCCGGGACGCTACGTGCCGGCCTGCAACACGCCTGCGCGCCGCTGCCCGACGACCCCGGTGGGCTGCTGCCCGGTCTGGTGGTGGGCGACACCAGCCGACTGCCACCCGCCGTCGAGGCGGACTTCCAGGCCACCGGTATGACCCATCTCAACGCGGTCTCCGGCTCCAACGTGGCGATCGTGGTGGGTGCGGTGTTGTTGCTCGCCCGTTGGTCGCGTGCCGGTCCGTGGCTCGCCGCCGGGCTGTGCGGGGTGGCGCTGGTGGGTTTCGTCATCCTGGTCCGCCCGTCGCCGAGCGTCGTGCGGGCCGCCACGATGGGAGCGATCGGGCTGGCCGCGCTCGCCGCCGGTCGTCCTCGCGCCGCGTTGCCCGCGTTGGCCGCCGCCGTGACCGTGCTGGTGCTCGTCGACCCGGAGTTGGCCGGGGACCCCGGGTTCGCGCTCTCCGTACTGGCCACCGGTGGCCTGCTGCTGCTGGCGCCGCGCTGGCGGGACGGGTTGCGACGGCGAGGCGTTCCGCCGGGGCTGGCCGAGGCGTTGGCCGTGCCGGCGGCCGCCCAACTTGCCTGCGGCCCGGTCGTCGCCGGGATCTCCGGCACGGTGAGCCTGGTGGCGGTGCCGGCCAACCTGCTGGCGGTGCCGGCCATCGCCCCGGCGACCGTGCTGGGCGTGCTGGCGGCCATGATGTCGTCGATCTGGCCGGCCGGCGCCGAGTTCGTCGCCTGGCTGGCGAGCTGGCCGGCCTGGTGGTTGGTGGTCATCGCCCGACAGGGCGCGCGACTGCCGGGCGGCACCCTGCCGTGGCCGGGCGGGGTGCCCGGTGCCCTGCTGCTGACCGGGCTGACCGTTGGGTTGCTGATCGCGGTGCGCCGGCCACTCGTACGCCGGCTGGTGGCGGTGGTCGGGGTCGCCGCCGTGCTCGGTGCCCTGCCGGTCCGGCTGGTGGCCGCCGGTTGGCCGCCCGCCGGCTGGGTGGTGGTGGCCTGCGCGGTGGGCCAAGGCGACGCGCTGGTGCTCCCGGTCGACCCCGGCCGGGCCGTGGTGGTGGACGCCGGGCCAGAACCGGGTGCGGTGGACGGCTGCCTGCGTCGGCTCGGCATACGGGAGGTGCCCCTGCTGGTGATCAGCCACTTCCACGCGGACCACGTGGGCGGGGTGGCCGGGGTGTTCCGGGGGCGGCGGGTGGGTGCCGTGCTGACGCCGTCGTCGACCGACCCGGAGAGCGGACGGGACCTGGTCCGGGCGGCGGCCACCGGTGGGCGGGCCGCGCTGCTGACCACGGTGGCCGGCGCTCACCATCCCGTGGGTGGGGTGGACCTGCTGGTGCTCGGCCCGCCGTACCCGCTGGGCGGGACCAGGTCCGACCCCAACAACAACTCGCTGGTGTTGCGCGCCACGGTGGCCGGGGTGCGGATCCTGCTGGCCGGCGACGCGGAGACCGAGGAGCAGCACGCGATGGTGACGCGGGCGGCACCCGGCCAACTGCGGGCGGACGTGTTGAAAATCGCGCACCACGGGTCGGCGTACCAGGACCCGGACTTCCTCGACGCGGTGCGGCCGGCAGTGGCGCTCGTGCCGGTGGGCACGGGCAACACCTACGGGCACCCGAGTCCGGTGCTGCTCGCCCGACTGAGCAGAGGCGGCGTGCGGGTGCTGCGTACCGACACGGACGGCGATGTGGCGGCGATCCGAACGGGCGACGGTCTGGCGGTGGCCCGGCGAGGTGTGCCCGCAGGCCGACAGCCCTGACCGGCGGGCGGACGGCCCTGACCTGTGCGGAGGGACTTGACCCGCAAGCGGACGACCCCGGAGCCGCGCTGGCTGTTCTCGGTCACTGATCGACTCGGTTCCGCTGAACCCGGCGTATCACCGTGGTCCGACACTGCGGTCTCCTGATGGCTGATGTAGCAAGTAGGCACACGTTTGCGTAAGACGGACTGCTGTTCGTCAATGTCGACTGCCCCGTCGATCATGGACTTGTGGTGGGTGACAAACTCCCCTTAAGTCGCGAAACAGGCACCACAACTCCATGATCGACGGGGCAACCCCCACACTCGCTCGCGATCTTGCAGTTGCTGTCCCGGCATGGGGGGCGTTCCGGTGTATGGGCGACCGAAAGTGCAAGATCGGGGAGATCGCGGACGGCGCGGCGTGGATCGAGGGGAGGGGGTGACTTGCGGATTAAATGGGGAATTGCGCTGGATGTCTGGATTTGCGCTGTGTGCGGGCTGCGCCGATCAAGCAGCGAATGAGCAGGCACGATCCCGCCGCAGGCCGTGCGAATATGGGCGACGTGACCCCCGCCAGCCTCGCCCCCATTCTGCTCGTCCTCGGTGACGAGGAACTGCTCGCCACGCGCGCGGTCACCGAAGCTGTCGCGAAGGTTCGCGGCGTCGATCCCGAGGTGGACGTCCGCGAATACCAGGCCAGCGCGCTCACCGTCGGCGAGATCGCCGAGATGCTCAGCCCCTCGCTGTTCGGCGGGCGGCGGTTGCTGATCCTGCGTTCCGGCCAGGACGCCCGCAAGGATCTGGTCGCCGCGCTGTTGGCGTACGCGAAGAATCCCGACCCGGAGGTCCAACTGCTGGTGCTGCACCTGGGCGGCGCGAAGGGCAAGGCGTTCGCCGACGGTCTGCGGGCGGCCGGCGCCACGGTGGTCCCGGCCGCGAAGCTCAAGGGGCACCGCGACCGGGTGGCCTTCGTCCGCGACGAGATCCGCCGGGCCGGCGGAAAGTGCACCGACGACGCCGCCGAGGCGCTCATCGCTGCGGTCGGCAACGACCTGCGCGAGCTGGCCGCCGCCTGCTCCCAACTGGTCGCCGACACCGATGGGCGGATCAGCGCCGAGACGGTCGCCCGTTACTACCGGGGCCGGGTCGAGGTGACCGGCTTCACGGTGGCCGACGCCACAATGGTCGGCGACGTGCCGGCAGCGCTTGAGGCGCTTCGCTGGGCCCTGCACGTCGGGGTCGACCCGGTGCCCATCGCCGACGCCCTGGCCGACGGGGTCCGCACGGTGGCCCGGGTGGCGTCGGCCGGGCGGGGCAACGCGTACCAGCTCGCGAGCAGTCTCGGAATGCCCGCCTGGAAGATCGAACGGGCACAACGGCAGGGGCGGGGCTGGACGCCGGAGGGCCTGGTCCGGGCCATGCAGGTCGCCGCCGAGTGCAACGCGGCCGTCAAGGGCGGCTCCGACGACCGGGCGTACGCCCTGGAACGTGCGGTCTTCTCCGTCGCGGCGGCCCGGCAGGGCAGCACCAGGTGACGGGGACGAACCGCCCAGCGTGGGCAACCATCGGAGTGGACGAGGAGCGGTACCGGCCGCTCTACGCCCGGCTTCTCGGCCTGCGGTTCGTCAACCCCGGCGGGGTGCTGTGCTTCCTCTTCTTCGAGGGCGCCATCGCCCTGGCGGTGCTGCTCGCCCTCGCCGAGTTGGTCAGCTGGTGGGCGGTGCTGGTGCTGCCGGTCGTGGTGGCGGCCATGGTCAAGCTCAACGACATGGTGGCCGCGGTCGTGGTCCGCTCCGCCGCGCTCGTGCCCGAGCAGGAACGGGACCGGTTTCGCCGGCAGATGGAACCGGTGGTCGGCCGAGCCCGGGTCGAGTGGGTGTCGCACAGCGTTCCCGGCGTGGTGATCACCGCCGACCCGGTGCCGCCACCCCGGCGGGCCAACCCGTCGGACTGAGCGCCGACCGCGTCGGCGCAGGGCACACGAGAGTTCCACCCGGTCGCCGCGCCGGAGCCGGCCGGCCGGCTGGCCCGGAGAAACACGGCCGGCGTAACGCGCAGAACGGCCGGCCGAAGTAAAGACGGCCGGCCTCTGGGCACACGGAAGCCCCGGGCCTGGGCCCGGGGCTTTCCGAATCAGTCTGACGGTGAAGTCGTCAGGCGGAGAGCGACACCACGCGCTTTGCGATCGCGGACTTGCGGTTCGCGGCCTGGTTGGAGTGGATCACGCCCTTGCTGACGGCCTTGTCCAGCTTGCGCGAGGCGTCCAGCATGAGCGCGGTCGCCTTCTCGACGTCACCGGCCTCGGCAGCCTCGTGGAACTTCCGGACGGCGGTCTTCAGCGACGACTTGACCGACTTGTTGCGCAGCCGGGCCTTCTCGTTCTGCCGGTTGCGCTTGATCTGGGACTTGATGTTCGCCACGCGACAGCCTCGTCTTGATAGCTCGGGTTGGTCAGCTTATTGCGCGTGATGACGAACATGCGTCATCGCTGCGCGAAGAGCCAGGTTACCAGGTCGCCCGGGGCGAGCCAAAACGGCTCGGCCTTCGCGCGGACGGACCCGGCCCGTCGGGGACCAGGTTACGCCCTCGTCCAGGGCGGCGGCGCACCCGCCAGCCCAGGCGGCAGTCCAGTCCGCGTCCCGCCAGTCCAGCCCGGGCGGCTGGCAGTCCGCGGCCCCGCCAGCCCAGCCCGCCGCCCCGCCAGGCCAGCCCGCGTCACCGCCAGCCCTGGCGACGGGCCAGCCAGTCGAGTGACTGCTCGCCGCTCCATCGCTGGTGGGCAGGCAGGTGCGGCGAGGCCGTCGGCGGTGCCGCCGCGGCGCCGGTGAGGTAGTAGCCGGCCAGCGCGGCCAGGGTCGCGTCCAGGGCGTCCGGGGGCGCCCCGGCGGTGGCCGGGTGCGTGGCGAAGAGGCGGTCCGCGTCCAGCCCACTGGCGTACGCGGTGAGCAGCAGGCCGGCCAGGTCGAACCAGGCTGGCCCGGAGCAGACCCAGGTCCAGTCGCAGAACCAGGCTCGGCCGTCCGCGCCGATCAGCACGTTGTCGACACGCAGGTCGCCGTGGATCACGCCGGTCGCCCCGTCGGCGTACCGGGGGAGGAGGGACTCCAACTCCACCAGCTCGGGTAGCCGGCCCAGGAGCGGCGCGGGCAGTGCTGGGGTCGGCTCGCGACCGGCGGCGACCTCCTCCCACCAGAGGATGTCCGACCGGGCCAGGTCGGCCAGGTGCGGCAGGCCGAGCGCGGCCAGCTCGGCCGGCGGGTCGGCCAGGGCGGCGGCGACCTGCGCGTACCCGGCGAGGGTGGCGTCCAACTCGGCGGGCGCCCAGGGCAGACGCGGGGTGTGCCCGTCGACGGCGTCGGTGCACAGCACGAACCAGCCGGCCGCGGAGAGGGTCCACCGGGGGCGGGGCGCCGGCAGGTCCGCCGGCAGCCGGTCGAGGATCGCGGCCTCTCGGGCGTACCAGTCGACCAGATGTGGTTGCTCGGCGGCGGGTGCGGCCTTGACGAAGGCCCGACCACCGTCGGCGGTGTCGAGTACGGCGGCGAACCCCCGGGTGAAGCCTGCGGCCGCGACCCGGGCGGTGACCACCGGCGCGCCGAGCCGGTCCGCGACCGCGGCCCGCAGCGCCGCCGGTAACGCCGGCCACGACGGGCGCAGGGCGCTCGCGTGGTACGGCACCGACGGCAGCAGGGGAGGCGACATCCCACCATGCTGCCCCGGGGTACGTGCGTGACGCACGGCGACACTGCCAGACTGCCAAGCCATGAGGACCGAGGACTTCTGGCAGTTGATCGACGAGGCGCGGGCCGGCGGCGGCGGTGAGCCCGGCCCGGTCGCCGCGCGGGCCGTCGCGCTGCTCGCCGAGCGCGACCCGGAGGACATCATCGGGTACGCGCGGCACCAGACGCGGGTGCTGGCCGCCTCGCACAAGGCGGATCTGTGGGGTGCGGCGTACCTGATCAACGGTGGTGCCTCGGCCGACGGCTTCGAACACTTCCGGGGCTGGCTGATGACCCAGGGTCGTGCCGTCTTCGCCCGCGCGGTCGCCGAACCGGACTCGCTGGCCGAACTGCCCCAGGTGCGCGCGGCCTCGCTCAGCGGCGAGGAGTTCTCCGCCGAGCAGATGCTCTCGGTGCCCTGGGACGCGTACCGCAAGGCCACCGCGACCGAACTCCCGGCGGACCGCGACCCGGTGCGGACGCCGGACCTCAACGACTTCTGGGACTTCGACGACGAGGACGAGGCGCGTCGGCGGCTGCCCCGGCTGGCCGCGCTCTTCGTCGAACCACCGATGGAGTGAGGGGTCCTCACGCCGATCCATCGCCCGCGCAGCGGGCGCACCCCGGCGGCGTGGGAACATAGAGGGGGTCGGCGGCGCGCCGGCCTGTTCACGTCAGCCGACCAGAACGGACCGCTGTGCCACCGAAGCTCGATCCCGGCGCGAACGCCCCTGGTGCCACCGACCCCGGTCGCATCCGGAACTTCGGCATCATCGCCCACATCGACCACGGGAAGTCGACCCTGGCCGACCGGATGTTGCAGCTCACCGGCGTGGTCGACCCCCGGCAGATGCGCGCGCAGTACCTGGACCGGATGGACATCGAGCGCGAGCGCGGCATCACCATCAAGAGCCAGGCCGTTCGCATGCCGTGGACCATCCGCGAGGGTGAGCGGGCCGGTGAGCACGCGGTGCTCAACATGATCGACACCCCGGGGCACGTGGACTTCACCTACGAGGTGTCCCGGTCGCTGGCCGCCTGCGAGGGCGCCGTGCTGCTGGTCGACGCCGCGCAGGGCATCGAGGCGCAGACCCTGGCCAACCTCTACCTGGCCCTGGAAAACGACCTGCGCATCATCCCGGTGCTCAACAAGATCGACCTGCCGGCCGCCCAGCCGGAGAAGTACGCCGAGGAGCTGGCCCACCTCATCGGCGGCGACCCCGCCGACTGCATCCGCGTCTCCGGCAAGACCGGCGAGGGCGTGCCGTACCTGCTCGACGAGATCGTCCGGCAGTTCATCCCGCCGGTCGGCGACGCGGCGGCGCCCGCCCGGGCGATGATCTTCGATTCGGTGTACGACGTCTACCGTGGTGTCGTCACGTACGTCCGGGTCATCGACGGCCGGATCAGCGCCCGTGACCGGATCAAGATGATGTCCACCGGGGCGGTGCACGAGCTGCTGGAGATCGGCGTCATCTCGCCCGAGATGGTCAAGGCCGAGGCCCTCGGCGTCGGCGAGGTCGGTTACCTGATCACCGGTGTGAAGGACGTCCGGCAGTCCCGGGTCGGTGACACGGTCACCATCAACAGCCGGCCGGCCGCCGAGGCGTTGGGCGGCTACAAGGACCCGAAGCCGATGGTCTACTCCGGCCTCTACCCGATCGACGGGTCCGACTACCCGAACCTGCGCGAGGCGTTGGACAAGCTCAAGCTCAACGACGCCGCCCTGGACTACGAGCCGGAGACCTCCGGCGCGCTCGGCTTCGGCTTCCGCTGCGGCTTCCTCGGCCTGCTCCACCTGGAGATCATCCGGGAGCGGCTGGAGCGTGAGTACAACCTCGACCTGATCTCCACCGCGCCCAACGTCGTCTACCGGGCGATCACGGACGACGGCGAGGAGATCGTCGTGACCAACCCGAGCGAGTACCCGACCGGCAAGATCGCCGAGGTGTACGAGCCGGTGGTCCGGGCCACCGTGTTGACGCCCAACGACTACGTGGGCGCGGTGATGGAGCTCTGCCAGGGCCGGCGCGGCACCCTGCTCGGCATGGACTACCTCTCTGCCGACCGGGTGGAGTTGCGCTACACACTGCCTCTCGCCGAGATCATCTACGACTTCTTCGACCAGCTGAAGAGCCGCACCAAGGGCTACGCCTCGCTCGACTACGAGCCCTCCGGCGAGCAGGCGTCCGACCTGGTGAAGGTGGACATCCTCCTGCACGGCGAGCCGGTCGACGCGTTCAGCGCCATCGTGCACAAGGACAAGGCGTACAACTACGGCGTCACCATCGCCGCCAAGCTGCGCACCCTGATCCCGCGCCAGCAGTTCGAGGTGCCGATCCAGGCGGCCATCGGCAGCCGGGTCATCGCCCGGGAAACCATCCGGGCGATCCGCAAGGACGTTCTCGCCAAGTGCTACGGCGGCGACATCAGCCGTAAGCGCAAGCTGCTGGAGAAGCAGAAGGAAGGCAAGAAGCGGATGAAGATGGTCGGCCGGGTCGAGGTGCCGCAGGAGGCCTTCATCGCCGCCCTCTCCTCCGACTCCGGCGACGGCAAGGCCGCCGGCAAGAAGTAGGTCCGCGACGCCGTACGCGCCCGGGTGCCACACGCACCCGGGCGCGTCGCGTTTCCGGGTGCTCGCCTGTCTCTCGTGCTCGTTCACCCTGCCCCCGTCGGATCGGTCGAGCCCGCCGTGATTGCCGGCCGGGCGCTGGGGCGCGGCGAGTGTGACCGCCGGGTGCGGAAGTTTTTTCTGCGGCCGTCGTGGGGGCGGTCGGCCGACGGCAGGGGCTCCTACCTGTGTGGACGCACCCACGCACGAACCGACGCACCCCGAAAACATCGACTACTGACGTTGTCTTCTGCCGTGAGTCGGTTTGGGCTATCGGTGGGTCGGGCAATTAACGGTCACGACAGGAAGCACACATCGTGTGTCAGACATTCTTTTGAAGGAGGGCGACCGTGGAGTTCACCGTGTGGGGCATCATCACTGCGATCGTTGTTGGTCTCATCGTCGGCGCGCTCGGCCGCCTGGTCGTCCCGGGCCGGCAGAACATGCCGATCTGGCTGCACATGCTGATCGGTATTGGCGCGGCCCTGCTGGGCACCGTCCTGGCGCGCGCCATCGGCATCGCCACCGAGACGAACGGCGTCGACTGGGGCGAGCTGCTGGTGCAGGTCGTGGTGGCCGCGATCGCGGTCGCGCTGGTGGCCGGTGTGGGTGGCCGCCGCCGAGTCACCCGATAACACCAGCATCAACTCGTACCACCGCAACACCTCCGATGGGCGCCCGACCGACAGGTCGGGCGCCCATCGGCGTTCCGCCCGCCACGACGGCCATCGCCGCGGTCCCGCTCGGCGTCTTCCCGGCGTCTCGGCGTCTTCCCGGCGTCTTCCCGGCGTCCGCCCGGCGTCTCGGCGTCTCGGCGTCTTCCCGGCGTCTCGGCGTCCGCCGAGCGTCTTGTCGGCGTCCGCCGAGCGCCTCGGCGCCCTGGCTGGCGTCTCCGGCGGGCTGGATCGCTTTGATCGACTCGGTTTTGGTGAAGTCGGGGGGTCCCGTTGGGTCGGATGCCGCGGTTTCAATGAACCCGTGTTGATCATGCCGCGCGGCTCGCGCGGCTCGCGCGGCTCGCGGCTCGCGCGGCTCGCGGCTCGCGGCTCGCGCGGCTCGCGGCTCGCGGCTCGCGCGGCTCGCGGCTCGCGCGGCTCGCGGCTCGCGCGGCTCGCGGCTCGCGGTCTCGCCGGCCCGGTGGTTGGTGCGCTGGTGGCCTGCGGTGGAACGTGTTCTTGTCGGCCAAGTCGTGATCGTTTGGTGAGCGAAGTCGGTTTGAATTTTGGGTGGGTCGGGCAATTAACGGTCACGACAGGAAGCACACGCACCGTGTGTCAGACATTCTTGAAGGAGGGTGGCCGTGGAGCTCACCGTGTGGGGCATCATCACTGCGATCGTTGTTGGTCTCATCGTCGGCGCGCTCGGCCGCTTGGTCGTCCCGGGCCGGCAGAACATGCCGATCTGGCTGCACCTGCTGATCGGTGTCGGCGCCGCGCTGCTGGGCACCGTCCTGGCGCGGGCCATCGGCATCGCCACCGAGACGAACGGTGTCGACTGGGGCGAGCTGCTGGTGCAGGTCGTGGTTGCCGCGATCGCGGTCGCGCTGGTGGCCGGTGTGGGTGGCCGCCGCCGCGTCACCCGATAACGACCCGGCATCATCTGGCGACACCGCACCACTGCTAGGACAGCACGACTGGAAAGAGCGCCCGGCCAAGAGCCGGGCGCTCTTTCGTGCTGAAGTGCCCGGCTTTGGCCCGATGTCGGCGCGTCGATCGTCGGGGCCCTGCGGTACGGTCGCCACGCTTCGGCCAGTCCCGCCCACTGTCGTAAAAGAATTCTCCGTACTAGGGTGCGGCGGAGAAGGTTAGTACCAGGCGGCGCGAGGGGAGAAGTGGCGTGAACAGGTGGAAGCGGCTGGCCCCGGTCACCGCCATGGTGGCCTCGGCCGCGATGGTGCTGACCGGTTGTGGAGGCTCCGGCGACGACGCGGCCGACGACAGCAAGCTCACGGTGTGGATGATGGGCGAGGGCGGGGACGCGCAGAACTCCTTCCTCGACGGAGTCGAGGCCGAGTTCCGCCAGAAGCACCCCGACACCGACGTGGTCGTGCAGTACATCCCCTGGCTGGAGGCGCCCAAGAAGTTCCAGGCCGCGCTCGCCGGCGGTGAGGGTCCGGACATCACCGAGCTGGGCAACACCGAGACCCAGGGTTGGGCCGCCCAGGAGGCGCTCGCCGACGTGAGTGGACGGATGGGCGGCTGGGCCGACGGTAAGGATCTGCTGCCCGACCTGGTGCGTAACGCGCAGCTCGACGGCAAGCAGTACGGCGTGCCCTGGTACGCGGGTGTGCGCGCGATCTACTACCGCACCGACTGGTTCGCCGAGGCCGGCGTGCAGCCCCCGAAGACCTGGGACGACCTGGTCACGGTGGCCAAGGCCGTGCAGGCGAAGAAGAAGGGCACCTACGGCATCGCACTGCCCGGCAACTCCGAGCTGCCCTTCTACTCCTTCCTCTGGGGCGCGGGCGGCGAGATCGCCAGCAACCAGGGCGGCACCTGGAAGTCCGGCTACACCACGCCAGAGGCGCAGCGGGCCGTCAAGTTCTGGACCGACCTGGTGACCGTGCACAAGGTCGCACCGCCGGCGGCGGCGGGTTGGAACGAGATCGACGCGCGTACCCAGTTCGCCACCGGCAAGGCGGCGATGGCCTTCGCCGGTAGCTGGCAGCAGGGCGCCATCAAGAAGGACAACCCCGAGATCGAGAAGGTCTGGGGTACGTTCCCGATCCCCGGCCCGGACGGCAAGGCGGCGCCCGGTTTCGCGGGCGGCTCGGACGTGGCGATCTGGAAGGACAGCGAGCGGCAGGACCTGGCCTGGGACTACCTGACCGTGCTGCTGAACAAGAAGAACGCGCAGAGCTTCGCGAGCAGCCTCGGCTTCTTCCCCGTCTACCAGGATCTGGTCTCCGGTGACGCGTACGCGAAGGACAAGGTGATGGCGGCGTTCGCCACCACCATGCAGAACACCAAGCTCACGCCGCTCACCCCGAAGTGGGTGGAGGTCAGCCGGACGAAGACGGTGACCCAGGCGATGAACAGCTCGGTCATGAAGGGTCAGAAGACGGTCGAGAAGGCTACCGCCGACGCGGCCGGTGAGATGGAAAGCATCCTCAACGCCAAGTGACCACGCTGACCGAGGTGCCGGAGGCGGCCGCCGCGCGGGAGACCCCCGCGCGGCGGCGTCGCCGGGTGGACCGCCTGCCCTACCTGCTGCTCCTGCCCGCCCTGCTGATCATCGGGGTGCTGCTGCTCTGGCCGCTCGGCCAGGTAGTGGTGATGTCCTTCTACCGGCTGAACAGCGTCCGGCAACTGCGCGGCGATCGCGAGTGGCCGTGGGTGGGGCTCGGCAACTACACCGACATCCTCTCCGACCCGTTCTTCCTGACCGTGTTGCGCAACACGGTGCTGTTCGCCGCGGCGAACGTGCTGCTCACGATGGTGCTCGGCACCCTGGTGGGGCTACTGCTCAACCGGCTCGGTCGCAAGATGGCGACGTTCGTGGCCAGCTGCGTGATGCTCGCCTGGGCCACGCCCGCGCTGACCGGCACGATCGTCTGGAAGTGGATCTTCGACGACACGAGCGGCCTGGTCACGTGGCTGTTCAACGCGTTGCCGGACGGGCTCTCGAACGGCCTGTTCGGGCGCAGCGACTGGACCGGCTACGGCTGGTTCAACTCGCCTCTGCTCTTCTTCGCCATCCTCACCCTGGTGGTGGTCTGGCACTCGTTCCCGTTCATCGCGGTGAGTGTGCTGGCCGGCCTCAAGAGCGTGCCGAGTGAGCTGCACGAGGCGGCCCGGGTAGATGGCGCCAGTCCGTGGCGGGTCTTCTGGAAGATCACCTTCCCGTTGCTGCGCCCGGTCTTCGGGATCCTGATCGTGCTCTCCACGATCTGGGACTTCAAGGTCTTCACCCAGCAGTTCGTACTTGCCGGCGGCACCCAGGACCGGCCGACGTTCATGCTCGCCATCTACTCGTACGCCGAAGCCTTCTCTCCGCCGCCGAAGTACGGGCTCGGCGCGGCCATCGCGGTGATCCTCACGCTGATCCTGCTCGTGGTCACCGGCTTCTACGTACGGATGGTGCTTAGGCAGGAGGACGAGTCGTGAAGAAGGTCGCCCTCAACGGCGCCGGGCTGTTGGTCGCGCTCTTCGCGGCGTTTCCGGTCTACTGGATGATCTCCACCTCGCTGAAGCCGAGCAACGAGATCTTCTCGGCCACCCCGCAGCCGGTGCCCACCCATCCGACGTTGGCGCACTACCGGGAGATCCTGACCGGCAACCTCATCCCCGGCGTCAGCTTCCTCGACTTCTTCCTCAACAGCGCGCTGGTCGCCGTCTCCACTGTGGTGCTCAGCGGTCTGGTGGCGTTGCTCGCCGCGACAGCGGTGGCCCGATTCCGGTTCCGGCTGCGGACCAGCTTCCTGATCATGCTGCTGGTCGTGCAGATGATCCCGCTGGAGGCGTTGGTCATCCCGCTGTTCCTGATGATCCAGCGGCTGGGGCTCTACAACACCCTGCCCAGCCTGATCCTCACGTACCTCGGGTTCTCGCTGCCGTTCGCGGTCTGGATGCTGCGCGGCTTCGTCGCCGCGGTGCCGAAGGAACTGGAGGAGGCTGCGGCGATCGACGGAGCCAGCCGGGCCCAGACCTTCCGCCGGGTGCTCTTCCCGCTGGTCGCGCCCGGCCTGGTGGCCACCAGCATCTTCTCCTTCATCACGGCGTGGAACGAGCTGATCTTCGCGTTGACGTTCATCAACGATCAGGGCAGCTACACCCTGCCGGTGGCGATGACCTTCTTCTTCGGTCGGGACGACACCAACTGGGGGCCGGTGATGGCCGCGTCCACTCTGTTCACCCTGCCGGTCATCATCTTCTTCCTGCTGGTGCAGCGTCGAATGGTCTCCGGTCTGGTGGCCGGCGCAGTCAAGGGCTGACCCGCCGATCACCGGGGCCGGTGGTCAACCGCCGGGCAGGACGGTGAACCCCGACCGGGCGACGATCTCCTGCAACGCCGCCACGTGCCCGTCGAACGCCGCCCGACCGGCGCTGCTCAGGGTCACCGAGGTACGCGGGCGCTTGCCCACGAAGCTCTTGCGAATCTCCACGTACCCGACCTGCTCCAATGTGGTGAGCTGCTTGGACAGCGCCGAGTCGGAGAGCCCGAGCTGCTCGCGCAGGTAGCGGAACTCCGCCCACTCGGTGGCCGCGAGCAGGCTCACCAGGGACAGTCGGGTCGGCGCGTGGATCAGCTCGTCGAATCGGGAAGTGCTCACCTGCCGCCGCCCAGCGGTCGAGTGATCATCACCCGGCGAAGGTAGCGCATCAGCGGCAGCCCGGTGGCGGTCATCGCGCCGGCGGTGGTGATCGCGCCGATCGTCGCGGGCCAGGCCAGGCCGGCGGCCTCGGCGGCGAAGCCGGTGCCGAGGCTGAGTGCGACCAGGACTAGCACGTAACCGGCGATGGTGATCGCGCCGTGTACGCCGATGAGGCTGGTGCGGACCTGGGCCCGGTGCCGCACCACGACTCGACCCACGACGGCGGCCAGACCGATCGCGTACGCCACCGAACCGACCGCGACCAGCCACGGCCGGTGGGTCTCCACGGCGGCGGTGAAGGCGACGATGAGCCCTCCCAGCGCAGGCCAATACCAGTGGGGAATGAGCGTGGCGGTGACGACCTGGTCGCGGCGGGCGTGGATTTCGGCGAGCGCGTCGGCGGCTGACGCGGGAGTGATGCCAGGCTCGGTCATGGCTGCTCCTTGAGGGTTAGGCGAGTGCTTTCCTGCTAGGCAAGTAGAGCATGTAGTTTCCTAGTTGGAAAGTACTTTCCTCTTCGGGTGCGCGGTGGCCCCTCCGGACAGCGAAGCGCCGTTAAGCTGACGGTCATGACGGGCAGGGTGGCAGCGGTGAACCTCGGCATCGTGACCGAGGCTGGGTGGGCGGGCGACGCGAGCGGCCGCAGCGGCATCGACAAGCGGTCGGTCGACGGCCCGGTGTCGCTGCTCACCGGCGGTCTGGCTGGCGATTTCATCGGCGAGCGGGCCCATCACGGTGGTCCTGACCAGGCGGTCTACGCCTACGCCGAGGAGGACGCCGCCTGGTGGGCGGCCGAAATGGGCCGCGCCATCCCGCCCGGCAGCTTCGGCGAGAACCTGACCACCTACGCGGTCGACGTGACGGGCGCGGTGATCGGCGAGCAGTGGCAGGTCGGGTCCGCCCTGCTCCAGGTCACCAAGCCGCGCACCCCCTGCACAACCTTCGCCGGGTTCTGGGGCGTACCGGATCTGATCAAGCGGTTCACCGTCCGGGCGTCGCCCGGGGCCTACCTGCGGGTGCTGCGCGAGGGGGAGATCGGCGCGGGCGACCCGGTCGAGGTGGTGGACCGGCCCGCGCACGGTGTGACCATCGGCGAGGTGTTCCGGGCGACCAGCCTGGAGCCGGAGTTGTTGCCTCGGCTGCTCGACGCGGAGGGCCTGCCGGAGCAGATCCGGGAGAAGGTCCGCCGACGCCTCGCCTCCCGGGGCTGACCGGCCGCGACGGCGTCCGCCGCGATCCCGCCACGGCGTCCGGGGAGCACCGACCGGCACACTGGGGGATTCGGCCCGGAAGAACCCCGATGACGAGCCCGACGGCCGACTTGCCCGTATTGTCCCACGGAGGGCGTGCGGCGGGGACCGGGTGGAGCGCGATGTCGATGGCAACGGACGGTGGTGCCGCGCCGACTGCACCCACCGATCCGGACTTCAAGCGTCCGGCGTTCCTGGAACTCTTCTTCGACCTCGTCTACGTCTTCGCGCTGGTTACCTTGGCGACGGTGCTGGCCGACGAGCTGAGCTGGACCGGCGCCGCCGGGACCCTGGTGCTGCTGCTCGCGTTCACGATGATCTGGGCCTTGACCGTGTGGGCGGCGGACAGCGTCGACCTGACCCGCCCGGCCGGGCAGGTGCAGTTCATCTGGGTGGCGGCGGCCAGCCTGCTGTTGGCCGCGCTAGCGGCCGATGCGTACGGCGATCGCCGGCTGTTCTTCGCCGCCACGTACGTGGTCATCCACCTCGTTACCGCGTTCTACTCCGTCCTGGTCGTCTCGCTCAGGAGGCCGCCGCGTCGCAGCCTCCGGATCCTGACCTGGGAGGCCGTCGCCGGCATCGGCTGGATCGGTGGCGCGCTCGTCGGCGGTTCGGGGCAGTTGGCGATCTGGGCGCTCGCTGTCGCCGTCGAGTATGTCGCAGCGGCGTTGGGCTGGCCGGTGCCCGGGATCGGCCGCTCACGGCCACGCGACTGGCGGCTGGCCGGCGGGCGGGTGGCCGAGCGTTACCGGCAGTTCGTCATCGTCGCGCTCGGTGTCTCGCTCTTCGTGACCGGAACGACCTTCAGCATGAGCGAGTACACGATGGAACGGGCCTGGGCGCTGGCGGTGGTGTTCGGCACGGTGGTGCTGATGTGGCGGATCTACATCTACCGGGCCGGTGAGCTGCTGACCGAGGCGATCGCCAGGTCGTCCAACCCGGCGCTGCTCACCCAGTCCGCGGCGGTCACCCATCTGATCATGGTGGCCGGAATCGTCGGCGCGGCGGTCACCAGTCACCTGGTGGTGGGTCGCCCGTCGGGCGAGACCCCGCCGTCGTGGGCCGCGGTCATCCTCGGTGGCCCCGCGTTGTACCTGGTCGGACGGGGCGTACTCGACTTCACGGTGTTCGGGCGGATCTCGCGGTCCCGGTCGGCCGGGCTGGTGCTGTTGGCGTGCGTGGCGCCGGCCACGCCCCTGCTGCCGCCGGTGCTGGTCGCGCTGCTCGCCATGACCGTGCTGGCGCTGATCGCCGCGGCGAACCTGGTGAGCACCCGGCAGCACGCGCGTACACCGGCACCGCCGATGCTGCGCTGACATCATGCTGGCGCGGCGGCCCCGACCCGGCGGCTGCGCGCGGCCAGCCCTTCCCCGACCAGGGTGATCAGCAGGACCAGGTTCGCCAACACCAGTGCGGTCAGGGGCGAGAGCAGGAGTGTGGCGGGTGCCATCAGGGCACACAACACCACGATCGCCAGCACCCGGGACCAGAGGATCCGACCGGTCACCACGGCATCGAACAGGATGCTGCCGAGCAGGAAGAGGATCGGTCCGCCGAGGGTGGCGACCATCAGCCCGACCGGGGCGTGGCCGGATGGCCGGTCGATGACCGTCGAGGTGCTGGCCGAAACCAACACCACCCCGGCGACCATGACCAGATGGCTGTACGAGGTGGAGGTGCCGGAGCGGACCCGTTCCACAGTTGCGACGGTCGGTGGCGCCAGGATCCGCTGGACCCGCTGGAAGTAGAGCTGGAACAGCAGGACCGCGCTGACGAACGCGACCGCGCCGGTGGCCACCGCGCCGGCGGTGAATCCGCTGCCGGCCAGCCCCGTGCCGGTGCTCAGGATCAACTCGCCGAGCGCGACGATGAAGATCGCCCGGTGCCGCTCGGAGAGGTGCACCCCGGTGAAGATCTGGCTGGTGAGCTCGGTACGCCCCAACCCCGGCGTCGGCCAGCCGATCCGGGCCGAGCCGAGGTCGACCGCCACCGCGAGCGACCAGAGCACCAGTCGAGCGGTCTCGTCCACGAACACACCGGCCACCCAGGGTGTCACGGTGACGCCGAACCAGAAGAACACCCGGATGCTCCTGGCCTGGATCGGCCGGTTCACTCGCGTGCCGGGGATCAGGACGGCGTCCCGGGCCAGGTGGATGCCGAAGTACGCCGCGACGAAGAGCCAGCCGTAACGGCCGAAGGCGTACGGCGTCGCGATCGCCATCAGCAGGGTGCCGAGCATGACCAGCAGGACGGTCGCCTGGATGATCGGCAGTCGGGGGTTGAACAGGTCGGTGAGCCACGCGGTCAGCACCCAGACCCACCAGGCGGCCAGCAGCAGGACGGCGGTCTGCGCGGCGCCCCGGACGGTGAGGTTCTCGGCCAGGCTGGCAGCGAGCCGGGAGAACATGAAGATGTAGACCAGGTCGAAGAAGAGTTCCAGGAAGGTCGGGTACTCCGGTTCGCCGCGGCGGCGGAGGATCCGGGGAAGCGGAGCGGACGTCACTGCGGCTGCCTCCTGTGCCACCCCGCGCCCTGGCTGGGGCGCTGCGCCCCGACCCCGCACACCCGCCACGCTACCGACCGTGCGGCGGCCGGTGGCCCGGAACGCGCTCGCCAGGGAGCGGACGTGAAACGGCCCCCTGCCATCGCCCAGCGGTGGCAGGGGGCCGTTCTACGAGCAGGGGATCAGCGGAGCCAGGGGATGTTGCGGTCGAGCAGACCGCGCTCCTTGAGCTCCTTGCGCAGCGGGATCTCGTCGTCGACGTACCCGTCCCAGTTGATGCCCCAGTAGTTGGCGGTGTGGGTGCCCTCACCGATCAGCTGGCGCTGGACGGGGGTGCGGTTGCGGTACCACTCGCCGTTCACGTCGGGGTGCAGCTCGTCCAGCGGACGGATCCACCGGTAGGTGTAGCCGACGAAGAGCATCTTGCGGGTGATGGTCGACAGGTTCGTCGACCGGGAGTGCCACTGCCGACGGTCGAAGATGAAGGCGTCGCCCGGGTTCGCGGTGATCTCCACCGTGCCCTCCGGGTCGGGGTTCTGCACGGTGAGGTCCGCCGGCCGGGGCAGCGAGTTCTTCAGGTGGCTGCCCGGGATGACCTTGGTGGCGCCGCGCCCCGTCTCGGAGAGGTCCGACAGCACGTAGGCGACCTTCAGCGAGAACATCGGCCGGGGCAGGTTCGGGTCCATCGTCTCCGGGTCGGAGTTCTGCCGGTACCCGTCCTGGTGCCAACCCCAGTACGGCTTCTCCGGCTCGGCGGCCGGCGGGGTGACGTCCAGGTGGTTGTGGTGGGTGTAGATGTTCCAGCCGGCCAGTCCCCACATGTACGGGAAGGCGATCGGGTGGGTCAGCAGCTCACCGAAGAGCTCGTCGCGCTCCAGGAAGCCCAGCAGGTGCAGGGTGCCGTCCTTCTTGGTGGTGCCCTTGGCCTGCTCCTCCGCGTAGACGCGGTCGACCGCCGCCTCCAGCGCCGCCCGGTGGTCCTCCGTCAGGACGTTGCGCAGCAGGAGGAAGCCCTGCTCGTGGAACTCCTTGCGGTCAGTGTCGCTGATCGGTTCGTAACCGGTCCGGTCGCCGTAATCGAACACCGCGTCGTACCCCTCCCCATGAGGTGAAACCTTTTCTGGCACAGGCCGCCGATCGTAACGCGGTCGTCCATGCCTCGGGGAGGGTGCGGTGCGGGATTTGGCCGCAGTGGGACCCCGTGCAGCGAGAGAAACGCACAGAGTGAGATCCGGGCGATCAATAGCGCGCTTTGGGGTGCGTTGACCGATTGTGCGGTGACTGCCGGTAAAGAGATCCGGGTCGGTCAACCCTCGTTGAACACCTCGGCCACGACCTGGCCGGCGGGGCTCTGCTGGCCATCCACCCGCCCCCATGAGCCGTCGCGGGCGGTCCACTCCAGGTCCCCGAAGCGGACCCGCTTCACGCCGTGGTCCTGGGCGTGCGACACCAGCCAGTGCGCGTAGCGCCAGCCGTCGCGTTGGTCGCCCGGAGTCACCGCCAACCCGGTCTGGTCGGTCGGGTCGGTGCCCTTCAACCCCCAGTCCAGCACCAGGTTGCGGGTCAGCTGCGCGGCCGCCGCCGCGCCGTGCATCGCCGGGGTACGCCCCACCGTGCAGGCGACCGCGCCGCTGGCGTCGCCCAGCAGGGCCCGGCTGAGCACCTCGGAGTCGTCGGCCCACTTCTGGTACGCCTCGGGGAACGCCGAGCGCTGCACGCGCTGGGCGGCATCGGTGACGCGCATCTTCTCCCAGCCGCGCACCTTCTTGAGGGCCGCGTAGAACCGGTTGGCCGCGTAGCGCGGGTCGCGGATCTGCGCCGGGGTGCCCCAGCCCTGGCTCGGTCGCTGCTGGAACAGGCCGACCGAGTCGCGGTCGCCGTCGGCGAGATTGCGCAGCCCGGACTCCTGGTACGCGGTGGAGAGCGCGACCACGACGGCCCGCTCGGGCATGCCGCGCTTCGCGCCGATCGCCGCGATGGTCGCCGCGTTGGCCATCTGGTCGGCGTCCAGCGCGACCCGCCCGTCGGCCTGCACGGTGCACTTCCGTGCCACAAGCGGCAACGTGAGGTTGTCGCCGACCTGCCGTACGACGAGCCAGATAGCGATCACGGCGACGAGGATGAGCACCACTCCACCCGCCACGGTTGCCCGAGTTCGCACCCACACCCCCAGATCGACAGTCTGCCAAGCGTACGTCCCCGCAGGGCGTCTCCGGGTCGTCCGAGCGGTTCGGGACCACCCTGGCCGACTCCGACCGGTTCGGGTCGGCTCCGCTGCCGCGTACCGGTTGGCGACGTTCCCGCTCCGGTCGTGATCTCACCTGCCGCCGCTTCCTGTCTCCCGGCCGGGGCAGGCCTGTCGTGAGCGTCACCGGGTAACCGGCAACGGGAAGCGATTGACCGGTCAAGGACTTAACCCTGTTGACATGTCAATCCGACCTGCCACCCACAGTCGGGCGGGTTGGTCACCGAACAAGGAGGAGTTCCATGGGAACGCTCGAAGGCAAGGTCGTGCTGATCACCGGCACCGGCGGTGGCCTGGGCCGCGTCGCGGCGCTGACCTTCGCACGCGAGGGCGCGAAGGTCGTCGGGGCCGACCTCCAGGTCGCCGGTAACGACGAGACCGTCGAACTCGTCCGCCGCGCCGGCGGGGAGATGACCGGCATCGCGCCGGTCGACCTCACCGACCCCGAGCAGGTGCACAAGCTCGTCGACGACGCTGCCGCCGCCTACGACGGGCTCGACGTGGTCTACAACAACGCGGCCGCGCTCCGCTTCGGCCCGATGCCCGACTTCTCCGTGCAGGACTGGCGCTACACCATCACCGGCGAACTCGACATTCCGTACTTCGTGTCGAAGTTCGCCTGGCCGCACCTGGTCCGGCGCGGTGGCGGTGTCATCATCAGCGCCGCCTCCATGGCCGGGATGATCGGCGGCCACGTCCCGCCGATGGTCGGTCACACCGCCGCGAACGCCGGCATCATCGGCATGACGCGACAGCTCGCGCTCGAAGGCGCGCCCCACGGGATCCGCGCGGTGGCGGTCAGCCCCGGGCCCACCCTCACCCCGGCCAGCGAACGCGACCTCGGTGACAACCAGGAGGCGCGGGACGCCATCACCGCCAAGACGCTCCTCAAGCGCTTCGCGCGCCCCGAGGAGGTCGTCGAGCTGGTGGTCTTCCTCGCGTCCGACCGGGCGTCGTACATCACCGGGGCGAACTACCCGGTCGACGGTGGCGCGACCGCCTGGTGACCCGGCAGGACACCGGGGCGCCGCCGAACGACGGCGGCGCCCAGCCCGCCCGGACTGGCCGGGGGCGACCCCCTCGTCTGCGTCCTTTGCTCTGCTTCACCGGACGCAACAGCGGGTGTCCGATATCCGGACAGTGGTCGTTGCGCCGGTTGAAGCAGAGCAAAGGACCGGCGAAGGGTAGGCCCCACCCGGATGCTCAGACGTCGAGAGCGGCCACCCATCGAGTCAGTCGCTTCTCCCGGAACGCGCTGACCCCCTCGCGCCCCTCGTCGGACAGGAAGTAACCGGTCGAGACGGCGGACAGCCGGACCAGATCACCGCGCAGCTCGGCGGCGCCCGGTCGGCGCAGCAGCTCCTTCGCGCCGGCCAGCGCCCCGGGCGCGCCGCGCACCAACGAGTCGCAGTAGCCCCGTACCGCCTCGTCCAGCCCGTCCGCCGGGACCGAGGCCGTGACCAGGCCGATCTCCGCGGCCCGGCGGCCGTCGAAGGTGTCCCCGGTCAGATACAGCTCGGCGGCGGCGCGGGGGTGCAACCGGGGAAGCACGGTCGCCGAGATCACCGCCGGGATCACCCCGATGCGTACCTCGGTGAACGCGAACGTCGCCTCGTCGGCACAGACCGCCAGGTCAGCGGCCGCGATCAGGCCCAGCCCACCGGCCCGCGCCGGCCCGCCGACCCGGGCCAGCACCGGCTTCGGGCACTCCCAGAGCGCCGCGAGCACGTCGCCCAGCACGCCGGCCGGCACCCTCCCGGTGGCGTACGCCGCCGCGGTCTCCTTCAGGTCCGCGCCCGAGCAGAAGACCGGGCCGGTGTGGTCGAGCACGATCACGCGGACCGCCTCGTCGGCGACCGCGTCCGCCAGCCCGGCCAGCAGCTGGGTCATCAGGCCGGTGGAGAGCGCGTTGCGGTTGTGCGGGCTGTCCAGGGTGAGGGTGGTCACCCCACGGGCCGTGGCGACCCGCACGAGGACGTCGGGAGAGGTCATGCCGGGCACACTAGTGGCCATGCCCGGCGTCCTTCCAGATGGTGAGACCGTCCCCGTCGACGGATCGTTGCCCGCCACCGCCACCTCGGCGGTCGGCGCGCGCGGCTTCGGCGTGTACGTGCACGTTCCGTTCTGCGCCAGCCGCTGCGGCTACTGCGACTTCAACACCTACACTGCCGCCGAGCTGGGCGGCGGCGCGAGCCGCGAGGCGTACGCCGACAGCGTCCTGGCCGAGCTGGCGCTCGCCGCCCGGGTGCTCGGCGACAACCCGCCACCCCGGGTCGACACCGTCTTCGTCGGCGGCGGCACGCCCACCCTGCTCCCCGCCGACGACCTGGCCCGCATCCTCGACGGCATCGACCGCACCTGGGGGCTGGCCGCCGACGCCGAGGTGACCACCGAGGCCAACCCCGAGTCGGTCACCCCGGAATCGTTGAAGCTGCTGCGGGCCGCCGGCTACACCCGGATCTCGCTGGGCATGCAGTCCGCCTCCCCGGGGGTGCTGGCGATCCTGGATCGCAAACACAGCGCCGGCCGGGCCACCGCCGCCGCCCTGGAGGCACGCGACGCCGGGTTCGAGCACGTCAACCTGGACCTGATCTACGGCACGCCGGGGGAGCGGGCCGAGGACTTCGCCGCCTCGCTGGAGCAGGTCGTCGCCGCCGGGGTGGACCACGTCAGCGCGTACGCCCTGATCGTCGAGGACGGCACCCGGCTCGCGGCCCGGATGCGGCGCGGCGAGCTGGCGTACCCCAGTGACGACGTGGCCGCGGACCGCTACCTGGCCGCGGAGGCCGCGCTCGACGCGGCCGGGCTCTCCTGGTACGAGGTCTCCAACTGGGCCAGTACCGAGGAGGCCCGCTGCCGGCACAACCTGCTCTACTGGACCGGCGCGGACTGGTGGGGGCTGGGGCCGGGGGCGCACAGCCACGTCGGCGGGGTGCGCTGGTGGAACGTGAAACACCCCTCGGCGTACGCCCAGCGGTTGGCCGCCGGCGCGTCTCCCGGCCTGGCCCGGGAGGTGCTCACGGTCGACGAGGCGCACATGGAGGACGTGATGCTCCGGCTGCGGCTGGCCAGTGGCCTCCCACTGGCGGTGCTCGACGCCACCGGCCGGGCCGGCGCCGAACGGGCGTTGGCCGGCGGGCTGCTGGCCGCCGACGAGTACGCCGCCGGTCGGGCGGTGCTCACCCTGCGTGGGCGGTTGCTCGCCGACGCGGTCGTCCGCGACCTGCTGCCCTGAGTGGCCCGCCGCTTCGGGAGCGGGGCAGCGGTGTTCCAGACCGGCCGGGGGAGCGGCCGGCCCGGTTCACTTGATGAAGTTGGCAGTCATCGGGTAGCGGTACGGGGTGCCCTCGTTGGCCTTGATGCCGGCGATGATCCCGAACAGGATCTGGATCACCAGGACGGCGATGCTGGGCAGGAAGAGCAGGCACCAGCTCACGAAGAGCAGCACGAACGCGATGATCGACCAGAGGATCTGGAAGTTCAGGGCGGCGAGGGCGTGCGCCCGGACGGTCGGCGACTGCTGGCCGCGGGCCAGGTAGGCGATGAGCGGGGCGACGAAGCCCAGCGGACCAAAGCTGACAAGCGCGCCGAGGGCGCCGCCGAAGTGCGCGACAAGCGCCCAGGTCTTGTCCTCGTTGTTGGCGTAGCCACCACCGGGGCCGCCGTAGGCCCCACCGGCCGGGTAGCCGCCTGGGGGGTAGCCGCCGGGCGGAGGGTAGCCGCCGGCCGGGGGGTAGCCGCCTGCCGGAGGGTAGCCGCCTGACGGCGGTTGGTCACCGGGGGGCGGCGGATAGCCACCGGCCGGGGGATAGCCGGCCGGACCGGGTGCCCCGGACAGTGGTGCGGTGGGCGGCTCGGCCGACGGGGACGGGCCTGGGGAGGTTGGCTCCGGCGGGTAGTTGCCGGGGTCGCCCGACCCGGGAGGGCGAGGAGGTTCAGTCATGGATGTCACGGTAAGGGCCGATGGCAACGCCGCACCAGAGCGACACCGCCCCGCCGTACCGGCCGATCGGCCCGACGGGGTGGCGTGGGCCGCACCGACGGGTGGCCGTTGATCATCGCGTCGGCGGGCCTGCCGACGTAGACTGGCACTCGTTACAGTCGAGTGCCAGGGCAGCCCGGCGGCCCACAACGCTGGCGGCAGACGTGCGACAGGAGGTGCGGAGGATGGGTCTCGACGACCGGAAACTCGCCGTGCTCCGCGCCATCGTCGAAGACTACGTCTCCACCCAGGAGCCGGTCGGCAGCAAGGCGCTTGTCGAGCGGCACCAGCTCGGGGTCTCCCCGGCCACGGTCCGCAACGACATGGCCGTGCTGGAGGAGGAGGGCTACATCCGGCAGCCGCACACAAGTGCCGGCCGGGTGCCCACCGACCGCGGCTACCGCCTCTTCGTCGACAGGTTGTCCCGGGTCAAGCCGCTCAGCCCGGCCGAGCGCCGGGCCATCGAACGCTTCCTGGTCGGCGCGGTCGACCTCGACGACGTGGTGCACCGCACGGTGCGGCTGCTCGCCCAGCTGACCCGGCAGGTCGCCGTCGTGCAGTACCCGAGCCTGGCCCGCTCCTCGGTGCGTCACCTGGAGCTGGTGCCGATCTCCACCACCCGGCTGATGCTCGTCATGATCGCGGACACCGGGCGGGTGGAACAGCGGCTCGTGGAGCTGCCCGGGCCGGTGCCCGCGGACGACGTCACCGACCTGCGCCGACTGATCAACGAGAAGCTCGCCAACGCCCGGCTGTCCGAGACGCCACCCCTGGTGCAGGCGCTTGTCGAGGAAGCCCCGACCGGGCTGCGCCCGACCATGACCACGCTCGCCACCGTCCTGCTGGAGACACTTGTCGAGCGGCACGAGGAACGGATCGCGCTCGCCGGCACCGCCAACCTCACCCGGGGTGGCCTGCTCGACTTCCAGGGTTCCCTGCGGCCGATCCTGGAGGCCCTGGAGGAGGAGGTCGTGCTGCTCAAGCTCATCGGTGAGACCGAGCCGAGCACGACCCGGGTGTTGATCGGCGACGAGAACGAGTTCGACAACCTGCGCGCCGCCTCGGTGGTCAGCACCGGGTACGGCCCGGGCACCACGATCGTTGGCGGCCTGGGGGTGCTGGGGCCCACCCGGATGGACTACCCCGGCAACATCGCCACGGTGCGCGCCGTGGCACGCTACGTGGGCGAGTTGCTGGCCCAGAACTGATTGGTCAGGGCCGATGCGGCCGGCTGCGGCCGCCGACCGGCGCAACGCGAGACGAACATGAGGACACGGAACGCAGTGGCCAGGGACTACTACGGCATTCTCGGTGTGAGCCGGGAAGCCTCCGATGACGAGATCAAGCGCGCCTACCGCAAGCTGGCGCGCCAGTTCCACCCGGACGTCAATCCGGACCCGGAGGCTCAGGAGAAGTTCAAGGACATCAACGCCGCGTACGAGGTCCTCTCGGACGACCGGAAGCGGCAGATCGTCGACCTGGGTGGCGACCCGCTAGCCCCCGGTGGCGGCGGCGCCGGAGGTCCGGGCGGTCCCGGAGGCGCCGGCCCGTTCGTCGGTTTCCAGGACATCATGGACGCGTTCTTCGGCGGCGCGGGAGGTGGCGCCCGTGGCCCACGGCCGCGTACCCGCCCGGGCGCCGACGCGATCCTGCGACTCGAACTCGACCTGCACGAAACTGCGTTCGGCGTCGAGGCCCCGATCACCGTGGACACCGCGGTGCTCTGCACCACCTGCTCGGGCGCCGGCACGGCTGCCGGCACGCACCTGGCGACCTGCGAGGCGTGCGGCGGTCGGGGCGAGGTGCAGTCGGTGCAGCGCACCTTCCTCGGCCAGGTGGTCTCCGCCCGGCCGTGCACCGTGTGCCAGGGCTACGGCACCACCATCCCGCACCCCTGCCCCACCTGCGCCGGCGACGGTCGCGTGCGTACCCGCCGCTCGCTGACCGTCAAGATCCCGGCCGGCGTCGAGGACGGCATGCGGATCCGGCTTGCCCAGCAGGGCGAGGTGGGCCCCGGTGGCGGCACCGCCGGTGACCTCTACGTGGAGATCCACGAGCGCCCGCACGATGTGTACTCCCGCAAGGGCGACGACCTGCACTGCCGGGTCACCGTGCCGATGACGGCGGCGGCGCTGGGCACCCGGCTGACCATCAAGACGCTGGACAGCGAGGAGACCGTCGACGTCAAGGCCGGCACCCAGCCGGCCAGCACGCTGCGACTGCGCGCCCGGGGCGTGCCGCACCTGCGCGGCACCGGCCGAGGCGACCTCTACGTGCACCTGGACGTGCGGACGCCGACCAAGCTCGACCCGGACCAGGAAAAGATGCTGCGCGACTTCGCCAAGACCCGTGGTGAGGAGGTCGCCGAGTTGTCCAAGCAGGGCGGCTTCTTCTCCCGGATGCGCGACGCGTTCAACGGGCACCCCTGAGGTGTCCGCACCGCTGTTCCTGGTCGAGGCGCTGCCCACCGGCGACACGCTGACCCTGGACGGCCCGGAGGGGCACCACGCCGCCACCGTCCAGCGGCTGCGCGTCGGCGAGGAGCTGCTGCTCGCCGACGGGCGGGGCGGCACGGCCGCCGCCGTGGTCACTGCCGTCGGCCGAGGCAGCCTGGAGGTCACCATCACCTCCCGGGGGTACGCGGACGCGCCGGTCCCCCGGATCGCGGTGGTGCAGGGCATCGCCAAGGGCGACCGGGGTGAGCTGGCCGTGCAGGCCATGACCGAGGTCGGGGTGGACGAGATCGTGCCCTGGGCGGCCTCGCGCTCGGTGGCCCAGTGGCGCGGCGACCGGGGCGTACGCGCCCGGGAGAAGTGGGTGGCCACCGCCCGGGAGGCGGCCAAGCAGGCCCGCCGGCCGTGGCTGCCGGTGGTGGCCGGTGCGCCGGACGAGTCAACCGCCACGGTGGCCCGCCGGATCGCCGGTGCCGCCGCCAGCTTCGTGCTGCACGAGGAGGCCGAGGAACGGCTCACCACCGCCGAGCTGCCCTCCACAGGTGAGATCGTCCTGGTGGTCGGCCCGGAGGGTGGCATCGCCCCGGCCGAACTGACCGCCTTCGCCGAGGCCGGCGGGCGACCCGTACGCCTCGGGCCGGCCGTGCTGCGCACCTCCACCGCCGGGGTGGCGGCCCTCAGTGTGCTCGCCACCCGCCTCGGCCGCTGGTAGCCCGCTGAGCGCTTGCCGTCGACGGCCGTGCCCGGCCCGTCGAGGGCCGTGCGCGACGGCCGTGCCCGGTCCTCCGACCGCCTTACGCCACGGCCGTGCCCGGCCCGAGCGCCTTGTGCGCGTCCTTTGCTCTGCTTCAACCGGCGCAACGCTTGTAGGCCGTAGGTGTTGCGTGCGTTGAAGCAGAGCAAAGGACGTGAAGCGTGGCTTGGTGGGCCCGGTGGCGGCCGGGTGGGTGGTCAGCTGCGCAGGTAGGAGGCGCCGTTCAGGTCGACGATCGTGCCGGAGGCCCACTCGGCCTGTGGTGAGGCCAGCCAGTGCACGGCGGCGGCGATCTCCTCCGGTCGGCCCACCCGGTCGAACGGGCTCTGCGCCCGGATGGCCGCGCCCCGCTCCCCGCGCAGGTGCTCGGTGGTCATGTCGGTCGCCACGAAGCCCGGCGCGACGGTGGCGACCGTGATGCCGTACGGCGCGAGCGCCACGGCGAGGGACTGGCCCAGCGCGTTCAGCCCCGCCTTGCTGGCGCCGTACGCCGGCTGGTCCGGCTCACCGCGGAACGCGCCACGGGACGAGACGTTGACGATCCGCCCGCCGCGCTCACGCATGTGTTGGGCGGCGCACCAGGTGACGTTGCCGGCGCCGGTCAGGTTGGTCTCCAGCACCTGCCGCCAGCGTTGCTGCCACTGCTCGTAGGAGGTGCCGAAGATCGGGTGCGGGTCGTCGCGGTCGCCGTACGTCCCGGCGTTGTTGACAAGCACGTCCAGCCCGCCGAGCAGCTCGGCCGCCCGGTCGACCATCACCCGGACCGCGTCCGGATCGGTGAGGTCGGCGCGGACCACCACGTGTCCGGCGCCGGGCAGCTGCGCGCGCAGTTCCTCGGCCGCGTCGGCGGAGTCGCGGTGGTGGATCGCCACCCGGTCACCGCCGGCCGCGAACGCCTTCACCACCGCGCGGCCGATTCCCCGCGAGGCCCCGGTCACGAGTACCGCCCGATCCGTCATGCCGGCCATCCTGCCTCAGCCCACCTTCGCTGCGAACGGGCCGGTGGCGCATGCGGCGCCGAAGCGCCCCCGGGCCGTTAGTCCTTACACTGCCCCGATGGGATCCGACTGCCTGTTCTGCCGCATCGTCGCCGGGGAGATCCCGGCCACCGTGGTCCGGGAGACCGACACCACGCTCGCCTTCCGCGACATCGACCCGAAGGCGCCGGTGCACGTCCTGGTCATTCCGAAGGAGCACTACGCCGACGTCGCGACGCTCGCCCAGGGTGACCCGGCGCTGGCCGCCGACGTGCTGGCGACGTCCGCCGCCGCGGCCGAGGACGAGGGCCTGCTCGGCGACGGTTTCCGGCTGATGTTCAACACCGGCGTGTACGGCGGGCAGGAGGTCTTCCACGTGCACGCGCACCTGCTCGGTGGTGCGCCGCTCGGCCCGATGCTCGCCCGGAACCTCGCGTGACCCCAGGCGCGGCGCCCGGCGCTCGGGCGGATGAGCAGCTGGGCCGGTTGGTCCGGCGGGTGCAGGCCGAAGCCCGGGTGCCGGCGGTGTCGGTGGCGCTGCACCGGGCCGACCGACCGCTCTGGAGCTGCGTCGTCGGTGCGACCGGCACCGACAGCCCACTGGGGGCCGGCACCCAGTTCCGGATCGGTTCGGTCACCAAGACGTTCACCGCGGTGCTGGCCCTGCAGTGCCGCGACGACGGGCTGCTGGACCTGGACGACCCGGTGGGCCGGCACCTGGACCTCCCGGCGCACGGCGAGCTGACCGTACGCCGGTTGTTGTCGCACACCGGTGGCCTGCAACGCGAGCCGTTCGGCGACGTCTGGGACAGCCTGCGCGCGCCGGACGACGACCAACTGATCGCCGAGCTGGACCGGGCCGAGCGGGTGCTGCCGACCGGCCGTCGGTTCCACTACTCCAACCTGGGCCTGGCCGTGCTCGGCCAACTCGTCGCCCGGCTCCGGGGCGGGAGCTGGGCGCAGGCGCTCACCGAGCGGATCCTGACGCCGCTGGGCCTGACCGACACGACAGTGACCCCACGGCCGACGGCGGCCACCGGCTTCCTGGTCGACGCGTACTCCGACGAGGCGCACCCGGAACCGCCGACCGACTTCGGCGCGGTCGGGCCGGCCGCCCAGCTCTGGAGCACCGCGACCGACATGGCCCGCTGGGCGGCGTTCCTGGCCGACCCGGCGGCGCTGGACCCGGCCGGCGCGGTCCTCGCCCCGGCCACCCTGGACGAGATGCGCTGGCCGCTGACCACCACCGACGAGACGCTCTGGGGCGCGGGCTTCGGGCTCGGGCTGATCCTCGTCCCGCAGGGGGAGCGGGTGATGCACGTGGGGCACGACGGCGCGATGCCCGGGTTCCTCGCCGGGGTGTACGGCCGCCGCGGCGGTGACGGCACGGCCGGCGCGATGGGCGCGGCGGTTCTCGGCTCGTCCGGCACGGCGACCGAACTGTTCGATCTACCGCACCGGCTGCTCGCCGCGGCGGTCGAGCACGATCCGGCCGAGATCGAGCCCTGGCGACCCGGCGCACCCGCGCCGGCGGCCCTGCGGGGTGCGCTCGGCCGCTGGTGGGGCGAGGGCTCCGAGTACGTCTTCTCCTGGCACGACGGCGCCCTGCGGGCGCGCGGGGTCGGTGACCCGGCCGGACGTCCGCCGGCGATCTTCACCCCGCTGCCGGACCGGCCGGACGTGTTCCGGGTGGTCTCCGGTCGGGAGGTCGGTGAGCTGCTGCGGCTGACCCGGGACGAGGCCGGCGTGGTGGTCCGGATGCACTGGGCGACGTACCGGTTCACCCGCCACCAGGAGACCTTCGACAGGTACGACTTCAGGGCCGGGAGTTGATCGCGGCCAGCGGAAATGGGCGCGATGCGGCAGGCGTTGAACCGATACGATGGGTGTAACGTCCGCACGCCAGGCCACCAGGCCGGCGCCGAGATCGAGAGTAGGTGGCGCAGGGCCCTTCGGCCCAACCTATGACCGGCACCCCACCTCCCGGCCCGCCCCGGGTGCAGACCAGGATCACCGTGCCCGACCCGAAGATCATGGTCAATCTGCTCGGCGCAGGCGACGAGATACTCCGACTCGTCGAACGCTCGGTCACCAGTGACGTGCACGTTCGCGGCAATGAGATCACCATCACCGGTGACCCCGCGGACAACGCCCTCGCCGAGCGGGTCTTCAGCGAACTCCTCGAACTCATCGAGAAAGGCGAGACCCTGACCACTGACGCCGTCCGGCGTACCGTCGGCATGCTCGAGCAGGGCAGCGCCGAGCGGCCCGCCGAGGTCCTGACACTCAACATCCTCTCCCGGCGTGGGCGCACCATCCGCCCCAAGACGCTCGGGCAGAAGAAGTACGTCGACGCGATCGACACCCACACCATCGTCTTCGGCATCGGCCCGGCCGGCACCGGAAAGACCTACCTGGCCATGGCGAAGGCCGTCCAGGCGTTGCAGGCCAAGCAGGTCAACCGGATCATCCTCACCCGGCCGGCGGTCGAGGCGGGCGAGCGCCTGGGCTTCCTGCCCGGCACGCTCAACGAGAAGATCGACCCGTACCTGCGCCCGCTCTACGACGCGCTGCACGACATGCTCGACCCGGAGACCATCCCGAAGCTGATGGCCGCCGGCACTATCGAGGTCGCCCCCCTCGCCTACATGCGGGGTCGGACGCTCAACGACGCGTTCATCATCCTGGACGAGGCGCAGAACACGACGCCCGAGCAGATGAAGATGTTCCTCACCCGACTCGGCTTCAACTCCAAGATCGTCGTGACCGGTGACATCACCCAGGTGGACCTTCCCGGCGGGACGAGCAGCGGCCTGCGGGTGGTTCGGGAGATCCTGGAAAACGTCGACGACGTGCACTTCTCCCAGTTGTCCAGCTCCGACGTGGTCCGCCACCAGCTGGTCGGGGAGATCGTCGACGCGTACGCCCGCTGGGACGCCGAGCGGGAGAACCAGCAGGCGCAGGGCGTTCACGCCGTGCCTGGGCGACCCGCCCAGGGCGGCCGGGCCGGCCGCCGCCGCTAAAGCAGAGGAAAGCAGTTGTCCATCGAGATCGCCAACGAGTCCGGTGTCGACGTCGACACCGACGCCGTGCTCGCCGTCGCCCGGCACGCCCTCGACGAGATGGGGGTCAACCCCCTCGCCGAGCTGTCCGTGTTGCTGGTCGACATCGACTACATGACCGAGCTGAACCACCGCTGGATGGGTGGCGACGGCCCGACCGACGTGCTCGCCTTCCCCATGGACGAGGGCAGCGTCGACCACGGCCCGGGTGAGTCCGCACCGGCCGGCGGCGAGCCCGCCCTGCTCGGCGACATCGTGCTCTGCCCGGAGGTGGCGGCCAAGCAGGCGGCGACCGCCGGGCACGCGCCGGCCGACGAGCTGCACCTGCTCACCGTGCACGGGGTGTTGCACCTGCTCGGTTACGACCACGCCGAGCCGGAGGAGGAGCGGGAGATGTTCGCACTCCAGGCCCGTCTCCTGGCGAGCTGGCGGTCGACCCGCACCCAGTGATGTCCACACCTCCGTTACTCGCGGCCGGCGCCACCGCCGGCCTTCCCGACTTCCAGCTGATCGTCTTCGCGGCCGGTCTGGTGGTGCTGGCCGGCCTGATCGCGATGACCGAGGCGGCCCTCGCCGCGGTCTCACCGGCCCGGGCCGCCGAGCTCGCCCGCGACGGCGTGCGCGGCGCCCGCACCCTCCAGGTCGTCGCCGGTGACGTCGTCCGGCACCTCAACCTCCTCCTGCTGTTGCGGCTGCTCGCCGAGCTGACCGCCACCACGCTTGTGGCGCTCGTGGCGGTGGACAGCTTCGGCGCCGGCTGGCGGGCCGCGCTGGTGACCGCCGGCGCGATGACAGTGGTCAGCTTCGTGGTGGTGGGCGTCGCCCCGCGCACCATCGGCCGGCAGCACGCCTACGCCGTGGGTCGTGCGGTGGCGCCGCTGGTCCGCTGGCTGGGCCGGGCGCTCAACCCGCTCGCGTCGTTGCTGATCTTGATCGGCAACGCGGTCACCCCGGGGCGCGGCTTCCGGGAAGGCCCGTTCGCCACCCAGGTCGAGCTACGGGAGCTGGTCGACCTGGCCGAGCAGCGCGGCGTGGTCGAGCACGGCGAACGCCAGATGATCCACTCTGTCTTCGCGCTGGGCGACACCATCGCCCGTGAGGTGATGGTGCCGCGTACGGAGATGGTGTGGATCGAGGAGGGCAAGACGCTCGCGCAGGCGTTGGCGCTCTTCCTCCGGTCCGGTTTCTCCCGCATCCCGGTGATCGGCGAGAGCGTCGACGACGTGCTGGGGGTGCTCTACCTCAAGGACCTGATCCGGCGCTCCCGTGGCGGGGACCCGAGGGCCGAGCAGTTGCCGGTGGCCGAGCTGATGCGCCCGGCGACCTTCGTACCGGAGTCCAAGCCGGTCGACGACCTGCTGTCCGAGATGCAGGCGGCCCGCAACCACCTGGTCATCGTGGTCGACGAGTACGGCGGCACCGGCGGTCTGGTCACCATCGAGGACATCCTGGAGGAGATCGTCGGCGAGATCACCGACGAGTACGATGTCGAGCGCCCGCCGGTCGAACGTCTGGCGGACTCCTCGGTGCGGGTGACCGCTCGCCTGCCGGTGGAGAATCTGGGCGAGATGTTCGACACCGACCTGCCCGCCGACGAGGTGGAGACGGTCGGCGGCCTGCTCGCCCAGTCGCTGGGGCGGGTGCCGATCCCGGGCGCCGAGGCCGAGGTCGCCGGTCTCCGCCTGGTCGCCGAGGGCACCACCGGCCGGCGCAACCGGATCGACACCGTCCTGGTCAGCCGGGTGGAGCCGGGCCGTGAGCAGGACACCGCGGGGCGCGGCGACCACGCCGGCCCCGGGGACGACACGGACAACTATCGAGACGACGAGAGGCAACCCGCCGATGCCTGACACACCCGCCGCGCCTGCCGCCCGGCCCACCCCCACCGCGTCGGGCGCGCTGAGCGCCGAGGACGGCAAGCTCGTCGTCCTGGCCCGGGGAGCCCGCGCGCGGGTCGGCGCCGTGGAGGGCGCCGCGGTCCGTGACCAGGACGGCCGGACGTACGCGGCGGCCAGTGTCGCGCTGCCGTCGCTGACGCTCACCGCGTTGCAGTTGGCGGTCGCTTCGGCCGTGGCGGCCGGCGCGAGTCGGCTGGAGGCCGCGGTGGTGGTGACCGAGGCGTCGACGCTGGACGGTGCCGGGCACGCGGCGGTACGGGACCTCGCGGCGGACGCGCCGGTCCACGTGGCCGCCCCCGACGGCACGGTCCTCGGCACGGTGACCCAGTGAGCCCGGTGCAGGATCCGGAGGCACGACCGTACCGGGCCGGGTTCGGCTGCTTCGTCGGTCGTCCCAACGCCGGCAAGTCGACGCTTACCAACGCCATCGTCGGCACCAAGATCGCGATCACCTCGAACAAGCCGCAGACCACCCGGCACGTCATCCGGGCGGTGCTGCACCGACCGGAGTCGCAGCTGGTCCTCGTCGACACGCCGGGCCTGCACCGCCCCCGTACGCTGCTCGGCGAACGTCTCAACGACCTGGTCCGGTCCACCTGGACCGAGGTCGACGTGATCGGGTTGTGCATCCCGGCCGACGAGCCGGTGGGGCGCGGTGACCGGTTCATCACCGGCGAGCTGGCCGAGTTGAAGGCGACAGTGCTGGCGGTGGTCACCAAGACCGACCTGGTCGACAAGCGCCGCCTGGCGGAGCAACTGCTCGCGGTCAGCAAGATGGGGGAGTTCGCCGAGATCGTGCCGGTGAGCGCCGTGTCCGGGCACCAGGTGGACACGCTCGTCGACGTGATGACCAAGTACCTGCCGCCGTCGCCGCAGCTCTACCCGGACGACATGCTCACCGACGACCCCGAGCAGGTGCTGGTCGCCGAGCTGATCCGGGAGGCCGCCCTGGAGGGGGTTCGCGACGAGCTGCCGCACTCCATCGCCGTGGTGGTCGAGGAGATGATCCCCGAGGGTCAGGTCATGAAGATCTACGCCGACCTGTACGTGGAGCGGCCCAGCCAGAAAGCGATCGTGCTCGGGCACAAGGCAAGTCGGCTCAAGGAGGTCGGCACCCAGGCCCGCAAGCAGATCGAGGAACTGCTCGGCGGCCGGGTCTACCTCGACCTGCACGTTCGGGTCGCGAAGGATTGGCAGCGCGACCCGAGGCAACTGCGCAAGCTGGGCTTCTGACCCACCTCATCCACCGCTGCCCGACCGGCGGCACGATCGCCCTCGGTCAGGCAGCGGTGGATGACCAGCAAGCGTCGAGATCAACGCTCGCTGATCGTGAGGTTGCCGCTGTCGGCCGAACCATCGAGCACCAGGGACGCCGCCGGGTTGTCGGCGACGCTGACGGTCTTGTCACCCGAGTCGGCGCTGGACCGGACCCGGTAGCTGCCCGCCGGCACCACAAGCGTCACGTCGCCGCTGGAGGCGTGGACCCGGGCCGAGGCGGGCTTGTCCAACTCCACGTTGACATTGCCCGAACTGGCCTCGGCGTCGACCGTGCCGCCCAGCCGGCGTGCGGAGATGTCTCCGGACGAGGCGCGCAGCCGTACCGCCGCGGCGGCCTCGCTCACCTCGATGTTGCCGGAGCGAGCCTCCACCCCGACCGCGCCCGACGCACCAGAGATCCGCACGTCACCCGAACTCACCTGCAGCTCCACCGTGCCGACCCGGCTCAGCTCGACGTTGCCGGAGCTGGTCTCGCCCTGCACCGCCACACCCTCCGGCACCGTCACCTCGTAGGAGATGCTGCACCGCGAGCCACAGTCGGTGTCCAGCACCAGCTCGCTGCCCTTGATCTCGTAGCGGGTGTTGTCCGGTTCGCCGCCCTGGTAGCGCACCACCCGCTTGATCCGTACCTCGGACGCCGGGCCGGTGCCACGGACGACCAGGTCGCCGGAGCCCCCGGAAACCCGGACCGTGGTGATCCGGACCGCCTCGGTGTTGTCGTAGTCGAGCCGACGGAACGACAGGTTGTCGCACCCGGCGAGCACGATGAGGGTGGTGGTGAGCCCTAGCGCGACGGGAGCGACGACGCGACGGCGGCGCGGGGTGGTGGTCAGGTGCAGTGCCATGACCAGCACGCTACGGCCGAGCACGAGTCAGCCGCATCGGGGTTGAACCGCGCTTCCACCCCGATCCAACCCTGATTTCACACCCCGAGGGAGAATGGCCCGATGGCCGGGTATCGCCGACAGCTCTACCGCGACGACGCGGTGGTGTTGCGTGTGCAGAAACTCGGCGAGTCCGACCGGATCATCACCCTGCTCACCCGCCGCCACGGCCGGCTGCGCGCGGTGGCGCGCGGGATCCGCCGCACCACCAGCAAGTTCGGCGCCCGGCTGGAGCCGTTCGGCCACGTCGACCTCCAACTCGCCGGTGACCCGAAGGGCAACCACGGCAGCTCACTCCACACCGTCAGCCAGGTCGAGGGCATCGACCTGTACGGCAAACGGTTCCTGGGCGACTATCCGCGCTACACGGCGGCCAGCGCGATCGCCGAGACCGCCGAGCGGCTGACCCCGGTGGAGCGGGAGCCGTCGCTGCGGCTGTTCCAGCTCACCATCGGCGCGCTGAAGGCGCTGTCCCGAGGCGAGCACGCCACCACCCTTGTGCTCGACGCGTACCTGCTGCGGGGGATGTCCCTGGCCGGCTGGGCGCCGGCGCTGGTCGCCTGCGCGGTCTGCGGCACGCCCGGGCGGCACCGGGCGTTCTCCGTGCCGGCCGGCGGTGCGGTCTGCCTGGATTGTCGGCCACCCGGGGCGGCTCATCCCGCGCCGGCCACCATCGATCTGATGTCCGCGCTGACCAATGGCGACTGGGTGATCGCCGACGCCACCGACGCCGCCGTACGTCGGGAGTGCAGTGGGCTGGTCGCGGCTCACCTGCAGTGGCACCTGGAGCGCGCGCTACGCTCGCTGCCGCTGGTCGACCGGGGTCCCTCGGCGGCCGGCGCGGCCCCGCCGCCGCAAGGCGCCGGGGCCGTGGTGCTCCGGCCACGTGGCGACGTCGAGGCCGGGGCGGACGGCGCGAACAGGGAGTGACCGAGTGATCCGATCGAAGAAGGCCGGCCGGCGCGAGCCGACGCCGCCGGTGCCACACCCGTCCGGGGCCCGCCCCCCTGCGCTGCCCACCGAGGCCGTGCCGAAGCACGTGGCGGTGGTGATGGACGGCAACGGCCGCTGGGCCAAGGACCGCGGGCTGCCCCGCACCAAGGGGCACGAGGCGGGGGAGCACAGCCTCTTCGACACCATCGAGGGCGCCATCGAGATGGGCATCCCGTACCTGTCGGCGTACGCCTTCTCCACCGAGAACTGGCGGCGCTCACCCGACGAGGTCCGGTTCCTGATGGGGTTCAACCGGGACGTGATCCGTCGCCGCCGTGACCAGCTTGTCGACCTCGGCGTACGGGTCGTGTGGTCGGGTCGGCCCGGCCGGCTGTGGAAGAGCGTCATCTCCGAGTTGCAGACCGCCGAGGAGATGTCCCGGGACAACTCGACGTTGACCCTGCAGTTCTGCGTCAACTACGGCGGGCAGGCCGAGATCGGTGACGCCGCCGCCGCGATCGCACGGGACGTGGCGGCCGGCCGACTGGACCCGGCGAAGGTCACCGAGAAGACCGTGGCGAAGTACCTCTACCACCCGGAGATCCCGGAGGTGGACCTGTTCCTGCGGCCCTCCGGCGAGGAACGGATCTCCAACTTCCTGCTCTGGCAGACCGCGTACGCCGAGTTGGTCTTCCTGGACACGCTCTGGCCCGACTTCGACCGCCGCCACCTCTGGTACGCGTGCGAGCTGTACGCACAACGGGACCGACGCTTCGGCGGCGCGCTGCCCAACCCGGTCGCGCCGGTTATCTGAGCCGACGCGCTTACCCGCACGTCACTCTGGGTATCAGAGACGTCAGAAGCCACTGACGGAGGTGAACCCACATGATCCAGAAGCGCATTGCCCAGTGGGCGGTGATGGCTGTCGCGGTGCCACTGGCCGCAGCCGGCGCCCGCCGGCTCAGCCACACCCTGGAGGCCCGGCGTGGTCCCTCCGGGGCGACCCGGTTGCTGACCAAGGGCGCGGACCTGATGCGTCCGCAGAAGGCCAAGCGCCGCCGCTTCTTCTGACCGAACCCACCCGTCCCCGGCGCCGCCCGCACCCCGTGCAGGCGGCGCCGTCGCATCCCCGCCCCCTCCCCCACCCCGTCCGGCTCCCGCCCCGCCCCGTCCGGCTCCCGCCCCTGCCCGCCCCGGTCGATCATGGAGTTATGGTGGCCGAATCAGGCGCCTTTGCGACTTTTGTTCACCACCACAACTCCATGATCGATGCGGCCGGGGTGGTGGGCGGGTCGGAGGTCGGGAGCGTGAGCGGGTGGGGAGCGTGAGCGGGTGGGGAGCGCGGCCGGGTGGGGAGCGTGGCCGGGTGGGGAGCGCGGCCGGGGCTGGGGGAGTGCAGGGCCGGGGTAGGGGCGCGTGGGTGGGGTTGGGTTGGCGCGGGTGGTGCCGAGGTGGGGGTGGGTGCGGTCGTTTCGGGGTCCTGCGGAAGGGTGGCGGGTAGGGTCCGGAGATGGTGGCACGACGGCGGTTGGGGTGGAAATGCGAGATCTCCGATTCAAGATGATCATGGCGTTGAATGCCGCCGATCTGGGCGACCCGATCTGCGAGCAGGTGGCCGAGATCTGTGCCGAGATCGCCGAGCAGCACTGCGCGGAGTTCGGCCACACGCCGCAGCTGCGGACCGGTGAGATCGCCGAACTGGCCACCGGGGAACCGGCCCTGACCTGGGCGCCATCGACCCCCGACGCCGGGCAGCGTGCCTGGTGACCGCACCCGCACCCGCGGTAGACATCCGTCGTGCCGATGATCGCTTCGCCACCCGGATCTCGTGGCTGGACTCCAAGCACTCCTTCTCGTTCTCCCGGCACTACGACCCGGCCAACACGCACCACGGGCTGCTGCTGGTCAACAACGACGACGTGGTCCGACCGGGGGCCGGCTTCGAGACCCACCCGCACGAGGACATGGAGATCGTGACCTGGGTGTTGCGCGGTTCGCTGGTGCACCAGGACTCCACCGGGCACTCCGGGGTGATCTACCCGGGTCTGGCCCAGCGGATGAGCGCCGGCACGGGCATCCTGCACTCGGAGAAGAACGACGCCTGGCGGCTCGACAACCAGGAGCCGCACAGCGACCCCGTGCACTTCGTACAGATGTGGGTGCTCCCCGACGAGGAGGGCGTCGACCCCGGCTACGAGCAGCTGGAGATCGAGGACGAGCTGCTCCGCGGGGGCCTGGTGCCGATCGCCTCCGGGATGGACCGCTACGACGGCGCGTCCGCGATCCGGATCCGCAACCGGTACGCGACCCTGCATGCCGCCCGTCTCACCCCCGGCGACGAGGTCACCATCCCCGACGCGCCCTACGTGCACGTCTACGTGCCCAACGGCACGGTGAACCTGGAGGGCAGCGGCCCGCTCGGCAGTGGCGACGCCGCCCGGCTCACCTTGACCGGTGGCCGGCGGGTCACCGCCGACGAGCCTGCCGAGATCCTCGTCTGGGAGATGCACGCCACGGTCGCCTGACCGGCACCCGCCCGGGAGGCGCCGGCGCCCTGCCCCGAACACGGATGTAGTGGCCTCCCCGCCGGGGGAGACCACTACATCCAGCATCGGGCACGATCACGGCGGCGCGGGGCGCCGCCCCGGCTACGCCGGGGACTCGGTGCGGTCGGCCGCCCAGGTGGTGTGGAACGAACCTTCGCGGTCCACCCGCTGGTAGGTGTGCGCGCCGAAGTTGTCCCGCAGACCCTGGATCAGCGCGGCGGGCAACCGCTCCGCGCGCAGCGCGTCGAAGTACGCCAGCGACGACGAGAACGCGGGCGTCGGCACACCGGCCCGGGTCGCGTCGGCCACCACCCGCCGCCAGCTCGGCACGCCAGCGCTGACCGCCTCGGCGAAGTACGGCGCCACCAGCAGCGTCGGCAGGTCAGGCTGCTCGTCGTACGCCTCGCGGATCCGGTTGAGGAAGCGGGCCCGGATGATGCAGCCGCCCCGCCAGATCGTCGCGGTGCCGCCGAGGTCGATGTCCCAGTTGTATTCCTGGCTGCCCGCGCGGATGTGGTCGAAGCCCTGCGCGTACGCGACGATCTTGGAAGCGAGCAGCGCCCGGCGGACGTCCTCGACGAAGGTCTCCCGGTCGGTGACCTGCCACTTCTCGCCCGCGTCGGGGAACGCCCGGCGGGCCGCCTCACGCTGGTCGACGTGCCCGGAGAGCGAGCGGGCGAAGGTCGCCTCGGCGATCCCGGTGATCGGGATGCCCAGGTCCAGGGCGCTCTGCACGGTCCACCGGCCGGTGCCCTTCTGCTCGGCCCGGTCCTGCACGATGTCCACGAAGGACCTGCCGGTCGCCGCGTCGGTGTGCGCGAGCACGTCGGCGGTGATCTCGATGAGGAACGACTCCAGCTCGCCGTTGTTCCACTCGCGGAAGATCTCCGCGATCTCGGCCGGCGTCGCGTCCAGGCCGGCCCGGAGCAGGTCGTACGCCTCGGCGATGAGCTGCATGTCGGCGTACTCGATGCCGTTGTGCACCATCTTGACAAAGTGCCCGGCGCCGTCCGGCCCGACGTGCGTGCAGCACGGCACGCCGTCCACCTGGGCGGCGATCTTCTCGAACATCGGCCCGAGCTTCGCGTACGACTCGGCGGAACCACCCGGCATGATGCTCGGCCCGCGCAGCGCGCCCTCCTCGCCGCCGGAGACACCGGTGCCGCTGAAGTGCAGCCCCTGAGCCCGCAGCGCCTCCTCGCGGCGGCGGGTGTCGGCGAAGTGTGCGTTGCCGCAGTCGACGATGATGTCGCCCTCGTCGAGCAGCGGCACCAACTCGTCGATCACCGCGTCGGTGGGCGCGCCGGCCTTCACCATCACGATGACCGCGCGGGGTCGTTCCAGTGACGCCACGAAATCGGCCATCGTCTCGCCCGGCACGAACGTGCCCTCGTCGCCGTGCTCGGCGACCAGGCTGCGGGTGCGCTCCGGCGAGCGGTTGTGCACTGCCACCGTGAAGCCGTTGCGGGCCAGGTTGCGGGCCACATTTCGACCCATCACCGCCAGCCCGGTCACACCGATTTGTGCCCTCGCCTGATCAGCCATTCGTGCCGCCACCTCTCGTCACACCACTATCAGCGTTTGGAAACTTACCGTGATGTGGGCCGATACGGACCAGTGACCGTCGTCCCGTTACTGCACGTGATGTGCGCCTTGCCGATGGCGGACCGGGCTCTCAACAGTGGTCAGGGAACCCCGCGCAGGGAAACATGTCGTCATCCCGCGCCGTGCGCGTCAGCCTTCGGCGAGACGGGCTTCGATTCGGGCGATCTTCCCGGTCAGCGCGTCGGTGACTCCGGGCCGGACATCGGCCTTGAGCACCACACTCACCCGGGGCGCCTGCGCGGCGACCACGTCGACAGCCCGCTTCACCACCGCCATCACCTCGTCCCACTCGCCCTCGACCGTGGTGAACATGGCATCGGTCCGGTTGGGCAGGCCGGACGCACGGACCACCCGCACCGCCTCGGCGACCAGGTCACCCACGGAGTCGTCACCGCCGAGCGGGGTGATCGAGAACGCGATCAGCATGTGCCGATCGTGCCAGGAAAAACGGATGCGCGTGGGTGGGGCGGTGGCTACCGTACGGACATGCGTAACTGACGCCCCACTTCCGAGCCGGCCCGCCGTCCCGCGCCGCGGTCCGTGCGCTCCCGGGCGTCCCGCATCCCCTCCCCGCCGTTCGGCGGCGATGGCCCTGCCCGACACCGGTGAGCAGTCCCTTCCCCACTCGGCCGCCGCGCAACGGCGGTCACCAGCCGATCCGACCGACCGCCGCAGCGCGGGACCGGCCGTGCCGGTCGGCACTGAAGGAGGCCCGGATGCCTGCCAGGCGTAACCCGAAGAAGACCCGTACCCCGAGAGTGACGCCCCTCGGCGTGGACCCGGCGGCCGGCCCCGGCCCGCTCTCACCCACCCGCCCCGACCTCGACCTCGCGGTCGAGCCGGTGCTGCCGGCGGCGCTGGTCGAGCCGGTGCTGCCGGCGGCGCTGGTCGAGCCGGTGCTGCCGGCGGCGTTGGCCGAACCGGCCCTGCCGGCGGCGCTGGTAGAGCCGGTGCTGCCGGCAGCTGTCCTGGATGAGGTGGCGCCGCCGGTCGTTGTGCCGGCAGCGGTCGACGTGCCAGCGGTTGTCGAAGTGCCGGCGGTTGTCGACGCGCCGGCGATGGGAGATCTGCCGAAGACGGCCGGTCGACCGAAGGCGCCAACGGCCGGCCCACCGCAGGGTGGTGTCCGTTCCGGCGGCGGGCGCAGCCAGCAGACCGGACAGGCCCGCCGCTACGCCTTCCGCCGCAGCTGATCAAGCCGTCGCCCAACCCCGCCCGGCTCCACCGCGCCCCACCCACCCCGCCCCGGGCCGCCCAGCCCCGCCCCGCCCCCCGCCCCGCCCCGCCCCGCGATCTTGCACTTTCTGTCCCCGCATCGCCGACATATAAGACGAATCAACGACAGAAACCGCAAGATCGGCGCGGGCGCGGGCGCGGGCGCGGGCGGGGGCACGGACGAGGCGGGGGCACGGACGAGGCGGGGGCACGGACGAGGCGGGGGGACGGACGAGGCGGGGGCACGGACGAGGCGGAGGGCCGGCGGGGGCGAGGTGCTGGGTGTGCCAGCAATATCAGGGATGTAGTGGCCTCACTGGACGTGGAGGCCACTACATCCCTGATGTTGTGCGGATCTTGCGGGCGGGCGGCGGTCGGGCGGCGGCCGGCGGGCGAGCGGCGGGCGGCGGTCGGGCGGCGGGCGGCGGTCGGGCGGCGGGCGGCGGTCGGCGGTCGGGCGGGCGAGCGGCGGGCGGCGGTCGGGCGGCGGGCGGCGGTCGGGCGGCGGGCGGCGGTCGGCGGTCGGGCGGCGAGCGGCGGGCGGGCGGCGCGCGGCGGGCGGGCGGCGCGCGGCGGGCGGGCGGCGCGCGGCGGGTTAGCTGATCAGGGGGCGGAAGGCGCCCAGGAGGATGCTCGTGGTCAGGGCGGCTCCGGCCAGCACGAGCGCCCCGGCGATGAGGAGGGCGTCGGCGTGGGTGAAGTGCTGCCGGCGGGCGATGGTACGGGGTGTGCCGGCGTCGAAGCCCCGCGCGTCCATCGCCACCGCCAGTCGGGTGCCTCGACGGATCGCCCCCACCAGCAGCGCGAACGCGGTGGAGGCGAACAGCCGCAGCTTCGCCACCGGGTTGCGTCCCGCGTCGACGCCCCGCGCGCGTCGAGCCATGCTGATCATCTGCCATTCCTGACCGAGGAGTGGCACCAGCCGGAACGCGGCCAGCGCTCCGATGGCGAACCGGGCCGGCGCCTTCGCGTTCTGGATCAACGCGTCAGCCAGGTCGGTGGGGTCGGTGGTCGCGAAGACGATCACACCGGGCAGCGCCACCGCGAACACCCGCAGCACCAGGCCGAGCGCGGTGAGCAGTACGCCGGTGCTCACCAGCACCGGCCCGGCGTCCAGCAGGACCCGGCCGGACCGGTCGGCGGCGAACAGCACGAGGGTGACCAGGATGCCGGCGGCACTGAGCAGCAGTGGCCAGGCCCTTCGGGCCAGCACCCGGTAGCGGATGCCGAACAGCGGCAGGACGGCCAGTTCGAGGGCGATGGCGATCGCCGGGGCCACCGGGTCCAGGGTCGCCAGCAGGGTGAACGAGAAGACCAGTGCGGCGGCGACCTTCGCCACCGGGTTGCGGCGGGCCAACGGCGCGTCCGGCGCGGCGACCGGCTCGATGCTGATCATCGGTCGTCGTCCGAGGCGCGTCGGAGGGTCACGGTGCGGTCGGCGAGCGCGGCGACGAAGTCCGCGTCGTGGGTGACCGTGACCACGCCGTGCCCGGCGTCGCGCAGGTCGGCGAAGAGGTCGACCAGCTCCCGCCAGGTCCGCCGGTCCTGGCCGAAGGTGGGTTCGTCGCAGATCAGCAGACGTGGCGCGGTGGCCAGGGCGGTCGCGACGCTCAGTCGCCGCGCCTCACCACCGGAGAGGGTGTACGGGTTGGCGGCGGCGAGCCGGGTCAGCCGCAGCCGGTCCAGTAGCCCGGCCACTGTCTCCTTGACGGCCGCCTCGGGTTGACCGGTGCGGCGCGGGCCGAGCGCCAGCTCGTCGAAGACGGTGCTGGTGACGAACTGGTGCTCCGGGTCCTGGAAGACCGATCCGATCCGTCGGGCCAGCGCGGGCGCCCGCCACCGGTGCGGGGGAGTGCGCCTGTCCGCGCCGGCCAACTCGGTGGACGCGGTGACCCGTCCGCTGCCCGGCCGGAGCAGACCGCCGAGCAGCAACGCCAGGGTGGACTTGCCGGCGCCGTTCGGTCCGCGTACGGCGAGTGCTTCACCGGCGCGTACCGCCAGGTCGGTGGAGCCCAGGCGGGGCGGCAGGCCGAGCCGGTCGGCGGTGAGCAACAGCTGCCCGGGCCCGGCGGTGGCCGCCCGGGGCGCGATGGGGTGACCGGGCACCCAGACCCCCTCGGCGGCCAGGGCGGCACCGTGGGCGGCGAAGACCGCCTCGGGTGTGCCGTCCGCGCGGACGCCGCCACCCGGTTCCAGGACTACCACCCGGTCGACCAGCGGCAGTGCTTCGGCGACCCGGTGTTCGACCAGGATCAGGGTGGTGTCGGCGTCCAGCGCGCCGGCCACCGCGTGCCGGACCAGGTCGGCCCCGGCCGGGTCGAGGTTGGCGGTCGGCTCGTCGAGCAGCAGCAGGGCGGGGCGCAGGGCCAGCGCGCCGGCCAGGGCGAGGCGTTGCTGTTCACCGCCGGAGAGCGCCGCGGTGTGGCGGTCCCGGGGGTACGGGAAGCCGACCCGGTGCAGCGCCTCGTCCACTCGGGGCCAGATCTCGTCGGCCGGTACTCCCCGGTTCTCCAGCCCGAACGCGACGTCGTCGCCGCAGCGCGCCATCACCAGTTGGGTCTCCGGGTCCTGGAAGACGATGCCGACCCGTTCCCGCCCCTTGCGCGGGTCGAGCCCGTCGATCTCGACGGTGCCCTCCTGCTCGCCGGAGTCCTCGGGGAGCAGCCCGGCCAGCGCGCTGAGCAGGGTGCTCTTCCCAGCCCCCGAGGGCCCGAGAAGCAAAACCCGCTCCCCAGCCTCAACCCGCAGATCAACCCCGCGCACGGCCCAGGCGCGCCGCCCAGCATGCCGCCACCCAAATCCCCGCAGCAGTACCCCGCCCACCAACCCACCCCTCCCAGGCTCCCGCTCCACCTTGTTGATCAAGAGGTTTGCGTCAGAAAATCGGCTTCCGTTGACGCAAACCTCTTGATCAACGTGATCGAGGAGGGGTCAGATCAGGGCTCGGTTTCGGCCTGCGGGGAAGCGATCCAGGACGCCGGTGTTGGCCAGGGCCTTCGTCAGCAACCAGCCGCCCAGGCCGGCGATCACGGTGGCGCTGACGATGGTGAGCAGCGCGTACGGGATGCGGTAGTCGGTCAGCTCGTAGTCGACGTTCCAGACGAAGAAGTCGAACAGCGCGGCGCTGAGGCCGGTCAGCGCGCCGGCGAACACCGCGGTCGGCAGCCGGAACGACCGGTACTGGAAGGCGGCGAAGGCCAACTCGGCGCCGATGCCCTGCACGATGCCCTGCGGGATCACCGTGCCGGCCCACTGGCTGCCCAGCAGCGCTGACAGGACTGCGGCCACGGTCTCGCAGTAGAGCGCGGCGCCGGGCTTGCGGATGACCAGCCCACCGATCACCGCCGGCATCAGCCAGACGCCGTAGAGCAGCGTCTGCGCCGGCGGGAAGAAGGCGAACGCACCCTCGGTGGCGCTCCACACCAGGCCCCAGGCCCAGAAGATGACGCCGAAGGCGACCGCGATCACCGAGGCGACCACGATGTCGATGGTGCGCCAACGGTTGGTGGTGTTGTCCATGGTTTGCTCCCAGTTCAAGTGAAGAGAACCAGGAGAAGACGCACGCCGCGTCCGGTGGCACCGGACTGCGGCGCGGCTGGAGGTCGACCGAACTCCCTGCGCTGGCATTACCCAGATCAGGTTCGAGGGTCTGCGGGCGTGCCCGCACTCTCAGCGCTGTGCGCTCCCCTGTCGGATATGAAGTTGTCTCGCTGACGCTAACACCGACCACTGTCGCGGGCCCAGCAGGGCATCCTCCTGACCTGCGGGAGCGACCGGGCCGCCGCCCTCTGGGTACGCTTCCGATCATGCGGGTTGACGCGCGAGGCCTCACGTTCGAGGTGACCGTCGGCGGTCCACCGGGCGGCGCACCCGTCCTGCTGCTGCACGGTTTCCCCCAGCACAGCGGCGAGTGGGACGACGTGGCGTCGATGCTGCACACGGGTGGGCTACGCACGTACGCGCTGGACCAGCGCGGTTACTCGCCCGGCGCCCGGCCCACTGCGGTGGCCGACTACCGGGTCCCCGAACTCGTCAGCGACGTGGTGGCCGTGCTCGACGCGCTCGGGCTGGACGCCGTCCACCTGGTCGGGCACGACTGGGGCGCGATAGTGGCCTGGGCGGTCGCCGCCCGGCACCCCGAGCGGGTCCGCACGCTGACCGCGGTGTCCGTGCCGCATCCGTCGGCAATGGCGCACGCCCTGGCCAACGACGGCCGACAGAAGCTCCGCTCGTCGTACATTGCGCTGTTCCGCAAGCCGGGCAAGGCGGAGAAGGTGCTGCTGGCGTGGCACGCCACCGCGCTACGGATGCTGCTCGGCGGGGCGGGCGACACGTCCCGGGTGAACAGGTACGCCGACCCGATGCGCGAGCCGGCGGCGCTCACGGCCGCGCTGAACTGGTACCGCGCGATGTCCCGCGCCGACCTGGCCGGCGTCGGCCCGGTCGCGGTGCCCACCACATACGTCTGGAGTGACCGGGACATCGCCATCGGCCGGACCGCCGCCGAGGCGTGCGCGGCGAACGTCACAGGGGACTACCGCTTCGTGCGGCTGCCCGGGGTGAGTCACTGGATCCCGGACGCCGCGCCGGCCCCGCTCGCCGAGGCGATCCTGGCCCGAGTCGGCGGGACGGCCTGAGCCGTGCGGGTCAACGAGGGGAAGCCGTGGTGACGACCGACGTCAGCGGGCCGGGCAGCCGTCGCTCGATTGCCGCGCAGCTGCGCGTGCTGGGCGTACGCCCCGGCGCGACGCTGCTGGTACACGCCGCGCTGCGCCCGCTGGGCTTCGTCAGTGGCGGCCCGCACGCGGTGGTCCTCGCCCTGCGCGACGCCCTCGGCCCGGACGGCACGATCGTCGTGCCCACCCACACGCCCGACAACAGCGACCCCGCGCAGTGGCGCCGGCCGCCGGTGCCGGCGGACTGGTGGCCGCTGATCCGCTCGGAGATGCCGGGCTTCGACCCGGCGGTCACACCGAGCCGGTTCATGGGTGCGCTCGCCGAGACGGTCCGCGGCTGGCCCGGTGCGCTGCGCAGCTCCCACCCGCACGTGTCGTTCGCCGCGCTCGGCCCGGCCGCCGAGCAGGTGGTCGCCGGGCACACCCTGGCGGACATGCTCGGCGAGGGCTCCCCGCTGGCCCGGCTCTACGACCTGGACGCCGACGTGTTGCTGCTCGGCGTGGACCACTCGGTGAGCACCTCGCTGCACCTGGCCGAGTATCGCTGCCCCGGCTCGCCCCGGGAGCGGCTCGGTGCCGCCGTGCGTACCGGCGACGGTGGCCGGGAGTGGGCGTGGTGGCAGGACGTACGGCTCGACGCGGACGACTTCGCCGCGTTGGGCGAAGACCTGGAGGCCACCGGGGCGGTACGCACCGGACCGGTCGGCACCGGGACCGGCAGGTTGATGCGCCAGCGGGCGGCTGTCGACTTCGCGGTTCGCTGGCTGGCCCGCAATCGAACGACGGAGGACGTATGACGGTGAGTGCCGAGGACTACCTGGCCGTGGTGACCGAGACGATCGGCCGGGTGGCCGCCAGTCAGCGGGAGGCGGTGGGGCGAGCGGCCGACCTGATCGCCGAGGCCGTTCGCGCCGACGGCGTGGTGCACGCGTTCGGCACCGGGCACTCGGAGGCCCTCGCGATGGAGATCGCCGGACGGGCGGGCGGTCTGGTGCCGACCAACCGGATCGCGCTACGCGACCTGGTGCTGCTCGGCGGCGAACCGGCCGACCGGCTCGGTCCGCTGCTGGAACGCGACCCGGCCGTCGCGCACCGCCTGTACGAGCTGGCCCCGGTGCGCCCCACCGACGTGTTCGTGCTCGCGTCGAACTCCGGGGTCAACGGCGCGATGGTGGAGTTCGCCACGCTCGTGAAGGAACGCGGTCACGGGCTGGTGGCGATCACCTCGGCGCAACACTCCGGCCGGATGACCTCCCGCCACCCGTCCGGGCGCAAGCTGGGCGACCTCGCCGACGTGGTGCTCGACAACGGTGCGCCGTACGGCGACGCGACGCTGCCCCTGCCCGGCGGCGGCGCGGTCGGCGCGGTCTCCTCGATCACCGCGGCGCTGCTGGCCCAGCAGGTGACCGTGGAGGTGGTGGCGCGGTTGCTGGCGGCGGGGGAGCGGCCTCCGGTCTACCTGTCGGCGAACATCCCGGACGGGGACGCGCACAACAACGAGTTGGAAGCGCGGTACGCGGGCCGCATCCGACGCGGGTCCTGACCCGGTGCTGGTGGTCGACTTGCGTCCTTGAGATGAACGGCAGATGTCGTGAACCTGTTTCGCGCTCGGCCGGGTGGGGCATTGGCGTTGCTGCCGGCGGCCGGGACCGCCGGCAGTAGCGTCTCACCGGAGGTAGCGCGTGTCCAAGGAGACCGAGAAGCAGCGCTGGCAGCGCAACTTCGCCGACCTGCTGCAGGAGTTGCGGGTCGCGCAGACCGGCGTGCAGATCCTCTTCGCCTTCCTGCTCACCCTGCCGTTCAGTAACGGGTTCACCGAGACGACGGAGTTCCAGCGCGACGTCTACATCGTGGCGTTGCTCGCGGCGGCCGCCGCCACCGCACTGATCATCTCGCCGGTGGCGTTCCACCGGGCGCTGTTCCGGCAGGGCCGCAAACCGGAGCTGGTCCGCTTCGCGCACCGGATGGCCACCGGCGGCCTCGCCTTCATGCTGATCGCGATGGTCAGCGCGGTGCTGCTGATCACCGACTTCGTGCTGGACCGGCCGATCGCCTTCCTGCTCAGCGCCTTGGCCGGCATCTGGTTCCTCACGTTCTGGGTGGCCCTGCCGTTCGCCCGCCGCAACTGGGGGGAGGACGACATCGACGACGATGACGACGACCCGGACCTGACCAGCGGCCGCTGACCGCGCCGATCTCCACGCAGCGCTACCGCTGGGTAACAACCGGGGGTAGCGTGGCAGTAGTCGCGCACGTCGACGCAGCCGCACCGAGCTTCGAGGGGGCAGCCGTGACCACGACGCAGAACGGCCGACCGGCACCGGACGGCCCCGACTCCGAAACCACAGCCAATGCCGCGGCGCCACTGCCCGCGGAAGCCGGGCAGGTCTCCGAGAAGGAGGCCCGGCAGGTCGCCGAGGCCGCCCGCGAGTCCACCTGGGACCGGCCCAGCTTCGGCAAGGAGCTGTTCCTCGGCCGGTTCCGGCTCGACCTGATCGACCCCTGGCCTCGATCCGACCCGGACGACGTGGCTCGGGCGGAGGAGTTCCTCGGTCGGTTCCGCGCCTTCCTGACCTCCGAGGTGGACGGCGCGGCCATCGAACGGGACGCCTCCATACCCGACTCGGTGTTCCACGGCCTGGCCGACCTCGGCGCGTTCGGCATGAAGATCGACCGGAAGTACGGCGGGCTCGGGCTGAGCAACCTGCACTATTGCCGGGCGCTCATGCTGGCCGGTTCGGTGAGCCCGGCCATCGGCGCGCTGCTCTCGGCGCACCAGTCGATAGGTGTGCCGCAGCCACTGAAGATGTTCGGCACCGCCGAGCAGAAGCAACGCTTCCTGCCCCGGCTCGCCGCCGGCGAGGTGTCCGCGTTCCTGCTCACCGAGCCCGACGTCGGCTCCGACCCGGCCCGGCTGGCCACCATCGCCGAGCCGACCGAGGACGGCACAGGTTACCGGCTCAACGGGGTGAAGCTCTGGGCCACCAACGGCACCGTGGCCACCCTGCTGGTGGTGATGGCCCGGGTGCCGGCCACCGAGGGACGTCGCGGCGGGATCACCGCGTTCGTGGTGGACGGCGACAGCCCCGGCATCACCGTCGAACGGCGCAACGAGTTCATCGGCCTGCGCGGGCTGGAGAACAGCCTGACCCGGTTCCACGACGTGATCGTCCCCGCCGAGAACGTCATCGGCGGCGAGGGCAAGGGGCTGAAGATCGCCCTGACCACTCTGAACACCGGCCGGCTCTCGCTGCCCGCCATGTGCGTGGGCGCCGGCAAGTGGGCGTTGAACGTGGCCCGGGGGTGGGCCGCCGACCGGGTCCAGTGGGGACGGCCGGTGGGCGAGCACGAGGCGGTCGCGCAGAAGCTCTCCTTCATCGCCGCCACCACGTACGGCATGGAAACCATGCTCGACCTCTGCTGCCTGCTCGCCGACGACGACCGCAACGACATCCGGATCGAGGCGGCGCTGGTCAAGCTGTACGCCAGCGAGATGGCCTGGAAGATCGCCGACGAGTTGATCCAGATCCGGGGCGGACGAGGCTACGAGACGGCCGACTCACTGGCCGCCCGCGGCGAACGCCCGGCCGCCGTCGAGCAGATGCTGCGCGACCTGCGGATCAACCGGATCTTCGAGGGCGCCACCGAGATCATGCATCTGCTGATCGCGCGGGAGGCGGTCGACGCCCACCTGTCGGTGGCCGGCGACATCATCGACCCGGACGCGGGGCTGGGCCGCAAGGCCCGAGCCGGCGCGCGAGCGGGCGCCTTCTACGCGAAGTGGCTGCCGACCCTGGCCGTGGGCCGGGGGCAGAGCCCATCGGCGTACGCCGAGTTCGGCCCGCTCGCCGCGCACCTGCGGCAGGTGGAACGTTCGTCCCGCAAGCTGGCCCGGTCGACGTTCTACGCGATGTCCCGCTGGCAGGGAAAGATGGAGCGTAAGCAGGCGTTCCTCGGCCGGATCGTGGACATCGGCGCGGAGTTGTTCGCGATGTCCGCGGTCTGCGTCCGGGCCACCGCCGAACGGGACAGCCGCCCGGAGAACGTCGAGCTGGCCGACCTGTTCTGCCGGCAGGCGCGGGTGCGGGTGGACGCCCTGTTCGCCGCACTCTGGGACAACACCGACTCGGTCGACACCGCCGCCGCGAAGCGCATCCTCGCCGGCCGCTACGCGGGTCTGGAGGCGGGCGTGCTCACCCCGTCCGACGAGCTGCCCTGGGTGGCCCGCTGGTCGGCCGGCCCGTCCACCGCGGAGGACGTCCGCCGTCGCATCCCCCCGAAGCCGTAGACCGGCGGTCAGCGGGAGACCGCCCAGGCCAGGACTCCCGCCAGGATCAGGCCGTTGAGCCCGGCCAGCGCCAGGTACGCCGCGGGTGGGATCTTCTTGCCCCGGCGTACGAAGGAGACCAGGACGGCGGCGTAGCCGAGCAGCAGGACGGCGATGACGACGAGGAAGTAGAACACCCGACGACTTTAACGACACCCTCGTCGGGCTGGGCCTGCGCCCGGCGGAACGACAGTTCGTCAACCCACCCTGCCTGGTCGATCATGGAGTTGTGGTGGGTTACAAAGCACCCGGAAAACATCCAAACCAGGCACCACAACTCCTTGATCGACGGGGTGCGTGCCGGCGAACGACCTTAGCGACCCCGGCCGCGTAGGCCGAGTTGGCGCAGCTCCAAGGCGGCCAGGGCGTCAACTGTCGCGTCGTCCCCGCGCCGCCACGCCTCGGCGACGTCCGGACCGATCCGGGTCAGTTTGCCCAGTGGCTGGGTGGCCAGCGCGCGCAGGGCGAGGAGGTCCCGGCCGGCTGGCCCGGCAGCCAGCTTCGTCGCCGATCCGGCCCGGCGCATCCAGCGGACCCGCAGCGGCAGCCAGCCGAACAGCACGATGCCGAGCGGGAAGATCAGCACCGCGATGGCGAGGGCGAGGGCCAACTGGTCGACCAGGTGCTGCTGGTCGCGGCCGGCGTCGGCGAGTGATCGGGCGGCATCGGCAGCCCGCTGGAACGGTGCGGTCAGCTCGTCACCGACCAGCGGCACCCGGCCGACCTTGCCGCCGGCGTCGGCCAGGTTGTCGGCGAGCCCGGTGCCGGCGCCCTCCAACTTCTGCCCCGGTACGGCGAGCTTCTGCACCAGGTCGTGCAGCCACAGCGCGCCGCGGATCGCCACGTACACCCAGGCGACGACGAGTAGATCGGTGAGCAACTGACGGGCGGCGGTCGGGAACCGATCAGCATAGATTTTCACGTCGGCCAGCGTGCCACGAACGGACGCGGTGGGGCACCCGTCGGATCAGCCGACAGATTGGTCCACCACCTTCACCACCTGCTCTGGCACCTCGTCGCCGAAAGCCTCCTCAGCCACAGTCCGGGAGATGCTCAGGCCGTTCAACCGATTCACCGGACACGTTCGGCGAGCCTCAGCTCAGTCAGGTAGCGCTTGACGACTTGACCCCCGTAGTTGACGTCGATGAGCCGCGCGATGGAGTTCAGTAATGCGCTCTGCTGCGCGGCCGGCAAGGCACGGTGGCCGGAGTAGGTCAGCAGCAGATCCAGGTAGTCCGCTGTCGAGTACGGCAATTCCCACTCGTATCGGTAGAAGCTCGCAGGCCCGAACCGGTCCGACGAGGTCAGCTCCCGATCGTCCTCCGGAATGTCTGGAGCACCTTCAAGACGCAGGCCCGGTGGGGTCGACGGATCGAAGCGCTCGTAAAGCTTCTGAATCTCGACGAAGAACCCCTCGGTCCAGGTGCCACCGGCGATGTGGTGGGTTCCCACGGTGGCCAGCAGACCACCGAGACGCAAGGCGTCAGCGGACTTCGACACCCGCACGGCCGGATCGATCCAGTGAAACGCCGTCGCGGAGAGGACCACGTCGAACGGTTCCGCAGGCAAGGGCCACTCCTCGAACGCTGCCGTCACCACCTCCACCGAGTCGGAGCCGGCAAGGTTTCGCCGAGCCACGGCAGCCATGTCTGCGCCCAACTCGACGGCCACGATCCGGTAGCCCCGTTCCGCCAGCGGCACGGTCGCCTGCCCGGTGCCGCAGCCGATCTCCAACACCCTTGCATCGGGCGCTACGCCGGCCGCGGCGAGATCATCGAACATCTGTGCCGGGTACCGGGGCCGCGCACGGTCATACCGTTCAGCGTCCTCGTTGAAGGTTTCTCGTAGCCTCACGTAGTCGTTGCTCTCGCTCACCCAGAGAGAGTACGAGTGGCCACTCCTACGGCAGGCACTCAGCGGACGCAGGTCGGGCAGGTGCCGAAGATCTCCAGGGTGTGGCTGACGTCGGCGTAGCCGTGTTGGGCGGCGACCCGGTCGGCCCAGCTCTCCACGGCGGGGCCGGCCACCTCGACCGTACGCCCGCACACCCGGCAGACCAGGTGGTGGTGGTGCCCCTCGCTGCACCGGCGGTAGAGGTGCTCGCCGCCCGGGGGACGCATCACGTCGATCTCACCGGCGTCGGCGAGCCCCTGGAGGGTGCGGTAGACGGTGGTCAGGCCGACCCGCTCGCCGCGCTGCCGCAGCATCGCGTGCAGGTCCTGAGCGCTGTGGAAGCCCTCCATCTCGCCCAGCAGCGCGCTCACCGCCGAACGCTGCCGGGTGTTACGCACCGCGGCGCTGCTCTCGCTCATGATCCCTCCCCGGCGTGGCTGACCGCGTCCGACACGATGTGCGCGACGTGCTCGTCGACCAGGCTGTAGGCGATCTCCCGGCCCCGGCGCGAGCCGCGCACCACGCCCGCGCCGCGTAACACCCGCAGGTGCTGGGAGACCAGTGGTTGCGCCGCGCCGAGCTTCTCCACCAGCTCGTGCACACACCGCTCGCCGCCGGCCAGCTCACTGACGATGGCCAGCCGAATGGGCGCGGACAGGGCGCGGAGCAACTCGCTGGCCCCGTCGAACCCGTCGTAGCCCGTCGCGCTGGTCATCCTGCAACGGTAACCAATACCAACGACGTCTCGCTGATCAGGCTCAGCTCAGCACGACCTCGTGGGGTTCCGGCGCCGACACGGCGGTCGGTGTCGTCCGGCGGCGCACCACCCGCCAGACGGCGCCGGCCACGGCCACCACCAGGAACGAGGCGATCGCCACCAGCACCACCGAGGCGCCCGGCGCGGTGTCGGCCGTCGCCGCCACCCAGACACCCGAGCCGGCGGCGAACAACCCGAGCGCCATCGCGGCGGCCATCGTGCTGCGGAAGCCCCGGGTGACCTGCTGGGCGGTGGCGACCGGCACCACCATCAACGCGCTGATCAGCAGCACTCCGACGGCCCGCATGGCGATGGTGACGGTGACCGCCGTGGCGACCGCGATCAGCAGGTTCAGCGTGCGGACCGGCAGGCCGGAGACCCGGGCGTACTCCTCGTCGTGGCTGACCGCGAAGAGCGCCGGCCGCAACGCGATCATCGTGACCAGGATCGCCGCGCCGAGCACCACGACGGTGATCACGTCGGCGAGGGAGGTGGTGAGCAGCGACCCGAACAGGTACTCGTTGAGGTTGGCGCTTGTCGCGTCGGAGAGACCAACCAGCAGCACGCCGCCCGCGATGCCGCCGTAGAAGAGCAGGGCCAGGGCCAGGTCACCCGAGGTACGCCCGCGAGCCCGGACGATCTCGATGGCGACCGCGCCGATGGTGGCGGCGATCACCGCGACCAGCACCGGTGAGCGGTTGAGCAGCAGCCCCGCCCCGACGCCGGTCAACGCCACGTGCCCGATGCCGTCGCCGATCAACGTCAGCCGGCGCTGCACCAGGTAGATGCCGAGCGCCGGCGCGGCCAGGCCGATCACCAGCGCGGCGATCAGGGCACGCTGCATGTAGGGGTACTGGAAGAGTTCCATGGGTCAGTTGCTCCACAGCCCGGCGGGCTCGTCGTAGCAGTGCGGGTGCACGTGGTCGTGGTCGGGCTCCGCGTGATGGCCGGCCGGGTCCGGCACCGCGCCGTCGTGGGCGATGCGACCCTCGTGGACGACGACAGCCCGGCTGATCACCGGTCGCAGCGGGCCCAACTCGTGGGCGACGAGCAGCACCGTCCCGCCGTCGGCGACGAAGTCGCGCAGCGCGCCGGCGAACGCCTCCTGGCTGGCCGCGTCCACCCCGGCGGTGGGCTCGTCGAGAACCAGCAGCTCTGGCTGGCCGGCCAGGGCACGGGCGATCAGGGTGCGTTGCTGCTGGCCGCCGGAGAGCGTGGACACCGGGTCACCGGCCCGGTCGGCGAGCCCGACGGCGAGCAGTGCGGCGTCGACGGCGGCCCGGTCGGCGCGACCCGGCGGGCGGAGGATCCCCCGGCGGGCCAGCCGGCCGGAGGCCACCACCTCGCGGACGGTGGCCGGCACGCCGCCGCCGGCGCCCAGGCGCTGCGGGACGTACCCGATGCGCGCCCACTGCCGGAACCGGCGCAACGGCCTGTCGAAGAGGGTGACCGAGCCGGCGCTGATCGGCACCAGCCCGAGCACGGCGCGGATCAGGGTGGACTTGCCGGAGCCGTTGGCGCCGAGGATCGCGACCACCTCGCCGGCGGTCACGGTGAGCGAGATGTCCCGGAGCACGGGGCGGCCGTCGTAGCCGACCACCCCGTGCTCGACGGTGATGACAGGTGAGGTCACGAGCAGCTCAAGGCCGTCTGCAGGGTCTGCAGGTTGGTACGCATCACCGAAAGGTAGTCCCCGTTGCTGTCTGCGGCGAGCCCTTCGATCGGGTCCAGCACGGCGGTCTTCGCGCCGACCTGACCGGCGATGGTCTCGGCCACCTTCGGGCTGACCAGGGTCTCGAAGAAGATCGTGGTGGCCTGGTGCTCCTTCGCCTCCTCGATCACGTGCGCGAGGCGCTGCGGCGAGGGCTCGACGTCCGGGCTCAGCCCGGTGATGCCGACCTGGTCGAGCTGGTACCGGTCGGCGAGGTAGCCGAACGCGGCGTGGCTGGTCACGATCTCCCGCCGCTGGCAGGTCGCCAGACCGTGCTTGAACTCACCGTCCAGGGTCGTCAGGTCGGCACGTAGGGCTGCGGCGCGGGCGGTGTAGTCGGCGGCGTGGCCCGGGTCGGCTTTGCCGAGCCGCTGGGCGAGTTGGTCGCCGATGCCGGCCAGCCGGGTCGGGTCGAGCCAGACGTGCGGGTCCTTCCCGCCGCTCTCCTCGGTGTGCCCCTCCTCGCCCTCGTGGTCGTGCCCGCCAGCGGACGCGTCCAACAACGGCTGCACGCTTGTCACGTCGAACGCCCGGTCGCCGCCGTTCTGGGCGACGGCGTCGTCCACCGCCGGCTGGAACCCCTTGAGGTAGACGATCAGCTCGGCGTCGCTGACCTCGCCGACCTGGCTCGGGTTGAGCTCCAGGTCGTGCGGCTCGGCGCCGGGCTTGGCCAGGTTGGTCACCCGGACCGCGTCGCCGCCGATCCGCTCGGCCAGGAACTGGAGGGGGTAGAACGCGGCCACCACGTCGACCCGTTTGGGGTCGGCGCCGCCGGCGCTCGTGGAGCAGCCGGCCCCGGCGCCCAGGGCGAGCAGGGCGGCCGTGGCGGCCAGGACACGGAAGGTGGTGCGGTTGCTCATGTCGTCAACTGTCCGTGGCAACGATAATGATTGTCAAAAACGCATGATTGCATGTCAGAGGAGCTTCGCGAGGCCCACCGCCACCAGCAGGGTCAGCATCACCAGCCGGATCAGCCGGGTCTGCGGCGCCTGAATCGCCCAGGTCGTCGCCAACAGGGCGATCAGGACCCCGGCGAGCGCGAGCGTCAGCAGCCCGCCGACCACCCCGGGCGTGAAGAACGCCACCAGCACCACCACCAGGGTGAGCAGGAACACCGACGTCGGGTTCGCCCCGGCCAACCGGGCGAGCAGAGGGCGCTGCGTACGCTGCATCCCACAGACTCTACGAGGAGGAACCCCCGGTGCTGGTGACCAACCGGTTCGTGGTCGACGTCGATACCGCCGACGGCTTCACCGAACGGGCGCACGCCGCCCTCACCGCGCTGGCCGGCCGGCCCGGCTACCTGCGTGGCCAACTGGTCCGGGCGCTGGACGACCCCCGGCACTGGTCACTGGTCACCGAATGGGAGTCGGTCGGCACGTACCGACGGGCGCTCGGCGCCTTCGAGGTCAAGGTCAGCGCCGTGCCGCTGCTCGCCGAGTCCGTCGACGAGCCCTCCGCCTACGAGGCGCTCGCCACCGCCGCACCCGGCGGGGCCGTGGTCGTCGCCGAGAGTGATCGGGCTGCGGGTCCTTACCGCTGAGCCGCCGGACACTACGCTGCTCCTATGACCGCACCCGCCCCGCCACCCGGTCCCGGCGTGGCTCCGCCGTTCGCCGCGCCGCCCACCGAGGGCCGCCGGACCCGGCTCTGGATCGGCCTCGGCGTCGGCGCGCTCGCCGTGGTGCTCTGCTGCGGCGGGGGTGGCACCGCCGTCGTCGGCCTGGCCGTCAGTGGAGTCCAGGCGATCCGGGAACAGGCCCGCACCGTGACCGGCGACTACTACCAGGCGCTTGTCGAGCGGAACTACGGGCGGGCGTACGACCAGCTCTGCGACGACGCGCAGCGGCGTGAGTCCCGGCCGGAGTTCGAGCGGCGCGCCGCCGCCGAACCGCAGGTGACCGCGTTCCGGGTGGGTGAGGTGGACACCACATACCTGACCGTGCCGGTCGACGTGACCCTCGACGGCGGCGACCGGGAGCGCCAACAGGTCAGCCTCGGCCAGGACGGGCAGGGCGGCGGCGTGGAGGTCTGCGAGGTCAGCTGACCCGCCCCCGGTATTCTGCTGGGCTCGGGGGGACGGTCGTCGTACCGTTGTCCCCGAACCGACCGTTCCATCCACATCTCGCCCCCGCCGACCGCCAGCCGGCGTAGGAGGAAACATGCCAGCCGACCGTATCGACGCCGTCGTCAGCCTCGCCAAGCGCCGAGGCTTCGTCTTCCCCTCCAGTGAGATCTATGGAGGCACCCGATCGGCGTGGGACTACGGCCCGCTCGGCGTGGAACTCAAGGAGAACGTCCGCCGGCAGTGGTGGAAGAACATGGTCCAGCAGCGCGACGACGTCGTCGGCCTGGACTCCGCGGTGATCTTGGCCCGCAAGGTGTGGGAGGCGTCCGGCCACATCGCCGAGTTCGTCGACCCGCTCACCGAGTGCCAGTTCTGCCACAAGCGGTTCCGCGCCGACCACCTGGAAGAGGCGTACGCCGAGAAGCACGGCAAGCCGCTGACCTCACTGGCCGAGCTGAACTGCCCCAACTGCGGCAACAAGGGCACCTTCACCGAGCCGAAGATGTTCAACGGCCTGATGAAGACCTACCTGGGCCCGGTGGAGAGCGACGAGGGGCTGCACTACCTGCGCCCGGAGACCGCCCAGGGCATCTTCGTCAACTACAAGAACGTCGAGACGGTCGCCCGCAAGAAGCCGCCGTTCGGCATCGCGCAGACCGGCAAGTCGTTCCGCAACGAGATCACCCCGGGCAACTTCATCTTCCGGACCCGCGAGTTCGAGCAGATGGAGATGGAGTTCTTCGTCGAGCCGGGCACCGACGAGCAGTGGCACGAGTACTGGCTCCAGGAGCGCTGGAACTGGTACCTCGACCTCGGCCTCTCGGCGGACAATCTGCGTCTGTTCGAGCACCCCAAGGAGAAGCTGTCGCACTACTCGAAGCGGACTGTGGACATCGAGTACCGCTTCCAGTTCGGTGGCACCGAGTTCGCCGAGCTGGAGGGTGTCGCCAACCGCACCGACTTCGACCTCTCCACGCACAGCAAGCACTCCGGCGTCGACCTGTCGTACTTCGACCAGAGCAAGAGTGAGCGCTGGATGCCGTACGTCATCGAGCCGGCCGCGGGTCTGACCCGCGCGGTGCTCGCCTTCCTGCTGGAGGCGTACGACGAGGACGAGGCGCCGAACACCAAGGGCGGCGTGGACAAGCGCACCGTGATGCGGTTCGACCCGCGGCTCGCCCCGGTCAAGGTGGCGGTGCTGCCGCTGTCCCGCAACGAGGCGCTGTCGCCCAAGGCCAAGGACCTCGCGACGCTGCTGCGCAAGCGCTGGGTGGTGGAGTTCGACGACTCGCAGGCGATCGGGCGCCGCTACCGCCGGCAGGACGAGATCGGCACCCCGTTCTGCGTGACCGTCGACTTCGACACCCTGGACGACAACGCGGTGACGGTGCGCAACCGGGACACCATGGCCCAGGAGCGCGTCTCCCTGGACCAGGTCGAGCGCTATCTGATCGAGCGTCTCCCCGGCTGCTGAGACTCCGTGCACGGGGCCTCGGCCGACGCGAAAAGCGCCGGTCGGGGCCCCGTACACTTGTCCGGTGACTGCCTCGACCGTGCCCGCGCTGCGCCCACTGACCCTCGGGCCGCACCAGGTGTGGCCGCCGGTCGTGCTCGCGCCGATGGCCGGGATCACCAACATCGGGTTCCGTCGGCTCTGTCGCGAGCAGGGCGGCGGCATCTACGTCTGCGAGATGATCACCACCCGGGCGCTTGTCGAGCGCAACCCGAAGACGCTGCGCATGATCGCGTTCGGCGACGACGAGAAGCCCCGCAGCCTCCAGCTCTACGGCACCGATCCGGAGATCACCGCCGCCGCCGTGCGGATCGTCGTCGAGCGCAACCTGGCCGACCACATCGACCTCAACTTCGGCTGCCCCGTACCCAAGGTCACCCGGCGTGGTGGCGGCGCGGCGCTGCCGTGGCGGCGCCGGCTCTTCGCGCGACTGGTGCGGGCCGCGGTGGCCGCCGCGGCACCGTCCGGCGTGCCGGTCACGGTCAAGATGCGCAAGGGCATCGACGAAGACCACCTGACGTACGTCGAAGCTGGGCTCGCCGCCCAGGACGCCGGCGTGGCCGCGGTGGCCCTGCACGGGCGGACGGCGTCGCAGCGCTACTCGGGCACCGCCGACTGGGACGCGATCGCCACGCTGAAGCAGGCCCTGGACGTGCCGGTGCTCGGCAACGGCGACATCTGGGAGGCCGACGACGCGTTGCGGATGGTCGCGCACACCGGCGTCGACGGCGTGGTCGTCGGGCGAGGTTGCCTGGGCCGACCGTGGCTCTTCGCCGACCTGGAGGCCGCCTTCAACGGCCGGCCGGAGCGGCGGCTGCCCACCCTCGGCGAGGTGGCGGTGACCATGCGCCGGCACGCCGAGCTGCTGGTCGACCAGTTCACGGCCGGCGCCCGCAACCCGGCCCGAGGCGAACGGGACGGCTGCACCGACTTCCGCAAGCACGTCGCCTGGTACCTCAAGGGCTTCCCGGTCGGCGGCGAGCTGCGTCGCTCGCTGGCGATGATCGAAAGCCTCGCCCAGCTCGACGACCTGCTCGGCAAGCTCGACCCGGCGGAGCCGTTCCCGCTGGCCGCCCTCGGGCAGCCGCGCGGGCGTACCAACTCACCGGGCAAGGTCTTCCTGCCGGAGGGCTGGCTGGCCAGCCGAGACGACGACACGGTCCCCGAGGGTGCCGAGATGGACGACTCCGGCGGCTGAGCCCTCGGTGGTGGGCCTTCGGTGGGCGCTCGGTACAGGGCGCGTGGCCAGTGACCCGGTCATGCCGAAGGGCCGGGCCCCGTGGTGGGGGTCCGGCCCTTCGCTTCGTGCGGTGTGGGTGTCAGCTGGTGGCGTAGCCGCGGGTGGCGATCCAGTCGGCGAGGTGCTCGACGGTGATCTGGTAGGCGGCGGTGTTGGGGTCGGCGGAGTCGGCGATGGTGACGGTGTTGCCGTTGTCGTGGTAGCCGACGACGCTGATGTAGTGCCCGCCTTCGTAGGAGTGGGTGACGCCGTCGGTGTCGGTGCTGGTCCCGGCGATGTTCGCGACGACGGCGCGGCCGTCGTCGACGGTCTTGACGATGTCGGTGCGCAGGGTGTCGGTCTGCGTGGCGTCGGCGTCGGGGTTGCTGATCTCGACCGACCGGTAGGCGTTGGCCTTGCCGGTTTCCTTGTTGAGGACGGGGGTGATGTCGTTGATGGAGTTGGTGCCGGCTTCGGTGGTGCCCATTTCCTTGGCCATGTCGTCGACGTTGATGTTCTTGCCCTGCACGGACAGGGCGTTGCGGGTGGCGGCGGGGCCGCAGTAGTAGAAGTTCGGCTGGGCTTCGTAGCGCACACCCAGTTCGCGCTCGCCGTGGCCCTTGCGGTCGGTCTGGGTTTGCGTGGTCGGCTTGCCGGTGCTCGGTGCGGCGAAGGCGGTGGTGACGGGGCCGGCGATCGCGCCGCCGGTGAAGGCGAGGCCAGCGGCGGTCAGGGCGGTCTTACGGATCAGATCGGTACGCATGATGGCGTGCTCCTCTGCATTCGGGGGTGTGCCCGCACCACCTCGGGGGTGTGGTGGTGGTGCCGGGGAAAGTTCGAGGGGGTTCTGCCCGGTGACCCGCGAAGGGGGTCGGCGTCGGGAGCAGGGTGTTCGCGGTGGCGGGTCATTCCGCCTACCCGTGAGCGGCCGGTTATGGTGCTCGGCCGTGCGGGGGATGTAACCGGGGTGGCCTGCCGGGTGTTCCCTGGGCGGCCGGGTTGTGATGCTGGGCCGTGCGGGGGATGTAACCGGGGTGGCCTGCCGGGTGTTCCCTGGGCGGCCAGGTTGCGGCCGTGCGGGGGATGTAACCGGGGCGGCCTGGCGAGTGTTCCCGGCGGCTGCCGCGCCCGGCGACTCGACGGGTCGCGGTGGCTTGCCATTTCGACGACTGCGGTGGCCTGCCAGGTATAACGACCCCGCCCGGCCGCCGATTCCGCCGCCGGGGTGGCCCCGGCCACCCGACACCACCCTGCAAACCGGACAACCCGCCCAGCCCGCCGGCCTGCCGAACCCGACACGGCGGCCACGGCAGCCTGATCCACTCGGGTTCCTGAAAGTCGTGGTGTCCCGCGGTCGGGGATACCCCGACTTCATGAAAGCCGAGTGGATCATTCCGGTCTGTGCCGTTTCGGTGGCGGAGTGGGCCCGTTCGGGGCGGGGCACACGTGCGGGGGTGGGCTGGCCAGGCGGGAGCCCGCGGTAACGGAACCTCGCGGCCCGCACGATCGTGCTTGATCCAGGAAACAGGCCCCTCCCCAGCGCCACGAGGCCACTACATCCACGATCGAGCACGATCATGGGCGCGACCGCCCGGTAGGGAGCGCGCGCCGGGGTGGACCAGCGGCCCGGTCACCGTCCGGCCCGGCCGCCGCACTCGTCACCATCACGGGCCGAGCCGAGGGGGATCAGGGCGTGGCGATGTCGGTTTGGGGCAGGTTGCGCTGGGCCGGGACTGTCGGTGTGATCGACCAGGGGATCTCGGGCGCGCGGTGGAAGGTGATTCCGGCCGTCGTCCAGCGGGGGCCCTGACCGGCCAGGCGGTCGCGGAAGGTGGCCCAGTCGTGGCTTGCCCGGGGTGACCAGCCCAGTTCGGCGATGGCCGGCAGGCGGGGCAGGAGCAGGAGTTCGATGTCGGCCAGCGAGGTGACCGATTCGGTCCAGAGCGGGGCCTCCACACCGAGCACGGCCTCGGCGGGTACGCCGGAGACGTGCGTGCCCGGATCCCAGTCGTACGCCTTGCGTACGTCGATGAGGCCGGCCCAGTCGTGCCCGATCGGGGTGTCCGGGGCGTACTTCATGTCCAGGTAGGCGTGGTTGCCGGGGGAGACGATCAGCCGGGCCCCGCGGCGTACGGCGTCGACGGTGGTGGGGTCTTCGTCGTTCGTGCCCCACCACTGCAGGACCCGCCCGTCGAGGTGGGCGGCGGGCGCGAGTTGGTGCCAGCCGACGACGGTCTTGCCGAGGTCGGCCACGATGCGCTGGACCCGCTCGACGAAACCGGTGTAGACCTCGCCCTTGACCTTGAACGCCTCGTCGCCGCCGATGTGCAGCCAGGGGCCGGGGGTGAGCGCGGCCACCTCGCCCAACACGTCGGCGACGAAGTCGTACGTCCGCTCGTCGGCCGGGTCGACGTAGCTGAAGCCGACCTCGGTGCCGGTGTACGGCGGTGGTGCGATCTTGTCGGGTGCCAGCTCCGGGTACGCGACAAGCGCCGAGTTGGTGTGCCCCGGGAGGTCGATCTCCGGGACGACGGTGATGTGGCGGGCGGCCGCGTAGGAGACGATCCGGGTGTAGTCGGCCTTCGTGTAGTGCCCGCCGGGGCCGCCGCCGACCTCGGTCGTTGCGCCGACGGTGGTCAGCTTCGGCCAGGAGTCGACGGCGATCCGCCAACCCTGGTCGTCGGTGAGGTGCAGGTGCAGGTGGTTGAGCTTGTAGCGGGCCAGGTGGTCGACCACCCGCAGTACGTCCTCGACGGCGAAGAAGTGCCGCGCGACGTCGAGCATCGCGCCCCGGTAGGGGAACCGGGGTGCGTCGGTGATCGTCCCGCCGGGCAGCGCCCAGCGGCCGGTGACCGGGGTGGGGCTCTCGATCGCCGCTGGCAGTAGCTGGCGCAGCGTCTGTGCGCCGTGGAAGAGGCCGGCGGCGGTGGCGGCGGTGACGCGTACCCCGTCGGTGGTGATGTCGAGCCGGTAGCCCTCCGCGCCGAGGTCTGTGCTGTCGTCGAGCACCAGCGCGATGCCACCGTCGGGCTCCGGCGTGCTGGTGTCGGTGACCGGCAGCGGGTAGCCGGTGGCCGGGCGCAGGAGCTGGGCGAGCTGCTCGGCGACCGCCAGCGCGCCGGGGTCGGCGGTGGCCACGATGATCGCTTCGGCCGGCAGCACCCAGTCGGCGGTCGGGTCCGGTTGGACCTGCTGCGGGGCGGGGACGACGTCGGCCAGCCGGTGCGGGGCCGACGGGGCGAGCAACTCGCCCGCCGCCCGTTCGGCCGCCTGGGCCAGTGTGGCCGCGTCCGGTTCCCCCACCGACAGCGGCGTGGGGACGGCGGTGGGGCCGGGGGAGGGGATGGTCGACACGGCGGCGACTCCGGGGGTGTATTCGCGTCGGTTATGGCAAAAGTGAGGTTCACCGGCTGGCGTGCGGTCAAGCGTACGACGCTCGGCCGGGATGCGTGATGGTGCGCATGGAAGCGTTCCCAAAAACCGGTACGAACACGGATAGTCGTGACGGCTGTGCCAATTGTCACCGAACGGTCCCAGGTCACTCGATGTTCGCTTAACCTTCGCGCACCGATCGACGTCGACCCCGGGATTACCGGCGGTCCGTCCCGGGGAAGAAGAAAACTGAACCTTCGTTAAGTGTCAATCCGGCGCGTGTGTTGTGTGGAGGCTCTGGTGGCAGCGCAAGAGACCGTCGATCACAAGTACGTCTACGACTTCTCCGAAGGCAACAAGGAACTCAAGGAGTTGCTCGGCGGCAAGGGAGCGAACCTCGCCGAGATGACCAACCTGGGCCTGCCCGTCCCGCCCGGCTTCACCATCACCACCGAGGCGTGCCAGGCGTACCTCGCGACGGGACGGGAGCCGGATGGGCTCGCCGGCCAGATCGAGGCGCACCTGGAAGCGCTGGAGCGCGAGATGGGCAAGCGCCTCGGCGACCCGCGGGACCCACTGCTGGTCTCCGTCCGCTCCGGTGCCAAGTTCTCCATGCCCGGCATGATGGAGACCGTCCTCAACGTCGGTCTCAACGACCAGAGCGTGGTCGGGCTCTCCGCACAGGCCGGAGGGAACGACAGGTTCGCCTGGGACTCCTACCGGCGGCTCATCCAGATGTTCGGCAAGACCGTCTGCGAGGTGCCGGGCGAGGAGTTCGAGCACGCGCTGGACGAGGCCAAGAACGCCAAGGGCACCCACAACGACCTGGATCTGGACGCCGACGACCTGCGTGGGCTTGTCGACGCGTACAAGAAGATCTTCTTGAAGCACACCGGTCGGGAGTTCCCGCAGCAGCCACGCGAACAGCTCGACCTGGCCATCCGGGCGGTCTTCGAGTCGTGGAACGCCGAGCGCGCGGTGCTCTACCGCCGCCAGGAGCGCATCCCGGCCGACCTCGGCACCGCGGTAAACGTGGTGACGATGGTCTTCGGCAACCTGGGGCCCGACTCCGGCACCGGCGTCGCGTTCACCCGCGACCCGGCCAGCGGCGCGCAGGGCATCTACGGCGACTACCTGGCCAACGCCCAGGGTGAGGACGTTGTCGCCGGCATCCGCAACACCGTGCCGTTGCAGGAGTTGGAGCAGCTCGACAAGTCCTCCTACGACGAGCTGCTCGGCATCATGGCCCGGCTGGAGGAGCACTACAAAGACCTGTGCGACATCGAGTTCACCATCGAACGCGGCAAGCTGTGGATGTTGCAGACCCGGGTCGGCAAGCGCACCGCCGCCGCCGCGTTCGTCATCGCCGGGCAACTCGTCGACGAGGGCCTTATCGACCTGGACGAGGCGCTGCACCGGGTCAACGGCGCGCAACTGGCCCAGCTGATGTTCCCGCGCTTCCAACTCGACCACGAGTTCCAGCCGGTCGCCAAGGGCATCGGCGCATCGCCCGGCGCGGCGTCCGGCACCGTGGTCTTCACCTCCGCCCGGGCCGTCGAGCTGGCCGCCGAGGGGAAGTCGGTGATCCTGGTGCGCCGGGAGACCAACCCGGACGACCTGAACGGCATGATCGCCGCGAAGGGCATCCTCACCTCGCGCGGCGGCAAGACCAGCCACGCCGCGGTGGTGGCCCGGGGCATGGGCAAGACCTGCGTCTCCGGCGCCGACGCGATCGAGGTGAACGTGCCGGCGAAACGGTTCACCGTGGCCGGGCAGACCGTCAACGAGGGCGATGTCGTCTCCATCGACGGCACCACCGGCAAGGTCTACCTGGGCGAGGTGCCGGTGATGCCCTCCGAGGTCGTGCAGTACTTCGAGGGCAGCCTCGACCCCGAGCACATCGACAACGCGCTGGTCCGGGCCGTACACCGGATCATGACGCACGCCGACGGGAAGCGGCGGCTGGCGGTCCGGACGAACGCCGACACCGGCGCGGACGCCGCCCGTGCCCGGCGCTTCGGTGCCGAGGGCATCGGGCTGTGCCGCACCGAGCACATGTTCCTCGGCGACCGGCGGGAGCTGGTCGAGCGGCTGATCCTGGCGCGCGCCGCGGACGAGCGGGAGGCGGCGCTGGAGGCACTGCTGCCGTTGCAGCGGGCCGACTTCGAGGAGATCTTCCGCGAGATGGACGGGCTGCCGGTCACCGTCCGGCTGATCGACCCGCCGTTGCACGAGTTCCTGCCGCCGCTGGAGCAGCTCGCCGTCAACGTGGCGGTCGCCCAGGAACGCGGCGAGGACGTGGCCAAGGAGGAGGCGCTGCTCGCCGCCGTTCGGCGGATGCACGAGGAGAACCCGATGCTCGGGCTGCGGGGCGTCCGCCTCGGCCTGGTCATCCCCGGCCTGTTCGCCATGCAGGTCCGGGCCATCGCCGAGGCGGCGGTCAGTTGCGCCCGTAACGGTGGCGTGGCCAAGCCGGAGATCATGGTGCCGCTGGTCGGGGCGGTGCAGGAGCTGGAGACGGTACGCGCCGAGGCCGAGAAGATCATCGCCGAGGTGGTCGGGGACAGCGGTGTCGAGGTGCTGATCGGCACCATGATCGAGGTGCCCCGGGCGGCGCTGACCGCCGGGCAGATCGCCGAGGCCGCCGAGTTCTTCTCCTTCGGCACGAACGACCTGACCCAGATGGGTTGGGGCTTCTCCCGCGACGACGTCGAGGGCGCGTTCTTCTGGCGTTACCTGGAGCTGGGCATCTTTGGCATCTCGCCGTTCGAGTCGATCGACCGCGACGGCGTCGGTCGGCTCGTGCGGATCGCCGCCGAGGAGGGCCGGGCCGCCCGGCCCGGGCTGAAGCTCGGCATCTGCGGTGAGCACGGTGGCGACCCGGACTCGGTGCACTTCTTCCACGAGGTCGGCCTGGACTACGTGTCCTGTTCGCCGTTCCGGGTGCCGGTGGCGCGGCTGGAGGCCGGTCGGGCGGTCGCGGAGAGCGGCGGGTCGGACAGTCGCTGACGCACGTCGGCGGCGGCCCGGTCACCCGGCCGCCGCCGACGCTCAGATCGGCGGACGACGCCAGGTGGGTCGGGACGAGCGGCGCAACTGCGCCGGCAGGGTCGCCATCGGGGTACGCGTGGCCAGCGGGGCGTGCGCGTCCGGCACGGCTGTCGCGCCGATGCCCCCGCCGCGAACGTCCAGCAACGAGCCCGCTCGGCGGGCCACCGCCCGCGCCTCCTCGTGCAGCGCCTCCAGATCCCCCGCCGCCGACACGGTGACGAGGGTCAGCAGAGCGCTGCGCCCGGCCGGGTAGGTCACCACGCAGCCGGCGGTGGTGCACACGACGGACTCCCGGAACTCACCCTGCCGGACGGTGTCGGCCACCCGGTGACCGAGCCCGAAACTCGCGGCGGCGAGCGCGGCGAGGTGGGTGGCGTCGGTGTTGGGCAGGTCGCTGGAGATGAGCAGCCCGTCGGTGCCCGCCAGCACCGTCCCGGCGATGTCGGGTCGGCGTTGGCGCAGCCCGCGTAGCTCCGTTCCCATCACCGTGTCTGCGTCCACGAGCGTTGCCCCTCCGGTCTGCTCGGCGTGTCAGTCGGCTGGTCACGTTCCGCGCTGGGAACGCTACCGCTGGCCACTTCCGACCGCGAGCCCGTAACCCTCGGCAATCGGTTGGCAACTGCGGGCCAATCGGTGGTTGTGCCATTCGTCGATGCGTCGTGAGCGCGTCGGGCGTCGGGGGCGGGCGTAATCTTGGCTCGCTCGTACACGGCCGATTGGGCGCCGCGTCGAACGGGAAGAGGTGACTGCATGACAAGTGTCTGGGAGAGCCTGACTGTCGACGCCCGCGATCCGGCCCGACTGGCCCGTTGGTGGGCCGAGGCGCTCGGCTATCAGGTCGTCACCGAGACTCCGAGCGGCGTGGAGATCCGCCAGTCCCCGGACCAGTCGCCCGCATTGTTCTTCGGCCCGGTGGCCGACGGCAAGGAGCGCAAGAACCGACTGCACCTCGACCTGCGCCCCGCCAACCAGGAGGCCGAGGTCGAGCGCCTGGTCGACATGGGCGCGCGGCACGTCGACATCGGTCAGGGTGAGGTCGACTGGACGGTGCTGAGTGATCCCGAAGGCAACGAGTTCTGCGTGTTGCGTGAGCGCGAGGAGTGAGCCGGTCTTGCGAGCCCCGCAGTCGCGAACAGCGGTGGCTGCGTGAGCGCGAGGAGTGAGCCGTGGGCGGCGGACGCGCGGTTGGTCGAGGAGCCGCCCAAGGACACCGGGCATCGCCGGTCGCCGTACGAGCGCGACCGGGCCCGGGTGCTGCACTCGGCGGCGTTTCGCCGGCTGGCCACCAAGACCCAGGTGCACACCGCCGGCACTGACGACTTCCTGCGTACGCGGCTGACCCATTCGCTGGAGGTGGCTCAGATCGCGCGGGAGATGGGTGCCCGGCTGGGCTGCGACCCGGATGTGGTGGACGTCGCGGGGCTCGCGCACGACCTGGGGCACCCGCCGTTCGGGCACAACGGTGAGGCTGCCCTGGACCTGCTCGCCACGCCGTGCGGTGGTTTCGAGGGCAACGCGCAGACCCTGCGGGTGTTGACCCGCCTGGAGGCGAAGGTGCTGGCCCCGGACGGCTCGTCCGCGGGGTTGAACCTGACCCGGGCGTCGCTCGACGCGATCGGCAAGTACCCCTGGCGGCGGCGGCCCGGGGAGCGCAAGTTCGGGGTGTACGCCGACGACGCGGCCGTCTTCGACTGGATCCGGGCCGGTGCGCCCGGCGACCGGCGCTGCCTGGAGGCCCAGGTGATGGACTGGGCGGACGACGTCGCGTACTCGGTGCACGACGTGGAGGACGGCATCCACGGTGGCTACGTCACGTTGCGTCCGCTGCTCACCGACGCCGACGAGCGGGCCGCGCTGTGCGCCGACGTGGCCGCCGCCTACTCCGGGGAGTCCGCGTCGGACCTGGCCGAGGTGCTCGTCGATCTGCTGACGGGTCCGCTGCTCGCCCCGTTCGCCGGGTACGACGGCAGTCATCGCGCTCAGGTCGCGCTGAAGGCCACCACCAGTGGGGTGACCGGGTTGTTCGTGTCGGCGGCGGTGGCTGCCACGGAGGAGCGCTTCGGTCCGGGCCCGCACCGGCGCTACGGCGCCGACCTGGTGGTGCCCCGACTGGTCCGGGCGCAGTGCGCCCTGCTCAAGGGCATCGCGTTGCGATACGTGATGCGTCGCAGTGGTTTCCGGGGTCGCTACGAGCGGCAGCGCACGATGCTGGCCGAGGTGGTCGCCGCGCTGGTCCGGAGCGCCCCGGAGGGGCTCGATCCGATCTTCGCCCCGCTGTGGCGGGCCGCACCGGACGACAAGGCCCGACTGCGGGTGGTGATCGACCAGGTGGCCTCGCTCACCGACCCGGCGGCGGTGACCTGGCACACCCGACTGGTCGGCAAGCGGACACCCCTGACTGATCACGAGCCAGCTTAGGCTAACCTAAGCGACATGACGGAACGCCCCAGGAACGTCACCTCGGCCCGGGTGCTGCGCACCGAGCGGCCCACCCCGCACCTGATCCGGCTCGTCCTCGGTGGGGACGACCTGGTCGGCCTGCCGGTGGGCGAGTTCACCGACCACTACATCAAGGTGGTGTTCCCGCAGCCGGGTGTCGCGTACCCGCAGCCGCTGGACCTCGCCGCGATCCGCCGCGACCTGCCCAGGGAGCAGTGGCCCCGGCTGCGCGCGTACACCGTGCGGCGCTGGGATCCGCTGGCCGGGGAGCTGACCGTCGACGTGGTGTACCACGGCGACGAGGGGTTGGCCGGCCCGTGGGCCGCCGCGCTGCGCCCCGGTGATCCGGTGCACTTCGTCGGCCCTGGCGGCGCGTACGCCCCGAGCCCGGACGCGGACTGGCATCTGCTGGTCGGTGACGAGAGTGCCCTGCCGGCGATCGCCGCCGCGTTGGAGCGCCTGCCGCTGGGCGCCCGAGCCCACGTCTTCGTGGAGATCGCCGACCCGGCGGACGAGCAGAAGCTGCTCAGCCCCGGTGCGGTCGAGCTGACCTGGCTGCATCGCGGCGACCGTCCGGTGGGCGAGGCGCTGGTCGCGGCGGTGCGGGCGTTGGAGTTCCCGGCTGGCCAGGTGCACGCGTTCGTGCACGGCGAGGCCGCCTTCGTCCGGGAGCTGCGCCGGCTGCTGCGCGGCGAGCGGGGCATACCCCTCGACCGGCTCTCCATCTCCGGCTACTGGCGGCGCGGCATGGACGACGAGGGTTGGCGCTCCACCAAGGCCGACTGGAACCAGCAGGTGGCGGCCGAGGAGGTAGCTGTCGCGGCGGCCTGAGCGCCGGTCATCCCTCGGGCGTGCTCGTCTCCTTGCCGGCCCGGGACAGCCGTCGGCTGAGCAGGACGGCGTACCCGACGACCGCCAGGGCGAGCAGCGACAGCATCAGCTTCGGCTGGTGCACCGTCCCGGTGATCAGGCTGACCGAGACCACCCCGTAGGCGGCGATCGCCAACCGGGCGGCGCTCGGTCGGGTCCACAGCCAGTACAGGGCGAGCCCGCAGGCCGTCCAGACCACCATCGAGGCGCCCAGCAGCAGCCGCAACTCCAGCGGCAGTCGGTTCGCGTTGTCGTCGACCAGCCGGACCACCTGCCCGAGCGCCCAGCCGAGCAGCAGCAGTGCGCCGCCGAGCGGGATGTGCAGATAGCTGTATGCCTGCCCGCCCCGCAGGCGGCTCTGGAGGAGTCGGGTGGTGACGAATGTGGTGTAGACCCACCAGACGGCGGCCGGGATCAGGAACGCCATCGCGGCGGTGAGGATCATGTGTGGCGGGGGGTGGTCCGGCACGGCGAAGAGCAGGCTGGCCAGCGCGCTACCCAGCACGATGATGGTGAACTGCCCGATCCGTTCCGGCAGGTGCCGGTTGTCCACCGGCCAGCGGTTGAGCCAGCGCGCGCCGACCCAGGGCGTGGCCAGTTCGATGACCATCGCGATCACCCACAGCGTCGGGCGCCGGCCGGCGGGGAGGGTCAGCGACACCAGCCAGATCAGCCAGCCCGAACCGAAGCCGATCAGGTAGATGGTCGTCACCAGGCGGGCCATCGGGCTGGTCGGCCGGGCGCGCAGGTACAGCAGGAGCAGCACGCCCCGCACGATCAGGTACCCGACCGGCAGGAGCACGCTCTCCGGCACCTCGTCCACGCCGAGCGTCATCGCGCCCGCGCCGACCAACGCGATCAGCACCAGCAGCCGGTGCAGCGCGTCGTCCGGGTCGAACCGGGTGTCGTAGAAGACCTGCCCCACCCAGGCCCACTGGACCACCACGAAGAGCCCGATCACCGCCAGCACGGCCGTCGGCGACGGGGTCGGGTCGCTGCCCAGCCGGGCGACCACCGCCGCCAGCGCGTACACGAAGATGAGGTCGAGGAAGAGCTCCAGCCAGGTGGCGTGCCGGTGGCCGGCCTCGTCCGTCTGCGGGGCCTGGCCGCGTAGCCCCAACCACGCGCCGAACCATCGCGGCACGTGGGGGCCGGCGGTCCGTACCCTGCGCATCTGGTCATGGTCCCCGCGCGGGCCCGGCCCCCGGGCCGGAATCGCGCAGCCGGCAGCGGTCGCCGCCACACCGGCGTCCCCCGGCCGGCGTGTCGTCGGTCCGGCAGGGCAGGATGTACGGCGAGGGGGTGGCGCATGGCTGGGCGGATCCGGGACGAGGACATCGCACTGGTCCGGGAACGCACCTCGATCGGGGATGTGATCTCCGAGACGGTCACCCTGAAGTCCGCCGGCGGCGGCAACCTCAAGGGCCTGTGCCCGTTCCACGACGAGAAGAGTCCGTCGTTCAACGTGTCTCCGGCCCGCAACGTCTGGTACTGCTTCGGCTGCGGGGCCGGCGGCGACGCGATCAAGTTCCTGATGGACGCCGACCACCTCAGCTTCGTGGAGTCCGTCGAGCGGCTGGCCGGCCGCGTCGGCATCCAGCTGCGCTACATCGAGGACGACAAGGGCACCCCGCGTCCCCGCCCGCAGCAGGGTCAGCGGCAGCGCCTGGTCGCCGCGCACGCCGCCGCCGTCGAGTTCTACCGCGCGCAACTGAGTACCGCCGGCGCGCGGCCGGCACGGGAGTTCCTGGCGCGACGGGGCTTCGACCGGGCCGCCGCCGAGCGTTACGGCTGTGGCTTCGCGCCGGACGGTTGGGACCTGCTCACCAAGCACCTGCGCCAGCAGGGCTTCACCCACCAGGAGCTGGTCACCGCCGGGCTGTCCCGGGAGTCCCGCTCCGGCACCCTGATCGACAGGTTCCGCCGACGGCTGCTCTGGCCGATCCGCGACCTCGCCGGTGACGTGATCGGCTTCGGCGCGCGCAAGCTCTTCGATGACGACGACGGCCCGAAGTACCTGAACACCCCCGAGACGCCGATCTACAAGAAGTCGCACGTGCTCTACGGCATCGACCAGGCCAAACGGGAGATCGCCAAGCAGGGCCGAGCGGTGATCGTCGAGGGTTACACCGACGTGATGGCCTGCCACCTCGCCGGGGTGACCACGGCGGTGGCGACCTGCGGCACGGCCTTCGCCGCGGACCACATCTCGGTCCTGCGTCGGCTCCTGTTCGACAGCGACGAGGTGGCCGGCGAGATCATCTTCACCTTTGACGGCGACGCCGCCGGGCAGAAGGCCGCGTTGCGCGCCTTCGAAGACGATCAGCGCTTCGTCGGGCGCACGTTCATCGCGGTCAGCCCGGACAACATGGACCCGTGTGACCTGCGGCTGGCCAAGGGCGACCTGGCGGTGCGTGATCTGGTCGCCCGCCGTGAGCCGCTTGTCGACTTCGCGCTGCGACACGTGATCAGCCGCTTCGACCTGGACACCGTCGACGGCCGGGTCGAGGCCATGCGCCACGCCGCGCCGCTGGTCGCGCGACTGAAAGACCGGGAGAAGCGCCCAGAGTACGTCCGCAAGCTCGCCATGGACCTCGGCATGGAGATCGAGCCGGTGCAGCGGGCGGTGCTCGCCGCCGGCAACACCCCGCCGCCCGGCACCCGCGACGCCCGCGACACGGCCCCCGCCGCCCGGCCGGCCTCGGCCCGCCCCGAGCCGGCACTGGACAGCCCGCAGTCGATGGTCGAACGGGAGGCGCTCAAACTCGCCCTCCAGCAGCCGGTCCTGGCCGGGCCGATGTTCGACGCGGTCGAGGCCACCGAATACCGCCACCCGGTGCACGTCGCGGTGCGTACGGCCATCGCGGCGGCCGGTGGCGCCGCGTCGGCGACCGGCGGCGCGGTCTGGATCGAGTCGGTCCGGGACGCCTGCGACGACCTGGCGTCCGCGGCGCTTGTCGGTGAGTTGGCCGTCGAACCACTGCGGATCGACGGCGAACCGGACCCGCGCTACGTGTCGATCACCATGGCTCGGGTGCAGTTCGGGTCGGTGACCGCCCGGGTCCGGGACCTCAAGTCACGCATCCAGCGGATCAACCCGGTGAACAACAAGGACGAGTACTTCGCCGCCTTCGGTGAGCTGCTGTCCCTGGAGCAGCACGCCCGGGCGTTGCGCGAGCAGGCTGCGGGAGGCCTCTAGATGGGACTGTTCAGCCGCAAGCCGAAGCTTCCGCCGGCCGACCGGCCGCCGCTGACCGCCGACGAGCGGGTGCTGGCGTGGGCCGCCGCCGGCAACGGCGAGGGCGACGGGGTGGTGGTCGCCACCAACCTCGGGTTGTGGCTGCCCGGTCGAGGGCAGCGGCTCGGCTGGCACACCATCCTCAAGGCGGTCTGGTCCGGACGGGAGCTGACCGTCACACTCGCCGAGCCCGTCGCCGAGCGGGACGGCTACACGGTGGTCGTCGACGGTCCGGCCGAGACGTACCTGCTGCTCGACCCGGGTGAACTGCCCCACCAGGTACGGGCCCGGGTGACGCACTCGGTCGCGTACACCGAGCACCAGCCGGTGCCCGGCGGCGCCGCGCGGGTCGCGGCCCGGCGCGTGGCCGGGGTCGACGGTCTGACCTGGACGGTCCGACTCGACCCCGGCACTCCGGCGGACGACGAGGCCCTGCTCGCCGAAACCGATCGGCTGGTCGGCGTGGCCCGCGCCGCCACCGCACCGGCCGACGTCTGACCCGTGCCCCGCTGCGGCGATCTTGCACTTTCTGCCCCGACATTGGGAGCGTTTCCCCGCATTTCAGCGACCGGAACTGCAAGATCGATGTGGTGGGGTGTCGGACGTGGCCGCTAGGGTCGGTCGGTGACTTCGGGGCGACCACTGATTCAGGCTCGCGGGCTGGTGAAGCGGTTCGGCGACTTCACCGCCGTGGACGGCATCGATGTCGAGGTGCGCCCGGGTGAGGCGTTCGGCTTCCTCGGGCCCAACGGCGCGGGCAAGTCGTCCACCATGCGGATGGTCGGCTGCACCTCCCCGCCCAGCGGGGGTGAGCTGCGCATCCTCGACCTGGATCCGGTGGCTGACGGGCCGGCGATCCGGGCGCGCCTCGGTGTCTGCCCGCAGCTGGACAATCTCGATCCGGAGCTGACCGTCCGGGAAAACCTGACCGTCTACGCCCGCTACTTCGGCATCTCCCGCCGGGCGGCCCGGGAGCGGGCCGACGAGTTGCTCGACTTCGTCCAGCTCACCGAGCGGGCCGACAGTAGGGTCGAGCCGTTGTCGGGTGGGATGAAGCGTCGGCTGACCATCGCCCGCGCGCTTGTCAACGATCCGGAGATCGTGTTGCTCGACGAGCCGACCACCGGGCTCGACCCGCAGGCCCGGCACCTGGTGTGGGAGCGGCTGTTCCGGCTCAAGCAGCAGGGCGTCACGCTGGTGCTCACCACGCACTACATGGACGAGGCCGAGCAGCTCTGTGACCGCCTGGTGGTGATGGACGGCGGCCGGATCGTCGCGGAGGGCTCGCCCCGGGCGTTGATCGAGCAGCACTCGACCCGCGAGGTTGTCGAGCTGCGCTTCGCCGCCGAGTCGCAGGAGCCGAACGCCCGCAAGCTCGACGGGCTGGGGGAGCGGGTCGAGGTGTTGCCTGACCGGGTCCTGCTCTACGTGCCCGACGGCGACGCGGCGGTTGCCGAGGTCACCGCGTCGGGGCTCCAACCGGCGAACGTGCTGGTGCGGCGCAGCGGCCTGGAGGACGTCTTCCTGCACCTGACCGGCCGCACCCTGGTCGACTGACGGGCCAAGCGGACAGTTGGCGGCTCAGCCCCGCGACATTTCCGTCATATCGCCCCGGACCCGCCGAAGATCCACTCCGTTTTCAGGAAGTCGGGGTGTTACGGCGAGGCGGACACCCCGACTTCCTGAAATCCGAGTGGATCAAGGGGACCGGACGTTCGGCGGGGCCTGGACTGGCGGCGAAGACGAGGGCGCGGCGAAACCCAGGCGACAAGATCGACTGGGTCGCCGTAGGGTGACCGGCGGCTTGTCGTACCCCGGGGGAGTTTCATGTCTGATCTGGTGACCGCCAACCGACGTCAGGCCGGGCTCACCGCCCTCTACCTGGGCATTTTCGCGATGGTCTGGTTCAGTGTGCCGGCGGCGGAGCAACCGCTGCGCGCCCTGCTCGTGGTGGGCAGCATCGTCGCGCTGCTCACCGCCGTGCTGGGTGGCGTGCTGTCCGCCCGACTGCGGCGGGTCGGCAGCCCTCGGGACCGGGCGGCCGACCGCCCGTACCTGCTCATCGTCGTCGCCGAGTTCGCCGCCGCCGGGCTGGGTGCCGCCGTGCTGGTCGCCGCCGACTGGTCCGAGTACGTTCCGGTGCTGGTCTGCCTGGTGGTAGGTCTGCACTTCTTCCCGCTCGCCCCACTCCTGCGGGACCCGCTGCTTCGTCCGCTCGGTGGCGCGCTGTGCCTGGTGGCGGCGGCGGGCCTCGTCACCGGCCTCGCCTCGGCGGTCTCCGCCGGTCTGGTGGTCGGCGTCGGCGCGGGAGTGCTGCTGCTCGGTTACGCCGTGCAGGCGCTGGTCCGCGCGTACCGACCGGCCTGACCAGCGGCCAACGATCACCGTTCAACGGGCTCTGGCCCAGGTGAGGAAGCGGTCGGTCAGTCGGTCGTGGCCGGCGAGGTCCCCGGCCGCCTCATAGAGCAACGTGGCGAGGTAGACGAGCAGGCCGATCCGGTCCTCGCGGTACTCGCCGAGCAGCGCCAAGCGGGCCGGTGAGCAGGGCCATGCCGCGCCGCAGACCCGGCAGCGCCAGGACGGGCGTGCCGCCACGTGTGGACGGTACCGGGGCATCAGCGCCCGCCACCATCATGAGCCGACCGGGTGAGCCGCACGAAGGAACCTCCATCGGGTGGGTGGGGAGCGCCCCGGACCGGGGGGTCACGGGGCGCTCCCGGCCTGGTTCCGCCCGCCGTCCGATCCCGTGAGCGGTTCCGCTGCGTGACAGTCTGGTGAGGATCCGACTACGGTGGGAGGTTCCGCACGCCGACGACCAGCGCGTACGGCGAACGGCTCGGCACGGTACGGGAATGTACGGAGGTTGTCCGTGGAGAGTTCGTCCATGCTGGAGCACTTCGCGGAGGAGCTACGGCTGGCTCGGGCCGTCGGTGGGATGTCGCAGACGGCGCTGGCCGAGGCGTTGAGCTATTCCGGGGCTTTGGTCGCCAAGGTGGAGACATCCGAGCGCCGGCCGAGCCTGGACTTCGCCCGCCGGTGTGACGCCGTGTTCGGGGCCGACGGTCGCTTCGAGCGCATCCAGCGGCGGATCAGCCGGGAGGCCGTGGTGCCGTGGTTCCGCGACTGGGCCGGGGTCGAGCAGGAGACCACCGCGCTGCGGTGGTTCGAGCCGCTCTACGTGCCGGGCCTGGTGCAGACCGAGGATTACGCCCGCGCCATCCTGGCGGGGGCCGGGCTCTTCGCGGCGGACGAGGTCGAGCAGCAGGTGACCGCCCGGCTCGACCGGCAGGGCGTGCTCACCCGGGACCGGCCACCGTTGCTCAGCGTGGTCGTCGACGAGTACGCGCTGCGCCGACGCATCGGCGGGCCGGAGGTGATGCGCGAGCAGTTGCGTCACCTGGTGAAGCTCGGCTCGGCCCTGCCCCGGGTGCGAATCCAGGTCGTGCCGCTGTCCGCCGGTGCGTACGCTGGGCTCGATGGTCCCTTCGTGATCGCCACCGCCGCCACCGGTGAGGATGTCGTCTACCTGGACGGGCAGCGCCACGGGCAGGTGATCGACCGTGTCGAGTATGTACGGCAGATGGTCGAGGTGTGGGAGTCGATCCGGGGTGAGGCACTATCGCAGCAGCAGTCCCTCGACCTGATCGCGGAAGTGGCGGAGACATGGAGCTGACCGGCGCCCGGTGGCGCAAGAGCACCCGCAGCAACGGCAGCGGCGGTGCCTGTGTGGAGGTTGCCGCCAACCTGCCCGGGCTGGTGGCCGTGCGCGACTCCAAGGACCCGACCGGCCCGGTGCTCGTCTTCCCGCCCGACGCGTGGCGCGCGTTCGTCGACTCCGACCCGGTCCGCCGATAACTGGCGGCCCCGCCGTCTAGATCCACTCGGCTTTCAGGAAGTCGGGGCATCGGGGTCGCTCTGACACCCCGACTTTCAGGAAGCCGAGTCGATCAAGAGCAACGGGGCGACCGGGCGACCGGGCGACGACGTGAAACCCCGGCGACACGTCGGGCGGGGGCGTCGTAGGGTGACCGGCGGTCTGTCGTACCCCGGGGGTAGACAGGTCCTGGTGGTCGGCGCGGTGGGCGGGGTGATCGGGTGAGTGCGGCGGGGTCGGTGCGGTTCCCACGGGTGCCGGCGTACGCGGTGTTCGAGCACTACCTGGTGGGTCTGCGGCGCACCTGGCGGGCCGGGGTGTTCTCCTCGTTCCTGCTGCCGGTGCTGACGGTCCTCGGCTTCGGGTTCGGCGTCGGCGCCTACATCGACCAGGGCGTCGGCGGGGTGCGTTACCTCGACTGGCTGGTCCCCGGGCTGATCGCCTCGACCGCGCTCCAGGTGACAGTCGGCGACTCGACCTGGCCGGTGTTCAGCAACTTCCGGTGGGTCAAGACCTACTTCGCGCAGGGCGCGTCGCCGCTGCGGGTCGCTGACATCGTGGCCGGGCACCTGGCCTTCGTGCTGTTTCGGGTGCTCACCACGATCGCGGCGTTCCTGCTGGTCACCGGGTTGTTCGGGGCGTTGCGGTCGCCATGGGCGGTGGTCACCCTGCCGGTGGTGGCGTTGCTCGGGCTGGCCGTCGCCGCGCCGACCTTCGCGTACGCCGCGTCGGTGTCGAGCGACAGTTGGCTCGCGATGCTGTTCCGGTTCGCGGTCATTCCGATGACGCTCTTCGCCGGGGTGTTCTTTCCGGTCGAGTCGTTGCCCGACGCGCTGCGGTGGCTGGCGTACGTGACGCCGTTGTGGCACGCCGTGGACCTGTGCCGCGCGGTCACGCTGGGCACCGCCCCACAGTGGTCGGTCGTCGGGCACCTGCTCTACCTGGCCGCCTGGGCGGTCGCCGGCTGGTTGCTGGCGGTGCGCGCGTTCCGTCGCAAGCTCGTCGTCTAGGGAGAGTTCGTGGTCACGCTGATCCTGCCCCGGCTGGTCGACGTCTCCGCCGCGTCCCGGCGGTCGGCGTCGGTGCTCGAACGCAACGTCGCGGCGCTGAGGCCGGTCTACTGGCTGCTGCTGCTCTCCGGCTTCGTGGAGCCGTTGCTCTACCTGCTGTCCATCGGGGTGGGCGTCGGCGCGCTGGTCGGTGACCTGCCGTTGCCGGGCGGGCGGCTGGTCTCGTACGCCGAGTTCGTGGCCCCGGCGATGCTCGCCTCCTCGGCGATGACCGGGGCGCTCTCGGAAACCACTTTCAACTTCTTCGGCAAGATGAAGTACATGAAGCTGTACGACGGGGTGATCGCCACCCCGGTACGGCCGTTCGAGATCGCCCTCGGCGAGTTGGGTTGGGCGATGCTGCGGGGGAGCGCCTACTCGGCGGCGTTTCTCGCTGTGATGGTCGCGCTGGAGTTGACAAGCGTCTCCCGCGCGCTGACCACCCTCCCGGCCGCGGTGCTTGTCGGGTTCGCGTTCGGGGCGCTCGGCATGGCGATCTCCACCCTCATGCGCAGTTGGCAGGATTTCGACCTGATCGCCTCCGCGCAGTTCACGCTCTTCCTCTTCTCCGGCACCTTCGTGCCGGCGCAGGCCTACCCGACAGTGCTGCACTGGCTCGTCGAGATCACCCCGCTGTACCGGTCGGTGCACCTGGTCCGCGGGCTCGCGCTGGGCGATGGTGGCTGGCTCTGGTTGCTCGACGTGCTCTACCTGCTGGCGATGATGGCCCTCGGTCTGCTGGTGGCTTCTCGCCGAATGGCGAGGTTGCTCTACAAGTAGGGGTTATCCGCGCCCGTCCACGGGGCATGTCCGGAGGTGACACTGCCGACCAGGAGGAGGGGCGATGACCTCGGACGAGTCTTCCGCCCAGCGTGAGCGTGATCCGGCCACCGCGCCGGTCGGGCCCGACGCGGGGCCGGACAGCCCCACCGACCTGCCCGGCAGTGGCTGGAAGGCGGCGATGCGCCGGACGATCACCGAATTCCAGGACGACAGCCTGACCGACTGGGCCGCCGCGCTGACCTACTACGGGGTGCTGTCCATCTTCCCCGGCCTGCTGGTGCTGATCTCCCTGCTCGGCCTGCTCGGCGAGAGCGCCACCGAGGGCGTCAAGGACACCGTCAACCAGGCGGTGCCGAACGACAGCATCCAGAAGATCATCGAGGGCGCTATCAACACCGCCCAGCAGAACGGCGGCCTGGCCAGCATCGCGGCGATCATCGGTCTGTTGGCCGCGTTCTGGTCCGCGTCCGGCTACGTCGGTGCGTTCATGCGCGCGTCCAACACCATCTACGACGTGCCGGAAGGCCGGCCGATCTGGAAGACACTGCCGATCCGGGCCGGGGTGACCGCGGTGATCGGCGTGCTGCTGCTGGTGTGCGCGGTGATCGTGGTCTTCACCGGCCGTCTCGCCGAGTCGGTGGGTGACGTGATCGGGGTCGGCTCGACGGCGGTCGCGGTGTGGGACGTGGCGAAGTGGCCGGTGCTGCTGATCCTGGTCAGCCTGATGTTCGCGATCCTCTACTGGGCCTCGCCGAACGCGCGGCACGGCGGCTTCCGCTGGGTCAGCCCGGGCGGCGTGCTGGCCGTGGTGATCTGGCTGGTGATCTCCGGCCTGTTCGCCTTCTACGTGAGCAACTTCGGTTCGTACGACAAGACGTACGGGACGCTGGCCGGGGTGATCATCTTCCTGGTCTGGCTGTGGCTGAGCAACATCGCGATCCTGCTCGGGGCTGAGTTCGACGCGGAGTTGGAGCGTGGCCGCGCGATCGCGGCCGGGCACGCGGTGGACGACGAGCCGTACGTCGAGTTGCGCGACGATCGCAAGCTCCGCAAGAAGCGCAACGCCGCGGGTCGCCGCTGACGGTCCCGCTCGAAACGCCCCGCCACCGAGGATCGGCTGGCGGGGCGTCTGCGTGTCCGTCGATGGAACTGCGGGCGAGGGTCCACGGGCTGTCCGTGACTCTTTCCATGATCGACTAGTAGCTTTTGTTCTTTCGGACAAAAGTTGCTCGCGAAACGGTTGAAGCTCTTTACAGGCGGCGTGGAACGCTCTTACTGTGTCGGACACAACACATCGGCATTGCGTCGATGTGAACGCTGCCAATGAAGAGGGGGCTCCCGGTGCGGACCGTCGACCCCCTACACGTGCGCCTGTTGCGGTTGCTCCGCGACGAGGGCGCAGTGTCCCGCGCCGAGCTGGGCGACCGCCTCCAGATGCCGCGCCCACGCATGCTGGCCGAGCTGGATCGCCTGGTGGCACTGGGTTACGTCGCCGAGGCCGGCCTCGCCGCATCCCGAGGCGGGCGTCGCTCGACACTCGTCGAGTTGAACCCGAAGCTGCGCCTCGCCGCCGTCGACCTCGGCGCCAGTTCGATGGACGTCGAGGTGGTAAACGGCCGCCTCGAACCGGTGGCCCACTACGCCGAGGCGGCCGACATCCGCAACGGCCCGAAGGTGACCCTGCAACGGGTCAACGAGCTGCTGCACAAGGCCCGGGTCGACGGCGCGTACGAGCGCCTGGACGCGGTCGGCATCGGCGTACCCGGCCCGGTCAGCTTCCGCGACGGCGTGCCGGTCTCACCACCGATCATGCCGGGCTGGGACCGGTTCCCGGTGCGTGAGCTGCTCAGCCGGGAGCACGGCTGCCCCGCGGTGGTCGACAACGACGTCAACATCATGGCCATCGGTGAGCGGCACGGCGGGGTCGCCCACTCGGTGGACGACTTCCTCTTCGTGAAGATCGGCACCGGCATCGGGTGCGGCATCTACCTCACCGGCGAGGTCTACCGGGGCACCGACGGCTGCGCCGGCGACATCGGCCACATCCAGGTCGACTCGCACGGTCCGATGTGCTCCTGCGGAAACGTCGGCTGCCTGGAGGCGCTGTTCAGCGGTGCCGCACTGGCCAAGGACGCGGCCGCCGCCGCCCGCAGTGGGACGTCGCCGGCGCTGGCCGAGCGGTTGGCCCTGCGCGGTGTGGTGACCGCGCTGGACGTCGCCGAGGGCGCCGTCGAGGGCGACGTGACCTGCATCCAGTTGATCCGGGACGGCGGACGACGGGTCGGCGGAGTGCTCGCCGGCCTGGTCAGCTTCACCAACCCGTCCATGATCGTGATCGGCGGCGGGTTGGCCCAACTGGGCCACATCCTGCTCGCCGAGATCCGCAGTGTGGTCTACCGCCGGTCGCTGCCACTGGCCACCGGCAACCTTCCCGTCGTCCTGTCCGAGCTGGGCGGCCGTGCCGGTGTCACAGGCGCGGCGGTGCTCGCGAGCGACGTCGCCTTCGGGGAAGCATCGTGAGCGCGAGGAGTGAGCCGGGTTCGCGAGCCCCGCAGTCGCGAACAAAGGCCGGCACCGTGAAGCTGTTCGAGATTCCGTCGTGAGCGAGGAGGAGACTGTGGCTCTGCCCGAGGATGACCCCGCCACCGCGTCGGCCGAGGCCGTCGCCGAGGCGCCGCTGGTCGAGGCTCCCGCCGACACCGTCGCGGGCGAGGTGGTCCTGCGCCTCACCGATGTGGTGAAGACCTTCCCCGGCGTACGCGCGCTCGACGGCGTGCAGCTGGAGGTGCGTGCCGGCGAGGTGCACTGCCTGCTCGGGCAGAACGGCGCCGGCAAGTCCACCCTCATCAAGGTGCTCGCCGGAGTGCACCAACCGGATTCCGGGCAGGTGGAGTGGCGCGGTGAGCCGGCCACGTTCACGAACCCGCAGGCCGCCATGAAGGCCGGCATCGCCACGATCTACCAGGAGCTCGACCTCGTCGAGGATCTGTCGGTGGCGGAGAACGCGTTCCTCGGGCACGAGTACCGCAACTTCGGGTTCGTCAGGCGCGGCCGGATGGCCCGGCACACCCGGCAGATCCTCGGCCGGCTCGGCCACGGTGAGATTCCGCCGGGGCGGATGGTCCGGTCACTGCCGGCGGCGGGCAAGCAGATCGTCAGCATGGCGCGGGCGCTGTCGCACGAGGCCCGACTGATCATCATGGACGAGCCGAGCGCGGTGCTGGCCCACGACGAGGTCGGCAACCTGTTCCGGATCATCCGTGAGCTGACCGCGCAGGGCATCGCCGTCATCTACATCTCCCACCGGTTGGAGGAGATCCGCGAGATCGGCGACCGGGTCACCGTACTCAAGGACGGCCGGACCACGGCGGCGAACCTGCCGGCGCGCGACACCCCGACCCGCGACCTGGTGAGCCGGATGACCGGCCGCACCATCGAGTATGTCTTCCCGGACCGGCCGACCGACGACCCCGCCGGCGCCGACCTGCTCCAGGTGGAGGGGTTGACCCGCACCGGCGAGTTCGCCGACGTCTCGCTGAGCGTGCGCGCCGGAGAGATCGTGGGCATCGCGGGGCTGGTCGGCTCCGGTCGTTCCGAACTGCTGGAGACGATCTACGGCGCCCGCCTCCCGGAGGCCGGCACGGTGCGGATGGACGGAAAGGTCCTGCGGCCGGGCGTCGGCGCGGCCGTTCGGGCCGGCATGGGGATGGCCCCGGAGGAACGCAAGAGCCAGGCGCTGCTGCTCGGCGAGCCGATCTACCGCAACGTCACGCTGGCCACCTTCGGCCGGTACGCGCGACTCGGCTTCACCAACGCCGCCAAGGAACGCGCCGAGGCGGACCGGATCGCGGAGACCCTGGAGCTGCGGCCCCGGGACGTCGACCGGCCGGTACGCACGCTGTCCGGCGGCAACCAGCAGAAGGTGGTGGTCGGGCGTTGGCTGCTCGGCGGCACCAAGTTGCTGCTTCTCGACGAGCCGACCCGGGGCGTGGACGTGGGCGCCCGGGCTGAGCTCTACCAGGTCATCCGGGCATTGGCCGCTCAGGGCGTGGGGGTGCTGCTGGTCTCCAGCGAGGTGCCCGAGGTGCTGGGTCTGGCCGACCGGGTGCTGGTCATGCGGGAAGGACGTGTCGTCCGCGAAGCCGCGGCCGGCGAACTCGACGAGAACACTGTGCTTGACCTCGTTATGGCGGGGTCCTTGATGGAAGGCGCACCGGCATGAGCGACGCGACTCCCACTCCCACCGCGACACCGGAGCGCCCGCAGCTTCCGGCGCAGTCGCCGCCGGTGGACCCGGCGGAGACGGCGGTGGCCAGCAACAAGGCAGGTTCCGGGGGCAAGCTCTCCTGGTGGCGGGGTGACGGTGGCGACGGTGCCAAGCGCAACCTCGGCCTGATCGGGGTGCTGGCCGCGCTCATCGTGGTCGGCGCGGTCACCAAGCCCGACCTGTACGGCGACCCGAACTGGGTCTGGAACAACGTCCTGGCCATCCTCCAGTTGGCCTCGGTCGTCGGCGTGGTCACGGTCGGGATGACCTTCGTGATCATCGGTGGTGGCATCGACCTGTCGGTCGGCGCGATCGTCGCGCTGGCCGGGGTCTGGTGCACCACGGTGGCCACCCAGAGCTACGGCGCCGGCGGCATGATCTTCACCGCCCTCGCGGTCGGCATCTGCGTCGGCCTCGTCAACGGTGTGCTCATCTCGTACGGGCGGCTGGTCCCCTTCATCGCGACGCTCGCGATGCTGGTGGCCGCGCGTGGGCTCGCGGCGTCGATCTCCAACAAGCAGACCCAGGTGTCGAGCAGCACGTTCATCAACGACATCGCGGCGCGCAAGGTGATCGGGATTCCGATCCTGGTCTACATCCTCGGCGCGGTCGTGCTGGCCGGTTGGGTCGTGCTCAACCGCACGACCTTTGGCCGGCGCACCATCGCCGTCGGTGGTAACCCGGAGGCGGCCCGGCTGGCCGGCATCAACGTCCGGCGGCACACCATGCTGCTCTACGCGCTCTCCGGTCTGTGCTGCGGCATCGCCGCCATCATGCTCACCTCGCAGGCCACCTCGGCGCAGGCGGCGATGGCCAACCTGTACGAGTTGGACGCGATCGCCGCGGCGATCATCGGTGGGACGTTGCTCAGCGGTGGGCGGGGCACGATCGTCGGCTCGCTGCTCGGCGTCATCATCTTCGCCACCATCACGAACCTCTTCGCCATCAACGGCCTCTCCATCGAGGCGCAGAACATGGTCAAGGGCGGCATCATCGTCGCCGCCGTCCTGGTCCAGCAGTTCCAGTTCAAGTCAGTCACTCGGCTCCTCGCGCGGAACAGGGTCACCACCGCAACCTGACGCACCGCACCGTTGTCCTGGCGACGTCGAGACGTTTCGACGCTGGCCGGGCCTCGCACACCCTCAATAAGTCAAATCCCGCTCCCAGGAGGTCATTAATGACCCAGCACAGTCGCGACCTGTCGCGCCGCCGGTTGCTCTTCGGTGGAGCCGCGGTAGGCGCCGCCACCCTCCTCACCGCCTGCACCAGCAACGACACTCCGGCCGCCAGCACCCAGACCAAGGCCGCCGGAAACAGCGAAGGCAACAACGCCCCGGGCAAGAAGGTCGTCATCGGCTTCTCCGCCCCGGCCGCCGACCACGGCTGGATGGGCGCGATCCACGCGAACGCCAAGGCCCAGGCCGCGGCCTACTCGGACGTGGAGTTCAAGGAGGTCGACGGTGGCTCGAACTCCGAGGCCCAGCGCTCCACGCTCGGCACGCTGATCGCTCAGAAGCCGGACATCATCGTCGTGCTGCCGCACGACGGCAAGGAGGTCAACGCCGTTGCCCTCCAGGCCATGCAGGCGGGCATCCCGATCGTGAACCTCGACCGGGCGTTCCCCGACGCGCTGGCCTCGCGGCTGGTCATCAAGGGCGACAACTACGGCATGGGCGTCTCGGCCGGGCACTTCATCGGCAAGATGCTCAAGGACAAGGGCGTCGCCAACCCGGTCATCGGTGAGATCGCCGGTCTGGAGATCCCGCTGACCGTCGAGCGCAGCAACGGCTTCAAGGCCGCCCTGGCGACGTACGGGTTCACGGTGAAGAACCGCCGCTCGGCGGAGTTCACCTCGGACAGCGGCCAGCGCGAGGCGTCCCAGCTGCTCCAGGCGCTGCCGAAGATCGACGCCATCTGGAACCACGACGACGACCAGGGCATCGGTGTGCTCGCGGCCGTCAAGCAGGCCAACCGGTCGGAGTTCTTCATGGTCGGCGGCGCGGGCTCCAAGCTCGCGATCGACGCGATCAAGGCCGACAACACCGTGCTGAAGGCCACGGTCACCTACAACCCGTCGATGGCCTCCTCGGCGATCTCGCTCGCGCGGCTCGTCGCGCAGGGGCGGGGCCTGGGCGACCTGACGGAGCTGCAGGTGCCCAAGGAAGTGACCCTGGCCTCGGAGACGATCACCAAGGAGAACGCGAGCAGCTACGACAAGCTCGGGTTCTGACATACCGGGGGGAGACCCACCTTGTCCACGACAGACAAAGAACTGCGGGTCGGCATGGTCGGCTACGCGTTCATGGGCGCCGCGCACTCACAGGCGTGGCGCACCGTGAACCGCGTCTTCGACCTGCCGGCGCGGGCCCGGATGGCGTTGATCTGCGGCCGAGACACAGCGAAGGTGGCAGACGCCGCCGACACACTCGGCTGGGACGCATACACCACCGACTGGCGTGACCTGATCAACCGGGACGACATCGACGTCGTCGACATCTGCACACCGGGCGACAGTCACGCCGAGATCGCTCTCGCCGCGTTGGCAGCGGGCAAGCACGTTCTGTGCGAGAAGCCGTTGGCCAACTCGGTGGAGGAGGCACGGGCGATGACCGCCGCGGCGGATGTCGCCCGGGCCGCCGGAGTGCGGTCGATGTGCGGGTTCAACTACCGCCGGGTCCCCGCGGTCACGATGATGCGCCAGTTGGTCGCCGACGGACGGCTCGGGGTGATTCGACACGTCCGTGCGACGTACCTGCAGGACTGGATCGTGGACCCGCAGTTCCCGCTGGTCTGGCGGTTGCAGAAGGACAGGGCGGGCTCCGGCGCGCTCGGTGACATCGGTGCGCACATCATCGACCTGACCCAGTTCGTCACGGGTCAGCGGATCAGCGGCGTCAGCGCGGTCACCGAGACCTTCGTCAAGGAGCGGCCGTTGCCGGCCGAGTCGAGCGGCCTGGCGGCCTCGGTGGACGGCCACACGGCGCCCACCGGACCGGTCACCGTCGACGACGCCGCGGTCTTCGTGGCCCGGCTCGATGGCGGCGCCCTGGCCACGTACGAGGCGAGCCGGTTCGCGACCGGCCGTAAGAACGCGCTGCGTGTCGAGATCAACGGCTCGTTGGGCAGTGTGGTCTTCGACCTGGAACGCCTCAACGAGCTGGAGTTCTACGACGCGACCCGCCCGGCCGTGGAGCAGGGCTTCACCCGCATCCTGGTGACCGAGGGCGAGCACCCGTACATGTCGGCGTGGTGGCCCCCGGGCCACATCATCGGCTACGAGCACTCGTTCACGCACGAGATGCGCGACTTCATCGAGGCGGTCGCCACCGGCGTGGACCCGACCCCCTCCTTCGCCGACGCGTTGCAGGTCCAGCTTGTGCTGGACGCGGTGGCCCGCTCGGCGGAGCTCGGCTCCTCGTGGGCCGAGGTGGAACCGACGCTGACCGCGGCGGCTGTCTGACCATCTGACCATCCGCGATGGCGGTGTTCGCGCCGCCATCGCCCGACCGGCTTTCCGAAGCCGACCGGCGAGGGACCGGCCACGGATTGCGCCCCGTGGCCGGGACAGAGGTCGGAATCGGAGAGCGTGCAGCCGGGCCGTACGGCCCGGTGGCGCACGAGCAGGACGGTCGTCCGGTGCGACCGGACCGGGATTCCCCGGCCGCACCGGAGGACCGCCGCCGCCGGTGATCCGGCGGTCTGAGACGCCCGGCCGGGACGTGCCAACGCCCCGACCGGTCGGATGCGGGGGAGGCAGGGTCGAGACGCCGACCCGACCCTGCCTACCAGCCCCGTCTGCTCGCACCTGCCGGGATCCGGTCCGGTGTCGTCGCCGCCGACGCCGACGTCGGAAGCCGGTGCTGTCCCGGTGGGGGCGGGCGGGCGGGGCCCATCCACCCGGCCCGAAACTTTCCCGAAACCGGGCCGTATCTTTCCGAAACATATTCTGATATTCCTATATTTAGCGGTACCGACGGTTCCTCGTGAATTGGGGAAGGAGCACCATGCGAACAGGTGTCTGGCTGGTAGGAGCGCGCGGGTCCGTCGCGACCACCAGCATCGTCGGGGGGCTCGCGCTGCGGGCCGGCCTGGCCGGGCCCACCGGCTGCGTCACCGAGCTTCCCGAGCTGCGCGGCCCGGCCCTGCCGGCCTTCGCCGATCTGGTCTTCGGCGGGCACGACCTGGCCACCACCCCGCTGTGCAAGCGCGCCGAGGCGCTGGCCGACGCCGGTGTCATCCCCTGGCGGCTGGTCGCCGCGCTCCGCGACGAGCTGGGCGTGGTCGAGCAGGAGCTGCGCCCCGCGCCGGTCGGCGAGACCCAGGCGGATCGGGCCGCCGCCGTGGTCCGCGACCTGACCAGCTTCCGCGAGCGGCACGAGCTGGACCGGGTGGTGGTGGTCAATGTCTCCGCCACCGAGCCGGCCCCCCTACCGCACCCCGGGCACGCCGACCCGGCCGCGCTGCGCGCCGCCCTCGAAGGGCCGGACGAGGTGCTTCCGGTCAGCTCCCTCTACGCGTACGCGGCGGTGCTGGCCGGCTGCCCGTACGTCGACTTCACCCCGTCCACCGGGCTGCGGCTGCCCGCGCTGGCCGCGCTGGCCGAGGAGGCCCGACTGCCGTACGCCGGGCACGACGGCAAGACCGGGGAGACCCTGGTCAAGTCGGTGCTCGCGCCGATGTTCGCGATGCGCAACCTGGACGTGCGCTCCTGGTCCGGGGTCAACCTGCTCGGCGGTGGCGACGGCGCCACCCTCGCCGACCCGGCCGCGAACGCGGCGAAGGTGCAGAGCAAGCAGCGGGTGCTCGGCGAGACGTTGGGTTACGTCCCGCAGGGCGGCACCCGCATCGAGTACGTCGAGGACCTGGGGGACTTCAAGACCGCCTGGGATCTGATCACCTTCAGCGGTTTCCTCGGCACCGGCATGCGGATGGAGTTCACCTGGCACGGCTGCGACTCCGCGCTGGCCGCGCCGCTGGTGCTGGACCTGGCCCGACTCACCGCCGCCGCGCACGCCGCCGGGCAGGTGGGGCCGCTGGCCGACCTGGGCTTCTTCTTCAAGGACCCGCTGGGCTCACCCACCCACTCGCTGGGCGAGCAGTGGGCCCGGCTGACCGCCTTCACCCGGCAGTTGCACGACGGCGGGGACGGTGTCCATGACAACGTTGGCTGATCTTGCCGAGCTGGTCCGGGCGCCGGCCGCGCTCTCGGTGCCCGGTGACGTGATCGCCGGAGCCGCGGCGGCCGGCGCGTTGAGCCCGCGTACCCCTGCCCTGGCCGGCGCGTCGGTGCTGCTCTACTGGGCCGGCATGGCCGCCAACGACTGGGCCGACCGGGGCCTGGACGCCGAGGAACGGCCCGAGCGGCCGATCCCGAGTGGTCGGGTCTCCCCGGCCGCGGCGGTCGGTCTCGCGGCGGGCCTCACGGCCGCCGGCGTGGGCCTGGCCGCCGCCGTGGGCGGTCGCCGCGCCGCCGCGCTCGCCGTGCCGCTGGCCGCCACCATCTGGGGGTACGACCTGCTGGCCAAGAACACCGCTGCCGGCCCGGCCGTGATGGCCGCCTGCCGGGGGCTGGACGTGCTGCTCGGCGCGTCCGGCGGCCGGATGACCCGGGCGTTGCCGGCGGCGGCGACAGTCGCCGCGCACACCTGGACGGTCACCGCGCTGTCCCGCCGGGAGGTCACCGGCGCCGACGCCACCCTGCCGATGCGTACCCTCGCGGGCACCGCGTTGGTCGCCGCCAGCGCAGCCGTCGCCGTGCCGGGCACCCGACGCGCAGCCGCCCGAACGGCGGACCGGGCCGGGACCGTCGACGAGGTGGATGTGCGCACGGGTCGCACCCGGTCGGCCGGAATCGCGGCGGCGCTGCCCGCCGTGCTGGCCGGCTGGTACGCCGCCCGGTACGGCGCCGCCCAGGCCGAGGTGGTCCGCGACCCGTCGGCCGGACGGGTCCGCGCGGCAGTCGGCGCCGGGATCACCGGGTTGCCGGCCCTCCAGGGGGCCCTGACCGCGCGGGGTGGAGCAGGTCTGCTCGGGGTGGCCGTCGCGGCGGCCGCGCCGCTGGGTCGACGGCTGGCCCGGAAGGTCTCCCCGACATGAGCGTCCCCGAGCCCCGGTCCGGAGCGCCTGCCGTCGACGCCGACGCCACGACGCTGCGCCTCGGCTACGGCACGAACGGCTTCGCCAACCACCGGCTCAACGACGCGCTCGCCGTCATCGCCGATCTCGGCTACGACGGAGTGGCGCTCACCCTGGACCACGACCACCTGGACCCGTTCGCGCCCGGGCTCACCCGCCGGGTCGCCGCGGTCGGTCAACGGTTGGAGGCGCTGGGCCTGGCGGTGGTCATCGAGACCGGGGCCCGGTACCTGCTCGACCCGTGGCAGAAGCACGCCCCGACGTTGCTGCACGACGACCCGACCCGGCGGATCGAGTTCCTGCGCCGGGCCGTGCGGATCGGCGCCGACCTGGGCGCGGAGGCGGTGTCGTTCTGGGCCGGTGTCCGACCCGAGGCGGTGTCACCGCAGTGCGCGTGGGACCGGCTGGTGGCCGGCTGCGCCACAGTGGTCGACGCGGCCGACACCGCAGGCGTCACCCTTGGCTTCGAACCGGAGCCGGGCATGTTGGTGCAGGACATCGCCGACTGGCGTCGGCTGCACGCCGCGCTCGACAACCCGGCCCGCTTCGGCATCACCCTCGACATCGGTCACTGCCGGTGCCTGGAGCCCTGGCCGGTGCCGCAGTGCGTCGCCGAGGTGGCCGACCACCTGGTCAACGTGCAGATCGACGACATGCGCCGGGGCGTGCACGAGCACCTGGAGTTCGGTGTCGGCGAGATCGACTTCCCGCCGGTGCTGGCCGCGCTGCGCGACGCCGGCTATCGCGGCCTGGTCGCCGTCGAACTGCCCAGGGACTCGCACGCCGCGCCCGCCGTGGCCGCCCGGTCGATCGAGTTCCTGCGCGCCGCGGCGGCCACCTCGACGGCCGATGGTCGCCGCCGACCCGAGGTACCCGCCGACGCCCTTTGCTCTGCTTCAACGGACGCAACGGCGGCCGTCCGGTATCCGGACACCGACCGTCGCGTGGAGTGAAGCAGAGCAAAGGACGCGCCTAGGCACCTGCGGAGCCGCACAGCAGCACAGCAGCACGAGGGAGGAGACGGGATGACACCGGATTCACTACGGGCCGCGCTGGGAGGCGTACCCGATCCCGACTGGCTGGACACGGCCCTGCGCCGGGTCGCAAGCGAGCCCACCGCGATCACCCGGCTCTTCCCCACCGTCGGCCGCCGCTGCGGTCGGGCCGCGCTGCCCGACGCCCCCGGCTGGACCGCCGACGACGCGGCCCGGGTGCTGCTGCTCACCAGCCTGCCCGGCGACCACGCGGCGTACGCCGAGCGCCTCTACGAGCACGGTGACGCGGCCGAGCGACGAGCAGTGCTGCGGGCCCTGCCGCTGCTGCCGATCGGCGCCGCCGGGGTTCCGTTGCTGCACGACGCGATCCGGACCAACGACACCCGGCTGGTCGGTGCCGCGCTCGGCCCGTACGCGCGCCACCTCGACCCGGCCGCCTGGCGTCAGGCGGTGCTCAAGTGCGTGTTCAGCGGCGTCCCCCTGGCCGCCGTGGCCGACCTGGACACCCGGGCCGACGGGGAACTGGCCGCGATGCTGGCCGCGCTGGCCGCCGAACGGCACGCCGCCGGCCGGGAGTTGCCCGCCGACGCCACCGACCTGCTCGACCGGCTCACCGCCGCACTGCCCCGGGAGGCGTGAATGCGCATCTTCGACCCCCACATCCACATGACCTCGCGCACCACCGACGACTACGAACGGATGGCCGCCGCCGGAGTACGCGCGGTGGTGGAGCCGGCGTTCTGGCTGGGTCAGCCACGTACCAGCGCCGCCTCGTTCACCGACTACTTCGACTCGCTGATCGGCTGGGAGCCGTTCCGGGCGGGGCAGTTCGGGGTGCGCCACTTCGCCACCATCGCGCTGAACCCCAAGGAGGCGAACGACCCGCGCTGCCGTCCGGTCCTCGACCTGCTGCCCCGCTACCTGGACAAGGACGCGGTGGTGGCGGTCGGCGAGATCGGGTACGACTCGATGACGCCCGAGGAGGACGAGGCGTTCGCGGCGCAGCTCGCCCTGGCGGTGGCCTACGACCTGCCGGCGCTTGTGCACACCCCGCACCGGGACAAGGCACGCGGCTGTGAACGGACCCTCGCCGTGGTCGCCGAATCGGGCATCGACGCGGGCCGGGTGGTGGTCGACCACCTCAACGAGGTGACCGTCAAGCTGGTCCGCGACAGCGGCTGCTGGCTGGGCTTCTCCATCTACCCGGACACCAAGATGACCCCGCAGCGGATGGTCGAGCTGCTGCGGGAGTACGGCACGGATCGGATGCTCGTCAACTCGGCAGCCGACTGGGGACGCTCCGACCCGCTGCTGACCCGGGCCACCGGCGAGGCGATGCTGCTGGCCGGCTTCAGCGACGACGACGTCGACAAGGTGTTGTGGCGAAACCCGGTGGAGTTCTACGGGCAGTCGGGGCGGCTCGACCTCAGCGACCTGGACGCCGCCGCCGCCGTGGACCCGCAGACCGGCAACTCGATCCTGCGCGGCGGCAGCTGATGCGGCTGCGACATGCCGGCGGCGAGACCGTGCACCTCGGCTACTGCACGAACGTGCACCCCGCCGAGGACCTCGCCGGCATCCTCGGTCAACTGGACACGTACGCGGTGCCGGTCCGTGCGGCGCTCGGCAGCGACCTGCTCGGGCTCGGCCTGTGGCTCGCCGCCCCGGTCGCCGCCGAGCTGGCAGCCGACCCGACGCTCCGCCGCCGGTTGCGCACCGAGCTGGACGCGCGCGGGCTGGAGGTGGTCACCCTCAACGGCTTCCCGTACGCGGCCTTCCAGGCGCCCGTGGTCAAGCAGGACGTGTACCACCCGGACTGGACCACCGAGCAGCGTCTGACGTACACCCTGAATCTGGCCCGGGTGCTCGCCGACCTGCTGCCCGACGACGCCGCCCGGGGTTCGATCTCCACCCTGCCGCTGGCCTGGCGTCAACCGTGGGACACCGGTCGGGCCGACGCGGCGCGACACCGGCTGGACCAGCTGGCCGCCGGCCTGGCCGCGGTGCAGCGGGACACCGGCCGCGAGGTGCGCGTCGCCTTCGAGCCGGAGCCCGGCTGTGTCATGGAGAGCACCGGTCAGGCGGCCGCGCTGCTGTCCGGGATGGACACCGAACGGCTGGGGGTCTGTCTCGACCTGGCCCACCTGGCCTGCGCCTGGGAAGAGCCCGCGGAGGCGCTGCACCGACTGCGGGCGGCCGGACTGCCCGTGGTGAAGGTGCAGGTCTCCGCCGCCGTCGAGGCCGCCGACCCGGAGGGTGGGGCCGAGGCGTTGCGCCGCTGGGTGGAGCCCCGCTTCCTGCACCAGACCCGGGGCGCCGGTTGCGCCGGCCTGGCCGACCCGGCCGACCCGGCGTACGCGGCCGACGACCTGGACGAGGCACTGGACAAGGCGCTACCCGGCCCGTGGCGGGTGCACTACCACGTGCCGTTGCACGCCCCACCCGAGGAACCGCTCGGCTCGACCCTGCCGGTCCTCCGCGCGGCCCTGAGAGCGCTCTTCGACGGGCCGACCGCGGGCTGCGACCACCTCGACGTCGAGACGTACACCTGGGGGGTGCTGCCGGCCGCACGACGGCCCGGCACCGACGCGGAGCTGGCCGCCGGCATCGCCGCGGAACTGGCCTTCGCCCGAGACGAACTGGTCGGCCTCGGCCTGACCACAGAGCGAACCGTGAGCATGGGGGTGACGCGATGAGCCGGCGACTGGTGGTCCTCGACGTGGTGGGGTTGACACCCCGACTACTGGCGCACATGCCTCGACTGCGGGGTGTCGCCGACGGCGGCTTCCGGGCCGAGCTGGGCACAGTGCTGCCCGCAGTGACCTGCTCGGTGCAGTCCACATTCCTCACCGGCGAGCCGCCCAGCGGGCACGGCATCGTCGGCAACGGGTGGTATTTCCGGGAGCTGGGCGAGGTGTTGCTGTGGCGGCAGCACAACGCGCTTGTCGGCGGGGACAAGCTGTGGCAGGCCGCCCGTCGGGCCGAGCCCGGCTACACAGTCGCCAACGTCTGCTGGTGGTACGCCATGGGCGCCGACGTCAACTGGACGGTGACGCCCCGCCCGGTCTACTACGCCGACGGGCGCAAGGAGCCGGACTGCTACACCGACCCGCCGGAGCTGCACGACGCGCTCACCGGGCGGTTGGGCACGTTCCCGCTCTTCACCTACTGGGGACCGACGGCCGGGCTGCCGTCGTCGCGGTGGATCTGCCAGGCGGCCGAGCAGATCCTCGCCGACGTGTCACCCGACCTGACGCTTGTCTATGTTCCGCACCTGGACTACGACCTGCAACGTTTCGGTCCCTCGTCGGCCCAGGCCGCCGCGGCGGCGGCGGAGCTGGACGCGGTGCTCGGCCCTCTCCTGGACGCCGCCCGGGCCCGGGACGCCACAGTGGTGGTGCTGTCGGAGTACGGCATCACCGACGTGTCCCGGCCGGTGGACGTCAACAGGCTGCTGCGCGCCGAGGGCCTGTTGCGGGTGCACACCCAGGCGGGCATGGAGTACCTCGACCCGTGGACGTCGAAGGCGTTCGCGGTCGCCGACCACCAGATCGCGCACGTCTACGTCAAGGACCCGGCCGACGTGCCGGCGGTGGCGAAGCTCTGCGCCGGCCTGCCCGGGGTGGCCGAGGTGCTCGACGCCGACGGCAAGGCCGCACACGGGCTGGACCATCCGCGCGCCGGCGAGCTGGTGCTGGTGGCCGAACCGGACGCCTGGTTCACGTACTACTACTGGCTGGACGACGCCCAGGCGCCGGACTTCGCCCGGCTGGTGGAAATCCACCGCAAGCCGGGGTACGACCCGGCGGAGCTGTTCTTCGACCCGGCCAACCCCGGTGCCGCCAAAGCCCGCGCCGGGGTGGCCCTGGCCCGCAAGAAGCTCGGCATGCGCTACCTGATGAGCGCGGTCGGCCTGGACGCCGGGGCGCGGGCGGTGCGGGGCTCGCACGGGCGACTGCCGGACGACCCGGCGGACGCCCCGGTGCTGCTCTGCTCCGACCCGACCGCCGCCCGGGACAAGATCGCGGCCACCGAGGTCAAGGCACTGCTGCTGGAGCTGGCCGGGCTGAGCCCCGGCGTCGCGGGCGGGTCGGGGGAGGGGGCATGACGGTCACCGTCGCGCCCACCGACGCCAGCGAGCTGCGGGCGCGCTTCGACGCGGAGCTGGCCGGGTTTCTCAGCCGACAGGGCCCGGACTGGCCGGACGGGGCGCCGCGTGGCGTGTTCACCGCGCTCCAGCGGTTCGTGCTGGCCGGTGGCAAGCGGTTGCGACCGCTCTTCTGCTACTGGGGCTGGCGCGGCGCGGGGGCCGCCGACAGCACCCCGATCGTGGTGGCCGCGGCGGCCCTGGAGCTGTTCCACGCGTTCGCGCTGATCCACGACGACATCCTGGACGGCAGCGACCGTCGTCGGGGTGAGCCGTCGGTGCACAGGCTCTTCGCCGACCTGCACGCCCGCTCGTCGTGGCGCGGTGACCCCGAGGCGTACGGCCGCAACACCGCGCTGCTCTGTGGGGACCTCTGCGCGGCCTGGTCGGATCAGATGTTCCACGAGTGCGGGCTGAGCACCGAGCAGGTGCACCGGGGGTACAGCGTGTTCGCGCTGATGCGGACCGAGGTGATCGCGGGGGAGTACCTGGACCTGGTCTCCGGCGTGGGCGACGGCTCGGTGGCCAGCGCGCTCACCGTGATCCGGATGAAGGCCGCCCGGTACACGGTCACCCGCCCGTTGCAGATCGGCGCGGCCCTGGCCGGCGCGGAGCCGGAGCTGATCGCCGCGCTTGGCGAGTTCGGTGACCCGCTCGGCGACGCGTTCCAGCTCCGCGACGACGTCCTCGGTGTGTTCGGCGACCCGGCGGTGACCGGAAAATCGGTCCTGGACGACCTGCGTGAGGGCAAGCCCACGGTCATGATGGCGCTGGCCCGCAGCGCCGCCGACCGGCCGCAGACCATCCGGCTGCGGGAGCTGTTCGGCAACCCGGCGTTGGACGCCGAGGGCGCGGCGGAGCTGCGCGACATCATCGACGCGACAGGTGCCCGGAAGCGGATCGAGCAGATGATCCGGGTCCGGACCGAGGCCGCGCTCTCCGCCCTGCAGAGCGCCATGGTGGCCGACGAGGCCCGCGCGGCCCTGGTCGCGCTGGCCGGGCAGGCGATCGACCGACGCGCCTGACCGGCGACTTTCGATCAAATCGACAAAAGTTGATGCTGAACCGCCGGAAGGTATGGACACATCGACACGTGCGACTTAGTGTCGTGACCAACACGACAATGTTTCGTCGAGGTGAACCGGCGGCGCGGTAACCCATCGACCCCCCTCACCGCTACGGCATCCGGCGCGACGGCGCGCGCCCGGCCTGGCAGTCACACGTCAGGAAGGGACAGCACAGATGTCCATGAAGGACGCACCGCAACAACGGTCCCGACGATGGTTCTCCGCCGGATCAGCGCTGCTGCTGGCGGTCGCCGCCGGCACGGTCACCCTCGCCGCCGGCTCGGCCCCCGCACAGGCGCACACGATCGTCGCCAGCGACTTCCAGCAGGTCGAGCTGGCCCGCGGCGTGACCGACATGGGTGAGCCGATGTCCCTGGCGGTGCTGCCGGACCGCTCGGTCCTGCACACCGCCCGCAACGGCACCCTGCGCCGCACCGACGCCAACGGCACCACCACCGCGATCGGCACCCTGTCGGTCTACCAGCACGACGAGGAGGGGTTGCAGGGCGTCGGGGTCGACCCGGGCTTCGCCTCCAACCGGTACATCTACCTCTACTACGCCCCGCCGCTCTCCACCCCCGGCGGCGACGCGCCGGCCACCGGCACCGACTTCTCGGCCTTTGACGGGGTCAACCGCCTCTCCCGGTTCACCCTGAACTCCGACTTCACGCTCAACCAGTCGAGCAAGGTCGACGTGCTCGACGTCCCGGCCAGCCGGGGCGTGTGCTGCCACGTCGGTGGGGACATCGACTTCGACGCCGCCGGCAACCTCTACCTGTCCACCGGCGACGACACCAACCCGTTCGAGTCGGCCGGCTACTCACCGCTGGACGAGCGGACCAACCGCAACCCCGCCTACGACGCGCAGCGCAGCGCCGGCAACACCAACGACCTGCGCGGCAAGATCCTGCGGATCAAGGTGAACGCCAACGGCACGTACTCCGTCCCGTCGGGCAACCTGTTCGCCCCCGGCACGGCCAAGACCCGGCCGGAGATCTACGCGATGGGGTTCCGCAACCCGTTCCGGATCAGCGTGGACAAGGCCACCGGCGTGGTCTACGTCGGTGACTACGGGCCGGACGCCGGCTCCACCAGCTCCACCCGCGGGCCGTCCGGCCAGGTGGAGTTCAACCGGGTCGCCGCACCTGGCAACTACGGCTGGCCGTACTGCACCGGCACCAACACCAGCACCGAGACGTACAACGAGTTCGACTTCGCGACAAGCGCCAGCGGCGCGAAGTACAACTGCACCGGCGGGCCGACCAACAACTCGTTCCGCAACACCGGCCTGACCACCCTGCCGCCCGCCCAGCCGGCCTGGATCCGGTACGCCGGCGACGCCGGCACCCCGACCGAGTTCGGCGGCGGCTCCGAGTCGCCGATGGGCGGCCCGGTCTACCGGTACAACGCCTCGTCGACCTCCACCACCAAGTTCCCGCAGTCCTTCGACGGGCAGTTCTTCGCCACCGAGTTCGGCCGCGGCTGGATCAAGCCGATCCACGTCAACTCCGACGGCTCCCGCGGCGCCATCGACACCTTCCCCTGGGTCGGCAAGCAGGTGATGGACTCGGCGTTCGGCCCGGACGGCGCGTACTACGTGCTCGACTACGGCACCGGGTACTTCAACGGTGACGTCAACTCGGCGCTCTACCGCTTCGACTACGTCGGCGGCGGCAACCGGGCACCCACCGCGAAGGCCAGCGCCAACCGCACCTCCGGTGCGGCCCCGCTCGCGGTGACCTTCTCCTCGGCCGGCTCGTCCGACCCCGAGGGCGGCACGTTGACCTACTCGTGGGCGTTCGGTGACGGGACCACCTCGACCGCCGCCAACCCGACGAAGACCTACAGCGCCAACGGCACCTACACCGCCACGCTGACGGTGCGGGACCCGCAGGGCGCCACCGGCAGCAGCAGCGTGCAGATCAGCGTCGGCAACACCGCGCCCACGGTCACGATCAACAACCCGGGCAACGGTCAGCTGTTCAGCTTCGGCGACACCGTGCCGTACAGCATCACGGTGACCGACCCGGAGGACGGCACCATCGACTGCACGAAGGTCAAGATGACCTACGTGCTCGGGCACGACCAGCACGGCCACCAGATCACCTCGAAGACCGGCTGCTCAGGCTCGATCACCATCCCGGTCGACGGTGAGCACGACGACGCGGCGAACATCTTCGCGATCTTCGACGCCGAGTACACCGACGCCGGTGGGCTGACCACGCACACCCAGCACACGCTGCCGCCGCGCCACCGCCAGGCCGAGTTCTACGGCACCTCGTCGGGGATCAGCGTGTTCAGCAAGACCCCGGCCGAGGGCGGCAAGACCGTCGGTGACATCAACAACGGCGACTGGATCGCGTTCCAGCCGTACCAGCTGGGCAACGTGACCTCGTTCAACGCCCGGGTCTCCTCGGCCGGCGCCGGTGGCACCCTCCAGGTCCGGGCCGGCTCGGCCACCGGCACGGTGCTCGGCTCGGCCACGGTCCCGGTGACCGGCGGCTGGGAAACCTTCACCACGGTCACCGGGACGATCACCAACCCGCCGACCGGCACGACCACGCTCTACCTGACCTTCGCCGGGTCGGGCACCGGCGCGCTCTACGACCTGGACGCCTTCTCCCTCGTCACCGGGACGCCCCCGTCCGGTGGGGCCGGGGCGATCAAGGGCCTCGGTGGCAAGTGCCTGGACGTGCGGGGCGCCGCCACCGCCGACGGCACGCAGATCCAGGTCTACACCTGCAACGGCAGTGCGGCGCAGACCTGGGCCGTGACGCCGAACTCGACGATCAAGTCGTTGGGCAAGTGCCTGGACGTCTCGGGTGGCGCCACCGCCGACGGCACCAAGATCCAGCTCTGGACCTGCAACGGCACCGCCGCCCAGAACTGGGCCGCCCAGGCCGACGGCACGCTCCGCAACACGTCGTCGGGCAAGTGCCTCGACGTCTCCAGCAACACCTCCGCTGACAGCACGCCGGTCCACCTGTGGACCTGCACCGCCGCCGCCAACCAAAAGTGGACCCTGCCCTGAGCTGGCGGGAGGGGCCCTTCGACAGCGCCTAGTGTGGTGCGAGGGGCCCCTCCTAACCACAATTAGGAGAGCGATATGCGCAGACGCCTGCGACCCGTCCTCGGTGCGGCCATGGCCGCACTAGCCGTCATCGCCTGCACCACCCCGGCCACCCCGGCCAGCGCCGCCGACGCCCCGTACGACGTGCTGGTCTTCTCCAAAACCGCCGGTTTCCGGCACGACGCGATCCCGGTCGGCATCCAGACCATCCGCGACCTGGGCGCGGCGAACAACTTCACGGTCACCGCGACCGAGGACGCCGCCGCGTTCACCACGAGCAACCTCAACCAGTACGAGGCGGTCGTCTTCCTCAACACCACGGGCGACGTGCTCAACGCCAGCCAGCAGACCGCCTTCGAGTCGTACATCGGATCCGGCCGCGGGTACGTGGGTGTGCACGCCGCCGCCGACACCGAGTACGACTGGCCGTTCTACGGCAACCTCGTGGGGGCGTGGTTCTCCTCGCACCCAGCGATCCAGCAGGCCAACATGAAGGTGGAGGACCGGGGTCACGCGGCCACCGGGCACCTGCCGCAGACCTGGACCCGCACCGACGAGTGGTACAACTACCGCACCAACCCCCGTTCGACCGCCCACGTGCTGGCCACGCTTGACGAGTCGTCGTACTCCGGCGGCGGGATGGGCGCCGACCACCCGCTGAGCTGGTGCAAGAGCTACAGCGGCGGCCGGTCCTTCTACACCGGGGCCGGGCACACCCAGGCGTCGTACGCCGATTCGGCGTTCCGGAACCACCTGCTCGGCGGCATCCGGTACGCCTCCGGTCGCAGCAAGGCCGACTGCCGGCCCGAGACCGGCTACACCCCGCTCTACAACGGCTCGACGACCGGCTGGTCGCAGGCCGGCCCGGGCAGCTTCACCAACTCCGACGCCACCCTGACCTCGGTCGGCGGCATGGGTTTGTTCTGGTACAACGCCAAGCAGTTCACCAACTACTCGCTGAAGCTGGACTGGAAGCTGGCCGGGGACGACAACTCCGGCATCTTCATCGGCTTCCCGCCGTCGAACGACCCGCAGTCGGCGATCAACAACGGCTACGAGGTCCAGATCGACGCCACCGACGCGGTCGACCGCACCACCGGCGCGATCTACACCTACAAGGCCGCCGACATCGCCGCCCGCGACGCGGCGCTCAACGCGCCGGGGGAGTGGAACACCTACGAGCTGCTGGTCGAGGGCGAGCGGCTACAGGTCTTCCTCAACGGAGTGAAGATCAACGACTTCACCAACACCGACCCGGTCCGCTCGCTCGCCGGCCACATCGGCATCCAGAACCACGGCACCGGTGACGACACCTTCTTCCGCAACATCCGGATCAAGGAACTGGGCACCACCCCGCCGCCCACCGGCACGATCCAGGCCGAGACCTTCAGCTCGGCCAACGGCGTCTCCGCGTTCACCAAGGACGGCGCCAACGGTGGGCAGACCCTCGGCTACATCGACCCGGGTGACTGGGCCGCGTACAACGGGGTCAACCTGACCGGGGTCACCTCGTTCACGGCCCGGGTCGTCTCCGGCGGGGCGGGTGGCACCATCCAGGTGCGCACCGGCTCGGCCACCGGCCCGGTGCTCGGCTCGGTCACGGTGCCCAACACCGGCAGTTGGACGACCTACGCCAACGTCACCACGGCGCTGTCCAACGTCCCGTCCAGCACCCAGAACATCTACCTCACCTTCACCGGTAGCGGCACGGGGCTCTTCGACCTGGACGATTTCACGCTGGTCAAGGGTGGCGGCACGTCCGGGGTCGGCCCTATCAAGGGTCTGGCGGGCAAGTGCCTGGACGTGCGCGGCGGCGGCACCGCCGACGGCACCCAGATCCAGCTCTACACCTGCAACGGCGGCGCGGCGCAAACCTGGACCGTGTCCGGCTCGACCATCAAGGCGCTGGGCAAGTGCCTGGACGTCTCCGGTGGTGGCACCGCCAACGGCACCAAGATCCAGCTCTGGACGTGCAACAGCAGCGGCGCGCAGGGCTGGGCGGCGGCGTCCGACGGCACCCTGCGCAACCCGTCGTCGGGCAAGTGCCTGGACGTCTCCGGCAACAACTCCGCCGACAGCACCGTCGTGCACCTCTGGACCTGCCTCAACGCGGCCAACCAGAAGTGGACCCTGCCCTGACCGACTGACCCGGAGGGGCCGCCGCTCACGTCGTCGGCCCCTCCGGCCCAGCCGGCCTGACCGCCGACGTGCCCGGCCGACGTGCCCGGCCGACGTGCCCGGCCGACGTGCCCCCGCCGACCGGTCGCATCGTCGAAGCGCGACGAGCGGTGTCTCCAACGAGCGTGATGCCTCTGAGCCATCTTGATGACTCAGAGGCATCACGCTCGCACCGCTTCGTCCGCCGGGTCGCCGTCGTCCGCCGGGTCGCCGTCGTCCGCCGGGTCGCCGTCGTTCGCCGGGTCGCCGTCCCGCCGGGCGCCGCGTGCGGAAGTGCGGGTTGTCGGGGAGGCGGGGCCTCAGCGTAGGGCTGGCTCCCGCGCCGCTGCCAGGGCATTCGGGTGCAGGCACATCGCGCCCGCTCGTCGGCGGCGGTGGCCTGCCGCTGCGCGTGGACGCCGCCGACCGGCTCACAGCGGGCTGCCGTACCTTGACCTGCATGGGGTTGTTCGCGCAGTGGCGCGGGACGGTGCTGGCGCGAGGTCATCAGCTACTCGGCGTGCTGGGCCGGGCTGAGGAGCCCGAGGACCCGTCCCAGCCGACGCCCAGCCTGAACCGTCTGGACGCCTTGGTGGAGGGCTTCACCGCCGGCCAACCGGTGCGGTGGACCGTGGCCGGGCAACCCCGGCCGCTGCCCGACCCGGTCGACGTGGTGGCGTACCGGATCATCGAGGAAGCGCTGACAAACGCCTGCCGGCACGCGCCGGGCGCTCCGGTCGGGGTCCGCCTGCGCTACGACACCGCGGGCATCATCATCGAGGTCCGCGACGAGGGCGCCGGTCCCGCTCCGTCAGGCGGCGGCACCCAGACCGCCGGTCGGGGCCTGCTCGGGGTACGCAGGCGCGCCGAGCGGCTCGGCGGCACGTTCTCGGCCGGCCCGCGCGCCGGTGGCGGCTTCACCGTACGGGCTGTCCTGCCCGCGCCCGAGGAAATGGTCTGATGATCGGCCGATCCCAGGGCTTCCCCGATGGGGTGGCGCGGAAATAGGGTGGGGGGCGGCGACCGTGCTGGTGGCCGGTGACCCGGTGGGAGGCGCAACCCGTCGGGCTCAGGTGTGTTCCGCACCCACCGGTGACCGCCCCGGGTGCCACGTACGTCCGGTCACCCTCGCCCCGGTCCGCACATGGAATCCCCATCACAAAGGGGAGAAGGACAATGGCGCGACCCATCACGCTCTTCACCGGCCAGTGGGCCGACCTTCCGTTCGAGGAGGTCTGCCGGCTCGCCTCCGAGTGGGGCTACGACGGTCTGGAGATCGCCTGCTGGGGCGACCACTTCGAGGTCGACAAGGCGCTCGCCGACGACTCGTACGTCGAGCGCAAGCGCGAGACCCTCGCGAAGCACAACCTTGAGGTCTTCACGATCTCCAACCACCTCGTTGGTCAGGCGGTCTGCGACCACCCGATCGACGAGCGGCACCAGGACATCCTGCCCGGCCGCATCTGGGGTGACGGGGAGCCGGAGGGGGTTCGTCAGCGGGCCGCCGAGGAGATCAAGGACACCGCGCGGGCGGCGGCGAAGCTCGGGGTGAAGACCGTCGTCGGCTTCACCGGTTCGTCGATCTGGCACACCCTCGCGATGTTCCCGCCGGTGCCGCCGTCGATGATCGAGCGCGGCTACCAGGACTTCGCCGACCGGTGGAACCCCATCCTCGACGTGTTCGACGAGGTGGGTGTGCGGTTCGCGCACGAGGTGCACCCGAGTGAGATCGCGTACGACTACTGGACGACGAAGCGGACGCTGGAGGCGATCGACAACCGGCCCGCGTTCGGGCTGAACTGGGACCCGTCGCACTTCGTGTGGCAGGAGCTGGACCCGGTGAACTTCATCTTCGACTTCGCCGACCGGATCTACCACGTGGACTGCAAGGACGCGAAGGTGCGTACCGGGGATGGCCGGCGGGGCCGGCTCGCCTCGCACCTGCCCTGGGCGGACCTGCGACGCGGGTGGGACTTCGTCTCCACCGGCCACGGCGACGTGCCCTGGGAGGACTGCTTCCGCGCGTTGAACGCGATCGGCTACACCGGCCCGATCTCGGTCGAGTGGGAGGACGCCGGGATGGACCGGCTGCTCGGCGCCCCGGAGGCGTTGCAGTTCGTCCGCCGGCTCGCCTTCGACGCACCGAGCGCCGCCTTCGACGCGGCGTTCAGCAGCAAGGACTGACCGCACCTCGGACAGACCACGGGCCGGTCGCCCTGCGGCGACCGGCCCGTCTACGTGCGGTTGGTCAGAGCGTGCTGGCGTTCGTGCCCGAGCCGGACGGCTTGGTGCGGGGGTTGGTGGACGACGGCGACCCGGAGGTCGTGCCGACCGTGCTGGTGCCCGCCTTGGCGCCCACGGTGGCGGGCGTGCCGGCGAACGCGTCGTCGGCGGCGGTCAGCTCCTGCGTGCTGGTGCTGCCGTTGCCGGTGCCCAGCTTCTCGCCCAGTTTGGTCTGGCCGAGCTTGTCCTTGCCCTCGCTGTAGAGCTTGTTGGCCTGGGCCTGCGCGACCCCGGCCGCCTCCTGGACGGTCGGGTGGTCGAGCACCTTGCGGCCCCGGACCACGAGCTCTTCGTACTTTTCCCGGCCGGCACGGGCGCCCAGGACGAATCCCGCAGCCAGCCCGCCAAGAAACATGATCTTTCCGCGCATGGCGGCTCCTTCCGTACCTGACGCGCCGTCACCTCGGCGAGTTGCCCCGTCGGAAGGCGACCTGTTCGCGCCTGCGTCCTCTGTCCGCAGCTAACTACCCATCCTGCTCTCCGCTCAAGCATGCTTGTGCCCGGATGGCGATTTACCCCTTTTGTCAATGCGACGGCGGGGCGGGAACCCACTGGACCACCACCGGGGGATGTCCTGTACTCTTGTCCCGTCGCACGGCGTCGGGGAGATCCGAAGCCGAGCGGAGCACGATCCCCTGTAGCTCAATTGGCAGAGCAGCCGGCTGTTAACCGGCAGGTTATTGGTTCGAGTCCAATCGGGGGAGCTTTCCCACGTACGCCCGTCAGCCACCGGCTGGCGGGCGTTTTCGTGTGCGTGTGACCCGGTTTCACCCACCCTCGACCTGCTTGCCCGGCAGGATGGCGTGAGTGCGAATGTCCGGACGAGGCGGCAGGGCCACGCTGATCGCGGTGGCGGTCGTGCTGGCCTGGTTGGTGATCGGCGGGGTGGCCGGCCCGTACGCGGGACGCCTCAGCGAGGTCGCCACCAACGACAACGCGGCCTTCCTGCCCACCGACGCCGAGGCGACCCGCGCCCAGGACCTCGCCGGCGAGTTCGTCGACCGGCAGACCATCCCGGCTCTGGTCGTCTACGAGCGGCCCTCCGGAATCACCGACGCGGACCGGCAACGGGTGCGCGCCGACGCCGCCCGCTTCGCCCAGATCCCCGGCGTGGTCACCCCGCTGCCCCCGCCCATCCCGAGCGACGACGGCCAGGCACTCCAGGTCGTCGTACCTGTGGACGACGCCGAGGGCGAGGAGATCGGCACGGTCGTCGAGCAACTCCGCGACATCACCGGCGGCGACCGGGACGGCCTCACCGTGGACGTCTCCGGCCCGGCCGGCCTGCTCGCCGACCTGATCGAGGTCTTCTCCGCCATCGACGGGCCACTGCTGCTGGTCACCCTGGTCGTGGTGCTGGTCATCCTGCTGATCGTCTACCGCAGCCCGGTCCTCTGGATCTTCCCGCTGCTCGCCGCCGGGATGTCGTACGCCCTCGCCTCGGTCTTCGTCTACCTGCTCGCCGACGCGGACGTGGTCAAGCTCAACGGCCAGGCCCAGGGCATCCTCACCGTGCTGGTCTTCGGCGCCGGCACCGACTACGCGCTGCTGATGATCGCCCGCTACCGGGAGGAGTTGCACCGGCACGACCGCCCGTGGGACGCCATGAAGACCGCCTGGAAGGGCGCCGCGCCGGCCATCATCGCGTCCGGCGGCACGGTCATCGTCAGCCTGCTCTGCCTGCTGCTGTCCAGCCTCAACTCCAACCGGGCGCTCGGCCCGGTCGCCGCCATCGGCATCGCCGCCACCCTGCTGGTGATGCTCACCTTCCTACCCGCGCTGCTGGTGCTCGGCGGACGGTGGGCGTTCTGGCCCCGACGGCCCCGAGCCGACCAGGCCGACCCGCGGGCCGAACACGGCATCTGGAGCCGCGTCGCCGGCTTCGTCGCCCGGCACGCCCGCCCGATCTGGCTGAGCACCGCCGTCGTGCTGGCCCTCCTGACGCTCGGCCTCACCCAGCTCGGCGCGACCACCCTGGGGCAGTCCGACCTGTTCACCCAGCGCACCGACTCGGTCGACGGCCAGGAGGTGATCTCCCGGCACTACCCGGCCGGCACCGGCAGCCCGGCCACCATCTTCACCACGGAACAGACCGCCCGGCAGGTCGCCCAGGTCGCGAAGGGCGTGCCAGGCGTCGCCGACGTCCGCCCCCTCACGGCCGGCCCGCAGACCGGCCCACCCGATCCGAACGCCGCCCCGAAGGTCGTCGACGGGCGGGTGCAGCTGGAGGCGACCCTGACCGACCCACCCGACAGTGACGGCGCCGAGCGGACCATCCGCGAGCTGCGGGTGGCCGTACACCAGGTGCCCGGCGCGGACGCCGTCGTCGGTGGCTTCACCGCGATCAACGTGGACACCTCGGACGCCGCGAAGCGCGACCAGAACGTCATCATCCCGGTGGTGCTTGTGGTCATCGCGGTCATCCTGGCCCTGCTGCTGCGTGCGCTGCTCGCCCCGCTGCTGCTGATCGCCACCGTGCTGCTCAGCTTCGCCGCGACCCTCGGCCTCTGCGCGCTGCTGTTCCGCCACGTCTTCGACTTTCCCGGCGTGGACTCGGCGTTCCCACTGTTCGCGTTCGTCTTCCTGGTCGCGCTCGGCATCGACTACAACATCTTCCTGATGAGCCGGGTCCGCGAGGAATCGGTCAAGCGCGGCACCCGCGCCGGCGTGCTCGCCGGCCTCGCCGTCACCGGCGGGGTGATCACCTCTGCCGGCATCGTGCTCGCCGCGACGTTCTCCGCCCTCGCCGTCCTGCCACTCGTGGTGCTCGTCGAGTTGGGTACGGCTGTCGCGATCGGGGTACTGATCGACACCATCATCGTCCGGTCGCTGCTGGTGCCCGCACTCGCGTACGACATCGGGCCGAAGATCTGGTGGCCGGGCCGGTTGTCCCGGGCGAACGGTGAGCGGGAGGCGCGCGGTGCTGGCTGAAACCGATGTGGTCATCGTCGGCGGCGGCCTGGCCGGCCTCGCCGCCGCCCGCCGGCTGCACCGCGCCGGCGTGCCGTGGCGGCTGGTGGAGGCTGACGGCCGGCTCGGCGGCCGGGTCGCCACCGACGTGGTCGACGGGCACCTCATCGACCGGGGCTTCCAGGTGCTCAACACCGCCTACCCCCGGCTCGGCACACTGCTCGACACCGACCAGCTCAACCTCGGCTACTTCACCTCAGGCGTGCTGGTCCGCAAGGGCGACAAGCTGCTGCGGCTGGTCAACCCGCTGCGCGAACCGACAGGCGGGCCTGGCACCGCGCTCGCCGGAGTCGGCTCCCTGCTCGACCGGCTCCGCTTCGCCGCCCTCGCCACCGGCTGCGCCACCCTCCCCGCGTCCCGGTTGCTCGCCGCGCCGGAAACCAGCACCGAGACCGCGTTGCGCCGCGCCGGCCTCTCCGACGCGATCATCGAGGAGCTGCTGCGACCGTTCCTGTCAGGTGTGTTCATCGAACGGGAACTCTCCACCTCCAGTCACGTGCTGGCGATGGTGCTGCGCTCCTTCGCCCGCGGCCGCATCGGCCTGCCCGCCGAAGGGATGGCCGCGCTACCCCGGGTCATCGCCGCGCCGCTGCCCGCCGACCTGCTCGACCTGAACACCCCGGTCGCCGAGGTCACCCCGGGCCGGGTCCGCACCCAGGCCGGCGACATCCGCTGCCGGGCCGTCGTGGTCGCCGTCGACCCGCCCGCCGCGGCCGCGCTGCTGCCAGCCCTGGCGACGGTACGCATGCACAGCTACACCACCTACTACCACAGCGCGCCCGAGCCGCCGCTCACCGAACCGATCCTGCTCGTCGACGGCGACCGCCGCGAACTCGTCGCCAACACGGTGGTGCTCAGCAACGCCGCCCCGACGTACGCGCCCACCGGACGGCACCTGATCGCCACCTCGGTGGTCGGCCCGACGGCCCCACCCGAGCCAACCATCCGGGCCGAGTTGACCCGGCTGTACGGCCGCTCCACCGCCGACTGGACCCACCTCACCACCGTGGCCGTTCCGCAGGCGCTACCCGCCGCACCGCCGCCACAGGGACGGCTGCGCAAGCCGGTGTCGTTGGGGGAGGGACTGTTCGTGGCCGGCGACCACCGGGACAGCCCATCGATCCAGGGCGCTCTCACCAGCGGCTGGCGCGCCGCCGACGCCGTACTGGACGAGCTGCGCGCCGGCTGACGGGCGTACCCGAGCACGCTGTTATATTCCTGTAGCCCATCGTGCTGGCGCAGGCGTGGGCACCGGCCGGCTCGGTGCTGGCTGCTGACCGCCGAGCGGGATAAGATCCGGCGCGGTGTTCGGGGCGGTAGCTCAGCCGGTTAGAGCAGGGGACTCATAATCCCTCGGTCGCGGGTTCGAGTCCCGCCCGCCCCACCAGCCGTTTTCCCTGGTCAGCCAGGCTGCCGACGACCCGGGCGAACCTTGGCACCCTGGGGCTGGCCCGCTCCACGGCGTGTGGGTCGACGGCGGACGGGATGGCAGGCAAGCGGCGGCTGGCTGCATCAGCATCGCTCGGAAATCTAGTTGCGACAAAGAGGCCGACGGCTACGTTTCGTGCATGACCTTGACTGGAAACGGGCTCGCCCCGGCAGAGGGCTGCATCTTCTGCGCCATCGTGCGAGGTGAAGTGGAAGCAAGCCTGGTCCATCAGGATGACGAGATCGTGGCATTCATGGACTTGCACCCGGTGACTCCGGGGCATCTGCTCGTCGTGCCACGCCTGCACGCCGTTGGCTTGGAAGACTTGCCCGAGGATGTCGGTGGACGGATGTGGACGCAGGCTCACCGGCTCGCCGGAGCGCTTCGCCGTTCCACGCTGCGGTGCGAGGGGGTCAACATGTTCCTCGCCGACGGAGAAGCTGCGTTCCAGGAGATCTTCCATGTGCACCTGCACGTGTTCCCGCGCTTCGCCGGTGACACCTTCCGTATCGACGCGGACTGGCGGCGCAGGGAGCGCGTTGAGCTGGACGCGGCAGCAGCTGCCGTTCGCGAGGGGATAACCTCTGCCGCTCGTGTGGCGGCCGGGTCAGCCCTGGGCCAGTAGCCACGAGGCTCAGCGGTCACGCGCGGGCAGCCAGGCGAGCGGTCCGCATCTAGTCCGCAAGAGGTCGGCGGACGGCAGGGGGGTGGTGTGAGATGTCGAGAGGCGTTTCCGCTGGTAGACCCTCAGGTGCCCAGGTCGGCGGCGCGCGTAACTTGATCTCATAATCCCTCGGGCGCGGGTTCGAGTCCCGCCCGCCCCACCAAGGAAACCCCCAGGTCATGGCCCTGCGCCACACTGGTAGCACCCTTTGGCGGCACCTGTTCGAAGACGGCGTCATGTACGCAAGCAGTGAGCTCTGTCCCATGTGCCGAAGCTCTGACACGAACCGGTGGCGGCGCTGTGATCCGGCGCCTGCTGGCGACCTCCGGCCGGCATCGGCCGGGCCGGCCGGCCACGCTGACTGGCAGCCTTGCGTATGCGTGTGATGCGAGGTCGATGGGCTGTGGCCGCAGCAACGACCGTCAGTAGCAGCGTTCAGGTCTCGCCAGGACGGTGCCTGAGCTACCCCCGGTAGCTCGGAGGACGACCTGCTGGGCTGCTTGGGCGGGCGTGAGGTGCGTGGTGTCGACGACCTCGGCCTCGGCATGCAGCCACGTGCGGGCCGCCTCCGCGTAGGGCTCAAGGTACTTGAGGCGGAACGGGGAGGGGACCGGGTGTTCCCCCTCGATACGCCCGCGGAGGGTGTCTTGGTCAGCGTGGAGGACGAAGTGCCTTACTGGTATGGCGTGTTGGGCGAGGCCCCCGCTGATTTCGCGCCAGTACTGCTCCACCAGGACGGTCATGGGCATTACCAGAGTGCCGCCGGTGTAGTCGAGCACACGGCGGGCGGTCTCGACGACGAGCGGCCGCCACGGCGGCCAGTGCTGGAAGTTGTCCGTCTCGGGCAGCCCCGGCGTGATGTCCATGAGTGTCTCGCCGACCTTCTCGGCGTCGAATACCCGTGAATCCGGGATCAGTTGTTGCACGAGCGCGCTGGTCGTCGTCTTGCCCGCGCCGTGGGTGCCGTTGAGGCATACGATCACAGGGCACATTAACGCGGGTGATCAACCGGGCGGTGTTATGGACGGCATCCCGAGGCGGGACGATCGCCGTCGGGGTTGCATCGCGTGTCCGTCGCACGGCAGGTCGCCGCTGGCCACGTTGCATGTTGTAAGCCAGTTCGTGCCGCTGGCCAATCGATTCTTCATTGGCTTCGCACCGAAAACCCGCAAGGGGTTCCAGCAGGCCATCACCGAAGTAGCTCGGCAGCTTCACACCAGCGGCCACCTCGTCCCCGTCCGTTCCCGAAACACCGGCGACGCTGCCGCATGACCCGCGGAGCCGAACTGGCTCCGTCCGACAGGCAGGCGATACGCGACCTGGCTGTGGCTGACGCGCATCCTCAACTCGGCAGATCCGCCCACCTGCTGGCCGCGCGGCCGGCGGCAGACCCGGATGCGGGTCGGGCCGCATCGGTCATGCGAGGAAGCGGTGCAGAACGTTTGTCAGGTCGTCGGGGTTTTCCTCGGCGACATGGTGTCCGGACAGGATCGGTTCGCCGCGTAAGTCCTCGACCCACGACCGCCAGACGGCGAGTGGGTTACCGTAAAGATCTTCCATGTCGTCATGGGTCGACCACAGGAACAACGTCGGACAGCTGACGGTGCGGCCGGCACGCCGGTCGGCCTCCTCATGCTCCCGGTCCACACCAAGGCCGGCGCGGTAGTCCTCCACCATCGCCCGCACGGTCGCTTGATCGTGGATCGCCTCCCGCAGCTCCCGATAGTTCTCGGCCCCCATGCGCTCGGGGTCCGCACTGTCGTACCAGGCGTCGGGGTCGGCCATGATGGCACGCTCCGGCTTGTCTGGTTGGGCGAAGAAGAACCAGTGGTACCAGTCTCGCGCGAACCTCGCGTCGCATCGGGCGAGGGCCTCGCTGATGGGTACGCCGTCCATGACCACCAGCCGGCTGACCGCGTCGGGGTGATCGAGCGCCAGGCGTAACGCCACATAGCAACCGCGGTCGTGCCCGACCGCGGCGAACGTCGGATGGCCGAGCGCGTTCATCAGCCGGAGCATGTCCCCGGCCACCGCCCGCTTGGACTGCTGGGAGTGGTCGGGGAGGATCCGCGCCTTCCCGGACTGTCCGTAGCCGCGCATGTCCGGGCAGACCACCGTGAAGCCGAGATCCACAAGTCGCGGCGCGACCCGGTGCCACGTCGATCCGGTACGCGGATGCCCGTGGACGAGCAGGACCGGCGGACCCTGTCCGGCGTACCGGACTCGCAGCTCCACTTCTCCGACGTCGATCCGCTCGTCTGTGAAACCTTCGAACATGCGCGAGGAGTACCCCAACGTGCTGCCTGCAACCGCCGCTCACCGGCACGTCCGGACGGCCCGGGGCCAGTTGGCTAACGGGCAGCCAGCCCTCAACTGCCGACGCCGCCCGGGGACCAGCCGGTGGCGGCAGCCCATTCCTCCGCGACCGTCACGACGAGGTCGACCACCGGGTCTTTGACGTCCGTGTAGACGTCCAGGTCGCCGACGGCGGCGGCCAGAGCGCCCTTGAACCGTGCGTACGCCGGCACTGCCGGCGGGTGCGCCCTGAACCAGTCCCGGAACAGCAAAGCGAGCCGCTCGTTCGGTGAGCCTACGAGCCGACAATGCAGGTTGACATGCCGCTCACCGGCGCTTCGCTTGTTCCAGTACCGCTTGGCCCACCTATGTGGTGGGTCGTCACGACCGGCCGGTACGTGGTCTCGCTCGTATGGTCGTCGGCTGAATCCGAGGGCGGCCAGTGGTTCATCGAATGCGGCTACGGCGGCGTCGAGGTCAGCGACGCTGACCTGCAGGTCGAACACCGGCTTGGCTGCCATGCCGGGGATCGAGGTGCTGCCGATGTGATCCACCCGCCGCGCCACCGGTGCCAATACCGTCTGCAACTCGTGGACGAGCGCCGCTCCCTGTTGCTGCCAAGCCGGATCGGACGCGGCGATGAACGTGGAGGCGAAAGAATCTGGGACGACCACGTGTAGCAAGGTAACGCAGCGGTCTGGGACCACGGGACCACGCGCAGATGGCCGGTTCGACCGGCAGCGGGCACGATTGTCAGGTCTGCGAGAACCAGTTGAACATTCGCACTGGCAGGAGTACGAGAACGACGGTCGCGGCGACGGCCAGCAGAACGCGCACCGTGCGAAGACCTCGCCACCACGGAATAGCCCAGAGCAGCATCCACATGGCACCTGAGATGACCACATGTACGCCGACCACCCGGAGGCTGGTCTCCTCGCACATGTTGTCCGCCATGGCCTCCTCGCACAGCGCCGGCGGGCCGTTGTGGTCGACGAGGCTTCCCAACACCCCGACGAAGCAGGCCAACACCGGAGCCGCTACCAGGGTGAACAGCGGCGTCACCAACCACCCGGCGAGATCACGGTGCCGGTCCACCAGCCGTTTCACTTGCCGAACGCTACAGAGCGGATCTCCTTCCTGCTGGCCGTGCTGTCGTTGTTCAGCACCTGTCGGGAGCGAAGCGCCGCAGACCGGTAGTGATGGTTCGAGAGCCGGGGCTTGTTGCTTGCCGGCATCGAGCCGATGCTGTTGCCGTGGGTGCAGTCAAGAAGCGTCAGCCAGTCCACCGTGAGCAAGCTGATCGCCTCACACTTGTCGACCGATGGCGTCACTTCGTCCTGGACCAACCGGTACTCGTTCATGCCGGTGAAACCATCTGGGTCGAGGACGGCCATCTCCTGGTGCGGAGGACCACAGGGGTAGTTGATGCTGACCTTTGCTTGCTCAGCGGGGGCGCGGCACGCGGCGGCACCCCCGCCCGCCGGTCAGGTTTGGTACAGGACCGCCCGGTAGCCCCGGAACGCCGCGACGATCAGCACCGCGAACCCCACCGCCAACGGCCACCAGCGACCATGCGGGCGGACGAGGGCGACGACGACGGTCGTCACACACAACACCACGACGACAGCCGTCCAGAGTGTCGCGGTGGACACCCGAGCGGCGATCCGGCAGCCGGCAGGCGCGGGCAGGACGGCCGCGCAGACGTCAAAGCGCGGCACGGCCAACCACCAGAAGCCCGCCGTGGCAGCCGCCGCTATGACGGTGGCCGCCGCGACCCCAAGCCACGAGCGGACGCGCACGGGCATCCGCACCTCCGCTGGCTCGTTCTTAGCCGGAACGATATTCGTCGGCTTCGCCTTGGACCCACAGCCAAGACCATCCGCTGACGCCGATGCCAACCGGCGCCGGCAGGCCGGCTGACCAGGGAAACAGCTACCCGACCAGTCATCCACGATCCTCTGACCCGAGGCTGGTCAGGGCAGCGTGGTCCCGTGATGAATGCGAAGATCTCCTGTATGAAGCCAGCCAAGAACCCGTGGTGGCAGACAGCAAAGACGCCGAAGCAGGGTTTCATCAGGGCAGGTGTCTGGCTTCTCGTGGGCGTCGGGTGGGCGGCCCTGGCCGTCGGCGATCCCAAGCCGTTGCGTTGGGTATTTGCCGCACTGTGGGCGGTCGGCGGTGTGGGCTACCTGGTGTCAGCCGTGTTGCTGCGGCGACGGCAGCGCGCGATTCAGGATAGAGCCGTGCCAGACGCCGCGTCCCGGGCCGATTGACCGCGATCCGCCGGCAACGGCCACGACGCTGAGTCGGCTGCCGAACGCGACGATCCAGGTGCTGCGCTTCGCGCCCGTCGCCTGGGGCGCGTTCGTCGAAACGATCAAGACGAACACCTGCCGCCGCTGACCCGGCAGGATCGGTGACACGGTTCATGGCACCCACGACCTGGCGTACCTGTGCGCTGAGTGTCAGCGCGTCCGGCTGACCGACGAGACCCTCGGGTCTGCGGAGTAGCGGCGGACGACGTCGTCGGCGTCAGCAGGGGTGGCACCGGGATCGAACAGCACCTCCAGGCATGGCGCTTGCGGCCCTTCTGACCCGAAGCCGGCAACCACGTGATTCGTGTCGAAGCGGTGGCTCTCGCGCGCCAGCTCCTCAGCGGACTCGCCCTGCCGCACGCAAACCACAGCCTCGGGCTGACCACCATCCCAAGCGAGTGCGGGAGCCGACACGCCGATGGTGAGCACTACTGCCGTCCCCACGCCGATCACGGTCGTCCGGCCAAGCCCTGGCCGGCTGGTCGGTGAGATCACCGCTACCAGGGCGGACAGCGCGTACACCCAGAGAGCCCGCTTGTCGGCCGAGTCATGGAGAGCCAACGCGACAACGCCGGCTCCGACGGTCTGTGCGACCAGGCTGATCAGCCGGAACCCTGGCGAGTCGACCAACGCCGCTGGTATCGCGGCAAGCGCACCAAGCAACAGGAGCAGCATGACAAGCCCTGACGCACTCCATTCGCGGCGCGCGTCCAGGACGAGCAACACCAGGGCAACCAGGTGCCCGCAGACGACAAGCGCCGCTCGGAGGTGCACCAGCAACCGTGCGGCCATCGACAGATCCTATGTGATGTGGCCGACCTTGATGGGGTTGCTGGTCGCGTACGGCATCAAGGTCGACGGGCCGGGTGCTCATGGTCGTAGGACGACCTTGCCGAGATTGGCCCGGGCTTCGATGATGTCGTGCGCCGACGCGGCATCGGTCAACGGGATCTCGGCGTGTACCGCGAGCCGCAACCGGCCGGACTGGCTGAGTTGCCACAGTTCCTGGTGATGCTGCTCGTAGAGCTTCGGCTCGGTGGTGGCGAATCGGGCCATCGCGAGGCCGGTGATGGTCTTCGAGCCAGCCAGCAGGTCGAAGGCGGGCACCGTGCCGCCGCCCGAGCTGAAAAAGATCAACCGTCCGCCCGGGCGCAGCGCTGCCATCGCGCGCGGCAGCAGGTTGCCGCCGACCCCGTCGAGCACCACATCGACCGGTTCCCCCCAGTGTTGGCTGTCGTAGGTGACGACCTCGTCGGCCCCGAGCCCGCGCAGGAAGTCCGCCTTGTCGGACGAGCTGACGGCCGCCACGACCCGTTCGACGCCGTGGATTTTCGCCAGTTGGACCGCGAGATGTCCGACGCCGCTCGCCGCGCCCGTGATCAGCATGGACTCCCGTGTGGTCGGCCGGGCGGTGGCGAGGGCGGCAAGAGCGACATGCCCGCTGCGGACCAGCACGACGGCCTGTGTGCAGCTGGCACCGTCGGGTATCCGGCTAGCCATGAAGTCGGGCGCGAGGACCAGGTCCGCGTACGAACCGGTGAAGGTCAGGGAGGTGACGCGGTCTCCTACCGCGAACGAGGACACTCCTGGACCGGTGGCGACCACCTCACCGGCGATCTCCCCGCCGAGGACTCCGGGTAGCGGTGGCCGGCCGCCCTCGCCCCGAACCTTCCGCACGGACGGCAGGGTCACGCCGATCGCTTCGGTGCGCACCAGCAGCTCGCCTGGCCCGGGCTCTGGGGTCGCGGCCTCTTCGAGGCGAAGCACCGCCGGGCTGCCGTACTCGTAATAGCGGATGCGGCGCACGGGCACCTCCGTATCGTTGGGACATCCCCACCATAACGCAGATTCGTGGGGACACCCCAACGACTTTGGTACGCTGCGCGGATGGTCGACGTCCCGTACGCGCCCGCCCGGATCCGCGCCTTGCCGAGTTGGCTTCTCGGCCGCGCCGCGGCTCGCGGACACCGGCTTGTCGCAGAGTCCCTGGCCCGGGAGGGCATGCGGATGATGCATCACGCGGTCCTGTCGACAGTCGCCGAACTGGGGCCGGTGTCCCAGGCGGATCTTGGCCGAACTCTCAACGTCGACCCCAAAGACATGGCCGCGCTCGTTCGCGACCTACTCGTCGAAGACCTGGTCATCCGTACACCGGACCCAGAAGATCGGCGTAAGAACGCGATCTCCATGTCCGCCGCCGGGCGGCGACGCCTGCGCCGCACCGAGCGACTGGGCGATGAGGCAAACGACGAGCTGACCGCGGCCCTCACACCGGCGGAGCGCGAACAACTCGTCGCCCTCTTGGCGCGCATGGTCGCGCCAAAACGACCCCCGACCGCAGAAGACGCATTATGAGTACGCCGACCCGACCCGTAGGGCGGTGACATGGTTCGAGGCACGCGCGACGAGCTGCTCGGGCACTTGGCTGACGCAGTCGGGTCCGTCACGGTCGCCCACCCGACGCGTGTTGCCATCGACGGGCCACCCGCCGCCGGCAAGACCACCCTCGCCGACGAACTGGCCGTCGTCCTGCGCGAACGGGGGCGCGACGTCGTCCGCGCCACGATCGACGATTTCCTCTTTCCTCGGACGCAGCGCTATCCGCGCGGCGAGTACTCGGCCGAAGGCTGCTACTACGACACCCACGACCACGACGCGCTGAAGCGGGTGCTGCTCGATCCGCTCGGCCCGGGTGGAGATCGACGCTTCCAACCCGCCGTCTACGACCACACCGCGGATGCCGTGCTGTCCCCACCGGTCACCACCGCCCCGGCCAACGCTGTGCTGGTGTTCGACGGCGTCTTCCTCCTGCGCCCGGAACTGCTTGCTGGGTGGGACCTACGCATCTTCGTGTCGACGGCACTGGAGAGGACAGTGGATCGCGCCGTGATCCGAGAGCGCCGGGTGTCCACTCGGGCCGACATCGAACGACGCTGGCGCCAGCGTTACATTCCCTCGCAGCGGCTCTACTTCGCGACGGCCCGCCCGACCCGGTACGCCGATGTCGTCGTGCACAACGACGAGCCCCAGCGGCCGGTCTGGGAGGTTGCCCGGCGAGAAGATCCGCTCTCCGAGGCCCTGGCGGCCGATGAGTGACCGCGCTTACGGGCGGTCCACATACTCGCCGAACGGCTCGACGGACCCATCCCAGCCGTTCCAACCCTGTTGGGTGAGCTGCCCGTTCGCGTAGGTGTATGCCCAGTGGGCGCCGTCCTCGCCCTCGATCTGGACGGTTCCGGAGCGAACGAACGGCGCGATCGCGACGTAGAAGGCCGTCGCCCGATCTGACCACTTGGGGTCACCCTCATCGTCGTACCCGAACTCGATCCAGTCTCCGTCGCGGACGATTGAGGCCCTGGCCGCCTCCGCCAGGTCGGCAAGCGTGCGGTTCGACGGAAACGCATCCGGCTCGTACCACTCACCTCGTCCAGCCAGGGCGGCTCGGATGGCGGCGACCGCAGCGGCGTCCTCCGACTCCGGGAGGTTCAGGCGGCCTGAAGGACTCACCGTGTATCCCACGGTGCGCACCCTACAACGGTCGATGCCCAGCATGCGTATGTGTGGCTGGCCGCCCTTCAGGATGTGGTGGGGCGGCTGTCGCGGAGACGGAACTGGCCCGGGAGGTCGCAGCAGCCTTCGGCGTGGAGGTCGAGGGTGGGGGCTTTGAGGGTGGACGGCGTGAAGTAGGACGGGTCGAGGTGGTAGGTCAACGTGGTGCCGGTGCCGACCGGTGCGTCGAGACCGTGGGTTGAGCCGGTGGGGCGGCCGTAGTAGCCGGCTGTCGAGCCGTTCGGGCCGGTCGGCCAGTTGTCGCTTATCGAGAACGCGAGGTCGTCGAGGATCTCCACGGTGACCTCGGGTGGGCCGCTGGGCGCGACTTTCGGGCCCGGGTGGAGGGACGCTATGACGACCGCGGTCAGGACGCTGGTTGCCAGGTGCGCATCGGCCCCGAAGTACATGCCCGGCCGGCGGCGGACCGACTCGTCGAAATCCAGGACCGTGATGTTCGCTGCGGTGTACTCACTCACGCCCATACGCTGCCCGAGCCGGCCGGGCAAGAAAAGGTCGGGCTATGGGTCACCGTGGCTCTGCTCGCGGGTGCGCTTGATGCTGCCGACCTCGCCTTTGATCGGCAGCCAGTAGAAGGGGATGAACGCGATGACCACCACGAGGCCCACGACCGGATGAAGGGCGCCCAGTGCGGTCCCGACGACGATCCAGAACGGCGCGGGGCGGAAGCGTCTGCTGATCGCCCGGGCGGTGTCGTTGTCGGTGGTGGAAGTCAGCAGGCGGCGGCCGTGCCTGGCGTACTCCCAGATCACGTTGAAAAGGATGGCGGCCACCTCGTAGGTGGCCCCGTAGAAGATCAGCGCGGTGCGCTTGCCGTGGCCGGACTCGAACGCGTGCGCCAGGAGGGACGAGGCGAACGGCAGGAACGCGATCACCATCAGCAACAGGGTGTTGAGCAGGATCAGTAGGCGGTCGGCGGAGCGGATGTGGTCGAACATGACGTGGTGATTCACCCACATCTGCCCGATCAGCAGGAAGGTGATGGCGTACGCCACATACGAGGGCCACAGGTCGATGAGGCCACGGAGCAGGTGCTCGGTGTCCTCCGGTGGCTGGATCTCCAGGACGAGCAGGGTAACGGCGATGGCGATGACCGCGTCGCTGAAGGTGATCAGCCGCTTCGGATCTCGTTCCGCACCGATCGGGCTGCTGGATCTGGTTGCGCCCTTCCTGGAGGCGCCGCGAGCCGCGCGGAACCAGCGCATGAGCCTCCCCCAAGGGTGAGAGCACCCTGTCGCACCGCAGGCAGGGCTGCCCACGGTGGTCATCCAAGAGCCTTCCGAGGCCGCGGGTTCCCGCCGACGCATGAGCCAAACCGGTTAGGGAGCCTGCCTGTGACGATCAGGTAATGGGGCTGGGCCGAGCGTCGAATGTCGCGACGGTAGCCGTCCAGCGCGGTCGCTACCGGAACCAAGCCCGGATGGCTGCCTTCGAGCCTGACGATCGCCACGACCTGCCAACCCATCGACCGTCCGGGCCAGCCCGGTGGGCGCCGATCGCGTACCTTGCAGGCATGCCAGTGGCACCCGCTGATGTGCTAGAACGCACGGGCGTTCTCGCGCCGCGTCGTCGCCCCGCAACGATCGCCTTCACCCTGGCGCTTGTCGCCGTAGGGCTGGCCGGCGGCTTCGGAGCGGCCAAGCTTGCCGACGACCCGCACACCGCCAGGCCGGAACTGCTCGTCGGGGTGGTCACCTGGTCGAACGAGCAGACCAGGTTGGTCGCCTTCGAGGAAGACGAGACCGCTCGCCGCCCGCTCGACGGCGACACGATCTACTCGGTTATCGCCGAGAGCTGGCAGGACGTGGGCGGGACACTGCATCACGGCAGTACGTACCCGACCTGCCTGGCCGGCGAGAAGGGCGATCCCGTCTCAACGGACCGACACCGCGTCGAGCTTGAGGTCCTGCACCGTGACACGGGCGGTCAGCCACAGCACATCGTCGTCCATGTGCGCTGCCTCGACTGACGGCATGAGCCCAGTCGGCCTCAGCCGATGTTGATCAGCAGGACCTGGTCGTCGCGGAGTTCGGAGATGGTGTCACGTAACAGCCGCAGCGTGTCCAGACCGGCCGCGCCGCTCTCCTCGACGTCCATCCCCATCTCCTCGAAGTGGGCGACCAACTCCTCTTCGCGGTGCGCGCCGGGATCGAGCTGGTCCACCAACCGCCGGGCGGGAGCGATGAGCGTGGTCAGGCCGTACGCGCTGTTGATGGCCTCCGACTCGGCATTGAACTCCGGCTGCTCCAGGTCGATGCCGCGTTCCTCCAGGTAGGTCAGGACGTACAGCATGCAGTAGCCGGACCAGTCGTACTCCTGCCGCGCCCTGCCCCCGTGTTCCGCCAGGTACGCGTGGAACGACGACGGTGAGGTGCGGGCCAGGCGGGCCAGTTCGGTGATGCTGTCCCTGGGGACCAGGGTCAGTGACGCGATCGCAGACAACGCATCCTCCGTCGGTTCAGGAGAGCACGCGGTAGGTGACGTGCAGGACCGAGCTTGCCCTCCGCGACGTCACCTGTTCGAGTTTCTGCGGCGGGACGCCGTCGAACAGCCGCACGCCGGAGCCGAGGGTGAGGGGCACGATGTGCAGCCGCAGCTCGTCGACCAGGCCGGCGGCGAGGTACTGGTTGATGGTGGTTGCGCCGCCGTGGATGAGGATGTCGCCGTCACCGGCCGCCGTGCGCGCCTGTGCGAGCGCTGCCTCGATTCCGTCGGTGACGAAGTGGAAGGTGGTGCCGCCCTCCATCGGCTGCGGCTCGCGTGCGTGATGGGTGAGCACGAACACCGGCTTGTGGAACGGTGGGTCCTCACCCCACCAGCCGTTCCACTGCCGATCCCACGGGCCACGCACGGGGCCGAACATGTTGCGACCCATGATGACCGCCGAGGCGGCTTTGGTCAGGTCGAGCTCGGTCTGGTTCTCGTCGGCGGCGTCGAACATCCAGGCGTGCAGCCCTCGGCCCCAGCCGTCACCGCCGTCGTCGCCGAACGGGCGTTCCTCGGTCTGGTTGAGCCCGGCCGAGTACCCGTCGACAGAGATGGTCTGGTCGACGATCACCGTGCCGATACGTGTGGTCACAGCGCTCCCCATTGAGGACTTGTGGACGATGGATCAGCCTACGGCTATCCCTGTGCGCCGCACAGCTTGCCTCGCGCCCGAGCCGGTACGCCGATGGCGGACATCGCCTCCCCGTAGCGTCGGTACGCCTGTGCGGCCTCGCCGTGCCGGCCCGCAGCGGCCAACGTCCGGATGAAATCGCCGTGCACACCCTCGTCGTGAGGTTCCAGTTCGAGGGCGCGGCCGAGGTGGCGGACGGTCTCGTCGATGTCGCCGGCGCCGCAAGCGAGCGCGGCCAGCTTGCGTACCACGCGCAGGTAGACCCGACGTGCCTCCTCGCGGGTCGGTCGGGACCAGTCGTCGTACGGCTCGTCCTCCAGGAAGTCTCCCCGGTAGCGCTGCTCGGCGAGGAGCAGCGCGGCGCGGGCGTCTTCGGTCTCGCCCTGCTCGGCCAGCCGGAGGCCGTGTGTCGATTCGGTGAGGAACTCCTCGACGTCGAGTTCGAGGTGACCGACGTCGAGGGCGAGGCTCGGGTGCGCGGCGATGACGAAGTGGTCCGTCGGGCTGCGGCGTTGCGGATCGAGCACGCTACGGAGGGTGGACAGCGCCACGGACAGCCGGTGACTGACCCGGGCCGGATCCTGGGCGGGCCACAGCATCTCGCCGAGTTGCTCCCGGGGTACCGCGCGACCACGCCTGGTGGCGAGGATGCGGAGGAGGTCCCGCGCCTTACGTGACTGCCAGGCCGCTGCCACCACCTGCGTGCCGTCCACGTACACCTCGAAGCGTCCGAGGGTGCGGACGGTGACCTGCGCGGCGCGGCGCGGGCCCTGCCGGCTGAGCGTCGGCGGCGGCACCCCGACGCAGGCCAGCCGCTCGGTGGCCAACCGGGCGTCGACGCGCTCCTGGGGATCCGCCCCGGGCAGCCGGCTGAGCAGCACCGTGAGTCGGTCCGCGGCCACGACCGACGTGATGTCGCGCAGGGTCGCCGCCGCCTCCCGCCAGGCGCGCCGGGTGTCGTCGGTGTCGGTGGCGGCGGCCCCGCGAAGCTCCAGCGCCTCGGCGAGCGCCGCACGGTCACGATGGCGCCGGGCGGCGGCGGACGCCGTCAGCGCCACCTCCGCGGCCCGTGTGCGGTCACCGATCTCCAGCGCCACCCAGCCGAGCGCGAGTCGGGCGGTCGCCGAGTCCGGGCCGCGTTCCAGTTCGACGGCGCGTTGGGCCAGGGCGAATGCCGCGACGCCGTCCTCGATGGCCAGCACGCGGGCCAGCCCGGCGAGCGCCGGCACCTGGATCTGGAGATCGTTTACGGGTTCGCTGGCGCGCAACGCCTCCTCGTACGCCGCGCGGGCCAGGTTGGTGCGGCCGCGCAGGGCGTGGATGTCGCCGATACCCACCAACGGGTACGCCACCTTGCGGGATCCCATCCGCTGCAGCAGCGGTACGGCACGTTCGTAACACGCGGTTGCCTCGGCGAGCTGACCGAGGTGGAAGTGCGCCGAGCCCTCGTTGCAGAGCGCCAGCGCGAGCATCGCGGCGTACCCGTTGGTCTGGGCCAACTCCACCGCGGGCCGCACCTCCGCCAGCGCTTCGAGGTATCGGCCCTCGCCGACCAGGGCGGACGCGCGGTTGGCGCGGATGCGGGTCACCTGGACGGTGTCGCGTGCCGCCTCGGCAGCGTGCAGCGCCTTCTCGTGATGCTCGTCGGCTGCCGGTCGGTCACCACGAAGCTTGGCGTCCAGGGCGAGCGCGGTGTGCGCGGCGGCGAGCGCGGCGTCGCCCCCGATCGCTGTCGCCGCCGCGAGGGCCCGTTCGGCGTTGTCCTGGCACGCCGCCGCGTTTCCGCTGGTCCACTGCGCCGCAGCCGTCCAGGCGAGTAGTCGGGCGTTGTCGGTGGACGGGTGCCTGTCGAGCACACCGCGTTGGAAGACCTCCAGGGCGGAGTGCGGTTCGCCGCGCAGGTAGTGCACGAGGCCGTACCGCCAGGCCAGCCCGGCAGCGAGGGATTCCTTGCGGTCGGCCAGCACGGCGTACGCGGCGAGCGCGGGCTCGAAGTCGCCGCGCATCTGCTGCGCCTCCCCGTAGAGCAGCCGCAGGTCGTCGGACCGGACGTGCTCGGGCAGGGACTGGAAGGCGTCGACGACGGCCTCGGCGCCGCCCGCGGCGAGCAGCGCCGCGCCGTGGTCGGCGAGGATCCGCGCCGCCGCCTCGGTGCCCCCCGATTCTTGGTACGACCGCAGGGCCGCGATGAGGAACCCGTGCTCGGCGTACCACGGCGCCACTCCCGCGTGCAGGCGTTGCCTCCCCGCCGCGTTCAGCGGGAATCGGCGGCGGGCGACGCTGGCGACGACCGGCACCATCCGGTACCCGTGCCCGTCGGTCGTCGCGGGGAGGAGGATGCCGGCGCGGGTCAGCTGGTCCAGCCAGTGAGCTCCGTGTCGGTGCCCGAGCACGCGGGCCAGGTCCGGGTGGAACGGGTCGAGGTGCGCCGCGTCCCGCAGCAGCCGGTGGACCTCGGGCGCCAACTCCGCGAGCACGTCGCGTACCAGTAAGGACTCCAGCGGCGTACCCGATTCGGTCAGGTCGTCCCAGTCCGTGCCGGCGGCGGCCGTCCGCGCGGCCAGGGTGACCAGGGCCGGCCAACCGCTGGTCGCGGCGTGGATCCGGGCCGCGAGTGTCGGGTCGGTGAGACCGTGGTCGGCGAGGAGGGACGCCACCTGGTCGAGGGAGAGCCGGAGGTCCGACGGGCCGTGCTCGGCGAGCAGCCCCGACTGCCGGCGGGAGAGTGTTGGCGGGTGACGGGTCACCAGAACCACCCTGAGCTGCGGCGGAAGGTGTTCGAGGCTGTCCAGCAGCGCCTGTAGCCGGCGGCGGGGCAGTCGCGGCACGTCGTCGAGGACGAGCCAGCTCGGCTCGTCGACGGGCAGGTCCAGCGCGGACCGGGCGCTCAGCGAGACAAGGCGCTCCGGCCCGGCTGTCGCCAGGGCTGCGACGTCGGCCGCATCGCACCAGTGTGCCGGGCGGTCGCCCAGCCAGCCTCGTACGGCGAACGTCTTGCCGTACCCGGCCGCGGCCACCACGAGCGTGCACCGCCGGCTCAACACGTGATCCGCTGTCGCGCTCATCGGCCGCCTTCCAGTCGAAGCTGCTGCACGTCTCATTTGGCGCTGCCCCGGCGGGCCCGCGCACTCGAACGTCGCCGTTACGACACCGAAACCGGGGCGCAATTGATGCCACCTTGACGGCGCTCTGAACCTCGCCTCGAAGGATGGCGACGGCACACAGAGACGCGAACCGTCCGGGTCCGCGTCTCGGTATCGAACGGATGAGGAGTTGTGATGGCAAGAATGCTGTCGGGACGGGCACTGCTCGCGGTGCTGGTCGTCCTGCCGACGGTGGCCGCGTGGAACGCCGCGCCGGCCAGCGCCGCCGGGGGGCCGGGTTCAGCGGTGTACGACGACGAGCACGTGGACCGCGAGATCGAGCTGGCGCGGTTGGGCTACCAGAACGGTGTGCGGGTGGTGTTCTCCCGGGACGCGGAGTCCGGCGACTGGGGCATTCGTCAGGACGGGGAGATGGGCCGCAACGCCCCCCTCGCGTACGACGACAAGCAGGGCATTCTGAAGACGTACCTGACCATCACGCCCCGGTCCGTGCCGGTGCCGCGGGAGCTGCTGTCGGAGCCGCCGGCCGGCACGCCGACCCCACCGGAGCTGGCCTACCGGACCATCGCCGCGTCAGTTGTCGTCGCCGACGATCTCGCCGCTCCGACGTCCGGTGGCATGGCCACGGCGGCGGTGATGACCTGCTGGGACCTGTACTGGAACTCGTACAACTGGGCCGAGCTGCCCGGCTACCCGAACCCGGGCTCGTTGTGGCACCAGCCGAAGACGTACTACTCGTCCGACTTCGGCGGGATGAAGATGTACTCCTACAGCTACCTCGCCAACTGCGGCGGGTACGCCCGGCACCGGATCTACTACAAGTCGGCCGGTGACTACTACAAGCACCACGACTACGAGGTGGCGGCGGACCACTGGCAGGCGGTCAAGAAGGGTTCGGTGCACCGCTACCGCAAGGTGTCCTACGACGGCACGTCGGGGGACACCCGCAACGGCAAGTACACCGGCTAGCGGCGTCGGTGGCGGTGGCCGACATCGCCGAGCGCGCGGAGCGGGGCCGAACTGTCCCCGCTCCGCGATCTTGCACTTTCTGTCCCGACACATGGGGCATCCCACCTCATCCCGACATCCGAAACTGCAAGATCGGCGCGGCCTTTCTTGCTCGATGCATTGCGCTGATACTCACAACATGATCAGCAACGACCCTGGCGTTCCTCGGCCGCCTCGCGCGTCCCACCCGGCGGATAGTTCGACACTGCAGCTCTACATGGTCTTGTTCTTCCTTCTGGGCCTCTTCGGCTTCACGATCTACGGGCTGAGCGACGGCGAGGGAGCGCTCGTTCTGGCGAGCATCATCTCGGGACTGTTCTTTGCGTGCTTCCTGATCCTCTTCGCGATCTACTGGATCGGATACCTGCTCAAAGGACACGCCATCTGGCTTGCCGAGCGCCGGGCCGAATCCGATGGGCCGTCCAGGGGTCAACAACGACAGGACTGAGCCGTCGGCGTGAGCCCCGGGCGTGCGACCTTCCACTCAACCCCGGACGCCGCAGGTGGCGTCTCACTCTGTGTCCGCACTCAGACGCGAGGTGGACGCGACCTGGAGGTGGAGTGAGTCGGCACGAGGACGACGAAGAGTTCCGGCTGTTCGTCCAACGACAGTGGGGATCGCTGCTCCGGACGGCCTACCTGCTGACCGGCGACCGGGGGACAGCCGAGGACCTGACCCAGTCGGCGTTGGAGAAGACCCACCGGCGCTGGGGGCGGGTGCTGCGCAGGGACGCGCCCGAGGTCTACGTACGCCGGGCGATGGTCAACACGGCGATCTCCTGGCGGCGTCGACGGCGACCGTTGGAGGTGCCGCTGCTGACCTCCGACAGTCAGCCGACGCATGACGCGTACGTGCAGGTGGAACAGCGGCAACTGCTCCTCGCCGCATTACGGCGGTTACCGCCCAGGACGCAGGCGGTGCTGGTGCTGCGCTACTTCGAGGACCTCAGTGAGGCGGACACCGCAAAGGTTCTCGGCTGCTCCGTCGGCGCGGTGAAAAGCCAGGCGTCGCGCGGGTTGGCCCGACTGCGCAGCGACTTCGCCTCACCCACCGCACAGTCCCCGGCACGGCTCGAGGAGGAATTGGCATGACCCGAAGCTTCGCTCGTTCGACGCTCAGTCCCGCGCTACGGGCGGCCGCGCACGGGGTCGGCGTACCCGAGGATCCATGGCCTGCGTTCGCGCGCCGCGAGCGACACCACCAGCTGACGCGGCTGATCCGGACGGCCTTGGCCGCCGCGGTCGGGGTCGCGCTCGTCGGGGTCCAGACCAACGTGGTTCCCCTTCCCGGATGGGCACCGGGCATCGCGGTCGCCGCCACTCCGACGGCGCTGCTCGACGCGCCCCCACGGGGCGCGTTGGCCGGGGATCGGGCCTGGCTGGACACGCTCCGGGCGCGGATCAGCACCGATTCGGCTGTGCGAATCGACGCCCCGTTGGGTGCCTGGAAGGTCGGCGATCGCGGCCGGATCCGTCTGATCTACGGCAGTGACCAGCCGGGCCACCGGGTCGCGCTGGTCGCGGTGCCGCTGCGGTTCGGCCTGCTCACCAGGGAGGCACTTGTCTGGTACGTGGGTCCGGCCGGGGCCGACGCCCAGCAGATGCGGTACGGCGGCCACAGCGAGGGCGACGACGACCCGGTGATGACGCTGATGCAGGCATTCCCCGGCCAGGCCGGATTCGCGGTCGTCGTCGGTCCGGCCGAATCCACCGTGTCGATCAGTGGCGACCCTCGATACACGTCGAGGGGGACTGTGGAGTACCAGGACATCGCCAGGGCGGACGGAAGTGGGGTCGGGTTCGCCGTCCTGCCTCCCGAACCGCTTCCGCTCGAACCTGTTGTCCGGGTCAGCCGCGGCGACCAGGTGTTCTTCCAGGGCGGTCTGGGCGGCGGCCCGTACGCCGGGCTCGATCGGACCGGGCCGGAGATGGACGCCCTGGTCACCGCCGCTCGGCGACCCGCCCGAGGTACGCCGCTCGACGACGCCAACCTCCGCAACTTCGTCCATACGGCACTCCAGGACAGCCACCTCCCGGCGGCCGGCACGACGGTACGGGTGCGGTGGTCGGGCAGCGAGCACGGCCGGGCCGCCGCGCTGCTCACCGTGCAGCCGGCCGGCGGGGGAGTGATCGCGTACGCCATGCACGGCGACGACCGGACCGGCTGGTCGACCGACCTGCGGCTGCTGTTGCCGGCCGACGGCGCCGATCAGCGACCGATCGGCTGGCGGGTCCGGACCGAGGATGGCGCCCGGCCCCCCACGGGCGAGGTGCGGGTGATCGCCCCGCCGGACGCGGCCCGCGTCACGGTGACGGTCGGCGGCGCACCCCCGGCCACGGTCGCCGTCGACGCGACGAACGCCGGCACCACCCGGGTGCCGCCGGACCAGCCGGCCACTCTCACCGCGTACTCCAGGGACGGCGGCGTCCTCGGGACCACCCCGCTGCCGTCGGTGGAATCGGACAGCGACGCGGGAGGTCTGCCAGGCGACGGCCCGGCTACCCGGGTGACTCCCTGACGCTCCGAGAGGCGGGCCGAGCCGTCCGAGGACGGCTCGGCCGCGCGGAGCACGTGGTGGCCAGGTGGGCCAGGCCCGGGCCGGGTCAGGAGTGCAGGGTGTCGGTGGGAGAGCGGCCGTACACCGCCCGATAGTCGGCCGCGAACCGGCCCGGGTGCACGTAGCCCCAGCGGTGCGCGATCGCGGCCACCGTGTCCCCCGTGGTCGGATCGGCGTCGAGCAGGTCCTGGTGGGACCGGTCCAGCCGGGTCCGGCGAAGGTACGCCATCGGAGTGGTGCCCAGATGGCGGCGGAACGCCGTCCCCAGGGTGCGAGGCGTGACGCGGGCGGCGTCGGCGATCTGGGTGGCGGTGACCGCTTCGCCGGCATGTGTCTCGATGAACGACACCGCGCGGCGTACCGGGCCGGTTGGTAACGGGCTGGCGTCCAGCCGGTAGGACATTGTCATCGCGGAGTTCGGAAAGGCGGCGAGCGCGGCAGTGGCGGCCAGGTCGGTGGCGGCACGGATCACCAGCGGGCTTTGCAGCGGCTCCGCAGGGCCGGTGAAGAGGCGATAGAGATGAGCCGCGGTGTGGTACCAGAACTGGCCCATCTCGTCCGACACGGGTGTCATCGCACCGAACCGGAAGTCGCCGGGGTCGATTCCGGTCCGCTCGGTGGCCGCCTCGATCACCATGGCCAGGTTCAGGCTGATGCTGTAGAGATCGAAACTGTGGCCAGTGTTGACGAGAGGGCGGCCGGGCTGTTGCAGAAGCACCTGACCGGGGCTGGTCCGCACCTCGTCCCGGCCATCGCGTACCTCGGCCCGCCCGCTCACCATCGCAACGATCAGCAGGTCCGCCAGTGGCTCAAGACGAATCTCGACGTCCACGCTGCACTGCACCCGCGTCGCCAGGATCGAACCGACGTCGACCCCGTCCTCTCGGTACGTGAACTGGTCGGCGACGCCCTGCGGCGAAAGCTCCAGCCCTGCGCATCTCTGCCGGATCAGGTCGTGGGCCTGGGAGACATCGTGGGTGACGAACCTGTGCCGAACTGTCGGAGCCCCGCTTTCGACGTCCCGTCGCATTCTGTCTCCCTCAGTGCCAAACCGAGCGGCGCCCGCCGGATGCGTCCGCTCGGCGACCGCAGGTCGCCGAGCGAATAAAAATGAAGACGCTGCCCCTCATATCAACGATGGGAAGCCTCGGCCGACGTGATCAGCCTTCTGCGTCTCGTGCCGGCGTGGCCAGTACGCGGTCGTAATGCGTGCGGTCCTCGGTGAGGTGAGAGCAACGCCGAAGCCAGGCGCGACCCGGCCACGTTCCGCACAGGACCGGCCACAACCCGCCGAGCGGGACCAGCGAAACGGTCCTGAACAGGCAAAACGTGGTACCTCAAGATGCTAGATTCCTGTACGCACAATTCCACTTCGGATGCGTCCTCACTCAAGGCCCGGGTACTGCGGCGCGTCCACGTGCCTGCCGCCATTCGCCTCGCGCCGTGCCCCCACCCACCCGGCGCCGATCGCGCACGCCCCGCCGCACATTCTGTGTCCGCAGGAGAGACGACATGCCAATCAAATCCGCGTACGGGCTGCACGCGCTGCTCACGCTGGCCGGCCGGCCCGGCTACGACCTGAAACGCACCCGCGACTGGGCGGCCCTCGACGCCACGCACCGACTCCTCGACACCATGCTCGTCCCGGCCCGGGCGCTGTCGTGAACACCACCTCCGGCCTCGCCCTGCGCTGTCTCACCCTCGACGCCCTGGCCGTGTCCACCAGCGAGGTGCTGTGCCAGAACGGCGTGGACAGCGTGCTGCTCAAGGGCGCCGGCCTGGCCCGCCGGCTCGACGCCGACCGGACCTACGCCGACGTGGACCTGCTCGTCGCACCGGCCACCATCTCCGCCGTGCGCGACATCCTGCAGGACGCCGGCTACCGGATGAAGCTGCCCGCCGACCTGTACGACGCCGCTGGCGACTGGCACGAGCAGCCCTGGTCCGCCCCCGGCCCGTTGCCGCTGACCGTCGACCTGCACCGAGGTTTCGCCGGGGTTGGCGACCACGACGCGTTGTGGCACCTGCTGCGCGCCCAGGCGGAACCCCTCGACCTGGCCGGCGGGACCGTCCTCATCCCCGACGACGTCGGCACCGCCCTGCTGGCCGCGCTGCACGCCGCCAGCCCGGGCGGGTTCGCCAAACCCGCCCGGGACCTGGTCCGCGCGCTCGCCGTCCTGCCCCCGTCCACCTGGGAGGCGGCCGGTCGACTCGCCGCCGATTGCGACGCCACGCTGGCGTTCGCCGTCGGGCTGCGGGTGTTGCCGGCCGGCACGGTGGTCGCGGCTCGCCTCGGGCTGTCGTCCACGTCCGTACCGTCGTCGGCGTGGCTCGCCGCACGCCTGGCCAGCCCCACCTCCGTCGCCCTGGCACGCCTGACGGAGCTGTCCGGGCCGCGGCATGTCCTGCGGTCACTCGCCCGGGGGGTGCTGCCGCCACCTGTCCACCTGCTGCAGATCGACGCGGGGGCGCGTCGCGGCCGGTGGGGCTTGCTGTGGGCGTACGCCCGGCGGATCGGCTGGCACGTCCTGCGGCTGCCCGGGGCGCTGCGGGATCTGCGGACAGCGCGGCGGCGGTCGTGATGGCTGCCCGTCTGCGCGCCGTGGCCCGGCTGATCCGCTGGCACGGGCCGCTGGGGGTGGCCTTGGTGGCGTGGACGATGCTGGCCAGCCGGCGAGTGCGCCGCCAACTCGCCAGGGGCGGGCTGGGGGCGGTCCGCCTCGCCGCGCCCCCACCCGGTGGCACCGACCTGCTGGTCCGGCGGGCGCTGGGCCGCAGCGGCGGCAACTGCTTGGAGAGCGCGCTGGTACGGCAGCGTTGGTTCGCCGAGCGGGGGGTGCCGCGGACCGTGGTGATCGGGGTCAGCGCGCCTTCCGCCGGCTTCCACGCCCACGCCTGGCTCGACGGCGACCCGGACCCGCACAAGCACGAGCTGGCCGAGATCCTGCGGCACCCGGTCCCGCCGGCCTGGCTGCGCTGACCAGGCCGGCGGGGACAGATGCGGGACCGGCCGACCGGGGTCGCAACGTCGCGGACCCCGATCGGCCGGCCGAATGGGCCGGGCCAGGGTGAGTGGCTCGGACACGCTGAGGTTAGGGCTGGTGAGCGGGAGAGGCTGCGTCTGCTGAAGAGTCAAGAACCCGACAATTTCGGCACAGGAAACGTGTAACCACAAAGCCACAGTCATTTCACTCACCCGGAAGGCCGCAGCGGTGCAGCCTGGGCGCGCGACGTGAACCGCCTCGATTGTGGCCTGGTAGAGAACCATCGCGCGACCCGTCATTCGCGAAACGGCCAGCCCTGTACGGGAAGCGGATCGGATCACGACATCGGCGTGTCGTGTCGACAGCGGACGTTGCTGCCGTCTTCCGGAAGTCATCGACAGGCCGTTGCGTACCGCTGGGTATCACGTTCAATCAGTTCGGGCCCGGATTAGCGGCCCGACGGAGGTGACGGCCCATGCCGTGGACGGGGAACCCTGACGGGCAGGAGCCTGTGACCCTGGATGTCGTCGAGACCGACGACCCAGAACGAGCGCACCATCTGATCGCGGAAAGGTTCGGAGAACACCGAGTTCGGATCTCCGGGCCGCCTGCCCGATTCCGCTATCGGCAAGCCATCGTGCGGGCCGACGAGCTGGAGATCGGTGATATTCGCTACACCATGCGCAGCCGCAGCGAATCGCTGCCCTATGCCGATCTGGCCGTAACGACCGTGACGCACGGCCGGTACGCGGTGCGCACCAACGACGAGGAACTGCGCCTCGGCCCCGGCACGACCGGCCGCTACCCGGATGTGGGCGCAATTCACCTCATCGACGACCTGGCATCCGTCTTCGTTCGGCTGCCGATGCAGCGGGTCGCGGCGACCGCCTCCGCTCGAACCGGGCTGCCCGCCGCGAATTTCCACTTCACCACGATGACGCCGCTCTCCCCGCCGATGGCCCTGCTCTGGCAGTCGATGACGGCGTTCGTCCGGCGACAACTCGCAGTCGACGCGGTGGTTGCCAGTCCGCTGGCCCGAGCCGGCCTGGTGGACCTGGTGGCGACCACCGCCATCGCGGTGTTCCCGAACACCACAATGACCATCAACTATCTGCCCGGACAGGCTGGCGTGGGCCGCGCGATCGTGCGCCGGGCCGCCGAGTTCATCGAGGCGCATGCCGCGGTCCCGTTGACCGTGGGTCGGATAGCCGAAGCCTGCGAGGTCAGCCAGCGCGCGTTACAGGTCGCGTTCCAGCGTCACCACGGCCAGAGTCCGATGGCGTTCCTGCGTGCCGTCCGATTACGCCAGGCCCACTGGGATCTGCAACACGCCAAGCCGGGGCAGACCGTGGCGGAGACGGCCCGACGCTGGGGTTGGACCCATCCCGGGCGGTTCGCCCAGGCGTACCGCGAGACGTACGGCTGTCAGCCCTATGACACCCTGCGGTCGTCGGGAGTGTCGGCACCGGCGGAGCAGGGCCGTTGACGAATGACGTCAGCTGGATGGCTCGTCGAATTGAGATGTGCGGCGGTCGAGCGGCGAGCACCGCCGGCGGTGTCTAGGATCGGCAGCCTTGACGGCGAAGACGGCCTGCGGGAGCACATGGTGACAACCGAGGCAGAACGGCGACACGATCCGCTCGCCGACGTCGTCGAGCGGGCCGAAGTCGTACTCGTCGACTTCGACGGTCCGATCTGCCGCCTGTTCGGCAGCAGGGCCGCGCCGCGCATCGCCGCCGACCTGCGTCAGCTGATCCTCAGCCGGGGTGTCGTCCTGCCCGATGAGCTGCGCGACGGGGACGACCCGCTGGAGCTGTTCCGCGCGACCGCCGTGCTCGCGCCCGAGTTGGTCGGCGTCGTCGGTGCGGCCCTGGAGGCGGCGGAGGTCGAGGCCGCGGCGTCCGCGGAGACGACGATCGGAGCCTTCGACGTGGTCGCGGCGTGCCTGGCGACCGGGCGGCCCCTCGCCATCGTCAGCAACAACTCCGCCGCCGCCATCGGCACCTACCTCGGACGCCGCGACCGGGCCCGCTACTTCGGTGCCGTCATCGGGCGAGGCGCGCATCCCGATCTGCTGAAGCCCAACCCGGTGCCGGTTGTGCAGGCCCTGCAGGCGTTGAAGGTCGCACCCGATGCCGCTGTTCTGGTCGGTGATTCAACCACCGACGTCGCCGCCGCCCGAGCAGCCGGTGTCGCCTGTGTCGGGTACGCCGACAAGCCCGGCAAGGCCGAACGCCTCGCCGCCGCCGGTGCCGACGCGATCGTGACCGACATGACCGACCTGGCCGGCGTCCTCGCTCGTACGCGCAGGCCGGTCAGTCAGCTGCCGTGGGTCGATTCGGGCGGCGGGCCGCTCATCGTCGTGCCGACGTCGGCGCTCGGCGAGTGGGCGGGCGCGTCGGTGGACGACGATGACTCCTGGGGTGACTACGGCCGGGCCTGCCAGGTCGACGGTTACGTCGGAGTGCTGGATGTCGGCGCCACCCAGGCGCTTGTGCTGGCCGACGAACCGGCTTCCACCACGTACCTCCCGGACCGGCGGATCTTCGTGCGGTGGATCTACGCTGTCTCCGAGGCGGAGGTCGTCCGCCTCGTTCCCCGGGCGCTCAAGATCGCCGACTGGAAAGACGCGGGCACATGGACGACAAGTGGGCCGGCCGAGTTGTTCGACTCCGGCTACACCGGCGACGGGCTGGAGCACACCACCCACCTCACGGTGGACGTGGCTGCTGGCACCTACCTGATTCGCACCGCTTCCGTGCAACCCGACAAGAGGACGGCGCTGGTGCTGGTGCAACTGGTGGAGCAGACGTCGTCGGCGTGAGTGCCCCCGAACAGGTTCGAACAGGCCCGTGAGCAGCCCGGACGGGCGCGCGGCCGTTCGGAACAGGCATCGACCGTAGCGAAATCCCAACTGGCGTCAATACGCTGACGTCCAATCATCCAGGACGCCGGCGAACGACATTGGGTGACGAGTTTTGCGACATGTGGGGGCCTCCAACCATCCGTCAACGCTGTCGCCTATTCAAACGGCAGCACGCACCCTTGAGAGGGAGACTCATGCGAATTCGTCGTTTCATCTACGCAGCGACCGTCGGCGCCATCCTGGCCGCCACCTGGATGGCCGCGCCGGCTCAGGCCGGTTGGGGCCACGCCGGATAGCCGGCTCCGGGGCGAGTGCGGGCGGGCCGCTCCCAACGGGAATCCGGCCCGCCCGACCGCCGCACTGTGCCTGGTCGTCGACATCGAGTTCGGCCCGCAGCCACCAGAGAACCGTCAGGTTGAGGTACAGTTTTCTGTACTCACCCGGAGGTGGTCATGCGAACCGTGAACTTCACCCAGCTTCGGCAAAACCTGGCCGCCGAACTCGACAGCGTCATCAACGACGCGGAGGAAGTGGTGGTGACCCGGTCAGGTCACGAGCCAGTGGTGATCGTGCCGCTCGCCGAGTACGAGTCGATGAAGGAAACCGAATACCTCCTGCGGAGCCCGAGCAACGCTGCCGCCCTGCGTCGATCGATGGCAGAGCTGGAGGGCGATGATGTGGCCGAGCGCGACCTGATCGACCCGGCAACTGTGCGAGACGTCGCATGAGATTGGTCTTCACCACGACTGCGTGGAGGCAGTACCTCAGTCATACCGACCGGAAGCTGATAAAGCGCATCAATGACCTCATTGCTGACATAATCCGCAACGGGTACGAAGGCATTGGAAAACCGGAGCCCCTTCGGGGAGAGCTGTCCGGATTCTGGTCCCGCCGGATCGATCGTGAACACCGGCTGGTGTATCGAATCACCAAGGGTGACGTCGAGATCATCGCCTGCCGATACCACTACGGTGACAGCTGACATGCTCCGCCGCCATTGCGACAGCTACGGGCTGGCGCAGGGACGGTCAGAACGCGGCTGTGCGGACCTCCGTTCGGGTCGGGACGATCCGGTGGCGGCGGACCGGGTAGAGCACCGGGTGCGCGATGCTCCAGGCCGCGCCCGTGCAGACGAACTCCTTGTAGCGGGCCGCGAGCTTCCCGGTGAGGAGGGACGGCTTGGCCCGGTCGTCGGCGGTCACGTACTGGATGATGCCGTCGCGCCGGCCGAGGCTGATGCACTGGTTGAAGTAGCGCAGCGGGGCCTTGGCGAACTTCGCCCGACCGGTCAGGCGGGCGGCGATGGCGTCGGCGGCCTGCCAGGCCATCGGGATGCCCGACGCGCAGGACATCCGCAGTGGCGCACCGCCCGGTCCTTCGGCGATCGCGGCGTCGCCCACCGCGTACACCTCGGGGTGTGAGACCGACCGCATCGACGCGTCGACGATGATCTGCCCGGTCTCCGCGACCGCCAGGGTCGTGGCCGCGGCGATGGGGTGGACGGCGAAGCCGGTCGTCCACACGGTCACCTGGGCCGGGATCTGCCGACCGTCGCGGGTGACCGCACCGGCCGCCTCGACCCGCGCGATGTCGGTGTGCTCGTGGACGGTGATGCCGAGCCGGTCGCAGACGCCGCGCAGGTGCTGCTGCGCCTTGGCGCTGAGCCAGTCGCCGAGACCGCCGCGGGCGGCGAGCGCGACATCGAGGTCCGGCCGGGCCTCCGCGATCTCGGTGACCGCTTCGAGGCCGGTGAGGCCGCCGCCGCCGACGAGCACCGTCCCGCCGGCCGGGAGGTGGGCGAGGCGGTCGCGCAACCGCAGCGCCGAGGGCCGGCCGGCGATGTCGTACGCGTGCTCGGCGACCCCGGGGACGCCGTGGTCGGCGGTGGCGCTGCCGAGGGCGTAGACGAGCGTGTCGTAGGTGATCTCGTCGGTGCCGTGGTCGTCGGCGAGCGCGACGGTCCTGCGGTCGGCGTCGACGGCGGTGACCCGCGCCAGCCGAGGCGTGACGCCGGTGCCGGCATAGATCTCGCTCAGCGGACGTGGTGTGAGGTCCTGCCCGGCGGCGAGTTGGTGCATGCGGACCCGCTCGACAAAGTCGGCCTCGGCGTTGACGACGGTGATCTCGGTGTCGTTCGGGTGCAGGCGCTTGGCGAGGCGCCCGGCGGCCATGGCTCCGGCGTACCCCGCTCCGAGGACGACGATGCGGTGCTTCATGGTGGCACTCCTGTCTCGGTTGGTGGTCGCTTCCTGAACCGGACACCGACGCGATTCCTGACAGGCTGTGGCTATGACCTGGGTCACCAGACGTGGAGGGTGGGTTCCTCGTGCTCGGAGGCGGACCACTGCCGGGTGGCGCGGGCGAGCTTGTCGGGGTTGACCTGGTTGTGGATGGCCGTGACGCCCTCGGGCGTCACCTCCAGCGACATCACGCCGATGACCCGGTCGTCGATCACGACCACCACAGCCGGGGCGCCGTTGGCGGTGGTGACGTGCAGGGCGGGGCTGCCCCCGACCAGGTCCCGTTTGACGTCGGCCGGCTTGAACAGGCCACGCAGGAACTTCGCCACCGCCAGTGCGCCGACGATCGGCGCGGCCCGGGCCGGGATCTTGCCGCCGCCGTCGGCGGTGCTCGTCGCGTCGTCGGTCAGCAACTCCACCAGCCGCTGGATCTCGCCGTTGTTGGCCGCCGTGAGGAACTCCGCGACGATCTTCCGGGCGGTGGCCTGGTCGACCTGGGCGCGGGCCCGTTCGGCGGTGACGTGCTGCTTGGCACGCCGGTAGGTCTGCTGGCAGTTCGACTCGGTGATGCCGAGGATCTCGGCGATCTCACCGTGCGAGTAGCCGAAGGCCTCCCGCAGCACGTACACCGCGCGCTCGTTGGGCGACAGCCGCTCCAGCAGGGTGAGCACCGCCATCGAGACCGACTCGCGCTGCTCGGCGGTGTCGAGCGGACCGAGCATCCGATCCCCGGGGAGGACCGGCTCGGGCAGCCAGGTGCCCACATAGGTCTCCCGCCGGGCCCGCGCCGACGTCAGCTGGTTCAGGCACACGTTGGTGAGGACCTTCGTCAGCCACGCCTCGGGCGTCTCGACGTGTTCCCGGTCGGCGCCCTGCCAACGCAGGAAGGTGTCCTGGACGGCGTCCTCGGCGTCGCTGGCCGAGCCCAGCAGGCGATAGGCGATCGCCTCCAGGCGGGCCCTGGAGTGCTCGAACACCTCGACCTCGTCCGGACTGAGCGGCATGGCTAGACAGTATCCAGCCGGACGGCTCAGGGCTGGCTCGCGCTCGGGGTGGAAGCTCGGCTCGGTTCCCGTCGACCCGGGTAGAAGATCACCCCGGCCCACAACAGCACGAGCGCCACCGGCACCAGCACGGGAGCGAGAGCCGGCCAGATCGTCCACGCCGGCTCCGTCAATCCATGCGCCAGCAGGCCCTGCCAGGTGGGGACCACGCCCTCCCCTGTCGCGACTGGTTCGCTGCCGGGAAGCAGTTCCGCCGCCATGCGCCGTGCCTGGTCGAACCTGACTGGCGTGGTGCCGCGTCCGGCGTACCACGAGCCGAGGCTCAGACCGACCGTGCCGAACAGCGCCGCGCCGAGCAGAACCAACGCGACCTGCCGCAGCCGATGTCTCACCGATGGAACCCCTTCCCTGGGTGCGGGGGAGCGTAGCCAAGCCGCACCGGTTCCGGCTGCCCCGCGAACGGTCCCGGGCGCGCCAGGTGGTCGTACCCTTGCCGCCGTGACCGCCGACCCCCTGCGCCGCGCTCTCACCGCGGTGGCGTCTGGCAGCTGAGGAGCCGCATGCCTGTCGAGGTTCAGCCCTACCGGGTGCACGTGCCGGATTCCGAGCTGGCTGATCTGCGCGACCGGTTGGCGCGTACCCGTTGGCCGGAGGCGGCGACCGCACCCGGCTGGGCGCACGGCATACCCCTGCACGAGGTGCAGAGCCTCTGCGGCTACTGGGCCGAGGCGTACGACTGGCGAGCCGTCGAGGCGCGGCTCAACGCGGTCCCGCAGTACCTCGTCACCGTGAACGGGTTGACGATCCACGTGCTGCACGCCCGGTCGCCGCATCCGGGTGCGATGCCGCTGGTACTCACCCACGGCTGGCCCGGCTCGGTGCTGGAACTGGTCGACCTGATCATGCCGCTCACCGACCCGCTGAGCTGTGGCGGCACCGCCGAGGACGCCTTCGACGTGGTGATCCCGTCGCTGCCCGGATACGGCTTCAGCGCCAAACCCGTCCACCCTGGGTGGGGCATCGAACGGATAGCCGCCACGTGGGCGGAGATCATGGCGGCACTGGGCTACACCCGTTACGGAGCCGCTGGCAGCGACTGGGGCACCAGCATCTCCAGCACCATCGGTGCCCTGGACGGCGAGCACGTGGCGGGCATCCATCTGGTACCACCGCTGGTCGGCCCGGATCCGACCGCCCCCGACGACCTCACCGATGCCGAACGCGAAGCGTTGGCTCAGCTGCACGAACGCGGCAGATCCAGGTCGGCGTACTCCGAAGCCCACCGCACCGCGCCGCAGACCGTCGGGTACGCCCTGCTGGATTCTCCGGCCGGCCTGTGCGCGTGGATGGGCGAGAAGTTGCTCAGCTGGACCGACCCCAACGGCCACGGCCTCACCCGTGACCAGATCCTTGACCAGGTCACGCTGTACTGGTTGACCCGGTCTGCGGCATCGTCGGCACGCCTGTACACGGAGAGCATCGACCGGGTGTCCGGCTGGATCAGCTGTGAGAACGCCGCGCAGGTTCGCGTACCCGTCGGTGCCTCGATCTTTCCCGCCGAAGTGCCCCGACCGTCCCGACGGTGGACGACCCGTCGCTACCCGGACCTTCGGTACTGGAAGGAGCACGACCGTGGCGGGCACTTTCCCGCGCTCGAGGTGCCGGAACTGCTGGTCGCCGACCTGCGCGCCTTCTTCCGACTGGTGCGCTGAGCCCAGGGGGACCACCGGCGGTGGCCGTACCCTTGGCGCGGTGACCGCCGACCCCCTGCTCCGCGCTCTCACCACACCCGCGGACCCGCCGCTCCGGCCCCTGCCCGACCGGGTCGTGGCCCTGCTGGAGGCGCTGCACGCGCCGCCGCGTCTCGCCGCGCACCTGCGGGCGGTGCACGACGTCGCCGCGCAGCTGACCGACGCGATGGCGGAAAGGTTCCCGCAGCTTCCGTTCGACCGTGAGGCGGTGCTCTTCGGGGCCGCCACCCACGACATCGGCAAGGTCCGGCACCCGGAGGAGTTGTCCGGGCCCGGATCCGCCCACGAGCCCGCCGGCTACGAGCTGCTGCTGGGGCATGGTGTCTCCGAGGCGCTCGCCCGGTTCGCGCGTGACCACGCGTCCTGGCAGCAGGACGGCATCGGCGTTGACGACCTGCTGGTCAGCGTGGCCGACAAGGTGTGGAAGGGAAAGCGGGTCACCGACCTGGAAGAGCTGCTCGTGGACCGGCTGGCCGACGCCACCGGCCGCGAGCGGTGGTCGGTGTTCCTGGACCTCGACGACATCCTCGACCACATCGCCGCCGACGCGGACCGCCGGCTGGCCTTCCAGGCAACCCATCCGGTACGCGGGTGTCGTGGCGAGCGCGGGTAGCGCGGACCTCCGCCAACCGAGCCAGCTCCGACGCCATCTGTCAACGCTACATTGACACTGCCCGAGATTCGGCGGTGATCGTCCTCGGCGCGCGGACCATGAAAACGTCCACCGGGTCCTCGGCGTCGACTGTGAATCCGTGCCGCTCGTACAGCCTCCGGGCCGGGCTGCCCCGCAGCACGTTCAGCCGGACCAGGGTGCCGGCGCGGTCGCAGCGGTCCAGCAGGTCGCGCAGCACGGCCGTGCCGATACCACTGCCCTGTAGTCGCGGGGCCAGGTAGAAGTGCTCCAACCAGTGGGCGTCCGCGTCGGGCCGCAGCGCCACACAGCCGGCGAACGCGCCGTCCACCTCGACGACCCAGGTGTACGCCGGTGCGAAACCGTCCCGCAGGCGCTGCCGCACCCGCCGTTCGTCGTACCGCCCGAGCCGTTCCAGATCGGCCCGCAGCACGACCGCCCGCAACTCCGCCACCGCCTCGACGTCCGCCACCGAGGCCGGCCGAAGCTCCCAGTCCACCATGATCGATAAGTTATCGCGGCCCGGCGCCCTGGCGTTGGCGCAGCCCCGCGACGAGGAGTTCGACCATGCGACGCGCGTCGTAGCGGGGTTCGCCGGCGCCGATGCAGAGATTGCCGACACCGCGCAGCAACTCGAAGGCGGTCACGTCGGGCCGGATCTCACCGGCTGCGATGGCGGCGTCGAGCAGTTGGGCGCACACCGGCACGAGGCGGTCCAGAAAGTAGGCGTGCAGCGTCTCGAAGGCGGCGTTGTCGGACTGGAGCGCCTCCGCGAGGCCGTGCTTCGTGACCAGGAAGTCGACGAAGAGGTCGATCCATTGGGCGAGGGCGGCGTGCGGTGTGCCGCTGGCGGCCAGCAGCGCCGGGCCGGCCTCCGCGCAGGCCTCGACCTGGTGCCGGTAGACGGCCACGATGAGGTCGGCCCGGGTCGGGAAGTGGCGGTAGATCGTGCCCACACCGACGCCGGCCCGGGCGGCGATGTCGCGTACCGGCGCGTCCACGCCCGAGGTGACGAAGGTCGAGGCGGCGGCCTCCAGCAGTGTCGCCTCATTGCGCCGGGCGTCGGCCCGCTTCCGCGGGGTCGACCGTCCTGATCCGCTGTCGATGTCGGCCACCGTGCCGTTACCCCCATCACTCGGCTTGGCAAACGGAACTGTGTTCCGTATTGTTCTTAGCGGAACAAGGTTCCACTTGCTCAGGATGCCAGAGCGGGTGGGCCCAGTGCCACCTCACCCTTCCGTGGAGGAACAGCCATGCAGTACCGCACACTGGGGCGCACCGGCGTCCAGGTCAGCACCCTCGCGCTCGGCGCGATGAACTTCGGCAAACTCGGGCAAACCACCCAGGACGAGGCGACGGCGATCGTCGACGCCGCCCTGGAGGCCGGAATCAACCTGATCGACACCGCAGACATGTACAGCCAGGGCGAGTCGGAGGAGCTGGTCGGCAAGGCCATCGCCGGCCGCCGCGACGACATCGTGCTGGCCACGAAGGCCGGCATGCCGATGGGCGACGAGCGCAATCAGCGGGGCAGCTCGCGCCGCTGGCTGGTCACCGAGTTGGACAACAGCCTGCGCCGTCTCGGCGTCGACCACGTCGACCTCTACCAGATCCACAGGTGGGATCCGACCACCAGCGACGAGGAGACCCTGTCGGCGCTGACCGACCTGCAACGGGCCGGAAAGATCCGCTACTTCGGCTCCTCGACCTTCCCCGCGTACCGCATCGTGCAGGCCGAGTGGGCCGCACGGGAGCACCACCTGAGCCGCTACGTGACGGAGCAGCCCAGCTACTCGATCCTGCAACGAGGGATCGAGGCGCACGTCCTGCCCGTGACCGAGCAGTACGGGCTCGGAGTGCTCGCCTGGAGCCCGCTCGCCTCGGGCTGGCTGTCCGGCGCGATCCGTGCCGGCCGGGAGATCACCACCAGCCGCTCGGTGCTCCTGCCCGCCCGCTTCGACCTCAGCGTCCCGGCCAACCAGGCTCGGCTCGACGCCGTCGAGCGGCTGGCCACCGTCGCCGACGAGGCGGGGCTCAGCATGATCCAGCTCGCCCTCGGGTTCGTTACCGCCCATCCGGCCGTGACCAGCGCGATCATCGGCCCCCGCACCATGGACCACCTGCACGCCCAGCTCGCCGCCGCGGACACCGTGCTCCCCGACGACGTGCTCGACGCGATCGACGCCATCGTCGCGCCGGGGGTCGACCTTGCCGCACACGAGAAGTTCGACACCCCGCCCGCCCTCCTCGACCCGGCGCGACGGCGTCGCTGAGCCTTCGGGTGCGGTGGTCGGCGCCGCCGCTGGCCTGGCTGCTCCAGACCGCCCCCACCGACCACCTCGACTGAACGCCAGCATCGACAGCCCTGACCTGTCGTATCGTTCCGGCATGGCGCAGCCGGTGTGGGCGAACGGTGACGCGTACGAGGCGTACGTGGGTCGGTGGAGCCGCCTGGTCGCAGTGGACTTCCTGCGCGGGTTGGCCGTGCCGCCGGGGCGGCACTGGCTCGACGTGGGCAGCGGCACCGGGGCGCTGACCTCGACGATCCTTACCCGCACGGATCCCGTCCGGGTGACCGGCATCGACCCGTCGGAGGGGTTCGTCGCGGTCGCGCGTACCCGGGTCACCGACCCCCGGGCGGCCTTCCAGGTCGGTGACGCCCGGGCGCTGCCGCTGCCCGATCGTGTCGCGGACGTGCTGGTCAGCGGATTGACGCTCAACTTCGTGCCGGAGCCCGCGCGGGCGGTGGCGGAGTGGGCCCGGGTGGTCCGGCCGGCGGGGGTGGTGGCCGCCTACGTCTGGGACTACGCCGAGGGGATGGCCATGATGCGGCACTTCTGGGCCGCCGCCGAACAGCTCGACCCGGTCTCGGTGGAGCGGGACGAGGGCAGACGCACCACCGTGTGCCAGCCCGACGCGCTCCGCGCGCTGTGGGAGCGGGCCGGGTTGCGGAACGTGTCGGTCTGGCCGGTCGACGTGCCGACGACCTTCACCGACTTCGCCGACTACTGGACGCCGTTCCTCGGCGGCCAAGGGTCGGCGCCCGCGTACGTCGCGACGTTGGCCGAGACCGAACGAGCCGCGTTACGGGAGTTGCTGGCGACCCGGCTGCCAGTGGAGCCGGACCTGTCGATCCGGCTCACCGCGCGGGCCTGGGCCGTGCGGGGCGCGACGCCCGAGTAACCGTCGCGCCGCGCCCCGCCGGGCGTTGTCGTAAACCGGACAAGACGGTAAAGCCCCTGGTAGAGCACCCTTGGGGCAGGTGGAGGTAGACGGGTGGCGGGCCACATCCCGATCCTCCGGCCCGGCGGGGACAACATCGTTCCCACCGGTGCCGCCCTCACCCAGCCCGGCCTCGAAGCCGCGGCGGTCGCGGCACAGCTGCCACCGATCGCGCGTACGACAGGCCGTGGCTGTCACCGACACCCCTGCGGGCGCCCGCAGCGGTGCCTCCGCCCACCGGGACAAGGACGTCAGCACCGCCGGCAGTCAGGCGACGCCGCCCACCGGTCGTGCCATCCGTTCCCGTGCCCCACCGGCCTTTCGCACTGTGGACCCCGCCGGGTCCGACGTCGCTCAACCGCGCGCCGGAGCCCTGGCGACCGAGCAAGAGAGGGCCCGACATGGCCGCTCCCACCGTGACCGCAGCCTTGAACGCATCCGTCTTCGCGCCGGGTGACCAGATGCTGCTGACCGTCACCTACTCCGACGCCGACACCAAACCGCTGACCGTCACCATCGTGGTCACCGACGCGCAGGGCAACAGCAGCGCGCCGGTCAAGGTCACGGCGGTCATCGACCCGCTCACCGTGACCGTCACCGACAACTCCGGGCGTGTCTGGACCCGGGCTTCCGACAACGGCTCCGTGGCCGTCCATCGGTCGGTGGCGTGATGCCCCGGGTAACCGTCCAGGTCCGCGACGCCGCCGGCAACACCGCGACGGCCACCGCCGACTACAGCCTGGTCCAACCCGTGCTCGGCGGCTACTACCTGTCCGGTGGCGCCGATCCGACCGCCGACATGGCCGGCGGCAACTTCCGGTCGCTCACCCAGTACCGCAGCTTTGCCGACGGCTACATCTTCCCCGGTTACAACCGACCCTGGCTGATCACGCTGGGCCAGGCGGGGATACAGATGAACATGGTCCTGGAGTTGAAGCACTACGGCGCCCCGAACACCGGGCCGCAGACCTTCACCGTGGACGGCACCACCTACACAGTGCCGGCGCCGTCGATGACCATCCAACAGCGACCCGGCACGACCTGGCCGAGGGCATACGGCTACAACCAGGTGACCAGCGGCCAGTGCGACGGGTTGTTCGCCCGCGCCCTGTCGCAGTACCGGACGCTCGGCTTCGGAGTGAACATCCAGCTCGCCTCCGAGCTGGACACCGACCACGAGTTCGGCACCACCGAGGCCGGCACGGCGTACACCTGGGCCCAGTCGGACGCTCGGGCGGTGCAGGCCGTGAACTACATCCTGACCTGGTTCAAGACGCGGACGCTGCCCGCCGGGACGACCTTCTCGGTGGGGCTGGGCGGCTTCGACCGAGCCTGCTTCCAGCGCACCCACCCGGAGTCGCTGATGTCCCGCCTCGACTATCTCCAGTGGAACGCGTACGCCACCAACGCCAGCCACACCGCGCTGGCCCGCTTCCGCCGCACGAAGGACTGGGCGGTGGCGGATCTCGGCCCGGTGGCGCTGTCCCGGCCCGTGATCATCGCAGAGTGGGGGGTCAGGTCGGCCGAGATCCCGAACCAGGCGGCCTGGATCGCCACAGTGCCCGCGGCGATCGCCCAGCTCAACGCCGAGCGTGGGCCACGGATCGTGCGCACCAACTACTTCAACTCCGGGTGGGGCACCCTGACGCCGAAGGCGACCGGGTTGGCCGCGCTCCGCGAGGCGTACGCCAGGCGGCCGTACGTCTGACCGGTTTCCGGCGGCTCCGGTCTCCGGGGCCGCCGGGACCGCGCCGGTCAGCCCTCGCCGAGCCGTTCGGCGTACGCGTCGCGCAGTTCGGGCCAGCCGAAGTCCTTGGCCTCCGCGCCGCGGATCGGGCCGACCGGGTCGCCGTCGAGCAACCGGTCGGCCACGTCGAGGCAGAGGTGCCAGCCGGCCGCGACCATCGGCAGCATGCCCCGGTCGGCGAGGGTGTGCCGCAGGGTGAGCCGGGTGCCGCTGCCCTGCGGGCTCAGCTCCCAGCGCAGCAGGTCGTCGCCCCAGGTGTACTCCAGCAGGTGCGGCGGCTCGGCCCGGCGTACCGTCGCCGGGTCCTGCTGGGTGGTCTCGCCGTCGACGAGAGTGAGCACGGCGGCGCCGGCACTGCCGAGATCGCGGTCGGCGAGGAACGGCGCCCACTGCGCGAGCTGGGCCGGGTCGGTCAGTGCCGCCCAGACGGTGGCTGGCGGATGCCGCAGGTCGCGGACGAAGACGAGAGTCGCGCCGCCGTCGTGGGGCTCGGCGCGCACGTCGGCGGGTGGGCTCGGGTGGAACGCTTCGCGGTCCATTCACTGCTCCTGACTGTCGAGGTGCCGTTCCAGGGCGTCCAGGTGTCGGGTCCAGAGCCGCCGGTACGGGTCGAGCCAGCCGTCGATCTCCCGCAGTGGGCCGGGGTCGAGGCGGTAGATCCGCTGTCGGGCGGCCGTCCGGCAGGTGACGAAGCCGGCGTCGCGAAGCACCCGCAGGTGTTTGGAGACGGCTGGCTGGCTGACCCCGAGCCCGTCGACCAGTTCGCCGACGCTGCGTTCGGCGTCGCGGAGCTGGTCGAGAATCCTGCGTCGGGTGGGCTCGGCCAGGACGGTGAAGGCGTCGGTGGACACCTCCCCAATATGCCTCCTCGTTCATATGACTGTCAAAGCATACGACTATCGGCGGCGTCCCGGCGCGGCACCGCCGACCGGCTCCCTATGCTCGGATCATGGAACTTCGGATCTTCACCGAGCCCCAGCAGGGCGCCAGCTACGACCAGTTGCTCGCCGTCGCCCGTTGCGCCGAGGACGCGGGCTACGGCGCGTTCTTCCGGTCCGACCACTACCTCATGATGGGTGACGTGAGCGGCGAACCCGGCCCCACCGACGCGTGGGCCACACTCGCCGGCCTGGCCCGGGAGACCAGCCGGATCCGGCTCGGCACCCTGATGACCGCCGCCACCTTCCGACTGCCCGGCCCGCTGGCGATCACCGTCGCGCAGGTCGACCAGATGAGCGGCGGCCGGGTGGAGCTGGGCATCGGCACCGGCTGGTACGCCGAGGAGCACAGCGCGTACGGCATCCCGTTCCCGCCGCTGGCCGAGCGGTTCGACCGACTGGAGGAGCAGCTCGCCGTCATCACCGGCCTCTGGTCCACGCCGGCGGGGGAGCGGTTCGACCACGACGGCAGGTACTACCCGGTCCGTGACTCGCCGGCCCTGCCCAAGCCCGTGCAGCAGCCGCGTCCACCGATCCTGCTCGGCGGGACGGGCCCGAAGCGCACCCCGCGGCTGGCCGCCCGCTACGCCGACGAGTTCAACCTGCCGTTCGCCTCGGTGCCAGACACGGCGGCGCAGTTCGACCGGGTCCGCGCGGCCTGCGCCGAGATCGGCCGGAACCCGGCCGAGATGGTGTGGTCCAACGCCCTGGTGCTCTGCTGCGGGCGCGACGACGCCGAGGTGGCCCGCCGGGCCGCCGCCATCGGCCGTGAGCCGGACGAGCTGCGGGCCAACGGTCTGGCCGGGACGCCCGCCGAGGTGCTGGACACCATCGGCCGGTACGCCGAGATCGGCAGCGAGCGGCTCTACCTCCAGGTGCTGGACCTCAGCGACCTGGAGCACCTGGAACTGGTCGCCAGCGAGGTGATGACGAAGCTCTGAGTCGACCGCGCCTCCGGTCAGGCACGGTGGGCGCCCGTCCCGAGCGCGGTCGGGTCGCCCAGCACGGTGTCCAGACGCCCGTCATGATCAGTGTCCACGTAGGTGATGTCCGGGATGCCGTCGCCGTCCACATCGATCTGGACGACGTCGGCGACGCCGTCACCGTCGAGGTCGGTGACCACCTCCACCGAGCCGTCCAGGTGGCGGGTCACGATCGACTGTGCGCCGGGAACGCGCGGTGGCGGGCCGGGTGCCGGCACCGGCGTCGGGGCGGGCGCGGGCGCCGGTGTCGGTCGAGGACCGGGAGTGGGCGACGGGTGGCTCGGAAACCCACCGGCCGGCGGCGCGCTGGCCTGCTCGACCTCGGTGCCGGTGGGGTCCAGCTCCTCCTCGGAGGGGAAGACGTCACCTCGTGCGGCCGGATCGCGGTAGCTGCTCATGGGCGTAGGGTTCCCCGGCGACGACGAGAACAACCGTGCCCGATCGACCGGTGTCCTCGGTGCCCGGTCTGGCGGAAGATGTCGGGACCGACGCCACGGTCATGAAACGGGGGTCCGAGCGTGGAACTGCGCCGGAATCGGGGGGCCCGTGCGCTCGCCCTGGTGTGCGTACTCGGTGGGGTGCTCTTGTTGGTCTATCCCAGCGACGGCGCCCTGCTACGAACGATCATCGCGGTAGGGGCGATCGCGCTCGGCGCGTTGGCGCTGGTCAGCGCGATGCGGCCGTTCCGGTTCGGGATCCACGCGGACGGGCTCAGCATCCGGCGGCCTGGCCTGCGCCGGGAGATCCGGTGGGCCGAGGTCGCCACGCTGGTCCTCGACGAGCCGCCACGACGCGACGGTCACGCGACACCGCCGCGACTGTTGCTGGTGCCGGTGCAGGGTGTGCCGGGTGAGCTGGCGACCGGCCGCCACCCGCTCGACGGCCGCCCCGCCATCGAGCTGCTCGTCCTCGACCAGGTCCGCGAGCAGCCCGAGCAGGTGTCCGCCGCGCTCGCCCGCCACGCCGGAGACCGGTTCGTCGACCTGCTCACGTTGCGACGCGCCGCCTTCGCCGCCCCGGACCTCCCGGTCGGCCTGCGCGGCTACCAGATGGACCGGGTCGACCGGCTGATCCGACGCGGCCAGGACGCGCTGATGTCCGGGGACGCGTCGGCACGACAGGCGGCCCGCGGAGAGATCGAACGCGCCACCACCGCCGGTCTGCCGATCGCCCAACGTGGCTACGGCACGTTCCAGACGGATACGGTTCTGGACGCCCTCGTCACCGCGTTGGCCGACCACCAGAGCACCGATCGGGAGACCGCCACATGACCGCGCAGGGATCGCACGCCGCGCCGACCACTGACGTCCCGCGCCGCAACTGGGCCGGCAACGTGCGGTACGCCGCGAAGGCGTTCCACCGGCCCACCTCCGTCGACGAGCTGCGCCGGCTCGTCGCCGGCAGCAGCCGGATCCGGGCAGTGGGCAGCGGGCACTCCTTCAACCGTCTCGGTGACACCGACGGCGACCTGGTCAGCCTCGCCGGGCTGCCCCCGGTCGTCGAGGTGGACCCCGAGCGGGGGCAGGTCACCGTGAGCGGCGCGCTGCGCTACGGCGACGTGGCCCGACAGCTGCACACCCAGGGGTACGCGCTGGCCAACCTCGCCTCGTTGCCGCACATCTCGGTGGCCGGCGCGGTGGCCACCGCCACCCACGGCTCCGGCCAGACCCACGGCAACCTGGCCAGCGCGGTCGCCGGCCTGGAGCTGGTCACCGCCGACGGCGATCTGCTCCGCGTCGACCGCGACACCGACGGGTTCGCCGGCATGGTGGTGGGGCTCGGCGCGCTCGGCGTGGTCACCCGCGTCACCCTGGACGTCGTGCCGACCTTCGCGCTGCGCCAGTACGTCCGCCTCGACCTTGACCGGGCGGCGCTGGACGAGGCGCTCGGCTCGGCGTACAGCGTGAGTGTCTTCACCGACTTCCGTACGCCCCGACTGCGTGAGGTGTGGCGCAAACAGTTGGCGGATCAGCCGCCGCCCCCGGCGGACTGGCTGGGCACCACCGCCGCCGACCAGCCCCGGCACCCGGTGCTCGGGATGCCGGCAGAGAACTGCACCCCGCAGCTCGGCGAGCCGGGCCCGTGGCACGAGCGGCTGCCGCACTTCAAGCTCGGCTTCACCCCGAGCAGCGGCGACGAACTGCAGTCCGAGTACCACGTCGCGCGTACGTCGGCGGCCGACGCGCTCGCCGCGCTGGACGACGTGGCGGACCTGATCGCCCCGGTGCTGCTGGTGTCCGAGCTGCGCACCGTGGCGGCCGACGAGCTGTGGCTCAGCCCGAACTACCGGCGGGACAGCTTCGTGCTGCACTTCACCTGGGTCGACGACACCGCCGCGGTGCTGCCCGTGGTGGCCGCGGTGGAGGAGCGCCTGGCGCCCTTCGCGCCCCGCCCACACTGGGGCAAGGTCTTCGTCACCGACCCGGCCGAGCTGTCCACCCGCTACCCGAGGCACGCCGACTTCGCCGCCCTCCTAACGGACCTGGACCCCAAGGGCACGTTCCGCACAGACCTGCTAGACCGCTACTTCCCCCGCTGACCCCCGCCTCTCCCACCCCTCCCCCCCTCTCCCCCCGGGGGGAAGGATAAATTATATAAAAAAAAACTAAGGGGGGGGGGGATAAAAAAAGATAAAAAACGAGGGGGGTG
>NZ_JBNCKM010000001.1:194302-586470 GCF_049841535.1 Micromonospora sp. DT53
TCCCCGTCCTGTCCGCCCCTCAAGCCCTTGTTGATCATGAAGTTATTGCCACTTTCATCGGCGTGTCGTGGCAATAACTTCATGATCAACGGGGCTGGGTGGGGGTGGGGGTGCGGAGGGTGCTGCGTTGGACGGCTCGGCTTATGTCGCTGGGGGAGACGATTCCGGTGAGGTGGCCGTCTTCGGACACCACCAGGGCTCGGCCGTCGGCGCACTCGCTGAGCCGGGGGAGTAGGTCGTTGAGCTGTTCACCGGGCTGGGCCAGCACCAACTGGTCGGCTCGGCAGGCCACCTCGGCCAGCGTGGTCGACGCCCGCCGCTCGGGCGGTACGCCCCGCACCCGGTCGACGGTGACCAGGCCGGTCGGCCGACCGTCCTCGGTCAGCGGCAGCGCCGAATGCCGGTACGCGAACAGGTAGTGGTCGACGAAGTCCGCGACAGTCATCTCCGCCGAGGCCGTCTGCGGTTGCGCGGTCATCACGTCGCCCACCCGAATCCCGCGCAGCGCGGTGCCGGTGCGGGCCTGCCGCTCCTCCATCCCGGCCGCGCCGATCAGGAACCAGCCGATCAGCGCCAGCCAGAGCCCGCCGAAGCCGACGCCGGACAGGAACTGCCACAGGCCCAGGCCGATCAGCAGCACGCCCAGCACCCAGCCGGCCCTGGCGGCGACCACTGACGCTCGGGTCCGGTCGCCGGTGGCCTTCCAGACCGCGGCGCGCAGCAACCGACCACCGTCCAGGGGTGCGGCCGGCAGCACGTTGAAGATGGCCAGCAGCACGTTGATGCCCGCCAGCCACGCCACCGCCCCGAACAACAGCCCGCCCTGCCCGGCCAGCGCGAGCAGCGCCGCGATGGCACCGAAGAACGCCCCGATCAGCAGGCTGACCAGTGGGCCGACGCCGGCGATGCGCAACTCCGCGCCCGGGTCACGCGGCTCGCCCCGCAACTCGGCGACGCCGCCGAACAGCCACAGCGTGATGCCGTCGACCGTCAGCCCGTTGCGCTTGGCCACCACCGCGTGCGACACCTCGTGGGCGAGCAGGCCGACGAAGAAGACCACCGCCGCGGCCAGCCCGGCGATCACGTACGCCACGGGGGCGCGGTCGGGGTACGAGCGGGGGAACTGGTTCGCGGCCAACCCCCACGCGATCAACGCGAAGATGACCAGCACGCTCCAGTTGACGCCGACCGGCACCCCCGCGACCCGGCCAAGCCGGAAACTGGCCCTCATCTCACCGCGATACCCCAGGCGGGCCCGGCCATGCCAAACCCGGCTGAGCCGGACACGCGACGCTGTCATCCTCAGTGCCTGAGTATGCAGCGGGTAGGCTCAGAGTATGACTCGCCGCATCACCATCAGCCTGCCCGACGACGTGGCCGCGTACGTGGAGCGCACGCAGGGCAACACGTCGGGCTTCATCACCGGGATCCTGCGCCGGAAGATGCGTGCCGACAGCCTTCGTGTCCGATGGGCGCAACTCGGCTACGTGGTGACCGACGAGGATATCGAGCGGACCCGTTCGCACCTCGCCGCACGAGCGCCGATCAGCGACGAACAGCACGCCCGCAACACCGAGTGGCTGCGCCAGTTCGACCAGGACGGGTCGGCCACCGCGTGAACGGTCTTGTCCTGGACACGACCGCCCTCCTCGCCTACGCCTCCGGCGCGAGCATCGAGCCGGGGGCGATCCTGACCCTCGCCGAGGAGGACCCGGAGCAGGAGGTGTGGATTCCGGCACTCTGCCTGGGGCAGGCCCAGTTGGAGGTGGCTGGCACACCAGCCGGTCACCTGCTCGACCTGCTTCTCAGCGAGGAGCGGGACATCAAGGTAGCGGTGTACGACGCGCCGACCAGCCGGCGGGTGGCCCGGATTGCAGCCCGGTTCGACGTGCCCCTGGACGTCGCTCACGCCGTGGCGACCGCGGTTTTGTACCGCTGTTACCTGGTCACCCGTGATCCCAAACGGGTCGCCCCAGCCGCGCCGCCCGATCTGGAGATCCTCGACATCTCCCTGGGCTGGGGCTGAGCCAGCGTCCCGGACGGTGGTGAGTTCGCTCCCGTTCGGCTGTGGCGGCGCGCCGCACACCGCGAGCCGACTTCGGTCGGACAGTTCGCCGAGCACCGGAGCCACACTGGGCTTGAGCCAGTCGGCGAACTGCCGCCGCTTCTCCCGGTCAATGACAGCCTTGAGGGCGGCGCTGACGGTTGTCTTCCTCCTCGCGGTGCCGAGGATCTTGCTGGCCTCGGCGAGTAGTTCGTCATCAACATCAAGGATCGTCCGGCTCACGGGTGCCTTCTCGGGTAGGCGATGCTCCAGCCCAACGACCAGAGTTCCCTCAACGAAGTGGCAGGTTAGCGCCGGGGTCCGGACCGGAATGCTCCGGACCAGCCGGTGTGTCTCCGGATCCCAGATCCGGACGGTGCACGACTCGGACGCCTTCGCCGCCGGGGCCGACGCAGCTGTGGCCGCGCTTGCCCCGCATGCCCGCGCCGACGGGCCGACGGGCCGGGCGCGACTGAGTCGGGCCGTGCTGCGCGAGGCGCTGACCAGCTACGCCCGGACCGGCGCGAGCGACCTGCGGGAGTTCATCGCGTTGCTCGGTGCCCTTCCCGAGGGTGTCAGTCAGCTCGACGAAGGCGTCAAGATCGGCGCGAAGATGGCTCAGTTGCTGACCGCGGCCATGGTCAACGATCCGCTGTTCGGCGGCAACGGCACCGTCGTCGACCCCGGGGAGCTGCTCACCCCACCGCCCGGATTTCGAGCCCGCATCTCGGTGGTCAGCTTTGTGGGGCTTCCCGACGACCAGCAGCGGCAGACCTTCGTGAACCAACTGCAACTCGCCCTGTTCGAGTGGATCAAGCGGAACCCAACGGGGGACTTCTTCGGCCTGCTCACGAGCAGGACTCAGATTGATGCGGCACAGGAGATGGCGCGGGCGAAGGGCAGCCTTCTCAGTGACGTTGGTCGACTCGCCACCGGCCAGTTCTACGCCGCCGTCGCTGGTGGCGAGTTCGTCAAGATGCAGGCGCCGATTTGCCTCAGTCACCACCCGAAGAGCCCGCTGAGCAATGAGCAGGTCATCGATCGGGCAAACCGCGGAGTGGCTGACCCGGCTCGAGCCGTGAGCGTGCCTGTCTGTCGTAGCTGCCGCAGGATGGCCGAGATTAGGTGTGGCGGGGCGCCAACGAGCGTGATGACACGCAGGCGCCAATATGCCTCAGAGTCATCACGCTCAAAGTGAACAATGTAGACGCGGTCTCCGGGCAGAGTTGGCGTCGCTGGCTGGGCAAGCGCGGAAAGGGGATGCCGACAGGCGGCATCCCCGCTAAAGGCTGGCGTCAGTTGCCGAACGTCTCCTGCTTGACGCTCCCGACGAAGGTCGACCATGCGCTTGGGCCGAACGTCAGCACCGGGCCGGCTGGATCCTTGCTGTCGCGCAACCCGACGAGGCCGGACATGCTGTCAGCTACCTCGACACAGTCGCCGGAGCCGTTGCTGCGGGTGCTCTTCCGCCAGGTCACGCGGGCCGTGTCGATCTCTTCCACCGCGCGCCGTCCTCTCATCGCTCGTCGATCGCCCCCTGGATCAGGTCGCGCGACTTGCGAGCGCTGGCGGTGGCGACCAGGTGGTCGAAGATGCGGCTGTATTCCCTGACCTGTTGGCCTTCGAGGTAGAGGCTACCGGCGCGGGTCTCGATATAGACCACCCCGGGGTCGGCCGGCTCGGGAAACGCGAGGATGCTGAACGCGCTGCCCATCGAGCCGTATTCGCCGGCGCCGAAGGTCAGGATCTGGACGCTGTTGCCGGGCCGCTCCGCCTCGTCGGCCAGTCGGCGCAACTGCGCCTTGAATGCCTCCGCTCCACCGATCGGTCGCCGTAGCGCAGCCTCGTCCAGCACCACCCACAGCTTCGGCGGGCTGTCGCTCGCCTGGCGGCGCATCCGCAGTTCCACGCGGCGATCCACCTCGTCGGTGGGAGCGTCGGGGTGCTCGGCCCGGATCACGGCGCGGGCGTAGTCGGCGGTCTGGAGTAGACCCGGGATCAGTTGCGGCTGGAAGGCGTGGATCTCCGACGCTTCGGCCTCCAACCCGACGTAGACCTCGAACCAGTCCGGCAGCACGTCGTCGTACGCCTGCCACCAGCCGCGCTTGCGGGCGTCCCGGGCGACCTGAGCCGTCGGGAGACCGAGCGGGTCAAGGATGCGCTGCGCCAGTGGCAGTCGGCGCAGGCCCGCGCCCGCAACGAGCGGAGCCAGGGCCGATGAGCGAACGCTGGGTAATCCATCTACCCGTCGTCGCCGGTGACCTGCTGTCCGCCCAGCGGCTCGCCCGAGTGGTCGCGCACTGGGCACACGTCCTGCCGCAGCTCGACCCTGGGGGCACCACCGTCTCGGCCGAGGACGACCAGAACGTACGCCACTGGGTCTTCTGCGACCGGACTCTGCCCGAGGGGCGGCGCTGTCTCCTGCGGGCCGACCACGACGGTGCCTGCTCGCGGCGGATGATGAGACGGCGATGACTAGCGGTTCAGCGGCGGGGGGTTTCGCTGGCGATGGTCATCTCCCGAGGTAGGGCCGCCGCGCGCAGCGCCCAGTCCAGCGCGTAGTCGGCGATCGGCTCCCAGCCGTCCTGCGCGACCGTGAAGTGTGATCGGCCGGGAAACTGCTCGTACGCGGTGAGGGCGCGGGACTTCTGATAGAGCCCGGCGTTGGCGCGGACCACCGACGCCGGCACCACGTGGTCGTCCTCGCCGGCCATCAGCAGCAGCGGTGCCCTGTCGTTACGTCCGAAGTCGACCCGGGCCGGCGAGCGCGGGTCGAGGTTGGCGAACGCGCCCTCGAAGAAGACACGTCCGGCGCCGGGGACGGCGTAGCGCTGCCAGGCCCGGTCGGAGTCCTCGCGGCTCATCGTGTTGCCGAAGGTGTAGGCGAAGTCGTCAGGGGTGAACGGGACGGCCTTGTTCCGGTTGGCGGGGTTGCGCAGGATCGGGAAGCCCGAGCGCAGCTGACTCAGCGGCACCTTGAGCACGCCCTTCACCGCCGAGGGGTGCACTCCGACCGCGGCGGCGCCGAGGCCCCGGTCGACGAGAATTTGGGCGAACAGGCCGCCGAACGAGTGCCCCATGATGATCGGCGGTCGGGGCAGCGCCCGGATGATCCGGTCGTAGTGCGCCACGATGGTGGCGATGCTCTGCTCGGCGATCGGGCCGGGATCGTCGCGCAACTGCTCCACGGACCGGTCCATGTCGGGCCAGGCGGGGGCGATGACGTGCATGCCACGCTCGGTGTACCGCTGGGCCCACCCCTCCCAGCTGCGCGGCGTCATCCAGAGCCCGTGGATCAGCACGACCGTGTCGACCTGACCCTGCGGCGTGGCACCCATCGCGTCCTCCCGGTGTCGCGGCGTTCGGCCCGGCGGTTACCCGCTGCCGGGGCGGGAAACCCTCCGGGAACAAGAGCCCCTGACAAATGTCACGGTCGGGGCGTGACGACCGCTCCGGGCATCGGGGTACGCGCTGCCGGAGCATCATTCGCATGACCAGTACGCATCCGGCTGTCGAGTTGGACGGCCTCACCAAGAGCTTCGGCGCGGTCACCGCGGTCGACGGGTTGAGCCTACGGGTGCAGCCCGGCGAGGTGGTGGCGTTCCTCGGCCCGAACGGCGCGGGCAAGACCACCACCATCGACATGATGCTCGGGCTGTCCCGCCCGAACACCGGCACCGTCCGGGTCCTCGGCGGCACCCCGGACGAGGCGGTGGCCCGAGGTCGGGTCGCCGCGGTACTCCAGACCGGCGGCCTGCTCAAGGACCTCACCGTGGGCGAGACGGTGCGGATGACCTCCCACTTCTACCGGCACACCCGCCCGGCGGCGGAGGTGCTGGAGCGGGCCGGCATCACCGACATCGCCGACCGGGTGGTCGGGCGCTGCTCCGGTGGTCAGCAGCAACGCCTGCGCTTCGCGTTGGCCCTGTTGCCGGACCCGGACCTGATGGTGCTCGACGAGCCGACCACCGGCATGGACGTCGAGGGCCGGCGGGACTTCTGGCAGGCCCTGCGCCGCGACGCCCGGCGCGGACGGACCGTCATCTTCGCCACCCACTACCTGGACGAGGCGGACGCGTACGCCGACCGGATCGTGCTGGTCCGGCAGGGACGCATCGTCGCCGACGGCACCACCGCCGAGATCAAGAACCTGGCCGCCGGCCGTACGGTGCGGGCCACCCTGCCCGGCGCCGACCAGGCCGCCCTCGCCGCGCTGCCCGGCGTGGACGCCGTGGAGGTGCGCGGCGACACCGTGCTGGTGCGGACCGGCGACTCGGACGCGATCGCCCGGCATCTGCTGACCCGGACCGCTGCCCGGGACGTCGAGATCACCTCCCGCAACCTTGAGGACGCCTTCCTCGCCCTGACCACCGCGCAGACCGGAGCCTGAGATGACCACCTCCACCCCCACCCGCGCCGGTGTCACGGAGCCGGACCGTCGGCTGCCCGCACTGGGCGGGTTCGCCCCGGGCGCCCTGCTCATCGAGCTGCGCCGGGTGCTGCGCAACCGCCGTACCCTCGCCTTCACGCTGATCATGCCGGGCGTCTTCTTCCTCATCTTCGGGCTGCCGCAGGGCGGGCAGTCGCTGGACAACGGTCGTCCGGTGACGGCGTACGTCATGATCAGCCTGGCCGTGTACGCGGCCATGGTGGCGACCACGAGCGTCGGTGGCGCGGTGGCCACCGAGCGGGCGCTGGGTTGGAGCCGGCAGCTACGGCTCACCCCGCTACGCCCGGCGGCGTACGTGGCGACCAAGCTGATCACCGCGATGAGCCTCGGTCTGCTCGCGGTCGTCATCGAGTTCCTGGTGGGTGCGGTGGCCGGCGTCCGCGTCCCGGCGTACGTCTGGCTGCTCTCCGGGCTCGCCGCCTGGGTCGGCTCGTTGGTCTTCGCCGCGTTCGGTCTCTTCATCGGCTACCTGGCGCCGGCTGAGAACGTCATGCAGATCATCGGCCCGGTGTTGGCGGTGCTGGCCATGTTCGGCGGGCTGTTCGTCCCGGTGGAGGTGCTGCCGGACGTGCTCCAGCAGGTCGCGAAGTTCACCCCGGTGTACGGCATGGGTGTGCTGGCCCGCGCCCCGCTGACCGGTGACGGGGTGAGCATGGCGGCGGTGGCCAACCTGGTCGTCTGGGCGCTGCTCTTCGGCGTCGGCGCGGCCCGGCTGTTCCGCCGGGACACCGCGCGGGTCTGACCGGGCCGGGCCGATAGCGTGAACCCGATGGACCTCTCGACCGGGCAACACTGGCCGGTGAGCCGCCACTGGCGGGTCACCGGCTGGCTGCTGGCCGCCGTCTGGCTGTTCTTCCTCAACGTGCCGCTCGCCACCGCGCTGCACCAGCCGGAGCCGTGGCGGCGGGTCCTCGGTGTGGCGGCCCTGGTCGTCTTCAGCGTCGGTTACGTGCTGCTGTTCCAGTGGGCCCGCAAGCTGCGCCAGGCCATACTGCCGATCCCGGCGGGCCGGGCGCGGGCCGGGCTGGCGCTGCTGCTCGCGGTGGGCCTGGCCAGTCTCCCGGGCACCGGCGGGGACTGGCTGGCCACCCTGGTCTACGTGGCCGCGGCGGCGGTGTTCCTGCTGCCACCGTGGGAGTCGTTGGTCGCCGTGGTGCTCTGCGCCGTGACCCCCGTGCTGGCGTCCTGGCTGGTGCCGGGGTGGGAGGCGGAGAACGGCATCGTCTTCGCGGTGCTGCTCGCCTCGTTCGCCATGTTCGGGGTGTCCCGGCTGGCCCAGCGCAACAGCGAACTCCGGGCCGCCCAGCAGGAGATCGGTCGGCTCGCGGTCGCCGAGGAGCGGGCCCGCGCCGCCCGCGACCTGCACGACATCCTCGGGCACTCGCTGACCGTGGTGGCGATCAAGGCCGAGTTGGCCGGGCGTCTGATCGAGGTCGACCGGGAGCGGGCCGCCACCGAGATCGCCGAGGTGGAGGCGCTGGCGCGGGCCGCGCTGGCCGACGTACGACAGACGGTCGGGGCGTACCGCGAGGTCAGCCTCGCCGCGGAGCTGGCCGGCGCCCGGTCGGCGTTGGCCGCGGCGGGTATCGCGGCCGACGTGTCGACCGAGGTGCCGGCCCTGCCGGAGGAGTGGGACCGGTTGTTCGGCTGGACGGTACGGGAGGGTGTGACGAACGTGGTCCGGCACAGCGGGGCGCGGTGCTGCGTGATCCGGGTGCACCCGGATCGGGTCGAGATCAGTGACGACGGTCGTGGCCCGTCCACTCCCGACGCGAACGGGCACGGGCTGGTCGGCCTGCGGGAGCGGGCGCGGCGGCTGGACGCGGTGGTGACCGTGGGTCGTCGACCGGCGGGTGACGGTTTTCTGCTGCGGGTGCACGCGCCGGCGGAGGCCCGGTGAGCGCCATGCCCACGCCGATCCGGCTGCTGCTCGCCGACGACCAGGCGCTGGTCCGGGGTGCGCTGGCCGCCCTGCTCTCGCTGGAGGAGGACCTGACCGTTGTCGCCGAGGTCGGCCGGGGCGACGAGGTGGTGCCCGAGGCCCGACGCAGTGGCCCCGACGTCGCTCTGCTGGATGTGGAGATGCCCGGCCTGGACGGGATCGCCGCCACCACGGCGTTGCGGGCCGCGCTGCCGACCTGCCGGGTGCTTGTGGTGACCACCTTCGGCCGACCCGGCTACCTGCGCCGGGCGATGGAGGCCGGTGCGAGCGGTTTCGTGGTCAAGGACACGCCGGCCCGGCAGCTCGCCGACGCGGTCCGCCGGGTGCACGCCGGCCTGCGGGTGGTCGACCCGACGCTGGCCGCGGAGACCCTGGCCGCCGGGGTCAGCCCGCTGACCGAGCGGGAGACCGAGGTGTTGCGGACCGCCCGCGGCGGCGGCACGGTCGCCGACCTGGCCCGGGCGCTGCACCTGTCCGAGGGGACGGTACGCAACCACCTGTCGGCGGCGATCGGCAAGACCGGTGCCCGGAATCGGGCCGACGCGATCCGGGTCGCCGAGCGGAACGGCTGGCTGCTGGGCGAGTGACAGTGCGCGGCTGCGCTCAGGCGGTCGGCGGCGGGGCGGCCAGTTGGTCGACCACGACGACGCTGCTGCCGGGGCGGACCTCGGCGAGCAGTTCCCGCTGACCGCTGCGGGTCAGCCGGATACAGCCGTTTGTGGTGTTCTCGCCCAACTCGTCGTCGTCGTGCCAGCTGTGCACCCCGATGTGTGCGCCCTGCAGCCCGGACGGCACCGACTCCGGGTCGTCGGGCACCGAACCGAGGGCGTAGATGTCCACCCCGCCGTAGACCTCCTCCGGCGGTGGGGTGCGGCCCAGGATGAAGGTCCGCCCGAGTGGAGTCTCCTGACCCGACTGGCCGAGGCTGACCTCCCAGGAGCGCACCGCCTTGCCGGCCCGGTACCAGGTGAGTCGGTGGACCTTGCGTTCGACCACGATCTGGTCGCGCAGCGGCACCGTTTCGAACCCGCCGGGAGGCAGCCAGGCGAGCCGTCGGTTGGCCGAGGGCAGCAGGACTGCGGTCCAGCCGGCACGCCGCTGGGCGATCGGCATGGTCAGCTCGACACCACGGATCGCCGGTTCGAGGAAGGCGCGGGGACGACCACCGGGCGCGTCGTACGCGGCGAGGCGTCTGGTCGGGTGCGCGCCGTCGGTCAGTGGCGTGACATCCGTGCTGGCCGGATCGGCGGGGAACCCACCGGGTGCGGGGTCGTAGTCGACCACCGGCAGCCCGTCCGGGGCGGGCGCGGCCGGGGGGATCGACTCCTCCGGGGTCTGCTCCACACTGCTCGGAGTCGGGTCGGCCACCACGTTGCGGTCGTCGGGGGCCGTCGAGCTCGGGGTGAGAGCCTGGCCGACCAGCAGCGCGGTCACCAGCAGCGCGGGTACGCCGACGGCGGCGGCCACCCAGACGCCGCGACGACGGTACGGAGTCTTTCGGTCAAACGGCACGAAACCACTCTAAGGTGGCCGATGCTTCGGGACCCCCGCTTCGGCGAGAACCGCCGTCCAGATCGGTGGGTGGGAGCGGCAAGAACGCACGGTTGCGCCCCTCGGTTCGATTTCGGTCCGGAAATTTCCGTCGGCGGGTGATCCGCGCGCCCCGCCGGTCCGTACTGGATGGGGGAGCAGGGGTCGGCCGGTGGTGCGCCGCCGCGAGACGATCGAGGAGCAGATGGCCCGGGCACAGCAGGACAAGAAGGCGGCGACCGTCCGGACCAGCGCCAGCAGTCGGGGGGTGCGCACCCCGTCCCGGTCGGCGAGCACCCTGCTGATCGCGTCGGTGCTCGCCGCGCTCTGGGCGGCGGTCATGCTGACCGGCGTCGGCCAGACGGCGTACGCGTACGGCTTCTTCTTCACCGAGTTCTTCGCCGGGGTGGTCTCCCTGGTGACGTTGAGCCTCACCGTGATGCTCGGACTGCTCGCCACCGACCGGCTCGTGCTGCGCATCCCGCACCGGGTGCTGATGCAGTCGGCGCACCGGGCCACAGGCGTGCTGGGCGTGGCCGGGCTCGGCTTCCACGTCCTCACCAAGATCGCCACCGGGCGGGCGGCCGCGACCGACGCGCTTGTGCCGTTCGTCGGCGGCCGGGGGCTCTACGTCGGGCTCGGCACGGTGGCCGCGCTGCTGATGGTCAGCGTGATCTGGACCGGCATCGTCCGGGCCCGCTTCGCCGATGTCGGTCCGAAGTGGCTGTGGCGCACGCTGCACTCCACCGCGTACCTGGCCTGGCCGTTCGCTGTCTTTCACGGCCTCAACGCCGGTCGGGCCGCAGCGCCCTGGGTGATGTTCAGCTACCTCGGCTGCATCTTGCTGGTGGTGCTTGCCCTGCTGGTCCGGTTCTCGGTCACCATCGGTCGGCGCAGCCGCGAGCAGCACCAGGCCGCGGTGCGCAACGCGGTGATGGTCGGCCGGGCCGAGGAGGCGAAGACCGCCCGATCGCTGCTGGCCGGGTTGGGTCGGCGCAGCAAGGCCGCCGACAAGCGTCCCGCCTGGGCGGAGACCACCACCGCCACCTGGGCCGCGCCGGCGGCCCGGCGTGACCCCGAACGGTTCACCGTCCCGGTGGTGCCCGAGCCCGGTTCCCTCGTCGAGCCGACCCGGCCGAGCCGACGTCGGCGGGAGGAGGAGCCGGCGGCCCGCCGCGACACCGAACGATCCTCGCGCAGCAGGCGCGCCGAGGAGACCACGACCAGCCGATCGGCCCGCCGCAGCGTGGAGGAGACCGGCACCCGCCTGCGCGACGAGGAGGAGTTGGAGCCGGTGACCCGGCGGCGCGGCTCCCGTACCCGGGACGAGGCCGTTCCCACCGGCCGGCGCCGCGCCGACGAGCCGGCCGCCGAGCGGTCCCGTCGCCGGTCCCGCAGCGAGGACGACGGCAGCCGCTACTCGGCGCCGCCGCAGTCCACCCTCGACGAGGCAGAGGAGCCGTGGGACAGCCCGCGCCGGTGGCAGGCCGACGAGCCGATCTCCGCCGGCCCGATCTCCGTCGAGCCGATCTCGGTCGGCCCGGTCTCCAGCAGCCCGATCTCGTCGGCGCCGCGCAGCGGCAGCGGCCGGCACAGCATCGAGGACGACCTGCCCGAGGAGCCGGACTACTGGCGCCCGCCGGCCCGCTACGTGCCGGACGAGGTGCCGCCGCCCGTCGACGACACGCCGACCCTCGTCGACCTGGCGTCCCGCCGCGCTCGACGGGCAGCCGGCGAGGGCCGGTCCGCCAAGCGCCGCAAGGCCAGCCCCGACGCGGTGGACGGGGCGTACTGGGCCGGGCTGCGGGGTGAGGCGAAGTGATGCGGACCGCCGTGCCACCGGTCGCCTGCGTGGGCGAGCCGCGGCTCACCGCCGGCTTCGCCGAGTACGGCCGGCTCGACCTGCTCGCGCACGAGGAGGTGCACGGACCGATCGGCCCGATGGAGCCGGCGCAACTGCTCCAGCTCGCCGAGGGCATGCAGCTCAAGGGCAAGGGCGGGGCCGGGTTCCCGTTCGCCCGCAAACTGCGCGCGGTGCTGGAGTCCTGCAAGCGGCAGGACCTCGCCGCCGTCGTGGTGGTCAACGCCACCGAGGGGGAGCCGGCCAGCTGGAAGGACAAGGTGCTGCTGACCCGCGCCCCGCACCTGATCCTGGACGGCGCGGCGCTGGCCGCGTACGCGCTGGACGCCGACGAGATCGTGATCGGCGTGGCGGACGACGGGGTCGGCCGGGACTCGCTGATGGAGGCCCTCGACGAGCGCCGGATGCCGGTGCAGACGACAATCGTCACCGTGCCGCACCGGTTCATCTCCGGCGAGGGTGGCGCACTTGTCAACGGGATCAACGGGCTGCCGCACATCCCGCCGGGCACCAAGAAGCGTTCCAGCGACTCCGGGGTCAGCGGCCTGCCCACCCTGCTGTCCAACGCCGAGACGTACGCCCAGCTCGCCGTCGGCGCCCGACTGGGCCCGTACGAGTACGCGGCGCTCGGCACCGACGACGAGCCGGGCACCGTGCTGCTCACCGTGACCGGCGCGGCGGGCCGACCGGCCGTGGTGGAGTGCACCGCCGGCATGCCGCTGCGCGACGTCCTCGATCTCTGCGAGGTGCCGGACGTCCAGGGCATCCTGATGGGCGGCTACCACGGCAAGTGGATCACCCCGGAGGCGGCGGAGAAGGCCGAGGTGTCCCGCAAGGGCCTGGCCGCGGTCGGCGGCACCCTCGGCGCGGGCATCATCGTCCCGCTCGGTGTCGACACCTGCCCGCTCGGTGAGGCCGCCCAGGTGGTGCGGTACCTGGCTGGTGAGTCCGCCGGCCAGTGCGGTCCGTGCAAGATGGGCCTGCCCGACCTGGCCCGCGCGGTGGACCTGGCCGTCGCCGGCAGCCAACCGGCAGACGTGGTGCGCGCCGCCGCCGGTGAGGTGAAGGGCCGGGGCGCGTGCAGCCACCCGGACGGCACCGCCCGGTTCGCGCTCTCCGCGATCGAGGTCTTCACCGAGGACCTGCGGCTGCACAGCACCGGCGACGGCTGTGGCCGACGGGTCAAGGGCGTGATGGGGCTGCCGGGCGCACCCGACGCGAACCCGCAGAAGCTCACCCTGGACTGGTCGCGCTGTGACGGGCACGGGCTGTGCGCACACGTCGTACCGGACTTCATCCGGCTCGACGCGAACGGATATCCCGCCTTCCCCGCCACCCCGGTGCCGACCTGGCTGCGGGAGGGCGCGCTGAAGGCGGTCAAGGTCTGCCCGGAGCTGGCGCTGCGACTCGCCAAGGCCGAGTAGGAAAGGGCACGGTTCCTCCCTGACCAGAACGGAGAAGCGGATGCGGATCGGCATGGCGTGCAAAGGGGCTGGGCGACTGCGCCGCGCCGCGACCGCCGGGGCGCTCGTGGTGGCCCTGTTCGGCGTTGCCGCCTGCACCGGCACCGCGCCGGGTGGGCCCGTCACCGCCGGATCGGCCCCCGCCTCGACCGACGCCCCGCCCACCCCGACCGGGGCGGCGACCGGCGGGCCACCCGCCGCCCCGGCGCAGGTCCCGGACGTGCTCCGCTTCACCGGGACCACCCTCGGCGGGGCCGCGTTCGACGCGGCACAGCTCGCCGGCAAGCCGGTGGTGCTGTGGTTCTGGGCGCCGTGGTGCGCCACCTGCGCCAGCCAGGCCTGGACGGTGGCCGAGATCGCACCCAAGTACCGGGACACCGTGCCGATCGTCGGCGTCGCCGGGCTGGGCGAGCGGAAGGCGATGAAGGAGTTCGTCACCGAGTTCGACCTCGGCGGCACGCCGCAGATCGAGGACAGCAAGGGCGCGCTCTGGAAGCGGTTCAAGGTGACCGAGCAGAGCATCTTCGTGATCATCGACCGGAACGGCACTGTCGTCCACCAGGGCTTCCTGGACGGTGAGGCGCTCACCGCCCGGGTCGCCGCACTGGCCGGGGCGTGACCGCCGCACTGCTGCTCGCGCTGACCGCCGGCATGCTCGGCGCGGTCAACCCGTGCGGCTTCGCGTTGCTGCCCGCGTACCTCTCGCTGTTGGTCGCCGGGGAGTCGGACACCCGCGGCGCGGTCGGCCGCGCGCTCACCGCGGCGGCCGGGCTGACCCTGGGGTACGTGCTGGTGTTCGGCGCGTTCGGCCTGGCGCTCGCGCCGCTGGCCGGCTGGTTGCGGCCCCGGCTGCCGTGGCTGACCGTGGCGCTCGGCGTGCTGCTGGTCGTGGCCGGCTGCTGGTTGCTCGCCGGCCGTCGACTGCCCGCCCCCGGCTGGTCCGCCCGCGCGCCCCGGCTGACCCGGTCCTGGCCGTCGATGGCGCTGTTCGGCGCGGCGTACGCGTTGGCGTCGCTCGGCTGCGCCATCGCGCCGTTCCTGGCCATCGTGGTGACCAGCCTCCAGGCCGGCTCGACCGGTCAGGGGTTGGCGCTGTTCGGCGCGTACGCCCTGGGGATGGGTCTGGTGGTCGCGGTCGCCGCGCTCGGGGTGGCGCTGGTGCGCGACGGCCTGGTGGCCCGGCTGCGCGTCGCCGGGGCGCTGGTGCCCCGCCTCAGTGGCCTGGTGCTGCTGCTCGCCGGCGCCTACGTCGCCTGGTACGGCTGGTACGAGTTACGCCTGGCCGCCGGCCGCCGCGACGCCCTCCAGGACCCGGTGATCCAAGCGGCGTCCCAGCTCCAACGAGCCCTGGCCGACACCCTGGACACCATCGGCCCAGCGTTGCTGCTGGCCGCCCTGGGGCTGCTGGCAGCCCTGGCGTGGCGCCGCGCCCGTCCCAGCCCCCAACCCTCACCCCCGCCCAGCCCCGCTGATCATGAAGTTATTGCCACGACACGCCGAGGTGAGGGGCAATAACTTCATGATCAACGCGGGAAAGGGTGGGGTTGGGGGAGGGGGCGGGGCGGGGGCGGGTTAGCGGGGGGTTAGGCGGTCGGTGCCTAGGCGGTCTTGGAGGACCTTGGGGATCAGGACACTGCCGTCGGACTGCTGGTACTGCTCAAGGATGGCTGGGAAGAGCCGGCTCGTCGCCAGCGCGGACCCGTTGAGGGTGTGCACGAAACGCGTCTGCTTGCCGCCCGGCTCGCGGTAACGGATGGCCGCCCGACGAGCCTGGTAGTCGCCGGCCCAGGAGACCGACGACACCTCCTTGTACTTGCCGGTGCTCGGCATCCACACCTCGATGTCGAGGGTCTTCTTCATCGAGGCGCTGGCGTCACCGGCGGAGAGCAGCGTGCGCTGGTAGTGCAGACCCAGCCCCTCGACCAGGCCCTCGGCGTGGGCGAGCATCTCCTCCAGCGCCACGTCGGCCTGCTCCGGCAGCGTGAACTGGAAGATCTCCACCTTGTTGAACTGGTGCCCCCGCACCGTGCCGCGCTCGTCCGAGTGCGAGCCGGCCGACTCCCGCCGGTAGCACGGGGTGTACGCGAACGCCTTCAGCGGCAGCTTCGGGGTCTCCAGGATCTCGTCCTGGTAGGCGCCGAGGATCGCCGTCTCGGACGTGGGCAGCAGGAACTGGCCGCGCGGCGCGGACGCCGAGTCCAGGTGGTAGACGTCGTCGTAGAACTTGGGGAACTGCCCGGCGGCGAAGCCGGCCGAGTCCAGTAGCAGGTGCGGCGGGAGCAGGAACTCGTAACCGGCCTTGATGTGCTGGTCGACGAAGTAGTTGAGCAGCGCCCACTCCAGCCGCGCGCCGACCCCGGTGTAGATCCAGAAACCGGACCCGCCGAGCTTGACGCCGCGCTCGTAGTCGACCAGGCCCAACGCGCGGCTCAGCTCCACGTGGTCGCGGACCTTCTCGATCACCGGCGGCTCGCCGAAGGTCTTCACGACCCGGTTGGCTTCCTTGCCGCCGGCCACCACGTCGTCGCTGGGCAGGTTGGGCAGCTCACTCATCGCGTCGCGCAGCCGGGCCTGCACCTCGTCCAGCTGGGACTCCAGCTCGGCGAGCTGCTTACGCTCCGCCTCCGGCGCGGCGGCCTGCGGCTCCTCGCCGGCCCGCTTCGCCTGCGCGTACGCCCGGGCCTCGGCCTTGCGGCGCTGCCGCTCGGCGTCGATCTCCGTGATCAGGGCGCGGCGTTCCTGGTCGAGCCGCTGGATCTCGTCCAGCGCTCGGGTGACCTCGGCGGGATCCAGACGCTTCGCCAGCGCGGTCGCCACCGCCTCGCGATCCTTCCGGATCAACTCCATGTCGAGCATGCTGCTCCGTACGCCTCCGTCCGGGGTTCACTGGTGAACCATCAGATGTTACCGTCGCGCACGTTTCCACCCCGGGACGGGGAGCGCGAGGGGTTTCTACAGCCGGATCGGCATCAGCACCGAGTAGGTGTCCGCGTCGTCCGGCCGGCGTACGGCCAGCGGGGCGATCGGCCCGTCCAGCTCCAGCACCAGTTGCGGCGCGCCGGCGGCGTTCAGCGCGTCCAGCAGGTAGCCGCCGTCCACCCCGACCCGCAGCACGTCGGTGCCCGGGTCGGCGGCGGGAAGCAACCGCAGCCCGCCCTGGTCGTCGACGCCGAGCACGGTGACCTCCCGGGTCGTGCCGTCGTGGTCGCGGGCGACCGTGGGGGCCGCCGGGTCGGCCAGCGCGGCGCGCAGCGCGGCCACGTCCACCGGGATCCGGCGGGCGGTCGGCCGCTCGCCGACGGACTTACGCAACAGCCGGTGGTAGTCCGGGAAGTCGTAGGGGAGGGCGGTGCCGGTCACCGTGCGGTCGGCCGCGCGCACCCGCAGGTCCGCGCCCGCCACGGTCAGCCGTACCGGCCAGGTGTCGGCGGTGTCGAGCAGTGGTCGGAGCTGGTCGACGAGGGCCACCGGCACGAACACCCGCACCGGGGGCCCGTCGACGTCGGCCCCGGCCCGGGCCAGCGCCAGCCGGTACCTGTCGGTGGCGACGAGTCGGACGCCGTCGGGCTCCACGTCGAACAGCACCCCGGCGAGCATCGGCAGTTCCGGGTCGACGCCGACGGCGAAGCGGACCGCGTCGAGCGCGGCGGCCAGGGCGGCGGGGGAGACCAGGAGCGTGGTGGCGGTCGCCGGCGCCGGATCCACCAGGGCCCGGAGCCGGTCGGCCTCGCGGCGGGCGTCGCTGAGCCCGTCGGCCAGCCGGCGCAGGTGCGCGTCGAGCAGTTGGTGCACCGCCGCCGGCTCGGCGCGTACCGCGGCGGCGATCTCCGGCACCGGCATGGCGATCCGGCGCAGCCCGGCCACCAGCCGGGCCGGGGCGATCTGCTCCTTCGCGTACCAGCGGTAGCCGGTCACCGGGTCGACCACTGTCGGCTCCAGCACCCCCGCCGAGTCGTAGAAGCGCAGTGCGCTGACGGTCAGGCCACTGGCCCGGGCCAGCTCGCCGATGCTGTGCAGGTCGCTCACGCTGGGCATCCTGCCCCCTCGACCCGGTTGAGGGTCAAGCCGAGCGCTCGAGCACCCGGAAGGTGAGGCCGGCCCGGACGAGCCGGTCGAACAGCGCGTCGCCCATCGCGGCGACCGGGGTGAGTTGGCCGGCGGTCGTTGGCAGCTCGTCGAGCGCCAGGCACAGCGCCGACTCGGCGAGCATCTTCGCCGTCTCGTCGTAGCCGGGGTCACCGCCGGCGACCTCGGTGACCACCCGCTGCCCACCGCCGGTGCCGACGAACCGGACCCGGAACCAGGAGGACGCCCTCTGCTGCGCGGTGGGCCCCTGCCCGGACGCGAGCCGGCCGAGCAGCCAGCGTCGGCTGGGCGGTAGCTTCACCAGCCCGATCAGCGCACCGAGCCCGGCCGCGCCGGCCAGCACGGTGGGCAGCCGCTTCACCGCGGCGAAGTGCCGGTAGCGGAAGTCCGGGCCGTACTCCGGGCGGGCCGCGGCCGTGCGGCGAACCACTTGCGGATCGATGGTCGGCAGCGGCACGGTCCAGATGCCCAGCTCCTTGGAGCGGGCGAGCCGGCCGGGCACCGCCCGGACCCGCCGGTCGGTGGGGCGCGGCTCGACCGCCCGGCGGTCCCGGGCGGCCCGGCTGGCCTGTCCGGAACGGGAGAACGCGGTGAGCGCCGAATGGTAGGTGCCGGCGGAGAACCGGCCGCCGGCGCGCACGTACCCGTCCACGGTTATCGGGACGTCGGCGGGCAGCTGCTTGACGGTGAACCAGGCGCCCAGGTCGTGCGGGATGGAGTCGAACCCGCAGGCGTGTACCAGCCGCGCGCCGGTGCGGGCCGCCTCGGCGTGGTGGCGCACGTACATGAGGTCGACGAACTCCGGCTCGCCGGTGATGTCCAGGTAGTCGGTGCCGGCCCGGGCGCAGGCCGCGACCAGCGGCTCCCCGTGGTGGATGTACGGGCCGACCGTGCTGGCCACCACCCGGGCGCTGTCCGCCACCGCCCGGAGGGAGTCGGCGTCGGTCACGTCGGCGGTGAGCAGCGGCAGGTCGGCAAGTCCCTGGTCGATCGCGGCGAGCCGGTCCCGTACGGCGGCGAGGCGCTGTGGGTTGCGCCCGGCCAACGCCCAGCGCAGCCCGGCCGGCGCGTGTCGGGCCAGGTACTCGGCGGTCAGGCCGCCGGTGAACCCGGTCGCTCCGAACAGCACCACGTCGTACGTTCGCTCCACGGCCATCCCCGGAGTCTGCCATCTACCCCCGGCGATGAGGTGAGCACGAGTGTGCCGTCACGGGGTGAACACGGCGCGTACGCAGCCGTCGGCCCGGTCCCGGAACAGCGCGTACCCCTCGGGGCCCCGCGCCAACGGCAGTCGGTGGGTGGCCAGGTGCTCGGTCCGCAGCTCGTCGCGGGCCATCCGGTCCAGCAGCATCGGCACGTCCCGCAGATCCGGCCGGGCAGTGCCGCGCAGCGTGAGCCGCCGCTCGGTCACCGCACCCAACGGGAACGCGTCGACGAACCCGCCCGTCCCGCCGAGCACCACCACCACGCCGCTCGTGCGACAGGCGTGCACGGCCTCCCGCAGCGCGTCCGGTCGGTCGGCGTGCTGGCCACCGAACCGGTCGGCCATCGAACGGGACGGCGGCGTGCCGACCGCCACCACGCACACGTCCGGCCCGCGCCCACCGCTACGGTCGCGCAGCTCGGCCGCGACGTCGGTGCGGCGGTAGTCCAGCGGCTCGGCGTCGGAGTGCCGCTCGGCCATCCGCAACCGGTCCTCGTGCCGGTCCACGACCAACACCCGGGCCGCGCCGCGCAGCACCGCGGCCCGGGCGGTCAACTGGCCCACCGCCCCGGCGCCCCAGACCGCCACCACGTCGCCGGGGCGCACCGCACCCAACTCGGTGGCGAGCCACCCGGTCGGCCCCGCGTCGGCGGCGAACACCGCCCGGTCGTCGTCGACGGCGTCCGGCACCCGGAACGCGCTCACGTCGGCGTACGGCACCCGGACGTACTCGGCGTGGCCGCCCGCGAAGCCGCCCGCGGCCCGGGGCCGGCCGAAGCAGCCGGCGTCGGAGCGGGCCAGGTCGGGGTCGGCGCTGGCCAGGTCGGGATGGGCGTTGTCGCAGCAGGAGTGCAGGCCCTGCCGGCAGTACCAGCAGCCGCCGCAGGCCACGCTCGCGCCGACGACCACCCGGTCGCCGGCGCGATGTCGGCGGACCCCGGGGCCGACCTCGACCACCTCGCCCAGGAACTCGGCGCCGAGCACGTCGCCGGCCCGCAGCAGCGGGTGCCGGCCGGCCAGCAGCGGCAGATCACCGCCACCTGTGGCACTGCGCCGGACCCGGACGATGACGTCACGCTCGTTGCGCAGCTCCGGGTCGGGCACCTCGCGTACCTCCAGCTCGCCGGCGGCCACCCAGCACAGCGCCCTCACCCGTGGACCTCGGGGCGGTCCAACGCGGAACGGTCGGCGCGCAGCACCTCACCGGCCTCCACCAGTTGTTTGATCTGGCGCAGTGTCCGGCGGACCAGCAGGCCCGGGTCGTCGCCGACCAGGTGCGCGGCCAGCCCGGTGGGCGGGGTGAGGCCGGCCAGCGGCCGGGCGGCCAGCTCGGTGCCCCGGTCGCCGGGCGCCGGCCGCACCCGCACCTCGACCGCCCCGTCCAGGCGGCGCAGCGGCTCCGGCCACCGGCCGTCGGGAAGCACCTGCTCCGGCGGCCGGTCGACGGTCACCACCTCCCACCGGGCGTCGCCGTCCGCGCCGGGCCGGGCACCCCGACGGGGTACGCGCAGCAACCGTGCCGCCCCGGCCAGCGCCGCGCCGCCGAGGGCGGGTCCCGCCCGCGCCAGCCGTCCCATCGGTACCACCCGTCCTCCCGGTCCACGTCCCTCGATCGTTCGTCGCGGCGGGGTGAAGCGCGCTCGCCCGGAAGGGGTGAACCGGCCCGGGTCGGGTAACCGCTCGCCGACCGGGGGCGGAACGCGTGGTGGGGGTGGGACTGGGTGCCGGAACAGAATCGCGTACGGGTCGAGCCGGCACCGGAGCCACCGCTGCTGGCGTCCCGGCTGACGCCGGCCGTGCCGGCGGAGCCGGTGGTGGCCCGGCCCCGCCTGCTGCGCCGGTTGGACGAGGGCAGCGCGGGACCGGTCACCCTGGTGGCCGCCCCCGCCGGTTGGGGCAAGACCACCCTGCTCGCCTCCTGGGTGCGGCTGGGCGGCGCTCCGCCGGACGTCGAGCCGGGCGCGATCGTGCCCGACTCCGGCGACCTGTCGGTTTCGTCCTCCGACACCCCGGTCTCGGCGTGGATGTCGGTGGAGGCCGGCGACGACGGAGACCGGCTCTGGGCGTACCTCGCCGCGGCGCTGCGATCGGCGACCGGGTCCGCGCCGGGCGGGCCGGTGCCCGACCGACCGCCGCGCCCCGACCAACTGGAGGCGCTGGCCGCCACGCTCGCCGCCGCCGACCGGCCGGTGCTGCTGATCCTGGACGACCTGCACCGGGTCGCCGACCCGGCGGCCCTGACCGGCCTGGAGTTCCTGCTGCGGCATGCCGGGCGGCGGCTCCGTCTGGTGATCGGCGCGCGAGCCGGACTGCACCTGCCACTGCACCGGCTCCGCCTCGCCGGCGAGTTGACCGAGATCGGCCCGGACGAGTTGGCGTTCACCGACGACGAGGTGGCCGACCTGCTCACCGCCCACGCGGCCGCGCTGCCGGCGGCCGCCGTGCACCGGCTGCGTGAGCGCACCGGCGGCTGGCCGGCCGCGCTGCGCATCGCCGCCCTGGCGGTACGCGGACAGCCCGACCCGGAGCGCTGGGTGGGGCAGTTCGGCGGAGACCAACCGGAGATCGCCGGGTACCTGCACGAGGAGGTGCTGGCGACGCTCGACCCCGCCCAGGAGGACCTGCTGCGCCGTACCGCCCTCGTCGACACCGTCTGCGCCGACCTGGCCGAGGCTCTGACCGGCCGCGCCGACGCCGGGCAGGCGCTGGCCGACCTGGCCGGGACCGGTGGTCTGCTGCACCGCGAGGACACCCGGCCGCCCTGGTACCGGTGCGAGTCACTGCTCGCCGACCTGCTCCGCGCCGACCTGGCCCGGTTGCCCGCCGACCAGCTGCGCGAGCTGCACGTCCGGGCCGCTGACTGGTACGCGGGCGCCGGCCGGCCCGCCGACGGTCTGCGGCACGCCCTGGCCGCGGGTCGCTGGGACCTGGCCGGTGACCTGTTCGTCGCGCACTGGCCGGAGCTGACCCGCTACGACCGTGACCCGGTGCACGTCCCGGCACCCGCGCCGCCGCCAGCGGAGGTGATCCGCGCCGATCCGGAGGTGGCGTTGGCCTGCGCCGCCGAGCGGGCGTACGCCGGTGACCTGCCGGCGGCCACCGGTCACCTGCGGGCCGCCGCCGGGCACGCCGCGGGCCTGCCGGTGCCGCGGCGGGACCGGTTCCTGCGGTTGGTCACCGCGCTGGAGCTGACCGTGGCCCGGCTCGCCGACGACCGCGCCGAGGTCCGGGCGGCCGCCGCTCGGCTGCTGAGCACCCGCCCGGCGCAAGCCACGCCGACCCGGGTGCCGGACAGCCCGCCGGTCGGGGCGGCCAGTTCCGCCCCGACGGCCGGCGGGGGCGGCGCAGCCGACGACCTGGACCTGCGGGCCTTCACCGGCACCGCTCTGGGGCTGGTCGAGTTGGCCGACGGCGCGTTGCCCACCGCCCGGTTCGTCCGGGCCCGGGCGGCGGCTCGGGAGGCCGGCCGGCCGCGTGCGGAGCTGGTCGCCGCCAGCCGGGCCGCACTGCTGCTCGCCGTGCGCGGAGAACTGCGGACCGCCGAGCAGGCGGCGCGGGACGCGCTCGGCATGCCGCCCAGTCGGGGCTGGTCCTGTCGGCTCGACTGCGGCTACGCGTACCTGGCTCTCGCCGTGGTGGCGCTGTTGCGCGACCAGCCCGAAGAGGCCACCACGAACCTCGCCCTCGCCCTCCCCGCGCTCGACGCGGCGGGCGGCTGGGGCGGCAACCCCGAGGTGGGCGACGACTGGCTGACCGTCGACGAACCGGTGGCGGCGGCCGTGGCCGCGCTGTGCCGGGCTCAGCTGCGCCGCGACTCGGGCGACCCGGCGGCCGGCCAGCGGCTGCTCGTCCGGGCTCGGGAGGCGCTGGCCGACCGACCGCCCACCGCCAGGTTGACAGGTCTGCTGCGGGCCGCCGAAGCCGAACTGCGGGCGGCGCGGGGCGACCTCGACTCCGCCCGCGAGCTGCTGGCCGGCGCCGCCGACGAGGGGGCCGACCCGGTGCTCGCGGTGACGTTGGCGAAGGTGCAGCTGCTGGCCGGCGACGCCGCCGCCGCCGAGCGGACCCTGCCGGACTGGAAGGCGCCGGCGGCCACTGCCTGGCCGCTACCGGTACGTCTGGAGGCGGCTCTGCTGGACGCGGTGCTGGCCGACCGCGCCGGGGACGGGCGTCGGGCGGGTCGGGTCCTGGAGCAGACGCTGGACCTGGCCGGCCCGCAGGGCTGCCGAAGGGTCTTCACCCATGCCGAACCGCCCGTGCGGGACCTGCTGGCCGCGCACCTGGACGCGGGCACCGCGCACTTCGCACTGGTCAGTGACCTGGTGCGCGGCGCGGGGCAGAGCGCCGCCGCGCCGACCGCCGCCGGAGCGAGGAGCGCGCTCGACGAGCCGCTCACCGAGCGGGAGCTGACCATCCTGCGCTACCTGCAGAGCATCCTGTCCAACGTGGAGATCGCCAGCGAGCTGTCCCTCTCGGTCAACACGGTGAAGACCCACGTCCGCAACATCTACCGCAAACTCGACGCGACCCGCCGGCGCGAAGCGGTCCGGCGGGCGCGCGAGTTGCGACTGATCTGAGCGGATGGCGGTCAGGCGTTCGCGGCGGCGTCCGCGGCCGTCAACAGGTCCGGCAGGTCGTACCCGCCGTCGTGCCGGACGCCGTTGACGAAGAGGGTGGGGGTGCCGTTCACCCCGCTGCGGATGCCCCCCACGAAGTCCCTGCGCACCCGGTCGGCGTGCGCGCGGTTCTCCACCTCGGCGTTCAACTCGTCCGGCGGCAACCCGACCTGCTCCACACCGAGCGAGAGGTGCACCGGGTCGAGCTGGTCCTGATGCTCGTAGAGCCAGTCGTGCATCTCCCAGAACCGGCCCCGAACCCCGGCGGCCTCCGCCGTCTCGGCCGCGCGTTCCGCGTACGGGTGCACGTTCGCGATCGGGAAGTAGCGGTACACCAGACGTACGGTGTCGGCCCGCTGCCGCAGCAACTCGTGCAGGTTCGGGTACGCGGCACCACAGAACTGGCACTGGAAGTCGCCGTACTCGACGATCGTCACCGCCGCGTCAGCCGGCCCCCGAATGTGGTCCTCGGTCGTCACCGGATCCCGAAGTCGGGCGGTGACCTGCAGTGGCGTGCTCATCGGGCCATCACCTTCCGATCGGCGGCGAGTTGGTCCAGCGCGTCGAAGATGCCGTCGGCGCCGGGGTTGACGTCGGGCGGCGACAGGTAGCTCCAGGTCACCGTCCCCGCCGGGTCGAGCACGACAAGCGCGCGGGCCGCCTCGCCGTTCGCCATGTACGCGCCGTAGCGGCGCGCCACCTCGCCCTTCGGCTCGAAGTCGGAGAGCAGGGGGAACTCGATGCCCCGGCTCTCCGCGAACGCCCGGTGCGACCAGATGCTGTCCACCGACAGGCCGAGCACCACCGCCCGGTACTGGGCGAAGACGGGTGCCGCCGACTGGTAGAGCGACATCTGGTCACCGCAGACCGGGCTCCAGTCGGCGGGGTAGAAGGCGAGCACGACCGGCTGGCCACGGAACTGCTCGGGCCCCAGCAGAGCCCCGTCCGGGGTGGCCGGCAGGGTGAAACCGGGCGCGGTACGCCCCGGTTGGATCAGCCCGTTCGGATCACTCATGCCACCAGCCTGCTCCCGGGGCGGGTGAGGCGGGCTCACCCACCCCGGGTGGTTCCGCGCCCGTTCGGCGCTCGTCGCGCCCGGTCGCTCAGCGCAGCACCGGGGCGACCGCGATGTGGTTCTGCACCTCCCGAATGCCGGGCGCGGACCAGGCCACCTGCTCGACCTCGGCCCGTTCGGGCATCGAGTGCACCAACCCGGCGAGTATCGCGGTGTCGCCGTGCACCCGGACGCTGATCCGTTCCGCCTCGGTCGCTCCGGCTCGGGCGAGGGCGTCGACGATCCGATCGGCCAGGTCGCGGCCGTCCGGGGCGCTGGCCGGTCGGACGGTGATGCCGTTGCTCACCCCGCGTACGCCGGTCAGCCGGGCGACCGCGCGTTCGGCGGCTCGGCGTTGGTACTCCCACTCGACGTCGCCGTGCAGCGTCACCCAGCCGGCCGAGACGGTGACCTGGAGCTTCTCGATGGGTACGAACGCGTCCCACTCCAGCCCGTGGCTGGCTGCGGCGGCCAGGTCGCTGTCGGCGCGCTCGGTGCCGTTGGCGAGTTGCACCGCCACGTCGTTGGCGACGGCCCGGACCGAGGTGACCCGGTGTGCGGCCCGCTCGGCGGCCCACTTCTTGGCGTAGCTGTCCACGCGGCCGGTCAGGGTGACGACGCCCTCGGCGACGGTCACGCCGATCTCGTGCGGCTGCACCCGCGGTTCCCAGGTCAGCTCGTCGAGCACGGCGGACTGGATGTCCTGGTCGGTGCGGTGGATGTCCGCGATGGCCATCTGTCCCTCCTCCGCTGTTTCCGATGGCGGACCGGCTGCGGCCGGAGGTCCGCCGTGCTGCGATCCTGCCGTCGCTCCGGGTGAGCCGCCCTCGCCCGGACCGGGTGACGGCGGGGCCGGACCTGGGTGGCACTGGCGGAAGGTACGGACGAACATCGATGATGGGAGCGCTTCCAAAGCGAGCGGCTTTCGGTTACGGTAATCGCGTTCCTCGATCGCGGGAGCCGTCGCGTCGGGTGGTGGAGCCAGGGCAGCTCCGCCCGTCCCCGTCGTCGTGCTCGTCCCCCGGGCCACGGCGGCACCCAGGCGATCGACCCCGTCCCCCGGGGTTCCATCCCGAGAGGAACCGCAGATGCGGAGAAGTCTCGCCGCCACGGTCGTGTCCGTGTTGGCCGCCGCCACAGCCGTCGTGGTGGTCCCGTTCACCGCCGCTGGGTCGGCCCCCACCCCGGCCGCAGCGGAGGCATACACCTGGCGAAACGTCCCGGTGGGCGGCGGCGGCTTCGTGCCCGGCATCATCTTCAACCCCACCGAGAAGAACCTCATCTACGCGCGCACCGACATCGGTGGGGCGTACCGCTGGGAACAGACCAGCCAGTCCTGGACGCCGCTGCTCGACTGGGTCGGCGCCGACCGGTGGGGCTACAACGGCGTGGTCAGCATCGCCACCGACCCGGTGCAGACCGACCGGGTGTACGCCGCGGTCGGCATGTACACCAATGGCTGGGACCCGAACAACGGCGCGATCCTGCGCTCGGCCGACAAGGGCGCCACCTGGCAGGCCACCGAGCTGCCGTTCAAGAACGGCGGCAACATGCCGGGCCGGGGAATGGGGGAGCGGCTCGCCGTCGACCCCAACCGGAACAGCATCGTGTACTACGGCGCCGAGGGCGGCAACGGGCTGTGGCGCAGCACCGACCACGGCGTGACCTGGGCCCGCGTCGCCGCCTTCCCCAACGTCGGCAACTACCGCGCGGACCCCAGCGACCCGAACGGCTACAACGGGCAGAACCAGGGCCTCACCTGGGTCAGTTTCGACAAGAGCACAGGCACCGCCGGCTCCACCACGCAAACCATCTACGTGGGCGTGGCGGACAAGGCGAACCCGGTCTACCGCAGCACCGACGGCGGCGTCACCTGGGCGCGCATCCCCGGTCAGCCCACCGGCTACCTGGCCCACAAGGGCGTCGTCGACCCGGTCGGCGGTCACCTCTACATCGCCACCAGCGACACCGGCGGCCCGTACGACGGCGGCAAGGGTGACGTCTGGAAGTTCACCCGGTCGACCGGGGCCTGGACGCGGATCAGCCCGGTGCCCTCCACCAGCGCCGACGCCTACTTCGGCTACAGCGGCCTGACCATCGATCGGCTTCACCCGAACACGCTGATGGTGGCCACCCAGGTCTCCTGGTGGCCGGACGCCATCTTCTTCCGCAGCACCGACGGCGGGGCGACCTGGACCCGGATCTGGGACTTCACCAGCTATCCCGAGCGGTCCCGCCGCTACACCTTGGACATCAGCTCGGTGCCCTGGCTGACCTTCGGCGTCAACCCGGCGCCTCCGGAGGCCTCGCCCAAGCTCGGCTGGATGAACGAGTCGGTGGAGATCGACCCACACGACTCCAACCGGATGATGTACGGCACCGGCGCCACCATCTACGGCACCACCGACCTGACCAAATGGGACACCGGCGGTCAGCTCACCCTCCGGCCGATGGTCCGAGGGCTGGAGGAGACCGCCGTCCTCGACCTGATCAGCCCGCCCAGCGGCGCACCCCTGATCAGCGCGCTCGGCGACGTCGGCGGCTTCCGGCACACCGACCTCGACACGATCCCGTCGATGCTGTTCACCCAGCCGGTCTTCACCAGCACCACCAGCCTGGACTACGCGGAGAGCAAGCCCGCGGTGCTGGTACGCGCCGGCAACTTCACCGATGCCGACCGGCCCAACGACAGTCACGTCGCCTTCTCCACCGACGGCGGCGCCACCTGGTTCCAGGGCACCGAACCGTCCGGGGTCAACCAGGGCGGCACGGTGGCCGCCGCCGCCGACGGCAGCCGGTTCGTGTGGGCGCCAGGTGACGCGGGCCAACGCGTCGTCCACTCGGTCGGCTTCGGCAACTCCTGGGCGGCGTCCACCGGCATCCCGGCGAACGCGACCATCGAGTCCGACCGGGTCGACCCCAGCCGGTTCTACGGCTTCAGCGGTGGGCGCTTCTACCTGAGCACCGACGGCGGGGCCAGCTTCACCCCGACCACGGCGGCCGGGCTGCCCACCACCGACGTGCGGTTCAAGGCCCTACCCGGCCGGGCCGGCGAGTTGTGGCTGGCCGGGCCCGGCGGGCTGTGGCGCTCCACCGACGCTGGCACCAGCTTCAGCAGGCTGACCGGCGTCAGTGCCTCCGGCAACGTCGGTTTCGGCAAGGCGGCACCCGGGCGGACCAGTCCCGCCGTGTTCCTCTACGGCACGGTGGACGGTCAACCAGGCGTGCACCGCTCCGACGACGCCGGCGCGACCTGGGTACGCGTGAACGACGACCGCCACCAGTACGGCAACCCGACCGAGGCGCTGACCGGCGATCCGCGTGTCTACGGCCGGGTCTACCTCGGCACCAACGGTCGCGGCATCCTGGTCGCCGAACCCACAACCGGCGAGCCCCCGACGACGCCACCCCCGACAACGCCACCGCCGACGACGCCACCGCCGACGACGCCACCGCCCACCACCCCACCGCCGACCGCCGGTTGTGCGGCGACCTACCGGGTGACCGGTTCCTGGTCAGGTGGTTTCCAGGCCGATCTGGTGGTCACCAACGCCGGCAGCGCCCCCATCGCCGGCTGGACGCTGGAATGGACCTTCACCGACGGCCAGCGGGTCAACCAGCTCTGGGGAGGCACCCACACCCAGACCGGGGCCGCCGTGTCGGTCCGGGACAGCGGCTGGAACGGCGCGCTCGCCGCCGGGGCCAGCACCACCGCCGGTTTCCTCGGCTCGTGGACCGGCCGCAACACGTCCCCGGCCACCATCACCTGCACGAGTCGCTGAGCAGGTGATCCGGGCCGGGACCCCGGATCACCACCAGACTCCGGTCCGCCGGGCCGCCTGAGGGGTCCGGCACCCGGCGGACCGGGCCATCCCACCCCACCACCACGCGGGCCCCGCTCGACCTGGGTCGAGCGGGGCCCGCGGTGGTGCTGACGTTCAGACGGCGGGGGAGCTGGGGCGGTCGACGTCGACGAACTCCACGTCGTCGGCGGTACGGTCGTCCCGGCTGCCGGCAGCCCGCGCGGCGGAGCCGACGGCCCAGCCGACCGCCGCGCCGACGAGCGCGGCGCCGATCAGGAGCGTCCAGGGCAGTGCCGGCCGGCGGCCGGCGAGCGCGTCGAAGGCCAGCGAGGCGCGGCGTCGCGCCTCCTCGGCGGCGGAGCCCACCAGGTCACCCGCCCCGTCGGCGAGCTCGGTGCTGTTCTGGCGGGCCGAGCGGGCGGTGTCCCGCACACTGTCTCCGGCGTAGCTGACGGCCGAGAGCAGGTGCTCCCAGGCTTGGTCCGCGATCCGCTCCGGCTTGCTGCGGCGGTCCAGCAGGTTGGTTCCGAACATCGTGGTTACCTCCTCAGGTGCCGAAGCCGCCGGCCACTTCGGACTTCGGCGTCTTTCCAGCGCGTCACGGTGTCGCCTACCCCGCAGTGCCCCGCGTCGGCCGGACGCAAACCCCGCCCTCCGCGGAGCACCGGTAGTTCGGAGCGGCGGTGGCTCGGCGTGCCATGACCCGGCGCGTCACCGACTCAACGCACCGCCGACACGGCGACGCCCCGCGCGAAGTCGTCGTCATCGTCGTCATCGTCGTCTCCGCCACCGAAACCGCAGGCCAACACAAGGGCGAGCAGAACGCCGACGCCGGCCAACCCGGCAAGTCGCTTGATCATCGAAGATCCTCTCCGTCACGGCGGGTGTCCCGGCCGATGCTAGGGCGCGTCGGCAACCGTGGGCGCGGATCGCGTCGGCCGGCTGTGGGCGACACGCCGACGGCACACGGGGCAGGCGTACGTCGGGGGCCGGTTGTCGGGCCGGGCGGGTCCGGACCGCTACCCTGGTTCGGCGGCGCGTCGGTCACTACCGATCGCCGCTGCTCAAATGACAAAAAGTCTTGAGTAATCAGATACTGAAAAGTGCGGATATGGGCCGCTTTGTGGGTCCGGATCCGCGAATTGCTCATCCCGAGGGGTGGCGACCGAGGCCGTCGGAGGAATACTCTCGGTCGCGGCCCGCGTACTGATGAGGCGCCCGGGGGACGGGCGGGTGGAGGTGCTCGCGTGAGCCTGTCGATCGTGAAGTCGGTTCTGTCCGGTGGTGTCGTGGAGATCGCCCCTCGGGGCGAGATCGACGTCGACACAGCGTACGAGGTGCGCGAAGCGATCGCGGAGGTGCTGGCCAAGGGCCGCCCGCTGCGCATCGAACTCAACATGAGGTTGGTCACCTTCATCGACTCGGTCGGCATCAGCGCCATGGTTGCCGGCTTCCAGACGGCCGAGGTCAGCGACGTCAAGCTGGTGGTCACCGAGCCGAGCCGGTTCGTGCACCGGCAGCTCTGGGTGACCGGTCTGCTCGGCCTCTTCGGCGCCCCGGAGCCCTACTTCGCCGGCGCCGCCACCCCCGAGGTGCTGCCCGGCGCCTGAGCGCGCTGGGCACCCCGTCAGGGCTGCTCGTCCAGGCCGGTCAGGTCGATGTCGGTCGCCTCGGTGACCGCTCGGATGGCCGTCACCGACGCGTACCCGGCGGCCAGCAACGCCACGTCCGTGCCGGGCTGTGCGGCCTGCCCCGGCTCCTCCAGCGACGTACGGACGAAGCCGTGGCCGGATTCGGCCACCGTCATCTGTACCTGGCCGAAGCTGGCCAGGGTGCCTCGCCGTACCCCGCGCAGCTGCCCGTGCGGCAGGTCCGGGGAGTTGACGTTGAGCACGCTCTCCATCGGCGCGGAGGTCAGCCGGGGGAGCAGGTCCAGGGCGACCCGGGCGGCGGTGCTCCAGTGCCGGTCGGCGTCGCGTACCCGGGCGGCGGCGTCCACCGCGGCGCCACCGCTCGCGGCCGTCGCCTCGCCGGCCGAGAGCACGTCCAGGGACACCGCCATCGCCCGGCAGCCGTTCGTGGCGGCGGTGAACGCGGCGCCCACCGTTCCGGAGTGCAGCACCGCCCGGCCGGCGTTGGCACCCCGGTTGACACCGGAGAGCACCACCGACGGCGGTGGACCGAACGCCCCGTGCAGGGCGATCAGCGTGATGAAGCCGGGGGACCCACCGACCCCGTACGCCGGCACACCCGCCAGGTCCGGCAGCGGATGGTCGTTCACGACGACTCGCCCGTCGCGCTCCAGGGCGCTCATCGCGGCGCTGGTGCCGCTCGCCTCCTCCATCGGTGCGGCGACCACCACGTCCAGGCCCCGCTGCCTGGCCGCCCAGGCCAGTGCCTGGATGCCCGGCGCCGCGATCCCGTCGTCGTTGGTGATCAGCACTCGCAGGGTCATCGCTCGACCACCCGGCCGGCCAACTCGTCCGGGGTGGTCCGTTCCTGTTGCCGGCTGTCCGCCGGCACCAGCCGGACCCGGTCCACCAGACCGGTGATCGAATCGAGTCGCCCGGTGCCCAGGCCGTGCCGGGTCACGTTCAGCGCGCCGGCGGCGGCGCCGGTGCGGATGGCGGTCCGGATGTCCCCGCCCCTGGCCACGACGGCCGCCACCCCGGCGGTCATCGAGTCGCCCGCGCCGCGCGGGTCGGCGGCCTCCAGTCGGGGCATCTCGACCTGGAACAGCTCCCCGTCGATGAGCGCCAACGCCGGCTGGTCGGCCCGGCTCACCACCACCGTCTCGGCGCCGCCCGCGTGCAGCTCGTACATGGCCCGGGTCAGCTCCACGGTGTCGTCGCTGCGGGCGCGGCCGTCGCGGATCAACTCCTCGTGACTCACCTTGAGGAAGAACACCCCGCTCTCCAGCACCGAACCGAGGTGATCGCCGGAGAGGTCGACCACCACCCGGCCACCGTTCGCGCCGAGATCGGCGGCGAAGCGTCGGTACAGGTCGGCGGGTACGAGCCAGGGTTCGTTCGGCCCACTGAGGATGCTCACCGAGGCCCGCAGGCCCTCGCCGAGGGCGAGGTTGTACAGCTCGTCGATCTCGTGCCGGCTCAGCGGCTGCCCGGGCACGTCGGCGATCTCCTGCCGGGAGCCCTCCCGGCGGTCGTGCACGTACCCGCCGCTACCGGAGTCGCGGACCACCACCTTGAGGTCCACGCCCTCGCTGACCAGCAGCGGCTCCAGCACCTGGCCGATCTCGCCACCGAGGGCGGCGCAGAGCACCACGTCGACACCCAGGGAGATCACCATCCGGGCCTGCCAGACACCCTGCCCGCCGGGGTGCAGGTGCAGCTCGGGGTGATCGTTGGGCTGGTCCAGGGTCACCGTCAGTTGTGGAGTGGGCGCGAAGACCATCACGTGCCCGCTCATCGGTCGTCGCCGTTCATGCTGGCCGCCTCCGGCATCTTCGGAAGATTTGCACCAACCGACCTTAATGGGGCAGGTGGCGGCAGGTCGCACCATCGGCCCGGTCCGGCGCGGCGCTGCGGGTCGTCGGGCGTTGCCAGCCAGACATCGGTACGGGACGATCGGGCGACCAACGACGGCGGGAGACGGTGTGCTCAGCAGCGATACCTTCAGTTACACCGTTCAGGCCCGATGCTCGCCCGCCGAGGCGGCGGCGCTGCTCAGCGACCTGACCCGGCAGGGTGAGCTGCACCCGCTGATCGTCCGGGTCCGCCGGGTGCCACCCCGACCCGGAGCCCAGGCCAGCTACACGATCAACGACCGGTTGGCGGCCGGCCCGCTGCGCTTCCGGACGACGTACCACGCGGATGTGCTGATCAGCGAGGCCGACGAGATCGTCATGGTGGCTCGCCAGTGGCCCGCCACCACGGTGCGCAACCACACCCGACTGCGCGCCGAGCCGGACGGCCTGGTCCGCATCGACGTCGAGATCACCCTGACCGCGCCGAAGCCGCTGTTCCGCTACGCGTTCCGCCAGGCCCAAGCCGCTCACCTGGCCCTGGCCACCCGCCTGGGCGCCGCCCTGGACCGCACCAACAATCCGCCACCCCCGGTCTGATTCGCCCCGACCCGGCCCGCCGATCTCGCGGTTTCAGTTGTCGACGTCAGCGAGGATGCCCCATCTGCCGGGACGGCAAGTGCAAGATCGCGGGCGCTAGGTTGTGGTTGCGACGCGATCTCGGGTGGGGGTGGGGCGGCGGCGGCCCCACGGCTTGTAGGTGGACAGCACCGTCGCGATGATCATCAGGGTGGTCGACACCGCCGGCGCGATGACCAGGTCGGCGCGATCCCGGGTGGGTAGGGCGGCGCCGACCGCTCCGGCGTGGCGCAGGTTCGGCAGGAGCAGAAACAGCACCAGCCCGACCATCACCGTGGTGAGCACGAGCTTGACCAGCACCCAACGGTGGCGCAGCAGGCCCCACGGGGTGAGCAGCGAGCTGGCGACTCCGATCAGCCAGACCAGGACGCTCAGCGGCGCGAACAGCACCGTGCCGACCAGGGCCATGACCGGATAGGCCACTCCCGGGTCGGTGCCCCGCTGCACGGCGATGCCGAGGGTGAGCAGCACCAGGTCGGCGCCCAGCCAGCCGAGCGCGGTGACGAGGTGCAGGGTGAGCAGCGCCTTGCGGGTGGTGGGTCGGATCCGAGGCATACCGCGATGCTGCCCGCCGGCCCCGGCCGGGTCGTCCGACGAGCGACGACATCACGGGTACGCCCGGCGACGTAGTGCCGGCCCAGACGCACGCGCTGCCGGTGAGCCATCGACGATGACGCACCGGCAGCACGAAAGCGTGGGTCAGTAGACCGACAGGTGTACGTGGTTGGTGTGGTCGGTCGACGGGGTGCCGTGCGCCCCGCTGTACGACTTCCACCCGCTGCTGGGCAGCCAGATCTGCCTGTACCAGATCACGTAGAGCACGGCGAGCCGGTCCGCGTTGCGGATGAAGTACGCGGCCAGGTTGTTGCCGTACGTCTTGTCGCCGCCGGTGGCTGCTCCGCCGAAGCCGCCCTTCTGTGCCGCGAAGTCGCAGGCTCGGCCCTTCGGGTGTTCGCCGGAGCCGCTGGGGCGGTGGCACGAGACGTACCGGGTGAAGCCCGCGGCCTTGGCCTGGTTGAGCGCGTGCAGGGTGCGCGGGGTGATGCAGCCGCTTGCCGGCGTGGGGTCGTTGACGCTGCAGGACTCGGAGGGCCAGGAGCCGTCGGAGTTGCGCGGCGCGGCCTTCGCGTTGGCGGTGGAGGTGCCCCGGTTGGAGTCGGTGTCCGCGGTGGTCTGCGGCTTGGGTGTGGTGGCCACGGTCAGGGCCCGTTCGGCCTGTTCCTTGCGCTTGGCCATCACCGCGACCTGCTTGCGTTGTTCGGTGATCTCGCCGTCCAGGGCGCCCCGGGTGCGGTTGGACTGGTCCTTGCTCTTCAGCAGGTCGCGCAGCACCCTGTCCTCGTTGGCGGCGACCGCGTCCAGCGCGGCGGCCCGGTCCATGAAGCCTTCCGGGGTGTTGCTGTTGAGCAGCGCCGACATCGCGCCGAGCCGGCCGGTGCGGTACGCCACTCCGGCGATCTCGCCGACCTTGCCGCTGCGCTGGTCGATCTCGACCTCGATGGTCTTCAGCTGGGTGGCGAGCTGCTGTTGCCGTTGCACGGAGGTGTCCAGGGCGCGCTTCGCGTCCAGGTAGCCCTTGCTGGCCGCCTCGAGTTGGGCGCGCAACGCCGGGGTGCCGCCCTCCTCGTCGGAGTCGGGTGCGGCGGCTCGCTGGCCGGTCGGGGGAGCGGCCGAGGCGGTGCCGGCCGGAAGCGCGACGCCGAGGGCGAACATCGCGACGATCAGGGCCGCCAGTCGGGCGGCGGGTGGTCGTGCTGGTGCCACTGCGCATGTCCTTCCGTCAGCCGCCGACCGGGTTAGCTGACGGGTTCGGGACGGAAGATCCCTACCGCTGACGCGGATGCACCCCAGAAACATGGTTCCCCGGTTCGCCCGGCTGGGCGATTAGGCGGCGACCACCACCGGCGCCGGGAGGCGCCGCCTGGTGGAGGCCGGGACTGAGCCTACCGGTGCCGATGGGGCCGCTGCAGCCAATGTGACGGACGGTGCGTGCGTCAGCACCAAGAAGTACGGCAAAGCGGGGTAATGCGCCGAAAGCCCCGTCACCACTCGATGGATCCACACGCTCCGGAGGCGGCGCCGGGCTCGATCTGCAAGGTCGCGTGCTCGATGCGGAAGTCGTCGTGCAGGGCCGTACGCGCCGCGGTGAGCACCGCGCCGACCTCCGCGCCAGCTGCCATGGTCAGGTGTGCGGAGGCCACCTCCATGCCGGAGGTGAGCGTCCAGACGTGCAGGTCGTGCACCTCGACGACACCGGGGACCGCGGCCAGCCGGTCGTGCACGGCTGTCACCTGGAGGTGCTCCGGGGCGGCCTGCACCAGGATGCGGATGGCGGCGCGGGCCAGCCGCCAGGTGCGCGGCAGGATGAACACGCCGATGGCGACCGCGACCAGGGGGTCGGCCCACCACCAGTCGGTGACGGTGATGAGCAGCGCCGCGCCGATGACGCCGACCGAGCCGAGCAGGTCGCCGAGCACCTCCAGGTAGGCGCCCTGGAGGTTGATGCTCTCTCGGGCCCCGGCGCGCAGCAGGGCGAAGGCGGCGATGTTCGCGAGCAGGCCGAGCACGGCGACCGCGAGCATCGGGCCGGCGATGACCTGGTGTGGATCGCCGAAACGGCGGATCGCCTCGATCACCACGTAGATCGCGACGCCGGAGAGCAGGACGGCGTTGGCGAGTGCGGCGAGCACCTCGAGTCGGTAGAGCCCGAAGGTGCGCTGCGGGTCGCCGGTGGCCCGCCGGGTCGCCGTGATCGCGGCGAGTGCCATCCCGATGCCGAGCACGTCGGTGAACATGTGCCCGGCGTCGGAGAGCAGGGCGAGTGAGCCGGTGTGCAGGGCGACCACCGCCTCGACCACCATCAGGGTGGCGAGCAGCCCGAATGCCGCCCAGAGTCGACCCCGGTGCTGGTGCGCGGCATTGGCGACGGACCCGTGGTGGTGGTCATGACCTGCGCCCACGAGAACCACCTTCCGCCGCTGGCCGGGACCCGGTCAAATGTATGCTCACATCGCTATGTGTGCAAGTGTACGTGCGGCGTCTCCCACCGACGGCAGTCCGCGCAGTTCAGCCGGTCGGGTCGATGGTGGTGAGCCGCTGGGTGGCCCGGGAGAGCGCCACGTACAGGGTGCGTACCCCGGCACCCGGATCCGCCCGGATCTCGCTCGGGGCGACCAGCACCACCCCGTCGTACTCCATGCCCTTGGCCTCCAGGCTGGTCACCACCTGCAACCTCGGCGCGCCGAGCGCGCCGAGCCAGCCGGCGACCTCGTCGCGGCGGGGGACCGGCGTGATCACCCCGACCGTGCCCTCCACCTCGGCCAGCAGGCCGGTGGCGGCCTCCACGGTCGCGGTCTCCAGGCCCGTGGCGGGCACCACCAGCTCGACCGGTTCGACCCCGGTGGAGCGGACGGCGGTCGGCAGCGGAAGGTCGGGGTAGAGCCGGCGGATCTCCGCCGCCGCCACCGCGAAGATCTCCGCCGAGTTGCGGTAGTTCGTGGTGAGCGTGAAATCGTGCCGCTTACGCCGGCCCAGCGCCTGGTCGCGGGCTCGGGTCAGCTCCTCCGGGTCGCCGGTCCACGCGGTCTGCGCAGGGTCGCCCACCACGGTCCAGGAGGCCAGTCGGCCACGTCGACCGATCATCCGCCACTGCATCGGCGAAACGTCCTGCGCCTCGTCCACCACCACGTGCGCGTACTCCCGGTAGTCCTCCGGGCGCTCCCGGGCCGCCGCGCGGGCGGCCCGCTGCCGTTCACCGAGGGTGCTCAACTCGCGGACGCCCCCGGCGAGCTGGAACGGATCGCGTCGCGCGCGAGCCGGCTGCGCGGGCTTGCCGAGCAGCGCGTCCAACTCGTCCAACAGCGCCACGTCGGCGATGGTCAGCCCGGCCGAGTCCAGGTTCCGGTACGCGGCGTCGAGCAGCCGGATCTCCGCCGAGGAGAGGATTCCCCCGGCGTAGCGGCGCAGCCGATCCGGCTGCGCCAGCCAGCCGAGCACGTGCCGGGGGTGCAGCCGAGGCCACCACGCCTTGAGGAACTCCCGGAACTCCGACCGCTCGGCGATCTCCGCCTCGAAGGCGGGCTGCTCCGGCAGTCGACCGCTGCTCAACTCACGGGCCTGCGCCCAGAGCGCGGCGAACACCCCGTCGAAACCGGCCCGGCGCACCTCGTTGCGGCGTGCGCCGCGTTGCAGCGCGCGGTCCTGGATCCGGTCCAGCGCGGCCCGGTCCAGTCGCAGCAGCGTGCCCCGGTAGAGCAGCCGTAGCTCAGCCGGGCCACCCGGCACCGCGTCGCGGGCCGCCCGCTCCAGCACCCGGCGCATCCGCAGCGAGCCCTTCACCGCCGCCACCTCGGGCGGGTCGGGGCGGGTCGCGGTCATCCCCGGGAAGAGGGTGCCCAGCGAGTGCAGGGTCGCGGTGTCCTCACCGAGCGACGGCAGCACGGAGCCGATGTACTCGACGAAGACCGACGACGGGCCGACCACCAGGATGCCGCCGCCGGCGTAGCGACTGCGGTCGGAATACAGCAGGAACGCGGCCCGGTGCAGGGCGACAGCGGTCTTGCCGGTGCCGGGCCCGCCCGCGACGATCGTCACCCCGGAGCCGGGCGAGCGGATCGCCTCGTCCTGCTCCCGCTGGATGGTCGCCACGATGTCGCGCATGCCCCGGCCGGTGGCCTTGGACAGGGTGGCCAGCAACGCGCCGTCACCGACGACAGTCATCCCCTCCGGGGCGGCGGTCGGGTCCAGCAGGTCGTCCTCGATCCGGGTGACCCGTTCGGCGCGGGACTGGATCGTGCGGCGCCGCACCACGTCCAGGGGCTGCGCCGGGGTGGCCTGGTAGAAGGCGGCGGCGGCCGGGGCGCGCCAGTCGACGACCAGGGTGACGGCGTTCTCGTCGCGGATCCCCAGTCGCCCGACGTGCAGCACCTGACGGTCGCGCAGGTCCAGCCGGCCGAAGACCAGCCCCTCGTGCTCGGCGTCCAGGGTGTGTCGCCGCTGCGCCGCGTGGAAGACCATCGCGTCGCGCTCGACCAGGGCGCCGTGCGTGCCCACCCGGGCCATCCGGTAGCCGTCACGCTCGGCGCGGACGGCCGACTGCCGCAGCTCGGCCAGTCGGGCGTACACCCGGTCGAGGTGTCGTTGCTCGACGGCGATCTCCTGCTCCAGGCCGGTCTGGTCGGTCAACGCACGCTCCTTCAAAGGTCGCCGGCAGGCGGCGAAAACCGCGCGGGCCAACCGAGAAGAGTACGGCCCTGGGCCCGACCGGCCGCGCCCGAGGTGCGCGAACGCGCTCACGCACCCGTTTCGGCGGTGATCGCGTGCGGCGCTTCGGTGAGCACCCGTCGCAGCACGCCGGTGAGCGCCGAGTTGACCTCGTCCGGGCGTTCCATCATCAGCATGTGCCCGGCGCCTGGGCAGACGGTCAGCTCGGTGGCCGGCAGAGCCGCCGCGATCGACTCCGCGCACGGCGGTGGGGTCAGCCGGTCCCGGTCGCCGACCAGGGCGGCGGCTGGCAGGTGGGCCAACGCGGCGAGGGTGTCCAGTCGGTGCTGGGTGCCGATGGAGGCGCGGAACCCGCCTATCGAGCGCAGCGAGGCACGAGCCACCGCCGACGTCACCAGGCGGATGTCGGCAGGCTCGCAGCGGTCGCCGAAGAGCATCCACCGGATGCTCGGTTGCAACGCGTTCAGCAGTGCCCGGGGCGCGCGCCACGAGCCACAGCGGGCCAGCACGCCGGCGCCTGTCGTCTCGGCCAACCGGATCAACCTGGCGATCCGTGGCGAGAGCCCGTAGACGGTGTGCGTGTGCCCCTCGGCGGTGGTCGAGACGAAGACCAGACCGGCGGTACGGGCGGCGAAGTGCGCGGGGTGGCGGTGGGCGTACTCCATGATCGTCATGCCGCCCATCGAGTGCCCGACCAGCACCACCGGGCCGGTCGGCGCCACGGCGTCGATGACCGCGGCCAGGTCGTCACCCAACTGGGCCAGGGTCGCCGTGGGCAGCGCCATGCAGCTGGACCGGCCATGCCCCCGCGCGTCGTACGCGACCACCCGCACCGCAGCACCGAACGGCGCCGCGGTGAGCGCGTCGACCTGCCGGTGCCAGGCGCGCCCGTCCAGCGTCCATCCGTGCAGCAGGACTGCGGTGACCTGGGCGTCCGTCGGACCCGTCGCCTCGACGTTGAGCCGTACGCCGTCCGGCAGGCCGACCTCGAACCGCTCCGGCATCGCCACCTCCCCAGGGCCACCCAGTACCACCAGCACCTCCGATACCCGGCGGTAACACCGGCTACCCGCCCTGGCACCCGGCCAATCGCGCCGTCACGAACATTCCCGACCTCGCCCGTGCCGGACGGCGGCGGGCCAAGCTGAACGGCATGGGGTCGTCGGGGGCGCCCATGGGCGCGACGTCGGGGCCGGGGCGGCAGGCCGGCGGTACGCCGCGCGCCGCGCTGGCCGATCTGCTCGCCGGTAACCGGCGGTTCGTCAGCGGTCAACCGGTGCACGGGCACGACGTCACGGCCGCCGCCGCGGCGGCCTCCGGCGACCAGCAGCCGTACGCAGTGGTGCTGGGCTGCATCGACTCCCGGGTGCCGTTGGAGGCGATCTTCGACCAGACCTTCGGCGCGATCTGCGTGATCCGTACCGGGGGGCACGTGCTCGATCGCGCGGTCTGTGGCTCGATCGAGTACGTGGTCGGCCAGCTCGGCGTACCGCTGGTGATGGTCCTCGGCCACGAGCGGTGCGGCGCGGTGCAGGCGACGGTGGAGGCGCTGCGCACCGGGCAGCGTCCCGGGGGGTCTCTGGCGCACCTGGTGGACGAGATCGCCCCGGCGGTCATCGAGGCGGGGATCGACGACCCGGCGGTGCAGCCGCTGGCGATCCGCCGACACGTGCGGCGCACGGTGCGCATCCTGCGCGAGGACGACCTGCTGGCCGGGCCGGTGGCCGCCGGTCGGGTGGCCGTGGTGGGCGGCCTCTACGACCTGGCCACCGGCGAGGTCGCCCTGCTCGACCCCGGCTGACCTGGCCCTGGACGGACGAAACCGCCCGTCGGGAGTTCCCGGCGGGCGGTTTCGGTTGGTGCGGTGGGGGAGGGCTCAGCCCTCGAAGACGCCGGCCGCGACCAGGCGCTTCTCGGTGGCCTCCCAGCCGTCACCCGGGTGGGTGGCAGCCAGGTTGTTGATCTCCGCCCGGATCTTGGCGGCGTGGCCGGCGGCGGCCAGAACGCGGATCTCCTCGACGAAGGCGTCGGAGTCCGTGCGCAGGTGCGCGGTCTTGCCGTTGGTCAGGTTCCGCACGTAGGCGTGCTTGCCGCCGTTGAGCGGGATGAGGTACTTGAACTCGCCCAGCACGCTGAGGGCGCCACCCTGGCCAGCCTGGCCGGCCCGGACGGACGCGCGCGCGGTCTTAGAGGTGTTGCTCGCCACGGAGGTACTCCTTGCAAGACGTACGGGAGGACTGGACGTCCGGGGGCTGTGTGCGGGTCGTACGTGACTCGGCCCGCGAAGGTGTAACGCGGCATAAGCCGCCGGTGGAACTGTACAGGACCACGACATCATGCTGGTCGTCGCGGTGTCCTGAGAGGCAACGGCGGCCACCCGTCCGGCTATTCCACCCGGCGTTTTTTCCGATTCCCTGGCGCACCACGCGTCACAGGAGTCATCATGTGTTGCAGCAGCCACCTGGGTGGACGAGGTCGTAGGGGAAGACGCACCTCGCTCTCCCGGGAGGTCACCGTGCCAACGCGTGGCGTCGTATACGTCCACTCGACCCCGCTCGCCGTGTGCTCGCACGTCGAGTGGGCGATCGCGCGCGTCCTAGCCGCGCCGGTCAACCTGCAGTGGACGGCTCAGCCCGTCGACCCCGGCGCACGCCGGGCCGAGTGCGGGTGGACCGGTCGTCCGGGGACGGGCGCCGAGCTGGCTGTTGCCCTACGGCAGTGGCCCATGATCCGTTTCGAGGTCACCGAGGAACCGAGTCCCAATGCCGACGGTGAGCGCTTCATGTACGTGCCGGCCCGTGGCCTGTTCCGGGCGACGGTCGGCGTGGCCGGCGACATCCAGCTCGGCGAGGACCGACTTCGTGCGCTGATGGCGGCCTCCCGGGCCCCGGAGGCGCTGGCGCACGCCCTCGACAAGGCGCTCGGCACGGCGTGGGACGCTGACCTGGAGCCCTACCGGTATGCCGGTGACGGTGCCCCGGTGACCTTGCTCACTCGGGTCGGCTGACCCGACGGTCCGCGAGGCGGCGACGTGCACGCGCGCGCCGTCGGTGCGGCGTGCGGGCGGTAAGGTCAAGTTGCCCCGATAAGGGGGAACTGGTGGGATAGGCGGCGTGTCGAATCGCCCGTGGCGCGCCCGTGTCGCTGTCGCCGCCCTGACCGCCCTGCTCGTCTCCGGCTGCTCGGGCGGGTCTCCCCGACCCGCCCAGACGCCCAGCCCGGCCGCCTCGTCCGCCGGCCCGAGCGCCCCGGCCGCGCCGCCGGCCAGCGATCCCGCCGCCCGCGCCGCCGCGCTGGTGGCGACGCTGTCCGACGAAGACCTGGTCGGCCAGGTGCTGATGCCGTACGCCTACGGCGACTCGGCGACCAAGGTCTCCGCCGGCTCGGCGGCCGGTAACCAGGCCCTCGCCGGGGTCGACACCCCCGCCGACATGATCGCCAAGTACCGGCTGGGTGGCCTGATCCTGGTCGGCTTCAGCGCCGACGACCCGACCAAGGGCAACCAGGAGACCACGAACGTCGACAACCCCAAGCAGGTGCACGAGCTCACCACCGGGCTGCGTGGCGCCGCCGGTCGGCTCGCCGCCGGCCCCGCGCCGCTGCTGATCGGCACCGACCAGGAGTACGGCGTCGTCACCCGGGTGACCGACGGGGTCACCGTGCTGCCCAGCGCCCTCGCGTCCGGCGCGGCCGGTGACCCGAAGCTCACCGAGGCCGCCTGGCGGGCCGCCGGCACCGAGTTGGCCGCGATGGGCATCAACATCGACTTCGCCCCGGTGGCCGACGTGCTGGCCACCCGCAGCACCGTGATCGGCTCCCGGTCGTTCGGCGCCGACCCGAAGCAGGCCGCCGCCCAGGTGGGCGGCGCGGTCCGTGGCCTCCAGGCGGTCGGGGTCGCGGCCACCCTGAAGCACTTCCCCGGGCACGGCCACAGCGCCGACGACTCGCACCAGGATCTTCCGGTGCTCACCCAGTCCGCCGCGGCGTTGCAGAGCGGCGCGTGGCCGCCGTTCACCGCCGGTATGGACGCGGGCGCGATGGCCGTGATGTCCGGCCACCTGGACGCGCGCGCGATCGACCCGGGGACCCCTGCGACGTTCTCGCACAAGCTGCTCACCGACGTGCTGCGCGGCCAACTCGGCTTCAAGGGCGTGGTGATCACCGACGGCATGAACATGCCGCCCGCGAAGCGCTGGGCTCCCGGCGAGGCAGCGGTCCGGGCGCTCAACGCCGGTAACGACCTCATCCTGATGACCCCGAACGTCGGTCAGGCGTACGACGGTCTGCTCGCCGCGCTGCGCGGCGGATCGCTGCCCCGGACCCGGCTGGTCGAGGCGGTCACCCGGGTGCTGACCATGAAGTTCCGCCTCGCGGACCTGCCGGCGGCGCAGATGTCCACGCTCAACACCCCGGCGCACCGGGCGGCGGCCGACGCGCTGGCCGCCGCCGCCGTCACCGTGTTGCGGGGCGCCTGCGGCAAGGCGGTGAGCGGGCCGGTCACCGTCACCTCGTCCGGTGGTCGGGATGGCACCCGGGCCGCGCTCACCGCCGCGTTGACCGCCGCCGGGGTGCAGGTCAAGCCCAGCGGCGGCACGATCGTGCACCTGGTGGGCTACGGCGACGGCGCCAAGGACCTGAGCCCCGACGCGGCGGTCACGGTCGCCATGGACACCCCGTACGTGCTGGCCGACGCCAAGTCACCGACGCTGCTGGCGACGTACTCCTCCAGCCGGGCGTCGATGACCGCCCTGGCCGCCGTGCTCGCCGGCAAGGCCCGGCCGGGCGGCCGGTCTCCGGTGGCCGTCACCGGGCTGCCCGCGACGACCTGTCGCACCTGAGCTGCCCGCGACGACCTGTCGCACCTGAGCTGCCCGCGCGGCCGGATCAGCGCCCACCGCGAAGGGCGACCTCACTCGCCCTTCGCGAGCCCGCGCACCGCGAGCCGGTAGGCGGGCAGCACGTCGGTCCGTTCGGTGATCAGCCCCTCGTTGACCGCGAAGACCAGCGTCTGCCCCGCCGACTGGACGGCCAGCGCCCAGTTCCGCGACTCCTCCTCGGCCAGCGGGTTGGTGGCGAGCCAGGTCATCTCGGTGGCGTCGAAGCCGCCGGCCCGCAGGTCGCGGAACTGCGGGCCGGCGACCGTCTCGCCGGCCCCGGCGGCGAAACTCTCCAGCGTGGCGCGCCGCGGGACCGTCGGCGGGTCGGCCGCCCAGATCCGCAGGAACCCGCCGCCCGCCGACCGGCCGTCCACCTCGCAGCGCATGGTGGTGCCACCGCGCTTGGTGAGCGCCTCGCCGACGAGTTCGGCCAGTTCCCCCTTGGGCGGTTCGACCGCCTTCGCCGTCCACCCGTCGGCCAGCGGAAACGACACCGGCACCGGGCAGGGGGAACCCGAGCCGCCGGTCGTGCCGCCGGACGACGCCGGGGTCACCTCGTCGTACCAGGGCTCGCCGGTGGCCTGTGGGGCAGGGCTGACGGCCGCCGGCCCGGCGGGAGCGTCGGCGTCGTCGCCGCAGCCGGCCAGCAGGCCGAGGGCGAGCGCCGCCGACACGGCAACGCGGGTACGAGTGTCCATGGTGGTGATCTCCGTCAGTCGATCTTCAGTCCGCCCATCCAAGCCGTGTGGTGTCCGAACGTCAATCGGGACCGTTCGCAGGCGCGACGGAAATCGGGTCGCCCCGCCCCCGGACGGTCTGGCAGCCTCCCCCCATGGGAGCGGCAGAAGGATTCCGACACGTGCAACGGGCGGACGGCACGGTGGTGATCACCCACCACGGGCGGGTCGCCGGCACACTGCGTGGCGCTCGGGCCGCGGAGTTCCTCGCCGAGGTCGACGACGACCCACAACTGGTGATGGCCCGCTGGACCGGCAACTACCGCCACGGCAACGAGCGCACCGCGAAGCAGCACCCCCGCAACCGAGGCTGAACGACGCAAGGGCCCCTCCTCGACGAGGAGGGGCCCTTGCGCAGGGTCTCAGGGGCGGGCGAAGACGAGAGCCACGTTGTGGCCGCCGAAGCCGAACGCGTTGTTCAACGCGGCCGGGATGTCCATGTGGCGGGCCTTGTGCGCGGCGACGTCCAGGGTGAGGCCTGGCTCCGGGTCGTCGAGGTTGATCGTCGGAGGGACGACACTGTCGCGGATCGCCAGGATGGTGGCGATCGACTCCAGCGCGCCGGCCGCACCGAGCAGGTGACCGGTCATCGACTTCGTCGCGGACAGCACCGGGTGGTCGCCGAGCGCCTTGTGCAGCCCGCCGATCTCCAGCATGTCCCCCACCGGGGTCGAGGTGGCGTGCGCGTTGACGTGCACGATGTCGCGCTTGGCGATGTCCGCGTCCGCGATCGCCTTGGCGATGGCCCGGATGGCGCCCTCGCCCTCGGCGTGCGGCTGCACGATGTCGTACGCGTCGGAGGTGATGCCGGCGCCGGCGAGACGCGCGTACACCCGGGCGCCCCGGGCCGCGGCGTGCTCGGCCCGCTCCAGCACCAGGATGCCGGCGCCCTCGCCCAGGACGAAGCCGTCCCGGCCCCGGTCCCACGGGCGGGAGGCCCGCTCCGGGTCGTCGTTACGTGTCGACATGGCCCGCATCGAGCTGAAACCGGCGATCGGCAGCGGGTGGATGACCGCCTCGGTGCCGCCGGCCACCACCACGTCGGCCCGGCCGGAGCGGATGATGTCCAGCCCGAGGGCGATCGCCTCGGCGCCGGTGGCGCAGGCGCTGGCCACCGAGTGCACGCCGGCCTTGGCGCCCAGCTCCAGCCCGACCCAGGCGGCCGGACCGTTCGGCATCAGCATCGGGATGGTGTGCGGGGAGACCCGCCGTGGCCCGGACGCCTCCAGGATGTCGTCCTGGGCGAGCAGGGTGGTGGCACCGCCGATGCCGGAGCCGACGCTGACGGCCAACCGCTCCCCGTCGAGGTCGGAACCGGCGAGGCCGGCGTCCGCCCAGGCCTGCTGCGCCGCGATGATCGCGATCGCCTCGGAACGGTCCAGGCGGCGCAGGCGGACCCGGTCCAGCACCTCGGACGGCTCCACGGCCAACTGGGCGGCGATCCGGACCGGAAGTTGCTCGGCCCACTCCTGGGTGAGGGCACTCACCCCGGAGCGGCCGGCGAGCATTGCGTCCCAGGTCGACGCGACGTCCCCGCCAAGCGGGGTCGTCGCGCCGAGCCCGGTGACGACGACGTCAGGACGAGTCATGATCAGGACTGCGCCGCGATGTAGCTGACAGCGTCGCCGACGGTCTTGAGGTTCTGCACCTCGTTGTCCGGGATCTTGACGCCGAACTTCTCCTCGGCCGCGACCACGACCTCCACCATGGAGAGCGAGTCGACATCGAGGTCGTCGGTGAAGGACTTCCCCTCGGCCACGTCGTCCGGGTTCACCCCGGCAACCTCTTCGAGGATCTCGGCGAGGCCGGTGGTGATCTCGTCACGGGTCATTGCGGTTGGTTCCTTTCATCGGGGTTGTCCGGCGGTCGGCGTCGCCGACCGCCACTCCTCGACGCGTACGCGCCCGAGGGGGTCATCAGGGGCAGCGGACGACCTGACCGGCGTAGGTCAGGCCACCGCCGAAGCCGAACAGCAGCACCGGCGCGCCCGAGGGCACCTCCCGGCGCTCGACCAGCTTGGACAGGGCCAGCGGCACGCTCGCCGCCGAGGTGTTGCCGGACTCGACGATGTCCTTCGCGATGATCGCGTTGGGGATGTTGAGCCGCTTGGCGATGCCGTCGATGATCCGGGCGTTGGCCTGGTGCGGCACGAACGCGGCCAGCTCCGACGGGTCGACCCCGGCCCGCTCGCAGGCCTGCAACGCGAGCGGCGCCAGCGCGGTGGTGGCCCAGCGGAACACCGCCTGCCCCTCCTGCTGGATGTACGGGCGCCAGCCCTCGATGCGGACCGCGTCGCTCTTGTCCGGTACCGAACCCCAGACGACCGGGCCGATGCCGGCCGGCTCGTCGTCGGCGGTGGCGGACACCACCGCGGCGCCGGCCCCGTCGGCGAAGATGATGCAGGTGGAGCGGTCGGTCCAGTCGGTGAAGTCGGACAGCTTCTCCGCGCCGATGACTATCGCGTTGCGCGACGCCCCGGCCCGGATGGCGTGGTCCACGGTGCCCAACGCGTACGCGAAGCCCGAGCAGGCGGTGTTGAGGTCGAACGCGCCAGGCGCGGTGATGCCCAGCTTGGCGGCGACCCGGCAGGCCACGTTGGGGCTGCGGTCGATGGAGGAGCAGGTGGCGACCACGACCAGGTCGATGTCGGCGGCGGTCAGGCCCGAGTTGGCAAGCGCCTTGTCGGCGGCCGCGGCGGCCATGTCGGCGACGGTCTCGGTGTCGGCGATCCGCCGGCTGACGATGCCGACCCGGTCGCGAATCCACTCGTCGTTGGTGTCGACGAGCTGGGCGATGTCGTCGTTGGTCACCACCCGGGAGGGCTGGTAGTGCCCCATCGAGACGATGCGACTGCCAGTCATGAACGACCTCCGATACGGGCGATCAGGTCCCGTGCGGCCGGCAGGTCGTCCGGGGTGTTGAGGGTGACGATCTCCGGGGCGCCGTCGCCCTTGAGCTCCCGCTTGACCAGGCCGGCGAGGGTGCCGGCCGGGGGCAGCTCGATCACGCCGGTGACCCCGAGGTCGGCCAGCGTGCGCATGCACAGGTCCCAGCGCACCGGCGCGGTGACCTGGCGGACGAGGCGCTGCACCATGGCCGCGCCGTTGTCGACAGCTGTGCCGTCGAGGTTCGACAGCAGGGTCCGGGCCGGGTCGGCGGGGGTGATCCCGGCGGCCTCCGCGGCGAGCGCGGTCTCGGCCGGCGCCATGTACGGGGTGTGGAACGCGCCGGCCACCTGGAGGCGGATGATCCGGGTCCGGGCGGGCGGCGCGGCGGCGAGCTTGTCGAGGCCGTCCAGGGCGCCCGCGGCGACGATCTGCCCGGCGCCGTTGCGGTTGGCCGGGTAGAGCCCGTTCGCCTCGATCGCGGCGATCACCTCGTCGGGGTCACCGCCGAGCACGGCGGCCATGCCGGTTGGCTCCAGCGCGCAGGCGGCGGCCATCTCCCGGCCGCGTACGCCGGCCAGGGTGATCGCGGCGTCGGCCGACAGCACACCGGCCAGGGCGGCGGCGCCCAGCTCACCGACGCTGTGGCCGGCGGTGAGCGCGACGTCGTCCAGCGGCAGGTGCTCGGCCGCGAGCAACGCCGCGGCGACCAGCAGCGGCTGGGTGCGGGCGGTGTCCTTGATCTCGTCGGCGTCGGCGGCGGTGCCCAGGTGCAGCAGGTCGACCCCGGCCAACGCCGACCATTCGCGCAGTCGCGCCTCGGTGCCGGTCAGGTCGAGCCAGGGGGTCAGGAAGCCGGGTTTCTGAGAACCCTGGCCGGGACTAAGTACGGCGAGCACGCCTATGACTCTCCCGGATACGGGCGGGTAACGCGGTGCCGCCTTCGACCAAACCACACTAGGACCTTTGGAGGTTTCCTACAAAGATCGGCGGGGATCATCCTCTGTTTGGGGGGATTTCCGGGCGGCCGGGGTGATTGTCTGAGTCGGGACCGGCGAGGTCAACGGGGCAACCGGATCCAACCGACCCACGGTCAGCGCGACCTGAAGGGCGAACGCATCACGCGGCGACAGCGGCGAGAACCCGGTCACCTCGGCGATTCGGCGCAACCGGTAACGCACCGTGTTCGGGTGCACGAACAGTGCCCGAGCCGCGCTCTCCAACGTGCCACCGGCGGCCAGGAAGGCGTCCAGGGTCGCCAGCAGCTCCCCACCGGCGCGCACCAGTGTCGCGTACACGTCGTGGCGTAACCGCCGACGGGCCTCCGCGTCGCCGGCGAGGGCCCGCTCCGGCAGCAGGTCCGCGGCCGGTACCGGCCGGGGCGCGCTGGGCCAGGCCGGTGCGGCCCGGAAGCCGGACAGCGCGGCCCGCGCCGACTCGGTCGCCTCGTCCAGGCTCGGTACGGCCGGACCGACCACCACCGGGCCGTCCCCGAACGCGCTCAACAGCTTCGCGGTGGCGGTCAGTGGGTCCGGTGCGCCGCCCAGCACGATCACCAGCCGGTCGCCGTGCACACCGCCGATCACCTCCACACCGATCCGGCGGGCCTGCCGGTAGACCACGTGCAGCACCGCCGAGACCTCGCCGCCGGGCGACCGCCCGACCGCCACCGCCACCGGCGGCGCGTCCGTCCAGCCGAGCGCGGCGGCCCGACTGGCCAGGACGTCCGGCGAGTCCCCGCGCAACAGCGCGTCGACGAGCAGCGCCTGCAACCGGGCGTCCCAGGCGCCGCGTGACTCGGCGGCCCGCGCGTACACCCGGGCGGCGGCGAACGCGATCTCCCGGGAGAAGCGCAGCACCGCCTCGCGCAGCTGCTGCTCCTCGCCCTCGGCGGCCAGGTGTGACACCTGCTCCTCGACCACGTCGATCGTCACCTTGATCAACGCCACGGTCTGCTGGAGGGTGATCGACCGGGCCAGCGCCTGCGGGGCGGCGTCGAAGACCTCGTCCGAGACCTCCTGGGTGCTGTCCGCCGTGCCGCCGCCCTCCCGCAGCCACTGCACAAGCGACCTCGCGCCCGCCTGGGCGACAAGCATCACCCAGGAGCGCTGGTCGGCCGGCAGCGCCCGGAACCAGGGCAGCGTCTCGTCCATCCGGGCCACGCTGGAGGTGGCCAACGCCCCCGCCGATCGTTCGATCCGGCGCAGCGTGGCCGACAGCTTCCCACCGCCCGGCGTGCTCACCGCCCTAGCCTGACACGTCGTGAGCAGGCCAACCACGTCGGCGTCGGTCCGCCGGTCACGGTCGGCGCCCGTCTCACGGCTGCGGGGGAGCGGGCAGGCCCACCTCCTGGGCCAGGATCGCGGCCTGCACCCGGCTCCGCAGGTCCAGCTTCGCGAGGATCCGGCTCACATGGGTCTTGGTGGTGCTCTCCGCCAACACCAGCCGATCGGCGATCTGCTGGTTGGACAGGCCCAACCCGAGGCAGGCCAGCACGTCACGCTCGCGCGGGGTGAGGGTGTCCAGCGCGGCCCGGGCGTCCGCCGACGCGCCCGGCGCGGTGGCCGCGAACGCGGTGATCAGCCGCCGGGTCACCGTGGGCGCGATGAACCCGTCGCCGCGCGCCACCGTCCGCACCGCGCTGACCAGGCCGGCGGCGTCGGTGTCCTTGAGCAGGAACCCGGCCGCGCCGGCCCGCAACGCCCCGAAGACGTACTCGTCCAGGTCGAACGTGGTGAGCACCAGCACGTCGGCGAGCCCGTCGGTGACGATCGCCCGGGTCGCGGAAATCCCGTCCCGGTGCGGCATCCGCACATCCAGCACCGCCACGTCGGGGCGTAACTCCCGGCACAGGCGCACAGCGGCGTCGCCGTCGGCCGCCTCGCCGACCACCGCGACACCCGGTGAGCCGTTCAGGATCAACGCCAGCCCGGCCCGAACCGCCGGCTGGTCGTCGGCGAGCACCACCCGTACCGTCGCCGCGCCCGCGTCACCCGGTGGCCGCGCCGGCCCGCTCACCCGCCCTCCCCGGTGGGCAGGGCCGCCCGCACCTGCCAGCGACCGTCGCGCGGCCCGGCGGTGAACCGGCCGGCCAGCAGCGTGACCCGCTCCCGCATGCCGATCAACCCGGCCCCGGCGCCCGCCAGCCCGGCTCCGCCCCGACGCACCGGGTTCTCCACAGTCAGCACCACCTCGGCCGGCCGGTACGCGATAGTCAACTCCGCCTCGCCCGTGCCGTGCTTGAGCGCGTTCGTCAGCGACTCCTGCACGATCCGGTACGCGGCGAGGTCCACCCCCACCGGCAGCGCGCCCGGCGTGCCATCGGTCCGGACCCGCACCGCGAGACCGGCCGCCCGGGCCCGTTCGACAAGTCCGTCCGCCTCGGCCAGCCGCGCGGTGAGCACGTCCGGCGTACCAGGCTCGCCAGTGGTCCCGGGCTCGCGCAACACCTCGATCATCTGACGCATCTCCGCCAGCCCCTGCACGCTGCTCTCCCGGATCACCCGCAACGCCGACTCCACCTGAGCGCGATCCAAGCCGGGCACGGAGAGCACGGCGGTGGCGTGGATGGCCACCGCGCTGAGGTGGTTCGCGACCACGTCGTGCAACTCCCGGGCCATCCGGGCCCGTTCGGCGCTGACCGCCTGCCGACGGTCCAACTCGACAAGCCGGGCGGTCTGCTCGGCCCGCGCCCGCTCGGCGGCGGCCTGGTCGCGGTACTGCCGCACACTGATGCCGGTCAGGACCGGCAGCAGCCCGACGAGCACCACCAGCACCCCGAACGCCGCCCCGCGCCAATGGCCGTACCCGAGCACGCCGACGACCACCCCGACCAGGCTCAGCGCCACGGTGATCCGCAGTAACCACCGCCAGAGCCGGGGCGGGCCGTACACGCAGGCGTCGTAGAGCACCTGCGTGTAGACCAGGACAGTGCCCAGCGAACTGCCCAGCGCCGTGTCCACCACCAGTGCGCCGGTCCCCACGGCCAGGCTGGCACGCGGTGCCACCCGCCGTAGGCCGACGGCGACGCAGACCGCCACCAGCGGCGGCAGGAACAGCGCCGACGGCGCGTCCGCGTCCGGACGGACCTGCGGTTGCCAACCCAGGGCGTAGAGCACCAGGCCGCCGGCCAGCGACGCGCCGGCCAGCACGAGGTCACGGCCGAGGGTGCCGGAGTCGAGCCACGGTGGCGGACGCATGCCCCGATCCCACCACAACCGTCGCCCGTCGAACTCCGACCGGGGGAGGACGTCGACCGCACCGCCATGCGCCGAAAGGGGTACGCGGATCACGCGCCGCCAGCGCAATAATGATCATCATGACCGATGTGGAGACCCTGGCCGCGCTGGCTCGCGAGATCGACACCACCTGCCGGCTGACCGGCACGTTCGTGCTCCGCTCCGGTCGGACCGCCGACGAGTACTTCGACAAGTATCGCTTCGAGGCCGATCCCCGTCTGCTGGACCGGGTGGCCGCCCAGTTGGCGCTCCTGGTCCCGACGGACACCGAGGTGCTGGCCGGGTTGGAGATGGGCGGCATCCCGGTGGTGACCGCGCTCGGCCGGCACACCGGGCTGCCCTGCGCCTTCGTCCGCAAGACCGCCAAGGCGTACGGGACGGCCCGGCTCGCCGAGGGGGCCGAGCTGGCCGGGCGGCGGGTGCTTGTCGTCGAGGACGTGGTGACCTCCGGCGGCCAGGTGGTCATCTCCACCGGCCAACTCCGTGAGCTGGGTGCCCGGGTGGAGCACGCCCTCTGCGTCATCGACCGGGCCGAGGGCGGGGCGCAGGCGCTCGCCGATCACGGCGTGACACTGCGAGCGCTCCTCACCCGAGCCGACCTGGAGGCTCACCGCACCCGCTGAACGCCGGGTCCTCCCCGCCGGCGAGCCCCCGGTGAACGGTGCGCGAAGAAGCTGTGAACTGCGTAACCAGGCCCCGCGCTCACCGGCGTCTTCGAGGACCGGCCCTCCCGGACCCCGGGTACGCTGCGCGCGGCCCGTCGGTCCCGGCCAGTACGGTGACAGGGCACCTCGGGGGGAGCATCCGAGGGTGAGGCGAGCGTGAGGAGACCGGGAATGGCGCACGGGGAGGCCGAACACGGCTGCGCCCAGGGCGAGCCCTGCCGGCCGGGGCACCACGACCCGCAGGCGGCTGGCAAGCACCGCCGGGCGGTCGGCGGCGCATCGGCGCACCCGGTGGAGCCGCTCGCCGGCCGGGCCGACGATGATGCCCCGCTTCCGCGTCAGCGCTCCGGTGAGCCCAACACCCTCGCCGAGCCCGACTCCGACGTTCCCGCTGGTTGCCTCAGCGAACTTCCCGGCTGGGCCGGGGCACATCGGCACGGCCCAGTCCGGCCGCGGCCACGGGCCACCCGCAGGGAGCGCCCACCGCGCCGCTGGTGCTGATCACCGCCGACGCACTCGCTGATCAGCGAGTGCGTCGGGTCAGCGCGTGCGCCAGCTCAACCCCGTGCGCCAGCTCAGCGCGTGCGGCGGCGGATCAGCAGGGCGATCCCGGCGAGGCCGACCGTGATGGTCAGCATCACGCCGACGTTGAGCAACAGCAGGCGTTGCAGGTCGCCGAGCGCCTCGTCGAGGTCCTTCGCCGGGTCGAGCGTGTCCTCCGGGAGCACCCGCTCGCCGCCGCCGGCGCCGCCGCTGACCGTGTCGAACTGCCGCTCCAGCGGCACACCGGCGGTGCGCAGGGTCTCGGACATGCTGAGCCGACCCAGGAACCAGCCGGCGCTGGTCTTGCGACCGTCCGGCTGCTTCGCCGGCCGGTAGACGCGAGGGCCACCGACCGCCTTGGGATAGAGGTCGTACGTCTGCTTCGGCGTCTCGCCGGCGAGCACCACGACCGTGTACTTCGGACCGAGGCTGGCCGCCTTCGGGCCGGTCGGCATGCCGGTGCGAGCGAGGAAGTTGACCTGGTCGATGACCGCGCCCACGAGGGCGGGCTCCGTGTCCTCGTGCATCCGCAGCGGCGCGGACAGCCCCGTGCCGGTGATGTCCACTCCGGCGGGTGGCGGCTTCGGCGCCGCCGAGGCCGGGCCGGCGGTGCCAAGCGACAGCAGCGCCGCCGCCAGCGTGCCCGCCAACACGGCGGCCAAGCGCCTCATGTGTCGGACCATCCCGCCTCCTCGCCCCGTTCGATGGATGGCTTCGTCGTGACGTCTGGACCGATCTGCCGGTGCGGCATCGACCAGATGGTCGCGTCCACTCCTACAGACTCCGCAGAACGTCGATGAGTTGCAGCTTTTGGAACAGTATTTGGAACTATCTGCGATCTCTGCTCGACTAGTGAGGAGCCGTTTGATCAGCGGGCGGATCGTACCCTTACGGAGGGGTTCATGGGGGGCAGGGTTGCACGTACGGTGCGGGTCATGCCAGTGGTGCTCGGCGTGGCGTTCGGTGTGTCGTTTCTGGTGCCGGCGACACCGGCCGCCGCCCACAACGAGCTGACCGGCAGTAACCCGCGCGATGGCGCCCGCGTGGCGACGGCACCCGCCCGGGTCGAGCTGCGGTTCCTCGCCAAGCCGTCACCGACTACGACGAAGATCACAATAACCGGACCGGACAATGTGGTCGCCGGCGGGACTCCCGCCTTCGACGGCAGTCGGGTGCGGGTGCCGTTCAAGCCGGCCGCCGCGGGGCTCTACATCGTCGGCTACCAGCTCGCGTCGTCCGACGGGCATCCGGTGAAGGGCGAGGTGCGGTTCACCCTCACGACCGGCACCGCCGCCGACCCGTCCGCCTCGCCGTCGGCCGCCGCCAGCACCAGCCCGGCCGGCTCGCCCTCGGCCGTGGGTGAGCCGACCGCCGGGCCCGCGTCGGCGACACCCGGCAGCTCGACTGCCTCCACAGTGCCGGCGGCAAAGGAGCAGTCCGACTCCGCCGGCCGTTGGTGGCTCTGGCCGCTAGGCGCCCTGCTACTACTAGCCGCCCTAGCAGCCGGCCTCCTGTTCCGCCGCCGCCAAACCTAGTCGATCATGGAGTTGTGGTGGCTGACAAAGTCCCCGTGGGTCGCCAAACCGGGCACCACAACTCCATGATCGACGGAGGTGGGGGCCTAGACCAGGCGCAGGCGGGCGGCGCGGATCCGGGTCAGGGAGCGCTCGCGACCGAGCACCTCCAGCGACTCGAACAGCGGCAGACCCACGGTGCGGCCGGTGACCGCGACCCGCACCGGCGCCTGCGTCTTGCCGAGCTTGAGGCCCCGCTCGGCGCCCACCGCCTCCAGCGTCGACTTCAGCGACTCGGCATCCCAGGACTCCAGCGCCTCGAACGCCGCGACGGCGTCGTCCAGCAGCTCGGCGGAGCCGTCCTTCATCGTCTTGGTCCAGGCGGCCTCGTCGATCAGCGGCGAGGCCAGGAAGAGGAAGTCGACGTTCGGCACGATCTCGCTGAGCACCGCGATCCGCGTCTGGGCCAGCGGTGCCACGGCGGCGAACGCGTCGGCGTCGAACTCCTCGGGCTGCCACGGCGGTGGCGCGATGGTCCCGGTGCCGGTCAGCCACGGCTGGCAGGCGTCGATGAACTCGGCCACCGGCAGCGCGCGAATGTACTCACCGTTGAACGCGCGCAGCTTCTTCTCGTCGAAGAACGCCGAGGAGAGGTTGACCTCGTCCAGCCGGAACTCGTCCTCGATGACCGACCAGGGAACGATCTCCCGGTCGCCGGAGGGCGCCCAGCCGAGCAGCATCAGGTAGTTGCGCATCGCCCCGGCGAGGTAACCCTCGTCGCGGTACGCCTCCAGGGCGACCTTGTCGCGGCGCTTGGAGAGCTTCTGTCGCTTCTCGTTGACCACCACCGGCACGTGCGCCCAGACCGGCGGCTTGACCCCGAGGGCTTCCCAGAGCAACTGCTGCTTGGGGGTGTTGGGCAGGTGCTCCTCGGCCCGGATCACGTGGGTGATCCCCATGGTCATGTCGTCGACGACGTTGGCCAGCAGAAAGACCGGCGAGCCGTCGCCCCGGGCGATGACGAAGTCCTCGATGAGCTTGTTCTCGAAGGTGGGCTCACCGCGGATCAGGTCGACCACCACTGTCGTGCCCTCGTCCGGCGTACGGAAGCGCAGCGCACGCCCCTCGCCCGGGCCCAGGCCGAGATCGCGGTGGTAGCCGTCGTAGCCCTGGTACTGCGAGCCGGTGCGGGCCTGCACGTCCTCACGGGTGCAGTCGCAGTAGTAGGCGCGGCCCGACTCGTACAGGCGCGCGGCGGCGGCCCGGTGCTCGCCCGCGTTCGCCGACTGGAAGTACGGGCCCTCGTAGCTCCCCCGGGAGATCCCGATCCAGTCCAGCGCGGAGAGGATGCCCTCGGTCCACTCGGGCTTGTTGCGCGCCGCGTCGGTGTCCTCGATACGCAGCACGAACACGCCGCCCTGCTGCTTGGCGTAGATCCAGTTCTGCAGCGCCGAGCGGGCGCCGCCGACGTGGAACATACCGGTCGGGGAGGGGGCGAAGCGCACACGTACTGTCACGTCCCCCAGCCTACGGCGGTACGCGACTGCTTTCCGCCACCGCCCCCTGGCTCACGGCACTGAGCGGATCTTCACGACCAGGGCGCTGCCGACCAGGGTGACCACGGCGGTGACCGCGTAGAGCGTGGGATAGCCGCCCAGGTACACCACGAGCGGGGCGGAGAGCGCCGGGCCGAGCACCTGCGGTGCCGAGTTGGCGATGTTGATGACGCCCAGGTCCTTGGCCCGGTCGGTGGCCCGGGGCAGCACCTGAGTGATCAACGCGGCGTCCACCGCGAGGTAGACGCCGTAGCCGGCGCCGAGCAGCAGCGCCGCGACGACGGCCATCGGCCAGACCGGCGCGACCGCGAGCAGCAGCGCCGCCACCGCCATGATCAGCCCGGACACGATGACGTAGATCTTGCGGCGGCCGGAGCGGTCGGACAGCCGGCCGGCGACCACAGCGGTCAGCATCATTCCGAGCGTGTAGAGCAGGATCAGCACCAGCAGGCCGGCCTCGGGGTCGGGGTGGCCCACCCCGTCGGTGAGGAAGTACAGCAGGTAGAGGGTGCCCAGGGCGTTGCCGAGCTGGACCAGGAACCTGGTGATCCAGGCCCAGGCGAAGTCCGGGTGCCGACGGGGGCTGATCCACATCGAGGCCAGCAGCGCCCGCGTCCGGATCGCCGGCCGATGCGTACGCGGCAGCGGTTCGTCGGGGGTGAGCAACGCGAACGGCAGCGACAGCAGCAGGATGGCCACGGCGATGGCCAGGTAGCCGGCGGCGTTACCGGTGACCACGGCGGTGACCAGCACCGCGCCGAGCACCAGCCCGAGCGCCTGCGGGATGCCCACCCAACCCGAGACCCCGCCGCGCTGCGTCACCGGAACCCGGTCCGGAATGGCCGCACTGAGGCTGGCCAGCATCGCGTTGAAGCAGATCTGCGCGGCGACCCAGCCGAGGGCGACGCCGAGGATGGTCCGCTGCTGGGCCAGCAGCACCAGGGCCGCCGCGCCGAGCACCGCCCCGCCCGCCGTCCAGACGTGGCGTCGACCGAACTCGCGGCCGGCGATCCGCAGGCAGGTCCGGTCGGAGAACGCGCCCGCGAGGGGGTTGGCCAGCACCGCGGCCAGCGCACCGAGGCCGGTGACCACGGCCAGCATGTTCTCCTTGTCGCCCGGCGCGATCTGCTCGATCTGCTGCGGCAGCAGCACCTGGATCGGCGTGAAGAACGCCATCCACACACCGAGGTTGGCCGCGAAGATCAGGCCGATCCAGCTGCGCCGCACCGGCGCCGTCGGCTCGGCGAGCGCCGCCGGCAGCGCCGCCGACGTCGGGTCGAGGGTGGTCACCGCGCCGACCCCGGCCGGTTGGCCGCGATCACGTCGCGAAACCAGGTGTACGACGACTTCGGCGTACGGGTCTGGGTGGCGTAGTCGACGTGCACCAGGCCGAAGCGCTTGGTGAACCCCTCGGCCCACTCCCAGTTGTCCAGCAGCGACCAGACGAAGTACCCGCGGACGTCCACCCCGTCGTCGATGGCGGCGCGGACGGCGCGCAGGTGCCCGTCGAGGTACGCGATCCGCTCCGGGTCCGCCACCTGCCCGTCGGCGTCGGGTGCGTCGTCGTACGCGCAGCCGCTCTCGGTGATCTCGATGGGCGGCAGCGCGTCCCCGTACGTGTCGCGCAGCCAGTCGAGCAGCTCGCGCAGCCCGTCGGGGGCCACCGGCCAGTCGAAGGCGGTACGCGGGTAACCGTCCAGCGGCACGAGGTCGAACGGCAGCGGTGAACCCTCCTCGGCCGCCCGTACACCTGTGGGGTTGTAGTAGTTGACCCCGAGCACGTCGATCGGCGCGGCGATCGTGTCGAGGTCGCCGGGGCGGACGACGCTGGGGTCGAAGCCGGGCAGCTCCGGGTAGCCGCGGCCGAGCAGCGGGTCGGTGAAGAGCCTGTTGTGCAGCGTCTCGTACGCGACCCCGGCGTCACGGTCGGCGTCACGGTCGCCGAGCACCCGCACCGGCGAGTAGTTGTTGGCGATCGCCACCGGGCTGGTGGTGTGGGATCGCAGCGCGGCGACCGCGAGCCCGTGCCCGAGCAGTTGGTGGTGGGCGACCGGGAAGGCGTCGAACAGCAGCGTCCGGCCCGGGGCGTGCTCGCCCATGCCGTAGCCGAGGCTCATGTGGATGAACGGCTCGTTCAGGGTGATCCAGAGCCGGACCCGGTCGCCGAGCCGGGTGGCGGTCCTCTCGGCGTACTCGGCGAAGCGGGCGGCGGTGTCGCGGTGCAGCCAGCCGCCGGCGTCTTCGAGGGGTTGCGGCAGGTCCCAGTGGTAGAGGGTGGCCACCGGGTCGACGCCGGCGGCCAGCAGCTCGTCGACCAGCCGGTCGTAGAAGTCCAGGCCGGCCGGGTTGGCCGGGCCCGTGCCGGTGGGCTGCACCCGGGGCCAGGCGATGGAGAACCGGTACGCGGAGACGCCCAGGCCGGCCAGCAGCGCCACGTCCTCGCTGTGCCGGTGGTAGTGGTCGCAGGCCACCTCGCCGCTGCTGCCGTCGCTGATCCGGCCGGGGGAGTGCGCGAAGGTGTCCCAGATGGACGGACCTCGGCCGTCGGCGGTGGTGGCGCCCTCGATCTGGTGGGCCGATGTGGAGACGCCCCAGCGGAAGCCGGTGGGGAACTCGGGCATTGGTGCGGTCGACATGCGCCCTCCCGGTCAACGTGAAACGTGTTCGGGACTTTAGGGCGCTGTCGATGAATGCGCCATAGGCCGGCCTGGCGCAATACGCAATGGTTGATCGGCGTGTCTTTTTCCGAACCCGTCCAGGTAAGTCCGATTTAGCGCATAGAGTGCCGATATCGTGTGATGTCCTCACCGGAGGAAAGACGGAAATGATCCTCGTGGAACGCAGTGCGCACGTGGCGGCGCCAATTGAAGTGGTCTGGGATGTCGTCCAGCGGGCCGAGCAGTTGCCGGCCTGGCTGGCCGGGGTCCGCGCGGCCGAAGTGCTCTCGGGAGAGGGCTTCGGGCGGCGACAACTTGTCCAGGCGGGGCGCGGCTCGGCGCATGAGGCCGAGGTGATCGCCTATCAGGAGCCGACGCTGATCGGCTGGCGGGAACGGGCGAGGGGTGCCGGTGCTCGTGCGGAGGCGCGCACCGAAATCTACGTCCAGCTCACCGGAGACGAGGAGGAGGGCGGAACCATCGTGCGCCTCATCGTGGTCCGTTGGCCGGCCGGCCCGGTCAAGGCGGCTCTGCTGCGCCTCGGACTGCGTCGGGTCGGCGCCGACCTGGAGGACTCGCTGGCCCGGCTCACCGACCTGGCCGCCGTCGGCTGACGAGCGCCCATCCTCCCGGCGTCACCCGCGACGGCGGTGGTCCGGATCCCCGCCAGGGCCCCCGGACCACCGCCGCTTCCGGCTCCGGACCCCGAACCCGCTGGGCCGTCCGCTGCGGTCGATCATGGAGTTGTGGTGCCTGGTGCGAGGTGACTTGACCGCTTCGTCCCCCACCACAACTCCATGATCGACCCGAGTGGGGTGGGGCCGACCGAGGAAGGGCCCGGCGCGCGTGCGCCGGGCCCTTCCTTGGTCGTGCTGGATCAGCTGTCGCCGCCGGTCTCGCCGACCGGGGCGGCGTTGACGTCGTCGATCGCGTACTTCTTGGCGGCCTCGGCCGGCACCGTGGTCGCCACCGCGCCGCTGCGGGCGAGCTGCCGCAGCGTGGCCACCACGATCGACTCCGCGTCGACGTGGAAGTGCCGGCGCAGCGCGTGCCGGGTGTCCGACATGCCGAAACCGTCGGTGCCGAGCGACGTGTAGTCGCCGGGTACCCAGCGGGCGATCAGATCCGGTACCGCACGCATGAAGTCGCTGACCGCGACCTTCGGCCCGTCCGCGTCGGCCAGCTTCTGCTGGATGTACGGAAGCTTCGCCTCCGCGCCCGGATTGAGGAGGTTGTACTCCTCGGTCTCCACCGCGTCGCGGCGCAGCTCGGTCCAGGAGGTCACCGACCAGACGCTGGCGGCCACCCCCCAGTCCTGGGCGAGCAACTGCTGAGCCTTGAGCGCCCACTGCATGCCGGTGCCCGAGGCGAGCAGGTTGGCCTTCGGCCCGTCGACCTGCGGCGCCGGCGAGTAACGGTAGATGCCCTTGAGCAGGCCCTCCACGTCCACGTCGGCCGGCTCGGCCGGCTGCAGCGTCGGCTCGTTGTAGACCGTCAGGTAGTAGAAGACGTTCTCCTGCGCGTCCCCGTACATCCGGTGCAGACCCTGCTCCATGATGTGCGCGATCTCGTACGAGAACGCCGGGTCATACGCGACCACGGCCGGGTTGGTGGCGGCGATCAGCAGCGAGTGCCCGTCCTCGTGCTGGAGGCCCTCACCGTTGAGCGTGGTCCGACCCGCGGTGGCGCCGAGCAGGAAGCCCCGGGCCATCTGGTCGGCCGCGGCCCACAGCCCGTCGGCGGTCCGCTGGAACCCGAACATCGAGTAGAAGATGTACATCGGGATCATCGGCTCGTCGTGCGTGGCGTACGCCGAGCCGGCCGCGGTGAACGACGCCACCGAACCGGCCTCGTTGATCCCCTCGTGCAGGATCTGCCCGGAGGTCGACTCCTTGTACGACAGGAACAGCTCGCGGTCGACCGAGGTGTAGCGCTGGCCGTGCGGCGAGTAGATCTTCGCGGTCGGGAAGATCGAGTCGAGACCGAAGGTGCGGGCCTCGTCCGGGATGATCGGCACCCAACGCTTGCCGAACTCCTTGTCCTTCATCACGTCCTTGAGCAGACGGACGAAGGCCTGCGTGGTGGCCACCTTCTGCTTGCCCGAGCCGCGCTTGATGTCGGCGAACCGCTCCGGGCCGGGGATGGCCAGCCGCTTCGTGCTGGTCCGCCGGGACGGCAGGTATCCGCCGAGCTGCTCGCGCCGCTCCTTGAGGTACGCCAGCTCCTCGGACTTCTCACCCGGGTGGAAGTACGGCGGCAGGTAGGGGTTGTCCTCCAGCGCCTTGTCCGGGATGTCCAGGTAGAGCCGGTCGCGGAAGGTCTTCAAGTCCTCCAGCGTCAGCTTCTTCATCTGGTGGGTCGCGTTGCGGCCCTCGAAGTGCGAGCCGAGCGTCCAGCCCTTGATCGTCTTCGCCAGGATGACTGTGGGCTGACCGGTGTGCTCGGTGGCCGCCTTGTAGGCCGCGTAGAGCTTGCGGTAGTCGTGCCCGCCCCGCTTGAGGTTCCAGATCTCGTCGTCGCTGAGCGGCTCGACCATCTTGCGGGTCCGTGCGTCACGGCCGAAGAAGTGCTCCCGCACGTACGCGCCCGACTCCGCCTTGTAGGTCTGGTAGTCGCCGTCGGTCGTGGTGTTCATCAGGTTGACCAACGCGCCGTCGGTGTCCGCGGCGAGCAGCGGGTCCCACTCGCGACCCCAGACGACCTTGATCACGTTCCAGCCGGCACCCCGGAAGAACGCCTCCAACTCCTGCATGACCTTGCCGTTGCCCCGGACCGGGCCGTCCAGCCGCTGGAGGTTGCAGTTGATCACGAAGGTGAGGTTGTCCAACTCCTCGCGGGCGGCCACGCCGATGGCGCCGAGCGTCTCCGGCTCGTCCATCTCGCCGTCGCCGAGGAACGCCCAGACGTGCTGCTGGGAGGTGTCCTTGATGCCGCGGTGCTGTAGGTACCGGTTGAACCGGGCCTGGTAGATCGCGTTCAGACCGCCGAGGCCCATCGAAACGGTGGGGAACTCCCAGAAGTCCGGCATCAGCCGAGGGTGCGGGTACGAGGGCAGCCCACCACCGGGGTGCGACAGCTCCTGGCGGAACCCGTCGAGCTGGTGCTCGGTGAGCCGCCCCTCCAGGAACGCCCGCGCGTACATGCCGGGGGAGGCGTGGCCCTGGTAGAAGATCTGGTCCCCGCCGCCCGGGTGGTTCTTGCCCCGGAAGAAGTGGTTGAAGCCCACCTCGTAGAGCGACGCGGAGCTGGCGAAGGTGGAGATGTGCCCGCCGACGCCGATCTCCGGGCGCTGCGCCCGGTGCACCAGCATGGCGGCGTTCCACCTGACGTACGCCCGGATCCGCCGCTCGACGTGCTCGTCACCTGGGAACCAGGGCTCGCGCTCGGACGGGATGGTGTTGATGTAGTCGGTGGTGGTCAGGGGCGGAACCCCGACCTGGCGCTCACGGGCCCGCTCCAGCAGGCGCAGCATGACGTAGCGGGCGCGTTTGGCGCCGCGTTCGTCGATGACACCGTCAAGCGACTCGACCCATTCGCTTGTCTCGTCAGGGTCGATGTCCGGAAGCTGGCTCGGTAGGCCGTCGCTGATCACCGGGCGCTTGCGTTCCGTAGCCACAGGCGTTCCCTCGGTTGTGTGTGGGATAGGTCTCTAGCGCCATCCTGCCCCCTGGTGGCACCCGTCGTCACGTCTAGGTCCCCCCGACGCGATGCTGAACACAGATACTCGCCGGTAACTTAGCGCGACGACCGAGTGGAACCTGAGCGGTTTGACCGCCACTCCTACCGTCTGCACCATGAGCAGACGCCATGTGGCGGTCGCCGCGAGCATGATCGTTATCGGGGTGGTCGGCCTGGTCATCGGGGCGGTCGCCCTCGCCGCCGGCAACAACTGGCCGACCGTGGGACTGATGGCCCTCGCTGCCCTACTTGTCGTGTTCGGTGTGATCCTGCTGCGGGACGCGAGCCGGGCGGCCCGCCTGAACGGCCCGGAAGGCCGGCGCCGCCGTCTGGACACGGACGGCGGCGCCGGGTACCCCCTCTACCCGATGCCCGCCGGGGACGCCGGAAGCGGGTACGGCGGCCGCCAGCGCGACGGCGACCACGACAGCTCCGACGGTACGGAACCGGTCGGTGGCGGCGACTCCGGTGGAGGCTGGTCCGGCTGGGGCTGGTCCAGCGGTGACTCCGGCGGAGGCTGGTCCAGCGGTGACTCCGGCGGAGGCTGGTCCGGCGGCGGTGACTCTGGCGGCGGTGGCGGCAGCTCCTGACCACGCCCTGCGGCAGAATGCGACGTATGCGCAGCGACGTGATCACCGTCCAGACCGGGTCCCGGCCGACCGTCCGGGACATCACCGCGGAGGCCCAGCAGTTCGTCTCTGGCGAGGGTGACGGCCTGCTGCACGTCTTCGTGCCGCACGCCACCGCCGGCCTGGCGATCATCGAGACCGGGTCGGGCTCCGACGACGACCTGCTCCGGGCCCTGGACGACCTGCTCCCCACCGACGACCGCTGGCGGCACCGCCACGGCTCGCCCGGCCATGGCCGCGACCACGTGCTGCCGGCGTTCGTCCCGCCGTACGCCACGCTGCCCGTGCTCGGCGGGCGGCTGGCTCTCGGCACCTGGCAGTCGATCTGCCTCGTCGACACCAACGGCGACAACCCGACCCGCCAGGTCCGCTTCTCCTTCCTCCCGGGCTGACGGCCCGTCCTGGTCCGTCGTCCCGCCTCAAGACCCGCACAACTTCCCCGAAACTGCTGCCTCAGCGCGTGGCGAGGCCACATGTTCCCTGATGTTGCGCGGATCTTGAGGCGTAGGGCGGGTTACGGGCGGACTGTCTCCTGCTGGACGGTCTGCTGGCCAGGGTCCGCGGATGGCGTGGCGCTGCGGACCGCTGACGGGACCGGGTTGTCCGCCGTCTGGTGCAGGCCGGGCACGCGGTCCTCGATGACGAACGACGCCCGGGTGTACGCGGGCGCGCCCGGCCGACTGACGTAAGGCAGCACGTCGAAGTCGGCGGTGAGCTGTCCCGGGGTGATCGTGGTGCGGACGTACCCCCGCAGGTTGTTCTGGAAGCGGAGGTGCGGGTTGAACGCGAACCACGGGTGCGAGCCGGACGCCGAGTCCGCGCCGTCACCCGTCGAGGTGATCGAGGAGCAGACCAATTCGGTGCCGACGGTGCGCGAGGTCGGGTCGGCATAGTCCAGCTTGAGATCGCTGGCCCAGTGCGCGTGCACGTCGCCGGTCAGCACCACCGGGTTGCGTACCCCGGCGGCCAACCAACCCCGGGTGATGCGGTCCCGGGAGGCGACGTAGCCGTCCCACGAGTCCATGCTGGTGACGGTGAGCGGGCCGGAGTTGTTGTCCCGCTGAGCGAAGAAGACCTGCTGGCCCAGGATGTCCCACTGGGCGTCCGAGCGACGGAAACCGTCCAGCAGCCACGCCTCCTGCTCGGCCCCGGTGATCGACCGGGCCGGGTCGGATGCCGCCGCGCAGTCCCGGTAACCGTCGCCGCAGGCCTGGTCGTCGCGGTACTGCCGGGTGTCGAGCATGTGGAACGTGGCCAGCCGCCCCCAGCGCACCCGCCGGTAGAGCTGCATGTCGATGCCGCGGGGGATCGAGGTGCGTCGCAGCGGCATGTTCTCGTAGTACGCCTGGAACGCCGCCGCCCGCCGCGCGGGGAACTCCGGGTCCGGCGCCTCGGGCACCTCGTCGGCCCAGTTGTTCTCCACCTCGTGGTCGTCGAACACCACCGCCCACGGCGCCACCGCGTGCGCGGCCTGCAGGTCGGCGTCGGTCTTGTACTGGGCGTGCCGCTGCCGGTAGTTGGCCAGCGTCCGGGTCTCCGGTCCCTCGTGGTCACGCGGGTTGCCGGCGGGGACGGTGTACGTGTCCGGGGCGTATTCGTACTGGTAGTCGCCCAGGTGCAGGATCAGCTCCGGCTCGGTCTCGGCGAGGCGGCGGTAGGCGGTGAAGTAGCCGTGCTCGTACTGGGAGCAGGACGCGAAGCCCATCGCCAGGGCGGTCGGCATGGTCCACGGTGCCGGGGCGGTGCGGGTGCGGCCGGTCGGCGAGACGTGGCGTTCGGCGCGGAACCGGTAGAAGTACTCGCGCCCGGGCAGCAGGCCGGCCAACTCCACGTGCACGCTGTGCGCCGAGCGGGTGCGGGCGACCGCGACCCCACGGCGCACCACATGCCGGAACCGCTCGTCGGCGGCCAACTCCCAGTGCACCGGCACGTCGCGGTCCGGCATGCCGCCGAGGCCGTCCTCGGCCAGTGGTTGCGGGGCCAGGCGGGTCCACAGCACAAACCCGTCGTGGTCGGGATCGCCGGAGGCCACACCGAGGGTGAACGGATAGGCCAGCGGCCGGTGGGCCGCCGCCGCGCCGGCCGCCACCGGCAGCCCGGTGACCGCGCCCGCGGCGCCGAGTGCGGCGCCGGACAGCAGGATGGTACGTCGGGACAGTGACACGAAATCCTCCCCAGAATCCGATCTCTCGTGACTGGGCGAGCCTCGCGAGCGTTGGTGGCCGGGAGGTGACGACGAGGGCCCCGGTCCGTCGCCAGCAGTCGAACACCGACGATCGCGGTCGATCCGTCCCTGCCGGGCTTCAGTCCTCGCCGAGGAGTTTGATCGCCGACCCGGGCGGCGAGATGGCGTGCGTACGATGTGGTCGTGGCACGGCAGGTGGCTTCCGTAGTGGATGGGCCGGTGGATCGGGTCGGTCTCGCCGTCGATGTGGTGCGACGGCTGGCGCACGTCAGCGCCGCTCTGCGACACCGGCAGGGCTCCGCGTTCGCCGAGTTGGGGCTCACACCGGCGGCGGCCCGGGGGCTACGGGAGTTGGACCCGGACCACCCGCTGCCGGCCCGGGATCTCGCCGGTCAGCTGGGGTGCGACCGGTCGAACGTGACGGTGCTGGTCGACAAGTTGGAGCAGGCCGGGCTGGTCGAGCGCCGCACCGACCCGACGGACCGACGGCAGAAGACACTGCTGGTGACCGAGGAGGGTCGCGTCGTCCGGGCCCGGGTGATCGAGGTGATGTCCGACTCCCGACTCCTGTCCGGGCTGAGCGATGAGGAGCTGAGCACCCTTCGTGACCTGGTCTGGAAGGTGTCCGACGGCGGCTGTCCGGAGTCCTTCGGGCCGGAGTGAGCCCACCTCCGCCGGCCGTGTCCCACTGGGCGAGCAGGGCTTCCGTCGGTAATGCTGTCCGACGTGACCACCCCGCAAGATCTCGACGACCGGTTCCGGGAGACGCTGGCGGCTCTGCCCGCCGCCGAGCGGCGGCGTGACCCCGCCGACCCGGTCACCGACGACGCCCCACTGACCGGCGCGCAGGTGCTGGACCTGTTCGACGCGCAGGTGACCAGCCGACAGCTCGACCTGGCCGGCCGTTGGCTGCGCAGCTTCGGGGAGGGTTTCTACACCATCGGCTCGGCCGGGCACGAGGGCAACGCGGCGGTCGCCGCCGCGCTGCGTCCCACCGATCCGGCGTTGCTGCACTACCGCTCGGGCGCCTTCTACTGCCTCCGCGCCGCCCAGGCCGCCGCCGATCCCGCCCAGGCCGCCGCCGATCCCGCGCCGACCGCCGGCTCGGAGCGGTCCGCCGACGGCGCGCCGTCTGCCGACCCCGGGTCGACCGTCGATGCCGAGGTGTCCGAATCGGAGCCGTCCGGGCCCGACCCGACCTCGGCGACCGCCGCCGGGTTCGCGGCGTACGCCGACGCGGCCCGGGACGTGCTGCGCGGGATGGTGGCGTCCAGCCTCGACCCGATCGCCGGGGGCCGGCACAAGGTGTTCGGCCGAGCCGACCTGGCGATCGTGCCGACCACCTCCACCATCGCCTCGCACCTGCCCCGCGCGGTCGGGATGGGACTGGCCGTGGAGCGGCTGCGCCGGCTGGACAGCGCCGGACGGCGGACCGGGGCCGGGGTACGGGTCGGCAGCGGCGCGGGCGCCGCGCACGCTCCCTGGCCACCGGACGCGATAGTGGTCTGCTCCTTCGGGGACGCCTCGGTCAACCACGCCAGCGCCACCGCCGCCTTCAACACCGCCGGCTGGTACGACCACGCCGGGCTGCGGATCCCGGTGCTCTTCGTCTGCGAGGACAACGGGCTGGGCATCAGCGTCCGCTCGCCGGAGGGCTGGGTCGAGGTGACACTGCGGGCGAAGCCGGGCATCCGCTACTTCAGCGCGGACGGGGCCGACCCGGTGCAGACGTACGCGGTGGCGGCGGAGGCGGCGGCCTGGGTACGCCGGAACCGCCGGCCGGCCGTGCTGCACCTGCGCACCGTGCGGCTGATGGGGCACGCCGGGGCGGACGCGGAGTCGGCGTACCGGAGCCCGACCGAGCTGGCCGAGGACCTGGACCGGGACCCGGTGGCCGCCACCGCGCGGCTGCTGGTGGACGCCGGCGTGGCGACAGGTGAGGAGCTGCTGGCCCGGTACGACGAGACCGGCTGGCAGGTACGCCGGCTGGCCGAGGAGGTGCTGGGCGAGCCGAAGCTGGCGTCCGCGGCCGACGTGGTGTCGGCGCTGGCGCCGCGCCGTCCGGTGCGGGTGGCGCGGGCGGTGGCCGACGCCGCGGCGCGGGCCAGCGGGCCGGGCGCGGGCGCCCGGGCGGAGGCGTTCGGCGGGAAGCCACCGGAGCTGGCGGGGCCGATGACCCTGGCGCAGAGCATCAACGCCGCACTCGCCGACGGGATGCTCGACCACCCGCAGATGGCGCTCTTCGGGGAGGACGTGGCCGCCAAGGGTGGCGTGTACGGGGTGACGAAGGGGCTGCGCGACCGGTTCGGGGCGGCCCGGGTCTTCGACACCCTGCTCGACGAGACGTCGGTGCTCGGGCTCGGCCTCGGCGCCGGGTTGGCCGGGATGTTGCCGGTGCCGGAGATCCAGTACCTGGCGTACCTGCACAACGCCGAGGACCAGCTGCGCGGTGAGGCGGCCACCATGCGGTTCTTCTCGCAGGGCGCGTTCCGCAACCCGATGGTGGTGCGGGTGGCGGGCCTGGCGTACCAGGAGGGGTTCGGCGGGCACTTCCACAACGACAACTCGGTGGCCGTACTCCGGGATGTGCCCGGTCTTGTGGTCGCGGTGCCGGCGCGGCCGGACGATGCCGCGCCCATGCTGCGGACCTGCCTGGCGAGCGCTGCGGTGGACGGCAGTGTCTGCGTGTTCCTGGAACCGATCGCGCTCTACCACACCCGCGACCTGTACGCGGATGGTGACGGGGAGTGGTTGGCCGGCTATCCGGAACCGGGTGGGTGGGTGGCCGGGCACGTGCCGATCGGGCGGGCCCGGGTCTACCGGGTCGGCTCGGCGGATGATCTCACCATCATCACCTTCGGTAACGGGGTACGGATGTCGCTGCGGGCCGCGGCCGTCCTCGCCGAGGAGGGGGTGGGCACCCGCGTGGTGGATCTGCGTTGGCTGGCCCCGCTGCCGGTGGCGGACATCATCCGGGAGTCCTCGGCGACCGGCCGGGTGCTGGTCGTGGACGAGACGCGCCGTTCCGGCGGGGTCGGCGAGGGCGTGATCGCCGCGCTTGTCGACGGCGGATATGTCGGTGCCGCGCGTCGAGTGGCGGGAGTTGACTCGTTTGTACCATTAGGTCCGGCAGCACGTCACGTACTGGTCTCCGCGGAAGCCATTACCGACGGTGCCCGTACGCTGCTGGCACGGTAAATTCCGTTCCACCCGGTGCGCCACTTGCGCGCAGACCAACAACTGTGTGGACTTTGCCTGACGGCGTCGCAGCGACGTCGCGAGCAGGGACGAGATGAGGAGGCACGCGACAGTGAGCGCGACCGCTGGTCAGGCCGCCGACGGGGTACGCAGCCTGGCGGACCGGTTCGGAATCGAACCGGGGATGGTCGTCATGGAGATGGGGTACGACGACGACGTCGACCAGGATCTCCGAGACGCCCTGACCGACCGCTGTGGAGATCTGGTCGACGAGGACACCGACGAGGTGGTCGACGCGGTGCTGGTCTGGTATCGGGACGGCGACGGTGACCTTTTCGAGCTGCTCGTCGATGCCCTCGGCCCGCTGGCCGACAACGGCGTCGTGTGGCTGCTCACCCCGAAGGCGGGGCGTGAGGGGCACGTCGAGCCGAGCGAGGTCGCGGAGTCCGCGCCCACCGCCGGCCTCCAGCAGACCTCGACCGTGAACGCCGGCCGGGACTGGAGCGGCGCACGTCTGGTGCTGCGTCGAGGGGCCAAGGCCAAGAAGTAGCGAGCGCCTGCCTTCCGCGCCCGACGGTCCGCCCACCGCCGGGTAGCAGGCTGACGCCGTCCACCCGACTCGACGCGAGGAGAGTTCGCATGCTGATCGAGGTTGGTGCCGAAGCACCCGACTTCGTGCTCAAGGACCAGAACAACCAGGAGGTCCGACTCTCGGACTTCCGGGGCAGACGCACCGTGCTGCTGGTCTTCTACCCCCTCGCCTTCACCGGCACCTGCCAGGGTGAGCTGAGCGAGGTGCGAGACAACCTCGGCGAGTACGTGAACGACGACGTCCAGGTGTTGGCCGTCAGCGTCGACTCGGCCTACAGCCACAAGATCTGGGCCGACCGTGAGGGTTACCAGTTCCCGATGCTTGCCGACTTCTGGCCGCACGGTGCCGTCGCCCAGGCGTACGGGGTCTTCAACGACGTCGCCGGCTTCGCCAACCGGGGCACCTTCGTCATCGACCGGACCGGCGTGGTCCGCTTCGCCGAGATGAACGGCCCGGGCCAGGCCCGCGACCAGCAGGCCTGGCGCAAGGCCATCGCCGAAGCGACCACCTGACCGGGGTACGCCGTGCGCCCGGGTCGGTGGCGGGCAGGTAAGCTTGCCAGCCACCGGCCCGCCACACGGGCGATCCGGGCGCGTAGCTCAGTGGGAGAGCACCCGCCTTACAAGCGGGGGGTCGCAGGTTCGAAACCTGCCGCGCCCACACTCCGACCAGTAAGCGAAGAGGGCCACCGGATCACCGGTGGCCCTCTTCGTCTCAGTTGTCGTCTCAGTCGGCCTTCCAGAGCAGTCCGGCGACCTGTCCAGCAGCTCGGCGCCTGAACACTTCCCCGCCTGATCGGCAATGACAGGTTGAAGCGCGGACTTTGCCGAGGAGGGCCATGGCTTCGGATGCGGATCTGATAGGCCGGTCGCTGGATGGCGATGTCGACGCCTTCGTGGAGGTGGTCGAGCGTCATGAGGCCGCCGTCGGTTCGTACCTCGTTCGCCGGGCGGGGCGGGATGCGGCTGAGGACCTCCTGGGCGAGGTGTGGGTTGCGGCGTTCGAGTCGCGGCGATCGTACGACCGGTCGTACAACGATGCGCGGCCCTGGCTGTACGGGGTGGCGTTGAATCGCTTACGGCGCTACTGGCGGTCCCGGCCGGCCGAGGACCTGGTCGCGGACGTGCCGGACGTGGCTACTGGATGGGATCCGTGGTCGGCGGTGGACCTCGGCGTGGACGCCCGGGCGGTGCTCCGGTCGGCCCTGACGCGGCTCAAACCCGAAGAGCGGGAGGTCCTGAGGCTCGTCGCCTGGGAGGACCTGACCGCAGCCGACGCCGCGCGGGCACTCGGCATACCGGCCGGTACCGCGCGGCGGCTGCTGAGCCAGGCCAGGACGGCATTGCGCGACGCGCCGGGGGTGCCCGCGCTTCTGGAGGACCGCAACAGCGCGAAGGAGAGACACCGATGACCGACGAGCTCGATCTGGTCGGTGCGTTGGGCAGCGCAGAACCACTACGCCCGGAGGCGTATCAGCGGGCGCGGGCGGTGCTGCGGGCGGCCATGGCCGAGCCCGGAACCGTGCGGCTGCTGGACGCGATATCAGCGGAGGACACGACTATGGAGGCGACTTCAACAGTGGAAACGACGACTACCACGCGGGACCACGGAGCCGGCCCGGCGATTCAACGCCGCCGCCGGTTCGGTATCGCGGGCCGACTGGGCATCGGCGCCGGGGTAGGGGTTGCCGCCGCGGCGGCAGTCGTCGCTGTGGTGCTCAACTCGCCGGCGACCGGGGGCACCGAGGCCGGCAAGAGTTCGTCGGCAGCCACCTCGGGCTCGACCACCGTCGACGGGTCCGCCGAGAGCGCGCCGCTGATGACCCTGGCCGGATCCATCAAGACGGTCACCCCGTCGGCGGGCGACGCGTGGCTGGTGAAGGCGACGCAGGTCCACGGCACCAAGACCATGCAGGTCGTCTACACGCTGTACACCGACGGTCACGCGATCTATACGGGCAACAGCGTGAAGGACATCAAGCGTGCGATCGCCCGTCACCAGGACCAGATGACGGACGGCGGTTACGCTCCGCTCCTCAAGGCAGCCGCCGCCGCGGCGGACAGCAGCCCGGCCGACGGCCGGACCCAGATGCTCAAGGCGGCCAAGGATCCGCTGGTGGGCCTCGACCCCGCGGCGCAGAAGGCGGTGTGGGACAAGCAGCAGGCGGCCGCCCAGGTGATCATCAAGCAGAAGGGCGGCAGCGCCGAGCCGAAGCCGTACAGCCCTCAGGCCGTTCAGCGGCACTTCGACAACGCTCTGTGGACGTACAGCACGCAAGCGTTGTCCGCCGGCGACGGCAACACGCACATCCGGGCCGGTGTGCTGCGTCTGCTGTCCACCATCTCCGCGGTCAGCGTCAAGAACTCGACCACCCACGGCACGGCCACGCTGACGATCACCGCCGGCCCCGAGGTGTTCGGCGGCGAGAGCAGCGAGGTGCTGACCATTGACGCCAAGACCGGCATGCTGGTCAAGGGCGTCTCCACCGTGTCGGGCCTCCCCCAGGCCTCCACGACGTACGAATCCTCCCGCGTGACGAAGGCCGACCTGTAGGCCGGGAACCCCCACCCGCCAGCGGGCGTAACGCGCCCGGCGTTCGGTAACGGTGCGGGCCGCCTGGAGGCGGCCCGCACCGTTTTTTGGGGTTGTTCGCAGGACTATTCGGGGCGCAGTAGCCTGGCCAGGACGGTACGCAGCGCCTCGGCGGCCTCGCTCCGGGGCATCCGGCCGGCGTCGACTTCCTCGCCGGTGGCGTGGCCGATCTTGATAGTGATCGCGGCCAGCCAGGCGGCCGGGAGTCCTTTGTCGAACTCGCCGCTCGCCTGACCGCGCTGGATCACTCGGTTGATCCGGGCGGCGACCGGCGCGTGACGTTCTTCGTCGACGTGCGGGCTTACCGGTAGTGACGCGATCTGCTGGAGGAGGACCGGATAGCGCCCGGCGGTCCGGGCACCGGCTTCGAGGACGCGGATCAGCGCGTCCGTAGCGGATCCGTTGTCTGGCTCAGCGGCGTCCATCGCGGCGACAGCCTCGTCGGTGATCCGTCGGACGACGGCTGCCATCAGGTGCTCGCGGGACGGGAAATGGGCGTAGACGGTCTGCCGGGTCACCCCGGCGGCGCCGGCGATGGCGTCAAGGCTCGCGTCGGGCTGCGCGTCGAGCAGCCGGACTGCTGCGTCGAGGATCGAGCTGCTGTTGCGGCGGGCGTCTGCGCGTCGGTTGCGCTCTGCGGAGCCACTCATTTCTTACACCTTGCCAAAGTTCTCGGAGGTCTATATCTTACAAGCCGTAAAGATTCGCCGAATCACGAGTTGGCGGTGGATGACATGGGCGGTCTCGATGGCATCAACCCGAAGGAGTTCATCACCAACTTCTTCACCTCCTTCATGAGCGATTTGGTTCGCGGCGACGACGATCCTGCGATGGTCGTCGACCGGTACCACACGCCCGACATTCTGCAGGTCGCCGACGGCAACCTGATGGACCGCGCCAAGCTCATCGCACACACCCGCCCGGCGCGGAAACACCAGACCGGCGCCCGGTGGGAGGTGCATGAGGCGATAGCAGACGGGGACCGGATCGCCGCCCGCTACACACTGCACTTCCAGACCGCCAAGCGCGCGGGCAGCGTCGACGTCCACTTCTTCGGGCAGTTCGCTGCCGATGGGCGGATGCGCCGGGCACACATGCTCACCCGAGCGGTCCCCCTGAAAGCCAGCGATGCCGCCCCGGCCGAGGTCAGCTCACAGCTTCCGCCACCAGAGGCGCCCGACCGAAGGCAGTTGCCGGCATGACGGTCAGCAGCTATCGGGTGATCGGGATGGCCTGCGGGCACTGCGCAGGCTTCGTCACCGAGGAGATCGAACGGCTTTCCGGAGTCACCGCCGTGGCGGTGGACGTCGAACGCGACACCGCCACGGTGACGAGCGATGGACCTCTCGACATCGCCGAGGTGCGTGCCGCAGTCGAGGAAGCCGGCTACGAACTGCCCTGACGTCCAGCGGTACGGCAACTCCAGCCAGCCCGGCGGCCACCTGGCGGGTCGAAGGGTCAGCTGGTGAAGCCGCCGTCCACGTTGACCACCGCTCCGGTCACGTAGCTGGCCTCGGGGCTGGCCAGGTGCGCGACGGTGGCCGCGATATCGGCGGGGCGGGCGTAGCGGCCGACTGCGGTGAATCCGCTGATCGCCGCCGCGTTCGGCCCGTCCGCCGGGTTGGCGTCGGTGTCTGTCGGCCCGGGGTTGACCAGGTTGACGGTGATGGCCCGTGGGCCCAGTTCACGGGCCAGGCCCCGGGTCAGCCCGACCAGAGCGGTCTTGCTCATCGCGTAGAGCGTCAGGCCGGGAAAGACCGCCCGTTCACCGACGTTGCTGCCGATGCTGATGATCCGTCCACCGTCGCCCAGGTGCCGCAGCGCCGCCCGCGCGGCGACGTACGGTGCCCTGATGTTGACCGCGATCGTCTGCTCCACCTCTGCCGAGCCAAGCTCGTCGAGGGCGCCGACGAGGAACACCGCGGCATTGTTGACCAGGATGTCCAACCGACCCAGTTCGGCGGCCGCCCGGTCGACGGCGCCCCGCACGGCGGCCGGGTCGGCGCCGTCCGCCTGGATCGCCAGCGCTCTGCGGCCCAGCGCCTCGATCTGCTTCACCACGGTCGCGGCCCGCTCGGCGTCCTGCCGGTAGGTCAGCGCCACGTCGGCCCCGTCCTGTGCCAGGCGCAGGGCGATGCCGGCTCCGATGCCCCGGGAACCGCCGGTCACCAAGGCGACCTTGTCGTTGAGTGTCGTCGTCATGCAAACGATCATCTGGCCGCGCAGGCCTCCCGTCTGGCGGCCATCGGACGTCTCGCTCCGACCGCCAGGTCCGATTGCCGCGATCCTCGACTTCCCGCAATCCCCGGCGGGCCGCCGACCCGGCGGGCCGCCGACCCGGCGGGCCGCCGACCCGGCGGGCCGCCATGATCCGGGCAACTTCACGGGTCCTGCTGCCTCACCAGACGACGAGACAGCAGGATCACCGAAGTTGCGCGGATCTTGCGAGGTGGGGGAGGGTGGGGCCGGGCGACCCGGGGAGCGTGAGCGTGGAACTGGCGGGCATTGGCGCGGTGCTGTTCGACATGGACGGCACCCTCGTCGACTCCGACGCCGCCGTGGAGCGGGCCTGGGAGCGGTGGGCCGCCGAGTACGCCGTCGACCCGGCTGCGGCGCTGGTGATCGCGCACGGCAGCCCGGCCGACCGGACCATCCGCCGGCTGCTGCCCGCGCTCGACGACAGTGCGGTCGCCGCCGCCGCGGCACGACAGTTGGCGTTGCAGTACGACGACCTGTCCGACGTGACGGCCACCCCCGGCGCGCACGACCTGCTGACCGCGCTGGCCCGGCTGGGGCTGCCCTGGGCGGTGGTGACCAGCGCCGACGCGCGGCTTGCCGAGGCCCGGCTCGGTGCCGCAGGCATCAAGGCGCCGGTGCTCGTCACCGTGGAGGACGTCAGCGTCGGTAAGCCGGACCCGGAGGGCTATCTGCGGGGCGCGGCGCTGCTGGGCGTACCCGTGGCGCGGTGCCTGGTCGTCGAGGACGCCGAGGTCGGCCTGCGAGCCGGTCGGGCGGCCGGGGCGATGACCGCCGCGCTGAAGGGCCTCGACGGCGACCTGCGTCTGCACGACCTGGCCCACCTGGCCCACCAACTGGAGTCGACGCCGACGGCGCCCTGACCGCCCGGCCGTCCGTACGCCCCGGCGGGGAATCCGTTGGCGTGTCCGGGCCGGTTCTGCTGCACTACCCGCTGGCGACGACGAAGGGGAGACGCGGTGGAGTTGACGCTGACACCGATGACCGCACCGGAGCTGGCCCGGCTGCTGGGGTCACTGGAGCAGGGGTACGCCGAGGACCTGGTGGCGCACCGGGGGATGACCCCGGAGGCGGCCCTTGAGCGATCGGTCAGTCAGATCCGCGAGTCGCTGCCGGACGGCGCGGCCACCGAGGGGGCGCTGCTGCGGGTGGGCCGGGTCGGTGACACCGAGGTCGGCTGGATCTGGGTGACCCTGCCGACGGCCGCCGCCCCGGACCAGGCGTGGATCCACAACATCGAGGTGGACGAGGAGCACCGGGGACGCGGGTACGCGCGGCGGATGATCCAGCTCATCGAGGCCGAACTCGCCCAGCTGGGCGTGCCCGAGCTGGGTCTGAACGTCTTCGGTACGAACACCGTGGCTATCGGCCTCTACGACAGTCTGGGTTTCGAGGTCACCTCGCAGCAGATGGCGAAGCGCATCACCCCGGCGAGCTGAGTCGGGGACGACCCCAGGTGGGTCCCCTGGGCAGGACTGTTCACCTGCCCAGCGGGAAACCGGCGCGGACCGCACCTGGGGAGGAGCGACGGATGACGCATGGCGCCGGACTGACCATCGGTGTGCTGGGCTCGTACGGTGGGCGAAACCTCGGCGACGAGGCCATCCTCACCGGCCTGCTCACCGATCTGCGTACGCAGGAACCGAACGCCCGGATCATCGTCTTCTCCCGGAACCCGGAGCACACCCGGGCCGCACACCCGGACGTCGAGGCGGTGCCGTGGGAGGGCGTGAGCCGTACCGACTCGGCTCTCGTCCTGGCCCAGCTCGACCTGCTCATCCTGGGTGGAGGCGGCATCCTCTACGACCGGGAGGCCCGCCGTTACCTGCGGGTCGTCCGGGTCGCCCAGGAACGGGGCCTGCCGCTGATCACGTACGCGGTGGGGGTCGGGCCGCTCAGCGACGCGGTGGACACCGGCATGGTCCGGGAAACGCTCTCCAGCGCGACCCAGGTGACCGTCCGGGACCAGGAGTCCCGGATGGTGTTGGAGGAGGCCGGCCTGCTGAACCCGATCACGGTCACCGCGGACCCCGCGTTCCTGCTGCAACCGGAGGAGTTCCCCGCCCACCTGCTGGCCGAGGAGGGTGTGCCGGTCGGCAAGAGGCTGGTCGGGATCAGCGTGCGGGAGCCGGGCCGGGCCGCCGAACGCCTCGACGTGGATGGTTACCACCGGCTGTTGGCCCAGATCGGTGACTTCCTGGTGCACCGGATCGACGCGTACGTGCTGTTCGTGCCGATGGAACGCGACGACATCCGGCACTCCCACGGAGTGCTGTCCCACATGGTCGCCGCCGAGCGGGGTCGGATCCTGCACGGCACCTACTCTCCGCAGCAGGTGCTGGGGTTGATGCGCCACTTCGACCTGGCCGTCGGCATGCGCCTGCACTTCCTGATCTTCGCGGCGATGGTCGGTACGCCGTTCCTGCCCCTGCCGTACGCCGGCAAGGTCTTCGACCTGGCCCAACGGCTCGGTGTGCCGGCGCTACGCGGTGTGGAGCGGGAGGTCGAGGGGCCGCTGCTGGCCGAGGTCGACCGGCTCTGGGACGAGCGGGAGCAGCGCGCCGAGGCCACCGCCCGACGGGTGGCGGAGGTGTGCGATCAGGCGCGGGGCACCTCGGAGGTCACCCGCGGCGTGTTGGAGAGCCTGCGCAGCCAAACCCTCACCCGGGTCTGAGCGGGCGGTCACACCGCTGGGCCGGTCCACCGGTAGCGCCACTCGCGGGCCTCCTCGCGGGCGGTTTCCAACTCGTAGATCTGCGCGTCGGCCAGCCCACCGGAGCCGATGTGATGGTGGGTCAGCGGCGGGCGGCCGTTGGTGTCCAGTTCGACGGTGATGGTCTGCCCGTCCGCCGTGCCGCCGACGAGAAGGATCTGCACGGATGAAGCCATGCGCCCATCCTGCCCGTCGTAGCGCCCGCCCGCAGCGGATAGCGGGGCAGCGCTGGACCGGGCCCGTGGCTAGGGTCGGCGGATGGAGCAGACGATCGATCCCACGCTCGGTCCGGTGCTCGCCCGCACCGGCGACGAGCGCGCCGTCCTGACCTCGTTCCTCGATTTCCACCGGGCCGTGCTGCTGCGCAAACTGCGCGGTCTCTCCGACGCCGACGCCCGCCGCCGGCTGGTGCCCTCGGCGACCACGCTCGTCGGGTTGGTCAAGCACCTGACCCTGGTCGAGCGGAACTGGTTCCCGACCCTGCTGGCCCCCGAGCCGGGCGACGTCTACCTGACCTCCGAGGAGGACGCCGTCGCCAGCTTCACCCTCGGCGACCAGGAGACCGTCGCAGGGCTCATCGAGGCGTACGAGCGGGCCTGCGCCCGTTCCCGGGCGGTCGTCGCGACCGTCGACCTCGATCACGTGGTGCCGCATCCGCAGCTCGGCGAGGTGTCGGTGCGCTGGGTTCTGGTGCACATGATCGAGGAGACGGCCCGGCACGCGGGCCACGCCGACATCCTGCGTGAGCTGACCGACGGCGACTCCGGCGCATTCTGACCCCGTCCCACCCCAGAACCCCGCGATCTTGCGCCTTCTTCGGTGACAAAAGGTGCATCCGTCGCAAAGCGCCAACACCAACCGCAAGATCGCGCAGGTGGCGGCGGTGGGTCGCCGAGCGGGCCGCCTATTCTGGGGGCGGGCGGCGACTAGGGGGAGCAGGTGCTGGTCATCCACGGGCTGTGGTTGCCCGGCGACAGCTCGACCGGCGGCCTCGCCGTCTGGGCCGAGGACAGCGCCGCACCGCTTCCCGCTCCGCGTTCGGGCCGACCGGCCCGGGAACGCCCGCACCCCTTCGCCGCCGGGCACACCGATCTGGCCGCCGTCCTCGCCGAAGCCGCCGAGCCGACCCGGCCGGACACCGCGCTGCTCACCCTGCCCACCCTGGCGGGCGCGCCGACCGACTCACCCGAGCTGATCCGGACCACCGTCGCACCCGCGGCCCGCGGCCGGCTCACCCTTGCCGGTTGGCGGGTCCCCATCCTGGTGTACGCCCCGGACGACGCCCTGTCGCTGCTGAACGCCCTGGACGACATCCCGGCGGTACCCGGGGCCACCCTGCGGCACCTCGCCGAGCTGGCCGACTTCGCCGCCGACCTGGTGACCCGTGGCCGGGTCCTCCCCGGCGTACGCACCACGACGGGCGACCAGCCGCCCAGCGCTGCTATGGCGGGGCCGCCTGGCGCTGCCGCGCAGGCGATCTGGCGTCCACTGCTGACCGGCACCGACGCCGCCTGGGCGCGATCGCTGGCGCTCGCCCTGCCACCCGCCGCCCGAGCGGTCGTCGAGCCACCCGCCGCCCGAGCGGCAGCCCTGCCGCCCACCACCGAGTTGACCGCCGCCGCGCTGGTCGCGGACGCGCTCGACGCGTTGACCGACGCCGCCGCGCGGGCCGCTCTGTCAACCACCACGCTGGCCCGAGGGCTGCGCCCGGGTGGTCCGGCGCCGGCCTGGTTGGCCGCCCTCGCCGGCCCGCAGCGGGACTTCACCATCGACCCGGCCGGGCTGGCCACTCTCTCCTCCGAACTGGAAGCGTGGCAGCGTGACGCCGCCGGTGGCCCGGTGCGGGCCAGTTTCCGCCTGGTGGAACCGGCCCCCGACGAGATCACCGAACCGGTCCTGGCCACCCGGCCGGTCCCCGGCGACACTGCGTCCGTGCCGGTCGAGTCGACAGGTGGCGGGCGCTGGCGGCTGGAGTTCGGGTTGCAGGCCGCGGATGAGCCTGGGCTGCACGTCGACGCCGGGGAGGTCTGGCGGGCGCCGCAGACGCTCGGCGGCCTGGCCGGCCGTACCACCAGCCCACAGGAGACGCTGCTCGCCGAGCTGGGGCGGGCCAGCCGGCTCTGGCCGGACCTGGACGCCGCGCTGCGGACCGCCGCCCCGGAGGCGATGGAACTCGACGTCGAGGGGGCCCACCGGTTCCTCAGTGCGGGCGCGCCGGTGCTGCACGCGGCCGGTTTCGGGGTGCTGCTGCCGTCCTGGTGGCAGCGTCCGTCGGCGCGCCTGGGTGCCCGGTTGCGGGCGCGCAGCCGCACCGCGCCGGGCACGGTGGGTGGCACCGATTCCGGTGTCGGTCTGGACGCCCTGGTCGACTACCGCTGGGAGATCGCGCTCGGTGACCAGCCGCTGTCCGCCGAGGAGTTGGCGGCGCTGGCCGAGACGAAGACCCCGTTGGTACGGCTGCGCGGCCGGTGGGTGGAGTTGGACCCGGGGCGGCTCGCGGCCGGTCTGCGTCTGCTCCGTTCCGCAGGCGAGTTGACGGTCGCCGACCTGCTCCGCCTCGGCCTGGCCGACGGCGAGGCCACCGGCGCGCTGCCGGTGCTGGAGGTGACCGCCGACGGAGCGCTGGGCGACCTGCTCGCCGGCGCGGTCGAGCGGCGGCTCACGCCGCTGGAACCGCCGCCGAGCTTCCAGGGGACGCTGCGGCCGTACCAGCAGCGAGGGCTGGCCTGGCTGGCCTTCCTGCGCTCACTCGGCCTGGGCGGTGTGCTCGCCGACGACATGGGGCTGGGCAAGACCGTCCAACTGCTCGCGTTGCTCGCCGGGGACCCACCGGAGACCGGGCCGACCCTGCTGGTCTGTCCGATGTCGCTGGTCGGCAACTGGCAGCGGGAGGCGGCGCGGTTCACCCCGGGGCTGCGGGTGCACGTACACCATGGTGCGGAGCGGGCGCGGGGGGCGGAGTTCACCGCGGCCGCGCACGGCGCGGACCTCGTCCTGACCACCTACTCGGTGGCCGCCCGCGACGCCGCCGACCTGGCTGGCATCGACTGGCACCGGGTGGTGGTGGACGAGGCCCAGGCGATCAAGAACGCGTCGACCCGGCAGGCCGAGGCGGTTCGCGCGCTGCCCGCCCGGCAGCGGGTGGCGGTGACCGGTACGCCTGTGGAGAACCGCCTCGCCGACCTCTGGTCGATCATGCAGTTCGCCAACCCGGGTCTGCTCGGGCCGGCCGCGACGTTCCGCAAGCGGTTCGCCGAGCCGATCGAGCGGCACGGCGACGCCGAGGCCGCCGAGCGGCTCCGCCGGATCACCGGCCCGTTCGTGTTGCGCCGACTCAAGACCGACTCGTCGATCATCTCGGATCTGCCGGAGAAGCTGGAGATGGAGGTGCTCTGCAACCTCACCTCCGAGCAGGCCGCGTTGTACCGGGTGGTGGTCGACGACATGCTCGCCCGGATCGAGACCAGTGATGGCATCGAGCGACGCGGCCTGGTGCTGGCCACCATGACCCGACTCAAGCAGGTCTGCAACCACCCCGCCCAACTGCTGCGTGACGGCTCGCCGCTGGAGGGCCGCTCCGGCAAGCTGGCCCGGCTCACCGAGATCCTGGAGGAGGTGCTGGCGGCGGGGGAGCGGGCGCTGCTCTTCACCCAGTACGCCGAGTTCGGTGCGATGTTGCGCGGTCACCTGTCGGCGCGGTTCGGCCGGGAGGTGCTGTTCCTGCACGGTGGCCTCGGCAAGGCCGAACGGGACGCCCTGGTGCAGCGCTTCCAGTCGGCGGAGGGTCCACCGCTGTTCGTCCTGTCCCTCAAGGCCGGCGGCACCGGGCTGACCCTGACCGCCGCGAACCACGTGGTGCATGTGGACCGGTGGTGGAACCCGGCGGTCGAGGACCAGGCCACCGACCGGGCGTTCCGGATCGGGCAGAGCCGGCGGGTGCAGGTTCGCAAGTTCGTCTGCGCCGGCACGGTCGAGGAGAAGGTCGCCGCGATGATCGCCGACAAGCGCAGCCTCGCCGAGCGGGTGGTCGGCACCGGTGAGCAGTGGATCACCGAGTTGTCCACCGGCCAGTTGCGGGACCTGTTCGCCCTGGAGGCCGGGGCGGTGGTGGAGTGACCGACTTCGCCGACTACGGGCGCCCCCGCAAGGTCGACGGGGGTCTGCGGGCGCGTAGCGCCCGAGGTGCGATAGGCCGCTCCTGGTGGTCGCGGCGTTTCCTGGAGGTGCTGGAGTCGTTCGCGCTCGGCACCCGGTTGACCCGGGGCCGGTCGTACGCGCGGGCCGGTCAGGTGCTCACGCTCGACATCACACCCGGGCGGGTCGGCGCGGTGGTGCAGGGCTCCCGGCCGAAGCCGTACCAGGTGTCGATCGCGTTGAAGCCGTTCCCGGCCGCGCTCTGGTCCCGAATCGAGAACGAGCTGGCCGGGCAGGCGTTCTTCAGTGCCCGGTTGCTCGCCGGGGACCTGCCCGACGAGTTGGAGGAGCTGTTCGCCGCGGCCGGCGCGCCGCTCTTCCCGGCCGGCGTGGACGAGCTGACCCAGCGCTGCAACTGCCCCGACTTCGCGGTGCCGTGCAAGCACCTCGCGGCGACGTTCTACCTGCTGGCCGAGGCGTTCGACGCGGACCCGTTCGAGTTGCTGCACTGGCGCGGTCGATCCCGCGCGGAGTTGCTCGACGAACTCCGCGCCCGGCGCGCCGCGGCCACCGGTGCCACTCCGCCGCCCCCGCCGGTCGACCAACCGTCCGAACCGGACGGTGCGGCGTCGGCGGTGGACGTCGCGGCCCCGGTCGGTGCCGCCCGTGCGCTCGCCGGGTTGTCGGCGACGCCGCTGGCGGAGACGGCGGACCGGTTCTGGTCGGCGCCGGTGCCGCTGCCGGATCGGCCGCCCCGACTGGTGACCGGCACCGACCTGCTGCTGCGCCAGCTCGGAGCGCCGGCCCCGGCCATCGGTGGGCCGGGACTGCTCGAACGGCTGCGCCGCGCGTACCGGGCGTTCGGCCCGGCCGACCAGTGAGCCGTCACGTCCAGCGGCGGCGGAACCGCCACATGATCGCGGCGTTGGCCACCAGCACCACCGCGCAGATCGCGCCGGTCAGTCGACCGGCGAACACGGCTATCGCCGGCAGCGACGCCCACAGCACGATGGTCAACAACATCAGGTAGCGGCCCCTGCGGGCCCGAGCCCGGTGGTCCAACCGGTTGAAGAAGGCCGGGTCACTTTCCCGGAGCTGACGGGTGATCTGGTCGAATCTGCGCTGATCCTCTTTGCTGAGCATGGCGCTGCCTTCCCCTCACGCGTTCAGCGGTTCGGCGGCATACCCGCTGCGGTGGCGGCTCACGCTCGCCCGCTGCTGCTACTTTTCCTCCACGCGAAGGCGCTTCATGTCCGGCTTACCGCAACCTTAAGTTTGCCTTTGGTGTTAAACGACGCCGAAAGTGTCGGGTACGGCGGCGTGGTCCGATCCGTGCTCGGCTGCCGCGCGTACGCCCTGCTGGGAAGGTCTGCGGGCGGCTCCACCACACCGCCCCTCGCCGAGGTCGCACTGAACGCTGTCTTAAGTGCCCTGACGAGTGTGTTCCGGCCACCTTGAAGGGCCCTGGGGCCTTGGTTACCTTGCCGTAGCAACCCCCTCAGGCAACAGTCGCCGCACCTGCCGCACCTGCCCGGTAGCAGCTTCCGGCGCTCATCAGAAATCGGGATTGGTACATGGCCGACCAGAATGTGCCACCACGTCGACCGCGGGACGACCGCGGTTGGGACGGACGCCAGCACCACAGCGCTGACGGCTACGGCGACCCCAACACGCCCGCGCCCTACGGCTACGACTCGCCCCACCCCCACCAGGGCGGCTACGCCGCGCAGGCCGACCCGCGTGAGCAGTACGCCGACGGGTACGTGCACCCCGGACAGCCCGCACCCGCCCCGCGCGGTCCGCAGTGGGTCGGCCCGGAGGGCCTGGGTCGCCCGGCCCCGGCGCGTCCGGCCGGCACCGGACTGCCCACCATCGACGATGACGACGAGCCGGGTCGCAAGGTCGGCCGACGTAAGGCGATGGTGGCCCTCGGCGGCACCGCCGCCGTCGTCGCCGGTGGCGCGGCGCTCGCCATGACCCCGCAGTTCCGTGGCCTCTTCGGCGACGAGGCGGCGGCCGGCGACGCGACCGGCAGCACGGTGACCGACGGCACCGCGGCGCGGCCCAGCGGCCAGCAGCCCAGCACGGTGCGTACCTACACGGAACAGAACGAGAGCTACATGGGCTCCCGGGCCGGTGAGGCGCTGAAGAAGAACGCGCCGGCCGGTGGACGGACCTTCTCCGGCCCGGCCGCGGCCGCGGCGGCGACCAAGGTGACAGTGAAGACGGTGCTGGCCAAGGACCCGATCCTGCACCTGGCCCGGCGCACCACCTTCGGCGCGACGCCCGCGGTGGTCGCCGACATCAAGCGCGAGGGCATCGACGCCTGGATCCGCGCCCAGTTGGACCCGGAGAAGTTGGAGCCGAGCAAGGGCGAGCTGAAGCTCTCCGAGCTGCCGACCCAGAAGCTCTCCGTGCAGCAGCTGCGCGACCAGCGGGACAAGCTCAACGAGCAGGACGCCCAGCCGGAACGGGAGATGGTCGACGCCACCATCGCCCGGCAGATCTGGTCCAAGCGCCAACTGTTCGAGGTGATGGTCGACTTCTGGAACGACTTCCTGCACGTCGCCGCGGACTTCGACGGCGGCGAGGTGTACCGCAACTCGTTCGACCAGGACGTCGTGCGCAAGCACGCGCTGGGCAGCTACCCGGAGATGCTGGTCGCCGCGAACAAGCACCCGGCGCTGCTGATCTACCTGAACCAGAAGGACTCCCGCAAGGACGCGATCAACGAGAACCTCGCCCGGGAGAACCTCGAGCTCTACTCGGTCGGTGTCGACGGCGGCTACAAGGAGCCGGACGTCCGGCAGGCCGCCATGTTGCAGACCGGACGCGGCGTCGACGACAAGGGCAAGTACGTCTTCCGGCCCGAGCAGCACTACGTCGGCAAGGTGAAGATCCTCGGCTTCAGCCACCTGAACAACTCGGCCGACCCGAAGAAGGCCGAAGCGGCGATCGACGCGTACATCACCTACATCGCGACGCACCCGTCGACCGCGAAGTACGTGGCGCAGAGCCTGGCCACCCGGTTCGTCTCGGACACCCCGCCGAAGTCCCTGGTGGACCGGCTGGCCAAGACGTACACCACCAACAAGGGCATGATCAAGCCGGTCCTGATGACGCTGTTCTGCTCCTCGGAGTTCTGGGCCGGCGTGGGCCAGAAGGTGCGCCGGCCGATGGAGTACCTGGTCGCCACGTACCGCACCCTGGGCGTCTCACCGGAGGCGTCGCCGAAGCACGACAACGGCGACAGCAAGCGCACCGCGTACGCGCGGGGGCTGCGGCAGATCCACGACAAGATGCGCGAGTTGGGCCAGTCTCCGATGGGTCACCCGACCCCGGACGGCTACCCGGACGTCTACGTCGCCTGGACGTCGGCCGGCACGATGGTCAACGGCTGGAACGAGGCGGGCGAGATCCTCGCCGGCTACCGCACCACCTTCACGTACACGGCGCCGGAGAAGCTGATCGCCAAGCCCCCGGCGACGGCCGGGGCGTACGTGGACGCGCTCTCCCTGCGGCTGGTGGGCCAGAAGTTGAGCACGCGGGAGAAGAACCTCATCCTCGGCGTGGCCGGTGTGGTGGCGACCACAAAGGTCGACGCCACGTTCAACGGGGCCATCACCGCCGTCGCGCGGGCGATCCTCGCTTCCCCCCAGCACCACCTCCGGTGAGGCACCCGATGGAGAAGACTGTGTACAACTCTTTCCCCCTGCACCCCGAATGCCCCGACGTGCGCCGGCTGGCCGACAACCCGGCCGAGGCGTTGCTGCGCGCCGAGGCGGACATCGTCGCCGCCGAGAACGCTGCCGAGTTCGACAGGTACCGCACCCTGGAGGACCTGGAGGAGGCCCAGCAGGACGGTCGCGGCGTGACCCGGCGGACCTTCGTCGCCGGTGCCGCGGCCACCGCCACCGCGCTGGCCACCGCCCAGTTCGTCACCACCTCGGCGTCGTTCGCGGCGACCAAGACCGGCACGCTGATCCACGTCTTCCTCTACGGCGGGCTGGACGGGCTGAGCCTGATCGCGCCGGACAACGACGCGGTGCTCAACAAGGCCCGGCCCGACCTGCTGCTCGGCAACGACTCGCTGGCCCTGGGCCGCGGCTTCAAGCTGACCAGCGCGTTCAAGCCGCTGGAGAAGTGGCTCACCGCCGGTCAGCTGGGCTTCATCCCGGGGGTCTCCGACGAGCGGCTGTCCCGCAGCCACTTCCAGGCCGCGGACGCCTGCAACCTGGGCGGGCTGCCGAACGAGACCGGCGGCCGGGGCTGGCTCGACGGGCTGGTCGACAACCTGGGCAAGGGCACCGCGTTCCGCAGCGTCGGCATCGGCAGCACGCTGCCCCGGTCGCTGGTCGGCAACAACGGCGCGCTGTCGCTGAACAACGTCGGGTCGCTGCGGCTCAACGGTGACGAGCGGTTCCGCGCCGCCACCGAGAAGGCCATCAAGGGGCTCTTCACCGGGATCAACCACCCGGTCGAGGAGGCCGTGCAGGAGGGCATGGGCGCGCTGGCCACCGCGCAGAAGCTCGCCGCCAAGCCGTACCAGCCCGCCGAGGGCGTCAAGTACGAGGGCGTCGGCAGCGCGTTCCAGCAACTCGCCCAGCTCATCAAGGGCGGTGCCAACGTCCGGGTCGCCACCGTCGGCATGGGTGGCTACGACACCCACGAGAACCAGGGCACCCGCGAGGGCGGCCAGCTGTACCGCCGGCTGAACGAGCTGGCCAGCGCCATGGCCGCCTTCTTCACCGACCTCGGCCCGAAGGCCGCCGACGTGACGATCATGGTGTCCAGCGAGTTCGGCCGTCGGGTCGGCTCCAACAACAACGGCACCGACCACGGGCACGGCGGCGTGGTCACCCTGCTCTCCGGCAAGAAGCTGGCCGGTTCGCTGCTCGGCACCTGGAACGGTCTGGACAAGCTGGACTCCGGCGACGTGCCGGAGAACAACAACATGTTCAACGTCTACGGCGCGGTGGCGCAGGGCCGGTTCGGGCTCACCAACGCGGAGGTCGACAAGGTCTTCCCCCGCCAGAAGTACGCCCCGATGAAGCTGTACGCGTGACGCATTCGCACACCCACGCCACCGGCCGTCGTACCGGGACCTCGTCCCGGCACGGCGGCCGGTCGGCGGTACCCGTACCCCCGCAGATCCCGGACCGGCGCGGACCCGGCGGTCGACGGCTGCTGGGCGTGCTGCTCCTGGTCGGCCTGCTCGCCAGCGTGCTGCCGTGGTGGTTGGGCACCCCCGCCGGTTCGCTGCGGACCACCGCGATGACCGTCACCGCGGCCGGTCGGATCACCGGCCTGGTCGCCGGCTACCTGCTGTTGGTGCAGGTGCTGATGATGAGCCGCCTGCCGGTGCTGGAACGGTGGATCGGCGGCGAGCACATGGCCCGCTGGCACCGGGACATCGGCGCCACCCTGCTGGTCACCGTGCTGGCGCACGTGTCGTTGATCCTCGTCGGCTACGCCGACCTGCGGAACCAGTCGATCCTGGCCGAGGTCGGCACGTTGCTCGGCGACTACGAGGACATGGTCTCGGCGTTCGTCGCCGCGGGCATCATGATGCTCGTCGGGTTCAGCAGCATCCGGGCGATCCGGCGGGCGTTGCCCTACGAGCTGTGGCACCTGCTGCACCTGTCCAGCTACCTGATCCTGCTGCTCGGCTTCGGCCACCAGTTCACCCACGGCGCGCAGCTGTACAAGCCCGGCCCGGTGCGCACCGGCTGGATCGCGCTCTACCTGCTGGTGGTCGCCGCCCTGCTCTGGGGCCGCGTGCTCGCGCCGCTGGCGTTCAACCTGCGCTACAAGCTGCGGGTCGCCGACGTGGTCGCCGAGAGCACCGACACCATCTCCATCTACCTCACCGGGGAGCGGCTCGGCCGGCTGGCGATGCTCGGCGGCCAACACTTCCGCTGGCGGTTCCTCACCCGGGGCTGCTGGTGGCAGTCGCACCCGTTCTCCGTCTCCGCCGCCGCCAACGGCCGCTGGCTGCGGGTCACCGTCAAGGTGGTCGGCACCCACACGGCCGACCTGCGCGACCTGGACCCGGGCACCCGGGTCTGGGCCGAAGGCCCGTCGGGCACCTTCACCGCCGCGCACCGGCTGCGCGAGCGGGCACTGCTGATCGCCGGCGGCAGCGGCATCACGCCGATCCGGGCGATGCTGGAAGAGCTGCCGCCCGGCGCCGCGCTGATCTACCGGGCCCGCACACCCGCCGACGTGCTGCTCAGCCGCGAGTTGGACTGGCTGGCGCAGGAACGCCACACCTCCGTCTGGTACGTCATCGGCTCCCGCGACGACCCCGGCCCCCGCCAGCTGATGAGCCCGGACGGGCTGCGTCAACTGGTGCCCGACGTGGCCCGACGCGACGTCTACCTGTGCGGGCCGCCCGGATTGGTGGAACAGTCGGTGCGTGCGCTGCGGCGGGCCGGAGTGCCCCGACGGCAGATCCACCTGGCCACGTTCGAGCTGTAGGAAGGGCATCCCCATGCGTCGCGCGTTCCTCGCGATCACCGGCCTGGCCGCCAGCACCACCGCGCTTGTGGTGTTCAAGGGCTCGCCGGCCGCCACCCAGGTCGCCCAGAACCTGCCGACCGCCCAGCCGGTCAACCCCACCCCGCAGGATGTCGTGCCGAGCGCCGACCCGGCGGGCGTGGCGCCCACGCCGTCGGTCGCGCCCAAGGCGCCGACGTCGCCCAAACCGACAAAGAGCACCGCCCGCCCGTCCGGCACCCGCACCACCACGAAGGCCGCACCCCGCACCACCACCAAGGCGCCCCAGTCGACCACCCGCCGGGTCACCGGCAACGGCTTCGAGAACGAGTACGGGTACGTGCAGGTGCAGATCGTCGTCTCCGGTAACCGGATCGTCGAGGCCGTCGCGCTGTCGCTGCCCAGCGGGGGTGAATCCGACATCCACAGCGGCGACGTCCGCAACCGCTACGACGGCGGCGGCGGCGAGGTGGTGCAGAAGCAGAACGCGAACCTCAACACCGTCTCCGGGGCCACCGAGACCAGCAACTCCTACAAGCAGTCGCTGCGGTCCGCCATCGAGCAGGCCTTCTGACGTGCGGGCCACGCTGACCCGCCCCGGGCTGTGCCGGGTCGAACAGATCATGGGTACGGCCATCACCCTGGACCTCGCCGACGATCTGCCACCGTCGACCCTGCGCGAGCTGGCGGATGACGTCTTCGCCTGGATGCACGAGGTGGACGCGCGGTTCAGCACCTACCAGCCGGACAGCGAGGTGCGCCGCTTCGACAGGGGTGAGGTGCTGCTCTCCGAGGCGTCCGCGGACCTGCGGTACGTGCTGGAGACCTGCGCCGACCTGTGGGGCGCCACCGACGGGTTCTTCGACGCGTACGCCACCGGTCGGCTCGACCCGTCCGGCTTCGTCAAGGGCTGGGCGGCCCAGGTCGCCTCGGACCGCCTCGTCGCCGCCGGTGCCGTCAACCACTGCGTGAACGCCGGCGGTGACGTACGGGTGCGGGGCCTCTCGCCGTCGGGGGAGCCATGGCGCATCGGCATCCGGCACCCGTGGGACGCGATGGCGGCGTGCCTGGTGCTCACCGGAACCGACCTGGCCGTGGCCACGTCCGGCGTGTACGAGCGGGGTCGGCACGTGCTGGACCCGCGCCGGGGCGCGTCGGCCAGTGGGCTGCGCTCGGTGACAGTGGTCGGCACCGACCTGGGGGTGGCCGACGCGTACGCCACCGCCGCCCTCGCCATGGGCACCCCGGGCCTCAACTGGCTGGCCCGCCTGGACGACCACACCCACGCGGCGATCACCGACAACGCCCGCCAGTACCACTCCGCCGACCTCCCCCTGACCCCCTAACGGATGGGGCGGTGGGTGCCGGCTGGGCGGGAGCCGGTGGGGCGTGGGCGGCCGGGTCGGGAGCCGGACGGTCGGGTGCCGGCCCAGCGGTGCCGTGGATGGCTGCGCCGGGGCGGCTCGGTGCCGCCGGGGTGAGGCGCTCTGTCGTTTGTGGACATCGTTCCCCCGTTCGTGGCGCGCGTTCGCGCTCTTCCCCTGTCAACGAGGACCGGCGTCGCGGCGACGCTGTCGGGCACCGGATCGAATCGTCGTCACATGCCGCGTCGTGGCAGCGGCAGGTGACCGGGGAGCAGGTCGGGGGCGAGCGTCACACCTGTCGCGCGCAGCGCCCCGATCAAGGTGTTCTGCACGAGGTACGAATCCGGTAGTTGCCAGCGGGCCTGCTCCGGGGCGACTGCCCACCGGACGGTGCCCTCCGGCAGTCGGGTGGGCGGCGCGGGGATCCACGAGCCTGGTCCGTGTCGGACCACGTGGAAGCAGTGCTCCAACTCCGGCCGGAGCGGATCGCCGGGGCGGACCAGGAACATCCACCGCCCGGTGGGCGTGACCAGCACCGGTCCGCGTACGCCGGTGCCGGCCGGGTGGATCTGGACCGCGTCGAGCACGTGCCGGCCGAGGTGGGCGGGCACCTCCAGCACGTCGAAGGCCCGGCCGGTGGGCAGTAGCACCCCGTGCGGTCGGCTCCGCCACCAGGTCGCGACCCGGGCCGGGTCGGCGCTGGCGGCCAGTTCCCAGTTCTCCAGGGCCGGGTGGCAGCCCACCGTGGGACAGCCGGCCCGGCCGCACACGAAGCGGCTGCGGGCCAGACAGGCGCCCGGCGTGACCTCCCAGCCGTGGATGGCGTACCGGATGGCGACCCGGCGCAGCCGTACCCGTTCCAGCGGCGACAGTTCGGCAACGCGCGGTCCGACGTTCCCCCACATATGTGCCAACTCCTCTCGTCGGGCCCGGCGTTCGCCAGGTCGCATGTCGAGCACCGTCACTGCCGTAACCCACGATCGTTGAGGTTGACGAACGGCCCGTGCAACTTGCACGAAAAGTACGAGGACTAGCTGTACGGCTGACGTACATCCTGTGCGACCAGCGAAAACCTGAAAATGAACGGCAGTCGCCGCACCCGAAGACATCGCCCCGGCTCGATTGGTCGTCGGTGGCAGGGGAGGATGGGGAGATGGACGAGCTACCCATAGGACGGCGAGTGGCCTACTGGCGGGGGCGACGCAAGATGTCCCAGCAGGTCTTCGCGGACCGGCTGGGCAAGTCCAAGAGTTGGGTGGACAAGGTCGAACGCGGCGTCCGTCGATTGGACAAGTTCTCCGTCCTCTACGAGATCGCCGACATCCTCCAGATGGACGTGCAGCTGCTGATGGGCAAAGACCCGGAGCGGCGCGCCGACGCCCTCAACTGCATCGACCAGGTCGAGGTGCAGGAGATCCGGGCGGCGCTGGAACGCTACGACTCGATGAGCGCCTACTTCGACGCGGTGCCGTACCCGCCGCCGATGGACGACATGCGCAAGGCCGTCAACCACGCCTGGCTCACCTACCAGTACGGCCGCTACGGAATGCTCACCCGGGCGCTACCGAAGCTGCTGCGCGACGCCCAGGCGGCCGACGCCGCCTACGGCGGTGAGCGGGCCGCCGAGGCGGCCCACCTGCTCGGCCAGGTCTACCAGATCGCCTCGTCGGTGCTGCGCAAGCTCGGCGAGTGCGAGCTCGCCTGGCTGGCCGCCGACCGGTCGATGGCGGTGGCCCAGCGGGCCGACGACCCGCTGCTGGCCGGGATCGCCACCACCCGGGTGTGCAACGCCCTGGTCGCGATGGGGCGGGCCCGTCCCGCGCTGGAGCTGAACGTCCAGATCGCCAACCGGCTGGCACCGGGTGGGAGCAACGAGGTCTCCCCGGCCCGCCTCTCCGTCTACGGGATGCTGCTGCTCCAGGGCGCGATGGCCGCGTCCCGCATCGGCGACTCGGCAAGCGTCGACGATCTGATCAACTGCGCGCAGGAGGCCGCCACCCTGCTCGGCGGCGACCACAACCACTACTGGACGTCGTTCGGGCCGACGAACGTCGAACTGCACCGGGCCGCCGCCGCGGTGGAGCTGGGCGACGGGGGGCGGGCCGTGGAGGTGCACCAGTTGCGCATCGCGGAGCCCGCCTTCAACGCGCTGCTGCCCGAGCGCCGCGCCCACCACCTGCTCGACATCGCTCGCGGGTACGCCCAGATAGGTGACGTGGCGAACGCCGGCGAGATGCTGCTGCTCGGTGATCGGCTCGCCCCGTCGGAGATCCGGTGCCGGCCGATCGCGCACGAGGTGATGTCCGACATCCTCCGTCGCACACGTGGTGCGCCGCCTTCTCCGGTAGCGGAGTTGGCTGAGCACATGGGAGTAGGGGTATGAGCGCGGAGCCGGTCTGATGGCCGGTGCAGCGCGCAACAGCGGGCACCGCGAGGTGCTCTACGTCATCGCCTGCGGTTCGCCGCTGGCACGGCACGTCGGTCGTCTGGTCGACCTCGCCCAACAGGACGGTTGGGACGTCTGCGTGGTCACCACGCCGGACGGCGCGAAGTTCGTCGACCAGTCGGCCCTGATCCGGCAGACCGGCCACCCGGTGCGGACGCACTACAAGAATCCTGGTGACCCGGACGTCCTGCCGCCCGCCGACGCCATGATCGTCTGCCCGGCCACAGTCAACACGGTCAACAAGTGGGCGGCCGGGATCACCGACACCCTGGCGCTCGGGCTGCTGGTCGAGGCCCAGGGCAAGGGTGTCCCCATCGTGGCGGTGCCGTACACAAACGCGGCGATGGCCTGCCACCCGGCGTTCCGCGCCGGGGTGGCCCGGTTGGCCGAGTGGGGCGTCACGGTGCTCTTCGGTGAGGACGTGATCGCTCTGCATCCGCCCGGCACGGGGGAACAGCACACCCACGCCTTCCCCTGGGCGATGCCGCTGGCCGCGTTGCAGACCGTCTCCTGGAGCGCGGCCTAACGCATCCGGCAGATCTTCCGCCCGACGCGGCCGGGCCGGGTGTCACCGCCCGGTGGCCTCCACGCCGGTAAGCTGGCCCGCCGTGAGCACAAGCGGATCCGCCCCCACAGTCGGCGACGTGGTTGCCGCGCTGGAACGGCGCTTTCCGCCGGTCTGGGCGGAAGAGTGGGACCGGGTGGGCCTGGTGCTCGGCGAGCCGGCCGCCCCGGTCCGCCGGGTGCTCTGCGTGGTCGACGTGGTGCCCGAGACGGTCGACGAAGCCCTCGCCGCCGAGGCGGACATGATCGTCGCGCATCACCCGCTGCTGCTGCGCGGGGTGTCGTCGGTCGCCGCGACGACCTTCAAGGGGCGGATCATCCACCGGATGATCCGGGCCGGGGTGGCGCTCTACGCGGCGCACACCAACGCCGACGTGGCCTCCCCGGGCGTCTCCGACGCCCTCGCCGCCCGCTTCGGGCTCACCGGTCTGCGCCCGCTCCAGCGGCCCGCGCCCGGCTCGCCCGCCCACGGCGACGACAGGGGTTTCGGCCGAATCGGCGAGCTGCCCCAGCCGATGACCCTCGCCGAACTGACCCGGCACGCCGCCGCGGTGCTTCCCGTCACGTCCTGGGGAGTTCGCGCGGCGGGGGATCCCGGGCGTATGGTTCGTACCCTCGCCGTCAGCGGCGGGTCGGGGGACAGCTTCCTCGGCGCCGCGACCGCCGCCGGGGTGGACGCGTTCCTCACCGCCGACCTGCGGCACCACCCGGCCGGCGAGCACCTCGCCGCCGATGGTCCCGCCCTGATCGACGCCGCCCACTGGGCGACCGAACGACCGTGGCTGGACGACCTGGCCGCCTTCCTCCGGGAGGCGCTGGACGTCGAGACGCTGGTGTCCGACCTGGACACCGACCCGTGGACCGTGCACGCCGCCGCACCCGTTGTGGACGACAAGGAGCCCGACCGTGAAGGCTGACCCTCAGGTGCAGCGCCGCCTGCTCGACCTCCAGGCGATCGACACCAACCTCGCCCAGCTCGCCCACCGCAGGCGGACGCTTGCCGAGCGGGCCGAGCTGGAGTCGCTGGCCCGGGAGCTGTCGTCGATGGAGGACGAGCGGGTGCGCGCCCAGGTGGCCGTCGACGACCTGGACCGGGACATCGCCCGGTTGGAGAAGGACGTCGAGCAGGTCCGGGCCCGCAAGGAGAAGGACGAGAACCGGCTGGCCGCCGGCACCGGTCCCGCCCGCGAGCTGGAGGCGCTCCAGCACGAGCTGGTCTCGCTGAAGCGCCGCCAGGGCGACCTGGAGGACGCCGAGCTGGAGCTGATGGAGCAGCGGGAGACCGCGCAGGGCGTACTGGACGGCGTGGAGCAGCGGCTGGCCGAGACCCGGGACAAGCGGGCCGCGACCGAGCAGCGCCGCGACGACGCGCTGGCCGAGATCACCAAGGAGGAGGAGTTCAAGCGGGGCGCCCGGCAACCGCTCGCCGCCGACCTCCCGAGCGAGCTGGTCAACCTCTACGACAAGATCCGCGCGGACACCGGGTTGGGCGCCGCGCTGCTCACCGCCGGCCGCTGCGGCGGGTGCCGCCTGGACCTGTCCGGTGCCGACCTGGCCCGGATCCGCAAGGCCGCCCCCGACGACGTGGTCCGCTGCGAGGACTGCCGACGGATCATGGTCCGCACCAACGAGTCGGGCCTGTAGGTCGTGGCGCCGCGCGTGGTCTCCATGGAGGCCGACGGTGGGTCCCGGGGCAACCCCGGCCCCGCCGGCTACGGCGCGGTGGTCCGCGACCCGGACACCGGCGAGGTGCTCGCCGAGCGCTCCGAGTCGCTCGGTACGGCCACCAACAACGTCGCCGAGTACCAGGGCCTGATCGCCGGGTTGACCGCCGCCGCCGAGTTGGGCGCCGCCGAGGTGGACGTTCGGATGGACTCCAAGCTGGTGGTCGAGCAGATGTGCGGCCGGTGGCAGATCAAGCACCCCGGTCTGCGCCCCCTCGCCGCCCAGGCCGCCGCGCTGGTGGGCCGGTTCAGCGCGGTCCGGTTCAGCTGGATCCCGCGCGAGCAGAACCGGCACGCCGACGCCCTTGCCAACGCCGCCATGGACGCCGCCGCCGGCCGTCCTGCGACGGCTGCGGCCCCCGGCCGTCCTGCGACGGCTGCGGCCCCCGGCCGTCCTGCGACGGCTGCGGCCCCCGGCCAGCCCGCGACGACGCCCGCCGCCCCGATCATCGGCAGCGACCCGGCGACCGCGCCGGCCTCCTGGGAGCCGCGGCCGACCTTCACCGCCACCCGGCTGATCCTGGTCCGCCATGGCGAGACCCCGTACACCGAGCAGCGCCGCTACTCCGGGCGCGGCGACGTGCCGCTCTCCGAGCGTGGCCGGGCCCAGGCCCGCGCCACCGGCGCCCGGGTGGCCGAGCTGGCCCCGTCCGTCGCGGCCGTGCTCAGCTCACCCTTGTCCAGGTGTACGGCCACCGCGGCGTCGATCGCCGGGGCGCTCGGTGACGTGCCGGTCCGCACCGAGGACGACCTGATCGAGTGCGACTTCGGCCAGTGGGAGGGGCGCACCTTCGCCGAGGTGCGCCAGCAGTGGCCGGGGGAGATGGACGCCTGGCTCGCCTCACCCCGGATCGCGCCACCGGGCGGGGAGTCGTTCACCCACGTCGCCGAACGCGCGCACCGCGTCATCAGCGGGCTGCTCACCGCGTACCCCGGTGAGACCGTGGTGGTCGTCTCGCACGTCTCGCCGATCAAGCTGATGCTGCGCGACGCCCTCGCGGCCGGCGACGGCTTCCTGCACCGGCTCTTCCTGGACGCGGCCGGCATCTCGGTGCTCGACATGTGGCCCGACGGTGGGGTGGCCGTGCGCACGGTCAACGACACCGCCCACCTCTCCACGATCGGCTGAGCCGCCCCACCCTCCGTCCGTCAGCCTGGTCGGTTGCGCCGTTCGGCGCAGCCGGCCGGCCGTTCGGCGCAGCTCCCTCCGGGCGGGCAAGGTGTTCGCCAGCACAGAGTCGTAGCCTCCGGCCGTTACATCGAGAGCCACGACTCCCCGGAGGTGTGTCAGATGGCTGCACCCGAACCGGAGGCGCCCACGACGGCGCCGACCAGGGCGAAGGACCACAGCCCCTGGAACTGGTTGCTCTTCATCCCCATCGTGGTGCCGCTGATCCCGGTCTTCTTCAATGGCGACTCGCCCCGGGTCTTCGGCTTCCCGCGCTTCTACTGGCTGCAACTGGCCTTCATCCTGCTCGGCGTCGGCACCACCACGTTGGTCTACCAGATGACGAAGAAGCGGGGTGATTCCTGATGTGGCGTGACCATCTCACCGAGATCATCGTCTTCTCCCTGTTGTTCCTGCTGGTCAGCGCGATGGGCTTCGTGGCCGCCCGCTGGCGTGCACCGAAGGACATGGCGCACCTGGACGAGTGGGGGCTGGGCGGGCGCAGCTTCGGCGGCTGGATCACCTGGTTCCTGATCGGCGGTGACCTCTACACCGCGTACACCTTCGTGGCGGTGCCGGCATTGGTGTTCGGCGCGGGCGCGATGGGCTTCTTCGCGGTGCCGTACACCATCGTCATCTACCCGCTGGTCTTCCTGGTGCTGGTGCGGCTCTGGTCGGTGTCGCACCGGCACGGCTTCGTCACCCCGGCGGACTTCGTCCGCAGCCGGTTCGACTCGCCGGTGCTGGCGCTGCTCGTCGCGATCACCGGCATCGTCGCCACCATGCCGTACATCGCCTTGCAGCTGGTCGGCATCGAGGCGGTGCTCAAGACGATGGGGGTGACCGGCGAGAGCACGCTGGCCCGACACCTGCCGATCATCATCGCGTTCGCGATCCTGGCGGCGTACACGTACCAGTCGGGGCTGCGCGCGCCCGCGCTTATCGCGTTCGTCAAGGACGCCCTGATCTACGTGGTGATCCTGGTCGCGGTGATCTGGCTACCGCAGAAGCTGGGCGGCTGGGGCAGCATCTTCGACGCCGCCGAGGCGAAGTTCCAGGCCACGGCGCAGAATCCGAACGACGGCATCCTGCTCAACGCCAACAACCAGCTCCAGTACGTCACCCTGGCGCTCGGCTCGGCCCTGGCGCTGTTCCTCTACCCGCACAGCATCACCGGCGTGCTGGCCAGCAAGAACCGGGACGTGATCAAGCGGAACATGTCGGCGCTGCCGGCGTACAGTCTGATCCTCGGATTGATCGCGCTGCTCGGCTACATGGCCATCGCGTCCGGAGTGAAGCCGCTGCCGGGGTCGAAGCCCGGCAGCGCGGACGTGAACACGGTCGTGCCTGTGCTGTTCGACCAGCAGTTCCCGGACTGGTTCGCCGGTGTCGCGTACGCGGCGATCGGCATCGGCGCACTGGTGCCCGCAGCGATCATGTCGATCGCGGCGGCGAACCTGTTCACCCGCAACATCTACAAGGAGTACCTGAAGCGGGACGCCTCCCCGGCCCAGGAGGCGAACGTCTCGAAGATCACCTCGCTGGTGGTCAAGGTCGGCGCGGTGGCCTGCATCGTGTTCCTCGACCCGCAGTTCTCCATCGACCTCCAGCTGATCGGTGGCGTGATCATCCTGCAGACGTTGCCGGCGGTGGCGCTGGGCCTCTACACCCGCTGGTTCCACCGCACCGGCCTCATCGTCGGCTGGGCGGTCGGCATGGGGTTGGGCATGTGGATGCTCTACCAGGTGGCCAGCCCGACGAAGAAGCATTTCGGTGGCTCGGCGTTCCCGCTGTCGGAGTTCGGCTTCGACACCACCCGGACGATCTACGTCGGCATCGTGGCGGTGGCCGTCAACCTGGCCGTCGCGGCGCTGGTGACGCTGGCGGTGCGAGCCGCGAAGGTCGAGGAAGGAGTCGACGGCACCGAGCCGGACGACTACTTCGCCGACGAGGGCGACCCCCGGGTCACCCCGGGCACCGATCGCGACGCCGACTCGGCCCGCGAACCGGTCGCCTGACCCCGGGTACGCCCGGGCGCCGACGTAAGTCGGTGCCCGGGCGTATCTGTGCTCTGCGCCGTTGTCTCGCGCCCGTGCCCTCCCGCGCCCACGTCTTCCACGTCTTCCACGTCTTCCACGTCTTCCACGTCTTCCACGTCTTCCACGTCGATCATGGAGTTGTGGTGCCCGGTTCGTTCTCATTCACGTCGATTGTCCCCCACCATAAGTCCATGATCGACGAGAGAGGCTGGGGTTGGGGCTGAGGGCGGGGCGGGTGGGGCCGGGGTGAGGCTGGGGGCTCGGAGGGCGGGAGGGCGTAAGGGTGGCGGGTTAGCGGGGGCGGTTGCGGTTTATCAGGGCCTGGTTGAGGCGGCCTAGGAGGGCTGCCAGGGTGGAACGGTCCTCGGTGCTCCAGTCGGCAAGCATGTCGCCGTAGAGCCGGGTGCGAGCGGCCTGGACGGCAGCCATCCGCTGGAGGCCGGCCGGGGTGGGGGAGATGACGGTGCCGCGGCCGTCGGACGGGTCCGGGGTGCGGGTGATCAGGCCGTCCCGTTGAAGCGCGGACACCTGCCGGGTGACTGTCGAGCCGTCCAGGTTGAGTCGGGCGGCGAGTGCCGAGACGTTCTGCGGGCCGGCGTCGGCCAGGTGCCGCAGGATGACGTACGCCGCGCGGTCCAGCACCCGGTGCTCGGCGGTGCCGGTGGCCCGCCGGGTGGCCTCGCCGAAGCGCATCAGCAGGGCCACCTCGGTCTCGATCCGGCCGAGGGTGCTCTCGTCATGGTCGTCGCTCATAGCTGTATGATACAGAATAAGTACCTGTACGATACAGCTATCTGAGGAGTCGGAGTGGATCGGCGTTCCGAACCGAACCGCAGTGCCATCTACGCCACCACGCTGGTGGCCTTCCTCGCCATCGCCGGCATCGCCGTCGTCGACCCGATCCTGCCCGCCATCGGCGAGGCGATCGGCGTCACCGCCTGGCAGGTCGAGCTGCTGTTCACCGCGTACATCGCGGTCATGGCCCTGGGGATGATCCCGGCGACGCTGGCCAGCGGCCGGTTCGGCTTCAAGCCGGTGCTCATCACCGGCGTCTCCGTGGTCGGCCTCGCCGCGATCCTCGCCTCGTTCAGCGACAACATCGTGCAGCTGTCCGTGCTGCGCGGCGTCTGGGGGTTGGGCAACGCGATGTTCTTCGCCACCGCCATGGTGGTGCTCGTCAACCTGGCCGTCGACCGAGAATGGGTGGTGGGTCTCTTCGAGACCGCCCTGGGGCTCGGCTTCGCCGTCGGACCACTGATCGGTGGCCTGCTCGGCGAGGTGAGCTGGCGGCTGCCGTTCTTCGTCTGCGGCGTCTTCATGGTCCTCGCCCTGGGCGTGGCGTCCCGCAAACTCCGCGAGCCCACCAACCGCCAGGCACCGGTACGCGTCGGCCAGATCCTCGCCACCTACCGCCGGCCGGCGTTCATCGCCCTCTGCGCGGTCACCGCCGCGTACAACTTCGTGTTCTTCGTGGTGCTCGGCTACACGCCGCTCTTCCTCGGCCTGGACGTCATCCCGCTGGGGCTCGCCTTCACCGGCTGGGGGCTCGGCCTGGCCGCCGGCATCATGGTGATCGGTCACCGGCTGGCCCACCGCATCGGCGCGGTACAGACCGTCGGCGTGGCCATCGCCGGGCTGCTGATCTGCATGGTCCTCTTCGCCACCTCCACCAGCACCGCCGAGGCGCTCGTGGTGCTGGTGCTCGCCGGACTCTGCATGGGCCTGGCCAACGCCAACCTCACCGACCTGGCGCTCGGCCTCGGCTCCAGCGATCGGCGCGTCGCCACCGGCGCATTCAACCTGGTCCGCTGGGGCGCCGCCGCGCCGGCACCGATCATCTCCGGCAAGCTCGCCGAGCAGTCGTTGGCGCTGCCGTTCTGGGTCGGCTTCGGGGTGCTCGCCGTCGGTGTGCTCGTCTACTTGGCCTTCGCGCACCTGATGGCCGCCGGTTACGGCGAGCGGGTGCTCTGGTCCCGCTGGAACCGTGCCGCCGCGGAGACCGAACACACCGCCGAGGAACCGGTAGGCGAGGCCTACTGACCACGGCCCCCTGCTCCCAAGATCCGCGCAGTTTCGGGGAAACTGCTGCCTCGCCGTTGGTTGAGGCAGCACTTTCCCTGAAGTTGCGCGGATCTTGGCCTCGGGCGCCCGTCAGTTCAGGGCGCGCCAGAGCAGGTAGAGGCCGATCGTCGTACCGAACACCACGATCACCGTCTTGAGCACCACCGGCGGCAGCCGGCGGACGAGCCGGGCGCCCGCGTACCCCCCAATCAGGGTGGCGGGCGCGACCACCGCGACCGCCGCCCAGTTCAAGGGGCCGAACAGGGCGAACACCACGAGCGTCGTGAACCCCACCACCGCCGACAGCAGATTCTTGATCGCGCTCACCCGGGCCAGGGTCGCGTCCAGCACCAGGGCCAGCCCGGCCACCAGCATCACCCCGAGCGCCGCACCGAAGTAACCGCCGTACACCGCACCGAGGGCGACCATCGTCTGCACCGCCACCGTCCGCCTGCGTGGCGACAGGTCCTGGGGGTGACCGACCAGCCGGCGCAGCGGATCCTGGAACGCCAGGACCGCTGTCGCGCCGAGGACCAGAAACGGTACGACCAGCTCGAACGCGCGGGCCGGAGTGGCGAGCAGCAGCAACGCACCGAGAATCGTGCCCGCGATGGTGGTGGGCACCAGCGTGGCCAGCGCGCGGGGACGCGGCAGGTCCTGCCGGCTGCCCGCCACGCTGGCCAGGTACCCGGGGAAGACGGCGACGGAGTTGCTGACGTTCGCCGGCACCGGGGGCAACCCGATCGCGATCATCGCCGGGAAGGTGATCAGCGAACCACCACCGGCCACCGCGTTGACAGTGCCAGCGGCGAGACCGGCGGCGAGCAGCAGCGCGGCGTGGGAGAGATCCATAGCCCCACGAGGCTAGCCGTTGCCCTACGGCACGCATTCGCCGGATCGTTCTTGAGCTGCGCGATCTTGCGCGGGCGGGGCGGCAATACCGGCAGCACGCTCGTCGTTAGGATGAGAGCGCGACGGACGAGTCGACCGGGCGGCCGCGTCGGCGGGCTTCGGCCCGCCGCCGAGGAACGTCCGGACTCCACAGGGCAGGGTGGTTGTTAACGGCAACCCGGGGCGACCCGCGGGAAAGTGCCACAGAAAACAGACCGCCGACCCCAACGGGGACGGTAAGGGTGAAACGGTGGGGTAAGAGCCCACCAGCACCCCGGGTGACCGGGGTGGCTCGGTAAACCCCACCCGGAGCAAGGCCAAGCAAGGGCCGTCACCGCAAGATGACGACCCGGCGCAGACGCTTGAGGGCTGCCCGCCCGATGTCTGCGGGTAGGCCGCTGGAGCCTGCCGGCAACGGCAGGCCGAGATGGATGGCCGCCGCCGGCGCAAACCCCTCGGGGTACGCGCCGCGCACAGAATCCGGCGTACAGGTCGACTCGTCCGTCGCCCACCAGCTCAGAGCCGTGATCAAGGCTCTGAGCTGGTTCTATGTTCGGGTGTCGATGGTCTTTCATGGTCAACATTGGGCGGCGTTTGACGCCCTGACGACGCCCTGACGCCCTGGAGACGCCCTGAGCGCTGGCTCAGTTGGCCTCGCTTCGGGTTGCCCATGCTGCTCCATCGTGGGCCTTTACGGGGTCGGCGCGTGAGGGCTCCGGGCAGGAGCCGGCGGCTGCGGGGGAGGGTCGGGTACGTCCTGGCCGTGGAGCTGGGTGCCGCGACGGGATGAGCCAGCGGCAAGCCGTGCGGGTGGAACGGCGGGTCAGCTGCCGCGGAGCCCTCGTGATCGCCGGTCAACGCATCCACGTCGGCAACGCCCACGCCGGAGCAACCCTCACCGTCGAAGCCGCCGACACCACCTTCCGCGTCCACGACGGCGACCAACTCCTCCTCGAAGTCCCTCGCACCACCACCAAGGCCATCGCCAGGTTCAAGGTCCGCAAATCGGAACCTCCACGGCGTGGAAGCGCCGGCCGGAGCACAGAGATTTGATTCGCGGGACACCCCGTCTCAGAGGGCCTGAGTAGCGTCTATGCAACCCGCACCTCCATGCCAGAGAGAAGCCGCAGATGGAACTACCGCTCAGGCGAGTCGAGCGCACCGAGGCGCCGGTCATGTTCGTGGCCGCCAAGGACGGGTCCGACGAGATCGGGCCAGCCTGGGACCACCTGGAGACCCTGCTCGGGTCACTACGCGGACGCAAATTCCTCGGCGTGTTCGACGACTCGGGCATCTACCGCTGCTGCGTCCAGGTCCGATCTGGCGACGACCCTCACCAACTCGGCCTCCAATCAGGCGTCGTTCCAGGAGGCCAATACCTGAGCGCGACCGTGCGAGGTCCCCAACCCGCCGCCTACGCCCTGCTCACCCCGACCTTCGAACAGTTGCGTCGCTCGGCAGACCGAGACGACACTCGCCCCAGCATCGAGTACTACCGCCGCCACGACCGGATCGACCTGCTGATGCCCATACGAGGCAGAGCCTGAATCGACCGGCCGCTACGGCCGACCCCTGTCCACTGCCCAACTGATGACCGTCTAGCCGGACGTGTCACCCACGTCCCGAGACCGATCTGTCACGCAGGTACTGAGACCCGACATCGCCGGCAGCCGACTGCGTCCTCCGTCGGCTGATGTGCGACACGCGTCCGCCAGGTGATCTGCGACGCCTCGGCGGGGCGGCCGCCGGGCGGTCGTCACCGGGTAGGCTCTCGACACTTCGACCCCATGGTCCGTTCGGAGGTTCCAGTTGTGGCCGACGACCACCTGCCAGCAGATATGACCAGCAATGGGATCGTCGTTTTCTCAGGCCCTCCGTGCTCGGGTAAAAGCACGGTCGTCAAGGCGATGGTCTCTCAGCCCGGACGGAGGCACTTGGAGGTCGACGCTCTGTTCGACCTTCTCTTCCCTGCGTCCGACAGGAACCGCGACGACCGCATGGGGGCCTACGACGGCGCGCATCTTCTGGCTCGGATGCTCGTCGATCGGGGACAGACTGTGTTCCTTGAATGCACCTATGCGCGTCGTGATCAGCGTGGCAGCTTGCTGAAAGCGTTAGCCGGCTCCCCTGCGCCGCTATGGATCGTTGAGTTCTTCGTGGCTTCTGACGACGCAGTGACCAGGTTCCGAGCGCGGCGTCAGGCCACGGATCTCGACGAGGATCTCGTCCGCGAACGCGCCGACGCCTTCCCCTACTCCGACCAAGCTCTCCGCGTGGAGTCGTCCTTCGGAACACCGCAGGAACAGGCTGGGCGCATCCTCACTTGGCTGCAGCAGGGCCCTCAGCCAGTAGATCGGAACGCGTGGGCGCAAGCCGGGCGAGATTGGGCCTGACAGAACCCCGACATCGACGGAGCTGCGCGCCTCCAAGCGCACTCATGGCCTACAGAGTATTGAATTCTCCGACCGGCATTCGAAATCCTGACGAGCGAACCATTCCCTTGCAGGCAGACAGAAGCAGAGCTAGTCGCTAGCCCTTGGGGAACATGCGTGCCTGGGCCTCGCTCGATGGCATGTCCAGTTCCTTGCGGACTGCGAAGAGGAACGATGTCGTAGCAACTGCGAGGTCTTGGCGGGTCTTGTTGGAAGGCGTTTCCGGATCCCTGTCAGGAACTATCGCATTGAGGATTTCCATAGCGGCAATCCCAACTTTCTGGCTGGCCAAAATAACGAGTTCATAGTAGGCGTGCATTAGTACCGGATCGATGGTCGACCCTGGCCGACCTCCGTGCCGCATCTGTTCGGCCCAGACTGCACGGAGGAACGCGGCATATGTGGTCCGTCGCTCAGCATCCCACCGGCGCTCATTCTCTCTCGATCTCTTCTTTCGCTCTATGTAAAGTGTCACGGTTTGCGCTAGCAGCACTCCGAAGAAAGCGAAAAAGCCAGAGACGAGAGGAATGCCCCACCAAGGTGCTGACGAGTTCATCCTGCGGAGGTAAATCGCGTTGGCCAGGAGTGCTGCCCCTCGACGTGCATCGTGTCCGCTAACCCCAACGGGGAGACGAGGTCGGTTGGTGGCGGGAGTTGGGGCGGATCTCCTCGTCGGGCAGCCGTAGACCTTCCAGGCTTCCCGGACAGGGGCAAGGTGATCCGGGGTGCCACAACATCAGGCTGGACAGGCCCCGGCGTCGGGGACGGGCGCTTTCAGGTGGCTGGGCGTCGGGTTACAGCCGCTCGGAAACCCGGGCAAGGAACACCGCCCAGGCTGCTGGGGTGAAGGTCAATGTAGGTCCGTCAGCATTCTTCGAATCACGCACGGCCACGATATTGGGCATGTTGCTCGCCACCTCGACGCAGTTGCCGCCGCTCGCGCCGCTGCGGGTGGACTTGCGCCACCGGGCGTTACTGAGGTCCATGATGGCTCTCAACTTCCTTGGCAGGTCGATGGACTGCCGGCGAGGTAGAGCCTCGTTCCGGAGGCTGGCGAATTCGGCGCTTCGGGCCGCCCCATGGCTTCCGCCCGACTGGCGTCGGTCACCGCCGCGCGGCGACCTGAGCGACGAACGACCGCCAAGCTGCGGGACCGAAGGTCAGGGCCGGGCCGGCAGGGTCCTTGCTGTCCCGGACGCCGACGACGCCGGGCAGGTTGTCAGCTACCTCGACGCAGTTGCCTCCGGACGATCCGCTGCGCCGGGACTTGCGCCAGGTGGCGTTAGTGAGGTCCATGATGGCTGTGCACTTCCTTCATCAGCTCGTTGGACTGTCGGCGCGGGAGTGCTTCGTTCCTCACGTTCTCCCACCTCGTTTGAAGAGTATGTAGCCCATCTTCGTTGTCGACCACGATCCCGCCCAGCTGATTTTCGAGGTGCCCGACCCAGGCCCCGTCACCGGCCCGCGCCAGCGCGAACGGCCCGGACAACCCGATGTGGAGGCCGGCACCCGCCGGGATCACGTGGACGTGCACGTGGGGCAACTCGGCGACGGTGATGAGGTGGGCGACCTGCTCGGCCATGATGCCGGCGTATTCGTCGCCCGCGCGGCGGAGCGTGGATTCATCCAGCACGGCCACCACCTGCGGCGGACTGTCACCGGTGAGGATCTTGTGTCGGCTCATGCGGGCGCTAACCTGCTGGTCGACCTCGGTGGCGGACATGAGGTCGTTCAAGCGCATCACGACGCGGGCGTAGTTCTCGGTCTGGAGTAGGCCCGGGATCAGTAGTGGCTCGAAGAGACGAAGCTGCCGGGCGCCGCGCTCGGCATCCAGCCACGGCAGGAACCACGACGGTGCGCCGAGTTTCACCACCAGGCGTCCGAACAACCCGTCGTTGTTGAAGGCGCGGTCCGCTCCCCGGATGAAGTCCATAGTCAGCGCTCGGGTGCCACTCTCTACGGCGCTGACGTGTGAGGCGCTGAAGCCGGCTGCCCGACCGAACGACTCTTGCGTCATCCCGGACGCTCCACGAGCGCGGCGGATCTCGCTCACGATGAAGTCCGCGAGAGGGCTCGGCACGTCAGCCATTCAAGGCTCCTCAAATCGGAGATCGACTACCCGAGGTGTCCCACGTCTGGAGCCTGTTCTGCCAGCTCCGGCCCCGACACCTGGAACACCTTCCGAGCGTAATGGTCTCCACAGCAGAGTGTCACCAGGCGGCGCGGCTGGCAGGCCCACGAGATCCGACGGTCGCGTTCGTAGCGGGGCCGCTCCCGGCGGGCGAGCACTCACGGGAGTGGCCCCTTCCCAACGGCCCCAAGGGGGAGACCGTGCCCGACGACAAGCCCGAGACGATCGGGAAGATGAAGGCCGGTGACGTGATCCTCTTGACCACCGCGGCGAGCGTGCAGTTCCTGCGCCCGATCTTCGTGCGCGTCATCCGCGAGTTGCCCGAGCGGCACACGTACGACGGGTGGGTCTGGATTGAGGGTTACCAGCTGAACGCGGCGGGCGACGCGGTGGCGCGGCGCGAGTTGTTCGTGATGCGTGCGGGCGTGCGGTTGGAAGCCCTGCCCGTCAAACCGACCAGCAAAGCCAAACGCCGGCGGCGTCCGGTGCGGGTCGGATGATCGCCCGCCCTCGCCCGCACCTGCCGATGCGCCCGGCGTGGCTGTGCCGAAACTGTGCCGCGCCCTGGCCGTGCGGCCCGGCGCAGCTCGCCCTCATAACCGAGTTCTACGGTCATTCGATCGCGCTGGCGTTCTACCTGGCCGCGTCGATGCAGGAGGCGATCGACGACGTGTACGGCCTGGGGCTGCGCCCAGACCTGGCCGCCATGCACGCCAGGTTCCTCGGCTGGTTGTCCCTGGCCCGCCGGTCAAACCGATAGCCGGTAGACGAACCGGCCGGGTGGGTTGCCCCACCCGGCCGGTGTCCAGAACCCTGGACCGTCAGTGCTTCTTGAACACCGGCATGGTGTCCAGCGTGGTGGTGATGTTCTGCGTGGTGCCGCCCCGGTACGTCTTCCCGGTGAAGATGTCGGTCCAGCTGTTGCCCGGCGGGAACCACACCGAGGCGGTGGCGGTGTTGCCTGGCGTCGTCACGGGTGCCACCAGGTAGTCCGGGCCGTAGAGGTACTGGGAACCGGCGGTGGCGTAGGCGGCCTGCTCATTTGGGTACGCCAGGTACATCGAGCGGACGATCGGCGTACCCGTGCGGGTGGCCTCCTTGGCGGCGGCGTAGGTGTACGGCAGCAGCTTCTCCCGCAGGTTCAGGAACTTCTTGGCCGACGCGTTCGCCGCCGGGCCGTACTGCCAGGGCAGCCGGTCGCTGTGGTTGGAGTGCAGCCGGTCGATCGGTTGGAACGTGCCGAACTGCACCCACCGGGCGTAGAGGTCGTCGGGCAGCTTGGTGCTGCCTGGTTCGGTGCCCGGCTCTTGGAGGCCGCCGGTGTGCCCGCCGATGTCGTGGCTGACCGCGGCCAGCCCGGTCGCGGCCGACTCGCCGGGCGTGTAGCCGACCTCCATCTGCAGAGTCGACCAGTCGGAGGTGGTGTCGCCGGTGAAGTGCAGGGTGGTGCGCTTGTCGGCCCACGGGCCGGTCGACACCGGGGTCGGGCTGCTGTAGCCGCCGGCCTGCAACGAGCCGTACGCCCGGGAGAAGGCGAAGCCGGTCTTGTCGGCGTACTGCTTGTTGATCCACGCGTCAGCGGTCACCCCGGCGAGGGAGGACTTGGTGTTGTCGCAGCACCAGTCCAGCCACCAGAGGTCCGGGCCCTTGCTGCCCTTCGGGATCATCCCGTCGTGGAGCTGCATGTACGCCTTGAGCTGGTCCGGGTCGCCGAAGTCGAACGCGTAGCAGTCGGCGCCGCCGTTGCAGCCGACGCGCTGGAGCTTGCCCTTCGCGGTGGCCTGCGCCTGCGCGAACTTCGGGTCCGAGCCGAGGATGCTCGGGTGGATGTTGAGGCCGGTGTGCAGGCCCTGCTTCTTGGCCCAGTCGAAGAACGCCTTCGGGTCGGGGATCCGGGTGGGGTCGATGCTCCAGCCGTTCCACTTGTCCGGCGCCTTGACGTCGGTGTCGAGGACGAGCACGTCCAGTGGCACACCCTCGGTCTTGGCCCGGGTCACCAGGTTCTGGAACTCGGTGGCGGTGCGGTCGTAGTACTCGGAGTACCACACCCCGTACGCCCACTTGGGCAGCAGCTTCGTGGGCCCGGTCAGGGTCGACAGGTCCTTCAGGGCACGGGTGAAGTCCTGCCCGTACGCGAAGACGTAGCCGTCCTGCTCGGCGGCGGGCCGGGGCTTGGTGGTGCTCAGGGCCGAGGCCGAGTCGTCGAGCAGGTACCAACCGTCCTGGTAGAGCAGGCCCGGGGCGGTGAGCGCGGAACCTGTCACGCCGTCCAGGCCCCGGCGGTAGCCGCCGAGCGGCGCGTGCGGGGCGAGCAGCGGGGAGCCCTTGCTCGTGACGGCGACCGTGTCGACGTTGACGTTGCAGCTGGCGTCCGTGGGGCAGCCCAGCGTCACGGTGTTGGTGCCGCGGTTGAGGTGGACCGGGACGGAGACGGTGTTCCAGTAGTCCCACCCGCTGGTCGGCGGGAGGGTCGCCGTGACAGGTGGCGCGGTTCCGGCCGTGACCGACATGGTGCGCGTCTGGCTCGGCTGGGCACCGGCCTGACCGTTGGCGTAGCGGATCTGCACCCGGTAGTCACCTGCCGACGGAACATCGGTCACGGTGAGCGCGTCGGCCGAGGTGGTGCTCTCCAGGCCGGCCAGGAATCCCGTACCGGAAGCGCCGTTGTGGTCGTTCGCGGGCCTCGCGCCGCCGGTCAGCGCGCCGGTCTCGGCCTCTCCCAGCGTGCCGAACCGTATCGGCTGCGGCTGGGGTGTGGCCGGGGCCGGGAACTCGGCACCCGGGTTGACCACCGCGAGACTGTCGACGTTCACGTTGCCGGAGTCGTTGGGACCCCGTACGACGCTGATCTCGTGTCGGCCGGCGGCGAGGTCGACCGGCACGTTGGCCAGCCTCCAGGTGTCCCAGTTCGCGGTCGGCGGCAGCGTCAGCGTGTGGCCGGCATCCCCGTCGACCTGAACGGTCAGAGTGCGGTCCACGTTCTGACCGTCGCCGCCGGTGCTGTTGGCGTAGCGGACGGTGAGCTGTTTCGTTCCGCCGTTTGGCGCGTCGAGCGCGAACCTGACCGAGTCGCCGGACGCGGAGAAACCGGCCGCGAACCCGCGTCCGGTGAATCCCTGGTGGTCGGTGGCCACGCCGGGACCGTTCAGCTGCAGCGACTCGGCCTCGCAGAGCGCGCCGAACGCGCAGGCCGGGGCGGTGTGACCGGCCCACGGTTGGCCCTGCACGGTCTGCTTGCCGGCCTTGAGCTGCACGGTGAGGTTGTCGGCGGTGAACGCGCCCGAGCCGACCCGATAACGCAACGTCATCTCGCCGGTGTCGATGGTGAGCCAGCCGTGCTCGACGTGCTTGGTGAAACGCGTACGGGGGAAATCATCGCGCCCGATGGCGTTGAACGTGGCGGCGTCGGTGAACCTGCCGTCCTTCTGGTACTCGGTGCGGATCAGGGTCGGGGACAGCACCTCGAACCGTGCGTCGCCCGACCGTACGGCTCCGTCTTGCGCCCGGTGGTGGCTGGCCTGGGCCGGCGCGGACGGGGCGAGTGCCAGCCCCGTGATGAGGATGCCGGTCGCGGCGGCCGCTGTCGCGCGGCGGCGCTGTGAGTTCCGATAGAGCAAGATGCGCTCCTCGTCTCATATGGAGGAAATGAGTCGATGACAACGCTGTCACTCACCGGAAACGCATGTCAACGGGCCTCGGAGGGTGTCCCTTCTCTCTTTCGCCGCGGTTATCACCCAGGTCCCGAAGGCAGAACCTCACGGGAGCATGAAGCGGGAACGCCCTACTCGGTTCCCTGCGGAACTCTTGCGGCGCTGCGAACGCCCTCGATCTGCGGCAGCAGCGCACACCACAGGGCGGCTTCGTCCCGGAGGCTGACGCCTCGCTCCTCCCCGGTCCGCTCCAGCCCTCCCGCTCGCGGCTCCTCGGCGAGGCGCGACGCCAGTTCCCGGCACATCTGAGTCAGCGCCCCCCGGGTGCCGTCCAGCCAGCTCCGCGCGGCGGATACCGCCCGCAGGTCGCCGCCCTCGCCGGCCCGCACCCGCTTGTTCTCCCTCAGTGCGCTGGCGAAGGTATCGCGGTAACGCTGGAAATAAACCTCCGGCGAGCCGCCGAGAGATGCGGTGAAGTGGCGGAACACCAGCTCCGGGTCGCGCACCGGGTCCCCGGCGCACTCGCCGAAGTAGTGCATTGCCGCGATGCAGGCAATCATCCGCCGAAAGACGGTCTCGCCCACTCCGAGCGCCCGCACAGCGGCGACGTCCAGGGACTCCACCAGCACAGACGCCCACTCGTCTGCGTCCACCCGCCCCGATTCCGCGCCCACCAGCGCGGACTGACCGACCGAGATTACCGTTGACCACCAATGCGGGTCGTCGGGAAGGTCGCCCCGCCGGATCAGATCCCGCATCTCCGCGGCCGAGTCGATCCGGTGCACCTCGCCGAATGTTGGCACGGTCATTGGTCGGGACCCAACTGCCTCAGCCAGTCGCCGTCCCGCCAAGAGCTCAGGAACGCGTCAGTGCCTGCTTCACGGAACGCCCCCATGCCGAGCTCTGAAAGTCCGCCGGTGGGCCGGAAGTAGCCACTCAAGTCGTTGACCTCCGGGGCAGTTGTGCACCAGGAACGGCGTGCCGCCTGCGACTAGTAGTAGGTGCGCGAACTGGCAACATTGAGACGCTGGCGCCGTCACCGGACCGTACTCCTGCGGATGTGGTGGTGCCACTGATGGGTTACCAGATAAGCGCGCGCTCGTCGATGAATCGAGGCGGTTCGCCGAGGAAGGTGTCGGCCGGAACTGTGCCGTGTGCCAGGTTGAGGGTGTCCAAGCGGTACAGCCAGGCCCCATCGGTCGTCCGGGTGAAGCGGTAGTTGATCTGCCAGCGCAGCCATTCGCCGTAGGCGAGCCGCACTGCGGGCGGCCGGCGGTGACGGCGTGGCCTACCCCGGGCCGACGCGACCAGCTCAACCCGGAGTTGGCCGTCCACCGGCCGGAGACGCACCTCGCTCCGGTACGACACGCGTTGCAGGCCCTCGCGAGGCTCGAACCCATCGGCCTCCGCCATGTCCACCTCGTGGGTGAGCGGCGCGGCCCGCGCCGGCAGGACGAAGGACACCGGTACGGCGTTACGCCGGCTTGCCTCGGCTCCACCGCGCGAACGCTTGGTCCATGACGTGCGAACCCACTGCACCACAGCATCCACACGAGGATGCTCGGCCGCTACCTGTCCTGCCGCAACCCAGATTCGCTCTCCACGCCATCCTCCTCGGTCGATCCGCCTGCGATGATCTGCCGCATGACTCGACGGCGCACGGACAGGTTGGCGGACGCGGTCGGTCTTGTGACGCTCGGCTTCGGCGTGGTGTTGACGGTCATGCCGCGACGCAGCGCGGTAGCTCTCGGGCTGGGTGACCGGCCCGCGCTGGCCCGAGCGGTCGGGATGACGGATCTCGTCGTCGGTTCTGGCGTCCTGGTCGGGCGTCCCCGTTGGCCATGGGTGGCGGCGCGGGCGGCGTTGAATCTCGTGCTGACCGGCTGCTACGCAGCGGAGGCCAGCCGCGCGGACGGCAACCGTCGCGCACGAGCGGGAGCGATTGCGATGGCGTCACTCACCGTCGTGGACGCCACGTTGGCCGTCGCCCTGGCAGCCCAGCGTGACGGGCACTGACCGCACCATGTTGCGGGTACTCGGGCTAAGCGAACCTGCCTGTGCCGCCCAATCGGATATCCAGGTCCCGCAGGAGCGCGCCGAGCCGTTCGCTGGTCTCTGTGCCCATGTACGGGATCGGCCTGCCTGCGGCTTGGTGCTCGCCCAAGTTGTACAGCGCATCGCGAAGATCCTCGGCCGTTGCGGGGTCGAGTAGCAGCTCGATCGGGTCGCTCATGCCCATGACCCTAGTTAACGGAGGCGGTGCCGCTACGGCCGTCGTTGGCGCACCCTGAGGAGTCGCAGGCGGCCAGCAGTTTGGCACTGACTGACACGCGTGCTGCTTCCGTCGGCGAATGCGTCGTCAACCGCGCGCCCTTGTGCCGGTCGAGAAATTCGATCAGCCCGCCGATCGGGGCGGCCTCCGTCAGCGGATGGTCACCAGGCTGCGGTAAGAACGCCGCAGGCAGCGCCGAGTGAAGGTCGGCGTCGAGCAGCGGCAAGACGTAGGGCGCTGAGGGGTCGGCATGAAAGTCCTCCGGGCAGGTGCCGCGCAGGAACATCAGGTCGAAGACCCGGCGGGTGGGGCTGCCGAGTTGCGGTTCGTCGACCGTGGTCAGGATCGTCCCCAGACGAAATCCGGGCGCCGACTCCGCAAGGCGGTCCAAGAACTCCGTCTCCTTGCCGTTCCACCATCGTCTTACCTCGTCGTCGGGCACCTCCTCGACGATCGCGACCAGCCACAGCTCTTCGATCCAGCCCTCCACTCGGGCATTGTGCCCAGGGTCGCCGCCTCCGGTCACCGCCTGCCGTCGCTGCGGCTCGGTCAGCAGCGGGGGCGGTCCAGGGGAGCGGCCGCCCCGGCCAGCGCTTCGACAGTCGCCGTCGGTGCGACCGACTCCGCAGGGGTCGGTGAAGGCGCGACAGTGGGGCTCGGCGGGGCCGCGGGTGAACTGCTGGGCGTGGGGGAGGCGCTGGCGAGGGTGGCCGTGCTGCGTTGCACCTGCTTGGTGACCATGCGAATGCCAGTGGCGGTCGCCTGGCGTCCGTACACGTCGGTGACCCTGATGCTGTATGGCCCGGGGCCGATCCCGCCCTCGATGGTCCAGTGGTTGTCGCTCTGCCGGGCGGCCTTGCGGAAGCCGCCGCCCGGGCCCTTCGCCTCGACCGAGCGGAGCGGGTTGCCGTGGTTGCCGACCTGCACCGCGAACCAGTACTTCGAGGCGCCGCCCTTCATCCGGAAGGTGAGCCCTCCGTCGAGCGGCGGGTTCACCACCGCCCGGTACGTCACGGGGGCGATGCCCTGCGACCGGTCGGCGATCTTGGTGAACGCCTCGGTGGAAAGGTCGATCTTGCTGGTTCCGCAGCCGCCGCACTGGTCCATCACCATGACCCGGACCTTGCCCTTCGGGCCGCTCACCTCCAGGTAGCTGCCGCAGGCCGCCGATCCGGCGTACTGGGAGGAGCCGAGGGCCACGTAGAGCCGATCCGCCGGAGGGCCCGGGAAGGAGCAGTTGCCGCCGGAGCGGCCCGCGTCGTAGAAGCTGGCCTTTCCCTTGTGGACGGCGTTGCCCGCGGGCGGCGCGGCGCAGGCGGGGGTGGCGCCGCCGCGGACGGCGAGGGTGATGCCGAGTACGACGGCCAGGGCGGTGACCCCGGCACCGGCCCACCAGTGTCTGCGCCGCCGACCCGACCGGAACGTGCCCTTGTCGCCGGGCGGGGTGTCGTTGTCGGGGGCCGTGCCTGGTGCCGTCACGGCGCCTGATGTTGCCGCACCGCGCTGGGGCAGCGCAAAGCCGTCCCACCGTTCGTCACTCGCCGGATTGGCGGGGCGCAGTCCGTTGAGGGCGGTGATGGCGACCAGGTCGGCGCGCTCGGCGAGTCGGACCGCTTGCTTAGCCTGGCGAGGAACCGCCGGCCGATCCGACAGAGTGGCACCAGCCGCGTTGCGGCTTCCTTCTACGGTTCCGGCCATGAACCGTCGACGGCCCAGCCGAACCTTCCTGCGGGTGTTCTCTGCGTTCTGTCTCGTCTTCATGATGACGCTTACGACGCTTGCCATCTGGTCAGCCGTGGACGAGCGCCGCGGATCGGAGGCAGAGGCCGAGGTGTTGGACGTCGAACATCGAGGGGGCCGAACTTTCGTGACAGTTCAGTTCAGTACGAGCCGTGGCGAGGTCTGTGAAGCACGCTTCCGCGCGGCAGTCAGTGCTAACCGGTCCGTGACCATCGGCGAACGCATCCGCGTCCACTACGCCAAGAGCGACCCCTGCGCCAGGGTGCGCGAGGTCGGCGATCGATCGGGGTGGTTCATCATCGTCATCGCGGTGGTACTTCTGATCGCCTTCGGCATCATGGCCTACGTCACCTGGCGTCGGCCACGACCTCAGCTTCCACTCCGCTACGCGGGCATGCCCTGAGAAGTCGAACCAGGTCACAACCGAGGAAAGGGGCACGATATGGAGTCCTCCATCTCCGACGTGCAGGAGTACCTCTCACTGGAGCCGCTGGCCACGCGGATCCAGACCCATCAGCGCTACAGCGAGTTCCCGGACGACGTCGAGAAGACGGTGCAGCAGGCGGTGTCGCTGTCCAGCGACGCGGATCTGCTCGATGTCGGGTGCGGCACCGGGGCTTTCTCCGCAACCTCGCGGAGCGGGGCCATCGCGGCCGGCTCGTGGGGCTGGACACCTCACCCGCGGCCGTACACGCGCTTCATGACGTCGCAGGAGTGTCGGCGCACCTCGGCAACGCGATGGACCTGCCGTACGACGCGGCGGCCTTCGACGTCGTCACGGCGCGCCACATGCTCTACCACGTTCCGGATGTGAGGCGGGCGTTGGCCGAGTGCCGGCGGGTGCTGAGGTCGGAGGGAGTCTTCGCAGCCGTGGTCAACCGCCCCGGCGCGACACCTCGTGTGTCCGCGCTCGTCGCTGAGGTGGTTTCGTCGGCGGGGATCGACATCCCGATTGTGCCCAACTCGCGAGTCCACGGCGACAACCTGCCCGAGATGATCGAGTCGACCTTCGGGGCGGTCGCAGTACACCGATACGACAACGCTCTCGTCTTCGACCGTCCGGAGCCGGTCATCGCGTTCGCGGTGGCCCAACTGTCGTTCTACGGCGTCGAGCCCGACTCGGCTCTCCGCCCGGAGTTGACGCGAGCCATCGGCGCGAAGGTACGCGCCCGGTTCGCCTCCGACGTGGGGCCGTGGCGTGACCCCAAGGGCTACGTGATCTGCACGGCGCGCCAGGGCTGGCAGGGCTAGTGCCGTGACCAACAAGGTTCTCGGTCTTGTATGACACACCGCTGGCCTTCACCCGATGGAGTATCCGCAAGCTTGCCGGCTACCTCGCCAGCCGGCGAGTCGCCCGATCCAGATTGGGCGCGATCGGCTGCGGCAGATCTTGTATCGGCACGCCATCACCTTTCGGCGGACCAAGACGCGTAACGCCAATGCCCGCCACCCGGACGTCCTGGCCGCTCAACGCCGCGAACGGGCCCGAGTCCGCAGCGAACGGCAATGCCGCTGGGGCCGACCCGCCGCCCGAGCCGCCTGACTAACGAGCAGCTCGCAGCGCCGCGGCGACCTGGACGAGATCCAGATCGACGGCGACCTGCTCACCATCCCACTTGCCGCGCTCGCTGATCGCCAGGCCGATCCACGCCAGTTCAGCAGCATCATCACGCAGTTCGTACTCTGGCGGGGGCGCAATCGGTGGCGACGACGAGGTCGGCGTACTCGGCGGTCTGTGCGGTTGAGGAGTTGGCATTAGCCTCGTGAGCCATGGCGGCCCTTGACCCCGCGACCGAGCTCGGGCAGGAACTCGACTTCCGTCTGCTGATCAATACCTCGGTGACCCTGTTCTGGCGCTCAACGATCCTGGGCGAGACCGCCGCCTGGTTGACCACACGCGGCTACCAGGTCACCCGCATGGACGCCTCACACTGGGCCACTGAGCGTGACCTCCGCCGCGACATCGCCGCCGCGCTGAACTTTCCCGCCTACTACGGGCACAACCTCGACGCCCTCAACGACTGCATGCGAGACGTCGTTTCTCAGGGCTACGGCTGGGCGCCGGACACCACCGGCTTGGCGCTGGTGTTCAGCGGCTACGACAGCTTCGCCGCCTGCTGCCCCCGCGCGGCTCAGGTCGTGCTCGACATCATGGCTGACCAGTCGCGCAGCGCCGCCCTCGTCGGTCGCCGCCTGATGTGCCTGGTGCAGAGCAATGATCCGCGTATCCGGTTCGAGCCTGTCGGCGCAACTGCGGTGATGTGGAACGAGGCTGAATGGCTCGACTCCAAGCGCCGCACCGACTGACGCGGCGGCGCTTCATCAGCGAAGGGCCGGTGCGCTCATGCGGGCCACCGTGGGCGGCGCGGGTTGGCGTCTGGCGGTCACCGACGCGAGCGGGTCGTCCCGGATACTGATCCGATGATCAGCTTGCCGCATGCCCCGTCGGGATTGTCCAAGGCGACCTGGACCGACGCCGACTTCCCGACCATGGGATGGCATGACTGCCGGATCCATGCTCTGAGCATCGGCGCGGACGACTCCCTTCCGCCCGCCAGGATCCTGCTGGACCTCGACTACATCGTGCGGTGGGTGCAACCTGCGGGAGAGGACCCGCATTTCACCTTCTGGATCGCGCCCGCGACGCTCGTGTTCGAAGGTGCGTGGGACATCGACGGCAAGCTGGGCCCGCTTCACGATGTCATGGAGATCGCCGACCTGCACCGACTCGAATCCCCGGACAGCAACCCGGAACCGTTGTGGCACATCGAGGGTCAGAACTTCGACCTCCGCCTCCGAGCCGTCGGCTACACCCAGTTCCTTCGGATGCCGCCGCAGCATGTCCCCCGGCAGATCCTCACCCCCGCCGAGCGCGCCGGGATCAGCTTCGCCGAGCAGCCGTTCGCCTGACAGACCACAAGCCGCGGCGTCGGTTCACTCAACGGATCGGCGGGGGCGCAGTCCGTTGAGGGCGGTGGCGACGACGAGGTCGGCGTACTCGACGGTGAGCGGCCCGTTGCGTTGCAGCCAGCGGTTGAGGATCGGCCCCCAGATCATGTCCACCGCCACGTCCAGGTCGACGTCCTCGGCGATCTGACCCGCCCGCTGGGCATTGCGCAGGCGCTGCCGCTTGGCCTCCTTCAGCGGGCCGTCCAACCGTTCGGCGTACGCCGCCGCCAGCTCGGGGTCGAGCGCGATCTCGGTGGCCAGCGCGCGCATCGGTTGCTCGTACCGGGGATCGTTCATCTCCTCGACCGTCGCGCGCAGCACGAGGGTCAGGTCCGCCGCCAGGTCGCCGGTGTCCGGCAGCGTCGGCGGCCCACCCTCGGTGGCCTCGCTGAGCATGAGGAAGGCGTCGAAGATGACCGCGCCCTTCGACGGCCACCAGCGGTAGATGGTCTGTTTGCCGACGCCGGCCCGCGCGGCGATGCCCTCGATGCTGAGCTTCGCGTACCCCAGTTCCTGGAGCAGGTCGAAGGCCGCGGTGAGGATGGCGCGTCGGGAGGTCTCTCGCCGACGGGCTGTGTTGGGCGTCATGGGCGGAACGATACCAGCGAGCGAGACGAACCGTCTCGTCTTGACGGCGGCGTGGGCCCGGCCTACTCTCGGCCTCATCGCGAGACGAACCGTCTCGTCTCAGTAATGGTGGGAGACCCGCAATGCGTACCTGGTTCATCACCGGCGCCAGCCGCGGCCTGGGCCGCGGCTTCGCCGACGCCGCACTCGACCGCGGTGACCGGGTGGTCGCCGCCGCCCGGACCATCGCCACTGCCGACTTCGACGAGAAGTACGCCGACCGGCTGCTGACCCTGACCCTCGACGTGACCGACCGGGCGGCGGTCATCGCGGCCGTGAAAGTCGCCGTCGAGCACTTCGGCCAGCTCGACATCGTGGTCAACAATGCCGGCACCCTGTCCATGGGCATGATCGAAGAGTTCACCGAGGCCGAGGCGCGGGCCCAGTTCGAGGTCAACCTCTTCGGCGCGCTCTGGGCCAGTCAGGCCGTGCTGCCGCACCTACGTGCCCAGCGGTCCGGGCACATCGTGCAGGTCTCCAGCATCGCCGCACTCGGCGGCTTTGCGAGCACCGGCCTCTACAGTGCGAGCAAGTTCGCCCTGGAGGGCATGAGTGAGGCCCTGGCGATGGAGGCGGCGGCCTTCGACATCACGGTCAGCATCGTGCAGCCGGGCGGCTACTGGACCGACCTCTACACAAGCGTGCGCGCCACCACCCCGATGGACGCCTACGCGCCACTGCGCGCCGAGCTGGAGCGGCAGTGGGCGGAAGGCTCGATCGACAGCGAGCCCCGACTGGCCGCCGAGGCGCTGCTGCAACTGGTCGACAGCGACGACCCGCCGCTGCGGCTCCTGCTCGGCAGCATGGTCTACGACCTGGCCTTCGACATCGCCCGCCGGCGGATGGACACCTGGGCGGGCTGGGAGCAGGTCAGCCGCGCCGCCGAGCACGCCGTCCCGGCCCCCGGATCTGGCCAATGAGAGGGCTTCTCGTATCGCCACGAGCAACAGGTGCGGCGATCTAGGCTCCGAGATATGGCGGCGGCGTGCCTCTCGTTGGCAGATAAGTCCGGGCAGAGCCTTCACCCCATGATTTCTCCTCGCGAGGCGCAAACCTAGACGGAGAGGAACCACGCATGGCTGTCAAAACCAAGACTCGTCCGGGCACCACGGAGATTCGGCCGTTCTCGGTCGACATTCCTCAGGCCGACCTCGATGACCTGAAGAGGCGCATCAAGGCCGCCCGCTGGCCGGACAAGGAAACGGTGGACGACCAGTCGCAGGGCGTGCCACTCGCGACGATTCAGGCCGTCGCCAGCTATTGGGGAAATGGGTACGACTGGCGCAAGGTCGAGGCACGGCTGAATTCCGTACCGCAGTTCATGACCACCATCGACGGGGTGGACATCCACTTCATCCACGTGCGCTCGAAGCACGAGGACGCGCTGCCGCTCATCGTCACCCACGGCTGGCCGGGGTCGATCATCGAGCAGCTGAAGATCATCGAACCGCTCACCGATCCCACGGCGCACGGCGGCAGCGCGTCGGACGCCTTCCACCTGGTGATCCCGTCGCTGCCTGGCCACGGTTTCTCCGGCAAGCCGACCGAGTCGGGGTGGAACCCGCAGAAGATCGCGACCGCCTGGACGGAGCTGATGAAGCGTCTCGGCTACGACCGGTTCGTCGCGCAGGGCGGCGACTGGGGCGCGGTCATCGTGGACCAGATGGGCCTCCAGGCGCCCCCGGAACTGCTCGGCATCCACACAAACATGCCCGGTGCGATCCCACCCGAGATCGACCTGTTGTTCCAGGGCGACACCACCGGAGCGAACAACGCCATGGGCTCGCTGCCATCCGGTCTCTCCGCCGACGAGATGCGCGCCGCCGAGGAAGCCAACTACGTCTGGAAACACGTCGCGTACGCCCTCATGATGGCGACACGGCCGCAGACACTGACCGGGCTGGCGGACTCTCCGGTCGGCCTGGCGTCCTTCCTGCTCGACCACGACGCGAAGAGTCTGGCCCTGATCTCCCAGGTCTTCGACGGAGCCGAAGCGGGCCTCACCCGCGACGACATCCTGGACAACATCTCGCTGTACTGGCTCACGAACACCGCGGTTTCCGCGTCCCGTCTGTACGCGGAGAACAAGCTGTCGTTCTTCGCCGCCAAGGGCGTCAACGTCCCGGTCGCCGTGAGCGTCTTCCCCGACGAGCTGTACGAGGCGCCGCAGAGCTGGGCCGAGCAGGCGTACTCCAACCTCATCTACTACAACAAGCTCGACGTGGGCGGGCACTTCGCGGCCTGGGAACAGCCGAAGATCTTCTCCGAGGAGCTGCGCACCGCCTTCCGGTCGCTGCGCTAGATGGCCGTGCACCTGCCCCCGCTCAACGGGGCGGCCGAGTGGCTCAACTCCGAGCCACTCGGCCCCGCCGACCTGGGCGGACGCGTCGTCCTGGTCAACTTCTGGACGCTCACCTGCATCAACTGGCTGCGTCAGGAGCCGTACGTGCGTGCCTGGTCGCAGGCGTACCGGGACGACGGGCTGGTCGTCGTCGGGGTGCACACCCCGGAGTTCGCGTTCGAGCACGAGGTCGACCAGGTACGGCGGGCGGTGGCGGCCCGCTCGATCGACTACCCGGTGGCCGTCGACAACGACTACGCGATCTGGAGTGCGTTCGACAACCACTACTGGCCGGCGCTCTACTTCGTCGACACCGACGGCGTCATCCGCGACGACCACTTCGGCGAGGGACGCTACGAGCAGTCCGAGCGGGTGCTCCAGCAACTGCTCGGCATCGAGCGCGACCCCGTACCCGTCAAGGGTGTTGGCCCGGAGGCGGAGGCCGACTGGAACAACCTGCGGACGCCCGAGACGTACCTCGGTTTCGGCCGCGGCGAACACTTCGCGTCGCCGAACGGCCCCGCGCTCGACGAACGCCGCGCCTACCAGGTGCCGGAGAACCTCGGCCTCAACCAGTGGGCGCTGGCGGGGGAGTGGACGATCGGGTCGGAGAACGTGGTGCTGAACCGGGCCGGCGGCGGCGTCGCCTTCCGGTTCCACGCCCGCGACGCGCATCTCGTGCTGGCCCCCGGGGCGGGAGCGCCGATCCCGTTCCGGCTGCTGCTCGACGGCGCGGCACCCGGCCCGTCACACGGCGTCGACGTCGACGGGAACGGCAACGGCGTACTCCAGGACGGCCGCCTCTACCAGCTCGTCCGCCAGGACGGCCCGATCCGTGAGCGGACCCTGGAGATCACGTTCGACGAGCCCGGCGCCGAGGCGTACGCCTTCACCTTCGGGTAGGGCGGGTGTCGAATCCTGGCCGGGGCTTCGACGCACGCCCGGGCCGTTCAGCGGCGCAGGTCGACAATGCTGACGGAGCCGGAGACCGGCGAGACGCTCTCCACCCGGGAGTCGGGGCGGAGTCGGGCGTCGCTGGCGTACCGGTCGGCGAGAACCTTCTCCGCGGCCAGGTCGCCGTCGTCGGCGGCGAGCAGTAACGCGGCGATCTCGTCCACGAGAGTGAGGTCGGCGGTGGCGACATCGTCGGTCATCGCGTCGAGGCGGTCCCAGAGCAGCAGCTCGTCCTTCTGCCGGTGGGCCAGCTCCAGCAGGACGTAGTCGTGGATGAACCAGTCGCCTCGGATCGGCAGCTCCGGGCTCACGCCGTACACCTCGGGGTCGATCGTCCCGGCCCGGTACGCCGACCACACCCGCGCGGCCGAGTCGAAGAGGCCGGCCTTCGGGCCGATGTCGTAGCCGTCGAACCCCCAGTCGCCGGCCGGATCGAGCTCCGGGTCCGCCCAGACCCAGCGGTCGCCGTTCCAGTACTCCACAAGCACGTGGTCGTGGTGCCAGCCGGGCACGAAGTACGAGGCGAACCCGACCCGGCTGCGGCTGGGAATGCCGTGCTGGCGGAGCACCGCCACCGAGAGCAGCGTGTGGTCCCGACAACAGCCGGCCACCCGATCGACGGCCGGACGCTCGGCGGCCAGGGGCAGCGGAAATCGGGACTGGTCGGTGTCGAGGATGCGGTCCACCCAGCGGCGGTTGACCTCCTCCAGCCGGTCGACGGGCAGGTCGACTCCGCCGGCCCGGTAGTGGACGATCACGTTGCGGGCGGTCGCCGCCACTGTGGGGAAGTCGGGTGACACGGCGTCGAGGAGCCCGCCGTGGCGACCGGGGTCGCTGTAGGGGGAGTGTCTCCGGTAGTCATCGAGGTCCATGGGACCAGTCTCCGGTCCGTCGCCCGGTCAGGGGTCAGGGGCAAGGTGCCAATTTCGATAATGTCGTCTGTTGTGACGACGCCTGAGATCACCCTCGCCACGCCAACGGACCGCGACGCGGTGGTCGCCACGCTGGTTGCCGCGTTCATCAAGGATCCCATCCTGCGACATCTGTTCCCGGACGAGGACACCTATCCGCGTTACGCCGCTGTCTTCTTCGGCGACCTCTTCGACAAGCGGGTGCACAGGTCGTCGATCTGGACGATCGGCGGCGGTGCGTCCGTCGCCATCTGGGAGCCGCCGGCCGAGCCGCCGGCCGACGCGTCGCCGGTTCACGCGCCGCCGGACGCCTCCGGCGTCGGCCCCGGGTCGCCGGAGCAAGCGCGTTATCCCGCCGACGTGCTGGCCCGCGTGCAGGGCTACGACGAGGCGATTCATGACGCCCTGCCGACGTACCCGTTCTGGTATCTCGGTGTGCTGGGCACCCACCCGGACAGCGCCGGACGCGGGTGGGGCCGTGCCGTCATGCGGGCCGGGCTGGCCCGCGCCGCCGCCGACGGCCTGCCGGCGATCCTGGAGACCAGCTACCCGGCCAACGTCGAGCTGTACCGCCGCGCCGGCTGGGAGGTGGTGGGCACGCTGCCGGAGCCCGTCCCCACCTGGATCATGCAACAGTCGCCGCGCTGAAGTCGGGCCGCCAGATCTTGGACAGTTTCCGTTAGCTCAGAACTGTTAGCTCAGAACGGAAAGTGTCCAAGATCTGCGGGCGAGCGCCGGCGACCTGAGGTCATCAGGCCGCGAAGATGCGCGCGTAGATCTCGTCGATGACGTCGTTCTTCGCCAGGCTGTAGTCACCGGGTCGGTGCGCGGTGTCCCGGGCGAGGCGCCGCTTGGTCGCGGCGTACAACTCCCGGTCGTGGGGATGCGCGCGCAGCCAGTCGCGGAAGAGCCGGTGCCGGACCGGCTCCGGCGCACCCTGCGGCCAGACGTGCACGTTGACGTCCTCGGTGGGGCTGAGAAGCATCCGGTGCCCGTGCCACCAGGGCTCCCGCAGGACGAGCCGGTACCCGAGCCGTTCCAGGGCGGGGAGATAGGTGGCCTCCTCGGCGGTGTCCTCGATGACGAGGTCGACATTGAGAACGGGCTTGGCGGCGAGCCCTGGCACCGCCGTCGACCCGACGTGTTCCACGCTGATGACCAGATCGCCCAGCGCCTCGGTGAGCGATGACCGGACGGCGACGAACCGTTGCGCCCAGACCGGGTCGTACTCCTCGATGACGACGGACTCCCACGTTCGTGGCGGCTCGCCCACCAGGCCGGCGTCGACCTGTTCGGGGGAGCCGTGGAAGCGCTGCACGACGTCCTGCGGATACTCGGTCACGTCCAACCTCCTCGATTAGCAAAGTCCGCCAGGCTACGACACGAGGGCCGGTGCGGCTGGTGCGGCCATACCCGACCGATGCGGGCATCGGATGTCGGGTGGGCCGCCGGGCCCGCCGCCTAGCGTCGGTGCTCGACAGGGAAGGAGGCCCGGGTGCTGGAGCGGCTCAACGAGGCCATGGCGTACATCGAGCGGCACCTCGACCAGAAGATCGAGGTGGCCGAGCTGGCGCGGATCGCGCTGACGTCGGAGTACCACTTCCGGCGGCTGTTCTCCGCGCTGGCCGGGATGCCGCTGTCGGAGTACATCCGTCGGCGTCGGCTCACCGTCGCCGGTGCGGACGTGCTGGCGGGGGAGCGGACGTTGCTCGACGTCGCGGTGCACTACGGCTACGGCTCGGCGGAGGCGTTCGCCCGGGCGTTCCACGCCGTGCACGGCGTGGGCCCCGGAGAAGCCCGGCGTACGGGGGCAGCGTTGCGCGCCCAGCCCCGGATGTCCTTCCGACTCACAGTGGAAGGGAGCGGCAGCATGGAGTACCGGATCGTCGACAAGGACGCGTTCGCGCTGGTGGGGCGCAAGGCCCGGGTTCCGCTGGTGCACGAGGGGATGAACCCGGCGATCGTGGCGTTCATCCGGAGCATCGACAGCGAGACCACCGAGCGGATCGAGGCGCTCTCCGATCAGGAGCCGAAGGGGATCGTCAACGTCAGCGACAACCTCGCCGACAGCCGGCAGGAGGGCACCGAGCTGGACTACTGGCACGGGGTGGTGACCAGCGCCGTGCCGCCGGAGGGCCTGGACGTGCTGCCGGTGCGGGCCGGGTCGTGGGCGGTGTTCACCACCTCCGGTGCGTTTCCGCAGGCGGTGCAGTACCTGTGGCGTGACGTGTTCACCCAGTGGTTCCCGTCCAACCCGTACCGCAGCCGACCTGGACCGGAGATCTCCCGGGTGCGGGTGTCCGCGGACGGCACCCAGGCGGACGCCGAGCTGTGGATTCCCGTCGAACGGGTACCCACCCCTATGTAGAGTTCCGATACAGTGGCCGGATGCGGATGACGATTCCGGTCGCGAAGGTGCTCGCGGCGCTGCTCACCGAGCCCGACGAGCAGCGCTACGGGCTCGACCTGATGCGGCTGACCGGCCTGCCCAGCGGCACCCTCTACCCGGTGCTGCACCGGTTGCAGGGGGCCGGCTGGCTGGCCGCCGACTGGGAGGCGATCGACCCCGTCGCGGCCGGCCGGCCGGCCCGCCGCTACTACCGACTCACCGCCGAGGGCGTGACGCAGGCCCGCCAGGCGCTCGCCGACCTGCGGGCCGCGATCCCCGACGGCCGTCCATCGTGGGGCGGCGCCGAGCCCACCGGGGCGCCGGCGTGGTGACCCGCCGGGTCGCCGAGCTGCTGTTGAGGTTGGCCGCGCGCCGCTGGCCAACCGACGTCCGCGACGACCTGCGCCGCGAGTGGGCCGCCGAGCTGCACGTGCTCGCCGAGAGCGGTCGCTGGAGGAAGATGGTGGGCTTCGCGGCGAGCCTGGCCGTCAGCCGCGCCGGCGCCCCACTCGTCGACCGCACACTGATGCGTGGTCGGGCCGGCCGCACCGCCGCAGCGCTACTGCTGTCCCCGCTCGCCTGCGTCGGGATCGTGGCCCTCGGTGTGTTGGCGCTGTTCTCCGTCGACTCGTTGCTGCCGCGGGCGAGTTGGGCGGAGCGGGCGCAGAGGCCGATCTGGGCGGCGATCACCATCGTGCTGGCGGTCGTGCTGGCGGTGTTCGCCGCCCGCTGGGCCCGGCACAACGCACTCGACGGCCCACTGCGTATCGCGCTCGGCGTCGTGCTTCCGGTCGGTGCGGCAGCCATCCTGTTCGTGTACGTCGTCAACGTCGTGTACGTCGTCAACGCCGAGGGCCTGGCCGACGCCGTACCCGGTCTGCTGCTCTGGTTGGCCGGCCTGACCCTCGCGCTCTGGGCCGCGGCGAGTCTCGCCGCCCGGGGTCGCGTCCGCGCCGCCTGGTGGGTGGGCGTCCTCGGCGCACTCGTCGCCGCGGACCTCGCGGTGATCCTCGTCATCGTCGACGCGTACCCCGCCGGATTCGGCGCCGGGCCGACGATCGAGGCACGGGAGCGCGTCGACCCGATCTCCGCGCCGCTGTGGCTCTTCGCCTGCTGGACGGACTGGAACTTCGGCCTGCCCCGGCCGATCGAGTGGGAGATCTTCCTGATCACCAACCGGGTGTTGACAGAGCCCATGCTCTACCTGGCCTGCATGCCGTACGCGCTCGCGTACACCATCCGGGCGGCCCGGCCGGCGCCCGCAGTGCCCGTCGCTCTGGTGCGGACGCCGAGCGCGGGCTGGATCCGCACGTCGAGCGGAAAGCCCTCTCCGGGGCCGCGAGCGGTGAACGGGTGAGTGCGACGCGAGCAACCACCGGAGCGCCGCCATGGTGACCCGCCGGATCGCCGAACTGTTGCTGGAGTTGGCCGCGCGCCGCTGGCCAACCGACGTCCGCGACGACCTGCGCCGCGAATGGGCCGCCGAGCTGCACGTCCTCGCCGAGAGCGGTCGCTGGACGAAGATGGTCGGCTTCGCCGTGAGCCTGGCCGTGAGCCGGGCCGGCGCTCCGCTTCTCGATCGCCGCATGATGCATCGGCGGGCCCGCCGTACCGCCGCTGCCCTGCTCCTGGCACCGCTCGCCTGCGCCGGGATCGTGGTGGTCAGCGCGCTGGCCATGAATCTGGTCTACAACTGGCTGTCGATTCGGGTGAGCTGGTCGACCGCGGCGCAGTTGCCGCTCTGGTCGACGCTGACAGTCGGCTTCGCGGTGCTGTTGGCGAAGTACACAGCACGGTCGGCCCGGCACACCGCACTGCAGGGCCCGCTGCGCATCGCGCTCGGCGTGGTGCTTCCCGTCGGTGTGGCCGTACTCGTGATCATGTTTGTCATCAGCGGCGACGGCTTCGGCCGTTCCGTACCCGGTCTGCTGCTCTGGTTGGCTGGCCTGACGCTCGCCCTCTGGGCTGCGGCGAACCTCGCCGCCAGGGGTCGGGTTGGCCTCGCCTGGTTGGTTGGCCTCGTCGGCGCGCTCGTCGCCGCCGACCTGGCCGTGATTCTCTTCGTGATCCAGACCATTCCGGGGCCTGGCACCGGTCCGGTCGACCCGATGGCGCCGGACAGCGTCGACCGGATCTCCGCGCCGTTGTGGCTCCTCGCCTGCTGGACGGACTGGAACTTCGGCCTGCCCCGCCCCACGTCATGGGAGATCTTCCTGATCACCGACCAGTTGTTGCTGGAGCCGATGTTCTACCTGGCCTGCATGCCGTACGCGCTCGCGTACACCATCCGGGCGGCCCGGTCGGCCCCGACCGCGCCGGTCGCCCTCGCCGCGACCCCGGTGTGAACCTCAGTCGGGTACGTCGTCCCACGTCGTACCCGGCTCCAGGTAACCGGCCAACTGGTTCTCGCGCAGCGCATACGCGATGACCAGCAGGGCGTGCTTGTCCAGCTCGGGCAGCCGGTCCAACGGAAACCACCGCACTGCCAGTGACTCGTCGTCGTTGACCCGGGCGGTGCCGGCCACCAGCCGGCACAGGAACCCCAGGTTCAGGTATTCGCAGTGGTCCCCGTTCGGGTACGTGTGCGGGTGCGAGACGGCGCTGGACATCCGCACCGGGGCGACGTCCAGGCCCGTCTCCTCGCGCACCTCGCGGACCACCGCGGTGGCCGGCTGCTCGCCCCGCTCGACGAAACCGCTGATCACCGACCAGCGCCCGTCGTCGGCGCGCTGGCCGAGCAACAGTTCGCCGGCGTCGTTGCGGACCACCGCGCTGACGCTCGGCAGCCAGAGCAGGTCGTGGCCGACGTGCTTGCGCATCCCCACGATGTAGTCCGGAGTCGCCATCCGGCGATCATAGTTGCGACCCACAGCGGGCTCACCTGCGCATCTTCTGGAGTTCCAGTCCCACGCGTTTCGCCATTTCGGCCCGACGAACGCAATGCATATCTACTGTGGAGATCGTCGGCGACTTGTGCGATCCGGTGGCGGCCGGCCGGTTCGCGGTGCACAGTGATTCCCATGAGCGACAGCGGACGTGGTGGGCAGTTCTACTGGTGCACCCGGCATCACCGGGTCGAGACGGACGCCAACGTGTGTCCGGCGAAGCACGTTCTCGGCCCGTACGACTCGGCGGCCGACGCGGAGAACGCCCTGCAACGAGTGCAGGAGCGGAACGAGGCGTGGGATGCCGAGGACGCTCGTTGGGCCGGGGAGGACAGATAGGCGGCGCGGGACGGCTCGCGCCGAGGTATTTCGTGCTCCGCGAGGACGCACGCGAGAGCACGTCCCCCGAGGAGGGAACCACGATGGCCGAAGCACAGCAGGCCACCAAGCGCCCGGCCGCCCGACGCACCACCGCGAAGAAGACCGCCGCGGCGGAGCGGAACACGGCGGCCAGCCGGACCACCCCCGTGCGCAAGTCCACCACGGGTGCCGCGAAGGCACCGGCCCGCAAGGCCGCCGGCGCGGCGGGCCGCGCCCCGGCCAAGAAGACCACCACGGCGGCCACGAAGGCCCCCGCGAAGAAGGCCACGACCAAGACCACCGCCGCGGCCAAGAAGGCCCCCGCGAAGACCTCGACCGCCACCCGCAAGACGACCGCCACCGCCAAGCGGTCCCCGGCGTCCACGGCGCGCAAGACCACCACCGCCGCGAAGAAGACCACGGGTACGGCAAAGAAGACGGTGAGCGCGGCCAAGAAGACCACCGCCTCGGCGGCGCGGAAGACCACCGCCGCGACCAAGGCTCCCGCGCGGAAGACCACGACCGCGACGAAGGCTCCGGCGCGCAAGACCACCACTGCGGCGAAGGCCCCGGCGCGCAAGGTCGCGACCACGGCGTCCGCCGCCAAGAAGACGGCGGCGAAGAAGACGGCCGCGGCGAAGAAGACCGCGTCGACCCGCCCCAGCGGCGGCGCCCGCAAGGCCCCGGCCAAGAAGGCGCCGGCCGCGAAGGCGACGGGCACCTCGTCGACCACCGCCCGCAAGGCGGCGGCGAAGAAGGCCCCGGCGAAGAAGACAGCCGCGGCCAAGGCGCCGGCCCGCAAGGTGACCGCCCGCAAGTCGCCGGCCCGCCCGGTCGCCGCCCGCGCCACCGCCCCGAGGGGTACGCGCAGCGCCGCCCGGAAGGCGACCGGCTGAGAGCGGGTCACCCCTCGCCGGGCGGATTTCTCGGCCGGTCACCGGAAGCGGATCACCGGTGGCGCTGTCAGGATTGACCCGTGGTCATCCGACGCGTACTCGCGCCCCGCATCGACTTCGGCGCGCTGCGCCGCGAGCTCGGCCTGCCCGAGGAGTTCCCGGCCGACGCCCAACGTGAAGCCGACGAGGCGGCTGCGGCACCGCCGCAGCCGCCCGTCGACCGCACCGACATACCGTTCGTCACGGTCGACCCCGCCACCTCACGGGACCTGGACCAGGCGATGCACCTCGCCCGCCGCGCGGGTGGGGGCTACCGGGTGCGGTACGCAATCGCCGACGTAGCCGCGCACGTCACCCCGGGTGGCGCGTTGGAGGCGGAGACCTGGCGGCGAGGGCAGACCATCTACCTGCCCGACGGGAACGTGCCGCTGCACCCGCGCACCCTCAGCGAGGGGGCCGCCAGCCTGCTGCCCGACGACGACCGGGCCGCGGTGGTCTGGACCATCGACCTGGACGCCGACGGCGCCACCGTGGCCGTCGAGCTGGAACGCGCCCTCGTCCGCAGCCGCGCCAAACTCGACTACACAGGGGTGCAGGCGGCAGCCGAGGCGGGGCGGCTACCCGACCCGATCGCGCTGCTGCCGGAGATCGGCGACCGACTGACCGCGCGTGGGTTGCGGCGCGGTGCCATCAACCTGCCGCTGCCCGAGCAGGATCTGGAGCCCGACGGTGAGGGTTGGCGGCTGGTGCTGAGCGCGCCGATCCCGATGGAGGAGCACAACGCGCAGATCTCCCTGCTGACCGGGATGGCCGCCGCCGACATCATGCTGGCCGGCCGGGTCGGCCTGCTGCGGACGATGCCGGCGCCCAAACCGGAGGCGGTGCAGCGGCTCCGGGCCGCCGCCGCGCCGCTGGGCGTGCACTGGCCGGACGACGTGGGCCCGGGTCAGGTCCTCGCCGGTCTGGACGCCGCCCAGCCGCGCGCCGCCGCGTTCATCGACCAGGCGGCCGAGCTGATGCGTGGGGCCGGGTACACCGCGTTCGACGGAGAGCTGCCGGAGCAGCCGGAACACGGTGGCGTGGCGGCCGCGTACGCCCACGTGACGGCGCCGTTGCGGCGGCTGGCCGACCGGTACGCCACCGAGGTCTGCCTGGCCCTGCACGCCGGCCAGCCGGTGCCCGACTGGGCCCGCGCCGCGCTGCCGCGGCTGCCCGAGGTGATGGCGAGCACCGACCGGGTCGCCTCGGCGGCCGCCCGTGGCGCCGTGGAGCTGGCCGAGGCGGCGGTGCTGGAGCACCGGGTGGGCGAGACCTTCGAGGCGGCCGTCCTCGACGTCGACGCCCCGCCCAACGGCAAGTCCCGGCCCCGACCACCCGGTGGCACCGTCGCGCTGGACGCGCCGCCGGTACGCGCACGCTGCCTCGGCCAACTGCCGCTCGGCGAACGGGTCCAGGTCCGTCTGGTCACCGCCGACCCGGCGGCCCGCACCGTCCTGTTCGAGCTGGCCTGACCGGGCCGACGGCCCCGACCGCGGCTTGGTCTCGCCGGCAGCGGGGATTCTCACAGCGCTCGGCGCTGCTGGCCGACGAGCGGTTTGCGAGGATGAGGCCATGGCATACGACGCGAGCACGCTGCCCGACGTGTCCGGGCTGACGGTCGGCATCATCGGCGGCACCGGCGACCAGGGGCGGGGCCTCGCCTACCGGTTCGCGCGGGCCGGCCAGACGGTGTTGATCGGATCCCGGTCGGCTGAGCGGGCCGCCGAGTCCGCAGCCGAGATCGCCGCCCTGCCCGGGGTGCCGGCCGGTGGCAGCGTCACAGGTGCGGCCAACGACGAGGTGGCCCGACGCAGCGACGTGGTGATCATCGCGGTGCCGTGGGACGGGCACGCCGCCACCGTCGCCGCCCTCGCCGAGCCGCTCGCCGGCCGGATCGTCGTGGACTGCGTCAACCCGCTCGGCTTCGACAAGCAGGGCCCGTACGCGCTGAGCGTCGCCGAGGGCAGCGCCGTGCAGCAGGCTGCCGCGTTGCTGCCCGACTCCCGGGTCTGCGCCGCGTTCAACCACGTCAGCGCTCCGCTGCTCGCCGACCCCGAGGTCGACCGGATCGATCTGGACGTGTTGATCTGCACCGAGGACCGCGAGCTGGTCGACATCGTCGGCGCGCTCGCCGCCCGGATCCCCGGCATGCGGGGCATCTACGCCGGCCGGTTGCGCAACGCCCACCAGATCGAGGCGTTCACCGCCAACCTGATCGCCATCAACAAGCGCTACAAGGCACACGCCGGCATCCGCGTCACCGACCTCTGATCAGCGCCCTACGCGGCGTGATCCACTCGGCTTCCGTGAAGTCGGGGTGTCCGTAGCGCCGGGACACCCCGACTTTCGGAAACGCGAGTGGATCACGCCGTGCTCGGGACTAGAAGGTGTGTTCGGCGGCGGGGAAGTCGCCGCCACGCACCTCGTCGGCGAACCGGCGGGTGGCGTCGGTGAGGGCGCCGGCCAGGTCCGCGTACCGCTTGACGAAACGAGGGGCCTTACCGGTCCGCAGCCCGGCCATGTCCTGCCAGACCAGCACCTGCGCATCGGTGTCCGGGCCAGCGCCGATGCCCACCGTGGGGATCGGCAGTTCGTGGGTGATCCGCTTGGCCACCTCGCCGGGCACCATCTCCAGCACCACCGCGAACGCGCCAGCCTCCGCCACCGCCCGTGCGTCGGCCAGCACCTCCTCGGCGGCGTCACCTCGACCCTGGACGCGGTAGCCGCCCAGGGTGTGCTCGCTCTGCGGCGTGAAACCGATGTGCGCCATCACCGGAATGCCGGCGCCGACGATCGCGGCGATCTGCGCCGCGTTGCGACGGCCACCCTCCAGCTTCACCGCGTGACAGCCACCCTCCTTCATGAACCGGACGGCGGTCCGCAGCGCCTGGGCCGGACCCTCCTCGTACGAGCCGAACGGCAGGTCACCGACGACCAGCGCCTGCCGGGTCGCCCGCACCACGGCCCGGACCAGCGGAAGCAACTCGTCGGCGGTGATCGGCAGGGTCGTCTCGTAGCCGAACACGTTGTTCGCGGCCGAGTCGCCGACCAGCAGCACCGGAACGCCGGCCTGGTCGAAGATCGACGCCGTGTACTGGTCGTACGAGGTCAGCATCGGCCACCGCTCGCCGCGCTCCTTGGCGGCCATCAGGTCGCGGGTGCGGACCCGTCGGGTGGCCGGACCGCCGTACAACGCGGTCACCTCGTGCCCAGTGGACTCCACCATCTCTGTCTCCCTTCCTCGAGGCCGCCTGCGCGGTCCCCGGGTGTTGTCGCGATCGTCGCACCGTGAGACGGGGTGACGGCAGGGCCCAGTGCAAGATGTCACTCCACCAGCGCGGGAACGCCGCCTGAGGCGGTGAGGCCGCCCGCGAGCGCGCCGTGCGGCGCCCGCGCGGCGGCGCCGGGCCGCCCCACCGACCCGGCACCCCCAGGGGTACGCCTCAGCCGTGCTCGCGCCACCGGTTGGTGATCGGCAGCCGGCGGTCCCGACCGAACGCCTTCATGGAGATCTTCGTGCCCGGCGCCGACTGCCGTCGCTTGTACTCGGCGGTATCCACCAGCCGCAGCACCTTGTCCACGATCGCCGGGTCGTGACCCGACTCGACCAGCCCGTCGCGGCCGAGGTCGCCGTCGACGTAACCGATCAGGATCGGGTCCAGGACGTCGTAGTCGGGCAGGCTGTCGCTGTCGAGCTGGCCCGGGCTCAGCTCGGCGCTCGGCGGCTTGCCGATCGAGTTCTCCGGGATCGGGGCGGTCTCACCGCGCCGAGCCGCGTCCCTGTTGCGCCACTTCGCGAGCCGCCAGATCAGCGTCTTCCAGACGTCCTTGACCGGGTTGAAGCCGCCCACCGAGTCGCCGTACAGGGTGGAGTAGCCGACCGCCAGCTCACTCTTGTTGCCGGTGGTCAACACCAGGTGGCCCTCCTGGTTCGACAGCGCCATCAGGATCACACCCCGGACCCGGGCCTGGAGGTTCTCCACCGCCACGCCGGACAGCGACAGGTTGGCCAGGAAACCGTCCACCATCGGCTGGATCGGCTCCACGCGGTAGTCCAGGCCGGTGCGCTTGGCCAGGTCGGCGGCGTCCTCCCGGGAGTGCTCCGAGGAGTGCTGGCTGGGCAGCGACACCCCGACCACCCGGTCCGGCCCGAGCGCGTCGACGGCGAGCGCGGCCACCACCGCCGAGTCGATGCCGCCGGAGAGACCGAGCACCACCGACGGGAACCGGTTCTTGTTGACGTAGTCGCGCAGGCCCAGCACCAGCGCCTGCCACACCTCCGCCTCGTCGGCCACCGGCTCGATCAGCCCGCCGGTGGCGGCCGGGCCGGACGGCGCGGGCGGAATGCCGTCCAGCGTGCTGTGCGCGATCCGCATGCCGTCCGCCACCGTCTCGGCGGTCGGCGGGGTGCCGGCGGCCGGCAGCTCGACGTCGTGCACGAGCAGGTGCTCGACGAACTGCGGTGCCCGGGTGAGCAGCTCACCGTCGGCGCTCACGATCATCGAGTCACCCTCGAAGACCAGCTCGTCCTGGCCGCCGGTCATGTTGACGTACGCGATGGCGGCGCCCGCCTCAGCGGCCCGGCGGCGAACCAGCGGCAGCCGGATGTCGTCCTTGTTCAGCTCGTACGGCGAGCCGTTGATGTTGACGACCAGGCCGACGCCGGCCCTGCGGGCGGCGGCGAACGGACCGCCGGCCTGCCACAGGTCCTCGCAGATGGTCAACGCGACGTCCACACCGCCGATCCGCACCACGGTCAGCGCGTCACCGGAGATGAAGTACCGGTCCTCGTCGAAGACCCCGTAGTTGGGCAGGTGGTGCTTGAAGTAGCGGGCCGCCACGACGCCCCGGTGCAGCAGCGCGGCGGCGTTGCGGGCACCCCGGCCCGGCTCGGCGTCCCCGCTGACCTGCGGCGGCCCGTCGGCGTCCAGGTAGCCGACCACGACCGGCACCTCACCGAGACCGTCGGCGGCCAGGTCAGCGGCCAGCCGCTCCACGGCGGCCCGGGACGCGGCCACGAAGGAACGCCGGAAGACCAGGTCCTCGACCGGGTACCCGGTCAACATCATTTCCGGGAAGAGCACCAGCTGGGCACCGGCATCGGCGGCCTGGCGAGTCCAGCTGCGGACCAGGTCTGCGTTACCGGCGATGTCGCCGACGCTCGGGTTGACCTGGGACAGGGCGAGACGCAGGGTGGGCATGCCTTCATCTTGCCCCAGCCCCCGCGCGACAATCCGTACCCTCGGACGAGATTGCCGCCACCCGCCGCGACGGGGGCCCGCCGGGCGGGACACGAGGGGACGGTCGGCGGCAGTTCGCGTAACGTCTGCGTAACCAGGCCCGGGAACACTGGGCGATCAGGTCGGGTGCAGCCCGGCCAAGGCGGACAAAAGAGTGTCGCGAGGGGTTGGGGAAGTGGACCGTCAGCAGGAGTTCGTCCTCCGCACGCTGGAAGAGCGGGACATCCGGTTCGTCCGGCTGTGGTTCACCGACGTTCTGGGCACGCTCAAGAGCGTTTCGGTGGCACCCGCCGAGCTCGAGGCGGCCTTCGAAGAGGGCATCGGCTTCGACGGCTCGGCGATCGAAGGCTTCGCCCGGGTCTTCGAATCGGACATGGTGGCCATGCCCGACCCGACCACCTTCCAGGTCTTCCCCTTCGAGGGCGGGGTCAGCGGCGAGAGCGCCCGGATGTTCTGCGACATCCTGCTGCCCGACGGCGGCCCGTCCTGGGCCGACCCCCGGCACGTGCTGCGCCGCGCGCTGTCCAAGGCAGCCGAGAAGGGCTTCACCTTCTACACCCACCCCGAGATCGAGTTCTTCCTGCTGGAGAACGGCCCACAGGACGGCTCGGTGCCCACCCCGGTCGACACCGGCGGCTACTTCGAGCACACCACCCACGCCGTGGCCCGGGACTTCCGCCGGCAGGGCGTGCTGGCGCTGGAACGCATCGGCATCTCGGTGGAGTTCAGCCACCACGAGGTCGCACCCGGCCAGCAGGAGATCGACCTGCGCTACGCCGACGCCCTGACCACCGCCGACAACATCATGACCTTCCGGCACGTGGTCAAGGAGGTCGCGCTCTCCACAGGCGTGCAGGCCAGCTTCATGCCGAAGCCGTTCACCGACCAGCCGGGCAGCGGGATGCACACCCACCTGTCGCTGTTCGAGGGCGAACGCAACGCCTTCCACGACAGCGGCGACCCGATGAAGCTGTCCAAGGTGGCGAAGTCGTTCATCGCCGGCCTGCTGGTGCACGCCCGCGAATACACCGCCGTCACCAACCAGTGGGTCAACTCGTACAAGCGGCTCTTCCCGCAGCACCTGCCCGACCGGATCACCGAGAGCCCGGCGTACGTCTGCTGGGGTCACCTCAACCGGTCCGCGCTGGTCCGGGTGCCCGCGTACGGCAAGCCCAACTCGGCGCGCGTCGAGGTCCGCTCCCTGGACTCGGCGGCCAACCCGTACCTCGCCTTCGCGGTCCTGCTCGGCGCCGGCCTCAAGGGCATCGAAGAGGGGTACGAGCTGCCGCCCGGCGCCGAGGACGACGTCTGGTCGCTGACCAGCGCGGAGCGGCGCGCCATGGGCTACGAGGCCCTGCCGGAGAACCTCGCCGAGGCGATCGACGTGATGGCCGGCTCCGAACTGGTCGCCGAGGTGCTCGGCGAGCACGTCTTCGACTTCTTCCTGCGCAACAAGCGGGCCGAGTGGGAACAGTACCGCCGCGAGGTCACCCCGTACGAGCGGCAGCGCTACCTGGCGCTGTAGGAGCGCGGCTGGTGTTGTAGGCGCGGGGCGCTACCTGGCGCTGTGGGCGCGGGGCTGACGCGATTGCGCGCTGCCGCTATCGTCTCGATCACCGCGCCGGTACCCTCCGGGCGGAGAGTCGGGAGGCAGTCGGTGCTGGAGGATCTGCTCAGCGGTGCCTGGCAGAGCGTCGTGTTCGGAATCGTCGGCGTCGGGCTCATGGCCGCCGGCTTCGGGCTCGTCGACCTGCTCACCCCGGGCCGGCTACGAGACCTGATCTGGGTCGAGCGCAACGCCAACGCGGGGTTGCTGCTCGCCGCCAACCAGCTCGGCATCGCCGGGATCGTCTTCACCGCGATCCTGACCAGCTACAGCGACTTCGGCAGGGGCCTCGCCTCCACCGTGGTCTTCGGGCTGGTCGGGTTGGCGATCATGGCGTTGGCCTTCGTGGTGCTGGACCTGCTCACCCCCGGCAAGCTCGGCGAGGTCATCTGCTCACCCGAGCCGCACCCCGCCGCCCGGGTCAGCGCCGCCACCCACTTCGGGGCCGCGCTGATCGTCTGCGCCTGCATCGCCTGAGGCGGTTGCCCGCGTAGGCGTGCCGGCTGGTTGCCTGCGTCGCTGTGCGGGCGGCTGTTTGCGTCGCCGTGCGGGCGGTTGTGCGCGTCGCTGTGTGGGCGGTCGCTGGAGGGCGTCGTACCCCGGTCGTAGCGTGCGGGCATGAACCGGACGGACCGTCTCTACGCGCTGGTCGAGGAGCTGCGGGCGGTGTCGCCACGCCCGCGCAGCGCTCGCTGGCTGGCCGAGCGCTTCGAGGTGAGCAGCCGGACCATCGAACGGGACCTCGGCGCGTTGCAGGAAGCCGGGGTGCCGATCTGGGCCGAGCCCGGGCGCACCGGCGGCTACGTCCTGGACCGCGCCCGCACCCTGCCGCCGGTCAACCTGACCGCCGCCGAGGCCGTCGCGATGGCCGTGGCGCTGCACCGGCTCACCGGCACACCGTTCGCCGGGCCGGCCGCCACCGCGCTGCGCAAACTCGTGGCGGTGCTGCCGGCCGCCGACGCCGCCGAGGCACACCACCTCGCCGGCCGGGTGCACCTGATCGGCGACGGGCCGGCCACGCCCGTCCCGGCCACCGTCGCCGACGCGGTCGCCGCGCGGCGGGTGCTGCGCATCCGGTACGCCGACCGCGCCGGCGCCGGCTCGACCCGGGAGATCGAACCGCTGGGCTACCTGGGCAACGCGCGGCACTGGTATCTGCTCGCCTGGTGCCGGCTGCGCGACGAGTTGCGCTGCTTCCGCACCGACCGGATCAGCGCGGTCCAGGCGCTGCCCGAGGTGGTGGCCCGGGAGCTACGCCTGGCAGATCTCGACATCCCGCACGAACGGGTTCGCCCGCTGAGCCTGGTCTGAACGGGCTCGGCACGGCGGGCCCGCGTGGGTCTCGTCGCCGGAACCCCGCCGGGTGATCCGGAAACACCGACAGGACGTTGTCGCGAACGGCCCCGAGACTGCTCCAGACGACGGCCGAACGGCCGGCACCAATTCTGGAGGCAGTAGATGTCCAGCTCCACCACGCCCATCACCTGGTTCGAGATCGGCACCGACCGACCCGAGGATGCCGAGCGGTTCTACGGAGAGCTGTTCGGCTGGACCTTCGAGGAGCAGGGCTCGACCAACGGCAGGTCCTACCGCGTGACCGGGGCCGGTGGCGACACCGGGATCGGCGGGGCGATCCGGGCCATCGACGGGACGTCACCGAACTACGCGGTGTTCTACGCCGAAGTCGCCGACGTGGCAGAGACCTGCCGACGGGCCGAAGCGGCCGGCGGCCGGGTGCTGGCGCCAGCGCGTACGGCACCGAGCGGTCTCACGTTGGCCCACCTACTCGACCCGGCCGGCAATCACCTGGGCGTGTTCGCGCCCCCGCCCCAACAGAGCTGACCCCCACCGGGGCCGGGCCGATACCCGGCCCCGGCTGGCCCGATCCCTGCTCCTGGTTGGCCTGGCCCGGCGCTGCCTCGTCGATCATGGACTTGTGGTGGGTGACAAGGCCCCCATGCAGTCCCAAATCAGGCACCACAACTCCATGATCGACGGGGTTGGGTCGTAGCCTCTCGCCGATCTTGCACTTGCTGTCGCGGCATAAGGGGCATTGCGCGCAGCTCGGCGACCGGAACTGCAAGATCGGCGCGGGCGGGGGAGCGGTGTCGAGGGCGGCGCCGGGCACGACGGGGCAGAGCGGGGCGTGGACCGGGGGTGTGTCGAGGGTGGCGCCGGCACGACGGGGCGGACCGGGGCCGGCTGAGGTCGGCTCCGGCCGGCCGGGGGTGCTGAGGCGGCTCCGGCCGGCCGGGGGGTGCTGAGGCCGGTCCCGGCCGGCCGGGGGGTGCTGAGGCCGGTCCCGGCCGGCCGGGGGGTGCTGAGGCCGGTCCCGGCCGGCCGGTGCCTGTCGGGGGCGGGCCCGCCGGTTACTTGCCGGGCGTACCTTCGCCGTGGTGGTTGCCCGGTCCGCGGTGGCCGCCCGGGCCGGGGAAGACGCCGGCCTCGACGGCCTTCGTGATGGCGTCGGCCTGCTCCTGGGTGAGCTTGCCGTCCTTGACCGCCTGGTCCAGGCGCTGCTTGAGCGCGGCCTGCCGGTCCTCGGCGGACGGGCGCTGTGGGCGGTCGGTCGGCCGGTGCTGCTCGCGGATCTTCTCCAGTGCGGCGGTCACCTTGTCGGTGGGCACGCCCAGTTCCTTGGCGAGCGCCTCGGCGAACTCGCCCTGCCGGTCGGCCTTCGCGCCGGGAGCCGTGCCCGGAGCCGCGTCGGGGGCGGCGCTGGCGCTCGGTGCCGGGGTGGGAGTGTCGGCGGCGAACGCGATCGTCGGGGCCGCGATCCCGACGCCGAGGACGCCGGCGGTGGCCAGGCCGGCCAGCAGGTGTTTCCTACTGATGGTGCGGGACATGCTGTCCTCCAGAGGTTCGGTCATCCTGCGCTGTCGTGACCGACAGTGACCGGGCAGTCTGGGTGGAAGCCGTGGCGACCCTGTCAGCGAGCTGACAATCCTGACCGGCGGTGGGGCGAAATCGGTTGTGTGGTCGCTGGCTGAGTGGTCAGGTGGACGATCGGCCGACGGAAGGACACCGCGAAATGACAGTCGAAATTCGGGAGATTCCACTCGCCGAGCCGGGCGCCGGGCCGTACGGCATCACGCCTGGCCCGGACGGCGCGCTGTGGCTGACGCTGGCCCATGCCGGCGGGATCGCCCGGTTGTCGCCCGACGGCGCGGTCCGGACCTATCCGCTGGAACCGGCCGGTGGCCGCCCGTTGATCATTACGGCCGGGCCGGACGGGGCGCTCTGGTTCACCCGCTCGGGCGACGACCGGATCGGTCGGATCACCGTCGACGGCGAGCAGCGCACCATCGGCCTGCCGGCCGGCACCGGACCGGGTGGCATCGCGGTCGGGCCCGATGGCGCGCTCTGGTACGCCGGGATGACCTCCGACACGATCGGCCGGGTGGAGACCGACGGCACCCACACCGCGTTCCCGCTGCCGGTGACCGGCGGGTTCGCCTCGATGATCACTGCTGGTGCGGATCGGGCTCTCTGGTTCACCCTCAACCAGGCGAACGCGATCGGTCGGATCGACCTCGACGGCAGGGTGACGTTGTATCCCTTACCCACCGTGCAGGCGGGTCCGGTCGGCATCGCCCTCGGCGACGACGGCGCCATCTGGTTCGTGGAGATCGCGGCCGGTCAGCTCGGGCGGATCCACCCGGACGGTGAGATCGTCGAGTTCCCGCTGCCGGATCGGGCGGCCCGTCCACATGCGATCGTCGCCGATTCGGAGGGCGGCGCGTGGTTCACCGAGTGGGGTGCCAACCGGATCGGTCACATCGATCGAAGCGGACGGATCGAGGGCTACGCCCTCCCCACCCCCAATGCCGAACCCCACGGCATCACCCGCACCCCGGCCGGCATCTGGGCCGCCCTGGAGTTCGGCGCAATAGCCCACCTAACCCCAGCCCCCTAACCCCACCCCTACCCCCTCCCGGCCGGGCCCGGCCCGGCCCGGCCCGGCCCGGCGACGATCATGAAGTTATTGCCACGACACGCCGTGGCGAGTGGCAATAACTTCATGATCAACGGGGCCGGGTCGGGAGGGGGAGGGTGCCGGTTAGTGGACTGCGGGGGCTGCGGTTAGGGTGGCGGTTTTGGTGTCTAGGGTGGCTTTTGTGCCCACTGGGACCGTTAGCTGGTTGGGGCCGTGGCCGATGGGGAGGCCGCCGAGGACTGGTACGCCCAGGTCGCCGAGGCGTTCGTTCAGGACGTCGACGATCGTGGTGTCCCAGCCGTCGCCGCAGTCGGTGAACTGCCCGACCGCCACCCCGGCCAGTCCGTCCAGCGCGCCGGCCCGGAGCAGGTGGGTGAGCATCCGGTCGACCTTGTACGGCGGCTCCTGCACGTCCTCGATCAACAGCACCGCACCGGTCAGGTCGGGTAGGTCCGGTGTGCCGATCGACGCGGCGATCATGCACAGGTTGCCGCCGAGCAGGGTGCCGGTTGCGCGACCCGGGACGCGTACGTCGAAGGTTTCCTCGGTGGGGACCGCGGCGATCGACACCGGTTCGGTCGTCATCAGCGCCGCGTGCAGGGACTCGGCGGACCGCAGCGGCGTCCGCTCGTCACGCCAGGCCGCCCCGGGGCCGTGCACTCCGGCCAGGCGGGCGCCCCGCCACAGCGCGAACTGCAGGGCTGTGATGTCCGAGAAGCCGGCCACCACCTTCGGGTCACGGCGGACGGCGGCCATGTCGATGGCGTCCACGATCCGTTGCGCGCCGTAGCCGCCACGAGTGCAGATCACGCCGCGCACGTCCGGGTCGGCAAAGGCCGCGTTCAGGTCGGCGGCGCGCAGGTCGTCGGTGCCGGCGAGGTAGCCGTGGCGGGCGTACGCGTTCGGTGCCGGCACCGGGCGCAGACCCCAGCCGGTGAGCAACTCCATGCCCCGGGCCACCCGCTCCGGCGACGTCGGCCCGGACGGCGACACCAACAGCACCGTGTCACCTGGGCGCAGCACGGGCGGGCGTACGGCGACGCTGTCCTCGCTGATCACAACCGCAGAGCCTAACGACCCGCCGTGGCCGGGACGCGCGCACGGGAGCCGGGACGCCGCACGGGAGCCGCGCACGGGCGGTGGGAGGCCGCGCGGGCCCGTGCCGGGGCGTGGTGCCGCACGGCGTACCGGATAGCCTCGACGGGTGGCAACCGCGCTGGTGATCGAGAACGACCCGACGGACGACGCCCGCCTGCTGGGTGAATGGCTGACCGAGGCTGGTCTGGAGCTGCGGGTGGTTCGCCCGCACGCCGGTGACGAGCTCCCCGCCGACCTGGAGGGGTACGCGGCGCTTGTCGTGCTTGGCGGCGACCAACAGGCGTACCCGCTGCCGGACGGCTCGCCCGGCGCACTGTGGTTTCCGGCCGTGGAGGGCCTGCTGCGCAAGGCGGTGCGCTACCGGGTGCCGACCCTGGCGGTCTGCCTGGGCGCGCAGCTGCTCGCCACCGCGCACGCGGGGCTGGTGGAGCGCAGCCCGTCCGGGCCGGAGATCGGCCCCGGCGTGGTCGGCCGGCGCGACGCCGCCGAGAACGACCCGTTGTTCCGGTACGTGCCGTTGATCCCGGACGTGCTCCAGTGGCACTCCGACGAGATCACCGAGCTGCCTCGGGGCGCGACCCTGCTGGCCGCGTCCACCCGCTATCCGCATCAGGCGTTCCGCCTGGGTGACCGGGCGTGGGGTTTGCAGTTCCACATCGAGTGCGACGCCGCGATGATCGCCGACTGGGCCACCGACTCGACCCAACTCGCCGAGCTGGGCTACGACCCGGAGCTGGTGGTCGCGGCCTGCGCCTCGGTGCTGGCCGACGTCGAGGAGGTCTGGCAACCGTTCACCGCCCGGTTCGCCGCGCTGGCCCTCGGCGAGTTGGACGACAGCACGACGCGGCGCGGCCTGCCGCTGCTCGGGCACTGATGAGCCGGCCGACCAGGGCACCGGGCCGGCTTGCCCGGTACGGCTTCGGCACTGCCGAGGGCGACGGCGGCGCGCGCGCCGCGGACCTGCTCGGCTCGGACGGGCTGCGGCTGTGGCGGCCGGCCGAGCAGGAGCCGGTCGACGAGGCCGCCGCGGAGCTGCTCGCCGCGCTGTCCCGGGCCGCCGACCCGGACCTGGCGCTACGCCAGCTGCACCGCATCGTGGAGGCCGAGAGCCGCGCCACCGAAGGCCGCGCCGAGGCCCGTGCCACGGAGGCCCGTGCCACGGAGGCCCGCGCCACGGAAGGCGGCACCGGGTCGGCGCTGCTCGCGGACCTGCACAACGATCCCGGGCTGCGGCGGCGGCTGATCGCGGTGCTCGGTGCGTCGGCGGCGCTCGGCGACCACCTGGTCGCCCACCCCGAGCACTACCAGGCGCTGCGGACCGCTTCGGACGGGCTCGCCCCGACCGCCGAGGGGCGGTTGGAGCCGGCCGACGGCGGCAACGCGGTGGCGGCGCTGCGGACCGCGTACCGGTTGGCGTTGTTGCGGATCGCGGCGGCCGACCTGACCGGCGGTCGCGGCCTGGAGCAGACGATGGCCGCACTGTCGGCGTTGGCCGACGCGACGCTGTCCGCGGCGTACGAGATCGCGGTCGCCGAGTTGGCCGAGGGGACCGAGCGGCCCCGGCTGGCGGTCGTGGCGATGGGCAAGTGCGGCGGCGGTGAGCTGAACTACGTCTCCGACGTGGACGTCATCTTCGTGGCCGCCGAGGACGCCGACCTGCCCGCCGCGACCCTGGTGGCGACCCGACTGATCTACATCTGCGGGTTGGTCGCCTGGCCGGTGGACGCCGCGCTGCGCCCCGAGGGCAGCCGGGGCCCGCTGGTCCGGACCCTGGCCAGCCACCTGGCCTACTACCGCCGGTGGGCGCGCACCTGGGAGTTCCAGGCGCTGCTCAAGGCCCGCCCGGCCGCCGGTGACCTGCCGCTGGCCCAGGAGTGGATCGACCAGCTCGCGTCGCTGGTCTGGCGGGCGGCCGAACGGCCCGAGGCGGTCGAGGACGTCCGCGCCATGCGCCGCCGGATCATCGACCACATCCCGCCGAAGGAGTTGGAGCGCGAGATCAAGCGCGGTCCCGGCGGGCTGCGCGACATCGAGTTCGCCGTCCAGTTGCTGCAACTCGTGCACGGTCGCGGCGACGAGACGCTGCGCCCGCCCGGCACCATCCCGGCGCTGCGCGCGCTGGTCGCCGGCGGCTACGTCGGTCGGGCCGACGGCGAGGCACTGCTGCGCGGCTACCGCTTCCTGCGTAGCGTCGAGCACCGGCTGCAACTACAGGGCCTGCGTCGTACGCACACCGTGCCCGCCGAGCCGGGCGCGCTGCGCTGGCTCGCCGCCGCGCTGGGTTTCACGGCCGCGCCGGGGCGCAGCGCCGTGGAGAGCTTCCGGGCCGAGTGGGTCACCCACGCCACCGAGGTACGCCGACTGCACGCCAAACTGCTGTACCGGCCGCTGCTGGAGTCGGTGGCCCGGGTGCCGGCCGACGGGTTGCGGCTCACCCCGGAGGCGGCCAGGAACCGGCTGGAGATCCTCGGCTTCGCCGACCCGGCCGGGGCGTTGCGTCACCTCCAGGCGCTCACCGGCGGGGTGAGTCGCACGGCGGCCATCCAGCGCACGTTGCTGCCGGTGCTGCTCAGCGAGTTCGCCGACGCGCCGGAGCCGGACCGGGGGCTGCTCAACTACCGGAAGGTCTCCGACAAGCTGGGCAGCACCCCCTGGTATCTGCGGCTGCTGCGCGACGGCGGCCCGGTCGCCCGTCGGCTGGCCCGGGTCCTCGCCCTGTCCCGGTACGTCGCCGACCTGCTCGCTCGTGACCCGGAGGCGCTGCGGCTGCTGGCCGAGGAGAACGAGCTGACGCCACGCCCGCCCGAGGTGCTGCGGGAGGGGTTCCTGGCGGCGGCGGCCCGGCACACCGACCCGGTCGAGGCCACCAGCGCGGTGCGCGCGCTGCGACGTCGAGAGCTGGTCCGGGTGGCCTGCGCCGACGTGCTCTGCCGGGCGGGCGCGCTCGCGCCCAGCCCCACCCGGCCGGACGGCGCGAACCGGTCGGCCGCCAAGCTGTCCGACATCACAGTGGTCGGTACGGCGCTCGCCGACGTCACCGACGCCACCCTGGCCGCCGCGTTGCGGGCCGCCCAGGCCAGCCAGCCGGCACCGGAAGGGCTGCGGTTCGCGGTGATCGGCATGGGCCGGCTCGGCGGGTACGAGTCGAACTACCTCTCCGACGCCGACGTGCTCTTCGTCTACGACCCGCCGCCGGGCAGCAGCGAGAGCACCGCCAGCGCCGCCGCGCACGCCGTAGCCGAGGAGTTGCGCCGACTGCTCGGCGTGCCCGCCCCCGACCCGCCGCTGGGCGTCGACGCCGACCTGCGGCCGGAGGGCCGCCAGGGCCCGCTGGTGCGCAGCCTCGCCGCGTACGCGCAGTACTACGCCCGCTGGTCGCGGGTGTGGGAGGCGCAGGCACTGCTGCGCGCCCGGTTCGTCTGCGGTGACGCCGACCTGGGCGCCGAGTTCGAGGCGATGATCCAGCCGGTGCGCTACCCGGCCGACGGTCTGACCCGCGAGCAGGTCGTCGAGATCCGGCGGATCAAGGCTCGGGTGGAGACCGAGCGGCTGCCCCGCGGCGCCGACCCGGCCACCCACACCAAGCTGGGTCGCGGTGGGCTGGCCGACGTCGAGTGGGCCGTGCAACTCGTCCAGCTCCGGCACGCCGGCGCGAATCCGGCGCTGCGCGGCACGCGTACCCTCGACGTCCTCGCGGCGGCCGAGCGGGCCGGCCTGATCGACCCGACGGACGCCGCGGAGATGGCCGCCGGTTGGGCCCTGGCCGCGCAGGTCCGCAACGCGTTGATGCTGGTCCGGGGCCGGGCCGGCGACCAGCTGCCCCGGCACGGGGTGGAGTTGGCCGGGGTGGCCCGGCTGCTCGGCCGGGACGACCCGGGGGAGTTCCTCGACGAGTACCTGCGCACCGGCCGCCGCTCCCGCGCGGCGTCCGAACGGGTCCTCGATGCCTGACACGTCGCCGCGCCCCAGCGGGTTACGCCCCACCGGGCCACGCCTCGGCGGGCTAGGCGTCGTGGGCACGGCGACCGGGGTCGCGGTGGTGCTCGCCGTCGCGTTCCTCCTCGCGCCGCCGATGGGCACCGACCTCGCCGCCCAGGTGGCCCGTGCCGGGTTCACCGAGCGGTACGGGGCCGCGCCTGTCGACTTCGGCTGGTACGGCGGCGTCAACCAGTACGGCTACAGCCTCTTCACGGCCCGCCTGGGCGCGCTGATCGGGGTGCGTCCACTGGGGGCGGTCGCCGCCGTGGTCGGCGCGGCCGCGCTGGGTTGGCTGTTCATCCGCAACCGGGCCCGCCGGCCGCTGCTGGCCGGCGTCCTCGGCGCTGCGGTGCTGGTCGGCAACCTGGCGAGCGGTCGGATCACCTTCGCGGTCGGGCTGGCGTTCGGCCTGTTGGCGCTCTGCGCGGTCAGCGCGGAACGCCCACCGCGCTGGCTCCGGTTGACGCTCGCCGCCGGCTGCGCCGCCCTGGCGACGGCGGCCAGCCCGGTCGCCGGCCTGTTCACCGGGCTGGCCGGCGCGGCGTTGCTGCTGTCCGCCCTGCGTACCGGCGACGGGCCGGGTCGCCCGCTGCCCGGAGGCTGGCGCGCCGAGCGACCACTGGCCGAAGGGTTCGTCCTGGCCGTGGCACCCGCCGTCACACTCGTCCCGATCGCGTTCGTCTTCGGCAACGGCGGCACCCAGCCGTACTCGGCCGAGTCGATGCGCATAAACGTCGCGCTCGCGGTGCTGGTGGGAGTCGTGCTGCCGCGTCGCCGCCGGGTGTTGCGCATCGGCGCGGCGCTCACGGTGCTGCTCCTGGTCGGGGCGTACTACGTGCCCAGCCCCATCGGGTCCAACGCCCTGCGACTGCCGATGCTGTTCGCCCTGCCCGTGCTGGCCGGGTACGCCGCGCTGCCCGGGCCGTGGCTGGCCGGGCTGCTCGCCGCGACCGTGTGGTGGCAGTCCCCGGTGATGGTCAGCGACGTGACCCGGGCCGGCGCCCCGGAGAGCGCCAAGAGCTTCTACCAACCGCTCGTCGCGGAACTCGACAGGCGGCAGCCGGCCGGCCGGGTCGAGGTGGTGCCGCTGCGCGACCACTGGGAGTCCGCGTACCTGCCGCCGACCGTGCCACTGGCCCGGGGCTGGGAACGCCAGGTCGACAGCGACCGCAACGCGCTGTTCTACGACGGCAGCCTGAGCGCGCAGACGTACGAGCAGTGGTTACGGCACGAGGCGGTGACCTTCGTGGTGCTCGCCCCGGACGCCCCCGCCGACAGGTGGGGCCGCGACGAGGCCGCGCTGATCCGCGCCGGCCTGCCGTACCTGCGGGAGGTCTGGAGTGACGCGACCTGGCGGATGTACGCCGTGGTCGACCCGACCCCGCTGGTCGGCGCCCCGGGTCACCTCGTCGCCGCCGAGCGTGGCGCCGTTCGGCTGACCGCCACGCCCGGGGACGTGCCGGTGCGGGTGCGCTGGTCGCGTTGGCTCTCGTTGAGCGGCCCCGACGGCTGCCTGCGACCGGGCGAGGACGGGTGGACCGAGGTGCGGGTCCGCGCCGCCGGTGACTACTCGATCTCAAGTGGGCTGGCACCGACGCGCCACTGTTGACCGTGCCTGCCGTCGGCCGCGCACCGTGAGGCTGGCAGCATGTCCGGCGTGCCTTCCCACCTCGCGCGCTGGACCGGTCTGGCCGGCTCGATGCTGCTCGCGTTGTCCGCCTTCCTCGGCGGCGCGTTCCCCAGCGGCCCCCTGCGCAGCACCCCGGTCAGCATCTGGCAGCAGCCCAACGGCCCGCTGATCCTCGCCGCCTGGGTGGTCGGCACCGGCCTGCTGGCATACGCCTGGTGGGCACTGCGTGACGGGGGACCCTCGACGCGGTGGGCGCTGGTCACCGTCGGGCTCTGGCTGCTGCCGCTGCTGATCGCGCCGCCCTTCGGCAGCCGCGACGTGTACGCGTACGCCTGCCAGGGCGCCAGCCTCGTCGGCGGCGTCAGCCCGTACGAGCAGGGCGTCTCCGCGCTGCCCTGCCCCTGGCTGGACACGGTCTCGGTCATCTGGCGCGACACCCCGGCGCCGTACGGGCCGCTGTTCGTGCTCATCGCGGGCGCCGTGGTGAAGGCCACCGGTTCGCTGACCGCCAGCATCGTGCTGTTCCGCGCGCTGTCGCTGGTCGGTGTGATCCTCACCGCCTGGGCCCTGCCGGTGCTGGCGCGTCGAGCCGGTGTGCCGGCGAAGCGGGCGGTGTGGCTGGCGCTGGGTTCCCCCCTGGTCGCCACGCACCTGATCGGTGGTTCCCACAACGACGTGCTGATGCTCGCCGCGCTGGTCGGTGGGCTGGCCGTGGTGACGGCGCACCCGGGCCGGCGCGGAATGCTGCTGGCCGGCGGTCTGCTCCTCGGACTCGCGGTGGCGATCAAGGTGACCGCCGTGGTGGTGGTGCCGTTCGCCGCGCTGGCGGCCACCGCCGGGCCGTACTCGATCCGAACGCTGGTCCGCGACGGCGGCTGGGTGGTCGGCGGCACGGTCGCCGCCGTGGTCGGCGTGACAGTCGTCGGTGGGCTGGACTTCGGTTGGGTCGGCGGGTTGTCCGGGAGTGGTGCCGCCATCGCCTGGACCTCCCCGTCGACAGCTGTCGGGCAGACCATCGGGTATGTCGCCGCGCCGTTCGGCGGTCACATCGACGCGCTGCCGGTCACTCGCGGGATCGCCGTGGTCCTGCTGGCTGTGCTGCTCGTCTGGCTCTGGTGGCGGGCGCGCACCCGCGACCCGCTGTACCACGCCGGCCTCGCGCTCACCCTCACCGTCGCGCTCGCCCCCGTGGTGCACCCCTGGTACTGGACGTGGCCGCTGTTCGTGCTGGCGGCCACCGCCCAGCGGACCAGATGGTTCATCGTGGTCGCCCTTGTCGCGTCGTTCCTGGTGCTGCCCGACGGCACCGGGCTGCCTCGCTACACCAAGACGGTCGGGGCGCCGCTGATGACGCTGTTGGTGATCGTGCTGGTCATCCGGTTGGTACGGTCGGCTCGGGCGGCCCGTCAACCGGTCGCCGCCGACTGAGGGAAGGTGCGCCGGTGACCACTCCCGGCGCGTCGACCCCGCCGGCCGCTCGCGCCGTCCTGGCCCCGCGTTCGGCGCCGATCGTGGGCTTGGCCCCGCGCTCTGCCCGGTACGCGGGGCTGGCCGGCGCGGTCCTGCTCGCCGTGGCCGGGCACCTCGGCGGGGCGCTGCCCGACACCCCGCTGGGCGGGACACCCGCGTCGATCTGGCGAGCCCCGGACGGCCCGGCGACGCTCACCTGCTGGCTGATCGGCACCGCACTGCTGGTCGGGGCGTGGTGGTCGCTGCGCGGGAGTGTGTCGTCGACCCGTTGGGCGTACGTGACCGCCGGGCTGTGGGCACTGCCGCTGCTTGTCGCGCCACCACTGGGCAGCCGGGACGTCTACTCGTACGCCTGTCAGGGCTGGACGTACGCGCACGGCGTCGACCCGTACACCGTGGGGGTGGCGGCGGGGGGCTGCCCCTGGCTGGACACGGTGGCGCCGATCTGGCGGGACACCCCGGCACCGTACGGGCCGGTGTTCGTCCTGCTCGCGGCGCTCGCCGTCGGCCTCGGTGGTGGGCTCACCGGCACCATCGTGGCACTGCGTGTGATCGCCGTGGCCGGGCTGCTGCTGGCCGCGCTCTGCCTGCCCGGTCTGGCGCGGGCGGCCGGGATTCCGCCCCGGCGGGCGGTCTGGTTGGCGCTGGCCGGTCCGCTGGTCGGCATACACCTGGTGGCCGGCGCGCACAACGACGCCGTGATGCTGGGCCTGCTGCTGTGTGGGCTGCTGATCGTGGTCCGTCGACCGGGTCGGCCGGCGGCGTTGCTGCTGGCCGGAGCGCTGCTCGGGCTGGCGGTCACGGTGAAGGCCACCGCCGTGGTGGTGGTGCCGTTCGCCGTGCTGGCCGGGATGCCTGACCGCCACACGGTACGGGCGTTGCTGCGCCACGGCGGTTGGCTGGCCGCGGGGCTGCTCGCCGCGCTGCTGGTCACCTCGGCGGCGTCCGGCCTCGGCTTCGGCTGGGTGGGCGGGCTGACCCACAGCGGCGACTCCGAGCAGTGGACGTCACCACCGACCGCCGTGGGCTTCGTGGTGGACTACGCCGGCGCGCTTGTCGGCCGGGACCCGCAGGCGGTGCCGGGAGTCCGGGCGGTCGCGCTGCTGCTGCTCGTCGGGGTGCTGGTGGTGCTCTGGTGGCGGGCCTGGCAGACCCTGCGCAGGCGGAACGAGCGCGCGGGTCCCCGGGTGGCGCTGCACGGCGCGGCGTTGGCGCTGGTCGCCACGGTCGTCCTGTCCCCGGTCTTCCACCCCTGGTACGCGACCTGGCCCCTGGCGCTGCTCGCGCTCACCGCCGCCCGTACGACGTGGTTCGTGCTGCCCGCCGCGGCGGCAGCCTTCCTCGCCCTGCCCGATGGCACCAACCTGGCCCGCGTCACGAAGGCCCCCGGCGCCCTGGCGATGACCGCCCTGCTCCTGACTGTCCTCCTGCGCAGCGCTCCGTCGCCGACCTCGTTGATCAGGAGGTCGCCAGGCGACAATCCAGACAGAACGCCCGGCTGATCTCATGATCGTCAGCGAGGTGCGGCCAAGATCGTGCTCGAACGTGGATGTCAACGCCGTTGCGTTCGGCGGAACGGCCGTTCGCCAGCCGCCAACCGGCACCACCTCGCCGATCATGGAGTTGTGGTGGGCAACAAAACGCCCGAGAGTGGCCAAAACAGGCACCACAACTCCATGATCGCCGGATCTGGACACCCCTGCTCGGCGATCTTGCACTTTCTGTCGCGACACAACAGGCATTCCACGCATGTTGACACCGCACCTGCAAGATCGGCGCGATTTTCTCGCTCGACACGCGTTGATCTATCAGGAGCCGCTTATCGAGCACGGGTTGACCCGCCAACCACAGCAATAACGCAACAGTGTTGACATTCAGGATCGAGCACGATCTCGGGGCGGGGCGGGGCGGGGCGGGGCGGGGCGGGGCGGGGCGGGGCGGGGCGGGGCGCGGGGTGCGGAGCGGGGCGCGGCGCGGGGCGACGAGGGGTGGGGTGGGGTCAGGCTCGGGCGCCGCAGGTGGGGCAGGGTTGGCCTGAGGGCTGGGGGGTGGGGGCTCGGCGGGAGCGAAACAGGACGGCCAGGAGCAGGACGGCGGGGCCGACGAGCGCGACGGCGGCAGCGGTCACGGCCAGTTCCGCGACGGTGATGCCGCCGCCCCATGCCGGGCCGAAGCTGTCAGCCAGGCCGGGCACCGCCAGGAAGCCGGCGGGAGTGAGCAGTATGACGAGCGCCCAGCCACCGCGGGCGTCGCCGCCCAACGCCAGGCCCATGGCCAGCAGAGCCGCGACGACCAGCAACAGGCCGCCGACGGTGGGCAGGAAAACTTGCATGGGAGCGCCGTAGTAGATGAAAGCCGGGCCCAGTCCCACCAGGAATTCCATCGCCACCACCGCCACCAGTGCGGACAGCGCCGGCGCGAGGCGGATCACCCGCGCGGGTTGGTCGGGCAGGGCCAGCCCCAGCAGGCCCAGGACCACCTGCGGCAGCAGCACCATCAGCGGCGGTCGGAGTACGTCGAACGCCGCGGCCACCACTGGCAGCGCAACAGTGAGCAGGAGCGCGAGGGTGATGGCCCACCGGGCGAACCGGCTCGGCGCGACGGCGAGCACCACCGCCGCCAGCAGCCACGCCGCCCACGCGACGACACCGAGCGAGACGAACGGGCCGACGTGGGGGGCGCCCCACTCCACGGGCGGTGGATGCAGTTCGGCCGTACCCCAGACACCGGCGAGAGCGCTCGCGGTGACCAGGGCGAGCAGCGCCGCGAGGCGTACCCCGGGGATCAGGTCGGTGACGCCCGCGGCCCGCAGCCGCTGGCGGAGGCCGCCGCGCACCAGGTCCGCGGCGTCCGCCGGCATCGGCCAGCGTTGGTCGGGGGCGGCCAGGTCGAGGTAGGTACCGACGATTTCAGCGCCGCGGGCGCGCCGGTAGTCGGCGGGGTACGCGCGCAGCAGCCGAAGGTAGCGCTGTTCTAGGTCGGTCATGCCAGCCCTCCGGCCGTGCGTGGGGTGGTCGGGAGGGCGGCGCGAGTCCGCTTGGACAGTCGGGTGGTGGCGGCTTCGACGTTGCGGCGCAGCCGCTCGGTCTCGGCGGTCAGGGTGGTCTCGCCGCCGGGGGAGAGCCGGTAGTAGCGGCGCAGACGGCCGTCCACCACCTCTTCGCCGTCGACCTCGACGAGACCGGCGTCGACCAGCCGGTCGAGCGCCCCGTAGAGCGTTCCGGGGCGTAGCGACACCCGGTTGTCGGAGAGGGCGGCGACCTCACCGATCAGCCCGTAGCCGTGCATCGGCTGGGCGGCCAGCGCGGTGAGGATCAGGAAGGTCGGTTCGCGCAGAGGTGTGTCCACCGGAGCAATATATCGGACGCGAAGGTATGCCGGGGGCCGGCGCACAGCGAGCCGGGCCGACTCCGCGATGAGCGGAGCCGGCCCGGCCGGTGTTCGAGCGACTGCTCAGCAGTCAGACCGCGTCAGCAGTCGTAGTACATGGCGAACTCGTGCGGGGTCGGGCGCAGACGCACCGGGTCGACCTCGTTCGCGCGCTTCCAGTCGACCCAGGTGGAGATCAGGTCGGGGGTGAAGACGCCGCCGTCGAGCAGGTAGTCGTGGTCGGCCTCCAGCGAGTCCAGCACGGCCGGCAGCGAGCCCGGCACCTGCTTGACGTCGCCCCACTCCTCCGGCGGGAGGTCGTAGAGGTCCTTGTCGATCGGCGTCGGCGGCTCCATCTTGCTCTTGATGCCGTCCAGGCCGGCCATCATCATGGCCGAGAAGGCCAGGTAGACGTTGGCCGACGGGTCCGGGACGCGGAACTCGACGCGCTTGGCCTTGGCGTTGCTGCCGGTCACCGGGATGCGGGTGCAGGCGGAGCGGTTGCGCTGCGAGTAGACCAGGTTGACCGGCGCCTCGTAGCCCGGCACCAGGCGACGGTACGAGTTGATCGTCGGGTTGGTGAAGGCCAGCAGCGACGGCGCGTGGTGCAGCAGACCGCCGATGTACCAGCGGGCCATGTCGGACAGGCCCGCGTAGCCGGTCTCGTCGTAGAACAGCGGCTCACCGTTGAGCCAGAGGCTCTGGTGGGTGTGCATGCCGGAGCCGTTGTCGCCGAAGAGCGGCTTGGGCATGAAGGTCGCGGTCTTGCCGTTGGCCCACGCCTCGTTCTTCACGATGTACTTGAAGAGCTGGAGCTGGTCACCGGCGTGCAGCAGGGTGGAGAACCGGTAGTTGATCTCGGACTGGCCGGCGGTGCCCACCTCGTGGTGCGAGCGCTCCACGTTGAAGCCGGTGTCGACCAGGCGGCGCACGATCGAGTCACGCAGGTCGGCGTAGTGGTCGACCGGCGGGACCGGGAAGTAGCCGCCCTTGTACGCGGTCTTGTAGCCGCGGTTGCCGCCCGGCTCTTCGCGGCCGGTGTTCCAGGCGCCCTCGATCGAGTCGATGTAGTAGAACGACTGGTGCGCCGAGGTCTCGTGGCGGATCGAGTCGAAGATGTAGAACTCCGCCTCGGCGCCGAAGTAGGCGGTGTCGGCGATGCCGCTCGCCGCCAGGTACGCCTCGGCCTTCTTCGCCACGTTGCGCGGGTCGCGGCTGTAGGCCTCGCGGGTGAACGGGTCGTGGATGAAGAAGTTGAGCGCGAGAGTCTTCTGCGCGCGGAACGGGTCGATGAACGCGGTGGCGACATCCGGGAGCAGGAGCATGTCCGACTCGTGGATCGCCTGGAAACCGCGGATCGACGAACCGTCGAACGCGAGGCCGTCGGTGAAGAGGTCGTCGTTGACGGACTCGACCGGCAGGTTGAAGTGCTGCATCACGCCGGGCAGGTCACAGAAACGAACGTCGACGAACTTCACGTCCTCGTTCTTGAGGTATCGCAGCAGTTCCTCGGGATTGGCGAACACACATCCTCCTGGCACGTCCACGGGGTGGCTAGGCTTCTGGCGACGCTAGGGCCGGGGGGTTGCCCGGCCGTGTCTCCGTTGTTTCTGCCGTGTTACGTCCCTCGTCGAGGGTCAGCGATGCCCCGGTCCACGCCTCCGGCCCGCCAGGAACGCCGTACCGACTGTGCCAGTGTAATGACATCTGATGCCTTTGGCCTGAATCGGCACACCGTGCGGCGGCACCCGGCGGGCCCTCATCCCGGCGCGGATACCCTTGACCGCTGTGACCAATCCGCACCCCCCGGCAGCGCCGGCCACCGACCCCACCTTCACCGCCCCGAGCCTCGGTCGGCGGTTCGGCGCGTTGATCATCGACTGGGTGCTCTGTCTGCTGGTGTCCAACTTCTTCGCCGACCCGGTTCGCGACGGCTGGGCGCCGGTGCTGGTGCTGGTGCTGGTCTACGGCATCTTCCTCGGCCTGTTCGCCCAGACGCCGGGCATGTACATCACCAAGATCCGCTGCGTGAACTGGCATGACGGCGGTCGGATCGGCGTGCTCCGAGGGCTGATCCGCGGCCTGCTGCTGGCCCTGGTCGTCCCCGCCCTGATCATGGACGAGCACCGGCGCGGCCTGCACGACCGACTCGCCGACTCGGTAATCGTCGACGCCCCCCGCGGCTGAGCCGACCCCAGCAAGGTCGGTCCGGGCCGCCCGAACCGCAAGATCGCACTCGATCCAGGATGTAGTGGCATCCACCGCGCGCGAGGCCACCACATCCAGGATCGAGCACGATCATGGCCGGAGGCCCGAGGGGCCCGGTCGTCGGGCGTGGGCGGCGCTGACGCCGCGCGCGAAAGAGCCGGACCCGTGTGGGTCCGGCTCTCTACGCGTACACCTGGGGGGTCAGCGGCCCCGCGACTGGCGGAAGGCGCCTGGCGGCCGCATGTTCTTCGGGATCGCGCCCTTGGGCATCTGTGGCCGGGCGGTGAGCGCCTTGAGTCGCTTGTCCAGCGAGTTGACGTCCTTGCCGGAGAGGGCGCGGGGCAGGCGCAGCAGCGTCGTCCGGAGCTTGCGGATCGGCAGCTCGCCCTCCTCCTGCCCGATCACGTAGTCGTGCAGGGGAGCGGAGCCGATCACCTTGGACAGCCGCCGCTTCTCCTGGCCGAGCAGGCCGCGCACCCGCTGCGGGTTGCCCTCGGCCAGCAGGATCACGCCCGGGCGGCCGATCACCAGGTGGACCATGTCCATCTGGGTGGTCGAGCTGACCGCCGGGGTCACCCGCCAGTCGCCGCGCATGTTCTCCATGATCTGCGCCGCTGCCCCGGGCTGCCCCTCGGCGGCGTTCATCATCGCCTTGTTGGACCGCAGGTTGAGCACGATCAGCACCGCGAGCAGGATGAACAGGATGCCGATCGGCAGCCAGATCCAGCCCCAGAGGATGACCGCGACCACGGTGAGCGCGAGCGGGAGCAGCACCGCCGCGGCGACCAACGGCGCGAACCACCGGTCCTGCTTGGCGGTGAACTGGAACACCATCCCGATCTGCTTCAGCCGCTGGCCGAACGAGACCTTCTCCTGGGGCTTTGCCATGCCGCAGAGTCTAGTGGTCGCCGCCGGCCCGGTTGATCCGCGTCCGGGTGCCGGGGCAGCTGAGTACCTTACGTCGCCGTACGCCTCCTCAGCGGCTGGGTAAGGAGGCTGTGGGCGGGGAAGATGAGGCACCGTGCCCATGCCCGGGTGGGGCCTTCGCGCGAAGAGTCGTCAGCAGAAGACGACGACGCGACGAAGGAGCCCGACATGTTCGGCAACGACGTAGATTTCCTGCTCACCCTGCACCGTACCCACGCCGCCGAGCTGCGCGCCGACGCGGCCGCGGACCGGATCGCCCGGTCGCTGTCGCGTCCCGTCAGCCGTGGGTGGTTGGGCCGGCGTAGGCAGGCCGGTCGCACCAGCGACGCCCGCCGGTGACCGCGCCCAGGGCGGCTGCCAGGCCCACCGGGCCCAGGGCGGCTGCCACGTCCACCGCGCCCAGGGCGGCTGCCAGGCCCACCGCGCCCGCCGGGCCGGTCACTCGACCCGAGCCGACCCCGCCGCCCGGCCACCGGCCGATCGGCGGGGCCGGCGCAGCGGGCCGTCATGGCATGCTCGAGCACGTGACCGTACGCGCCGCCAGCTCCGTCCTCGTCGGGCGCCACCGCGAGACCGTGGCGCTGCGGGACGCGCTGGGTCGGGCGCGGGCCGGGGAGCCGACCACCGTGCTGGTCGGCGGCGAGGCGGGCGTGGGTAAGACCCGGCTGCTGGAGGAGTTCGCCGGCTGGGCCACCGACGGCGCGGCGCGGGTGCTCGTCGGGCAGTGCCTGGAGTTGGGCGAGGCGGGCCTGCCGTTCGCGCCGTTCGCCGCCGCGTTGCGCGCGGTGCTCCGCGCCGACGGCCCCGAGGTCTTCGCCGGCTACGAGGCGGAGTTCGCCCCGCTCCTGCCGGAGCTGGGCCGTGCCTCCGCGACGCTTGCCGCACCGCGTTCCGTCGCACTCAGCGACGCTCCGCGCGGTTACCTGTTCGACCTGGTCGCCGAGCTGTTCCAGCGGCTGGCCGACGCTTGCCCGCTGGTCCTGATCATCGAGGACCTGCACTGGGCCGACCGTTCCACCCGCGACCTCATCGGGTTCCTCGTGCGGGCGGCGAGGCCGGGCCGGTTGCTGCTGGTCTGCACCTATCGCACCGACGAGTTGCAGCGTGGGCACCCGCTGCGCCCGTTCCTCGCCGAACTGGACCGGGCCCGGGGTGTGGAGCGGGTCGAGCTGGGCCGCCTGGACCGCGACGGCACCGCCGCGATCCTCGCCGACCTGCTCGGCGCCGAGCCGCTCGCCCGCGCCGTCGACGATGTGCACGACCGCACCCAGGGCAACCCCTTCTTCATCGAGGAGTTGACAGTCGCCGGTGACCCGATCGGCTGCGCGGCGCTCCCCGAGACGCTGCGTGACCTGCTGCTGGCCCGGGTGGACCGGCTCCCCGAGCCGGCCCAGCGGGTGTTGCGGATCGCGGCCGCCGGCGGCACCCGTTTCGCCCACGACCTGCTCGCCGAGGTCGCCGGGTTGCCCGAGGCCGAGCTGGAGGACGCGTTGCGCGCCGCCGTCGCCGCCCAGTTGGTGGTGGCCGACCGGGACGGTGACTACGAGTTCCGGCACGCGCTGGTCCGCGAGGCCGTCCACGACGAGTTGCTGCCAGGTGAGCACGCCCGGCTGCACGCCCGCTTCGCCGCCGCCATCGAGGCCCAGCCGCACCTGGTCGCCGTCGGCCGGGCCCCGGCCGAGATCGCCCACCACTGGTACGCCGCGCACGACCACCCGCGTGCCCTCGTCGCCGCACGAGCCGCCGCGGCTGCCGCCGCCGACAGGTACGCGTACGCCGAGCAGCGCCGACTGCTGGAGCGGGCGTTGGAGTTGTGGGAGCTGGTGCCGGACGCCGCCGACCTGCTCGGCATGGACCACCTGGCGTTGCTGGAGCAGACCCTGGACGCCGCGGTCACCGCCGGCGACTTCAGTCGGGCCAGCACCCTGACCCGGGCCGGGCTGGCCGAGGTGGACGCCGACGCCGCACCTTTGCGCGCCGCCCGCCTGCTGGACCAGCGGGGCCGACTGCTGGCCCTGCTCGGCAAGAGCGACGGCAGCCCTGAGCTGGATGAGGCGTACCGGCTGGCGGCCGGTGGCCCGCGCGGCGCGGAGCGGGTCCGGCTGCTCGCCGACATCGCCACCCACCTGGTCAAGATCGACCCGGAGAAGGCCGCCCGGGTGGCAGCCGAGGCCGCCACCGACGCCGAGGCGCTCGGCGTGAACGTGGCTCTGCTGTCGACGCGGATCGCGCTGCTCTGCCACGGCGAGCGGGACCGGACCGGAGGCTTGGCCGAGCTGGGCCGGGCCGCCGCCGCTGCCCGTGCGACGGGGGATGCGCCGACACTGGTGGCCGCCTTGGTGTTCGAGTCGGACATGCTCTGCGAGTTGGGCCGCTACGCCGAGTCCGCGCAGGCCGCCGAGGCGGGCGCGACCGAGGCGCGACGGGTGGGGATCAGCCGCTCCACCGGGGCGTACCTGCTCTCCAACCGGGCCGAGGCGCTGATCGCGCTGGGCCGGTGGGACGAGGCCGAGGCGGTGTGCGCGGAAGCCGCCCGGATCGACCTCTCCGGTGTCACCGGACTGCACTGGCTCCAACTGGGCGCCGGGCTGCGGCTGGCCCGCGCCCACCCGGGCGCCGACGAGCTGGTCGACCGGGCGCTCACCTTCCTCGGTCGGCCGTACCTGTGGCCGAACCACCGCCTGCCCCTGCACGAACTGGCGATCGAGGCGGCGCTGGCCGCGGACGACAAGGTCGAGGCGGTACGCGCGGCCCGCGTCGCGGTGGCTGACGAGAGCCTGCCGCAGCTGCCCCGAGAGGGTTGGCCGGTGCTCAGCGCCGCCGCACGTACCGCAGCCCGGGTAAGTGATCGGGAGCTGGCAGCCGCCGTGGCGGCGCTCGCCACCAACCTGCCGGCGCGGCACCCGGCGGCCCGTGCGCACGCCGCCCAGGTCGCCGCGCTGCTCGCGGTCGGCGACCAGGCGCTGCCGGCCTGGCGTACGGCGGTCGGCGCGTGGCGGGCCGACGGGCAGCCCTACCCGCTGGGCCGGGCGCTGCTGGCGCTGGCCGAGGCGACCGCCGCCGCCGGGGAACGCGACGAGACGGCGGCGGCTCTCACCGAGGCCACCGAGATCGCCCGGCGGCTGGGTGCGACGCCACTGGTCGAGGCGGCTGCCACCCTGGCGCGGCGGGTCGGCCTGCGCGGTGCGGCCGGGGGCGGGGCCGGCGCGAACCTGCTGACCGCCCGAGAGCGGGAGGTGCTGCGGTTGGTCGCCGAGGGGCACAGCAACAGCCGGATCGCCGAGCGGTTGTTCATCTCCCCGAAGACGGCGAGCGTGCACGTCTCCCGGATCATCGCGAAACTGGGCGTGACCAACCGGGTGGAGGCCGCCGCCCTGGCCCACCGCCTCGGCCTGCTCACCGAGACCGCCGGGCCGCGCTGACACGCGCACCGAGACAACCGCGCTGACACGCGCACCGAGACCGCCGCGCTGACGCTTGTCGAGCCCGCGCGATCAGCGCGGCAGGTAGATGCGCCAGCCCTCGATGGTGACCAGGTCGAGGCTGCCCGGCGTGACCCGCTGCCGCTCGTCGAGCACCTCCGCCAGCGGCGAGCCGGCCGGCGCGACCCAGGCCGGTGCCACCGCGCTGTCCACCTCCCGGCGGTACGCCGGGTAGCGGTCGAAGCCGGGGCGCAGGGTGTCGTCGACGACCGCGCAGACCACCTGCTCCGCGCTGGCGAAGGTGAGCCGGTTGCAGGTCCAGTAGCCGGCGCGCACGTGCCGTACACCGAGGTGACGCAGGGTGCTCACCAACTCGGTGTGCCGGGCCTCGGCGGCCCGGGTCGCCGAAACGGTTTCCGTTGCCCGCCAGGTGGCGTGTGCGGCGGTGCCCAGCGTGGCGGCGAGCGCCAGAACCGCGAACGACCGGGCCAGCGGCGACCCGATGCGGTGCCGGCCGGTCACCGCCGGACCCAGCCCGTGTCGGGCCACCGTCCACACCGGCCAGAGCAGCACCGGCAGGGAGATGAGCAGGCAGGACAGGTAGCGGGAACTCTCCACCGGGGTGAGCCCGGCCGAACTGCTCACGGTGTACGCGCCGAGGGTGGCCACCGCGGCCAGCACGAGCGCCAGCCGGATCGCCGCCACCACCCGGGGCGACACCGCGTCGGGTACGACAGAAGCAGGGCGCAGGGTCCGCCAGGCGGCGACGGCGGCGATGACCAGCAGCAGCGGCAGGACGAGCGCCCACCACAGCTGCCAGGTGGCGCACTGCCCGGGGGAGCAGAAGCCCATGCCCAGCGGCGGGCCGAGCACCAGACCGCCGTGCAGCCGGTCCGGCCAGCCGGCGCTGGCGTTCGCGCCGCTGGCCGCGAGCACGGCGTGCAGCGGGTTGCGCCCGGTCAGCAGGCTGTGCAGCAGCAGCGGGGTCGCCCCCAGCACGACCGCCGCCCCGAGCAGCGCCCCGGCGGCACCCCACAGCTCCCGGCGGCAGAACCCGACGAGGACCGCGCCGACCGCGGCGACGTACGGCAGCACGAGCGGGTCGACCCAGAGCATCAGCCCGGCCAGGAACCCCCAGGTGGCCCAGCGCGCCAGCCGCCAGCCGGGCCGGCCAGCGCCGGCCGACGGACGTTCCGGTCGGCTGCTGGCCAGGTCCACGGCGAGCAGGGCCAGCGCCGCTGCGGCCGCGTTCATCTCGGGGTAGCCGCCGCCGGCGATCAGCTGGTTCTTGACGACCCGGTCGGAGCCGAGGGCCAGGAGCGCCACCACCAGCAGCCCGAACCACCGGTCCCCGGTCAGCCGCAGCGTCAGCCGCCAGGTCAGCAGCAGGAACAGCGCGTACAGCGCCAGCGTGGGCAACCGCAGACCGAGCAGCGACGGCCCGCCGGCCACAGCGAACACCGGCGCGGCCAGGTAGGCCTCCAGCGTGCCCATGTACTGCTGCCCGTAGAACCAGACCGGGAAGCCCTCACCCCGCGCGATGTGCAGCGCCGCCAACCCCATGGTGGCCTCGTCGCTGTTCGTCGGGGGCGCGGCGTGCAGCAGCAACCACAGCCGGTAACCCACCCCGGCGAGCACGGCCAACCCGGTCAGCCAGTCGACCAGACCGGCACGTACGCCGGGTCGCGGGCGGGGCGAGCCCGCGCCGCGCGGCTGCTCGCGTACGCCGACGGTCATCACAGGATCATGGCACCCGGACGGCGAACGGCCGTGCGGCGCTGCCGGTGAAGTCAGCCGGCGGTGACGACCGGGGTTGCGGCGCGGGCGTCGAGCGCCTGCTTGTAGAGCCGGCCCGCCCGGTACGACGAACGCACCAGCGGCCCGCTCATCACCCCGGCGAAGCCGATCTCCTCGGCCTCCTCGCGCAGCTCCACGAACTCCTCCGGCTTGACCCAGCGGGTCACCGGGTGGTGCCGGGGCGAGGGACGCAGGTACTGCGTGATGGTGATCAGCTCGCAGCCGGCGTCGTGCAGGTCGCGCAGCGCCTGCGAGACCTCGGCCCGCTCCTCGCCCATGCCCAGGATGAGGTTGCTCTTGGTGACCAGGCCATCGGCGCGGGCCTGCCGGATCACGTCCAGCGAGCGATCGTAGCGGAACGCCGGCCGGATGCGCTTGAAGATGCGCGGCACGGTCTCCACGTTGTGCGCCAGCACCTCGGGACGGGAGCCGAAGACCTCGGCCAACTGCTCGGGGACGGCGTTGAAGTCCGGGATCAGCAGCTCGACGCCGCAGCCGGGCTGGAGCGCGTGGATCTGTCGGACGGTCTCGGCGTACAGCCAGGCGCCGCCGTCGGGCAGGTCGTCACGGGCGACACCGGTGATGGTGGCGTAGCGCAGCCCCATCGAGACCACCGACTCGGCGACGCGACGCGGCTCGTCGGCGTCGAACTCGGCCGGCTTGCCGGTGTCGATCTGACAGAAGTCGCAGCGTCGGGTGCACTGGTCACCGCCGATGAGGAAGGTGGCCTCCCGGTCTTCCCAACACTCGTAGATGTTGGGGCAGCCGGCCTCCTGGCAGACGGTGTGCAGCCCCTCGCGCGAGACGAGCCCGCGCAGCTGGGTGTACTCCGGGCCCATCTTGGCCTTGACCTTGATCCATGGAGGTTTGCGCTCGATCGGCGTCTCGGCGTTGCGCGCCTCGATCCGCAGCAGGCGCCGCCCCTCGGGGGCCGCCGTTGCGGTGCGCGCTGCCTGGCCGGTCGTCGGCGCGGAGTGCTCGATCGTCACGAAAACGAGCCTACGCCGGACGGCAGGTGTCTATGTGCGTCAGGCGACCGGCGTCACGCCCCGAACGTTGTGACGCCGGACACCGCTCGGTCAGAAAAGGGCGTCATAAAGCGGGGGATCGGGTGCTACGGTCTCCGCCAACAGCGACGACGGAGCCGAGTAGCGCACCGACCCGCCAGTGCAGAGAGCCGCCGGTGCTGAGAGGCGGTCTGGTGCCGGTGTGCGAAGACCCTCCCGAGCTGCGGGAAGAACGGCCGCGGGCATCCGCGCCCAGTAGAGCCCGCCCGGTTGGCCCCGGTCATCAGGCGACGAACGAGGCCCCCGCTCCGGCGGGGGTGAAGGTGTGGTGGCACCGCGAGGATCCCGCTCGCCCACACCTCCCTGGGGCTGACGCGACGCATCGCTTCCCCAGGGCGGCGACGGCGTGGCGATCGACCGAGGAGCAACCCGCCATGCAACGAACCCTGTCCCACCACCTGCCCGCCCAGATCGGCACGACCGTGCGGATCGCCGGGTGGGTGCACCGCCGCCGACTGCTCAAGTCGGTGGCCTTCCTGATCGTCCGGGACGCCGCCGGCCTGGCCCAGGTGGTCGTGACCGACCCGGCCGTCCGCGCCGAGCTGGAGAAACTCACCGAGGAGACGGTCGTCGAGGTCACCGCGACGGTGACCGCGAACGACACGGCGCCCGCCGGGGTCGAGCTGACCGACCCGGAGGTACGCCCGCTCGGGCCGCCCGCCGTGCCGCCACCGTTCGACCTGTACCGGCCGGCGCTCACCGCGAGCCTGCCCACCCAGCTCGACAACGCGCCGACCGCGCTGCGCCACCCGACCCGGTCGGCCGCGCTGCGGATCTCGGCGGCCGCGGTGGCCGGGTTCCGGGCCGCGCTCGACGCCCACGACTTCGTGGAGATCCACACCCCGAAGGTGGTCAGCTCCAGCACCGAGAGCGGGGCGAACGTGTTCGCGCTGGACTGGTTCGGCCGGCCCGCGTACCTGGCCCAGTCACCGCAGTTCTACAAGCAGCTGATGGTCGGCGTCTTCGGACGTGTCTACGAGGTGGGGCCGGTCTTCCGGGCCGAGCCGCACGACACCGTCCGGCACCTCGCGCAGTACACGTCGCTCGACGCGGAGCTGGGCTTCATCGCCGACCACCGGGACGTGATGCGCGTACTGCGCGACACAGTGGCCGGGATGCTGGACGCGGTGAACGGACGGGCCGGCGCAGCTCTCGCGACGCTCGGCGTGACGCCACCGCAGGTGCCCGCGGAGATCCCGGCGGTGCACTTCAGCGAGGCGCTGACGATCGCCGGCGCGCCCGCCGACGAACCGGACCTCGCGCCCGCCCACGAGCGGGCGTTGGGTGAGTGGGCCCTACGCGAACACGGCTCGGACTTCCTCTTCGTCACCGGCTACCCGATGGCGAAGCGACCGTTCTACACCCACCCGGACCCGGCGCGGCCCGCGTACTCGAACGGTTTTGACCTGCTCTTTCGTGGTCTGGAGCTGGTCACCGGTGGGCAGCGGCTGCACCGGCACGCCGACTACCTGGCGGCGTTGGCGGCCAGGGGTGAGCCGGTCGAGCCGTACGTGGGCTACCTGGACGCGTTCCGGCACGGCATGCCACCACACGGTGGCTTCGCCATCGGCCTGGAACGGTTCGTGGCCCGGCTGGTCGGCGCGGCCAACATCCGGGAGGTCACCGCGTTTCCACGTGACCTGCACCGGCTCACTCCCTGAGGGAGGTCGGCGCACACTCGGCGAGCCGGTCGCGTAGCCGGGCCGCCTGCGGGTCGTTGAGGTCGAGCGCGAGTGCCGCCCGGTACGCCGCGGCGGCCTCGTCGGCTCGGCCGAGGCGGTACAGCAACTCGCCCCGGGTCGCGTGGAACCACGGGTAGCCGGCCAGCCCGCCGATCGCGTCCACCAACGCCAGCCCGGCGGCGGGGCCGTCGCGCTCGGCCACCGCCGCCGCCCGGTTCAGCCGCACCACCGAAGTGTCCTGGACGGTGAGCAGCACGTCGTACCAGGAGATCACCGCGTCCCACGGAGTCTGCTGGTACGACGGGGCGAGGGCGTGGCAGGCGGCGATGGCGGCCTGGACGACGTACCCGTCGGGGTGGTCGGGGGTGCGACGCAGCCCCCGACCGACCAGGTCGACCCCGGCGGCGATCGCGGCCCGGTCCCAGCGCGTGCGGTCCTGCTCGCCCAGGAGCAGCGGTCGACCGTCGACGCCGACCCGCGCGGTCCGCCGAGAGTCCTGCAACAGCAGCAGGGCCAGCAGGCCGAGCACTGTCGGTTCGTCCGGCATCAGCTCGACCAGCAGCCGGGCGAGCCGGAGGCCCTCGTCGGCCAGCCCGACCCGGATCAGGTCGTCGCCGACGCCGGCCGTGTAACCCTCGTTGAAGATCAGATAGACGGTGGCGGCGACCCCGGCGAGTCGTCCCGGCAGCTCCTCGGCCGGCGGTATCCGGTACGGGATGCCCGCCTGGGTGATCTTCTGTTTGGCCCGGGTGAGCCGCTTGGCCATCGTCGCCTCGGGCACCACCAGGGCGCGGGCCACCTCGGCGGTGCCGAGCCCGCCGATGGTACGCAGCGCCAGCGCCACCTGTGCGTCCAGCGACAGCGCCGGATGGCAGCAGGTGAAGACCAGCCGGAGCAGGTCGTCCCGAACCGCCTCGGGCGAGTCCGACGCGGGGTCCAGCAGCGTCACTGCTTCGGCCTCCTTGCCGGCGCGGCGGGCCTCCCGGCGGATCAGGTCGACCGCACGCCGTCGCGCCACGACCAGCAGCCAGCCACGCGGGCTGTCCGGTACGCCGTCGCGCGGCCAGGTCTGCAGGGCGCGCAGCACCGCGTCCTGAGTGGCGTCCTCGGCCAGGTCGACGCTGCCGGTGACGCGGATCAACGTGGCGAGGATCCGGGACCGCTCGGCCCGGACCACCTGCCGCACCGCGTCGGCGGCCCGTGCCCGCTGCGCCGCCTCCGGCGGTTGGGCCCGCTGCGCCGCGTCCGGCGGTTGGGCCCGCTGCGCCGCGTCCGGCGGTTGGGCCCGCTGCGCCGCGTCACCTGTCAGCATCGGATCACAGGGGGATGACGGGACGGACCTCGACCGCGCCGTTCCAGGCCGCGGGCATCATGGCGACCGTCGCCACGGCCTCGTCCAGGTCCGCGCACTCCAGCAGGTAGAAGCCGGTCAGGGCCTCCTTGGTCTCGGCGTACGGGCCGTCGCTGGTGAGCACGTCACCGCCCCTGCCGCCGGAGACCCGCACCGTGGTCGCGGTGGCCGTCGGGTAGAGCGCGCTGCCGCCCCGGATCACCGCACGGGCGGCCGCACCGAACTCCCGGTACTCCGCCATCTCGTCAGCCTGTTCGGGGCTGCTCCAGTCGACGTCCGCGGTGTAGGTCAGCGCGATGTAGGTGGGCATGTCCGCTCCTCGCGTCCGGGCCGGGCGGTGGTCGCCGGCCTCAGGTGTCGAGCCGACGCTGATCGCCGACTCCACCATAGGGACGATCGGCCGGCCGTCCCACGGGACACTCGGTGCGAAAATTCTGGCCGGCGACGCCGACCTGACCCTCAGGCCTCATTCTTTGGCGCGCTCCCCTCACTGCCAGGGCGGTCACAGCCCCTTGAACAGGTGGGAGGTGGTGATCAGGACTGTCCGATCGCCAGACGGGACGACGTTGCGTCGCCGTAGGACGTCGTAGGCAGCCAATACGGTGCAACTGCTGATCTCCCAGGTGTGCCCGTGTCGGCTCGCCCGCTCGTACCAGCTGGTTGCCACGTCCTCCCGCACCACCACGACGCTGCCCGCACTACGGGTCACCGCGGCCTGGGCCTGCACGGTCGTGCTGTCCCCGGCGATCGAGTGGAGGCTTCCGGCGCTGTCGGAGAAGCGTGTCGCGACGTCCCGGCCGGCGAGCACGGCGGACAACCTGGGGAAGGGTTCGACCAGGTGAAGGCGGGGCAGGTGCCCGCCGGTCAGGGCGGACCACTGGGCGAAACCGAGATGGATGCCCCAGGCCAGATCGCCGCGGCTCGACGGGATCACGACGTGATCCACCCCGCCAGGTACGTCGGCTGCCAGCTCCCAGGCGATGGCCTTGTAGCCCTCGATCCCGAAACAGCTACTTCCGATGACCATGTCGGCGACGTTGGAGACGGCAAACGAGTCGTGACGGTTGGCCGCCTCCTTGACGTACCGGATGCGTTCCTCGTCGGTGTCGAAGGTGCGCAGGTCCGCTCCGAGCCTGCGCAGCGGCTCTGCCAGCGATTCGGGCAGCCAGGTGAAGCCGGCCACCACGGCCCGGAGGCCGACGGCGGCGGCGAAGGCGGCCGTGGCCAGCCCGGCGTTACCGGACGATCCGACGACGACGCGCTCGTAGCCCGACGCCTTCGCGTGGGTCACCACCATGGCCGCGAACCGGTCCTTGTGGGATCCGGTCGGATTCGCTGCCTCGTTCTTGACGAGCACCCCGTCGAGCCAGGGCAACGGGAACAGCGGCGTGCGCCCCTGGCCGAGGTCCGGCACGACCGGGTACGGCACCAGTTGGTGCTGGCGTACCGCCTCAGCGGGGTAACGGCAGAACAGGTTCGAGCCGCGGCCGGCGGCCGCGCAGGAGGGGCACCCGAGCGAATAGTCGCCGACCGGATGTCGGGCACCGCATCGAATGCACTCGAGGGCCGTGACTGCGGTACCGGTCGGCGGTCGTACCGCGTCCGTCATGTCACGTCCCCGAAGCCGTGGGCGGATGTGGGTGCGTCCGTCGGCCAACGCCGCAGTCAGACCGCCATGAGTGTGGAGAGGCGGCGCTCGACCACCGGCAGCACGTCGGCGACCGTGATCGGGCGGCCCAGCTCGGCGGTGAGCGAGGTGACGCCGGCGTCGCGGATGCCGCAGGGCACGATCCGGTCGAAGTACGTCAGGTCGCAGTCGCAGTTGATCGAGAAGCCGTGCAGGGTGACGCCCCGGGCCACCCGGATGCCGATCGCGGCCACCTTGCGGGCCGGCCCCCGGTCGTCCTCGGGCACCCAGACGCCGCTGCGCCCCTCGACGCGGCCGGCGGTCAGCCCGAACTCGGCACACACGTCGATGAGCAGCTCTTCGGTCCGGCGCACGTACGCGACCACGTCCACCGGGTCGGGCAGGCGCAGGATCGGGTAACCGACGAGCTGCCCCGGCCCATGCCAGGTGATCTTGCCGCCGCGGTCCACGTCGACGACCGGAGTGCCGTCCACCGGCCGGTCCCACGGTTCGGTGCGCTTGCCCGCGGTGTAGACACTCGGGTGCTCCAGCAGCAGCACGGTGTCGCCACGCTCGCCAGCCACCACCGACTCGTGTAGGCGCCGCTGCTCGTCCCAGGCTGCCTGGTAGTCGAGCAGGCCGGCGCGGACGGCGGTGAGGCCGGAGATCGTCGTTGTCACGGTCTCCAGTTTAGTCCCGCACCCGGTGATCGCCCCTCGTGAGCCGCCTCACCAGGGAAGATCACCACCGCTGCCGCTGCCGCTGCCGCTGCCGCTGCCGTTGCCTATCGGTCGGCCGGCGGGATGCGCCAGAGCCAGACGTCGTCGACCCGTTGCGGCTCGCCGAACAGGGCGGTGCCGGTACGCAGCAGCGTCTCCTCGTCGACTTCGAACTTCGCGCCGTGCACCTCGTCGGCGAGCACTACCGTCTCGATGCGCCAGTGCCGCAGGTCCGACTGGACCTCCCGGATCGTCCCGTCGGTGACGATGGGCACCAGCCCGGTCCGGCCGGCCTGGTCCATCAACGCGCTCAGGGTGCGCGGCACCGGGCCGATCCGGCCCCGCCCGTCCGGCCCGCCGGGGCCGAGGAAGAAGCCGCCGGGGATCTTGAACTCGCCCTGCCGGTGCGACAGCGCGTACGCCTGCCACCGTTGGCCGTCCGGGTAGATGTCCACGGTCAGCGGCACCGGGGTCAGCACCCCGTCGGGTGAGACGTAGTCCCGCCACGTGCCGGAGGTGATGAACCGGGGGATCGGTTCGCGCTCGTCGGTCAGCAGCGGGGTGGGCAGCAGCGGCACCAGGGCCACCGCGAACCCGACCAGCCAGGCCAACTCGGTGGAGCGGTGCCGGGGTGGCGCGGCCCGCAACTGGTCGACGACGTACGCCAGCAACAGCCCGATCACCGGCGCGACCACAAGCGCCAGCCGGGCCGGTAGGGCGGCGTTCACCACCGGCAGTTGTCCGACCAGGTCGAACGGCATGGGGAGGTCGGTGCGTCGGCCGTCGACCTTGGCGATCGGCCCGAAGGAGAGCACCGTGAAGATCAGCGCGACGGCGCCCAGCGCCCAGAGGGTCGCCCGGCGGTGCGTGTCGGCGCGCCGCCAGAGCGCGACGAAACAGACAACGGTGAGCACCAGCAGCGGGATGCCGAAGAACGAGTTCTCCTCGGTCGGGTTCGGTGCCAACGAGGTGCCCAACCCGGCCTCGCCGGCCAGCGAGCGGCGCGGGAAGGCGGCGAACGCCGCGATGTCCTCGGAGTGGATCACCGGGTCGAAGCCGGTGCCGTGGAATCGTTGCGGCCCGGCGAAGTGCAACCACAGGGGGTACGACAACAGCACACCGGCGACCACGGCGGTCACCCCCAGCCCGCGCAGGAAGGTGGGCAGCGCGGCGCGTGCCTCCACGCGGTTGGCCGGGTGCAACGCCCAGATGGCGACGAACACCCCCAGCGCCAGCGCGGCGAAGAAGAGCCCCTCGGCGGCGATCGAGAAGGCCACCGCGACCAGCGCGCCGAGGATCACTCCGTCGCGGAGCCAGTGCCCCGCGCGGCGCAACGCGAACAGCCGCCAGATCAGCAGCGGCACCAGCCAACCGGCGGTCCAGTTCAGGTGCGCGTTGGCGTGCGACACCATGCCGGGGGAGTAGGCGATGAACAGGGCGCCGATCCCGGCGGCCAGCCGGCTGCGCACCAGGTGCCGGGAGAGCAGCCAATACCAGACCAGCGCGGTGGCGAGCAGGTTCAGGGTGAGGATCACCAGGAACGTCGCCGGCGGCCCGATCAGGTACGTGAGCGGGGCGAAGACCACCGCGTACACCGTGATCGTGGTGTTGACCGCGAGGTTCACGCCGTCCGGGACGTTGATCAGGTAGGTGAAGAGCGGGTTTTCCCCATGGGTGACCGCGTGCCCACCGAAGGCCAGCAGCCACTCGAAGAGCGCCTGGTCGCTGGAGTTGACGGTGATGGTGCGGACGTTCGGGTCCCGCCACAGCCCACTGGTCACCCAGACGGCGAGCGCGAGGGCCACCAGCACGACGATCAGGTCGGCCCGGCGGTCCCGGACGGTGCGCGGCGGTGACGCGGGTGCGGGCCCGGTGGCCAGCGACGGGGAGGACGGCACGCAGCGGACGTTACCAACCGGACCTGGACGGTCCGGTCAGACCTGCAAGGAGGGGACCGTTGGGGACGGATTCGGTCCGCCATGTCGACGGTCCGGCGTACACAGCGTCCGTCGTGAATGTGTGACTGTGCCCCATGTCATAGCGGCGACACGTCGTCGTAACGTCTCGGCAACTCGACCGTGACCCAGTTCACAGTCCGCCCTCCTGGAGGCCGCCGTGCGCCGCTCCTCGTCCACCCTCACCCGGCTGCTCGGTGCGGTCGCCGGGCTCGCCCTCGCCGTAGCGGGCGCGGTCGCCATCGCCGCACCCGCCCAGGCCGCCACCCTCACCCAGGTCACCGGGTTCGGCTCCAACCCCGGCAACCTCGCCATGTACGCCTACCGGCCGGACGGGCTGCCGACCAACGCCCCGGCCGTCGTCCTGCTGCACGGGTGCACGCAGAACGCCTCCGGCTACTTCGCCAACTCCGGCTGGCAGAAGTACGCCGACCAGTGGAAGTTCGCCCTGATCGTCGCCCAGCAACCCTCCGGCAACAACGCCAACTCCTGCTTCAACTTCTTCGAGGCGGGAGACACGGCCCGGGGTCAGGGTGAGGCGCTGTCGATCAAGCAGATGGTCGACCACGCCAAGGCCAACTTCGGGGTGAACGGCTCCCGGGTCTACGTCAGCGGGCTCTCCGCCGGCGGGGCGATGAGCGCGGTCATGCTGGCCACCTACCCGGAGGTCTTCGCGGCCGGATCGATCATCGCGGGGATCCCGTACCGCTGCGCCACCAGCATGGTCAACGCGTTCAGCTGCATGAACCCGGGCGCGGACAAGACCCCGGCCGCCTGGGGCGACCTGGTCCGCGGCGCGTACTCCGGCTACACCGGCCCGCGTCCCCGGGTGGCCATCTGGCACGGCACCTCGGACCCGACGGTCGCCCCGCTCAACGGCACCGAGTCCCGTGACCAGTGGACCAACGTGCGCGGCATCTCGCAGACCCCGACCAGCACCTCGTCCCTGCCGGCCAACACCAGCCTGGAGGTGTACGGCAACGACGAGGTGCGGCTCTACCGCGTCTCCGGCATGGGCCACGGCACTCCGGTCGACCCGGGTTCCGGGGCCGACCAGTGCGGCACCGCCGGGGCGTACTTCCTGGACACCATCTGCTCGACGTACCGCGACGCGCTCTTCTTCGGCCTGAACGGCGGCGGCACCACCCCCACCCCCACCCCCACCCCCACGCCGACCCCGACCACGCCCCCAACCTGCGTGACGGCCAGCAACTACGCGCACGTGGCGGCGGGCCGGGCCTACCAGTCCGGCGGCTACGCCTACGCCAACGGCTCCAACCAGCGGATGGGCCTCTACAACACCTTCTACACCAGCACCCTCAAGCAAACCGCCGCCAACCACTGGGTCCTCGGCTGCTAACCCCTCACCCCCTTCGCCCCTGTTGATCAAGAGGTTTGCGTCATCCGGAAGCCGGAATCTGACGCAAACCTCTTGATCAGTACGGCCGTCGGAGTGGGCTCAGGTCAGGCGGGCCAGGACTGGCACCAGCGGGTTCAGCGCGTCGGCGCGAACCACGAAGCGGGTCACCCCCCAGCGCCGTTCGTGCTCGGCGACCGCCGTGCTGATCTCGTCCACCGTGCCGATCAGCACGAACGGGGTGGCCAGCAGCTCGGCGGGCGTCATGCCGTTGCGCCGGGCCTGTTCCGCGGCGGCCGCCTCGGCGTCGTCGGTGACCACCACCGTCTGCACCAGCGCCTCCAGCGCCGGCGGGTCGGTCCGGCCGGCCGCGCCGGCGGCCACGCAGGCCAGCTGCGCCTCGATCTGGTCGGACCGCCAGCGCGCCTCATGCTGGTGGCCGTCGGCGAGGGTGCGCCCGAACCCGGTCAACCCGACCACGTCGGCGTTCGCGCCGGCCCAGCGCAGCAGCGTCGAGTTCGCCGCGCCAATCGTCAGCGGGATCCGGTCCTGCACCGGCCGGGGTTCGCGCAGCACCGCCTCGCGCATCGTCAGCTCGGCCGCAAACCACCAGGGCGAGGCACTGCCCCTCACCCCTGTTGATCATGAAGTTATTGCCACGACACGCCGAGGCAAGTGGTAATAACTTCATGATCAACGGGGTGGGGGTGGGTGGGGGGTGTTAGGGGGTTAGGGCTTTTTGGAGGGCTTTGGGGAGGGTGGGGTGTTGGTACGGGAAGGCGGCTCTCGCCAGGACGCCGGGGAGGACTCTGGTGCTGGTGAGGGCCTCGTGGGCGAAGCCGCCGAGCACCACCTTGAGCGCCAGTGCGGGGATCGGGACGATGGCCGGGCGGTGCAGCTGCCGGGCCAGTTCGCGGGTGAACTCGGCGTTGGTCACCGGGTTCGGGCCCACCACGTTGACCGGGCCGGCGATGTCGTCGCGGTCCAGCAGGAAGCGGGTCACGCCCAGCCAGTCGACCAACGAGATCCAGGGCAGCCACTGCCGTCCGCTGCCCAACCGCCCGGCGATGCCCAGCTTGAACGGCAGCAACTGCGGCTTGAGCAGCCCGCCGTCGCGGTGCAGCGGCAGGCCGGTGCGCAACCGCACCACCCGTACCCCGGCATCCTCGGCTGGTCGGGTCGCGGCCTCCCACACCCGGCAGACGTCGGCCAGGAACCCCTCACCGGCCGGCGCGTCCTCCTCGACCGCCCGGTCGCCGGTGTTGCCGTACCAGCCCACGGCCGAGGAGTTGAGCAGCACCAGGGGCCGGTCCGTGGCCGGGAGCCCGGCGATGGTGGTGGCGAGCGTGGTGGTGCTGTCCACCCGGCTGGTCCTGATCAGGCGCCGGTAGTCGTCGTCCCAGCGCTTGTCGCCGACGCCCGCGCCGGCCAGGTTGACCACCGCGTCCGCCTCGGCGACCACGGCCGGGTCGAGCTGCCCGTCGGCGGGGTCCCACCGCCGCTCCTGCGAGTCGCCCGGCGCCCGACGGACCAGCCTGGTGACCTCGTGCCCGTCGCTGACGAGCAGGTCGGCCAGCCGGGTGCCGAGGAAGCCGGACGCGCCGGCCAGAAGGATCCGCATACCCCCATCTTCGTCCAAACCCCCGTCCCCGGACGCACCCCCGGGCCCCACTTCGCACTTACCGCCACCTCTTTGCCCCGTTAAGTCCGGTTTGTCGGGACAGTAGGCGCAAGATCGGCGGGGCGGGTCAGGCTGGGCGCAGGTCGGCCAGGAGGCGTTCCACCTCGGCGTAGGAATCCGGGTTCAGCGGGCCTAGCGCCAGGGTGGCCAGGTTCTCCTCGGCCTGGGCCACCGTGCGTAGGCCGGGGATCGGGACGGTACGGGGGCTGCGTGCCAGCAGCCAGCCGAGCGCGCCCTGTGCCAGGGTGCGCCCGTCGGCGGTGAGTGCCGCGCGGACCTGGTCGACCCGGGCCGCCCAGCGTGGCGTCGGCCGCCCGTCGGTGAACCACTCCAGCCACTCCGGCGCCCGCCCGCGCACATCGTCCGTCCCGACCGCCCGGGTCGACCCGGTGAGCAGCCCCATCGCCAACGGCCCACGGTTGAGGCTGGCCAGGTCGTGTTTGTCGCAGACCGTCAGCACCGCCGCGTTGTCGCGCAGCACCGACTCGTCGTGTTGGATCGCCGCGCAGTTCGGGCCGGCGGCCGCGAACGCCTCCGCCGAGGTCGGGTCGTCGGTGCTCCAGCCGTACGCGCGGATCTTGCCCTGGTCGACCAGGGCCTCCAGGGTGTCGACCAGATCGAGCGCGGCGGGCACCGGCAGTGCGTTGATGTGTAGTTGGTAGAGATCGACGTGGTCGGTGCCGAGCCGGCGCAGCGAGTCCTCCAGGCTGCGGACGGCGAAGGAGGGGCTGGCGTCGGTGCCGAGCGCCCGCCGGGTGGCCTCCTCACTGACGTTGCCGAACTTGGTGGCGATCACCACGTCGTCCCGCCGCCCGGCCAGGGCTTGACCGAGGATCCGCTCGCTGTGCCCGGCGCCGTAGTTGCTGGCGGTGTCGAAGAGGGTCACCCCGAGGTCGAGCGCCCGATGGATGGTGCGGATCGACTCGGCGTCGTCCACCTCACCCCAACCGAACGGCTGCCCGTCATCACCCCAGAGTGGGCCGCCGACGGCCCAGCACCCCATCCCGATCGCGCTCACCGTGATGCCGCTGCGTCCCAGCGTCCGTGTTGTCGTCATGGTCACCAGCCTCCAACCTGGAGCGCGCTCCAGGTCAAGCACTACCATCTCGCGACATGAGCGGTTACGCCCCCTCGGAGGCCGCCCGCCGCAGCGGCTTCAGCCTGGACACTCTGCGGTACTACGAGAAGATCGGCCTCCTCGCGGACGTGGAGCGGACGGCGGGCGGGCGGCGGGTCTTCACCGACGACGACCTCGGCTGGTTGGTGTTGTTCCGCTGCCTGCGCGACACGGGGATGCCGATCGCGCAGATGCGCCGCTACGCGCAACTGGCCCGCGACGGCGAGCACACCGCCGACGAGCGGCACGAGCTGCTGCGCCACCACGCGGCCCGGGTCGAGGAGCAGATGCGCCTGCTCCAGCGCCAGTACGACCACCTCCGGGACAAGATCCGCTTCTACGAGCGACAGCCCGCCGCCGCGCAGGGGCCGGAGGCAACCTAGGGCTGACCGGGCGCGGTCAGGCCGAGCAGGTCCTCGGTCGTTCCGGGGCGACCGGTGAGCGCGTTGAGGGCGGTGACAATTCGCTTCTCCTCGTAGCGGAAGTGCGACTCCAGCAGGGCGGCCAACCCGCCCAACTCGGCGCGCACCTGGGCGACCGGCACCGCGGCGTCGCCGCCCAGCAGTGCCTCGACCCGTTCCAGGATTCCCGCCACCACCTCGTGGTCGGTGATCAGGTTCTGGATGACCGGGCGCAGCTCGGGAGCTTCCTCGGCCAGCAGCCGGAACGCGCCCGCGTCCTCGCCGGTGTGGTGTCGGCCGAGCGCGGCGCAGAAGGTCAGGCAGTGCGCCCGCAGGTCCCGGGACGGGGTGTCGAGGCTGGCCTGTAGCCGGGCCAGTTCCGCGCTGAGCCAGAGGTGGATCTCGATCATCTGATTGCCGACGGCGGCGAGCCGGCCGGCCGGTGAACTGGTTGGGTGCACGTTCGTCCCATGCTGTCCCCGCGCCTCCATGCCCACGGCGGCCTTTGGGCCGGGTACACCGCGACGCTGTGCCAGAGCCTATCCCGACGCGATCAGGGCGTGGTGGGCTCGTCGGTCTCTCGGACGTCGTGCCAGCGCGCACGCCAGGCTGCCTCGTGGGCCTCGTGGCTGGTCCGCTCCTGGAAGACGGCGGCCCGCAGGGCGTGCCGGGATTGCGACATGACCATCACCTCCACGGCCACCAACGCCACGCAGACCACGGTGGCGAGGGTGAGCGCGCCCAGCGCTGGCAGATGCTGGCCGACTGGGAGGGCTGCCGTGAGCACCACGATGACGCCGACGCGGGTCCAGCTGACGGTGTGCAGGGTGCGTAGCTGGAACAGCAGGTTGACGGCGAAGTAGCAGAGCAACCCGCCGAAGAGCATCGGCACGGCCGGCCCCTCCGCCTTCTCCGCGATCCCGCCGGCCGGGTCGGTGATCTTGTGCAGGACCTCCTCGTTGCCGATCGAGAAGAGGATCACCCCGGCGATCATCGGCAGGTAGAGGTACGCGTACGCGTCGCGAGCCATCGCCACCCGGGGGGCGCCCTCCGCCGCGTGCAGGGCGATCCGGGCGGCCGGCCCGATGAAGTCGAAGTGCGCCCACCAGAGGGCCGCGGTGACCACGATGCCGAGCGCGGCGGCCGCCACCGCCGGCCAGGTGACCGGTTTGCCGAGCAGGTTGCCGCCCACCCCGGTGGAAATGATCGACTCGCCCAGCGCGATGATCAGGATGAGGTCGTAGCGCTCCGTCCAGTGCTCGGCGCTGGTCACCCCCCAACCCCAGGTGCCGACGATGAAGCCGGTGGCGTACTGCACCACCACCACGATGATCCACAACCCGTCGCGCACCATGGCGGCCCGGTCGGGGTCGGTGATCTGCGGCGGGATGAGCGCGGCGGCCAGCAGCAGCACGATGCTCACCGCCAACTCCGGGGCGAACCGCCGCAGTTGCCGCCGCTCCTGCGGGCTGTCCCGCACCACGTGCTGATAGAGGATCATGTGTACGGCCCGGACCACGACGTAGCTGACGGCCACCAGCATCGGGCCGGCGGCACTCCCCTTCGGGTCGCTGAACGCCTGCGGCAGCGCCAGCGCGAACGCGAACAGGGCGACCATCGCGATCACCATGAGCACCGGGACGTAGCCCTCGCCGAGCCGGACCCGGGTGGCGACCAGGCTGTGCACCACCCAGATCCACCAGAGCACGGCGAGCACCAGGCCGGCGTGCAGCAGTTGTCGGCCGGAGATGTTCGCGGCGGTGGCCCGGGTGATGATGAAGAACGAGAAGACGAAGACCAGGTCGAAGAAGACCTCGAACTTGTCCACCCGGGCGCCGGGGGCGATCGGGACGGCCGGTCCCAGTTGTCCGCCCCGCCGGTAGCCGCCCACGACCCCACTCTGGCAGCGTCCGGACTGGTCGGAGGCCCGAACGGCGATGGCGACGGGGTCCGGCGTTACCTCCGGTCCGGGTCGGGGAAACACCGGGACCGCGGCTCCCGCAGCGGGCCGGCCGATCCGCCCCACCCGGACAAGGATGGACAATGACGACGAACAACCCGATCACTACTTCGTTCGCCCATCACTCGACGGCCATGGACGTGATCCGGGGCGTGGACCTCGTCGGGCGGCGGGCGATCGTCACCGGCGGCTCCTCCGGGATCGGCGTGGAGACCGCCCGCGCCCTGGCCAGCGTCGGCGCGGAGGTCACCCTGGCCGTCCGCAACCCGGACGCCGGCCAGCAGGCCGCCAACGACATCACAGGCACCACCGGCAACGACCGGGTCCTGGTCGCCCCGCTCGACCTCGCCGACCAGGGTTCGGTAGCCGACTTCGTGGCCAACTGGGACGGCCCGCTGCACATCCTGGTCAACAACGCCGGCATCATGGCGGCACCCCTGTCCCGCACACCGCAGGGTTGGGAGATGCAGTTCGCCACCAACCACCTGGGGCACTTCGCGCTCGCCACCGGGCTGCGCCCGGCACTCGCGTCCGGCGACGGGGCCAGGATCGTCTCGGTCAGCTCCGCCGCCCACCTGCGCTCACCTGTGGTCTTCGAGGACATCCAGTACGACAAGCGGGAGTACGAGCCGTGGCAGGCGTACGGGCAGTCCAAGACGGCAAACGTGCTCTTCGCCGTGGAGGCGTCCCGGCTCTGGGCCGACGACGGCATCACGGCCAACTCGCTGATGCCCGGCGCCATCCGGACCAACCTCCAGCGCTACGTGAGCGAAGAGGAACTGGCCCGGCTGCGCGCGGGCAACGCGGCGGCCTGGAAGTCCGTCGAACAGGGTGCCGCCACCTCCGTGCTGGTCGCCGCCTCACCGCTGCTCGACGGTGTGGGTGGGCGCTACTTCGAGGACTGTCAGCAGGCCGCCCCCGCCCAGCCCGGCGGGCGGACCGGCGTCGCCGACTACGCGCTGGACCCGGAGGCTGCCGAGCAGCTCTGGAAGGTTTCGACCGCCCTGCTCAAGGGCTGAGGACCGCAGCCGAAAAGGGCGCCCCGGTCGATGACCGGGGCGCCCTTTCGGCGTTGCGGGTGGATCAGGACAGGCCCAGCTCCGACTCGAAGTTGCCGGCCTCCAGCCGCTCCTTGATCGCGCTCAGGAAGCGGGCCGCGTCGGCGCCGTCGATCAACCGGTGGTCGTAGGACATGGCCAGGTAGACCATCGACCGGACCGCGACGACCTCGCCCAGGTCCGGGTCGTTGACCACGACCGGACGCTTGACCACGGCACCCGTGCCGAGCATCGCCGACTGCGGCTTCGGCACGATCGGGGTGTCGAAGAGCGCGCCCCGGCTGCCCGTGTTGGTGAGCGTGAAGGTCGCGCCGGCGATCTCGTCCGGGCTGATCTTGTTGGTCCGGGTTCGCTCGGCCAGGTCGGCGACCCGCTTCGCGATGCCACCGAGGTTGAGGTCACCGGCATTGTGGATGACCGGCACCACGAGGCCCCGCTCGGTGTCCACCGCGATGCCGAGGTGCTCCGCTGCCGGGTAGGTGATCGTGCCGCCGTCCAGGTCCAACTGGGCGTTGACGATCGGGTACGTCTGCAGCGCCTCGACGGCGGCGAGGGCGAAGAACGGCAGGAAGGACAGCTTGACGCCGTGCCGCTGCACGAACGAGTCCTTCGCCTGCGCCCGCAACTTGGCGACCCGGGTGACGTCCACCTCGACCACGGTGGTCAGCTGCGCCATCTCGTGCAGCGACTCCTGCATCCGCGTGGCGATCGCCTTGCGGATCCGGGGCAGTTTCTCGGTGGTGCCCCGCTTGCCACTCGGCTGCGGCTTCGCGGCCGGCTTGGCGGGGGCGGACGACGGCGCGGCGGCCGGCTGTGCGGCCGGCGCGGGAGCGGCCTTGGCGGCCTTCGCCTTCTCGGCGGCCTCCAGCACGTCCTGCTTGCGGATCCGGCCACCCACGCCGGTGCCGTTGAGCGCGGACAGGTCGACGCCGTGCTCACCGGCCAGCTTGCGCACCAGCGGGGTCACGTACCCGGCGGCCTCCTCGCCGGCACCCGGTGCCGGGGCGGACGGGCGCGGCGGCGTCGAGGTCGACGCGGCGGGCTGGGCGGCCTGCTCGGTCTTCGCCGGCTGCGCCGAGCTCTCGGTCTCCGCGGCGGGCTCGTTGTACGACATGCCGGGGGTCGGCTCCTCGACCTTCGGCGCCGGCTCGGCCTTCGGCGCCGGCTTGGCCTCCGCCTTCGGCTCGGGCTTCGGCTCGGGCTGTGCCGGGGCGGGGGCCGCACCGGCAACGCCGATGATCGCGAGGTCGGCGCCGACCGCGGCGGTCTCGTCCTCGGCGACCTTGATCTCCAGCACCGTGCCGGCGACCGGCGACGGGATCTCGGTGTCCACCTTGTCGGTGGAGACCTCCAGCAGCGGCTCGTCGACCTCGATGGTCTCGCCGACCTGCTTCAGCCAACGGGTGACCGTACCCTCGGTGACGCTCTCGCCCAGGGCCGGCATCTTCACCGCGGTGCCCTCGCCCGACGAGGCGGCGGCCGGAGCCGGCGCCTCGGTCGGGGCCTCGTCCTGGGCCACCTCGTCGGCGGTGCCCTCGGCGGCGGCCGTCGGCTCGGCGGCCGGCTCGACCGACTCGGCCGGGGCCTGCTCCTGCGGGGCGGCCTCGCCGCCGCCGGTCGACTCGCCCTCACCGGCGATGACGGCCAGCTCGCTGCCGACCTCGGCGGTCTCGTCCTCGCCGACCACGATCCGGCTCAGCACGCCCGCAGCGGGCGACGGGATCTCGGTGTCGACCTTGTCGGTCGAGACCTCGAGCAGGGGCTCGTCAACCTCGACCGTGTCGCCCTCCTGCTTGAGCCAGCGAGTGACGGTGCCCTCGGTGACGCTCTCGCCGAGCCGGGGCATGGTGACCGATACCGGCATTTTCTGAGACTCCTTCATTCCCCTGGTGGGATCTTCGCCCGTCGCCGGACGCCGCGGTTTGGATGATCAGGCGTGCGAGTGCAGCGGCTTGCCGGCGAGGGCCAGGTGCGCCTCGCCCAGGGCCTCGTTCTGGGTCGGGTGGGCGTGCACGAGCTGGGCGACCTCGGCCGGGTACGCCTCCCAGTTGTAGATGAGCTGCGCCTCACCGATCAGCTCACCCACCCGGGCGCCGACCATGTGCACGCCGACGACCGGGCCGTCCTCGACCTGGACCAGCTTCACGAAGCCGGTGGTCTTGAGGATCTGGCTCTTGCCGTTGCCGCCGAGCGGGTAGTTGATGCTCTTGACCTTGTCGGCGCCGTACTGCTCCTTGGCCTTCGCCTCGGTGAGGCCCACCGACGCCAGCTCCGGGTCGCAGTAGGTGACCCGCGGGATGCCGACCTCGTCGATCACGGCCGGGGTCTGCCCGGCGATCTCCTCGGCCACGAAGATGCCCTGCTGGAAGCCCCGGTGCGCGAGCTGGAGGCCGGGCACGATGTCACCGACGGCGTAGACGTTCGGCACGCTGGTGCGCAGCCGCTCGTCGGTCAGCACGTAGCCGCGGTCCATCTTGACGCCCTGCTCCTCGTACCCGAGGTTGGCGGTGGTCGGGCCGCGACCGACGGCGACCAGCAGCAGCTCGGCCTCCACGGTCTCGCCGCCCTGGATCGTCAGCTTGACGCCGTTCTCGGTCTTCTCGACCTTCTCGAACGGCTTGCCGACCTTGAAGTTGATCTTCCGCTTGCGGAAGGCCCGCTCCAGCGCCTTCGACGACTCCTCGTCCTCGGCGGCGACCAGCCGGGGCAGCGCCTCGACGATCGTCACGTCCACGCCGAAGGACTTCCACACGCTTGCGAACTCGACGCCGATCACGCCGCCACCGAGCACGATCACCGACGACGGCACCCGGTCCATGGTGAGGGCGTGGTCGCTGGTGATGATCCGCTCGCCGTCGACCTCCAGGCCGGGCAGGCTCTTCGCGTACGAACCGGAGGCCAGGACGATGTTGCGGCCGGTGTAGCGCTTGCCGTCCACCTCCACCACGTTCTTGCCGACGAGCGTGCCGTGGCCCTCGACGATGGTGATCGCCTTGTTGCCCTTCAGCAGGCCCTGCAGACCCTTGTACAGGCGGGAGATGACACCGTCCTTGTACGAGTTGACCCCGGCCATGTCGATGCCGATCAGCTCGGCCTTCACACCGAACTGCTCCGACTCGCGGGCCTGGTCGGCGATCTCGGCCGCGTGCAGCAGCGCCTTCGTCGGGATGCAGCCATTGTGCAGACAGGTGCCCCCGAGCTTGCCCTTCTCGACCAGCGCGACCTTCAGGCCCAGCTGGACGGCGCGCAGCGCGGTCGCGTAGCCGCCGCTGCCACCTCCGAGAATGACAATGTCGAAGGTCGCTTCGTTCGGCTCGCTCACGTCCAACTCCCAGGTCGCGTCGCTGCATCGGGGGTCACGGGGATGTAACACGGACACACCCCACCTCGGTCATCTTGTCACCACTGAGCACAGGGTGCGTAGTGAGGTGCCCAACGACACGTCATCGACACGTACCCTTGGCACCGTTGTCGATGACGCACGGTGGGGGAGAGATCCGGTGGGCTTGTTCCGGCGCCGCAAACAGGCGGCTGTGCCGAGCCGTGACCGCGCCGCCGATCGTGGCGATCTGGAGCATCTGGAGAACTTCATCCGGAGCCGGCGCGGCGTCGAGGCGTACATCGAGCCCCGGACGACCGTGACGGAGACCACCGTCATCCTGATCGCCGACGACGGGGAGTGGACCCGCCGACGCGTCGACGGCCCGGACGGGGCCCGGCGCTTCGCGCACCGGATGGGCATCCCGGTGTACGACGTCCGGCTGATGGGCTACCCGCAGCGGATGCGCGACTTCAACGAGCGCCGCAAACGTCGCCCCGAGCGGTACTGAGACACGCGAAGGGGCCCCCTGTCCAGGGGGCCCCTTCGTGCACCCGTCAGCCGTTGGCGGCGACATCCTCGACGAGCTGCACCAGCGTGCGGACCGGGACGCCCGTGCCGCCCTTGGTCCAGTAGCCGGTCGGCTCGCCCGAGTGGTAGCCCGGCCCGGCGATGTCGATGTGCGCCCACGCCACGTCGTCGGTCACGAACTCGCGCAGGAACACGCCGCCCTGCAGCATGTGACCGGCCCGGTCCATTCCGGCGTTGACCTGCGAGATGTCCGCCACATCCGACTCCATGCCCTTACGGACGTCGTCGGGCAGCGGCATCGGCCAGGCCGGCTCGCCGACGGCGTCGCCGACCACCTTCACCCGGTCGCACAGCTCCGGGGAGCCCATCACGCCGGCCACCCGCTTGCCCAGCGCGATCACCTGGCCGCCGGTCAGCGTGGAGGTCTCGAACAGGTAGTCGGTGCCGTCCGCGCAGGCACGGGCGATGGCGTCGCCCAGGATCATCCGGCCCTCGGCGTCGGTGTTGAGCACCTCGACCCGCTTGCCGTTGAACATGGTGATCACGTCGCCCGGCCGGTAGCTGGTGCCCGACGGCATGTTCTCCGCCATTGGCAGGTACGCGCTGACCGCCACCGTCGGCTTCAACGCGGCGATCGCCAGCATGGCCGCGCCCACCGCGGCGGCGCCCGCCATGTCGGACTTCATCTCCCACATGCCCTGCGCCGGCTTGATCGAGATGCCGCCGGTGTCGAAGGTGATGCCCTTGCCGACAAGCGCGACCCGCTTGCCGTTGCCGCCGCCCTGCGGGGTGTAGGTCAGCTTCACCAGCCGCGGCGGGGCCTCCGAACCCTGCCCGACCGCGACGATGCCGCCGTACCCGCCAGCGGCCAGCGCCGCCTCGTCCAGCACCTCGACGCCGAGGCCCGCCTCACGCGCCGCGCCGGCGACCGCGTCGGCGAACGACGGGGGACGCAGCTCGTTCGGTGCGGTGTTCACCCAGTCCCGGCTGAGCAGGACCGCGCCCGCCACCGCCTGCGCCCGGGTGACCTCGGCCTGGGCGTCCGCGTCGCCGGCGTCCGGCACCGCGATGAGCACCTCGGCCACCGGCTCCCGCCGGGTCGGCTGGGGCCGGGTCTTGTAGCCGGCGAACCGGTACCCACCCAGCAGCGCGCCCTCGGCGACCGCACGCAGCTCGGCCGTCGCGTCCGCGTCGTCCGGCAGCGGCAGCGCCAGCGCGACCTTGGGCGCGCCGGCAAGGGCCCGGATCGCCGCACCGGCGGCCCGACGCAGCGTCTCCGGGGCCGGGGCGGCACCCGACGGCTCCGGGCCGAGCCCGACCGCGGTGACCAGCGGGGCGGTCACGGTGCCCAGGGTGGCCAGCTTGATGACCTCACCCGGCCCCCCGGTCGCGCCGAGCAGCGCGAGGGTCTCGGTCAGCCTGCCGTCGAACGCGGCCGCGATGCTCTCCGCGCCGCTGGCGAGCAGCAGGGTGCCGGCGAGGCCGCTGGTGGCGCCCTGCTCTCCGGGCTGACTGTGCACGCCGATCACGATCGCGTCGACGGCGAGCTCGGCCGGGTCGGTGTCGACCAGGCTCAGGTTGGTGGTGCGGGGTGAAGTCACTGAAGCTACTCCGGGCGGGCCGGGCCGGTCGCGGCGTCGCGTACCAGCGGTGAAGGTCTCCGGCGGAACCTACCCGCCGGACGTCATGGCTGTCCCGCCGACAGCGCCAGCGGGCTCCCGCCGATGCTAACCAGCGACGTTGCCCCCGGTAAGTTGCCACCCATGACCGACGTGACCTCCGACGCCGCCGCGACCCGGCTGCGTCGTTCCCCGCTGCACGAGCGGCACACCGCCGCCGGAGCCAAGTTCGCCCCCTTCGGGGGCTGGGAGATGCCGCTGGAGTACGCCGGCGGCGGAGTGCTCAAGGAGCACGCCGCGGTGCGGACGGCGGTCGGGGTCTTCGACGTGTCGCACCTGGGCAAGGCCCGGGTGAGCGGCCCCGGCGCGGCCGACTTCGTCAACTCCTGCCTCAGCAACGACCTGGGTCGGATCGGCCCGGGCCGGGCGCAGTACACGCTCTGCTGCGACGACGCCACCGGCGGCGTGGTGGACGACATCATCGCCTACCTCTACGCCGACGACCACGTCTTCCTCATCCCGAACGCGGCGAACACCGCCGAGGTGGTGCGCCGGTTGCGCGCCGCCGCGCCCGCGCAGGTGACCGTCACCGACGAGCACGAGGCGTACGCGGTGCTGGCCGTGCAGGGCCCCCGCTCGGCCGAGTTGCTGGCCGCCCTGGACCTGCCCACCGAGCACGGCTACATGAGCTTCTCCGCGGCGAGCCTGAGCGGGGTGGAGCTGACCGTCTGCCGTACCGGCTACACGGGTGAGCTGGGCTACGAGCTGGTGGTGCCGGCGGAGCACGCGGTCGCCGTGTGGGACGCGCTCTTCGCCGCCGGCGCGGCGTTCGAGCTGCGCGCCTGCGGGCTGGCCGCCCGGGACACGCTGCGCACCGAGATGGGCTACCCGCTGCACGGACAGGACCTGTCGCTGGACATCAGCCCGGTGCAGGCCCGCTCCGGTTGGGCGGTCGGTTGGGACAAGCCGGCCTTCTGGGGCCGCGACGCGCTGCTCGCCGAGAAGGCCGCCGGCCCCCGGCGTACGCTGCGCGGCCTGGTGGCCGTCGACCGGGCCATCCCGCGGCCCGGCATGACCCTGCACGTGGGCGACACCCAGGTGGGTGAGGTGACAAGCGGCACCTTCTCCCCAACCCGCAAACAGGGCATAGCGCTGGCCCTGCTGAACACCAACGCCAACCTCGCAGACGGCGACGAGGTCGAGATCGACATCCGAGGCCGCCGAGCCCCCCTGGCCCTAACCAAACCCCCCTTCGTAACCCCCTCAGTGAAGTAACCCCCCCCGGGCCCCTTGCCCCGGTGATCAAGAGGTTTGCGTCATGTTCGGACGAGATTCTGACGCAAACCTCTTGATCAACTGGGGTTCGGGGTTGGGGGTTCGCCGGAGTCCAGGACTGCTTGGGTCCAGCCGCCTTCTATGACGCCTGTCGCGTCCAGGATGGCCCAGTCGACCACTCCGGACGTCTCCACCACGACCGGGGCGCCGATGCGCACCGACGGATCGGTGCTGGCGTCGCTGGCGCTCACGCCGACGATCCGCTCCGGGACCTCCCACGAGGTGACGCCCGCCCAGACGTACTCCGGGCCGTCGTCCCCGGGCAGGCCGTACTTCACCACCAGCTGCGACTCGGTGGGGAGCTGACCGGCGACGAAGCGGGCCCGCGCGTCATCCAGCGCGGCCCGGGCGGTGGCGACCGCACGGCTCATCGCGTCACCGGAGCGGGCGTAACGCACGTCCGGTTGGATCCCGGAGAACAGGGTCGCGCAGGCGGCGGCGTAGTAGCGCCCGTCCGGGCCGGGGTGCCCGGCCGGCGGACGCAGGCTGAGGAACGAGTCGGCCTCCGGGTCGGTCGCCGGGTCCAGTTCGAGGCGCAACAGCACCGGGGCGGTGGCGCCGTGCTGCTCCGGGTTGCCGTACGCCACCGCGATGTCGTGCCCGGTGACCGTGGCCAGCACCGGCAGTTGCACGAACGCCGGCACCTCCTCGCCGGTGAGCCCGTCGGTCCAGTCCCGCAGCAGCCGGCGGGCCGCCCCGGTCATCACCGCGCCCCAGGCGCGGGTGAGGTGGTCGGGCACACCCTGGGTCTGCAACTCCAGCAGGCCGAAGCGGCGTAGCCCCTTGGTGGTGAACCACAGGCCCTCGGTGTCCGAGGAGTACGGAACCAGCACCCAGTCGACGAGTCGGATGCGGCCCTGCTCGTCGGGGAGGGAGCGTAGCGCGGTCGCCGGGTCGAGGAACTGGAGGCCGAAGACGTCCACCACGTCGCTGTCGACGGATTCCGCCACGGCGGCCGCGACCGCCCGGGCGGCCCACTCGTGCGCGGGCGGCCAGCCGGGCCGGTACTCGGCCTGTACGACCACCAGGTGCGTCGCCGCCGCCAACCGGGCCAGCTGCTCCTCGGTGGCGCCGAACGCGGTGAGCAGGTCCGGTGGCAGCTCGGGAAACTCGGAGATCGGCCGGGTGTCGACGCTCATCAGCGGGCTGTCGAGCATCTGCCGGGCCAGCCCGTGCACCGGCTCGGCCAGCCGGCCGGTCAGGGCCGCCACCGCGGTCTTCGCGCTGACCTTCGGTAGCCCCGCCATCGGCACCAGGTAGGTCGCGCTGAGCGACTCCGGCACCGGTACGGGCAGGAAGTCGTCCGTGATGAGCATTGTGGGTTCCCCCGGTGGCCGTGCCGGTGTTGTCGAGGCGAACGCTACCCGGCCCGCCGTGCCCGGTTCAGCCGGACAGCACCAGACCCAGGTAGACCAGCGTGGTGACCACCTCGACGGTCGCGCCGAGGACGTCGCCGGTGATCCCGCCGAGCCGGCGTACCACGTGGGTGAGCAGCGGTAGCGCGACGGCGATCGCGGCGACGACGGCCAGCGGCCCCTGCCACGGACGGCCCGGCACCGCGGGCACGGCCAGCAGCACGACGGCGACCGCGCCGGCGGTCAGGGCCACCGGGCCGACCGTGCCGGCGACCAGCGCGCCCAGCCCGTCGGGCCGGGCCGCCGGCACTCCCCGCCGGCAGGCCACCGTGACACCGAACCGCCCGGCCGCGGTCGCCGCGACCACCGCCGCGAGACACGCCGGCCAGGACCGACCCGCGAGGTCGGCGAGCGCCGCCGCCTGCACCAGGAGTACGACCACCAGGGCGACCACCCCGAACGGGCCGACGTCCGGCTTCTTCATGATCTCCAGGGCGGCGGCGCCCCGCCGGTACGAGCCGAGCGCGTCCACGGTGTCGGCCAGCCCGTCCAGGTGCAGCCCTCGGGTGAGCAGCGCGGCGACGCCGACGGTCACGCCGGCCGCCACCAGCGGGGGAGCGAGCGCGCCGGTCAGCAGCAGCACACCGGCCAGCAGGGCGCCGAGCAGCGCGCCGACCACCGGGGCGAGGGCCATCGCCGTGCCGGCGACCGGGCGATCGATGCGCCCGGCCCGGACCGGCAGCGTGGTGAACGTGGTGACCGCCAGCCGGGCTCCCGCGCGGAGCCGTGGCTCAGCCGGCACGCCAGCCCGACGCCGGCTGCTCGTCCGCCCCGGTGCTGGCAGGGCCCGGCCCGGCCGGCTCCGGCTCGACGAAGTCGGGCTCGGTCGAATCGGGCTCGGCGAAATCGGGCTCGGTGGGATCCGGGTCGGCGTAGCTGGGGTCGGTGGACTCCGGTTCGTCCGCGCCCGGGTCGGTGTCGTCCCCGCCGCCCAGAGACGGGTGCACCGGCAGCGCGGCGGACAGCGCCAGCACCGAACGCAGCAGCGGCAGCGCGACCAACGCGTTCGCACCCTCGCCGAGATCCAGCCGCAGGTCGAGCAGCGGGGTGAGGCCCAGCACGTCGGCGGCGAGCCGCACGGCCGGATGCCCGCCGTGGTCGGCCAGCAGGCACCAGTGCCGGGCCTGCCCGGCCAGGTCACGGCTCACCATGCCGGCGGCCAACCCGACCGGCCCGTCGAGCAGCACCGGCACCCGGCGGGCGGTGGCGCCGAGCAGCACACCGGTGGCCACGGCCACGTCGCCGCCGCCCAGCTCGGCCAGGATGTCCTTGGCGCCGCGTGACGAGCGTCGGGTGCGGTGCAGCGCGTCGCGTACCGCCGCGCAGCGGACCATCCACGCCGCGTCGTCGATCTCGCCGGAGTCGGTGATCACCCGGCCCAGCACGGCCGGCGGTTCCGCGCCCGCGGTCGCCGCGAGCACCGCCGCGGCAGCCGCCTCGGTGCCGGCGCCGCACGCCCCGAGCACCAGCAGCTGTACGCCGGCGTCGGCGGCCTGCTCGGCCAACCGCCAGCCGTAGCGCAGCGCGGACTCCACCTGGTCCGGCGCGAGGGCCGGCTGGTCCTCGATCGGCGCGGAGGCCGGAGTGTCCACCACCTGCAGACTGGCGCCGCTCTCGGCGGCCAGCCGTGCCAACGCGCCCTGGCCGGCGCGGGCCTGCGCGGCACGGCGCGCCGACTCGCCGGCGACGGTGCCGGCCGACGCCCCGCCGGCGTGGTCGCCGTGCAGCAGCAGCACCCGCACCGAGCCCCAGGCGGCGGGGGTCGAGGTGCCCTGGGTGGTGGCGGCGAAGCCCACCACCCGGTCCAGCACGCCCAGCCCGGCGCCCGGTACGTCGAGCGTGGCCAGCCGGTCCACCGCCTGCGGACCGGCGTACTCGTCGGGCATCGGCAGCTCCATGCCGGGCTGGATGACCAGCCCGGTGGCCACCATCGGCAGCGCCATGGTCGGTGCGGCCCAGGCGTTGCCCGGCTCCGGGGGCGCGGCTGCCGGCGGCGTGTGGGTCAGCACGTCGGGCAGTTGCACCTCGGGGGTCGGCTCGGCGTCGGCCAGGCTCGCCACGACCGGTGCGGTGGCGGCGGCGGGGACCGCGGACGTCGGCGCGGTCGCCGGAGCGACCGGCCCGATCGCGGCGGCGGCCGGCTTGAGCCAGACCGGCTGACCGGCGACGACCAGCACCACCGCGTCGCAGGCGTCGGCGACCGCCCGGTTGGCCGCGCCCAGCGCATCGGTGAACGCCCGGCCCAGCGGGGTGGTCGGCACCAGCGACAGCCCCACCTCCGGGCTCACCAGCACCACCCGGGCGGCACACCCGCGGATCGCCTCGGCCAGCTCGGCGATCGTCGCCACGTCGTCGGCGGGCTGGTGGTCCGGGTCGAGTAGCACCGTCACCCAGCCGCCCAGGTCGTCGACGAGCACCATCTCGTTGGGCTCGGCGGACTCGAGCACGTCGGCCAGCCGACGCGGATCCTCGGTGGTCTCCTCGGTGGTCCAGCTGCCCGGCCGCCGGGCGCGGTGCGCCGCCAGCCGGGTCGCCCACTCGGTGTCCTCCGGGTCGCCCTCGGGCGCGGTGGCGACGTAGCGGACCACCGGCGCGTCGGTGACCAGGGACTCGGCGAACTCGGACTTGCCGGACCGGATACCGCCGAGCACCAGGACCGTGTTCCACCCGTCTACGGACATGCCCGTACCTTAAGGCCGCCCAGGGTTGCGGTGCCTGCCGGCCCGGTGCTCCCCGCCGTTCAGTCGCAGTGTTCGAACCCGCTGCCGTAACTGACTCCGCCGGTGGAGCCGCCCCACTTGACGCACGTCCCGGCGGCGCTGGCCCGCACCGGCCCGGCGTAGTAGTCGAAGGAGCCGCTGTCGGTGCTGCGCGCCCGCCCCTGCACCTCCAGGTACGCGGCGGCCGCCGACTTCGCGCCGACCGCGGTGTCCTTGAGGGTGACCACGCAGTTGGTGCCGGTGCCCGGGTGGTACAGCAGGAAGACCCGACCCTTGCGCTGCCCGTCACCGCCGGTCAGCGTCGCCGAGTCGATCACCTGGTAGCCGCTGCCGCACGCCTGGCCGGCCGTGTACGGGTTGGGCCGGCTCGACGGGGTGCGGCCGGGAGTCGGTCGGCTGCTGGCCGTACCGGTAGGTGTGCTGCCCGGCGTCGTGGTGCGCGGGTCCGGGGTGGCGGTCGGCGCGTCGGTCCCTCCGGCGGAGCCGGTCGGCGCGGCGGACGCGGTGCGGCTGGCGCCCGGGGTGCCGCTGGGCGTGGGTTCCGAGGTGCTCGCGCCTCCGTCGTCGAGCGCGCCGCCGTCCGGGGCCGCCGCCGATTCGCCGGCCAGCGCGGGCGGACGGCCCGTCCCACCCGGCTCTCCGTCGGGCCGCAGCGCCGCCACGGCCACGGCGATCAGCGCCACGAGAGCGACCGCACCGACCCCGATCAGCAGTTGCCGGCGTCGGCCGGACGGCCCCTTCCGGAGCATTTCCTCCCGGGTGGAGCCTGGCCCGGTCACCGGCGAGGCCGCGAAGCCCGCCGGCGTGGGCACAGCGGCGGCCCCGATCGGCGCGGGTGGCCCGGTCGGCCTCGGCCCGACCGAGGGCGTCGGTGCGGGCATCGGCGTCGGCCCGGCCGAGGGTGTCGGCCCGGCCAACGGCGTCGGTGTCGGTGCGGGCGTCGGCGTCGGCCCGGCCAACGGCGTCGGCGCGGGGGTCGGTGCGGCCGGGGTGACCGGAAGGGCCGAGGGCGTTCCGGGAGTGGGTACGGCCAGCGCCCACGGTGGGCGGGCGGAGACCGGGATGCTCGCCAGGGTCGCGTCACGGGCATCGGCGGCGGCAGCGGCCAACTCGGCGGCACTGCCGAACCGGTCCTCCGGACGCTTGGCCAGCGCGCGGGCCACCACGGCCGCGACCGCCGGTGGAGTGTCCGCCGGCAGCGCCGCCGGTTCGTCCTGGGCGTGCCGGAGCGCCACCGCGAGGGGGTTGTCGCCGTGGAAGGGCGGCTGCCCGGCGAGGCAGAAGTACGCCACCGCGCCGAGCGCGTAGATGTCGGTGGCGGCCGAGACCGGCTGCCCGGTGGCCTGCTCGGGGGACATGTACGAGGCGGTGCCGAGCACCATGTTCGCGGCGGTGAGCCCGGCCATGTTGCGGGACCGGGCGATGCCGAAGTCGACGAGCACCACCCTGCCGTCGGCCTTGACCAGCAGGTTGCCCGGCTTCACGTCCCGGTGCACGATGCCGGCGAGGTGGGCGGTGTGCAGCGCGTCCGCGGCCTGCGCCAGCACCGACATGGTGGTGGCCGGGTCCAGCCGCCGCACCGTGCGTACCCGGGCGGACAACGGCTCGCCCTCGACGTACTCCATCACCAGGTAGTCGACCCGGCTGCCGTCGTCGAGCGCGGCCTGCCCCACGTCATGCACCGGTACGACGCCGGGGTGCCGCAGCGCGGCCAGCATCCGCGCCTCGGCCCGGAACCGGGCGGTGAACTCCGGGTCGGCGACCAGCGACGGCAGCAGCACCTTCACGGCGACCTCGCGTTCCAGCAGCACGTCCGTGCCGCGCCAGACCGCGCCCATCCCACCCGTCGCCACCCGCTCGCCCAACCGGTACCGGTCGCCGAGCAGCACTCCCCGTGTCAGCACCGAGCCACCGTACCGGCCGGTGTCGATCGGATTGATCCACCCCGTGGGTCCCCGCCGGGGCGAGCGAGCGGCCGTTACGCGCCGGGCCGACTACGCTGGCGAGGGTTCGTCCCACGGGGACTTCAGCGGCGAGGGGAGACGCGGCATGGCGTGGAGCTGGCGGTACGAGGGCACGGACGGCCAGACGGTCGAGGGACCGGCGGAGTCGTTCGGCAGCCAGGCCGACGCCGAATCCTGGATCGGTCAGACCTGGCGGGAGCTCGCGGCGTCCGGCGTCACCTCGGTCGCGCTCGTGGAGGACGACCGGGTGGAGTACCGGATGAGCCTGCTGCCCACGGCCGAGTGATGGCCTACGACCGCCCGGGCGGCGACCGGCTGGTCCTCGGCGTGCCCAGGGCGGCGTTCCGGCCCAGCCCGGTCTTCCTCGGCCTGGTCGCCCTCTTCGCGGTCAGCGGGGTGCTGACCTGGAACGGGTACGGCAACGTCCGGTTCAACGTGTTCCTCTTCGTGGTGTCCGGCTGGCTGGTGTCGCTCTGCCTGCACGAGTACGCCCACGCGGTGGTGGCCTACCGGGCCGGCGACCGGGACATCGCGCATCGCGGCTACCTGACGCTCAACCCGTTGAAGTACACCCACCCGCTGCTGTCGATCGTGCTGCCGGTGGTGGTGGTGCTGCTCGGCGGCATCGGCCTGCCGGGTGGGGCGGTCTGGGTGGACCGGCACGCCATCCCGGGCCGACTGCGGCACACCCTGGTCAGTCTCGCCGGCCCGGCGACAAACGTGCTGTTCACGCTGGTGTTGGTGGCGGCGGTGCGGCTCGGCACCCAGTCGGGTGGGCCGGTGGAGTTCTGGGCCGGGGTGGCGCTGCTCGCCTTCCTCCAGCTCACCGCCAGTGTGCTGAACCTGCTGCCGGTGCCCGGCCTGGACGGCGGCAACATGATTCAGCCGTGGCTCAACCCGCAGTGGCGCAAGATGTACGACCTGTTCGCGCCGTACGGCTTCATTCTGCTCTTCGCGCTGCTGTGGAACCCGCGCATCGGCGGCTGGTTCTTCGACGCGGTCTTCGCGGTCGGCGACCTGCTCGGTCTGCCCTCCTGGCTCTACGCCACCGGCCTGGAGCTGATCCGCTTCTGGCAGGGCTGAGCGGGCCCTGGCTGACCTGACCGGTCCGGTCGACGCGAAACCTCCGCGCCGACCGGACCGGAACGGCGTCAGGGACGCTGCGCGGGGGACTCGGTCTTCGTCGGGTCCCGTTCGACGATCGGCTCGACGATGTCGTCGATCGCCTTGAGCAGGTCGGCGTCGAGCTTCACCCCGGCGGCCTTCACGTTGTCGTGCACCTGCTCGGGGCGGGACGCGCCGATGATCGCCGACGAGACGTTCGGGTTCTGCAGCACCCACGCCACGGCGAGCTGGGCCATGCTGAGCCCGGCCTGCTCGGCGAGGGGCTTCAGCTGCTGGACCCGGGTCAGCACGTCGTCGTTCATGAACCGGGAGATGAAGCCCGCGCCCGACTTCTCGTCGGTGGCACGGGAACCGGCCGGCGGCGGCTGGCCCGGCAGGTACTTGCCGGAGAGCACGCCCTGCGCCATCGGCGACCAGACGATCTGCCCGATGCCCAGCTCCTCGCTGGCCGGCACGACCTCGGTCTCGATGACCCGCCAGAGCAGCGAGTACTGCGGCTGGTTGGACACCAGCGGGATGTGCAGCTCCCGGGCGAGCGGGTGGGCGGCACGCAGCTCGGCGGCGCTCCACTCGGAGACACCGATGTAGTGCGCCTTGCCGGAGTGGACGACGTCGGCGAACGCCTCCATCGTCTCCTCCAGCGGCGTGCTGTAGTCGTACCGGTGGGCCTGGTAGAGGTCCACGTAGTCGGTGCGCAGTCGGCGCAGCGAGCCGTTGATCGACTCCATGATGTGCTTGCGGGACAGGCCACGGTCGTTGCGACCGGGTCCGGTCGGCCAGTAGACCTTGGTGAAGATCTCCAGGCCCTCACGGCGCTCGTTCTGCAACGCCCGGCCGAGGACGTCCTCGGCCCGGGTGCCGGCGTACACGTCGGCGGTGTCGAAGGTGGTGATCCCCGCGTCGAGAGCGGCCCGGACGCAGGCGAACGCCGCGTCCTCCTCGACCTGCGAACCGTGGGTGATCCAGTTGCCGTACGAGATCTCGCTGACCATCAGGCCGGAACGGCCCAGGTGTCGGAATTCCATGTACCGACCCTAGCTCCAGTGGATCACCGATGGCGACCGGCGACTCAGAGCACCGGGTTGGCGTCGGTGAGTAGCCGGTCGATCTCCTCCAGCACCTCGGCGCGATCACGGTGCACCGGGTCGATGAGGGGCACTCCGCGCCGGTCCAGCGCGCCCCACCGCCCGTTGCCGCTCTCGACCAGGAACGCCACCGGGTGGATGACCAGCACCGGGTGCGCCGGTGGGACCAGCACCGTGCCGGTGCGGTCCACCACACCCCGCCGACCCGCCACGTCGACCACGGCGAGCCCCTCGTCGGTGAAACCGTCGACCTGCCTGCCGTCGGCCAACTCGGTGACGAAGCCGTGGTAGCGGGTGGGCACGACGATCCGCCCGGTCCGGTCGACCGCCCCCCACCCCTCGCGCCGCACCGCGGCCAGCCCACGCCGGAACGGTCGTACCTCGGCGAAGTTGGGGGCGACCTGCACCGCGCCGGTCGCGTCGATCGCTGTCCACCCGTTCTCGCCGACCACCCAGGCCAGGCCGTCGCTGAACGGACGCGCGGCCCGGAAGGACGGCGGGATCACCGTCGTACCGAGCAGGTTGATCAACGACCAGCGGTCGGTGTCCGGCCGGCGGACCCAGGCCAGCCCGTCGTGGAAGGGCTGTGCCTCCGCGTACCGGGCGGGGATGACCACGTCACCGTCGTGGCTGGTGTAACCCCACAGCGATCCGTCCCGGTCCGGCACCGGGGGCCGGTCCCGGTCGAGCACCTCGTCCCGACCCCGGCGGTACGGCCCGAAGCCATCCGCCTCGGCCCGGACGGTGACCGCGTCGAGGGCCACCCGGACCCGGTCCAGCAGTTCGGCGTCGGCAGCGCCGCGCAGGTCGAGCGCCTTCTCGAAGTGCTCACAGGCCTCCGTGAGCCGCCCCTGGTCGTAACACGACCGCCCGGCGTGCTCGTGCAGTGCGGCCCGCAACCGGTCGGGCAACTCGATCGAGTTGGCCTGGGCGAAGAGCTGATCCGCCTCGGGAAAGTCGCCGCGCCAGCGCAGCACGTGGGCCAGCCGGGCCTGGGCCAGCGCGGTCCGGCGCAGTTCGCCGGTGGCCTCGGCGTAGGTCAGGGCGAGCCGACCGTCGGCCAGCGCGTCATCCAGGTCGCCGAGAATCCGCGAGGCCACCGCCCGCAGGCTGAGCAGCCGGGCCCGGGCGCGGTTGTCGACCGCCGAGCCCAACTTCTCGGTCAGCCGTCGCCGGATCGCCCGCAGGTCGTCCGGCTCCGTCAGCTCCTCGCGCAGGGTGACGGGATCCAACCGCCAGCGGTACGCGGCCAACACCTGCTCCGGGTCGCCCGGGTCGGCCAGCGACGGGCGGGTCACCACCGGCGGTGCGTCGTCCGGTGGCGCGGACACCGGCGCGTTCTCCCCGTCCGAACCGCCCCTCGGGCCGGGTACGGCCGAGGCGGGTGGCCCGGACGCCGACTCCGCCGACGCCGGCGGCGCCGAGACGGGCGCCGCCTCGGGTGCCGGCGGTGCGGAGACGGGCGCAGCCTCGGGCGTCGGCATTGCGGAGACGGGGTCTACGTCGGGCGGTGGGGTCGAGGCTGGGGGCGCGGAGATGGGCGCCGCGGAGAGGGGCGCTGCGGCGGGCGGCGCGGAGATCGGTGCGGCGGCGGGCGGCGCGGAGATCGGTGCGGCGGCGGGCGGCGCGGAGATCGGTGCGGCGGCGGGCGGCGCGGAGATCGGTGCTGCGGAGTACGGCTGGGCCGGCACGGGTGGTGCGGACACGGGCGCTGCGGAGTACGGCTGGGCTGGCGCGGTCGACGCTGGTGGTGCGGAGACGGGCGCGGTCGACGCCGGTGGCGCGGACACGGGCGCGCTCGACGCTGGTGGCGCGGAGACGGGCGCGGTGGAGAGGGGCGGCGCGGAGACGGGCGCTGCGGGGGGCGCTGGTGGCGCGGAGGTGGGCGCTGTGGCGAACGCAGGCGGTGCGGAGACGGGTGTGGCGGGCGGGGCCGATACCGGCGGCGCCGGGGGAGCGGAAACCGGCGTGACCGAGGCGGTCGGTGCCGAGACCGGCGGTGCGGAGACCGGCGGTGCGGAGACCGGCGGTGCGGAGACCGGCGGTGCCGAGACGGGCGGGTGCGTGTCGTCCGCAGATGTCACGGACAGTGCAGCGTCGACCGACCACTCGTCGGCTCGCGAGCCATCCGTCGGGCTCGTGCGCGGACCGTCGGTCTCGTCTGTCGGCTCGTTGTGGGGCGCGAACTCGTCCGTCGGGTCGTACGCGACCGGCTCGGCGTCCTCGTCGGGAGACGCGGTGGAGGGCCGATGGTCTGCCTCGGCCCCCTGCTGGGGAATCGCGACGACAGGTGCGCCGGAGACGGGCTGGGTACCGTCGAGCGCTCCGGTGTCGAAAGCCGGCCGCGGGTCGTCGTCCAGCTCGTCCGTCCAGCGCAGGGGAGCACCGGAGACCGGATGGGCGGGCGGCGCGGAGACCGGAGCGAAGGCGTCGTCAGGCGTCGACCCGCTGGCGTGCTCGTCGGCCACGTCGAGCTGGGTGTCCGCCGTCGACGGTTCCGTGTCCGGTGCGGCCGGTGCCGTGGAGAGGTCGGGGTCGCCGGCCGTCGACTCATCATCGGCCGGGTCGAACGACTGCTGATCCGTCGCCGGTTCGTCCCGGTCGGATTCGGCGGGCTGAGCGGGGCTGAACCACGCTGCCGGCCCGCGGGCGCCGGGGACGTCGTCCGGCTCGCGAACGGGCGTCACCGGCTCTTCCGAGGGCGGCGGCGGTACGTAGCGGCGCGGCGTACCGGGGGCCAGCGGAAGCGCTGGCGCGACGTCCTGCACCGGCGGCCGTGCGACGACAGGAGCCGGGGCCGCAGGAGCCGGGGCTGCGGGGGTCGGGGCTGCGGGGGTCGGGGCTGCGGGGGTCAGGGCTGCGGGGGTCGGGGCTGCGGGGGGCGGGGCCGCGGGAGTCGAATCGGCCGGCGTCGGAGCGGGGCGGGTTGCCCGTGACTCCGGCGCTTGCCAGGTGGGCGGTGGGGCGACCGACGGCCGTGCGTCCGCCGTCGGGGCCGCGCGCTCCGACGAGTACGGACGCTCCGGCGAGTACGGACGCTCCGGCGAGTACGGGCGCTGCGGCGTGGCCGGGCGCTGCGGCGTGGCTGGCCGATCGGCGGAGTGCGAGCGGTCCGGGGAGTGCGGCCGATCGGCGGAGTGCGAGCGGTCCGGGGAGACCGGGCGGCGGTCGGTCGGTGGGGTGCCGGCCAGCGAATCATCGACCCGACGGCGATCCGGGCTCGTCTCCTCGCCGCGCCGCTGGTCCACCGGGCGGTCCCCGGTGCCCGGGCCGGGGTAACGCGGCGGCGGGGTGTGGCGCGCCCCGGACGTCGCTGACGGTTCGGCCAGCGGCCGGCGTCCCGACGATGGCGGCGGATCCGACCGCTCGTCGGCCCCGGGCGGGTCCACCGGTGCCGGCAGGTACTCCAGCCGAAGGCGCGCGGCGGGTGGCCCCGAGACGGGCCGGTCGAAGACGGGAGAGACCGGGGCGGCGGACACCGGTCGGTCCCAAGCGGGGGCGGCGGGGGAGACGGGTGCTGGCGACACCGGCCGTTCCGGGGAAGCGGGGGAGACCGGGGCGGCCGACACCGGCCGATCCCATCCGGGGGAGACCGGGGCCGGCGACACCGGCCGCTCCGGGGAGACCGGCAGGGCATGGCCGGACACGGGCGGTTCCGACGCGGCCGGGCGTACCGGTCGCTCGTCGTACCGTGCCGCCGCCGGTCGCTCGTCGTACCGTGCCGCCGCCGGTCGCTCGTCGGGCCGCGCCGCCGCCGGTCGCTCGTCGGGCCGGGACGGCGTGGCCGCCGGCCGTTCGGACCGGGCGGCCGGCCGCGACGCGCTGCCCGGCTCGGCGCTGCGGTACGGCTCCGTGGTGCGGTATGGCTCCGTGGCGCGGTGCGGCTCCGTGGCGCGGTGCGGCTCCGTGGCGCGGTGCGGCTCCGTGGCGCGGTGCGGCTCCGTGGTGCGGCTCGGGTCGGGGCTGCGCTGCGGGTCGGTGCGGTGGCCCGGCTCCCGGGTGCGGTCCGGGGTGCGGTCCTGACGTACCGGACCCGGTGCTGGCCAGGGCAGGCTGCCGTCCGCCCGTTGGCCCGACTGCGGCCGGGGCTCGCGGTACGCGTCCTCACGAGGCGCGTCCTCGCGGTAACCGGTCTCGCGGTACGTGTCCGGGTGGACCTGCTCGCGGGGTCGCCGGTCCGGGTACGCCTCGGCGCGGGCCGCTGCCTCACGGGGCTGCTGCCAGTGCGCGTCGGTGTCGGGTCGACGCCGGGCGTCGTCGAGGCGGGGCTGGTCGGGCTGGTCCGGCTCGGGTCGACGCCGTCGTCCGCCGTTGGGTGACGGCGGTGCGCCGATCTCCTCGTCCGCGCGGTAGCGCGGCTCTGGGCGGCGCAGGTCGTCGGCGGCCCGGTCCGGGCCCCCGTCGGTGCGGTATCGCGGGCGGTCGTCCCCGCGGGCCCACGGGTCGGCCCGGTCGGCGATCCGGCCGTCGTGGTCGCGGGTGGGGCGGACGCCGTACCCGTCGTCGGGGTGCCGTTCGTAACCGGCGGCTGTTCGTTCCGGTGTGCCGTGCCGGCGTGGTGCGTCGTCCGGCTCGGGCACCCAGCCGGGTTCGGGCCGGGGCGCGGGGGAGACCGGCGGCGTGCCCCGGTAACCCCGATCCCGTTCGGTCGGCTCCGGCCGGGGACGGCGGCTGTCGTACCGCTCGGGGGTTGGCTGGTCCCGGTGCCAGGCGGCTTCCCGCGCGGGTCCCCGTTCGTCGGCGGGGCGTCGGTCGGACCAGGCGGTACGCCGGTCGGAGTCGGGGGAGCGGCGTTCGTCGCGGCGGGGTGGCTCGGGCAGCGGACGACGGTACGGCTCGTGGTCGTAGTGACGGGAGTCGGCGCTGTCGGGTCGGCCGTAGGCCGGCGTGTCCGCCGAGCGCTCGTCGCTGCGGAGTCGGCCGTAGGCCGGTGTCTCGCCCGGCTCGTCGTCCACCCAGGAGCGGCCCGGGGGTGCCTGGTCCTCCGGTGGTTCGTCGGACCACGACCGGCCGAGGTAGGTGCCGTCCGGGCGGGTGGGCGCGAGTGGCGGCACCTCGGCGCGGCCGGACACCGTCGCCCGACCGCGCGGTGGCGGCTGGTGCGGCATGCCGATGTCGCCGGGGTAGCGCTGGCCGGGGAACTGGGGGTGCCACTCGGTGGTCGGTTCGACCACCCAGGACGGTTCGTTCGGGTCCGGCCACCGGTCGGTGTAGCGGCCGTTCATCCGTCGAGCCCGTCGCCACACCCGGCCGCAGGGCCGATCCTCGCCGGGGGTGAGCTGTCCGCGGCCGCCGCCGGGTGACCGTTGGGCGTCCGGTCGCCGCCTGCCACGCCCCGGTGGCCGGCTCGCGTCCGCTCGCTCACGCGTTGTCACCTCGTTGCAAATTGTCGCGCTGGGGCCGCACATGCCGGTCAGGTCGCCGCTCCGGCAGGCCGTGGCTGCGGATGGAGGGTAACGGCGTGGGCTCGCTCACCGCCACTGTGGTGCCGTCCACCGGCGCAAACGTTATCCCATTGGTTTCGGACATTTGGTCCTATAAGTGAATCTGGCCTCCGACCCTACCGCACCCGGCGACCAGCCGGCGCCAGCGGGTTCGCAACGCTCGTTCAGGGATGCTCCATGATGAGGACGGCGAACGTGCCGGGGGTGAGCGCCTCGTAACGGTGCGGCGCATCCCCGGGGAACGTGGCGTAGTCACCGGGGTCGAGTTCGACAGGCGTCGCCTCGGGGCCCACCCGCAGTCGGCCGGCGGCGACCACCACATGTTCGACGCTGCGGGGAGTGTGTCCGTGGCCGGCTCGGACCGCGCCCGGTTCCAGCCTGATCAGGTAGACGTCCCGGCGCAGGTGCGCCGCGCCGGCGCTGAGCAGCGTTCCGCTGAAGTCGGCCTGCTCGGAGCGGACGTGGGGCCCGTCCCCAGCCCGGATGACCCGGACGCTGTCGTCGACGGGCTCCACCAGCCGGCTGAACGGCACGCCCAGTGCCACGCCCAGCGCCCAGATCGTCTCCACGCTCGGGTTGCCGGTGCCCGACTCCAGCTGGGAGAGGGTGGACTTGGCCACCCCCGCCCGGCGGGCCAGCTCGGTCAGCGAGATGCCGACCCGTTCCCGCTCCCGGCGCAGGGCGGCGGCGATGGTGGCCAGCGGGGCAGCCGGTTCCGAAGGCATGCCTTCGCTCCATTGGGTCGAACGTCCGGTCTGGCGAACAACGGCAACCCGTTCAGCATGATGAACCCGTGCCAGGATCCGCGCAGTTACGGCGAAACTGCTGCCTCTGAGATGGCTGAGGCAGCAGTTTCGCTGATGTTGCGCGGACCTTTAGGGTGCGGGTGCGGGGCCGGGGTCAGACCTTGTCGCCGAGCTTGACCTGGGGTGCCGGAGCGCGCATCCGCCGGAAGGTGATCGACCGCATGACCGCGTAGAGGAAGAGCGAGCCCATCCGCTGGTCGGTCTTCGGGAAACGCTCCCGGACCAGCCTGCTGATCTTGCGGCAGATCAGCACCGAGTCGACGACCACGCCCAGCGCCAGTGCGCCCCAGAGCACGTTGGAGATCAACCGGACCGGCGCCGGCATGGCCGCGTTCGACCCGATCAGCACGATCAGTGCGCCGCCGAAGAACCAGGTGCCGACGGTACGCCGGGAGTCGACCACGTTGCGGGCCAGCAGCCGCTCCGGGCCACGGTCGCGGGGGCCACCCTCACGCCGGAACTCCGACGCCGCCTCGGCGCGCAGCTGGCGGCGACGCTCCCGCTCCTCCTCCTTGGTGAGGGGGCGGGTGGGGCCGGCCGGGCGACGGCCGACGGTCGGCCGCTTGGGCGTCTCCCGACCCTTGGCCGGGGTGTAACCCCGGGAACGCTCAGCGGTCTCCTCGGGGGTCACCGAGGAGACGGCCTCGTCGACGAGGTCGGTGGACTTGCGGCGAAAGAGCGACGGCACGCGGCAAGGGTAGCCAACGTCCCGCGCCCGGTGCACATCGCGGTGCAAAGGGCGACGGCTCCAGGTCGCAGGGTGGCGAGCTGGAGCCGTCGTGGCGAACGAAGGGTGACCGAGGTTACGGACGCTCGGCGTGCGCGCCCAGGTCGGCGAGCTTCGCCTCGAAGTCCTCGTAGCCCCGGTTGATCAGGTCCACGCCGTACACCCGGGAGGTGCCCTCGGCCGCGAGCGCCGCGATCAGGTGGCTGAACCCGGCCCGCAGGTCCGGGATGACCAGGTCGGCGGCGTGCAGCTTGCTCGGCCCGGCGATCACCGCGGAGTGCTTGAAGTTGCGCCGACCGAAGCGGCACGGGGTGCCGCCGAGGCAGTCCCGGTAGACCTGGATGTTGGCGCCCATCGAGTTGAGGGCCTCGGTGTAGCCCAGCCGCTGCTCGTAGACCGTCTCGTGGACGATCGACAGACCACGGGCCTGGGTCAGCGCCACGACCAGCGGCTGCTGCCAGTCGGTCATGAAGCCGGGGTGCACGTCGGTCTCCAGCGCCACCGCGTTCAGCTCGCCACCCGGGTGCCAGAAGCGGATGCCGCCCTCCTGGCCGGGGTCGCCCAGCTTCGGCGCGCGGGCGTCGGTGACCTCGTACTCGCCGCCGACCGAGCGGAAGATGTTCAGGAAGGTCATCATGTCGGCCTGCTGCGCGCCGAGCACCTCGACGTGACCACGGGTCGCCAGGGCGGCGGCCGCCCAGCTCGCCGCCTCGATCCGGTCCGGGATCGGCCGGTGGGTGTAGCCGTGCAGCTTGGGCACACCCTGAATCTCGATCACCCGGTCGGTGTGGACCTTGATGATCGCGCCCATCTTCTGCAGGATGCAGATCAGGTCGATGATCTCCGGCTCCACCGCGGCGTTGCGCAGCTCGGTGACGCCCTCGGCCATCACGGCGGTCAGCAGCACCTGCTCGGTGGCGCCGACGCTCGGGTACGGCAGGGCGAACTTGGTGCCGTGCAGCCCGTTCGGCGCGGACAGGTGCAAACCCTCCGGCCGCTTCTCGACCGTGGCGCCGAACTCCCGGAGCGCCTGGAGGTGGAAGTCGATCGGGCGCGGGCCGATGTGGCAACCGCCCAGATCCGGGATGAACGCGTGCCCGAGGCGGTGCAGCAGCGGGCCGCAGAACAGGATCGGGATCCGGCTGGAACCGGCGTGCACGTTGATCTGGTCGGTGCTGGCGCTCTCCACGTTCGCCGGGTCGAAGACGAGCTCGCCGTCCTCGGTGCCGTCGGTGACCTTGACGCCGTGCAGGCCGAGCAGACCCCGCACCACCTCGACATCGCGGATCTTGGGCACGTCGAACAGTCGGCTCGGGCTGTCGCCGAGCAGTGCGGCGACCATCGCCTTCGATACCAGGTTCTTCGCGCCGCGCACGCGGATCCGCCCTTCGAGCGGAGTGCCTCCGTGCACAACCAGGACGTCGTCGGTCAACGCAACCTCCAGCGCGTCGGTGCTGCCGTGTTGATGGTGGGGCGCCTGAACGTCGTCGCTACCCCGGATGCGGCCATGTCGAAACGGCCCGCGTGTGTCGTCGCTTGGGCAGCATAGCCCTCGGTGACGAAAAAGGACTCGGTCACATCGGCGTGTGTGGCATTAATCGGTGATCCGGCACTTTTGCGTACCAAGAGCGCTACGGATCGTGATCAGGACACCGCCGGCGGCGGAGTGTCCGCGCCGGGCAGGGCGAGCATCTGATCCAGCGCGACCCGGGCGTGGTGCGCGGTGTCCGCGTCCACCGTGATCTGGTTGGCGACCCGGCCCGCGACCAGCTCCTCCAGGGCCCAGACGAGGTGCGGCAGATCGATCCGGTTCATCGTCGAGCAGTAGCAGACGGCCTTGTCCAGGAACATGATCTGCTTGTCCGGGTGCGCCAGCGCGAGCCGGCGGACCAGGTTCAGCTCGGTGCCGAGCGCCCACGCCGAGCCGGCCGGAGCAGCCTCGATCGTCTTGATGATGTATTCGGTGGAGCCGACGTAGTCGGAGGCCGTCACCACCTCGTGCCGGCACTCCGGGTGGACCAGGACGTTGACCCCGGGCACCCGCTCCCGTACGTCGTTGACGCTGTCAAGCGTGAACCGGCCGTGCACCGAGCAGTGCCCGCGCCACAGGATCATCTTCGCGTCGCGCAGCTGCTCCGGGGTGAGCCCGCCGCCGGGCTTGTGCGGGTCGTAGAGCACGCAGTCGTCAAGCGACAGGCCCATCTCCAGCACCGCCGTGTTACGGCCCAGGTGCTGATCCGGCAGGAAGAGCACCTTCGACCCCTGCTCGAAGGCCCAGTCCAGGGCGCGCTTGGCGTTGGACGAGGTGCAGACCACGCCGCCGTTGCGACCCACGAAACCCTTGATGTCGGCCGACGAGTTCATGTACGTCACCGGCACGGTCTCGCCGGCGATGCCCAGCTCGGTCAGCGTGTCCCACGCGGCCTCGACCTGGCCCAGGACCGCCATGTCCGCCATCGAGCAACCCGCCGCGAGGTCGGGCAGGATCACCCGCTGGGTGTCGGTGGTGAGGATGTCGGCGCTCTCGGCCATGAAGTGCACGCCGCAGAAGACGATGTACTCCGCGTCCGGACGGGCCGCGGCCTCCCGGGCGAGCTTGAACGAGTCGCCGGTCACGTCGGCGAACTGGATCACCTCGTCGCGCTGGTAGTGGTGCCCCAGCACGAAGACCCGGCTGCCCAGCTTCGCCTTCGCGGCGGTGGCGCGGGCCACCAGATCCGGATCGCTGGGCGCCGGCAGGTCGCCCGGACACTCGACGCCGCGCTCGGTGTCGGGGTCGCTGCCCCGGCCGAGCAGCAGCAGAGCCGTCGCCGTGTTGGAGGGTTCCACCCAGGTCGAAGTCACCTAGCCATGGTCCCACAGCAGGAGCGCGACGCGGCTTCGCTCGGTGTGGGCTGCCACACTGCTCGGCATGCGCGTGCTGCTCTGCCCGGACAAGTTCGCCGGCACCCTGTCCGCACCGGAGGTGGCCGTCGCGGTAGCCGCCGGTTGGCGCACCGTCACTGACGGAGACGATCTGCTGATCCGGCCGCTCGCCGACGGGGGACCGGGCTTCGTGGAAGTGCTCGCCGAAGCCCTCGGCGGCCGGCGGGTGCCGGTGCCGACTGTCGATCCGCTGGGCCGCCCGGCGGCCGGTGAGATCCTGCTCACCGCCGACGGCGCGACCGCCTACCTGGAGAGCGCGCAGGCGTGCGGCCTGCACCTGCTCTCCGCGGCCGAGCGCGACCCGAAGACCACCACCTCGTACGGGTTGGGTCTGCTGGTGGCCGCCGCGGTGGAGAGCGGTGCGCGCACGGTGGTGATCGGGCTGGGCGGCTCCGGCACCAACGACGCAGGCGCCGGAATGCTCGCCGCGCTGGGCGTGACAGCCCTCGACCAGGGCGGCGCCGCGTTGCCGTACGGCGGGGCGGCGCTCGCCGCGGTCGACGCGCTGGACGGCGCGCCCCGGCTGCGTGGCGTTCGGCTGGTCGCGGCCACCGACGTGGACAACCCCCTGCTCGGCCTGCACGGCGCGAGCAACGTGTTCGGCCCGCAGAAGGGCGCCGACCGCGCTGACGTGCTGCTGCTCGACGCGGCCCTGGAGCGTTTCGCGGCGGTGCTGGAACGGGACCTGGCCGGTTGCCCGGCCGGGCTCGGGGCGCTGCCCGGAGGCGGGGCTGCCGGCGGCATCGGGGCTGCGCTGCTCGCGCTGGGCGGCGACTGCGAGTCGGGGATCGGCCTGGTCACCCGGGCCACCCGCCTCGACGACGCACTGGACACCGCCGACCTGGTGATCACCGGTGAGGGGTCGTTCGACCACCAGTCGCTGCGCGGAAAGGTCGTCGCCGGGGTGGCCGGCGCCGCCCGCGACCGGGGAGTCCCCTGCGTGGTGGTGGCCGGGCAGGTCAGCACCGGCCGGCGGGAGGCCGCCTCGGCCGGGGTGACCGACGCGTACAGCCTGGTGGAGCACTTCGGCGGGGAGGAGCGCGGTGGGCTGGACGCCGCGCTGGGCCGGCCCGCCGAAGGGCTGCGCGAACTGGGCGCCCGGCTGGCCCGGCAGTGGAGCCGCTGAGCATGACGACCGCCCGCCCGACACCGGCAGGACCGGGCCGACCTGGGGCGGGCGTCACGCCACGCGGGTGAGCCCGGCCAAGGCGGCGTACGATCGGCTGAGGACCACAACCGGGAATCACTGGACGACGCGCGACGTTGGCCAGTGCGTCCGGACCCAAACCGCGCAGGGAGACTTCCACGTGACCACGCCAGCGCAGACCGAGTCGACCGAGGCCCAGGCCCCTACTTCCGTCGTCCTCACCGACGTCGCGGCGCAGAAGGTCAAGGCCCTGATCGAGCAGGAGGGCCGCGACGACCTGCGGCTCCGCGTCGCCGTGCAGCCGGGCGGCTGCTCCGGCCTGCGGTACCAGCTCTTCTTCGACGAGCGTTCGCTCGACGGTGACGTCGTGACCGACTTCGGTGGTGTCGAGGTCGTCGTCGACCGGATGAGCGCCCCGTACCTGTCCGGCGCGACGATCGACTTCGCCGACCGGATCGACGCCCAGGGCTTCACCATCGACAACCCCAACGCGGGCAGCTCCTGCGCCTGCGGTGACTCGTTCAACTGAGTCACACCACGCACCAGCGACGATGGGGCCGTTCTCCGGGACGGCCCCATCGTCGTACCGGTCGGCGTTCGCACCCGGCCCAAGACCGGTCCCGAAGGGGCCGTGGCGAGCTGGTTGCCGTTGTCCGACCGAGCGGTGACCATCGGGTTGCCGTGCCGGTAGGCTGACCGCGCCCTGCTCCCGACCCCGAGGGTTGACATGAAGATCGCCGTCACCGGCTCGATCGCCACCGATCACCTGATGAGCTTTCCCGGTCGCTTCGCCGACCAGCTCATTGCCGATCAGCTGCACAAGGTGTCCCTCTCCTTCCTGGTGGACGACCTGGTGCTCCGCCGCGGCGGCGTGGCGGCGAACATCTCCTTCGGGATGGGTCAGCTGGGGCTGCGCCCGGTGCTGCTCGGCGCGGTCGGTGCCGACTTCGCCGACTACCGCTCCTGGCTGGAGCGCCACGGCGTGGACTGCGACTCGGTGCACATCAGCGAGGTGGCGCACACCGCCCGTTTCGTCTGCACCACCGACACCGACATGTGCCAGATCGCGTCGTTCTACGCCGGTGCGATGAGTGAGGCCCGCAACATCGAGCTGGCCCCGGTCGCCGACCGGCTCGGCGGTCTGGACCTGGTGCTGGTCGGCGCCAACGACCCCGAGGCGATGCTGCGGCACTCGGCCGAGTGCCGCACCCGCGGTTACGCCTTCGCCGCCGACCCGTCCCAGCAGCTCGCCCGGATGCCCGGCGAGGACGTGGTGGCGCTGATCGAGGGCGCCGAGTACCTGATGACCAACGACTACGAGAAGTCGCTGCTGCAGAGCAAGGCGCAGCTCAGCGACGACCAACTGTTGGACCTCGTCAAGGTGCGGGTCACCACGCTGGGCAAGCACGGTGTGGAGATCGCCGGGCGTGGCATCGACCCGATCCACGTACCGATCGCGCGGGAGATCCGGGCGGTCGACCCGACCGGCGTCGGCGACGGCTTCCGGGCCGGCTTCTTCACCGCGCTCTCCTGGGGCCTCGGCCTGGAACGCGCCGCCCAGGTCGGCTCGCTGCTGGCGACCCTGGTCCTGGAGACCGTCGGCACCCAGGAGTACGACGTCCGCCGCGACCTGTTCGTCAAGCGCCTGGCCGAGTCCTACGGCGACACCGCAGCCGAGGAAGTCCGCCCCCACCTCCTCCCGGCGTAACCCACTCCTGCCTCGTCGATCATGGAGTTGTGGTGGCCAAATAGTCGCCTTGTGCGGCTTCTGTCCCCCACCACAACTCCATGATCGACGCGCCTGGGTGGGGTTGGGGCGCGGGGGTGGGTGGGGGTGGGGTTAGTGGGTGCGGCGGACGTCGTAGGCGGGGCCGTCCGGGCCAACTACCGAGCCTAGGTACTCCTGGCCGCGCATCCGGCACCAGGCGGGAATGTCGACGGCCGCCGCCGGGTCGTCGGCCAGCACCCGGACCACCGTGCCGACCGGCACCTCGGGCATCCGTCGCGCCGCCGCGATCACGGGCAGCGGGCAGCGTTGCCCCCGGCAGTCGATCACCTCGTCCGGCATCGTCACAGCCCCACCACCCCGGCCTCGGCGCGCAGCCCGGCGACGATCCCCGGCAACTCGGTCAGGAACCGCTCCACGTCCGCCTCGGTCGTCTGCCGGTGCAGGCTGACCCGTACGTTGCCGTGCGAGAGCACCCCCATCGCCTCCAGCACGTGCGACGGCCGCAACGTGGACGAGGTGCAGGACGAGCCGGACGACACGGCGAAGCCCCGCCGGTCCAGGGCGTGCAGCAGCGCCTCCCCGTCGACGTACAGGCAGGAGAACGTGACCAGGTGGGGGAGCCGGAGCACCGGGTCGCCGACCACCTCCACGTCGGGCACCTCGGCCGCGACCCGCGTCCGGATCCGGTCCACCAGCGGGTCCAGCCGGGTCGCCTCGGCGGCCGCGTCGGCCGCCGCCGCCCGCAGGCTCGCCGCCGCCGCCACGACCGCCGGCAGGTTCACCACCCCCGGGGTACGTCCGCTCTCCCGCTCGTCGGCCGGCCAGGGTGACTCCCAGCGAGTGCCCTTGCGGACCGCCAGCACCCCCACCCCGGGTGGCCCGCCCCACTTGTGGGCGCTCGCCGTGAGCACCGACCAACCAGCAGGCAGGGGCACCCGGCCCACCGACTGAGCCGCGTCCACGTACAGCGGCACCCCCACGTCGGCGCACGCCGCCGCCGCCTCGGCGACCGGCTGCACCGTCCCCACCTCGTGACTGGCGGTAATCAACGCGGCCAGCGCGACCCCCGGGGCCCGAACGGCTGTCGACCACGCGGTCAGGTCCAACCGGCCCAACCGGTCGACCGGCACCACTGTGGCGGTCCCGCCCGCGCCGACGTGCCGTTCCGCCGCGTGCAGCACCGCCGAGTGCTCGATCGCCGAGTGCACAAACGTCGACCCGACCCGGCGCCGCCCCGCCAGGCCCCCGAGCACCGCGCCGTGGGCTGCGGTCGTACCGCTGGGGGTGAAGGACACCTCGTCGGCGCGGACGCCGAGCGTCAGCGCGGTGGCCTCGCGGGCGGCGTCGAGCAGTTGCCGGGCCCGGCGGGCCTGCGTGTACAGCTTGCCCGGGTCGGCCCAGCCGTCGTCGAGCGCGGCCAGCAGCGCCTGCCGCGCGACCGGATGCATCGGCGCGGCGGTCGCCGCGTCCAGGTAGACCGGGGATGCACTCACAGATCAAGACGGTATCGCGGCGGTATCCCTAGGATCCCCCCAATGGGGGGCGGACAGTGACCCCACCACGGTCGAGTCCGTCATGGTCGAGTAATCTGCGACCGTCGGTGACGCCTTTGCCGCCGGTGCTGAGGAAAGACGCACCGCGGCGCGCTAGGGAGGCAGGACCAGGTGGTCGCAAGGAGTTCGGAGGTACGGCCGTCGGCCGTACGGCACAGCGCTTCCCCAGGAGTTGGTGGACGCCGGGGGCGTGGTGCTGGTCGCTTGGCCGGGCTCGGTCTCGGGGGCGTGGCGTTGCTGGTTCTGCTCACGGGCTGTGACGTGGGTCAGACCTTTGACGGCTTCGGCTGGCCGCAGGGCGGCATCTCGCCGGAGTCCAAGCGGATGTACGACCTGTGGATCGCCTCCTGCATCGCCGCGCTCGCGGTCGGCGTCTTCGTGTGGGGCCTGATCTTCTGGTGTGTCGTGCGCTACCGCAAGCGTGGCAACGCGCTGCCGGTGCAGACCCGCTACAACATGCCGATGGAGTTCCTCTACACCATCGCGCCGATCCTGATCGTCTCCGTGCTCTTCTACTACACGGCGATCGTGCAGACCGACGTCGACAAGTTGTCGAAGAACCCGGACGTCACGGTCGAGGTCGTCGCGTTCAAGTGGAACTGGCAGTTCAACTACCGCGACGGTCAGGGCACGGAGGCCCGCACCACCGCGTCGACGCTCGGCACCAGCGAGGTCATCCCGGTGCTGGTGCTGCCGACCAACCGATCCATCCGGTTCGAGGAGACCAGCCGCGACGTCATCCACTCGTTCTGGGTGCCGGAGCTGCTCTTCAAGCGGGACGTCATGCCGGGCAAGATCCGTAACGTGTTCGAGGTCTCCAGCCTGGACGCCGAGGGTGCCTACGTCGGGCGCTGCGCCGAACTGTGCGGCAGCTACCACGCGTTCATGAACTTCGAGCTGCGGGTGGTCTCGCCGGAGAAGTACGACCAGTTCCTCGCGGCCAAGCAGAGCGGCAAGTCGACCCAGGACGCGCTGTCCGCGATCGGTGAGAAGCCGTACGCGAGTAAGACGCAGCCGTTCGACACGCGGCGGACGCAGGACAACTTCAACCCGGACAAAGTTCCGGCCCGCACCGGAAGCTGAGGCAGCGGCATGAAGACCGAGTGGCGTATCTTCCTGATCATCGCCGGGTTCCTCTTCGGTGCCACCATCCTCTACGGTGCCTGGACGCACGGGGAGTCGGGCGGCGTCGAGTGGGTCGGCACTGTCGCCCTGCTGCTGTCGTTCCTGCTCTGCTCGATGTGCGGTGGCTTCTTCTGGTTCGTCTCCCGCCGCATCGACCTGCGTCCGGAGGACCGCCCGGACGCCGAGATCGCCGACGGCGCTGGTGAGGTCGGCTTCTTCAGCCCGGGCAGCTACTGGCCGTTCGGTCTGGCGCTGGCCGCCGCGATCGCCGCGCTCGGCATGGTGTTCTGGCAGTTCTGGCTGATCGGCCTCGGCCTGGTGGCCGTTGTCTTCGCCGCCTGTGGGCTCCTGTTCGAGTACTACAGCGGCACCCGGCGTACCGCCGAGCACTGAGTAACCCGGTCGCCGTCGCGGCCGACCCCGCACGACGAAGGCCCGTTCCCCGAGTGGGGGAGCGGGCCTTCGGTCATGGTGCGGGCCGGGGCGGCGGAGCTGCGGCCCGGGTGGCGTCGGCGTCAGGCCGCGCGGCGGGCGGGCTGGCGGCGGCGGTCGGCCAGCCGGGTGACCGGGAGGGCGATCACGCCGACCACCACGGCGGCACCGCAGTCGGTGCAGATCAGCTCTGGACAGTCGGTGCCGTGGCCGTCGACGCAGGGCGGCGCCTCGAACAGCGCCACGCCCTCGCAGACGTCGCAGTAGAGCTCGCGGTGCGACACGGGCGTCTCCTCTCGATACCAGGCGGACTGCCCCCGGATGCGACAACGACGCACCGACGGCAGCAGAGAACTACTCAGCTGTAGTTTCCCAGACGGGTCCGACAAATCTCCGCGCACCGTCGCCCGCTCGTCGGCATCCGCGCGTGATCCACTCGACGTCAGTGAAGGCGGGGCGTCCGAGCCGCCGCGGGTTCACGGAACCTGAGTCGATCATGCCCCTGACGCCGCCCGTAGCCGGCGCCGACGGGTTCCGGCGGTGGCGGCGTCAGGAGTTGGCGGTCTCGATCCAGCGGTCCAGGGTCGAGGCGGCCGAGCCGGAGTCGATCGATTCGGCCGCGCGGGCCAGGCCGGCACGCAGCGCCTCGGTCAGGTCGCCGTCCAGCGGGCCCTGGGTGGCAAGCGCCGCCGCCGCGTTGACCAGCACCGCGTCCCGGACCGGACCCGTCTCGCCGGCCAGCAGGCGACGGGCCACGCCCGCGTTGTACGCGGCGTCACCGCCGCGCAGATCCGCGATGGTGGACCGGGGTACCCCCAGGTCCGTCGCGTCTAGCACAGCCTCGCGTACGGTGCCGCCCTGGGCCGCCCAGACCCGGGTCGGCGCGGCGGTGGTGAACTCGTCCAGCCCGTCCTCGCCGCGCATCACGATCGCCGAGTCGCCACGGGCCGCGAACACGCTGGCCATCACCGGGGCCATCCGGAGGTCGAAGCAGCCGACCGCGCCGGCCCGGGGGCGGGCCGGGTTGGTCAGCGGGCCGAGGAAGTTGAAGAAAGTGGGCACACCCACCTCGCGGCGGACCGGGCCCGCGTGCCGCATCCCAGGGTGGAACCGGGCCGCGAAGCAGAACCCGATGCCGGCCTCCTCGACACAGCGGGCGACCTGCTCCGGGCCGAGATCCAGGGGGATGCCGAGGAACTCCAGCAGGTCGGCGGTGCCGCACAGGGAGGAGGCGGCCCGGTTGCCGTGCTTCACGACCCGGACGCCCGTGCCGGCGACCACAAGCGCCGTCATCGTGGAGATGTTGACCGTGTGGGCGAGGTCACCGCCGGTGCCGACCACGTCGAGCGCAGTGCGGCGCAGTTCCTCGGGGAGCGCCACCGGGACCGCGCGACCCAGCATCGCCTCCACCAGGCCGGCCAGCTCCGCGGGGGTCTCCCCCTTGGCCCGCAGCGCCACGGCGAAGGCGGCGATCTGCGCCGCGCTCGCCGAGCCGGTCATGATCTCGTCCATCGCCCAGGCGGTGTCGGCGGTGGAGAGTTCGTCACCGCGCAGCAGCGCGTTGAGCAGGTGCGGCCAGGTCCGATCGCCCATGGCGGGCCTCCCGAGCATGCGAAGTGCGGGTGGGCTGGAACGGGCGCCGAGGAGATCCGGCGCCGTGGGGTGCCGGAGGAGCGGGGGACGTCAGGCGGGTGCGTGCGTCCGCAGCAGCTCGGCCACCGTGCCGCCGGTGGTCACCGGGTCGAGCGGGTGCACCAGCGTCGCGTCGACCTCGGCGTACGCGGCGAGCCATCGGTCGGCGGCGCGGGCGATCACCAGGCAGGTCGGGGGGGCGTCGTCCCGGTCGTCCTTGACCTGCCGGGCGATGCCGATGCCGCCGCCCGGGCTCGCCTCACCGTCGAGCACCAGCAGGTCGATCTCGTAGTCGTCGACCAGCCGGATGGTCTCCGCGTAGGTCGACGCGTCGACGAACTCGATCTGCAGACCGGGCGCGGGCCGGGTGCCGACGGCCATCCGCATCCGATCACGGACCTGCGGGTCGTCGCTGTAGAGCAAAACGGTGCAAAGACGATCGCTCATGCCGGCACTCCGCTTCCACCTCGTAGCTGCTCGCAGATCGTACCGGTCGGCGTGACGTAGCCGACATCCCGCCCGGCGTCACCTGTCGGGGCGTACCGTCCGGGCAGCTCAGGCCGGCGCGGCGTCGGCGGCGCGGTCGCGGGCCTCCTGGCGGTCCAGCTCGCGGTCCACCCGGCGGGCCTCCCGCTCGGACTGCTTGACCCACTGCACCACAAGCACCGCGAGCATCGTCACACTGACGAACTCGCCGCCGGCCCAGAGGATGCCACCGGCGACCACCTGGTCCTGCCAGGGGTCGACCCAGCCGAGGTTGAGCGACGGGTACCAGTCACCGCCGAAGAGCGTGCTGCTCTGCATGATGGTGAGACCGAGCACGGTGTGGAACGGCACGGAGAGCAGCATCAGGAGGGCGCGCGCCGGGTACGGCCAGCGACCGGGCAGCGGGTCGAGGCCGAGTAGCGGCCAGAAGAACACGCAGCCGGTCATGATGAAGTGCGCGTGCACCAGCTCGTGCGCCCAGGCGTGTTCGAGGGTGTAGCGGTACAGGTCACTGAAATAGAGCACGAACGGGTTGACCACGAAGATGGCGAACGCCACAAGCGGGAAGCTGTAGACCCGGGCGACGCGGCTGTGCACGATCGCGAGCAGGCGCTTGCGCGGCCGGACCGGCAGGGTCCGCAGGGCCAGGGTCATCGGCGCGCCGAGCGCCAGGAAGATCGGCGCCACCATGGACAGCACCATGTGCTGGATCATGTGCACGGACAGCAGCGCGGTGTCGTAGGCGTGCAGCCCGCTGACCGTGACCAGCGCGATGCCGCCCAGCCCGGGGCCGAGGAAGAACACGGTACGGGCGACCGGCCAGCGGTCGCCGCGCAGGCGCAGCCGGTACACCCCGTAGAGGTACAGGCCGGCGGCGAGCACCAGGCCGAGGGCCAGCCAGCTGTCCAGCCGGGTCTCGGTCAGCACCGCGCCGACGGTGAACGGCGGCGGGGCCGAGGTGGCGGCGAAGATCGGATCGACGTGGAGCACGCTTTTCAGGCTAGGCCAGGCGAACCGGACCCTGGCGGCGGGGCCACGGAAGGCGCAGGTTTGCGACCCCGCTGATCGCCGGCCCCGGTCAGGGGCAATAATGACGGCGTGACTGCGGCCCCAGCCATTGACAAGAGCCGGATCCACTCTCTGACCCGACCGAACATGGTCAGCGTCGGGACGATCGTGTGGCTCTCCAGCGAACTCATGTTCTTCGCGGCGCTGTTCGCGATGTACTTCTCCATCCGCGCGGCTGCGCCGGAGCAGTGGGAGAAGCACACCGAGGCGCTCAACATCCCGTACGCGACCACCTTCACGGTGATCCTGGTGCTGTCCTCGGTGACGTGCCAGCTCGGCGTCTTCGCGGCGGAGAAGGGTGACGTGCACGCGCTGCGGCGCTGGTTCACCGTCACCTTCGTGATGGGCCTGATCTTCGTCCTCGGCCAGCTGAACGAGTACCGCCACCTGGTCGAGGACGGCATCAAGATCAACGGAGACGGGTACGGGTCGGTGTTCTACCTGACCACCGGCTTCCACGGCCTGCACGTGACCGGCGGTCTGATCGCCTTCATCATCTTCATGGTCCGTACGACCATGGGCCGGTTCACTCCGGCGCAGGCGACGTCGGCGATCGTCGTGTCGTACTACTGGCACTTCGTCGACGTCGTGTGGATCGGGCTGTACGCCATGATCTACTGGCTCCAGTGATCTTGCGCGTCACATTCCGCGCTGCTGCTCCGTCCCCTGAGACAGGTCCAACCGGTTAAGGACACCGCTCATGACTTCTGACAACGACCGCCGACGCGGTCTGCTCGCGCGGTTGCGTGAGCGGCCCGCCGCGCGCAGCAGGGGCCGCCGCCGGCTGGGCGCCGCGGTCCGGCTGATCGCCGCGCTGATGCTCGCCGGCGGCGCATACACCGTCTTCGCCCCGGGCGCCCAGGCGCAGGACAACCCGCAGCTGACCGGCGCCGCCGCAGAGGGCAAGGCGCTGTTCGACGTGAGCTGTGTGACCTGCCACGGCCGTAACGCCCAGGGTGTCGAGGGCCGCGGGCCGAGCCTGATCGGCGTCGGCGCGGCATCTGTCGAGTTCCAGGTCAGCTCCGGGCGGATGCCGCTGGCCCGCCAGGAGGCCCAGGCGCACCGCAAGCCCCCGGTCTTCACCGACGAGCAGACCCGCCAACTGGCCCAGTACATCCAGGAGCTTGGCGGCGGCCCGGTCGTGCCCCAGGGCGACGACCTCCGTGAGGACGGCAACGTCGCGGCCGGCGGCGAGCTGTTCCGGATCAACTGCTCGCAGTGCCACGCGTTCGGTGGCGGCGGCGGTGCGCTCTCCTCGGGCAAGTTCGCCCCGAGCCTGCACCCCGCGACCGACCGCCAGATCTACGCGGCGATGTTGAGCGGCCCGCAGAACATGCCGGTGTTCGGCGACAACCAGCTCCGGCCGGAGCAGAAGGCCGACATCATCGCCTACATCCAGGAGACGCTGAAGCACGACCAAGACCCGGGTGGGTTCAACCTCGGGCGGTACGGCCCGTCCACCGAGGGCCTGGCGATCTTCCTGGTTGGCATCGTGGCGCTCGTCTTCGCAAGCCTGTGGATTGCGGGTAAGTCGTGATCGAGCAGGCCATCCGATTCAGTGCCGTGGTGCCGCTCGGCGCCACCCGTAGCGAGGTGACGGCATGAGCACCCACACCGAGCACCCGGCCCCGCAGGGCCAGGAGCCGCTCGACGTGAACGACCCCAAGCTGACCCGGTTCGACATCGTTCGTGAGGGCGCGCGCCGGGACGACATCGAGATCGTCCACTACGAGCCGCAGGTGCTGCCGGGCACCAAGGCGGAGCGTCGGCTGACCCGGGTGGTCGCCGGCTTCTTCCTGATCACCGGCCTGGCCGCGACCGCCTTCCTGGCCATCTACATCTGGTGGCCGTGGCAGTACGAGGCGGGCCGGGGCGGCGACAAGTTCTACACCCCGTTGCTCGGCTTCACCCTCGGCGTGGCGCTGCTCGCCGTCGGCTTCGGCATCCTGACCTGGGGCAAGAAGTTGCTGCCCAAGGAGGTCTCGATCCAGGACCGGCACGAGGGTCAGGTGGACTCCGAAGGCCGCACGATCACCGGCCAGACCATGCTCTACATGGCGGACGAGCTGGGTGTGAAGCGTCGCCCGCTGCTCGGCATCTCGCTGCTGGCCGGTCTCGCGCCGGTCGCCGCGGTCGCCGCCGCGCCGCTGGTCGGCGGGCTGATCTCGCAGCCGCACAAGAACAACCAGATGTTCACCACGGGGTACGCCATGCCCGAGGGCGGCCAGCGGATCCGCCTGGTCCGCGAGGACGGCCGGCCGATCCGCCCGGCGGACATCAGCACCGGTGGGCAGATCACCGTCTTCCCCGGCATCGACCACGGCGTGAGCAACAAGCACGCCGACTCGCCGACGCTGCTGATCCACCTCCGCGACTCCGACGCGCAGGAGTCGCGCCGGGCCAACGAGCGGGTCGGCCACGGTGACTACATGTGGGGCAACTACGCGGCGTTCTCCAAGATCTGCACGCACGCGGGATGCCCGGCCAGCCTGTACGAGCAGCAGACCAACCGGCTGCTCTGCCCGTGCCACCAGTCCCAGTTCCTGATCACCGACAACGCCCGGCCCATCTTCGGCCCCGCCAGCCGGCGGCTGCCGCAGCTGCCGATCGAGGTGGACTCCGAGGGCTTCTTCGTGGCGAAGTCCGACTTCACCGAGACCGTCGGGCCTGATTTCTGGGAGCGGCCATGAAGCGTCGAAAGTTTGACCTTGCGGCGACGCCGGGCAAGGCCGCGGTGGGAGTGGACGACCGCTTCGCGGTGGCCACCCCGCTGCGCAAGCTACTGAACAAGGTCTTCCCGGACCACTGGTCCTTCCTGCTGGGCGAGATCGCGCTGTTCTCGTTCATCGTGCTGCTGCTGACCGGTGTGTTCCTCACCTTCTTCTTCGAGCCGGCGATGACCGAGGTGGTCTACGACGGCAGCTATGCGCCGTTGCAGGGCACGCCGATGTCCGCCGCGTACGCCTCCAGCCTGGACATCTCGTTCGACGTCCGTGGCGGTCTGGTGATGCGGCAGATGCACCACTGGGCGGCGCTGCTGTTCATGGCCGCGATCGTCGTGCACATGCTCCGGGTCTTCTTCACCGGCGCCTTCCGCAAGCCGCGTGAGACCAACTGGATCATCGGTTCGCTGCTGTTCTGGGTCGGCTTCCTGGCCGGCTTCACCGGCTACTCGCTGCCGGACGACGGCCTGTCCGGCACCGGCCTGCGGATCGCCTCGGCGATCATGCTGTCCATCCCGGTGATCGGCTCCTGGGTCACCTCGTCGGTCTTCGGCGGGGAGTTCCCGGGCACGATCATCATCAGCCGGTTCTTCATCGCCCACGTGCTGCTCATCCCTGGTCTGCTGCTCGCGCTGATCAGCGTCCACCTGGGCCTGGTCTTCAAGCAGAAGCACACCCAGTGGCCCGGCCCCGGCCGGACCAACAACAACGTGGTCGGCGAGCGGATGTTCCCCCGGTACGCGCTGAAGCAGGGCGGCTTCTTCATGGTCGTCTTCGGCGTCATCGCGCTGATGGGCGGTCTGTTCCAGATCAACCCGATCTGGCTGTTCGGCCCGTACGAGGCATGGGTGGTCTCGGCCGCCAGCCAGCCCGACTGGTACGTCATGTTCCTCGACGGGTCGACCCGACTCATGCCGGCCTGGGAGATCCCCATCCCGATCGGCGACGGGTACGTCATCCCGCCGCTGTTCTGGCCGACGGTCGTGCTGCCCGGCATCCTGGTGGGCCTGTCGACGATGTACCCGTTCCTGGAAGCCCGGCACCTCAAGGACCGCAAGAGCCACAACCTGCTCGAGCGTCCGCGTGATGCCCCGGCCCGGACCGCCGTCGGCGCCATGGCCGTCGCGTTCTACATCGTGCTGACGCTCTCCGGCGCCAACGACGTGATCGCGGACAAGTTCCAGATCAGCCTGAACGCGATGACCTGGGCGGGCCGGATCGGCCTGCTGGTGGTCCCGCCGCTGGCGTACTACGTCACCTACCGGCTCTGCCTGGGTCTGCAGCAGCACGACCGGGAGGTGCTCGCGCACGGTGTGGAGACCGGCATCATCCGGCGCCTGCCGGACGGCCGGTTCGTCGAGGTGCACCAGCCGCTCAGCGCGTCCAACGGGCACGCGGACGGTCACGGCCAACTGGACTACGTCGGCTGGGTCGTGCCGAAGAAGATGAACCGGCTGGGGGCCCTCGGCCCGGCCATCCGGGGCTTCTTCTACCCGATCGAGAAGCCGGTCGAGGCGCCGGTCTCGCCGGGGCACCCGCCGGTCGAGGCCCGACCCGAGCGCGAGGAGATCGGCAGCGGCGAGAGCCGCCGCTGACCGCCCAGTCGTACCGTTACGTGGCGCCCGCCGGATTCCGGCGGGCGCCACGTCGTTTCCACACCCCCGGCCCATCCGACCAGGAGTCGGACGGCCACGGCGGGACCGGTCGACCCCGCGCGACAGGCGATCGCAGGAATAACCCCGGTGAGCCGGGTATCCGTGCGGTCCAACGTCTCAAGGGGGGGAAGCATGTTGGGTATCAAACGCCTCGGCCTGTTGGCCGCGCTGGTACTTGTCGGTGTCGCGCCGGCTGCGGCCGCGCAGGCCGCGGCACAGCCGTCGACGCAGGACACCCAGTACCTGCAGGCGGTACACCAGGTCAACCTGTTCGAGATCACCGCTGGTGACCTGGCCCAGCAGAAGGGTCAGGACCAGGGGGTCAAGGACCTGGGCGCGATGCTGAAGACCGACCACACCCAGCTGGACCAGACGGTGCAGCAGACGGCTTCGCAGGTCGGGGTGGAGCTGCCGAACGAGCCCAGCGCCGATCAGCAGGCGGTCATCGACAAGCTGAACAACGCAAGCGGTGCGGAGTTCGACAGGCTCTGGGTGACCAGTGAGCTGGCCGGTCACGTCCAGGCCATCCAGGCCACCCAGACGGAGATCTCGCAGGGCTCCGAGCAGTCGGTGGTCCAGTTGGCGCAGACGGCGCTTCCGACGCTGCAGACGCACTACGACGAGTTGGTGGCGCTCGCCAACAAGCTGGGCATCCCGGTTCCGCAGACCAGCGCCAGCGGTACGCCCAGCCCGGGCGGCACCGGCACTGAGTCGCCGGCTCCGGGTGGCACCGGCACCGAGTCGCCGGCTCCGGGTGGCACCACCGAGTCCCCGGCTCCGGGCGGCGGCACCACAGAGGTGCCGGCTCCCAGCGAGAGCTGACGTAGCCACCGCAGACGGCCGGTCCACCCACGTGGTGGACCGGCCGCCCTGTGCGCGTCACGCGCCGCCGTGGGGCCGGTAACGACCCGAAACGCCGGGCGGTCAGTCGGCGCTGGCCAGGCCGATCGCGAACGCCTCCTCCAGGTCGTGCTGGGAGTACGCCCGGAAGGCGATGTGCGACTCGGTGTTGAGCACCCCCGGGACCTTGGAGATGCTGCCCGCGATGACCTGGGCGATCTGGTCGAACTCGCGGACCCGGACGATGGCGATGAGGTCGACGTGCCCGGCCACCGAGTAGACCTCGCTGACACCGGGAAGGTTGGCCAGGTTCTCCGCCACCTCGGGGATCGCATCGGTGGCGCAGTCGATCAGCACGATCGCGGTGATCACGGGGCATTTCTCCGTTCGTCGGCGTCGTCGCCCATGCTAGATGTTCCGGCCCGAGACCGGAGGCGGGAGCCGTCGGGGCTCAACCCTGGGCGGGGCAGGGCACGGTCAGGTCGCTCCCGGCCCGGATCACGTTCCGCAACCGCTCGCCGGCGCGAACGGTCGCGCCCGGCCACACCACCGTGCGGGACACGTCGCCGTCCACCCGCGCCCCCGCGCCGACGACCGACTCCACACAGCGACCGGTCACCGTCGCGGACTCCTCGACGAGAGAGCCGCCGGCCGCGGCGTGCAGGTTGGCGGCCAGGTAGTCGGCCGGGGTGCCGGTGTCGATGAAGGTGCCCGGATAGGGCACCACCGTCAGGGCGCCCGCGGCCTCGGCCGGACGCCACACGGCGCGGACCAGGTCCGAGAAGACGACCGGCAGGTCCCGGACCAGCCGCCAGGGCAACAGCGAGAAGCCGGTGAAGACGTGCCCGGCGAAGGTGCCCGGCGCCGCCGGGTCCGCGGCGGGCTGGCCGAGCAGGCGTACGGTGTGCCCGTCCCAGCCGTCGAGCAGGGCGGCCACGTCCGGGCCTGGGGGAGCGGCCGGGTCGGCGAGGTACGCGTCGGCGTTGCCGACCAGCACCGGCCGTCCGTCGATCCAGTCCCGCAGGTTGGCCACCCCGCCCGCGGTGCCCAGCGGGTCGCCCGGCTCCACCGACAGGTGTGCGCGGTCGCCGACGTGCGCCACCACCTGGTCACCGAGGTAGCAGGCGTTCACCGCGACCCGGTTGGGACCGGCCAGCCCCAGGCCGGTCAGCCGCGCCAACGCCCGCTCCAACAGGGGCACGTTGCCCACCGGGCAGAGCGCCTTGGGCACCCGTTCGGTGAGCGGGCGCAACCGGGTGCCCTCGCCGGCGGCCAGCACCACCGCGCACAATTCCGCCTGGGCGGGAGCCCCGCCGGTCATGGCATGTCGTCGGGGATCGGGGGCGGGAACTGCCCGGCCAGTGGCCCGATGTCGTAGTAGGCGAGCAGCCGGGCGGTCGGCCAGGTCAGCTTGGGCAGGTCGTCGAGGGGGTGCCAGGCGGCCTCGAAGACCTCCGCGCCGTCGACCGTCAGTTTGGTGTCGGACGCGGGCACGTCCGTCTCGAAGACCATGTCGACCCAGCCCTTGGCGTGCACGATCGCGTTCGGCACCGCCGGGCGTAACCGGGACGGGGGGAGTCGGACGCCGGATTCCTCGAACAGCTCGCGGGCCGCACCCACCACCGGGGGCTCGCCCCGGTCCAGGAGACCTGCGGGCAGGGACCAGCCCTTACCGGGCGGTTGGCGCAGCATGAGCAACCGACCCGCGCCCGGCGCCTCGGAATCGCGGACCAGGGTGACCGCGCCGACGATGTACTTGGGCACGGCCAGCTTGACCAGGCGCCGACGCACCGGCAGCGGCAGCCGGTAGAAGGCCTGGTAGAAGAGGGCCCGACCGGTGGCGCGGGAGCGGGGGATCATGGCTCCAGGCTAGTGGTCACGAATGTCCTTCGGACGCGCTGGGGCCCGCCGGATCACTGTCGATGGTCGACCAGGTCGATGAGCTGGCGGACCACGGTGTCCGGTTCGATCACCCGGTCGAAGACCGCGACCAGCAGGGTCTCCAGGTCGGGGTAGCCCAACTCCTCGGAGAGGCGCAGCAGTGGCAGATCACTGGCGAGGCCCCGGTTGTGCTGGCGCAGGGCGAGCCCGATGGTGGCCCGACCGAGGCGCACCTTGTCGCTGATCGTGATGCCCGGCTCGGTGTGCTCGGCGAACCACCTGTTGATCTGCATCTGCGCGTGCGGCGACTTGACGAAGCTCAGCCACTCCCGGCGGGGACCCCGCGGCGCCACACCGGCCTCGAAGCCGTTGTCGCCGTCGTTCTCGGTGAAGATCTCCACCACGTCGCCCTCGTCCAGCTCGGAACTGAGCGGGGCCAGCCGACCGTTGATGCGTGCGGCGAGGCAGTGGTCGCCGCGGTCGTTGCCCAGCTCGTAGGCGAGGTCGACAGGTGTGGCGCCGGCGGGCAGCACGACCTGCCGGCCGTCGGAGAAGACCTGGATCTGCCCCTCGGCGAGGTCGCAGCGCAGCGACTCGAGGAACTGTGCCGGGTCGGCGGCGTCCGGCTCCCAGTCGAGCACCCGGCGCAACCAGTCCAACTGCTCGGCGCGGGCCGCGGCGCTGCTGCTGCCCGAGCGGGGGAAACGGAAGTCGGCGGCGATGCCGTACTCGGCCGAGCGGTGCATCTCCTGGGTGCGGATCAGCACCTCCACCGTGCGGTCCTGCGGGCCGCAGACGCTTGTGTGCAGCGAGCGGTAGAGGTTGTTCTTCGGTGACGCGATGAAGTCCTTGAAACGGCCGGGCACCGGTCGCCAGGTGCCGTGGATCGCGCCGAGCGCGGCGTAACAGTCGGTGGCCGGGCCGTCGACCACCACCACGATGCGGGGCAGGTCGTACGGGGCCGTGTGGCCGCCGGCGATGGTGTCCTTCCAGATCGAGTAGAGGTGCCGGGGACGGGGGCTCACCTCGGCGTCGACCCGGCTGCGGCGCAGCGCCACCCGGGCCCGGGTGACCACCGAGTCGAGGTACGAATCCCAGCCCGGCCGGTCGTGCACGTGTCGGGCCAGCCGGGCGTGCTCGTCGGGCTCAAGGTGCAGCAGCACCACGTCGTCCAGCTCGCGCTTGAGGGTCTGGATGCCCAGCCGGTCACAGAGCGGGACCAGCACCTCCTGGGTCTTGCGGGCGATCCGTTCCCGCGACGACGCGGAGCGAACCCCGAGCGTGCGCATGTTGTGCAGCCGGTCGGCGAGCTTGATGATCAGCACCCGGACGTCCTTGGCGGCCGCGACGATCATCTTGCGGATCGTCTCCGCCTCGGCGGCCTTGCCGTAGAACGCCTTGTCGAACTTGGTCACCCCGTCGACCAGGTGGGCCACCTCGCCGCCGAAATCCTCGGAGAGCGCCTGGAGGGTGTAGCGGGTGTCCTCCACGGTGTCGTGCAGCAGTGCCGCGACCAGGGTGGTGGCGTCCATCCCCAGCTCGGCGCAGATCTGCGCCACCGCGAGGGGGTGGGTGATGTACGGTTCCCCGCTCTTGCGGAACTGCCCGCGGTGCATGTTCTCCGCGATCGTGTAGGCACGGCGCAGCACCGCGGGGTCGGTGCCGGCGTGGATGCCGCGGTGGGTGCGGACCAGCTGGGTGACCGGGTCGGAGTCGGTGGTCGGCCAACTCAGCAGCGACCGTAGCCGGCGTGCGAGCGGCAGCTCACCCGGCTGTGTCGGCAGGGCGCCCCCCAGGGCGGCGCCGTGTCCGGCGTCGACGTCCACGAGGGACACCTCCTCACCCCGGCTCCGCGTCGCCGGAACCCCGGCGGCGGGAGCAGGCCCACGAATCGGGCAGGACTGCACTTCTCTAACAGCCTAAGCGAGTCGACGTAGTCCGATCGGTCAGTTGGTCATGAGCGTTCGGTCGAGAGTTGGTGGGACGCGCCGGTCTCGGCCTTCGCCAGCAGGTCACGGAACCGGCCCGCACCACTCGCCGGCGAGGACCAACCGGAGGACATCTCGACGAGACGGGTCTCCGGCCGCTCCAACCAGGACAGGATCCGCTCGGACTCCTCGGCGGTGGCGGACGGCACCGGACCGTGCCCGCCCGTCACCGTCTCCGCGGTGGCCCGGATCGCGGTCAACGTGGGCCGCGGGTGCACGCCCGGCGGGGACACCCCCGCGCCGGCCAGCCGGCCGTGCCGGACCAGCGCCAACTCCCAGCCGCCCCGGGCGGCCGGCCGGGCCGCGGCCAGCTCGACGATCCCGGTCAGCGCGGCCAGCCGCTGCATCCGCACGGTGGCCCGCAGCACGGCGGCCAGCCGGGACCGCACCACGGCGGCCTCCTCGTAGCGCTGGTCGCCGGAGAGCACGTCGATCCGCGCGAGCAGCGCGTCCACCACCGGCTGGGGGTCGCTTGTCGTCGCCGTGCGGAAGGGCGCGGCGGCGCTGTCGTCGTACTCCTCGGGGGTGATCTTGTGTTCGCAGGGCGCCGGGCAGCGACCCAGCTCGGCCAGCGCGCAGGCCGGCGTGATGGTGCGCAGCGAGAGCCGGTGCGTGCACTGGCGCAGCGGCACCGCGTCGTGGAAACCGGCGGCGGCCAGCTCGGCGGCCCGCCGGGAGGTGAACGGCCCGAGGTACGCGGTGTCGGTGGGGGAGAGGTCGCGGACGATCGACAGCCGAGGGTACGGACCGTCGGTCAGCTTCAGCCAGACCATCCGTTCCGGGTATTTGGACCTGCGGTTGTACGGCGGGGCGTGCGCGGCGATCAACCGCAGCTCACGGACCTCCGCCTCCAACGAGTGGGCGCACTCCACCGCCTCGACCCGCTCGGCCGCGCCCAGCATCTCGGAGATCCGGGCGCGCTTCTCACCGGCGGTGAAGTAGCTGCGCACCCGGGTGGCGATGTCGACGGAGGTGCCCACGTAGAGCGGCCGGTCGTCGGCGGCCCGGAAGATGTAGACCCCGGGGACCCGGGGCAGCCCCTCGGCCAGGTGCCGCTTGCGGCGCTGGGTCGGGGTCACCGCGCGGGCGAACTCGATGGCGTCGCCGACAGTGTCCACCCGGTGCCCGCCGAGCCGACCGATCAGCCCGTGCAACACGTCGACGGTGGCCTTCGCGTCGTCCAGTGCCCGGTGCGTGGGCTGGGTGGCGGTGCGGAAGTAGGCGGCCAGGGTGCCGAGCTTGCGGTTGGGCACCTCGTCGCGGGTCAGCACCCGGCGGGCGAGCGCCGCCGTGTCCAGTACCCGGGGGTTGGGCCAGCGGTAGCCGTGCTTCGCGCAGGCGGCCTTGAGGAAGCCCACGTCGTAGGGGGCGTTGTGGGCCACCAGCACCGCGTCGTCGATGAACTCGAGGAAGCTCGGCAGCACCTGCTCGATCGGCGGCGCCGGCACCAGCATGGCCTGGGTGATGCCGGTCAGCACCGTGATGAAGGGCGGAATCGGCTGCCCCGGGTTGACCAGGGTCGCCAGCACCCCCAACTGCTCGCCACCACGCACCTTGACCGCGCCGATCTCGGTGATGCCGCCGCCGTCCGGCGCGCCGCCGGTGGTCTCCAGGTCGACCACCACGAAGGTCGTCGCGTAGAGCGGCAGCGCCGGGTCCACCCCGCCCACCGCCGGGTCGAGACCGGCCAGTGACTCCTGGACGTACTCCGCCTGTGCCATCGGCGGCACGCTAGCGCCACGGTCCGACACTCCCGTCGCAGCCGTCCCATCCGTCACCATGGGGCTAGGATGAGAGATCGGCTCACTCACCGGGCGGTGGGCCCGGTCGCGGTGGGAGACTTGCCACATGCCCCTCACCGAGCCGTACGACGACCACCTCCCGCAGGAGGATCCGGTCGCGCTCGACGGTGCTGTGGGCAACCCGGACGACAACGTAGTCAGGGTCACATCGGGCGCATCGGACCCGACGGCGGGCGATGGTCCCGGCACCGAGCCGGAGCCGACCCTGCCCGAGCCGGTCCGGCAGCGGATCGTGACGCTGACCGCGGCGGTGCTGCCCACCCTGCCCCCCGACGAGGTCCCGGTGCCGTTGCGCCGGGTGGCCAAGTTCGCCCCCAATCGGCGTGCCCGGCTCGGCGCGCCGGTCATCGCCGCCCAGCTCACCGCCGACCCGCTGTTCCGGCAGCGGGTCACCGCGCGGGTCCTGACCGACGCCGGTGACCTCGGCGCGGCCGTGGTCGAGGGCACCGCGCCGGCCGCCGCCGACCCGGTCGAGGTGGCCGCGCTGGCCTACCTGGCCCGGCCCCGTGGCTGGCGGGAGCTGATCGACGCCAGCGGCGCCGCCGTGCGCGCCGAGGCGGACAGCGCCGTCGTCGCCGAGCTGGTCCGCGAGGCCGAGCAGCGGGCCACCCGGGCCGAGCACGACCGCGCGGTGGCCCGGGTCGAGGCAGAGAAGCTCCGCGACGAGCTGGCCCGCGTCCGCGAGGAGTTGGGCCAGCTGCGCGAGGAGTCCCGGCAGATGGCCCGCACCCTGCGGGAGACCCAGGCCCGCGAACGGAAGGCCACCGAGCTGCTGGCCACCGAGCGCGGCCGGGCGGCACGCGCCAGCGCCGACGTGGACGCCGAGTTGCGCCGTGCCCGGGCCCGGCTGGCCGAGGCCGAGGCCGCAGCCGGGGTGGCCCGGGCCAGCGCCAAGGAGGCGCGCTCGGTCGACGACGCCCGGCTCTGGCTGCTCCTGGAGACCATCGGTCAGGCCGCCGTCGGGTTGCGCCGCGAGCTGGCGCTCGACCCGGTGGACAAACTCCCCGCCGACTTCGTCGCCGACGCGTTCGCCGAGCAGCCGGGCACCGCCCCGGCCGGCCCCGCCGCCCGCGCCCGCGACACCGACGACCCGGCCCGGCTCGACCAACTGCTCGCCCTGCCCCGGGCGCACCTCGTGGTGGACGGCTACAACGTCACCAAGCGCGGCTTCGGTGAGATGTCCCTGGAGCAGCAGCGCAAACGCCTCATCAGCGGGCTGGGCGGGATCGCCGCGCAGACCGGCGACGAGGTCACAGTCGTCTTCGACGGCGCCGAGCGGATGCACGGGCTGCCGCCCGCGCCGCGCGGCGTACGGGTGCTCTTCTCCCGCAAGGGTGAAACCGCCGACGAGCTGATCCGGCGGCTGGTCCGCGCCGAGCCGGCGGGCCGGCCGGTGGTGGTGGTCTCGTCGGACCGCGAGGTCGCCGACGGGGTACGCCGGCACGGGGCGTACCCGCTGGGCGCGGACTCTCTGCTGCGGCGGCTCGCCCGCTCCTGACACCGTCTTCGGCCCGCTCTCCTTGAACCGACCCTGCCGGACGGTGCCTGTGTCGTACCCGAGGGCTAGCGTGGCCGCTGTCGCCGACGGGAGGGGAGTCGCCATGACCCAGGACGACGTCACGGTCTTCGTCGATCGTGATCTGCGGGGTGCCCGGTTCAACAGGTCGACGCTGGCCGGTGCGGTGATGCGCGGCGTCGATGTGGATGCTCTGGACATCGACGCGCCGTGGCTGGCCGAGGGCACGTTGCTGGTCAACGGCGTCGATGTCGTGCCGTTGGTCGAGGCCGAGCTCAACCGACGATTTCCCGGCCGCGACCTCCGGCAGGCCAAGAATCCGGACGACCTTCGCCTGGCGTGGGCGGCACTGGAACGGGCCTGGGCGGCGGCTGTCGATCGGGCCGTGTCCATGCCCGAGGGTGCGGTCGACGTCTCGATCGACGGGCAGTGGTCGTTCGCGCAGACGCTGCGCCATCTCGCGTTCGCCGCCGACACCTGGCTGGGCAAGGCGATCCTGCGACTGCCGCAGCCCTTCCACCCGCTCGGGCAACCTCATGCCGAGTACGAGAGCGAGGGCTTCGACATGTCGATCTTCGCCATCGAGCAGCCGACGTTCGCCGAGACCGTGCAGCTGCGGGCCGAGCGGCAGGCGATGGTGCGCGACTTCCTCGCGGCCGTCACGCCGGAGCTGCTCGCCGAGACCAGGCCGTCCGCGTGGTGGCCCGAGAAGCAGGTGTCCGTCCTGCGCTGCCTTCACGTGATCTTCGACGAGGAGTGGCAGCACCTGCGCTTCGCCCTGCGTGACCTCGACGCCCAGGGCTGAGACCTCGCCCGCACCCAGGGGCCCGGTCAGCCTGCCGGTAGTCGCCGGGCCAGCTCACGACGCAGTGCGTCGGGGCGCGGCGTCATCGAGGCGAGCCGGACGACCAACTCGTAGGGGCCGCGTCCGGGGGTCGACCACTGGCCGGGCCGCATGGGGGGCCGGGTCTGCTCCGGGTCGAGTGGCTTGACCACCAGCCGTGGGTCCAGCCGGCCTCGAACCTGGGCGCTGGCCATGTTGACCCAGTCGATGCTGAGCCTGGTCCCGTTCGGTCCGGCCAGGTGCAGCGTCTCGTCGGTCAGGCGCAGCGGCAGCCGAGGCTGACGGCGCAGCTGCCAGTTGGTGGTCAGCGCGGTGATCGCGCCGATCATTCCGAACCGCAGCAGCACCTGCCACCACACCTCATCGAACACCACCGTGTAGTAGGCGAGAAGGGCTGCGGCGCCCAGCACGGCAAGAGCCATGGCGAGGCGATGTCGGCGTGGGGAGTGCTGGAAGTCCACGACGGACGAAGCATCGAGGTCGGCCACCGTCGCCCAGTGCCCGGTCGGCCGGTCGGCCAAACGATGCCCCTGCTCGCTCGATCGACACGAGGTCGCTGATGTCGGACGATCCGGCCGGGTGGGATACCCCGATTTCGCTGATCTGGAGTGGATCTAGCCCGGAACGGGCGGTCGGACGGGGTTCCTGTCGTACCCGGTGCTTAGTGTCGATGTGACCGACGGTGCTCGGTCGGCGACGAGAGGGCGTCGCCCCTGCACCGAGAGCCGATCAGGAGGCACGATGCTCATCGACTGCGACGGGTGCGCGAAGCGGGCCGACGGTTGTTCCGGCTGTCCACTGACCGCCCTGTTCGACGAGACGTCACCGGCGGCCGGGTTGGTCGCCGCCGAGGTCGAGGCCATCGAGGTGTTCGCCCGGGCCGGCTTCGACGTGGAGGTGCTGACCGCGCCCGCGCGCCCGGAGGCGGCTCGCCGCCGTGCCACCCGCCGCGTCGCCTGAGCGCGACACCGCGCCCGGAAGCGGGCTTTTCGCGGACCATAGGATGAGCGGTCACAGCGGGAGGAGCGGCGCGATGAGCGGGCAACAACGGGCGGTGACGCGGTGACCCCGCGCGGCTGGGCGCTGGTGGCCCTGGCCGGGCTGACCATCGCCCTGGTCGTGCTGGCCGCGCTGCTCGTCCCATGGCACCGCCCACCGGCACCCCGGGCCGACCAGCTCGCCGCGCTCGGTGACCTGCCGGCCGAGCAGGTGGCCAAGGGTCGGGAGTTCCGGGCCGCGCTGCGCCCCGGCGGCTATGCCGCGCTCGCGGTGGGGCTGCTGATCGCCCTCGCGCTCGGGTTGACCCCGCTGGGCAGCCGCCTGGTCGAGCTGGTGGGCCGGCCGTTCGGCGGGCACTGGGCCGCGCAGGCGGTGCTCGGCGGGCTGGCGGTGGTGCTCGTCGCAGACCTGGTGACGCTCCCGTTCGCCGCCTGGCGGCAGAGCGTGCTCACCCGCTACGGGTTGAGCACCAACGGCTGGAGCGGCTGGGCTGTCGACCTGCTCAAGTCGTACGCGGTCAGCGCGGTGATCGGCGCGGTGGCGCTGTTCGGCTTCTACGCGGTCATCCGACTCGCGCCGCGCTGGTGGTGGGCGTTCGGCGCGGCCGGCGCCGCGGTGCTGGTGGTGCTGCTGTCGTTCGTGCTGCCGGTGCTGGTGGAGCCGGTGTTCAACAGGTTCACCCCGATGGAGCAGGGCCCGTTGCGCACCGAGCTGATGAGCATGGCCGCCCGCGACGGGGTGCCGGTGCGTGACGTGCTGGTCGCCGATGCCTCCCGGCGCACCAGGGCCGTCAACGCCTATGTCTCGGGTCTCGGGCCGACCCGACGGGTGGTCGTCTACGACACGCTGCTGCACGAGGCGACCCCGGCCGAGGTGACCGCCGTCGTGGCGCACGAGTTGGGGCACGCGAAGGACTCCGACGTGGCGGCCGGCACGCTGACCGGGGCGCTGGGCGCCGCGGCGGCCGTGGTGGCGCTCTACCTGCTCGGCTCGTGGGGGCCGCTGCTGCGGCTGGCCGGTGTCGACTCGGTAGCCCAACCGAGCGCGTTTCCGCTGCTGGTCGCCCTGGTCACGGTGGCCGGGCTGGTCGCCGCTCCGGTCCAGGCGCTGATGTCCCGACGGGTGGAGGCGCGGGCCGACGCGCACGCGCTCGCGCTCACCAACGACCCGGGGTCCTTCGAGTCGATGCAGCGCCGGCTCGGCTCGGTCAACCTCGGCGATCCCGACCCGCCCCGCTGGGAATACCTCTATTCGGCCTCACATCCGTCCACCGTGGAGCGGATGGCCGCCGCCCGCGCGTACGCCCGGGAGGCCGGCCGATGAACCGCACCCTGCTGATCACCAACGACTTCCCGCCCCGCCCGGGTGGGATCCAGTCCTTCGTGCACAACCTCGCGGTCCGTCAACCGGCCGGCTCGGTGGTCGTCTACGCGTCGAGCTGGCGCGGGGCCGCGAAGTTCGACGCCGACCAGCCGTTCGAGGTGATCCGGGAGCGCACCCGGGTGCTGCTGCCCACCCCGTTGATCGCCCGTAGGGCGGCCCGCTTGGCTCGCACGTACGACTGCGACACCGTGTGGTTCGGGGCGGCGGCCCCGTTGGGGCTGCTCGCGGCCGGCCTGCGGCGACGGGCCGGCATCCGCCGGGCGGTGGCCCAGACCCATGGTCACGAGGTCGGTTGGGCTGCGGTGCCGGCCGCCCGGCCGGCGCTGCGGCGCATCGGTCGGGGTGTGGACGTGACCACCTACCTCGGCGAGTACACCCGTAGCCGGTTGGCCCGTGTGCTGGACGGGGTGACCGAGCTGCGTCGTCTCGCGCCCGGGGTCGACGTGGACACCTACCACCCGACCGTGGACGGTGAACAGGTCCGGGCCCGGCTCGGGTTGACCGACCGGCCGGTGGTCGTCTGCGTGTCCCGGTTGGTGCCGCGCAAGGGTCAGGACACGCTGATCCGGGCCCTACCGGAGATTCGCCGCCGGGTGCCCGACGCGGCGCTGCTGATCGTCGGTGGCGGGCCGTACCGGGCGACCCTGGAGAAGCTGGCCCGCCAGACCGGTGTGGAACGGGACGTGGTGTTCACCGGCACGGTGCCGTCGGTCGAGTTGCCGGCGCACTACGCGGCCGGTGACGTCTACGCGATGCCGTGCCGCACCCGCAACCGTGGCCTCGACGTCGAAGGGCTGGGCATCGTCTACCTGGAGGCGTCCGCGACCGGCCTGCCGGTGGTGGCCGGTGACTCCGGGGGCGCACCGGACGCGGTCCGCGAGGGGGAGACCGGCTACGTGGTACGCGGCCGGGACGTCGCCCAACTCGCCGACCGGGTCGCCCGGCTGCTCGCCGACCGGGACCTGGCCCGCCAACTGGGCGCGGCCGGCCGGGCGTGGGTGGAACGGGAGTGGCGCTGGGAGGCGCAGGCGGAACGCATGGCGGCACTGCTCGCCGGCTGATCGCCGCCCGCGTTCAGCTCTCCCTGGCGGGCGCGTAGCGCGGCACGTACTCCTGGCCGGTGAGCTTCTGGATCGCCGCCATCACCTCGTCGGTGACCGTCCGGATGTCGCGCGGCCCGTTGATCCGGTCGGCGACCGGGATCGGCGGGCCGAACCGCAGGGTGACGGGGTGTCGACGGGGCAGCCGCGCGTCGACCGGCAGCACTTCGGCGGTGCCGAGCACGCCGACCGGGATGATCGGCACTCCGGCGTCGCGGGCCAGTCGGGTCATCCCGACCCGGCCCCGGTAGAGCCGCCCGTCCGGGGAACGGGTGCCCTCCGGGTAGACGGCGACCAGGCCGCCGGCCCGCAGCACCGGGATGGCGGCGTCGAGGGCGCGCAGGGCGGCCCGGCCGTCGGCGCGATCGACCGGGATGGCGCCCATGCCGGCGACGATGTGCCGGTTGAGCCAGCCGCCCGGACCTCGGCCGTTGAAGTACTCGACCTTCGCCCAGAAGGTGACGTGTCGGGGCGTCGAGGTGACGAGAAACAACTCGTCGGCCACGGAGAGATGATTGCCGGCGAGGATCGCGCCGCCGCCGGGTCGGGGCAGATGCTCCAGCCCCTCCACGCGGGGTCGCCAGCCGACCCGCAGCGCGGTGCCGACGGTCAGCTTGGTGACGTCGTACAGCAGGGGCACGTGTCCTCCGGGGTCGAGTTTCAGGCGGGCGGCGGGCCGAGGTGGGCCTCCAACGCGGCGCGCAGCAGGGCGTCGTCGTCGGTGGCGCCGGTGGCGAGCGGCAGGCTGCCCCAGGCCCAGAGCTGGGCGATGCCGTGCAGGTTCGCCCAGAGCGCGCCGGCGAGCACCGCCGCGGGCGCGTCGGTGGGCCGGCGCGCCCCCGCCACCAGGTCGGCCAGGATGGCGAACAGCGGCAGGCTCGTCTCGCGTAGCCGCAGCCGGCCGCTGTCCAGCAGGTCGTGACGGAACATCAGCTCGAACATGCCGCGGTGGGCCGCCGCGAAGTCCAGGTACGTCCGGGCCAGCGCGGTCAGTCGGGTACGTGGGTCGGCGCCGACGTCGCGCATCGTCTGCTCGATCCGGGCGGTGAGGTCGGCGAAGCCCTCCCGGGCGATGGCGGAGAGCAGGTCGACGTGGGTGGGGAAGTAGCGGCGCGGCGCGCCATGCGAGACGCCGGCACGGCGGGCGATCTCCCGCAGTGACACCGCTGACTGGCCCTCGCGCAGCACCAGGTCCACCCCGGTGGCCACCAACCGCGCCCGCAGCCCCGTCTCGTCCGGGTCCATAGACACTGTCTACCAGTCGCCGTAGACGCTGTCTACCTCGACGGTGGGGTTGACTCAAGCAGGCATGTCTCGGCGGCCCGGCGTGCCTTGCCGGGATCAGCGTGATGACTGTGAGTCATCAAGATGACTCCCAGGCATCACGCTCAACGGAATATCCGGCCCCGCGCTGTCCGCTCGCGTCGTCCGCTCGACGACCATGCTCCTCTGCGCCCAACTGGTGAGCCGGGCGAGCTGCGGGTGATGGGTGAGCCGCAGCTTGGGGGAGTGGGCGGGAACGGGTTGGGGCGTGGGCGGGCCCGAGGGGTCAGCGGATGCGGGCCAGGATGCGGTCGGCTGGGGCGGGGCGGCCGAAGTGCCAACCCTGGGCGGCGTCGCAGCCGATCGCGCGTAGCCGCTCGGCCTGCCCGGCGGTCTCCACCCCTTCGGCGGTGACGGTCAGGTCCAGCGCGTGCGCCAGCGAGACCAGGGAGGCGAGGATCCGCTCGTCGGTGCGGCCGACGGAGGGCGACCGCAGGCCGGCCACGAACTCGCCGGCCACCTTCAGTTCGGTCACCGGCAGGTCCCGCAGGTACGCCAGGTTGCTGTAGCCGGTGCCGAAGTCGTCGATGGCGATGCGTACGCCGAGGTCGGCGAGGACGCGCAGGGCGCGAACCGGCTCCTCGGCGGTGCTCATCATCGTGCTCTCGGTGATCTCCAGTTGGAGCCGCTCCGGTGGCAGGCCGGTCTGCCGCAGAAGCGCACGGACCTCCTGTACCAAACCGGGCCGGTGGACCTGTCGTACCGCCAGGTTGACGCTGACGAACGGCGCGGCGGCACCGCCGGCCGACCACGCCTCGGCCTCACGGCAGGCCTCGGCCAGCACCCAACCGCCCAACTGGACGATCAGGCCGGTCTCCTCGGCCAACCCGATGAAGCTGTCCGGGCGCAGCACCCCCAACTCGGGGTGCCGCCAACGGACCAGCGCCTCCACACCGACCAGGCTGCCGTCGTGCAGCGAGGTCAGCGGCTGGTAGTCGAGGTAGAACTCGCCGCGCTCCAAGGCCGCCGGGATGGCCGCCGAGAGCGCGTAGCGGGCCAGTTCACGTTGGTTGCGCTCGGCGTCGTAGAGCGCCCAGCGCGCCCCACCAGCGGACTTCGCCCAGTGCAGGGTGCTGTCGGCGGCCCGCATCAGGTCCGTGGGGTTGGCCCCGGCCACCTGGCGCTCGACGATGCCTATGCTCGCGGAGATCTGCAGATCGTGCCCATCGACAAGCGCCGGCGTGCGTACCGCGGCGAGCGCGGTCTCGGCCACCGCGACCATGTCGTCGGTGCCGGCGGTGCGTTCCACCAGGATGACGAACTCGTCGCCGCCGAGCCGGGCCACCAGGTGCTCACCCATGGCCTTGCGCAACCGCTCCGCCACCGTGGCCAGCAGCAGGTCGCCGATCTGGTGCCCCAGGGTGTCGTTGACCACCTTGAAGCGGTCCAGGTCGAGGAAGCACACCCCGACCCGCTGCGCGCCCCGGCCCGGTTCGTTGAGCGCGGCGGTGAGCCGCTCGGTGAACAGCGTCCGGTTGGGCAGGCCGGTGAGCGGGTCGTGGGTGGCCTGATGCCGGAACCGGGACTCGCTGGCCCGCAACGCCCGCTCGGCCTGTGTGCGGGCCCGCATGGCGGCGCGGCGGATCGACTCCTGCTCGTCGAGTGTCCGGTCGCGCAGCGCGCGGGCGTAGCCGGTCGCCACGGCCGCCAGCAGCCGGGCCATCCGGTCTTCGACGTCCTCGGCCACCAAACCCAGGTCGCGCACCAGGCGGAGCTGGATGACCTCGACGGTACGACCCAGCCCCTCGGCGGAGGCGATGTGCGCGGCGACCAACTCGGCACCGACCCGGTGCCCGGCACGCAGGTCGAACGGATCGGTGAGCAACGCGCCGGCCAGTTGCCCGGTGAGCCGGTCCAGCAGGGACTCCAACTGGGCCTGGGTCATCGGTAGGTAACTGGTGCCGGAGACCGCCTTCGCCCAGGCCCGGGCGAACGTGCCCGGGTAGGGCGTCGCCCCCGGCGACTCAGTCACCGAGACGCCCGACGCCGCCCATGAAGACCGCGCGCTCGGCGTCCTCCGCGCTCTCCGGAGTGTCCGGTCGCCACTCGGGCACCCAGACCACTCCGGGGTCGAGCAGCTCGAACCCGTCGAAGAGCGCGGTCAGTTCGGCCCGGCTGCGTATCGAGAGCGGGCTGTCGGTGCGCTGGTAGACCCGCTCCGCCTCGGCGCGTTCGTCCTCGCTGCGCCCGTCGTCGCTGGCCTGGGACAGCACCAGGTAGCTGCCGGGCGCCAACGCGTCCCGCAGCGTCCGCAGCAACTCCGCCGGTCGGTCGTCGTCGGAGACGAAGTGCAGGACGGCCACGACCATCACGGCCACCGGTTGGCTCAGATCGAGCAGCTTGCGGACGTCCGGATGGGCCAGGATCGCCTCCGGGTGACGCAGGTCCTCCTGCACCACCGCGGCCTGCTCGTTGCCGGCGAGGATCTCGCGGCTGTGCGCCACCGCCACCGGGTCGACGTCCACATAGACCACCCGTGACTGCGGGTCGAGCTGCTGGGCGATCTCGTGCACGTTGCCGACGGTCGGGATGCCCGAGCCGATGTCCAGGAACTGCCGGATCCCGGCCTCGGCGAGGTGGTGCACGGCCCGGCGCAGGAACGCCCGGTTGGCCTGGGCCATCAACGGCGCCTCGGGCACCGCGGCGACCATCGCCTGCGCGGCGGCCCGGTCGGCGGCGAAGTTGTGCGAGCCGCCGAGGTAGTAGTCGTACATCCGCGCGACGCTCGGGCGCTCGATGTCGATGGTGTCGGGTGCCCAGTCCGGCCGCTGCATGCGTTTCACCCCTCGAGTCCGCGACGCGAGCACCGCCGCCCGCGCGGGTATTGTGCACCCGCCACGCACGCCAGACCATAGCGCGCCGAAGGTTGCCCGCCGACGTCGGTCGATGCGCGACGGTCCGCGCCGGCCGGGAAGCTGGCGCGGACCGTCGGTCGCGACGTCCCGCTCGACGAGCGGAAGGCCTGTCAGAACTTCGGCGCGTCCGGTGCCTCGAGCAGGCCGAGCCGGAGTGCGGTCATCAGGGCCTGAGCACGGTTGGCCGCGCCGAGCTTCTCGTAGAGCTTGGAGATGTGCGTCTTCGCCGTCGACTCGCTGACGAACAGCTGCTTCGCGATGCCCGCCACGCTCATCCCGTCGGCGAGCAGCCGCAGCACCTGCCCCTCCCGAGGAGACAACTGCGGGCCGGAGGGGGCGAGCCGGCGCTTCATCGCCTCGGCCAGGTCGGCCGCGGTGAACGCGCTGGGGGAGGAGGCGGCGTGCCGTGCGGCGGCCACCACCTCGTCGGCCGGGGCGGTCTTCGGCACGAAGGCGCTCGCGCCGGCCTCCAGGGCGCCGAAGAGCTGGTCGTCGCCGGCGTACATGGTCAGCACCACGATGCCCATCGACGCGCTGGACTTGCGCAGCGCGCGGGTGGCCTCCAGGCCGCTGCCGTCGGGCAGCCGCAGATCCATGATCACCACGTCCGGCTGCAAGGCACCCGCCTGGCGTACTCCTTCCGCCGCCGTGGCCGCCTCACCGACGACCTCGAACTGGCGGTCGCGCTCGAAGGCGTGCCGCAAACCCTTGCGAATCAGGTCATGATCGTCGACAAGGAGGACCTTGGTACGGGTGGCCGGTATCGGACTTGTGGTCATCCTCGGGTTACTCCCCTTCTGGTGCTGCGCTGCCGCGCACGTTATCGCGCCTGGCCGAGGTGCCGAGAACCACCGCCACGGTTGTGCCGCTGGGTTGCCGCGGCCTGATCTCCAACCGGCCCCGGATACGTTCCGCCCTCTCGGCCATGATCGCAAGACCGTACCGCCCGTCCGGGCGCTGGTCAGCCATCCCCTGACCGTCATCCGACACTTCTATTTGCGCGTACGGGGGGTCGACCTCACACGTGACCCACAAATTCGACGCCCCGGCGTGCTTGCGCGCGTTTGTCACCGCCTCCTGCGCGATGCGCAGCAACTCGGCCTCCGTGGCGGCCGGCAGCCGGGCGGTGGACTCGTCCAGCGACAGGTGCACCCGCAAGCCGCCGGACGCGCCGACGGTCCGCGCGTACTCCGCGATGGCTGCGGCCAGCCCACCCTGCCGGTCCACCTCGCTGCGCAGCTCGAAGAGGCTCAGCCGCAGTTCCTGGATCACCCGGGTCACCTCGGCGCGCAGCGTACGCAGGGCCTCGGCGGTCTCGTCGGCGTCGTCGAAGACGGTGGCCAGGGCGTTGTCGATGCCGTAGCCGACCATCACCAGTTCCTGTGCCACCCCGTCGTGGATCTCCCGGGCCAGCCGCTGCCGCTCCTCGTTGGTGGCCAGCGAGCGCACCTCGTCGAAGAGTAGCGCCGCCTCCAGCCGCAGCGCGGCCGGGCGGGTCAGCGCGGTCACGCGGGACACCACCGGCGGCGGGTACGCGTGCGCGGCGTCGGCCTCCAGCACCACCAGCCCCACCGTGCGCACCCCGGCGGCCAGCGGAACGATAAGCGCGGACACGTCGCCGCCACGGTGTGAGCGGGACTGCGACCGGGCGGCCGTGGTGGCCTGTTGGGTGGCCCAGGCGTCGGCGATCGCCGAATCGGCGTCCAGCGTCGTCTCCCAGTCGACCCGGTCGACGCCGGCCTGGGCGAGCACCACGAGCCGACCGCCGCCGCTGGCCGACAGCACCGCGCCCCGGTCGGCCCGGGCCACCGTGCGCAGTTCCTCCAGCAGGTGCTCGGAGATGCCGCCCGGGTCCAGGGTCGCCCCGGGCAGCTGCCGGGCCACCGTGCGCAGCTGGGTCAGCAGCCGGGTGGCCTCGGCGTACGGCTGGGGTTTGCCCTCACTGCGGACCGCCATCACCCGGTGCAGCGTGCCGGCGGCGTAGAGCCCCAGCGCCGCGAGGATCAGCCACTGCGCGCAGACCGCGAGGTAACCGAGCTGGCCGAGCTGCGGCCCGCCGTCGACCTGGGTCAGAGCGCCGCTGATCAACAGGGTGGCGGCGGTGACCACGAGCAGCGCGGCGCCCTCGGGGAAGCGGCGGCGCAGCGCGGTGACGGTCACCGGGACCGCCAGGTAGGGCAGCACCGCCGACGCGCCCAGGCCGTCGACCGTGCCGCCGATGGACGCCACCGCGGCGACGTGGCTCGCGGCCAGCCCCAGCACCACCACCTCGGCCACCCGGCTCAGCGGGCCGACCACCCGGTGCTGCGGTGCCAGCAGCGACGGCACCCCGGCCACCGCCAGCAGCGCGATCCACCACAGCTGGGCGACGTCGCGGGTGGCGAACAGGGTCAGGACGGCGACCAGCGCCAGCATCACCAGGCGAGCGGCTGCGGCGAGGGGATGCGGGCGCGGTGCGGTGGCTGTGGATGCGGGCACGTGACGGATGGTAGTCAGCCTCGGTAGATATCGGCGATCTCCGCCGCGTACGTCTTGTGGACAACCTGGCGTTTGACCTTGAGCGACGGGGTCAGCTCGCCTGTCGCCTCGGTGAAGTCGTGGGGCAGGACCCGGAACACCTTGATCGCTTCGGCCTTCGACACGGCCTGGTTCGCGGTGTCGATGGCGGCCTGGATCTCCTTGCGGAGACCCTCGTGCTCGCGCAGCTGCTCGATGGAGGTGTCGAGGGGCATCCCGACGTTCTCCAGCCAGGTCGGCAGCGCCTCCTCGTCGACGGTGACCAGCGCCGCGATGAACGGCTTCCGGTCACCGACCACGACACACTGGCTGATCAGCGGATGGGCGCGGACCAGGTCCTCCAGGACCGCCGGAGCGACGTTCTTGCCGCCGGCGGTGACGATCAGCTCCTTCTTGCGGCCGGTGATGCTCAGGTAGCCGTCGGAGTCGAGCTGGCCCAGGTCGCCGGTGCGGAACCAGCCGTCGGCGCTGATCGTCTCGGCCGTCGCCGTCTCGTTGCGCCAGTAACCCTGGAAGACCAGCTCGCCGGAGATCAGGATCTCGCCGTCGTCCTCGATCCGCACGGTCACACCGGGCAGCGGACGGCCGACGCTGCCCATCCGGGTGCCGGTGGGCAGGTTCGCCGCGGCGGCGGGCGAGGTCTCGGTGAGGCCGTAGCCCTCCAGGACCGTCACGCCGATGCCCCGGAAGAAGTGGCCGAGCCGGGCGCCGAGCGGCGCGCCGCCGGAGATCGCGTCCCGACACCGCCCGCCGAGCGCGGCGCGGAGCTTGCGGTAGACCAGCCGGTCGAAGACCACGTGCTGGGCGCGTAGCGCCAGGCCCGGCCCGCCCGGGGTCTCCAGAGCCTCGCTGTACGCGATGGCTACCTGCTCGGCGCGGGCGAAGATGCCGCCCTTGCCGTCCGCCTCGGCCTTCTGCTTGGCGGCGTTGTAGACCTTCTCGAACACCCGGGGTACGGAGAGTACGAAGGTCGGCCGGAACGCCTGTAGCTCGGCGACCAGGTTCTTGGTGTCGGCGCAGTGCGCCATGGTGGCCCGCGCCTGCACGACGCCGATCTGGATGAGTCGGGCGAAGGCGTGCGCCAGGGGGAGGAAGAGCAGGGTGCTCGCGCCGGCGTTGAACAGGTTCGGCAGCACCGGCACCGCGTTGGCGATGTCGGCGTACATGTTGCGGTGGGTGAGCACGCAGCCCTTGGGTCGGCCGGTGGTGCCGCTGGTGTAGATGATGGTGGCCAGGTCGCCGGCGCGGACGGCCTTACGCCGCCGCTCGACCTCGTCCAGCTCGACCGTGGCGCCTGTCGTGACCAGCTCGTCGACCCCGCCGAGGTCGATCTGCCAGACCTGGCCCAGCTCGGGCAACCGGTGTCGGACACCGGCGATCAGGGCGGCGTGCGCCTCGGTCTCCACCACGACGGCGACCGCGTTGGAGTCCTCGAGGATCCACGCGGCCTGCTCGGCGCTTGACGTCTCGTAGATCGGCACGGTCACCGCGCCGACGGCCCAGATGGCGTAGTCCAGCAGCGTCCACTCGTAGCGGGTCCGGCTCATCAGCCCGACCCGGACACCCGGCTCGATGCCGGCGGCGATCAGCCCGCGGGCCACGGCGGCCACCTCGTCGCGGAACTGGAGGCAGGTCACTTCGGCCCAGACGGTGACGGTGCCGTCGGCGCCCGGGGTGGGGCGGGCGAACTGGACGGAGTCGGGTGCGATTTCGGCGTTGTCCCAGACCGGATCGGTGAGGTTGGCTGCGTCGCCAACGGTGACGATCGGTGGGACGGAAAACTCGCGCACCTGCACTCCTTCGTGCTCGCACTGGCCGGGCGGCCGCCGCCGTGGGCGTCGGCATGTGTCGAAACCTACCCGGCGGGCGGTCGGGGTGAGACACCCAGGAGGCGGGTAGCCTCCCCCCATGGCGGACTCCTCCACCCAGTCGATCATCATCGGCGCCGCACCGGATCGGGTGACGGCGGTCATCTGCGACTTCGCGCGCTACCCGGAATGGACCGAGGCGGTGCGTCGGGCCGAGGTCGTGGAGGAGTACGAGGACGGCTACGCCAGTCAGGTGCGTTTCACCATCGACGCCGGGGTGATGGCCGACGAGTACGTGCTCGCCTACGAGTACGCCGAGGACCTGTCCCGGATCGAGTGGCACCTGGTCGCCCCCTCGAAGATGCAGAAGGCTCAGCGTGGTTCCTACGACCTGGTGGGTAACCCGGACGGCAGCACCACGGTGACCTACACGCTGGAGGTCGACCTGTCGGTCGGCATGCTCGGCATGTTTCGGCGCAAAGCCGAGAAAATGATCATGGACACCGCGTTGAAGCAGCTCAAGCGCCGGGTAGAAGCAACCGGTGCGGCGCAGTGACGTGTCCGGTGGCACGGTAGAGGAGCCGACGGTGGGCGGAACGGATCCGGGTTCGGCCCGGGAAGAGGCGGAGCGGCTGGTCGCCACCCTGCTGGCGGGAGCGCGACTGGCTTCCGCCGGCTCGGCAAGCGGCGCCTTCGGCTCGTTGGGCGGGATGCTGTCCGGTGTCCTCGGTCACAGCGCGGGCCCGGACGGGCGCTCCGGCGCCAGTGGTGCTTTCGCCACCGGTTCGGCCGAATGCTGCGTCTGCCCGGTCTGTCGGGGCATCGCCGCGTTGCGGGACCCGAGTCCGGAATTCGCCGAACGCCTGGCGACCGGCGCCGGTGACCTCGCCGCGGGGGTCGCCAGCCTGCTCCGCGCGCTCTCCCCGCCTGAACCGTCCACGCCGACCCCCGGCGATCCGGCCGCCGAGCCGAACGCTTCGCCATCGCCGGCACCCGCCGCGAGCACCGACGACGTACCCCCGGAGCCAACCCCGAGCACCCCGTCCACCGCGACCGGCGACGACCACGTGTGGCGCGATGCCACCCGTAGCGGGCATGATTCTCAGCCGGCGCCGGAGCGGGATGTCTGGTCGGTCGCCACCCGGACGGCGGACCCACTCGCCCCGGCCGCCGTACCACCCGTCGACGAGGCCGGGGCGGCGACCGTACCGGCACCGACCACCCGTCCCGTGGTGCCCGCCTCGCGGGTGCCCGATGACGCCGGCGCGGAAGCATCGGGCGACGGCGCCTGAGCGCGGGACATTCCGACCCGGACCGGCACTGGGCCGGACCTGGTCGGACAGCACAACAGAGGGGGGCGGCAGCGGTGACGCTGACCATCGGAGTCGACGTCGGTGGCACGAAGGTGGCCGGCGGGGTCGTGGACGACACCGGCGCGGTCCTCGTGCAGACCCGACGGGACACTCCCGCCGATGACGTCGCCAAGACCCGCGACGTCATCATCGAGCTGGTCGGCGAACTGGCCGCCGGACGGACCATCGAGGCCGTCGGCATCGGCGCGGCCGGTTGGATCGACGCCAGCCGTTCGACAGTGCTCTTCGCCCCCAACCTGGCCTGGCGTGACGAACCGCTGCGCGAGTACGTCAGCGAGGCCGTCGGTCTGCCGGTGATCGTGGAGAACGACGGAAACGTCGCCGCGTGGGCCGAGTTCCGCTACGGCGCGGCCCGCGACGCCGACGACTCGATGATCATGTTCACCATCGGCACCGGTGTGGGCGGCGGCATCGTCCTCGGTGGCGACCTGATGCGCGGCGCGCACGGCATCGCCGCGGAGTTGGGCCACATGCTGGCCGTGCCGGACGGGCACCAGTGCGGCTGCGGCCGGCTGGGCTGCATCGAGCAGTACGCCAGCGGCAGCGCCCTGGTCCGGTTCGCCCGGGCCGGTGCCCGGCAGGAGCCCAGCCGGGCCACCGCCCTGCTGGAGTTGGCCGGCGGTGAGGCCGAGGCGATCACCGGCCCGATGGTGACCGCCGCCGCGCAGGGCGGCGACCCGGTGTCCGCCGAGGCGTTCGCCCAGATCGGCCGGTGGCTGGGCACCAGCCTCGCCGACATGGCGCAGATCCTCGACCCGCAGACCCTGGTCGTCGGAGGCGGTGTGATCGACGCCGGTGACCTGCTGCTCGGCCCCACGCGCCGCTCGTACCTCGACGCGCTCGCCCAGCGCGGTCGCCTGCCGGTGGCCGAGGTGCTCCCGGCGGAGTTGGGCAACAGCGCCGGTGTGATCGGCGCCGCGGACCTGGCCCGCCGGATCTGAGGCGGTCCGGGATGGGTGTGCCGCTGCGCGTCGTGTCGTACAACATCCACAGCCAGCGCGACGACACCGCCGCGCTGGCGGCGGTGGTCCGGGCCGCGACGCCGGACGTGGTGATCGTGCAGGAGGGGCCGCGCCGGTTCCGGTGGCGGCAGAAGTCCGCCACGTTGGCCGATTCGTTTGGTCTGGTGGTGGCCGCCGGTGGGCTGCCCGCCCTGGGCAACCTGCTGCTGACCAGCCTGCGGGTCCAGGTGCGGGGCACCCGGTGCCAGCGTTACCCGCTGACCCCCGGCCGGCACCTGCGCGGCGCCGCGTACGCCGACTGCCGGGTCGGTGACGCCCAGTTCACCCTCGCCGGCTCGCACCTCTCCACCGATCCGGCCGAGCGGCCCTCCCAGGCCGCCGAGTTCAAGCGGGGCCTGGACGCGGCGACCAGCCCGGTGCTGGCCGGGGCGGACCTCAACGAGGGTCCGGACGGGCCCGCCTGGGCCACCGTGTCGCGTGGGTTGACCGACGCCGCGGTGGCGGCCGACCGGGCCGAGCGGCTCACCTACTCCTGCGCCGACCCGCGTCGACGCATCGACGCGCTCTTCGTCGACCCGCGGATCACAGTTGTCGACTACGACGTGGTGGACACCCCGCAGACCCGCCGGGCCAGCGACCACTTCCCGGTCCTGGTCGACCTACTCCTGCCCGCCACCGGCTGACCCCCGGCCCCGGCTCGACCGTCGACGCGTCCGTTCCAGGACTGGACATCCGGCTCGGTTGTGGAGAGGATTTCGCGGCGACCGGCACGCCTGCCGTACCAAAAGGAGATCTCCCCGGTGTCCACCTCCACCGACCACGGCCGGCCCGACCCGGAGGCGACCTCGCCCGCGGCGAACAGCGACGGCCGCCCGGTCTCCGACCGGGGCGACACGGTCTGCGTCATCGGGGCCGGGGCCAGCGGCCTGACGGCCATCAAGAACCTGCGCGAGCACGGGTTCGGCGTGGACTGCTACGAGCGGGAGACGGGCGTCGGCGGCGCCTGGAACTGGCGGCACGACCGCAGCCCGGTGTACGCCAGCACCCACCTGATCTCGTCGAAGCCGTTCACCCAGTTCCCCGACTTCCCGATGCCGGACTCCTGGCCGGACTACCCGCACCACGGTCAGGTGCTGTCGTACTTCGAGCGGTACGCCGACCACTTCGATCTGCGCTCGCACATCTGGTTCGGCACCGAGGTGATCCGGGTCCAGCCCGTCGAGGGGGATCGGTGGGACGTCACGACCCGCTCCACCGGCGGGTACGGCCCCGAGCGCACCGCCCGGTACGCCGCCGTGGTGATCGCCAACGGCCACAACTGGTCGCCGAAGCTGCCCCGCTACGAGGGCCTCGAACAGTTCCGTGGCGAGATCATGCACGCGTCGTCCTACAAGGACCCGGCGCAGCTGCGTGGCAAGCGGGTGCTGGTGGTCGGCGCCGGCAACACGGGTTGCGACATCGCCGTCGAGGCCGCTCAGCAGGCGTCGCGTTGCTGGCACTCCACCCGGCGCGGCTACTGGTACGCGCCGAAGTACGTGCTCGGCCGCCCCGCCGACCAGGTCAACGACACCCTGTTGGCGTTGCGGGTGCCGCTGCGGGTGCGGCAGTGGCTCTACCACTGGACGCTGCGGCTGACCGTCGGCGACCTGACCCGCTTCGGCCTGCCGAAGCCCGACCACCGGGTGTACGAGACGCACCCGATCGCGAACAGCCAGCTCGTGTACTACGTGGGCCACGGCGGGATCGCCCCGGTGCCGGACATCGCCCGGTTCCACCCGTACGCGGTGGAGTTGGCCGACGGCCGCGAGATCGACCCCGAGGTGGTCGTCTTCGCCACCGGGTACCTGCCGCGCTTCGAGTTCCTCGACGCGTCGGTGTTCGGTGACAGCGCGGGCGCGGGTCGGCCCACGCTGTGGCTCAACGCGTTCACGCCGGGGCATCCGACCCTGGCCGTCGCCGGCCTGTTGCAGCCGGAGTCCGGGCTGTTCACCCTGTCGCACTGGCAGACGGTGCTCTTCGCCCGGCTGCTCCAGGCCCGCCGGGACCGGCCGGAGCGGGCCGCGGCGTTCGCGCAGCGGGTGCGAGACCGGGCCGGGGAGCGGTACTCCGGGCCGGTCAAGGAGAGCAGCCGGCACTGGTTCGAGGTCGGGCACGCCGACTATCTGCGCGCCGTCCAGCGAGCCCTCCTCGACCTGGAGGGTAAGTGAGCGCGAGGAGTGAGCTTGCGAGCCCCGCAGTCCGCGAACGAAAGGCTGGCACGGTGAGCGCGAGGAGTGAGCTTGCGAGCCCCGCAGTCGCGAACGAAAGGCAGACCAGTGAGTGACCTGCGGATCATGCGGGGCCGGGAGTGGTCGCGCCCGGTCCGGCCGGCCCGGCGGGAGGTGCTCAGCGCGATCCCCGAGCTGGAGGAGGGGCGTCCGCCGCTGCTCTTCGTTCCCGGGTTCGGGCACGGCGCGTGGGCGTTCGCCGAGCACTGGTTGGGTCACGCGGCGTCGCGGGGGTTCCCGGCGTACGCGGTGAGCCTGCGCGGGCACGGTGGCAGCGAGCCGGCGCCGGAGGCGACGCTGCGGGCGTACACCCACGATGTGGTCCAGGTGGCCGCGAGCCTGCCGCGGCAGGCGGTGCTGGTGGGGCACGGCGCCGGGGCCCTGGTGGTGGCGCACGCGTTGGCCCGCTACCCGGCGCGGGGCGCGGTCCTGGTGGCGCCGGTCTTCGGTGGCTGGGGAGTGCTGGGCGCGGCGTTGCGCCGCAACCCCGCCGGTACGCTGCCGGCGGTGTTCGGCGGGCCGTTGCGGCTCAACCGGGGGCAGCTGTTCAGTCGCGAGTTGCCCGACGAGGAGGCCCGGCGGTACGTCGGACGCCTCGGTCGGGCGGGTCGGCGGGCGCAGTGGGCGCTGCTGGGTGAGCCGGAGGCCGAGGCGGCCGTGGGCGCGCCTCCGGTGTTGGTGCTGGGCAGCCCGGACGACCGGGTGGTGCCGGCGTCGACGTTGACCCGGGTGGCCCGCAGGTTCGGGTCGGCGCCGCTGCTGTTCCCCGGGATGGGCCACGACCTGATGCTGGACGCACGGTGGGCGGAGCCGATCGACGCGATCCTGGACTGGTTGGAGAAGGAGCCCGCGGCGCACTGAGCAGCGAGCCCGACGCCGGTCAGCCGCCGGCCTGGTGGACCGCCGGGCTGCCGGTCGGGGTGGTCGGCCGGGGCACCCGTGCGGCGCCGTCGGAGCCGGTGTCGGTGCTGGTGAGGCGACCGACCAGTGCGCCGCCCTCGTCCAGGGCGCGGAGGTAGGAGCGGGCCCAGGCCCGGATGTCGTGCTGGTGCAGGTGGGCGCGCATGGCCCGCATCCGCTGGGTGGTGTCGGCCGGGCTGGCCCGCAGGGCCGCGCTCAGGCCCTGCTTGAGCCCTTCCAGGTCGTGCGGGTTGACCAGGTACGCCTGGGACAGTTCGGCGGCGGTGCCGGCGAACTCACTGAGCAGCAGGGCGCCCGTGTCGTCGACCCGGGCGGCCACGTACTCCTTGGCGACCAGGTTCATGCCGTCGCGCAGCGGCGTCACCGCCATCACGTCGGCGACCCGGTAGAGCGCGGCCAGCTCGGCCCGGTCGAAGGGCTGGGTGAGGTAGTGGATCGCGGGCTCGCCGACCCGGCCGAACTCGCCGTTGATCCGGCCGACCTCGCGTTCGATGCGTTCGCGCAGGATCTGGTACTGGCCGACGCGTTCCCGGCTCGGCATGGCGACCTGCACCAGCACCGTGTCGCGGACCTTGACGTCGCCGCTGGCGAGCAACTCGCTGTACGCCTTGAGGCGCTGCTCGATGCCCTTGGTGTAATCCATCCGGTCCACGCTGAGGACGACCTGCCGGGGATCGCCGAGGTCCTGACGGAGTCGGTGGGCCCGGGCGGCCACGTCGGGGCGGTCGGCGAGCGCGGCCATCTCGGCGGTGTCGATGGACACCGGGAACGCGCCGATGCGGACGACGCGGTCGTCGACGCCGATCCGCCGGTCGGTGGCCGGCAGATCCAGCACCCGGGTCACCAGCTGGGCGAAGTTGTGCGCCGCCTGCACCCGCTGGAAGCCGACCAGGTCGGCGCCGAGCATGCCGCGCAGCAGTTCGGCCCGGCGGGGCAGTTGCATGAAGAGCTCCGGCGGCGGGAACGGCACGTGCAGGAAGAACCCGATGCGCAGGTCCGGGCGGAGCGCGCGCAGCAGACCGGGGACCAGTTGCAGGTGGTAATCCTGCACCCAGACCACGCCGCCCGGCTCGGCCACCTCGGCGGTCGCCTCGGCGAAGCGCTGGTTGACGCGCTGGTACGCCTCCCACCACCGGCGGTGGTGCTGCGGCTGCTCCACCGAGTCGTGGTAGAGCGGCCAGAGGGTGGCGTTGGCGAAACCCTCGTAGTGGTCGCGCAGGTCTTCCGGGCTGAGCGCGACGGTGTGCATCCGCACGCCGTCCACGTCCGGCAGCGAAGGGGCCGGCCCGGTGCCGCCGGCCCAGCCGACCCAGGTCGCCGGGGTGTGCCGCAGGAGGGGGTGCAGTGCGCTGACCAACCCACCTGGGCTGCGCCGCCACTCGCAGGCCCCGTCGGGGGCCTGATTGTCGTCGATGGGGAGGCGGTTGGCCACCACCACGAGAGAACTCTGTCGCATCTCGGGCATTCCGATCAGCAGAGGACTGACCGCCGCGAGCAAGGAAAAACCGGTCAGTCAGCGGGGGAAGTGACGTACAGCGGTATTCCTACTGACAGTAAGTTACACCACTGTTACGCGCACGGCGGGTCGGTGACGTCCCGGGATGCGGGCCGGGCTCAGACGACGGCGCCGTTGTCCGGGTCGTCCTCGTCCTCGTCGCCGGGGCGCAGCCGCCAGATCAGCGTTACGAAACCGGCCAGGATGCCGGTGAACCCGAACAGGGTGACCGCCGAGCGGTCGATGGGGAGCAGCCACGGGAAGAGGAACAGCACGAACCCGACGACCACCCCGAGCACGCCGATCACCGCGTACTTGCTGACCCGCGGCAGCGGCGGCGGTGGCGGTGGGTGGTAACCCTCGTCGTCCTCGTCGTCGGGCAGGTCGGCGCCGAAGGTGTCCAACCCGTCCAGCAGCGAGGGCTCGTCCGGTCGGGTGCCGCGCCCCACCGAGATCCCGGAGATGTCAGTGGCGGACGGCAGTCGGCGAACGTCGGTGGCGGTCGGACCGGGCTCGTCGGTGCCCGAGCGGGTCAGCGACCCGGGGGTCGGGTCGTCCCGCGTGTCCTGGTCGTCCACGTCCTCCGAGGCCGGCCACGGGTGGTCACCGGGGGTGGAGGTGGTGTGGAAGCCCGCGACGATCCGTGCCCACTCGGCGTCGATGTCCGGTTCGTCGCGAGCCGGTGGCTGCTCCGGAGTGCTCTCGTCGGCGAGCTGGGTCAGGTAGTCCCGTGCGGTGGTCAGGTGCGAGCGGTCGACGTAGAGCCGGTCGACCGGCCGGGCCGGCACGGTGGTGGTGCGGGTGACCGGGTTGAGGTCGGCGGAGGGCTGGAGGTAGGCGGCGATCCCGCCGGCGGCCAGCACGTCCAGCAGGTGCTCGCCGACGCGCGGATCGACGTCGCCGACAACGGCGTACTCGTTCGCGTCGAGCCCGTTGTCCCGCCGTCCCCGGCGGGCCCCACCCGCTGACACCCGGACATCCCCCTTAACGCGCCTTCCGGCGCGGTCACCTCTGCCCTTCAGCGCCCATCCGCACGCCGTGCTCTGAATCGTGACACGTCAGGGCATGGTTCCGGGAGTGCGTTGTGTCGCGTCTTCCAAAGTCACGGCTGCTCCCGCAGGTCGCGGCGGGGGCCCTATGTCCGTTCTTGCTAATCACTTGCCAACAGGAGGCCCCGGCAGATGACGCTGCTCACCTCCCCGTCGACAACCCGCCCCGAGCCCCGCGATCTTGCACTTCCTGCGGCGACATATAAACCATCCACCCCATCCGGCAACCAAAACTGCAAGATCGCCAGGAGCGTCCGGCCTGGCCCGGGTCGATCATGGAGTTGTGGTGCCTCACAAAAGGGGCGCACGTGGAGCTGTCGCCCACCATAACTCCATGATCGGCGGGGCGGGGCGGGGGTGGGGCGGGGCGGGGGTGGGCGGGGTGGGGTGGGGCGGGGGGCGGGGGTGGGGGTGGGGGTGGGGGTGGTTCGTTGTGGGGGGAGCGCTTGCTTCGTAGGCTCTGCGGCGACGACGGCTGGCGCTGTCGCGGGCACACCACGGAAAGGACGCCGGTGCTCTACTGGCTGCTGAAGTACGTCATCCTCGGTCCGCTGCTCAAGCTGATCTTCCGGCCGCAGGTGGAGGGCCTGCGCAACGTGCCCGCGACCGGTCCGGTGATCCTGGCGAGCAACCACCTCTCCTTCTCCGACTCGATCTTCACGCCGTTGATCACCGCCCGGAAGGTCACCTTCGTCGCCAAGGCCGAGTACTTCACCGGCAAGGGAGTCAAGGGCTGGCTGACCAAGATGTTCTTCGTCGGCACCGGCACGATTCCGGTGGACCGCTCCGGTGGCCAGGCCGCGCGCGCCGCCCTGGACACCCAGTTGCAGGTGCTGCGCGCCGGGGGAGTGGCCGGCATCTATCCCGAGGGCACCCGCTCCCCGGACGGGCGGCTCTACCGGGGCAAGACCGGGGTGGCTCGGCTCGCCCTGGAGAGCGGCGCGGTGGTGGTGCCGGTGGCGATGCTCAACGCCGACGAGATCCAGCCGCCGGGCAAGCTCATCCCCAAGATCGACCGGGTGAAGATCCGGTTCGGGCCGCCGCTGGACTTCTCCCGCTACGCCGGTCTGGCCGGTGACCGGTTCGTCGAGCGCGCGGTCACCGACGAGATCATGTACGAGTTGATGGAGCTCTCCGGCCGGGAGTACGTCGACATCTACGCCCAGAAGCTCAAGCAGCCCGTCCCGGCGCCGCTGGCCGCCTGACCGCCGCTTTGCCGGCGCGCTCGGCGCTCAGGGCAGGTGGAGCAGGCTGGGGGCGTGGTGACGGGTGGCGAAGTCGTGCAGGCGGGCGCGGGTCGCCGCTGCGACCGGTGGGTTGGTCTCGGCCAGCGGGCCGATGGCCAGCGCCAGCGTGATGACCTCGTCGGTCACGTCGGTCATCCGGGCGTAGCTCGCCGCAGCCTCGCGCAGCAGGTTCGCCGCGGTCGAGGCGTCTCCGGCCTGCCGGGCCAGCGTGGCGTCGGCGACCTGAGCGGCGGCGTGCGCCCACGGGGTCATCCGGGGTGCCCGGTCGAGCATCTGCCGGACCAGCCGGGCGGCGTCCGCGCCGAGCACCCCGGCCACGTGCCCGACGGCCGGCACCCACTCCGCGAACGGAATCATCCGGGTCCGTCGCCAGTCCTCGTCCAGCTCGGTGAGCAGCGCCATCGCCTCGTCGCGGCGGCCCTGCACCGCCCGGCACAGCGCGGCGTGCGCCAGGGTGGAGCGCAGCACCCGGTGGAATCCGCTACGGCGCGCCGCGACCAGCGCCTGCTCGACCAGATTCCCACCCGCTCCGTCCGGCCCCGCGGTTCCGGCGGTCCCTGCCGGTCCGTCCGGCCCGACGGTTGCCACCAGCTCGGCTCCGGCCAGCCCGCGCATCCAACCCGAGACCGCCACGATGTGCAGATCCCACTCCGCGGTCGGCCGTCGGGTCGACTCCGCCGCCATCGCCAGCGCCGCCGTCCAATCACCCGCGTAGTACGACCGCGCCCACTGGTCGGCGAAGCTGGTGGCCAGGCTGTGCTCGCCGCCCAGGTCGAGGGTGAGCTGCTCGTCGACCAACCGGGCCGAGCCGGCCAGGTCGCCCTCCTCCTGCAACGCCCAGGCCAGGTTCTGCACCGCCCGGCGTCGACTGGTCAACCGTTCCACCCGGCAGTGCTCGGTCACCTCCGCCAGCTCCGGGAACGCCGAGGCGGAGCCGGCCAGGTAGCGCGCCACGGCCAGGGTGATCCGCGCGTTGGCCTGGACCTCGCGCAGCTGGAGCCGCTCGGCCAGGGACGCTGCCGCCCGCGCCGCGGTGCACGCGGGCTCGGTCTCCGCGTTCAGCATGTGCACCCGGGCCAGCTCCAACAGGGCGCCCGCCTTCTCCTGGCTGTCCGGTAGGTCGCCGTAGATGCCGATCGCCTGGTCCAGGTAGTGCAGCGTCGCCGAACGGTCGGCCCGACTCCAGGCGGCGGTGGCGAGCAGCGTCCAGGCGCGCGCAGCCCCCGTCCGGTCGCCGCTCGTGGTGAGCCGCTCGGCCAGCCGGGTGAGCGTGTCCGTGCCACCCGCCACGAGGAAGGCGTCGCCGTCCCGAAAGAGCGCCAGCTCGGCGTCGAACAGCTCCAACGCCGGGTCCGGCCCGACGTCCAGCGCCAGCGCCCGGCCGACCAGCGCGGCGGCGGTGTCCAGCGCGTGCAGCTCGTACGCCCGGCGGGCCGCCCGGTGCAGCGCGGCCCGCGCCGGCGGGGCGTAGGGGGCGGTGTCCAGCCCCACGGTCCGGGCGATCTCGTGCGCCGCCCAGCGATGGTGGGCCAGCACCTCGGCCAGGTCGTGCTGCCGGCCGTCGGTGAGCTGTGCCATCCAGTCGGCGGTACGTTGGTGGCGCAGCACCCGCTCGGCCCGGGGCAGCCGCTGGTAGCAGACGTCGCGCACCAGAATGTGCCGGAACCGGTACTCGGGCTGACCGGGCATCGTGGACGTGCTCTGCTCGTACACCAGGTCGCGACGTTGCAGGTGGTCCAGCGCGCGCTCCACCCACTCCACCGGCCGCCCCAGCGCCATCGCCACCGGCGCGGCCCAGAACACCACGCCGACCACGGCGGCGGCCTGGAGCACCGCCCGGTCGGCCGGGTCCAGCAGGTCGAGCCGGTTCGCGATGACCGCCTGCACCGTGCGGGGCATCTCCGCGCCACCGTCGAGGTCGGGGCGGGCGGCCGAATTGACCGCGTCGAGCAGGCCGCCGTCCAGCAGCATCCGGGCGTACTCCTGGGCGTAGAGCGGGTTGCCGTCGGCGAACTCGATCAGCGGGGTACGCGAGCCGGAGGGCAGCGTCGACTGCCCGAGGAGCAGCGAGTAGAGCGTGTCGATGTCGGTGTCGTGCATCGGTGGCACCGAGATGGACATCGCGCCACTGATCGTGCCGGTCCAGGACGGGTGCCGTTCCCGCAGCTCCGGCCGGGCGGTCGCGACGACCAGCAGCGGAACGCCGCGCGCAGTCGCGCCCAACTGCTCGACGAAGGCGAGCATCGCCTGGTCCGCCCAGTGCATGTCCTCGAAGGCCAACACGGTCGGGCCGGTGGCCGCCAGGGCGAGCAGGAACCGCCGCCAGGCGGCCTCGGTCTCGCCGGGGGTGAGCCGCTCGCCGGGTACGCCGATCAGCGGCCCGAGCGCCTCGGCCAGCCGGGTCGCATGCGGGTCGGCGAGTTGCCCCAGACGGGCACGCAGCCGATCGCGCAGCGCGGCCGGGTCATCGACCTCCGGCACGCCCACCCAGGTCTTCACGATGTCCGACAGCGCGGCCCAGGTGACGTTCTCGCCGAACGGTGGGCACTGCCCGACGAGCCAGGTGACCGGCGGGCCGGGCATGCTGCCGGCGTGCCGGGCCAGCTCGCGCAGCAGCCGGCTCTTGCCCACACCGGCCGGGCCGAACACCGTCACCAACTGCGAGGTTCGCTCGGTCACCATCCGGTGCAGCGCGTTGACCAGCAGGCCGCGTTCGTGCTCCCGGTCCACCATCGGGGTCAGCTCGGCGCCGCGCGGGTCCCGATGTGGTCGGACCTGGACGGCCAGCCAGATCCGGCTCACCGCCGACCGGCCGCGCAGGGTGACCGGTGGTTGGTCGGCGTACTCCATCTCGTGTCGGGTGGCCGACCAGGTGCTCTCGTCGACGACGACGCCGCCCGGTGGGGCGAACCCCTGCAGGCGGGAGGCCGTGTTGACCACGTCCCCGGTCACGAAGGCCTGCCCGCCGTCGCGGGTGGCGGAGAGGTCGACCAGGGCCTCGCCGGTCGCGATGCCGACCCGGAAGCCGAGCGGCGGCTGCGGACCGGCGGGCTGGCGGGCCAGGCTGCGCTGCAGTTCCAGGCCGGCGCGGACACACCGCAACGCGTCGTTGTCGGTGGCCACCGGCGCGCCGAACAGCGCCATCGCCGCGTCGCCGATGTACTTCTCGACCACCCCGCCGTACTGGTGCACGATCCGGCGGACCGTGGCGAAGTAGGTCTGCTGCAGGCCGCGGGCCTGTTCCGGGTCGGCCTGCTCCGCGTACCTGGTGAAGTCCACGATGTCGACGAAGAGCACGCTGACCTGACGTCGGTCCTCCTGCACCACGACGACGTGGTCCCGCAGCGGCTGGCCGCAGCTGGTGCAGAAGTTGACCTCGGTGCTGTTGGCGTGCCCGCAGTGCGCACAGTTGACCCCGAGCGGCTGGCCACACCCACCGCAGAAGCGGTCGTCCGGCCCGGCCGCGCGGGCGCAGTGTCCACACTTGAGGTCGATGTTCAGCTCCGTGGGCGAAAGAGGTCAGTATCGCGTCCAGCCTGCCCAGTCGGGTACCCGACGTGCGGACGGCCAACGTCATCGATCGGTCGGGGTTAGTGTTCCGTACCAGGAAGTTTCATGTCAGGGAGAGTGCCGTGCAAGTACGATTGTCCGCCTCGTGGACCGATCCGGGTGGCACGCTGTGGGCTCCGGGCGACACGATCGACGTCGATGCGGTCACTCTCGCCGAACTGGAGGAGCAGGGCATGGTGGAAGAGCCTGAGGGTCAGTCGGGCGGGTCGGGGGAGACCACGACCACCTCGTCGAGCACGTCCACGGCTGGTAAGCCGACCGACCCGAAGAAGATCGGTCCGGGGCCGGGTGCGCCGCCGGCCGACGGCAAAGAGAACTGATCGCCCGGGTGCGGTCGGCGGGCCAACGGTCCGCCGGCCGCATCTGTCGTACGGCCTCACCCGTTGGCCGCCGCGAACCGCCCCGGTGTCGGCAGCCGTAGCCCCAGGGCCCGGGTGAGTAGGGGAGCGATCAGCCCCAGGGTGGCAAGCACACCCAGCCCCGAGATGACCAGCACCCATCGTGGTCCGACCGCCGCCAACAGCGGTGCGCCGACGGCGTAGGCCAACGCCTCCGCCGCGTACGGGAACATGTAGACGGTGCCGAACACCACGCCGAGCCGTTCGGCCGGCACGTTCTGCTGGATGAGGGTGTCGGCGGCGACGTTGTGCCAGCCCGCCCCGACACCGGCAACCGCCTGACCGGCGATGGCGAGCGCGATCACCGGGCTGAGGCCGGTGACCATCGTTCCGGCCCCGAGCGCGAGCAGGGCGCCGTAGAGGACCAGGTCCATCCGGATGCGTACGCCGGTTCTCGCCAGACACATGGGGCCGAGCACCATGCCGACGCCGTAGGCGGTGCCCAGTAGACCGATGGTGACCTCGGTGGCGCCCAGTTCGGCGCGTCCGAGGGGGACGATGGCGAGGTTGTCGAGCGCGGCGAACATCACCATCACCAGGAAACCTACCGAGACCGCGCGGACGACGCGGTGCCCCCGGACCACTCGCAGCCCCTCGCGCAGCACCGTGTGCAGTGGCTCGGACCGGCGGGTGGTCCCGGTCGCCGAGAGCGTCCGGACTCCGCCGATCAGCAGCGCGGAGAGCACGAAGGTCGCCGCGTCCACGAGCAGCGTGGCGGTCAGCCCGAGGGTTGCCAGCAGGAGACCGCCGACGGCTGGCCCGGCAGCGATCCCGATGTTGACGCCCGTGGCGAGTTGCGCGTTCGCCGCCGGCAGTTGTTCGCGTTCGACCAGGCGGGGTAGCAGGCTGCGCCCGGCGGGAGTGAACGCGGTGGCGGCCGTGGTAGCCGCGGTGATCAGCGCCAACAGGACGGGCAGGGGCGGTGCGAGCAGCGCGACGGCGAGGTAGGTCAACGCCTGGGCGGTGTCGCAACCGATCATCAGTCGGCGCTGGTCGAAGCGGTCGGCCAGGGCGCCGAGCAACGGTCCGAGCAGCCGGGGCACCGTGGAGGCCAGTAGTAGCAGGGCGACCGCGCCGCCGCCGTGTCGGTCGTAGACGGCGATCAGCAGCGCCGTCCGGGCCAGCTGGTCGCCGGTGTACGACACCAGGCGCGCTGACCAGTACCGACGAAATGCGACATTGCCGCGGAGTAATGACATGACCGGTGGCTCCTCACTGCTGCGGGTATGTCGGCGCGGGGCCCTGGAACAGGGGTGGGCGCGGCAACCTTGTCAGCGCGGCGTGGAGGCCAACAACCGCTCTTCAGCCAGTGATTCATATCGATTTGTCCTATTTTGCCCCAACGTTCCACGCCGTAGCGTCCTTGGCACAACAGGCACCACACCATCGACCAGGGAGACGACATGGCGACGACGACGACCACCACGACCGCGAGCGGCTGGGCCGGACCGGGCATCTGGGCCGGACCGGGCTTCTGGGCCGGACCGGGCTTCTGGGCGGGCCCCGGTTACCAGTCGACTGCGGCCCGTTGGCCGGGCGCGACCCGCTGAACCCGACGCGCTGAACCGCGAGAACGGTGACGCCGGCTGCCAGTGGCAGCCGGCGCAGCCGTGTGTACGGGTGGGGGAGCGGGCGGCGACGGGTGGCGCGTGTCCAGATCGGATGCCCGACCGGCGACGAACCGGGCGGGCCTGTCGGTCAGCGGTCGGCCATGCCGGCGCGGCGGCGCAGCGCGGCCACGTCGGTCACCACGATCCGGCGGCCCTCGGTACGTAACCACCCACGGCTCGCGAACGAGCCGATCGCCTGGTTGACGCTCTGCCGGGACCCACCGGCCATCTCGGCCAGCTGGCTCTGATTGAGCTCGATCGTGATCATGGGTGCCTGGCTCTCGCCGGCCAACCGGACCAGCGTCTTCGCCACCCGACCGGGCAGGTCGAGGAAGACGTGGTCGGCGTTCTGCTCGGTGAGCCGGCGGATCAGCCCGCCCAGTGAGCGCATCACCGCGTCCAGGATGCGTGGGTTGGAGTGCACCAACTCCATGAACGCGCCCCGCGAGAGCGCGAGCGCCGCGCAGTCCTCAATGGCCTCCGCCGAGGCGGACCGGGTGGACGCGTCGAGCAGGGAGACCTCACCGAGCACGTCCGGTGGACGGATAACCGACAACACGGCCCGCTCGCCGGTGGGCGCGGTGCGAAACACGGCCACCGCGCCACGGCGCAGCACGATCAGCGACTCGCCGGGGTCGTTCTCCACGAAGAGCAGTTGGCCCTTGCGGTAGGTGCGCGGAACTGCGGCCGCGATGACGCGCTGTCGTACCTCGGGCTCCAGCCCGGCGAACATCTCAACACCCGTGAGCGCGTCACCCGGCTCTGGCAGGCGAACCTCCACGGCCCAACCCCTCCCCCGGTCATGGACCACAACTCGCTCACCGGGCGAACCTGATGGGCCCCGACAAGGTGAACTGACACCGATTCGGCGTCCGGTAGCGGTACACATCAGATCATGACGGTCCGGTCGCTTGCTGTACACCCCTCGAAGCACTTCCGTGACCGTCACGAGGTGCGACGTACCGTTCACCAGGTGTCGCCACGGCTCGGCCGCCTTCGGGTGGGCCCCGCCGGGCGCGGCCGTGCGGCGGTGAGCGAAGATGCCCGGAATGGTCTACCGCTACTTCTACGACTGCGAGTTCATCGAGGACGGCACGACCGTCGACCTCGTCTCGATAGGTGTCGTCGACGAGAACGGCCGCGAGTTCTACGCGGTCTCCACCGAGTTCGACGACTCCCGCGCCGTACCGTGGGTTCGACGCAACGTGCTGGACAAGCTGCCCTCCCCGGCGGACCGGGCCTGGCGCTCGCGTGAGCGCATCCGCGACGACCTGTACGACTTCCTGGTCGAGCCGATCCGGGACCGGCCGGGGGAGCAGTTGGAGCTGTGGGCCTGGTTCGCCGCGTACGACCACGTGGTGCTCGCCCAGCTCTGGGGTGCGATGCCGGCGCTGCCCCGGGAGATTCCCCGCTATACCAAGGAGCTGCGGCAGCTCTGGGACGACCGTGGTCGGCCGCCCCTGCCGGACGCGGACGCGGCCCGGCACGACGCTCTTGTCGACGCCCGGCACAATCTGGCCCGCTGGCGGGCGATGACCGCCCGTTGAGTGGTGGCCAGGCCGCCGTAGGTTTGACCGGTTCTGTCCCGGGCAACGGTTCGACCAGCCGAGCCGAGGGAGATTGCCATGAGCGACCAGCCGACCAGCGCCGCGGAGGCACGCGCCCGGGTCACCGGCCTGGCCCGGGCCGCGCGGATCTGCATGCTCACCACTACTGCTCTGGACGGGCGGCAGGTGAGTCGACCGATGGGGCTGCAGGAGGCGGAGTTCGACGGCGAGTTGTGGTTCTTCGCCTACGCCGACTCGGCAAAGGTCCGCCAGATCCGGGTGAACCCGGAGGTCAACGTCGCCTTCTCCGACCAGAGGCACAACGCGTGGGTGTCGATCTCCGGCACCGCCACCGAGGGGTTCGACCGGGCCCGCGCCGAGCAGCTGTGGAACCCGCTGCTCAAGGCGTGGTTCCCGGACGGGCTGGACACCCCCGGTCTCACGTTGATCAAGGTGCACACCAGCTCCGCCGAGTACTGGGACTCGCCGAGCAGCACGGTGGTGAACCTGTTCGGCTACGCGAAGGCGGCGGTCACCGGCCGGCCTCCGAAGGCCGGCGAGAACCACGAGGTGACCTACTGAGCGGGGACCGGCCGGGGCGCGCTGTCGCCGTAGCGGGGGGCCGACTACAGTGCGCAGTGACGGCCCGCCCCGGGCCGGCAACGGCGCCGATGGTCTGACCTGACACATATCCTGGGGCATATCGGGCTTTACCTGATGCTCCAGGAGGATGAGCGGATCATGCGTATCGGCGTGCTCACCGGCGGCGGCGACTGCCCCGGTCTCAACGCGGTCATCCGGGCGGTGGTCCGCAAGGGCGTCGCCACTTACGGTCACGAGTTCGTGGGCTTCCGGGATGGCTGGAAGGGCCCGCTCGAGGGTCTGTCCCGGCCCCTGGGTATCGCCGACGTCCGCGGCATCCTGCCCCGCGGCGGCACCATCCTCGGCTCGTCCCGGACCAACCCCTTCAAGATCGAGAACGGCGTCGAGCGGATCAAGGACAACCTCGCCGCCCAGGGCGTGGACGCGCTGATCGCGATCGGCGGCGAGGACACCCTCGGCGTGGCCACCAAGCTCTACGAGCTGGGCGTGCACGTCGTCGGCGTGCCGAAGACGATCGACAACGACCTCGGCGCCACCGACTACACCTTCGGCTTCGACACCGCGGTCAACATCGCGATGGAGGCCATCGACCGCCTGCACACCACCGCGGAGAGCCACCACCGCACGCTTGTCGTCGAGGTGATGGGCCGGCACGCCGGCTGGATCGCCCTGCACGCCGGCCTGGCCGGCGGCGCCAACGTGATCCTGCTGCCCGAGCGTCAGTTCGACGTCGACCAGGTGGCCGGCTACGTCGAGAAGCGCTTCCAGCACCAGTACGCCCCGATCGTCGTGGTCGCCGAGGGCGCCCAGCCGCTCGACGGCCAGATGGTCCTCGCCAACCAGGAGCTCGACTCGTTCGGCCACGTCCGCCTCGGCGGTATCGGCCAGTGGCTCGCCGAGCAGCTGGAGGCCAAGACCGGCAAGGAGGCCCGCACCGTGGTGCTGGGTCACATCCAGCGCGGTGGCACCCCGACCGCCTTCGACCGGGTGCTCGCCACCCGCCTGGGCCTGCAGGCCATCGACGCCGTCAACGACGGCGACTGGGGCAAGATGGTCGCGATGCAGAGCACCGACATCGTCCGGGTGCCCCTCGCCGAGGCCACCCGCGAGCTGAAGACCGTGCCGCTGGAGCGGTACGCCGAGGCCGAGGTCTTCTTCGGCAGCTGATCGATCGTCGGCGGCGCGGCGGGCCTGCGGGTCCGCCGCGCCGCGACCCGATGCGAGGGGGTACGGGCCGCATGTCAGCCGGGGTGCACACGGTCGCGGTGATCGGCGCGGGCAAGATCGGTGAGCTGATGCTCTCCGGGCTGCTGCGCTCGGGATGGCCGGTGGACCGGCTGCTGGCCACCGCCCGCCGGCCCGCTCGCGCCGAGGAGTTGTCCGCCCGTTACGGCGTACGGGTGGTCGACAACCTGACCGCGGTGGACGAGGCCGCGGTGCTCGCCGTCTCGGTGAAGCCGCAGGACGCCGCCGCGCTACTCGACGAGATCGGCCCCAAGGTGCCGGCCGACAAGCTCGTCATCTCGCTCTGCGCCGGCCTGCCCACCAGCTTCTTCAGCCGCCGGTTGCCCGACGGGACCCCGGTGGTGCGGGTGATGACCAACACCCCGGCGCTTGTCGACGAGGCGATGACCGCGATCTCCGCCGGCGCGTACGCCACCGGGGAGCACCTGACGCTGGCCGAGGAGATGTTCAAGCCGCTCGGCCAGACGATCCGGGTGCCCGAGTCGCAGCAGGACGCGGTCACCGCGCTCTCCGGCTCCGGCCCGGCCTACTTCTATCTGCTGGTCGAAGCCATGATCGACGCGGGGATCCTGCTCGGGCTGCCCCGCCAGGTAGCGCACGAGTTGATCGTGCAGACCGCGATCGGGTCGGCGGTGATGCTGCGCGACTCCGGCGAGCACCCGGTCAAGCTGCGCGAGGCGGTCACCTCGCCGGCCGGCACCACCATCTCCGCTATCCGTGAGCTGGAGAAGCACGGCGTACGCGCGGCGCTGCTCGCCGCGCTGGAGGCCGCCCGGGATCGCGCCCGTGAGCTGGCGGCACAGGCCGACTGAACGATCGGGGCGCGTTGCGGGGCCGTACGTGCCGCATACTGGCCGGGTGTTCACACTTGCCCAGGCCCGGCACCTGGTGGCCACTCTGCAGCCGCGCGTCGACGAGTTGATCCGGGTCCGGGCCGACCTGGCCGAGTTGCGCGTCGACCTGGCCGACCACGGCGTGAGCGCGCTCGGCGGGCTGGCCGAGGTGAAGGCGCTGGAGGCTCGGCTGCACGCCGTCGTCGACGAGCTGCACCAGCACGACATCCAGGTCAAGGGCATCGCTCCGGTGCTGCTCGACTTCCCCGGTGAGCGGGCCGGCCGCGCCGTGCTCTGGTGCTGGCTGGAAGGTGACTCCGACGTGCGCTGGTACCACCGGGCCGAGTGCGGCTTCGCCGGCCGCCGCCCCCTCTGACACCCCGGCTCAGCCTGCCGCGGACGTCGGCAGAATCGGGTCGGGGGCCTCGGTCACCGCGAACACCACCACGTTGTCGACGTAGTGGCCCCGCCGCCTGTCGAAGTCGCCCCCGCAGGTGACCAGGCGCAATTCCGCGCGGGGCGTCGGCCCGTAGACCACGTCCGTCGGAAACCGGTCCTTTCGGGTACGCAGCGACCCGGTCACCCGGAACGACAACGGCTGCCCGCCGCGCCACACCTCCACCAGGTCGCCGGGCCGTAGCTCGCCGAGCCGGGCGAAGACCGCCGGGCCGCGTCGTGAGTCCAGGTGCCCGGCGAGTACGGCCGGGCCGGTGTCGCCCGGGGCCGGGCCACCGCCGTACCAGCCGGCGGTGTGGAAGTCGGTCGGCGGAATCAGCGCGCCGGCGCGGTCCAGGCCCAGCACGGTGAGCGGTGAGTCGACGTCGATGCGCGGTACGCGTACCCGCGTGGGTGGACCCTGTGGCGTGGGCGCGGCGGCCACCGACGGGCAGTCGTCGCCGCAGCCGGGGTGCCAGCTCGCCACCGGCGGTGGCGAGCCGGTGTTGGCCAGCCCGACCCCGGTGCCGGCGGCCAGGCAGACCGCCGCGCCGGCCGCTACCAGCGCGGCCAGCGGTATCCGGCGGTCACGGTGCCGCCGGATCGACGGGTCAGGCCCGGCGCTCACCAGGTGGTGCGCCGCCGACGCCAGAGCAGCAGGGCCACCGCGCCGGCCGCCGCGGCCAGACCTGCGGCCACCAGGGGGTACGCGTCGAGCCCGGCCCCGGCGATGCCACCGGCGCCGGTGTCCACCCCACCGGCGGGAACGACGGTGCCGCCCTCGGCGTCGCGGCGCAGCTCGGCGGTGAGCCCGCCCTTCTTCGCGTCGAGCACCAGCAGCGAGTAGACCGCGCCACCAGTGAGCCGCACCTCGGCGTCGGTGCTCGGCCCGCCGGCACCCGTCAGCTTCAGCCGCCAACTGCCCGGCTCGACCTGCTGGTAGTCGGTCGTGGTGGCGAACTGCACCCCGTCGGCGATCGTCGGACCGTCGGCGGCGGCCACGTCGAGCACCGGGGTGCGCACCGACGCCTGCACGACCCGCACCTTGGCGCGACCGTCCGTGGGGGCGCTGAGGTCGTCGTTGAGCACTCGCAGGCCGAGGTCGGCGTGCCGGCCGACACCGGCCACCGTGAAGGCGTCACCGCTGGTCACCGCTACCTCGGTGGTGAGCACCGGAGGGTCGGTGGCGGGGGCGCCGGCCTCGCGCATGGCCACCGCGTACCGGCCTGGCGCGAGTTCGAGGTAGTCGGAGACCACGCCGTAGCCGACCCCGGGAAAGACCCGTGGCTTCGCCGCGCCGGGCGCGGCCAGATAGACGTCCACCGCCGGGGTGTCCGGGGAGAGGTGCGCGAGCCGGACGTATCCGACGGTGTCCGCGCCGGTCGCGGCGTTGGCCGGGATCGGAATGGCTGCGGTGGCGAGGGCGGTGCCGAGCAGGAGCGCGCCGGAGCCGGCCAGCAGCCGGCGGGGCACGGTACGGAGCGTGTGCATGTCGCCTCCGGGGGCACGTTCGGTGAGCGGGCGGCAACCCAGAGAACAGGGTCCCGTGAACAGGACTACGGCGCAAGTTGCCACAGCGATGTTTTTGTCGGCTGTCGCTCCGTGCTCGCCCCGCGCGGTCCAAGATCCGCGCTATTTCGGTGAAACTGCTGCCTCAACCCGTCCTGAGACAGCAACTTCCCCGGAGTTGCGCAGATCTTGACTCTGGTGGTGAGCTAGCGGATGGCGAGGAAGCCGAACAGGTCTGGAACTCCGCCCGGCCCTGCTTCGACGACGCGGACCAGTCGGAGATCGGCGGTCACGGTCGTGGTGAGCAGGTCGGCGAGCGGCACGTGCCAGGCACCTACCCGCACCCGTACGCCGCTCGTGTTCCAGCTGTCGAAACTGTGCGCCCGGTCGGCGTAGCGCTCGTCGACGATCACGCGCGGATGTTGACTCCAGTCGGCGAACGCGCCCACGAAGCAGGGGTGCACGCCGACGTGCACGAATCGCCCGCCGGGGCGCAGCACCCGGGCGACCTCGCGCAGCACGGCCGGGTAGTCGGGCAGGTCGGTGCTGGCCAGCACGCACATCGCGGCCGGCAGCGACGCGTCGGCCACTGGCAGGGCGACCGCGTCGCCCCTGGCCACCGGCAACCGCCCCCGTGCGTGCCGCAACTGCCCGCCGGACAGGTCCACGCCCACCGGCGTCCAGCCCAGACCCGCCGGCACCGAGGCGTGCGCGCCGGTACCGCAGCAGATGTCGAGGCAGGGCCCCTCTCCCACGCCGAGCAGGTCCGCCACCGTCGCGTGCACCCGCCGCACATAGTCGCCGCCGCCGGAGATGAAACCCTCGTACCAGTCCGCGTGGGCGTCGTACGCCGGGCTGCTCGTCGTCCCCATTGGCCGAGGCTACGAATCGACACCCAACCCGCGACACCCGTTCTTCCGAGGGCAGAAGTGGGGCGTTTGCGTCAGCTCACGGGTGGCTACTGAGCAGGAGTGGTGACGGAGGTCGATGCAGGGGGGATCCGGTTCCGGCGGTCCCGCAGGCGGGTGCTGGCCCGGGTGGCCTGCGCGGGGCTGGTGGTCCTGCCGGCCTTCGCGTTGCTCAGCGTCGCGTTCGGTAACCCCTGGTACTCCCCGCTTCCGCACGGGCCGGTACTTCTGCTGGCGGCGGTCCGTTTCCCCGTGCAACTAGGGCGTCAGGGTGGGCTGCCGCTCCGGTTGACCCGTGACTTCCTCGAACTGACAGTGCCTGGCGGCGGGACGGTCCAGGTCGACTGGTCCGACCTCACCCGAGCCGAGGTGCGGGGCCGGATCAGTCCGACCCTGGTCGTGGACATCGCCGATCGGGATCGGACCCGGCCGGTGTTGAACCGTTGGGACTGGGGCCGCGTGGGCCTGTGGACCAGGGCCCGCAGGCGGAGCCCGCAAGAGATCCACGTGTCGCTGGTCGCCACCACGCCGAACGTCCACCGGCTGCGCACCGAACTGGCGCACCGGGTGGTCCGGGTCGCCGAAGGGCCGTCGCCCGACTCCACGACCTGACCCGGCCGAAGCCCTGCGTCTGCCGTTACGGGGCCCACGCGGACCAAGGCGGTCGCCTATTCTCGGGCGATGCGGGATCGCCGGGTGGCGCTGGCGTGGGCGGCCTTCGTCGTCGTCGCGCTGGTGTCCTGTGTGCTCGTTCTGCGCCGTCCGGATCGCCTCTCCGACCTGCACATCTACTACGGTGCGCTGTCCGACCTGCACGCCGGCAAGCCGCTGTACGAATTCGTCGCGGAGAACGGCGGTCCGTTCACCTATCCGCCGTTCGCCGCTCTCGTGCTGTGGCCGATCACCTTCGTCAGCGAGGGCGTACTCCAGGGGATCTGGCTGGTGGCGACGTGCGCGGCGGTCGTCGCCATCGCTGGGTCGGTCGGCGTCGCGCTGACCACGCGACGTGCGCGGCGCCCGCTCGTCGTGGCGCTGGCGGCCACCGTGCTGATGCTCTCCGCGCCGGTGCAGAGCAACCTCCGCTTCGGGCAGGTCAGCATCTTCATCGTGCTGATGGCCCTGCTCGACGGGCTGGGCGTCGTTCCACAGCGACTGCGCGGGACGTTGGTCGGGGTGGCAGCGGCGATCAAGCTCACCCCGCTGCTGTTCGTGGTCTACTTCCTCGCCGTCGGGCGCTACCGCGACGCCGGCCGGTCGGCGGCCACGTTCGTGGCCTGCGCGGGGCTCGCCGCGATCGTGCTGCCCCGGGAGAGCTGGTCCTACTGGACCGAGACCGTGCGACAGACCTCGCGCATCGGCAATCTGGCCTCGTTGGGCAACCAGTCCCTGCACGGAATGTTGCTGCGCGTCGGCGTCGACGAGACGGCGCTGCCAGTGCTCTGGGCCGGCATGGTGGCACTGGTCTGCGCGGCGGCGCTGCTCCGGGCCCGACAGTTGACGCGGCAGGGCTGCCCCGGGCACGCCGCCGTGCTCGTCGGCTGCGCCACAGTGGCCGCGTCCCCGGTGTCCTGGACCCACCACCAGGTGTGGCCGGTGCTCGCCGCGATGCTCCTGATCGGCACCTCCGGCGTCACCCAGCGGGCCGCCGGCGCGGCGCTGCTCGCCGCCATGGTCGTCTCGTTGGGCGCGGTGCTCAGCCCGATCTCGACGCGGCCCGGGGTGCAGTTCCTCTTCGAGAACGCCCGCGCCGTCGGGGTGTGCCTCCTGTGCCTCGTCGGCTTCGGCGGTGTCGCCGTTGCCGCCCAGCGCACGAGCAGACGACCGGCCGCCGGCCGTGCCTGGCTGCGGGTGGGCGTCACGGCCACGGTGGCGGTCGCGTTCTTCGCCGTGCAGCCGCTGCCGGCCGGGGCCGACCCCACCTTCAAGGCGTACAGCCTCGACGACGTCGTCAACCCGCGATACTTCTTCGTCTGCCGTGGTCCGGCCGAATGCGCCGCCTACGCCACCGACGTGCCGGTCACCTTCGGCACCCGCGCCGAGAAGACCAAGGTCCGGGTCAACGGCGTGGTCTCCCCGCAGGTGACCCGCCTGGAGTACTACTCCGCTCCGGGTGGCGCACCCAGGGCCATTCCGCTGCTCGCCGCTTACCCGGGCACGCGTACCTTCTCGTTCCGGTCCGCGACGATGGCGCACGGTCGGCTCGTCGCGTACGCCTCGGACGGGCAGCGGATCGCCAGCTACGACGACGAGCTCGCCGCCGCCCTCCGCACGACCACCCGGTAGGCGATCGCGGGCAGGGCGGCGGCTGGCCTTGCTCAGCGGGTGGCGGCGGCCAGGGCGGCGCGCAGCTTCTCGGCGTCGCCCGGGGCCGGGTGCTCCCAGTCGGTCGGGCTGGCGGAGTAGAGCGTGCCGTACGCCGGGGTGTCCGGCTGGTAGCGCCACCCCTCGGCCAGCGGGCCGACGTCCACCGCGTCGTAGCCGATCTGGTCGAGGAAGGCGGTCACCTCGGTCTTCGCGGCGGCGTCGTCGCCGGCGATCGCGAGGGCGCTGCGGTCGGCCGCGCCGGACGGCCGGGGGAGCGCGGCGAGGCCCTTGAAGTAGATGTTGTTGAAGACCTTGACCACCCGCGAGTCCGGCAGGTGCCGCTGGAGCAGCTCACTGCTGGTGGTCTCGCCGGAGTCCAGCTCCGGGAAGGTGCCGTCGCGCTGCGGGTAGTAGTTGTTGGTGTCGATGACGACCTTGCCGGCCAGCGGTTCGACGGGCACCGCGCGGTACGCCTTCAGCGGCACAGTGACCACCACCAGGTCGCCGACCTGCGCCGCGTCCTGGGTGGTGCCGGCGCTGGCGCGCGCGCCCAGGGTCCCGACCAGGTCGGTGAGGGTCTCCGGGCCCCGCGAGTTGCTCAGCACCACGTCGTAGCCGGCGTCGACCGCCAGTCGGGCCAGGGTGCCGCCGATGTTGCCACTGCCGATCAGTCCCACAGTTGTCATGCTCGTTCCCAACTCCGTCCACCCACGACGCATTCCCGACCAGACTGATGGGTTATTCCGATTGCCGCTGCCGGGTAGCTGCGCAGGCTGCTCGCGGCGGGTGCCTGGTCGCGCCGCGAGCCCGCCCTGCACAACGTACTGCTCACGCTGGTCGCCGACCGGCTCTCCGGGGACGTGCCACTCTCCGGTGACGAGCGGTTCGGGCGGGCGCGTCAGGAGGTGGGGAGGACCTTCTCGACGGCTACGCGCAGGTCGTCGGAGTCGGGCTCGACAGTGGGGGCGAAGCGCGCGGCGACCGAGCCGTCCGGGGCCACCAGGAACTTCTCGAAGTTCCACCGCACGTCACCGGTGTGCCCGTCGGCGTCCGGAGTGTCCACGAGCGCGGCGTAGAGCGGGTGCCGGTCGCCGCCGTTGACGTCGACCTTCTCGGTCAGCGGGAAGGTGACTCCGTAGTTGACCTGGCAGAAGTCGCTGATCTCGGCGGCGCTGCCCGGCTCCTGCCCGGCGAACTGGTTGCACGGCACGCCGAGCACCACGAGGCCCCGGTCGGCGTAGGAGTCGGCGAGCGTCTGGAGGCCGGCGTACTGCGGGGTGAGGCCGCAGCGGGATGCCACGTTGACGACCAGCAACGCCTTGCCGCGGTAGCGGGCCAGGTCGGCGGGGCCGCCGTTGAGGGCGTCGATCGGGATGTCGAAGACGGTCATGGGCCCGAGGCTACGCGCCGGCCGGGCATCGACCCGGGGTGGGCGCAGCGTACGCACTCCGTGCACCAGGAGAAATCGAAACATGCGCATCTTGACGAACTGATGACGGCGTGAGTACCGTCTCACCATCTCTTTTGGAAAGTTTCCTAACAGTTCGGGAGACGCCGCATGAAAAGATCGCTCCGCCGGGCCCTCTGGGCCGGTGCCGTGGTCGCCGTGACCGTCGCAGCGGTGCCGATGACCACCGCGTTCGGCGCCGGCACGGTCACCACCACCTTCACCAAGGCGCAGGACTGGGGGACCGGTCACGAGACGAGAGTGACAGTCACCAACGGTTCGAGCGCCACGGTCACCACCTGGCGCATCGAGTTCGACCTGCCGTCGGGCACCACCGTCAGCAGCGCGTGGGACGCCGACGTCACCAGCAGCGGCAACCACTACGTCGCGGTAAAGAAGAGCTGGGCCGGCGGCATCGCACCCGGCGCCTCGTTCAGCTGGGGTTACAACGGCAGCGGCGCCTACAAGGCACCGCTGAACTGCACGATCAACGGTGCCGCGTGCGGCGGCGGGACGACCCCGCCGACCACCACTCCGCCGACCACCACCCCGCCGACGACGACGCCACCCACCACCCCTCCGCCCACCACGCCACCGCCGACCACCAACCCGCCGAACCCGGGTGGCAAGAAGGTCGTCGGCTACTTCGCCGAGTGGGGCGTCTACGGGCGCAACTACCACGTCAAGAACATCCAGACCAGCGGCTCGGCCGCCAAGCTGACCCACATCCTGTACGCCTTCGGCAACACCACCGGCGGTCGTTGCGCCATCGGTGACAGCTACGCCGACTACGACAAGGCGTACACCGCGGCGGAGAGCGTGGACGGCGTCGCCGACACGTGGGACCAGCCGCTGCGCGGCAGCTTCAACCAACTGCGCAAGCTCAAGCAGCTGAACCCGCACCTCAAGGTGATCTGGTCGTTCGGCGGCTGGACCTGGTCCGGCGGCTTCACCCAGGCCGCGCAGAACCCGGCCGCGTTCGCCGAGAGCTGCTACAACCTGGTCGAGGACCCGCGCTGGGCGGACGTCTTCGACGGCATCGACGTCGACTGGGAGTACCCCAACGCCTGCGGTCTGAGCTGTGACAGCAGCGGCCCGAACGCGTTCAAGAACGTGATCGGCGCGCTGCGGTCGAGGTTCGGGTCCAGCGCCCTGGTCACCGCCGCCATCACCGCGGACGGCAGCAACGGCGGCAAGATCGACGCCACCGACTACGCCGGCGCCATCGGCAACCTCAACTGGCTGATGCCGATGACCTACGACTACTTCGGCGCCTTCGCCGCCCAGGGTCCGACGGCACCGCACTCCCCGCTCACCTCGTACACCGGCATCCCGCAGCAGGGCTTCAACTCCGACGCGGCGATCCAGAAGCTCAAGAGCAAGGGCGTCCCGGCCAACAAACTGCTGCTCGGCATCGGCTTCTACGGTCGGGGCTGGACCGGTGTCACCCAGGCCGCCCCGGGCGGCAGCGCCACCGGCGCGGCGCCGGGCACCTACGAGGCCGGCATCGAGGACTACAAGGTCCTGAAGAACACCTGCCCGGCCACCGGCACGGTCGCCGGCACCGCGTACGCCAAGTGCGGCAGCAACTGGTGGAGCTACGACACCCCGTCGACCATCAACGGCAAGATGACGTACGCGAACAACCAGGGCCTCGGTGGCGCGTTCTTCTGGGAGCTCTCCGGTGACACGAGCAACGGCGAGCTCATCGGCGCCATCAAGGGCGGTCTCGGCTGAGCCGAGGGCCGACGCACCACCCACACGGCGGGAAGGGGCCCGCACCGTCCCTTCCCGCCCGTGACACAGCGGCCCGGTCGACGCCCAACGTCGACCGGGCCGCGCCGTTGGGCTCGATCAGCTGGATGTGGCAGACTCGCGGCTCGGCACGTCTCGATCTCACCGCCGACGGAGGTGACCATGCGCCTGACCCACCGCGGGCTGGCGGCGACCGCCGCTGGGCTGATGCTGCTGCCGGTCGCCCTGGGCGGCTGCGGAATCGGCGGCGGGGACGAGGACGAGTCCGCCGCGAAGCCGGCCCGAGCCCCCGCCGAGGAGGCCGCCACCCGCTCCCGCGAGCGCGTGCAGGCGTACCTCGACGCGATGGCGGCCAAGGACGTCGCCGCCGGCCGCAGCCAACTCTGCGCCCTGCTGCACGACGGCTTCGACCTGGGTGCCACCGGCCCCAACGGTGACTTCGCCGACCACTTCCAGGTGCCGAAGGCGGCCATCACCGGTATCCGGCCCGGCGCACAGGGGCAGGAGGTCAGCGTCTCGGTCTCGGTCGCGGTCGGCAAGCGCACCGTCACCCGGCCGCTGGTCTTCACCGTCACCCGGGACGGAGGCGACTGGTGCATCGCCGGGGAAGCGCCGGGCGCCGCGCCTGCCGCGCCGTCGCCGACCGGCGTCTTCGTACCCGAGTAACCTGACCGGCGCCCGGCAGATTGATCTCCCATCTGCCGGAACCGTCCCCCTCGCCGCCGGGGCGCCTCGACAGTCGCCGTACGCTTTCTGTCATGCGCCATGAGTGGCATCAGCTGAGCCATCCCGCGGTGGGCAGCCCGGGCCTGCAGACCAGCCGACCGACAGTCGACTCCGCGGAGGACGCCGCGCTCGGCCTGGACCGATGGCGGGAACTGCCCCGCGAGCAGGTCCCGCCGTGGTCCGACCCGGCCGCGGTCGCCGCGGTCTGCAAGGTCCTCGACACCGTGCCCTCGGTCGTCGCGCCCTACGAGGTGGACCAGCTCCGGCAGAAGCTCGCCCTGGTCTGCGAGGGCAAGGCGTTCCTGCTGCAGGGCGGTGACTGCGCCGAGACGTTCGTGGACAACACCGAGAGCCACCTGCTGGCCAACGCCCGCACCCTGCTCCAGATGGCGATCGTGCTCACCTACGGCGCGTCGCTGCCGGTGGTCAAGGTCGCCCGGGTCGCCGGGCAGTACACGAAGCCCCGCTCGCTGCCGACCGACGCGCGCGGCCTGCCCGCGTACCGCGGCGACATGATCAACTCACTGGAGGCCGACCCGGCCGCCCGGGTCTCCGACCCGCAGCGCATGATCCGCGCGTACGCCAACTCGGCGGCGGCGATGAACATGCTCCGGGCGTACCTCGCCGGCGGGCTCGCCGACCTGCACGCCGTGCACGACTGGAACAAGGGCTTCGTGAAGAACTCCCCGGCGGGGGAGCGTTACGAGGCGATCGCCCGGGAGATCGACCGGGCGCTGGCCTTCATCCGGGCGTGCGGCATGACCGACGACGAGGCGCTGCGCACCGTCACGCTCTACTGCTCCCACGAGGCCCTCGCCCTGGAGTACGACCGGGCGCTCACCCGGGTCTCCGACCGTCGGGCGTACGGGCTCTCCGGGCACTTCCTCTGGGTCGGCGAGCGCACCCGGCAGATCAGTGGCGCGCACATCGACTTCATCTCCCGGATCGCCAACCCGATCGGGGTCAAGCTCGGCCCGACCACCTCCCCGGACGAGGCGATCGAGCTGTGCGAGAAGCTCAACCCGGACAACACCCCCGGCCGGCTCACCCTGATCAGCCGGATGGGCAACCACCGGGTACGCGACGCCCTGCCGCCGATCGTCGCCAAGGTCACCGCCGCCGGCGCCAAGGTGGTCTGGCAGTGCGACCCGATGCACGGCAACACGCACGAGTCGTCAAACGGCTACAAGACCCGGCACTTCGACCGCATCGTCGACGAGGTGCTCGGCTACTTCGAGGTGCACCGGGGGCTGGACACCCACCCCGGCGGCCTGCACGTCGAGTTGACCGGCGAGGACGTCACCGAATGCCTCGGCGGCGCCCAGGGCATCGAGGATCTCGACCTGCCCGACCGGTACGAAACCGCCTGCGACCCGCGACTGAACACCCAGCAGTCGCTGGAGTTGGCCTTCCTCGTAGCGGAGATGCTCCGTGGCTGAGCTTGCGAGCCCCGCAGTCGGCAGCCGAAGGGAAAGCAATGCCTGATCTGTTCGTGGACCTGCGGTCCGACACGGTGACCCGACCCACCGCCGGGATGCGGGAGGCGATGGCCACCGCCGAGGTCGGTGACGACGTCTACGGCGAGGATCCGAGCGTCAACGCGCTGGAGGCCGAGGTCGCCGCGTTGTTCGGGCACGAGGCGGCGCTGTTCGCCCCGAGTGGGTCGATGGCGAACCAGATCGCCCTGCAACTGCTGGTGTCGCCCGGGGACGAGTTGCTCTGCGACGCCGACGCGCACGTGGTCACGTACGAGATCGGTGCCGCGGCCGCGTACGGCGGGGTCTCCTCGCGGACCTGGCCTGCGGTGGGCGCGGACATCGACCCGGAGGTGGTGGCCGGGATGATCCGGCCGGACGGCTACTTCGCTGTCCCCACCCGCGCGATCGCCGTCGAGCAGACCCACAATCGCGGCGGTGGCGGGGTGATTCCGCTGGCGACCCTGCGGGACCTGCGCGGCATCGCCGACGATGCGGGCGTCGCGCTGCACTGTGACGGCGCCCGGATCTGGCACGCGCACGTCGCCGACCGGGTGCCGCTGATCGAGTACGGTCGGCTCTTCGACACGCTGTCGGTGTGCCTCTCCAAGGGGCTCGGCGCGCCGGTCGGTTCGCTGGTGGTAGGCAGCGCGGAGAAGATCGAACGTGCCCGGATGCTCCGCAAGCGGATGGGCGGTGGCATGCGCCAGGCTGGCATTCTCGCCGCCGCCGGTCGGTACGCGCTCGCGCAGCACATCGACCGGCTGGCCGACGACCACGCGAGGGCGGCCCGGCTCGCCGAGGCCGTCGCGCCGTTCGGTGTGCTGGCCACCCCGGTCCGTACCAACCTGGTCGCGCTGGACCTCACCAAGCACACCCTGGACGCCCGGGCCCTGGCCGCCGCGGCGCGGGCCGAGGGCGTACTGATCTCGGTGCTCGGCCCCCGTACCGCCCGCCTGGTCACCCACCTGGGCCTCAGCGACGCGGACATCGACCGCGCCCACGCAGCCCTACCCCGCATCCTCGCCGCACCCTAAAACCCCACCCCCACCCCACCCCCTCTCCCCGGCGCCCCCACCTCACCCCCCGTTGATCATGAAGTTATTGCCACTCGGACCGGCGTGTCATGGCAATAACTTCATGATCAACGGGGGCGGGCTCGGGGGGTGGGGGGAGGGGGTGGGGGGCCGTTAGGGGCGGGACAGGCGGGTGAGTGTCGTGATGTCGGAGGCGTGGCCCAGGTGCTTCTCGCTGGGGGTTTCCACGACGATCGGGACGCCGGCGGTTGCCGGGTGGGCCATCAGCTCGGCGAAGGCGGGCTCGCCGATGGTGCCCTTGCCGATGTTCTCGTGCCGATCCCGGGTGGAGCCGCACAGATCCTTCGAGTCGTTGGCGTGGACCAGCCGCAGCCGGTCCGCACCGACCGTGGCCACCAGGGTGTCCAGGGTCGCCGTCATGCCGCCCTCGGCCGCCAGGTCGTGGCCGGCCGCCCAGGCGTGGCAGGTGTCGAAGCAGACCCCGAGCATGGGATGCCGGTCCACCGCGTCCAGGTAGGGGCCGAGCTGCTCCACCCGGGAGGCCAGTGACCGGCCTCCGCCGGCGCTCGGCTCGACCAGCAACATCGGCCCGCCAGCGTCGGCGGCCCAGTCGAGCAGCGGCAGCAACACCTCGCGGACCTGTCGCATCGCCGCCTCGGCGTGCGCCTCGTCCACCGAACTGCCCGCGTGGAACACCACCCCCCGCGCGCCGATCGCCACACCTCGGCGCAACGCGTGCTCCAGCGTCTGGGCCGACTTCTCGACCGTGGCCGGGGTGGGCGAGCCGACATTGACCAGCAGCGCGGCGTGGATGAACGCGGGAATGCCCCGCTCGGCGCAACCGTCGCGGAACAGGGTGTCCTGCACCGGGTCACCGTTGGGCAGTGCCCAGCCTCGCGAGTTGGAGACGTAGACCTGCACCACCTGCGCACCGGTCGCGTCAACGTACGGCAGGGCGGCCTTCGCCAGCCCACCCGAGGTCGGAGTGTGCGTGCCCACCGGCCGCGCGGAGATCGTCGGCATCAGAAGCACGTCAGGGTGACCGGGGTGCCGGGCGGCACCTGCGAATTCTCGCCCGGGAGCTGGATCCGGACCACGGCGTTCGGATTGATCGCCACCGTCACCGGGAAGCCCTGACCCTCCAACGCCTGCTTGGCCTGCTGGCACGGCAGGTCGACCACCCGCGGCATCGCGACAAGCGGTGGCCCCTTGCTGACGTCCAGCTTGACCTGGGTGCCCTTCTCCACGCCGGCGCCGTCGGCCGGGCTCTGGCCGAGGATCTCGTCCCTCGGCTTGTCGGAGTCCTTGTAGGTCTCCACAAGTGTCAGGTTGAGCTGGGCCAGGGCCGTCCGGGCGTCGGTCAGGCTCTTGCCGACCAGGTTCGGCACCGTCACCGGCGCCCTGCCCCGGCTCAGAATGAGGGTGATCTTCGCACCGGGTTTGACCTCGGCGCCCACCTTGGGGGAGCTGTCCACCACGACCCCGGCCGGCAGGCTGTCGTCGTAGCGACCGGTGCCCTTGGCCACCACCAGCTTCGCGTTGAGCAAGTCCGCCTCGGCGAGCTCGAACTCCTTGCCGATCACGTCCGGTACGGGGAAGCGCTCCGGGCCGAGGGAGAGGGTCAGGGTGATCGTGCCACCCTTGACGATCTTGGCAGCGGACGCCGGGCTCTGCTCCAGCACGCTGTCCTTCGGGGCCTTCTCGTCGAAGCGCGGCTCAGCGTACTTGAGGACGAGCCCGGCGCGGTCGGCCTGCGCCTGCGCCTGGGCGTTGCTCAGGCTCACCAGCTGCGGAGCGTCGGTGTAGCGGCCGACGACGAACCACCACCCCCCGATCGCGGCCACCAGGCCCAGCGTCACCACCACGGCCGCGACGGCCAGCCGGCCACGGGGGTTGCTCAGCAACGTGCTGCGCAGCGCGGCGAGTCGAGCGCCCAGGCCCTCCGCCGGCTCCGGTGCGGCCCGACGGCGGCCCGGCCCCTGGCTGCTGGCGCCCTCGGGCAGTCGTGCCCACGACGGGCGGTTGGGCGGCTGGACCGTCGCGACCATCATGGTCGGCTGGGAGAGTGACGGCGCGTCGCTGATCGGGTGGAGTACGGCGGTGTGGCTGTTGGCGTCACCCAGACGATCCCGGGCGACCTGCACCTCGGTCAGCAACGCGCCGGCGTCGGCGGGCCGCGCGCCGGGATCACGCCGGGTGGCCCGCTGCACCAGGTCGTCGAGGACCGACGGCAGGCCCGGCACCAACGTCGAGGGCGCCGGCACGTCCCGGTCGACGTGCTGCCAGGCGACGTCCACCGGGCGGTCCCCGTCGTACGGCACGCGGCCGGTGAGCATCTCGAACAGCACGATGCCGGCCGAGTAGACGTCGGTGCGCGGATCGGCGCGGCCCTCGGTGACCAGCTCCGGGGCGACGTACGCCACGGTGGCCATCAGTTGGTTGCCCTGCTCCTCGTCGGCGCTCGCCTCGACCGCTCGGGCCAGCCCGAAGTCGGCCACCTTCACGACGCTGTCGACCAGGTTGGCGACGCCACCGGTAGGCGCCTCCGCGACCAGCACGTTCTCCGGTTTGACGTCGCGGTGCACGAGACCGGCCCGGTGCGCGGCGGCGATCGCGGCGAGCATCTGCTCGGCGATGGCCAGCGCCTCGTCCGGGTTGAGCCGGCGTCGCTCGGCGAGCACGTCGCGCAGCGTGCGACCACGGACGTACTCCATCACCAGGTACGGCAGACCGGCGTGCGTGCCCTGGTCGTAGACCGCCACCACGTTCGGGTGGGTCAGCCGGGCGATGGTCTTCGCCTCGTCGGTGAACCGGGCCACGAAGTTCGCGATCCGGGCCCGTGCCTCGCTCGCCTGGGTCGGGTGAATGATCTTGACAGCGACGGTGCGCTCGAGGCGTTCGTCGGTGGCGGTGTACACGGTCGCCATGCCACCACGGGCCACGCGACCGCGAATGCGGTAGCGCCCGTCGATCAGCGAGCCCAGCAACGTGTCGGCGACCTGAGTGTCCATCGGCAGGCAGTCTATGTGTCCAGGGGGTGAAGGATGAACAGGATGCTACAGCCGTACGCCGAACTGGTCCGTCCTGCCGCGCTGGCCGCCCCTTGTTCGCTGGTCAGCGGCGATCAGGTTCGCTGGTCAGCGGCGGTCAAGAGAGTGGGCGCCGGTGGGTCGCCCGGGGTGCCGGTGGCTCGTCGCGGCGGCGGCGTGGCAGGGTGGTCGGGTGACCGAACCCGTACCCGACCAGGCCGCGCCCGGCCTGGAACTCGCCGGCCCCACCGACCCGGCCGGCTGGTTGACCCTGCCCGACGTCGCCGAACGCCTCGACGTGTCGATCAGCAAGGTGCACCAGATGATCCGTGACCGGGAGTTGTTGGCGGTCCGCCGCGACGGCGTCCGCCGTATCCCGGCGGACCTGGTTGCCAACCAGACCGTGCTCAAGCACCTTCCCGGCGTGCTCAACCTGCTCGCTGACAACGGCTACGACGACGAGGCCGTCCTGCGCTGGCTCTACGAGCCGGACGACACCCTCCCCGGCGCCACCCCGGCCGCCGCCCTCTCCGGCGACCAGGCCCGCGAGGTGAAACGCCGAGCCCAAGCCCAAGGCTTCTAACTCGACCGCCCCCACCCCGCCCCGCCCCTGCCCCGGACCACCCTCCGCCCCCGTTGATCATGAAGTTATTGCCAGCCCGCTCGGCGTGTCGTGGCAACAACTTCATGATCAACGCCGGGAGGGGCGGGGTCGGGGGGAGGGGGAGGGGCGTAGGGGGGTGGGGGTTAGTCGGCTCGGCGGGTTGCGGCTATGGCCAGGTCTACCAGGGCTTGGCGGGCCTCGGTGTCCAGGTCGACGGAGGTCAGGGCGGCCAGGGCGGTGTCGGTGAGTGTGACGATCCGCTGTTCGGTACGGGCCAACGCCCCGCTCCCCGAGATCACCTCGCGGAGCCGGGCCACCCCCTGCTCGTCCAGCTGCGGGTCGCCGAGCCGGCTGAGCAGCAGCTCACGGCCGGCGTCGTCGGTGGCCTCCACGGCCGCCGCCACCAGGTAGGTGCGTTTGCCCTCGCGCAGATCGTCCCCGGCCGGCTTGCCGGTCAGCGCCGGATCGCCGAAGACCCCCAGCACGTCGTCGCGGAGCTGGAACGCCTCACCCAGCGGCAGCCCGTACGCCGAGTAGGCCCTCCGGACGTCCTCCGGCGCGTCGGCCAGTGCGGCGCCGAGCAGCGTCGGACGCTCGACGGTGTACTTCGCGGACTTGTACCGGGCGACCTTGCTGGCCCGTTCCACCGAGGTGTCCCCGGTGGCCTGCGTCAGCACGTCGAGGTACTGCCCGACGGTGACCTCGGTGCGCATCTCGTCGAAGACCGGCCGAGCCCGGGCCAACGCCCACAGGTCCAGGCCCGCGGAGTGCAGCAGCTCGTCGGACCAGACCAGGCAGAGGTCACCGAGCAGGAGGGCAGCGGCGTCGCCGAAACCGTCCGGGTCGCCGCCCCAACCGGCCTCCCGGTGCCGGGTGGCGAACCGTCGGTGCACCGCGGGCTCGCCGCGACGGGTGTCGGAGCGGTCCATCAGGTCGTCGTGCATCAGGGCGCTGGCCTGGACGAACTCCAGCGCGGCCAGGGCGGTGAGCACCTGGTCGCTGTCCACCCCGCCGGCCCCCCGGAACCCCCAGTACGCGAATGCTGGACGCAGCCGCTTGCCGCCACCGAGCACGAACGCCTCGATCGCGTCGGCCACCGGACCCAGCGCGTCGTCCACGGCGGCGAGCCGGACCCGTTGGCCGGTCAGGAACTCGGTGAGAGCCTTGTCGACCCGCTGCCGCAGGCCGGCGCGGTCGACGGGGGACACGGGAGCAGCGTGGGTCACGCCCCGACGCTAGCCGGTCGTCATGGCTCGTGCTCCACCGCCACGCGTAGTCCCGCCGGTGCGGCCGGGACCCCTCCGCCCAGCCGGTCGCGCGCCGGCCGGCGCGGCGCGGCCCGGCCCGGTGGCCCGTGTCGAGTCGGCCCGACGGGTGGCCGCGGCGGCCTCGGCGAGCGCCACCAGCGGCACGTCCAGGACGACGGCGAGCCAGCCGAGCCAGAACCCGCCCGGCACGCGGCGCTGTCGTTCCCACCGGGAGATCTCGTGCCGGCTCAGCGTCGGCACCCCGGCGGCGGCGCACAACTCGGCGGCGGCTCGCTGCTGGCTCCAGCCCCGGGCCAGTCGGTGCCGGGCCAGCAGCGGCCCGAGCTGCGTGGGGCGCGGCGATGCGGGCGGGATCATGGGTCCTCCTGGCGGGCGTCGGTGCGGTGACGACCCACCCGCCCGACCGGACGGGACCGGCGTCACCGCTCGGTTGCTGACCCCCGCGCGGGACCCGGAGCCACCCCCGCCGCCCCTCCCGCACCGCCCATTCCTACCCCGGAGGTACGACGTCTTTCCGCACGCCGGGCCGGGGCGCACGGGCACGCCGGACCGGGGCGCACGGGCACGGACCGGACGCCGGGGTGGGAAGGGCCTGGGTCCCGGTGGCAGCGACCGCTAGAGTCGGGTCGTGGCGCTCGGTCTTCCCTCGACACTCCCCAATCCGCAGCCGGCGATCGGGGAGCTCATCCGTGAGCACCAGCCCACCTTCTCGTTCGAGTTCTTCCCGCCCAAGACCGAGGCGGGGGAGCAGCTGCTCTGGCAGGCCATCCGCGAACTGGAGTCCCTGCGCCCGTCGTTCGTGTCGATCACCTACGGCGCCGGCGGTTCGACCCGGGACACCACCGTGGCGGTGACCGAGCGGATCGCCACCGAGACCACCCTGCTGCCGATGGCCCACCTGACCGCGGTCAACCACTCCGTCGCCGAGCTGCGGCACGTGGTCGGTCGGCTCGCCGGGGTGGGCGTGCGCAACGTGCTGGCCGTTCGTGGCGACCCCCCGGGCAACCCGGGCGGTGAGTGGATCCGCCACCCCGAGGGCGTGGACTACGCCGAGGACCTGGTCCGGCTGGTGCGCGACGCCGGCGACTTCAGCGTCGGCGTGGCGGCCTTCCCGTACAAGCACCCCCGCTCGCCCGACGTGGCCAGCGACACCGCCCAGTTCGTCCGCAAGTGTCGGGCCGGCGCGGAGTTCGCGGTCACGCAGATGTTCTTCGACGCCGACGACTACCTGCGGCTACGTGACCGGGTTGCCGCTGCCGGCTGTGACACCCCGATCCTGGCCGGGGTGATGCCGGTGACCCAGTTCGGCACCATCGAGCGGTCCGTGCAGCTGTCCGGTGCGCCGTTCCCACAGGCGTTGGCGGCCCGCTTCGAGCGCGTGGCCGACGACCCGGACGCCGTCCGCCGGCTCGGCATCGAGCAGGCCAGCGAGATGTGTCGCCGGCTGCTGGACGAGGGCGTGCCGGGAATCCACTTCATCACCCTCAACCGGTCCACCGCGACCCGCGAGGTCTGGCAGAACCTGAAGGCCGGCGCCCGCGTGTGAACGCCGCGCCTGCGACACCTGTTGCCCGGCACGACGGTTGATCCGTGGTGGGCACACAGCTGAACTGGGATCAGTACGCCACGGCGTGGGCGCGGCTGCACGGCGGGTTCGACCCTCGGGTCGCGGCGCCGGTGGTGCGCGCCTGGCTGCGATTCGCGTACCACGTCGGATATGTGCTGGGTCGGCTGCGGGTCAGCCCCACCGCGGTCACCGTGGCCGGGGTGCTGCTCTGCTTCTGCGTACCGTTGCTGGTGGGCCGCTCGGGGGACGGGCCGTTCCTCGGCGCGCTGTTCGTGCTGCTCGCCGCCGTGGCGGACAGCGTGGACGGTGCGGTGGCGGTTGCCACCGGTCGCACCACCCGGCTCGGCTACGTCTACGACTCGGTAGCCGACCGGCTCGGTGAGGTGGCGTGGCTGCTGGCGTTCTGGCTGGTGGGCGCGCCGGGCGGGCTGGTCGTCGCGGCTGGCGCGCTGTCCTGGTTGCACGAGTACGTCCGAGCGCGGGCGGTCGCCGCCGGTATGCGGGAGATCGGCGCGGTGACGGTGGGTGAACGCCCGACCCGGGTCTCGGTGGCGCTGGCCGGCCTGCTGGTCGCCGGGCTGGCCGGGCTGATCGAGCCGGACCTGGCCGCCGGCACCATCACCATGGCGACCGCGGTCTGGGTGCTGCTGGCCGGGTTCGGCCTGGGGCAACTGCTCTCCAGCATCCGCCGCGCCCTGCTCGACGCCGGCTGAGCAGGCGCCGCGAAAACAGGCTGAAGGCGCGTCGGGTCTACCAGGCGGGGCCGATCTCGTCGGCGACGATCTGCGCGGAGAGGGTGACCATCGGCAACCCGCCGCCCGGGTGGGTGGAGCCACCCACCAGCCACAGCCCGTTCGCCGGGCCCCGGTTGGCCGGGCGGAGCAGCCCACCGGCGGTGCCGTAGATCGAGCCACCTGGCGCGCCGGTCGCCACGTCCAGGTCGGCGGGGGTGCGGATCTCGCGGAACAGCAGCCGGTCGCGCACGTCCACGCCGCGCCGCGCCAGCACGTCCAGGATCCGATCGGCGTACGCGTCGGCCAGCCCCGGGCGTCGCCAGTCGACCGCGCCCGCCGCGGTGCCCTGCCGAGGGGCGTTGACCAGCACGAACCACGCCTCGTGTCCGGCTGGGCGGACCATCGGGTCGTCGGCCACGGTGACGAACACCGCCGGGTCGGCCGCCGGCCGGGCGCGTACCCCCCGCCCGGGGTCACCGAAGACCGCGTCGAACTCGGCGTCGTAGTCGTCCGGGAAGAAGACGTTGTGGTGGGCCAGCCCGGTGCTGCCGGAGACGCCGAGCAGCAGCACGAAGCCGGCGAGGCTGCGGTCGGTCAGCCCGGCCAGTCGACGCGAGTGCGGCAGCAGGTCACGGTAGACGGTGAGCGCGTCCACGTTGGCCACCACCACGTCGGCGGGCACCGGGGCGGTGACGCCGGCGAGGCGTACCCCGTGCACCCGGCCGCCGGTGGCGTCGATACGGGTGACCGTGGCGTCGGTCTGCACGACCACGCCGAGGTCCAGGCAACGCGTGAGCAGCGCGTCGGCGAGCGTGCCCAGCCCGCCGCGCAGGTACCAGCCGCCGAAGGCCAGCTCGGCGTAGGGGACCGCGACCAGCGCCGCCGGCGCCCGGCGCGGGTCGGCGCCGGTGTAGGTGGCGTACCGGTCCAGCAGCATCCGCAGCCGCGGATCGGACAGGTGCCCGCGGCCCAGGCCGCGCAGGCTGCGACCCGGGGCGATGGCGGCCAGGTCGCCGACGCGCCAGGCCAGCGATGCGAGGTCGCGGGGAGAATCGACGCTGCGGCGCAGGATGTCCCGCGAGGAGGCCTCCCACACGCGCGCCGCCCGCCGCCACAGCCGCTGCCAGTCGGCTGCCGCCCGGTCGCCGAGGGCGGCCCCGATCCGGGCGGTGAACTCCACCGGGTCGGCGCACGAGTCCAGGGTCGGGCCGTCGCCGGGGAAGACGTGCCGGACGATCGGGTCCAGCGGGACCAGGTCCAGGTATTCGTCGAGCTTCGCCCCGGTCGCCTCGAACAGGTCGTGGAAGACCTCGGGCAGGGTGAGCAGGCTCGGCCCGGTGTCGAAGTGGAACGACCCGGCCGGGGTGTCGTGCGCGTACCGGCCGAGCTTGCCGCCGACCGTGTCGGCCCGCTCGAAGACGGTCACCTGGTGCCCGGTGGCGGCCAACCGGGCGGCGGTGGCGAGGCCACCCACCCCGGCGCCGACGACCACGATCCGCGCCATGCCGCGCCTCCTAGCTGACCGGGCGGCCCCGCCAGGTCAGGCGGCGTCGCTTTCGCAGATGGTACGACCGCAGGGTCAGCCAACCGAGGACCACGACCGACACGGGGTGTGCGAGCGCGTCGGGCCACCACCGGCCACCGGTCGCGCGGGCGGTGAGCACCCGTCCGGCCACCCCCAGCACGTACGCGGCGAGCGCCACCATCGACACCCGGGGAGCCGTCGTGGCGAGCCCGGCCAGCGCGATCAGCGGTGGGGCGGTGTAGAGCAGCAGCAGCGCCGCCACCACGGCCGCCGCCGCGCCCGGGTGCCCGAACGACGCCCAGAGCGACTTCGAGTACCCGTCGCGCAGTTGCGGCCAGTCGTCGTACATCCGGCAGGTGGCCAGCCGGGAGCCGTCGGCCAGGGCGATCCGTCCGCCGGCCCGCTTGACCGCCCGGGCCAGCTCGACGTCCTCCAGGATCTTGTCGGCGACCGCGGCGTGCCCGCCGGCGGCGGTGTAGCCGGCCCGGTCCACCACCAGGAACTGCCCGCCCGCCGCGGCCAGCGACGGCCGCGGCGAGCGTTCCATCGCGCGTAGCGGCAGGAAGGTCAGCCAGAGCCACTGCAACAGCGGCTGCACCAACCGGTCGGCCGCCGTCGCCACCACGATCCGGGGGTACGGCGACAGCAGCGTCACGCGGGCGGCGCGCAGCTCGGTGACGGCCGCGGCCACGGCGTGCGGGGCGAGCACCACGTCGGCGTCGACGAAGACCAGCGCGGTGGCGTCCGGGTCGGCCCGGGTGGCCAGCTGCCAGCACGCGTGCGGCTTGCCCAGCCAGCCCGGCGGTGGGGCGACCCCGGTGAGCAGCGTGACCCGGGGGTCGTCGCCGACCACCGCGCGGACCACGTCGGCGGTGCCGTCGGTGGACCCGTCGTCGAGGATCACGACGCGCAGCCCGGGCACGCCGCGCTGGGCGAGTAGGGCGCGCAGGCAGGGCGTGACCCGAGTGGCCTCGTCGCGCAGCGGCAGCAGCACGGCCACCGGCTCGTCGAGGGCCTCGGGCCGGTCGGTGGGTCGGCGCAGCCACCGGGTGGCGTTGAGCCAGGTGTGTCCGGTCAACGCGGCGACGGCGATCAGCAGGGCGAGCAGGACGGTCATCGGGTCGCGTCGACGCCGGGGCGGTGTGACTGGTGGGCCTCTCGACCGGGGTCACCGCCCCGGCGGGCACGCAGGAGGGTCACCGCCAGGGGTACGGCGGTCACCGACATGCCGGCGGCGCCCCAGAGCGCCGAGGCGGACAGGTCGAGGAAGACGGCGTGGGCCAGGATGCTGGAGAAGTACGTCCACAGGTAGAGCGCGACCATCGGGTGGTCGCGTCGATCGGTGTGCTCGGCGGCCGGCCCGGCCAGCGGGCGCAGCGCGCTCATCAGCAGCACCGCGAAGAGCAGCCAGCCCAGGTAGTTGCTGACCGGAATGCCGGCCAGGCCGGGCAGGGCCGGGGTGGCGTCGCGCCAGACCCAGTAGCCCTCGGCCACCATCTGCGGGTCGAGGAAGAGGTCCCAGGCGGCCAGCCCCACCGTGGCCAGCGCGATCCGCACCACCCATCGACCCACCGTCGGCCCGCTGCCGCCGGCCGTTGTCGCGCTGTCAGCGGCCGTCGTGGCGTTGCCGCCGGTCAGTCGGACCGCCGCCAGCCAGGCCGGCCAGGCCATCCAGGTCCAGGCCAACGGAATGATCAGTGGCACGCCGGCCAGCTTGGGGCCTAGCTCGCCGGAGTAGTCGTAGCTGCCGAACGGCACACCGGTGGCCACCCCGATCGCCTCGATCGCGAACCCGCCGCCGGTGGCCACCGCGACCAGCGCCGCCGCCACCCGTGGGCCCCGGCTGAGCAGCGCGTGGCCGACCGAGAGCAGCCAACCGAGCACGACGGTGGCCACGGTGAGCCCGGCCCGGGTGGCGCCTGTGGTGAGCGGGTAGCAGATCTGGGCGAGCACCAGGACGGCGAGCAGCGTCCAGGAGATCCGCCGGGTCATGACGCCGGTGGCTCGAGCGGCAGATCCCGACCGAGTACGCCGAACGGTCGCTCGTCGCCGGGGAAGTGGAAGTCGCGCAGCACGTCGACGAAGCCGAACCGTCGGTACAACCGCCAGGCCCGCGAGGTCTGCTCGTCGGCCTCCGGGGTGGACAGCAGCACGGTGTCGCCCTCCGCCATGCCGAGCAACGCGCGCAGCTGACCGGCGCCCAGGCCGTGCCCCTGCGCCGGTGGCCGGACGTGCAGCTCGACCACCTCGAAGCAGTGGGTGAGCCAGTGCGTGCGGGTCGGGGCGTCCAACGCGCGGTGCACCTGGTCGTGCCACCACTGACCGGACGCGCCCAGGTAGCCGTAGCCGAAGCCGGCGAGGTGACCCTCGCTGGTCAGGCTGGCGACCGCCCGGAAACCCGGCCGGCGGACGTGGGTGGCGATGTAACCGCGCCGGGCCTCCAGCAGGTCGGTGCGGTATCCCATCGCCTCGCCGTAGACGGCCACCACGTCGTCCAGCCGTCGGACGAGATCGTCCGGCGTCCAGCGCACCAACCTCATGCCCGTCCACCCTTCACCGTTTCCGGGCCGCCCTCGGCGACCCACCCGAGCGCCGACCGGTCGCCGACCACGTCGCGCACCTCGAACCGGGCGAACAGCTCCTCGGCGTACCAGCCCGCGGTGGGGGTTCGCATGATCGCCGCCCGATGCTCCGGGTGACGGTACGCGAACGCCACCAGGTCCGTCGGATCACGCCACACGCTCACCGTGCCCTGCCAGCCCAACGGCGCCTCGCCGACCCCGAACCGGGCCAGCAGTCCGGGTGCGTCACGCAGGGCGGCGGCCACCGGCGGGATCGCCCGCCAGAAGGTGGCGGCCCGGCGGGCCCGCAGCCGAGCCCGGGTCAGTGCCAGCACCGGGCCGGTGACCCGGCCGCCCGACGGGTCGCCGAACGGCCGCTGGCCGGACCACTCGCCCCGGCTGGTCAGCGGGCGCAGGTCGATCCGGGCCTGGGCGTGGGCGATGCGCGCCCAGGCCCGCCCGACCGACGAGTCGTCGAAGCCGGCCGCCGCGGCGGGTGAGTCCCAGACGGTCAGCGCCGCCCACCGGGTCAGGTCGGCGTCCCTCGGCCCGAAGTCGGTGCCGGTCCCGGTGCCCAGCAGCTTGCCGAACCGAACGCCCGGGAGGGCCCGCAACCGGCGTGGATCGAGCGCCATCCGGGTCAGCGCCCGGGGCAGCGCGCCGCGGGAGGTCCGCCACACGTGCAGCGTGACCAGCTCCGGAGCCGTGCTGCTCACGCCACCGCTTCGCGGCGGCGCGAGCGCGTCGCTGCTGGGCCTGCTGGTTCGCTCGCTGCGCTCGCTCACGCCACCTCGGTCGGGGTGCCGGCGGTGACCCGCAGCAGTTCGGCGTAGGTGGTCGGGAAGACCGCCTGGGGTACGCCACCAGCGGCCCAGATCTCCGGGTACGCCGCCAGCGCCGTGTCCACCAGGGTGCGCAGCGGCTGCGGGTGCCCGAGCGGGGCGACCCCGCCGATCGGCTGGCCGGTGTGGGCCCGGACGAACTCGGGGTTGGCTCGGCGCAGCCGGGTGACGCCGAGCGATGCCGCCAGGCCGGCGGTGTCGACCCGGTGCGCGCCGGAGGTGAGGACGAGCAGCGGCGTGTCGTCCGCGTCGAAGATCAGTGAGTTGGCGATCTGACCGACCTCGACGTCGAGCGCGTCGGCGGCGGCCGCGGCGGTGTGCGCCGCGTCGGGCAGCAGACGGACCATGCTGGGCTCACCGGCGCCGTCGAGCGTGCCGGCGGTGGTGAGCGCGTCCTGCACCGCTCGTACGTTCGGGTGTGGCTGCATGTCGTCATTCTTCCCGGTTCGCCGGTGTGGGTTCACCCGGCCGGCACGCTCAGCGCGTCACACGTTGCATTTTCGTCGGAGGGGAGGTGTACTGTCAGCAGCAGTTAGAACGAGTGTTCGATTGCCTCGAACGCCCGTTCCAACCAGCCGGAGCGCGGCGTTTCGCGGCGCCACCTCCGGGCGGTGCGGCTCCGCGGGCCGCACCTGGGTTTCCGGGCAGTCGCGAGCCTGGTCCCAACAGGCAGGTGCGTCGCCCGCCGCCCACGACCCCCGGGCAGCGGGCGACGCACCCGCCGGTCCGCCGGCCGGGTGTGGTGTGGGGAAGCATCCACACCCGGCCGGCCACACCCGGTGCGTCTTCCTCCGCACCACCCGACCTCGGCGTCTCGTCGGCGGCATCAGCCGCCGCAGTGACGTCTCGGCCACGTGGAGGAGAGACATCCATGCCGACCAACCCGGCTCAGGCACCGACGGTGCCGGCGCACGTGCTGCCGCACCGCACCCCCGCCCAGCTCCTCACGTTGGCCCGCCGTGGGCTGGTGGAGGCCGGCCAGACCCGACCTGACGGCCTGCGCTACGCGGCTGCCCACCTGGCGGCCCTGCGCGCGGCGGCCGCCCTGCTCGCCGCCCGGGCCCGACCCGCGCCGAGTCGGCGCAACCGGATCACCAGCGTCTGGGTCCTCCTCTGCGCTGTCGCTCCGGAGCTCGACGAGTGGTCCCGGTTCTTCGCCGCGGGGGCCAGCAAGCGCGCCGCCGCCGAGGCCGGCATCCCCCGGGTGGTCAGCGCCCGGGAGGCCGACGATCTGCTCCGCGCTGCCGAGCAGTTCGTCACGGTGGTGGAAACCGCGCTCGGCGTGGCCCACCAACCGGCCCTGGACGGCCTCGCCGCCTGATCTCGCCGTGCCACCGGCCGTCCCGCGGGGGGAGCCGGGCGGCCGGTGGCACGGCGTGCCGGTCCTGATCTGATCCACAGCAACGACGGGGGAGTTGGTCCAATGGCGGGCCGCATGGTGGTCGGTTCCGCCGCGCTGGCCGATCTGGTGCGTCCGGCGAGCGCACCCGACCCGGTCGGTGGCCACCGGGTGCTGCCGGTGGTGCCCGAGCTGACCGGTCTGCTGCCCAACCGGGGCCTGCGCCGGGGCAGCACCATCGCGGTCGCCGCCGGCCAGCCCCGCCGCAGCGGCGGCACCTCACTGATGCTGGCCCTGCTCGCCGAGGCGTCCCGGGCCGGCTCGTGGTGCGCCGTGGTCGGGGTGCCGACGTTCGGCGCGGGCGCCGCCGCCGAGCTGGGCATCGCCCTGGACCGGTTGGCCCTGGTGCCGCACCCCGGCCCCGAGTGGGCCACCGTGGTCGCCGCGCTGATCGACGGGGTGGACGTCGTGGTCACCACCGTGCCGGCCTCGGTCTCCGCCTCGGTCGCCACCCGGTTGGCGGCCCGGGCCCGGCAGCGCGGCAGCGTGCTCGTCCCGTATGGCCGGTGGGACGGCGCGGACGTGACGCTGCAGGTGGTCCGTGGAGTCTGGGAGGGGCTCGGGCTGGGCCGGGGGCGGTTGCGCCGCCGGGAGATCACCGTCTCGGCGCGCGGGCGCGGGGCGGCCGCCCGACCCAAGGAGATCAAGGTCTGGCTCCCGGGTGACGAGCTGACCCGGGTGATCCCCCGTACGCTGCCGTCGCCCGTGGGCCGATCGGCAGCGCCACTCGCCCTGGTTGGTCGGGGGTGACCGGCGCGCCGGCACGGACTCTGCTGCTGTGGTGCCCGGACTGGCCGGTGCTCGCCGCCGAGATCGTCGACGGGGTGCCCGCGACCGGTCCGGTCGCCGTGCTGCACGCCAACCGGGTGGTCGCCTGCTCCGAGCGGGCTCGCGCCGAGGGGGTGCGTCGAGGGCTGCGCAAGCGGGAGGCACAGGGTCGCTGCCCACAGCTCACCGTCGTGGAGCACGACCTCGGCCGGGACGCCCGTGCGTTCGAGCCGGTGGTCGCCGCGGTGGAGGAGCTGGTCGCCGGGGTCGAGGTGGTCCGTCCGGGTGCCTGCGCGGTGGCCGCCCGGGGGCCGGGCCGTTACCTCGGCGGCGAGGAGGCGGCCGCCGAGCGGATCATCGAGCACGTGGCCCAGTCGTGCCTGGTGGAGAGCCAGGTCGGCATCGCCGACGGGGTGTTCGCGGCCGGGTTGGCCGCTCGCGCCGGCCGGGTGGTGGCGCCGGGCGGGACACCGGAGTTCCTGGCCGGGTTGCCGGTCGAGGCGCTCGGCCGGTCGGCGCTGGCCGATCTGCTGCGCCGGCTGGGGGTGCGAACCCTCGGCGACTTCGCCGCGTTGCCGGCCGGCGACGTGTTGGCCCGGTTCGGGTTCGACGGTGCGCTGGCCCATCGACTGGCCGCCGGGCGGGACCACCGCCCACTCGCCGTCCGGCAGCCGCCGGCCGACCTGACGGTGACCGCGGAGTACGACGAGCCGATCGACCGGGTCGACGCGGCGGCGTTCGTGGCCCGGGCGCTGGCGGAGCAGCTGCACGAGCGGCTGGCCGGGCACGGGCTGGCCTGCACCCGGCTCGGCATCGAGGCGGTCACCGAGCACGGGCAGGAGCTGCACCGGGTGTGGCGGCACGATGGCCTGCTCACCGCCGCGGCCATCGCCGACCGGGTGCGCTGGCAGCTCGACGGGTGGCTCTCCGGCAGCAACGGCCGCGCCGGCGCCCGACCGGCCCGACCGACGGCCGGCATCATCCGGCTGCGACTGATCCCGGACGGGGTGATCGCCCAGGCCGGTCTGCAGGCTGGCCTCTGGGGGGAGACCGGCGAGGAACGGGAACGCGCGCACCGGGCGTTGAGCCGGGTGCAGGGCATCCTCGGCCCGGAGGCGGTGGTCACCGCGGTGCTCGGCGGGGGGCGCTCCCCGGCCGACCAGGTGCGCCTGGTGCCGTGGGGTGACGAACGTCTGCCCGCCCGTCCCGGCCCGGCGCCGCTGCCCAGCGAGCCGATCGCGCGTCCCGGCCCGGCACCACTGCCCGGCGAGTCGATCGCCGGCGGCGGCGACCGTGCCGTCGGTGCCGGCCGGCCCGTCGACCGCAGCGCGGGCGGGGTTCCGCCGTGGCCCGGACGACTCCCGGCGCCGGCGCCGGCGGTGGTGCTGCCCAGCCCACTCGCCGCGACCGTGCACGACGCCGCCGGCGAGCCGGTGGTGATCAGCGCGCGGCTCGCGGTGAGCGCTCCACCGGCCCGGCTGGTGGTCGGCACCGGCCGACCAGCGGAGATCGTCGGCTGGGTCGGCCCGTGGCCGGTGGACGAGCGGTGGTGGGCCCCGGCCGAGGCCCGTCGTCGGGCCAGGTTCCAGGTCGGCCTCGCCGACGGCACCGCTCTGCTGCTCGCCGTCGAGGCCGGGCAGTGGCTGGTGGAGGCGATCTATGACTGAGCGTACGGCCCCGGGCCCGATCAGGTCGGGGGCCGGTCAGGTGGTGCGGGAATGAGCTTCCACAACCCGAAGATGCCCTGGTCGGAGCTGGAGCGGGTGCTTTCCGGCCGGCCCGGCGGCGGCTCCGGCCGGTCGGGCGGGCGGTCGCGCGAGGAGCGGCACCTGCACGTGGTGGACCCGCTCGCCGTGGACGCCGATGGCGGCGACTCCCCGGCCTGGAGCCGCCGCCGCGAGCAGTACCAACCACCGGAGCTGACCCGCCCCGACGGCGTGGTGCCCTACGCCGAGCTGCACGCGCACACCAACTTCAGCTTCCTCGACGGCGCCAGTCATCCGGAGGAGTTGGCCGAGGAGGCAGCCCGGCTGGGGCTCACCGCGCTCGCCGTCACCGACCACGACGGCTTCTACGGGGTGGTCCGCTTCGCGGAGGCGGCTCGTACGTTGGGCCTGCCGACCATCTTCGGCGCGGAGCTGTCCCTCGGCCTGCCCGGCCCGCAGAACGGCGAGCCCGACCCGCACGGCGCGCACCTGCTGGTGCTCGCGCACGGCCATGAGGGGTACGCCCGGCTGGCCACCACCATCGCCCGCGCCCAGCTACGCGGCGGTGAGAAGGGCCGCCCGGAGTACGGGGACCTGGAGGAGGTCGCCGCCGAGCTGCGTGACCATGTGCTGGTGCTGACCGGCTGCCGCAAGGGGCACGTGCCGGGGGCGCTGCTCACCGAGGGGGTGGGCGCGGCGGCCCGCGAACTGGACCGGCTGACCGCGCTCTTCGGCGCGGAGACGGTGGCCGTGGAGCTGACCGACCACGGCCATCCCGTCGACGCCGACCGCAACGACGCGCTCGCCGACCTGGCCGTCGCGGCCGGGTTGCCGACGGTGGCCAGCAACAACGTGCACTACGCCAGCCCCGGCCGGCGTCGGCTGGCCACCACCGTCGCCGCGGTCCGGGCCCGACGCAGCCTGGATGAGATCGACGGCTGGTTGCCCGCGGCGGCCACCGCCCACCTGCGCAGCGGTGCGGAGATGGCGGCCCGATTCGCCGCGTACCCGGGTGCGGTGGCGCGGGCCGCCGAGTTCGGTGCCGAGTTGGCCTTCGACCTCCAACTCGTCGCGCCGCAGCTACCGGCGTACCCGGTGCCGCCGGGGCACACCGAGATGAGCTGGCTGCGGAAGCTGACCGCTGACGGGGCGCACGAGCGCTACGGGCCGCCGCAGGCGCACCCGACGGCGTACGCGCAACTCGACCACGAACTGAACATGATCGAGGAGTTGGGTTTCCCCGGCTACTTCCTGGTGGTCTACGACATCGTCAGGTTCTGCCGCGACCAGGACATCTACTGCCAGGGTCGGGGCTCGGCGGCCAACTCGGCGGTCTGCTACGCGTTGCGGATCACCAATGTGGACGCCGTCCGGCACCGGCTGCTCTTCGAGCGGTTCCTCGCCCCGGAACGGGACGGCCCACCCGACATCGACGTGGACATCGAGTCCGACCGCCGGGAGGAGGTGATCCAGCACGTCTACACCCGCTACGGCCGGGAGCACGCCGCCCAGGTCGCCAACGTCATCTCCTACCGGCCCCGGTCGGCCGTGCGGGACGTGGCCAAGGCCTTCGGCTACTCGCCGGGGCAGCAGGACGCCTGGAGCAAGCAGATCGACAGGTGGGGCTCGGTCGCCACGGTCGATGTCGAGAACATCCCCGAGCAGGTGGTGGAGTACGCCAACGAGTTGCAGACGTTCCCGCGGCACCTGGGCATCCACTCCGGTGGCATGGTGATCTGCGACCGGCCGGTGATCGAGGTCTGCCCGGTGGAGTGGGGGCGGATGCCCGGGCGCAGCGTCCTGCAGTGGGACAAGGACGACTGCGCCGCGGTGGGCCTGGTCAAGTTCGATCTGCTCGGCCTGGGCATGCTCTCCGCCCTGCACTACGGCTACGACATGATCGGGTCCCGGCTCGACCTGGGTGACATGACCCTGGACGACCCGGAGGTCTACGACATGCTCTGCCGGGCCGACTCGGTCGGGGTGTTCCAGGTGGAGAGTCGGGCCCAGATGGCCACCCTGCCCCGGCTCAAGCCCCGCGAGTTCTACGACCTGGTGGTCGAGGTGGCGTTGATCCGTCCCGGCCCGATCCAGGGCGGTTCGGTGCATCCGTTCATCCGGCGCAAGAACGGCCAGGAGCCGGTGACCTTCGCGCACCCGCTGATGCGCAACGCCCTGGAGAAGACCCTGGGTGTGCCGCTGTTCCAGGAGCAGCTGATGCAGCTCGCCATCGACCTGGCCGGCTTCGACGCGTCCGAGGCCGACCAGCTGCGCCGGGCGATGGGCGCCAAACGGTCGGTCGAGCGGATGAACCGGATCGCCGACCGGCTCTACGTCGGGATGGCCGAGCGGGGCATCACCGGGGAGCTGGCCGACGACGTCTACCGCAAACTCACCGCGTTCGCCAGCTACGGCTTCCCGGAGAGCCACGCGATGAGCTTCGCCTACCTGGTCTACGCCAGCTCCTGGCTCAAGCGCTACCACCCGGCGCCGTTCCTGGCCGCGCTGCTCAACGCCCAGCCGATGGGTTTCTACTCGCCGCAGACCCTGGTCGACGACGCCCGCCGGCACGGGGTGGAGGTCCGTCGTCCGGACATCAACGCCAGCGGTGCGAAGGCGGTGCTGGAGTCCACCCCGGGGACCCGGTGGGGCAGCGGGCCGGGGGAGCCACCGCACGCCTGGGGGTTGGGCGGCCCCGCCGTCCGGCTCGGCCTGTCCAGCGTACGGACCCTCGGCCCCGACGTGGCCGAACGGATCGAGGCCGAACGGGTCGCCGGTGGGCCGTACCGGGACATGCCGGACCTGGCCCGGCGACTTGGTCTCACCGCCGCGCAGCTGGAGGCGTTGGCCACCGCGGACGCCTTCGCCTGTTTCGGGCTGACCCGGAGGCAGGCGCTGTGGGCCGCCGGTGCGGCGGCGCAGGACCGGCCGGGTCGGCTGCCCGGCACGGTGACCGGCGCGGCGGCGCCCACGCTGCCCGGGATGGAGGCGGTGGACCGGCTGGTCGCCGACGTGTGGGCCACCGGGTTGTCGCCGGAGAGCCATCCCGCCCGGTTCATCCGGGGTCAGCTCGACGTGCTCGGCGCGGTGCCGATCGCACGGCTCGGCCGGGTGGAGCCGGGGCAACGGATCCGGGTCGGTGGCATCGTCACCCACCGGCAACGCCCGGCGACCGCGGGCGGGGTCACCTTCCTCAACCTGGAGGACGAGACGGGGATGCTCAACGTCACCTGTTCGCCGGGGCTGTGGCAGCGCTACCGGCGGGTGGCGCGGACCAGCGCCGCGCTTGTGGTCCGGGGGCGGTTGCAGCGGCACGAGGGGGTGACCAACCTGGTCGCCGACCGACTGGACGCCATCGAGCCGCCGGTGCGTCCGGCCTCCCGTGACTTCCGCTGATTCAGTGATCCACATTACGGTTTCCCGAGCCGTCGGGCGGGAGACTCGTTCCGAGCGGGCAGAGCGGCCCGTGATCCGTGAGGGGGAACGACAGTGACGGGAAATCACGCGTACACCGGTGGAATCGCCAACGCCCGGCGGACCCGACTGGGCACCGGCTGGGTGCCGTCGCACCTCGCCGACCCCCGCGAGTACGAGGTGACAAACGGTCCGGTGGCCAACGAGCGCCGGTCCCGGGCGGAGGACGAGGCCGAGGGCACCGAGGCCTGACCGACCGCCGCACCACGCACCGACCGGGCGTGTGGTGGGCGCGCCCGCCACACGCCCGCGCCACCATTGGGCCGGGTGACTAGGCTCGGCCGGGTGGAGCAGACCCGAGGCAGGTTCGCCGAGCCGCCGCTGACACCCCGTACCGCCGTGATCTGGTCGGTGCTTCGCGCCGAACTGGACCGGCGCGGCGACGCCGAGCTCACCGTGCTGGACGTGGGCGGCGGCACCGGCGGTTTCGCCGTTCCGCTGGCCCGCGCCGGGCATCGGGTCACAGTCGTCGACGCCAGCCCCGACGCGCTCGCCGCGCTCACCCGCCGCGCCGCCGAGGCCGGGGTGGCCGACCGGATCTCCGCCGTGCAGGGCGACGGTGACGCCCTCGCCGGGCTGGTCGAGCCGGCCGGCGTCGACCTGGTGCTCTGCCACGCCGTGCTGGAGGTGGTCGACGACCCGACGCCGGTGGTGGCCGCGCTGGCCACCGCGCTGCGCCCCGGCGGCGCGGCCAGTGTGCTGGTGGCCGGCCGGGCCGCCGCCGTGCTGGGCCGCGCGATGAACGGGCACCTGGACGTCGCGACCACCCTGGCCGCCGATCCGGCCGGCACCGCGGGGCCGCGCGACATGCTGCGCCGACGCTACGACGCCCCCGGCGCCGCCGCGCTGCTCGGCGCCGCCGGGCTGGTGGTCGAGGAGATCCACGGGGTACGCGTGCTGGCCGACCTGCTGCCGGCCGCGGTCGCCGACGGGCAGCCCGCCGCCCTGGTCGAGTTGGAACGTGCGCTGGCCGGCCAACCGCCGTACCGGGACCTGGCCGCCCAACTGCACCTGTTCGCCCGCCGGCCGGCATGAGCGACTCGCCGCCTGTGGCGCCGCTGGCGGTCCTCGGGCCGGACCACGGCGGCGGCCGTCTCGCCGACGTGCTGCCCAGCGCGCTGGCCGTGCTGGGTGTGCCCGGTTCGACCGACAGGCTCGGGCTCGGGCCCACGTTGGCCGGGGTACGCCGGATCGCCGTGCTGCTGGTCGACGGGCTCGGGTGGTACCAGCTGCCGACCGCCGCGCCGTACGCGCCGACCCTCGCCGGGCTCGCCGCGACCGTGGCCCGGCCGCTCATCGCCGGTTTCCCGTCCACCACCCCGACCAGCCTGGTGTCGCTGGGCACCGGTGTCGCGTCGGGCGCGCACGGGGTGCTCGGCTTCACCGTGCGGGTGCCCGGCACCGATCGGGTGCTCACCCACACCGACTGGGCCGCCGATCCGTCGCCGCTGCGCTGGCAGCCGGTGCCCACCCAGTTGGAGCGGGCCCGCGCCGCCGGCGTGACGACGACAGTGGTGAGTCGGCCGGAGTTCGGCGGCAGCGGGTTGACCCTGGCCGCCAACCGGGGTGGTGACTTCCGGGGCGCCGCCGGCGGTGACGCGGTGGCCACCGCCATGCTCGCCGCGCTGGCCGCCGGCGCCGGGCCCACCCTGGTCTCCGGCTACCACGCCGACCTGGACCGGCACGGCCACGTCAGCGGCGTCGACTCGGTGCCCTGGCGGGTCGCCGCCACCGAGGTGGACAGCCTGGTCGCCCGGCTGGTCGACGGGCTGCCGTCGGACGCGGCGCTGCTGGTGACCGCCGACCACGGGCAGCTCGACATCCCTGCCGCGCACCGCTTCGACCTGGACACCGATCAGCGACTGCGGGCCGGGGTGCGGCTGGTGGCCGGCGAGGCCCGGGTGCGCTACCTGCACGTCGAGCCGGGCGCGGTCGAGGACGTGCGGGCCACCTGGTCGGAGGTGCTGGGCGCCACGGCCCGGGTACGCACCCGCGCCGAGATGGTGGCCACCGGCTGGTTCGGGCCGGTGCCCGAGGAGCATCTGGGCCGGATCGGCGACGTGGTGGTGACCTGCAACGACACGTACGCGGTCATGGCCAGTCGCACCGAGCGGCCGATGGCGTCGAAGTTGGTGGCCTACCACGGGTCGGACACCGCCGTCGAGCTGACCGTGCCGCTGCTGGTGGTCCGGGGCTGAGCCGGGGACCCTTCGGCCCGCTGGCCGTTGGTGGTGTCGTACCCCCGGGTTAACCTGCCGGGATGGGCCGCAGTCAGTCGTTGCCCCGAGGCGACGATCCGCGCTTCGGGCCGGACGCCGACGACTCCGCCAGCCCGATCCTGCACGTCGACATGGACGCCTTCTTCGCCGCCGTCGAGGTGCGCCGCCGCCCCGAGCTGCGCGGCCGGCCGGTGGTGGTCGGCGGCGTCGGGCCGCGCGGGGTGGTCAGCTCGGCCAGCTACGAGGCCCGCCGGTACGGCGTACGCAGCGCGATGCCGACCAGTCAGGCCCGGTCCCGCTGCCCCCACGCGGTCTACCTGCCACCGGATTTCCCCGCCTACACGGCCGCCTCCCGGGCCGTCATGCAGATCTTCCGGGACGTCACGCCACTGGTCGAGCCGCTCTCCCTGGACGAGGCGTTCCTCGACGTGACAGGCGCCCGTCGGCTCTTCGGCTCCCCGGCCACCATCGCCCGCCTGATCCGTCGGCGGGTCGCCGACGAGCAGGCGCTTACCTGCTCGGTGGGGGTGGCGCCGACGAAGTTCGTGGCCAAGCTGGGCTCCACCCGGGCCAAGCCGGACGGCCTGCTGGTCGTGCCCCCGGGGCTGGTGCTGGACTTCCTGCACCCGCTGCCGGTGGACGCCCTGTGGGGGGTGGGGGAGCGCGCCGCCGAGGCGTTGCGCCGCCTCGGCCTGACCACCGTCGGCGACCTCGCCGAGGCGCCGGTGGGCATGCTCCGCCGAGCCGTCGGTGCCGCCTCGGCATCGCACCTGCACGAGTTGGCCTGTGGCCGCGACCCACGCGGGGTCAGCCCCGAGCACGTCGACAAGTCGATCGGCGCCGAGATGACCTTCGACGTCGACGTGGCCGACCCGCTGGAGATCCGCCGTGCGTTGCTCGCGCTCAGCACCAAGGTCGGCGTCCGGTTACGCGGCTCCGATCAGGTCGGGCGCACCATCTCTCTCAAGGTCCGGCTGGCCGACTTCCGCACCGTCAGCCGCTCTCGCACCCTCGACGTTCCCACCGACACCGCCCGCGAGATGTTCGACACGGTCTGGGCGCTCTACACCGCGTTGGACCCGGGCGAGCGGATCCGACTCGTCGGTGTCCGGGTGGAGGGGCTCGCCTCGGCCCAGGGCGCTCCGCGGCAACTCACCCTCGGCGCGCCCGAGCGCGGCTGGCGCGAGGCGGAAGCTGCCGCGGACGCCGCCGCTGCCCGTTTCGGGCGGTCCGTCATAGGTCCGGCCAGTCTGATGGGCGACCGTGACGCCCGTCGAAACGAAAATCCACCCCGCCCATAGGTCGTCCCGCTTTCCGACGCGCGACCCCCCTCGTAGACTTGCGGGTAAGCAGCCGGATGGCTGCCACGGTCTGTCGGCCCGAGTGGGCCCGACCAACGTGACCGGGGAGGAGTGCCGTGCCGCTCTCGGAGCACGAGCAGCGGCTGTTCGAGCAGATCGAGCGGTCGCTTGCCGAGGACCCCAAATTCGCCTCGGCCGTGCGCGCCAGCGATCCGCGCTTCCATGCGCGGCGTCGCCTGCTCGTCGCCGCCGGCGTCATCATCGCTGGCTTGGCTCTACTGGTCTATGGCGCGGTGATCAAGACTCCACCACTGGCGGTGGCGGGCTTCGTCGTCATGCTGGCGTCGGCCGCGTTCGCGGTGCAGTCGCACCGGCGGGCGCAGTCACCCGACCTACACGTGGTGGGCGGCACGACGAGTCGTCGTCGTCCCCGCGGTGGCCGATCCGGTCGCCGGTCGTCAATCCTGGACCGCATGGAGGACAGGTGGCGGCAGCGCCCGGAGGGGCACCGCTGAGCCGGTCCCGCCGCTGAGGCGGGCCGTACGCCGCGACGAGCGGTCGCCGGGCACCAGCCCCCGGCGACCTCTGTCGTATCCGCGCGCCCTTCTCCGCTGCGCGCCTTCTCCGCTGCGCGCCTCCCGCATGATCGTGCTCGATCCTGGAAGTAGTGGCATCGTGCCCGAGGCGAAGGGCCTCTTTCTTGGATCGAGCACGGCCTTGGGTGGGCCGACAGCCGTTGAGCTGCCGCGTCGCCGGGTCGAATCCGCGCAGGACGGCGTCGACCCGGCGAGCGGCATGATCGGCTCGATCGCCGCGGTGCGGGGTGGGTTCGGTCAGCGAGCGGCCCGGTCGGCCAGCAGCCGTCGAGGGTTCCACCGCAGCAGCCGGTACCGGGCCCGTCCGGTGAGCGCCACCATGAGGCCCGACCTGTCCGCCAGGGAGGTACGCCACCGCAGCAGCACCGAGGGCGGCAGCACGGCGGCGAACAGGCGGGTCCGTCGATCCGCCCGCGTGGCGAGTGCCCCACGGACGGCGCGTAGCGCCGGCAGCAACCGCTCACCGGTCAGCGGATCCCGCGCGTAGCGGGCCCGTTCCTCCGCCCGGCCGAGCAGTCGCGCCGACCCGATCGCGTCGTCGTCGTCGAGGGCGTCCCGGACAAGCCGGTCCGCTGTCGCCCTGGGCGTCTCGGTCGGATCGACCGGGACCCGGAAGTCCACAAGAGTGTCGAGCAGCTCCGCCCAGGCGGCGTGTGCGTCGGCCCGGGCCCGGCTGGCGTCCACGCCGACCACCACCGGGCGCGCCCCCGGCTCGCTGTCGCCATCGCCCCTGGCGGAGGTCATCGCCCCGCTCACCGCGCGGCCACCCCGTCGACGGCGCAGGGCCATCCGGCGCAGAGCGGGCACCGCGAGCAGCGCCAGCAGGGCCACCAGGCCCGCCGCCCACCAGGGCCAGACCGGTGGCTGCTCGTTCGGCGTCGTCCCACCGAGAGAGAGCCCGTCGTCGGTGTCCCGGTCGGCGTTGTCCTGGCCCTGCGGCCCGGCCGAGGCTCCCGGGTCCGACGGGGTGTTCGGGACGCCCGGCTCCGGGGTGGACGGCTCCGGCGCGTCAGTGTCCGGTGCCCAGGCCGAACGGGTGGAGCCGGGCACCCCGTACGCCGGGGTGGCGTCGAACGGCACCCAACCGGCCCCGTCGAAGTAGACCTCGGTCCAGGCGTGCAGGTTGAGGTTGGTAAGTGTGAAGGTGTCACCATCGCGCTTGCTGCCGTTGGTGAACCCGAACGCCACCCGGGCCGGGATGCCGGCCGCGCGGACCAACCAGGCCATCGCGGCGGCGTACTGCTGGCAGTAGCCGACCTTGTTGGTCAGAAAGTTGACGATGTCCTGACCGCTGCTGCCGCTCTGGGTGCTCAACCGGTAGCTGAACCCGTTGTCCGCCGAGAAGTGCTGGTAGATCGCCAGCACCCGGTCGTAGTCCGTGCGCTTGCCCTGGATCAGCCCCTTGACCAAATCCTCCACCTCGGGCACCGGCCCGGGCGTGGCGGTCATCTGCCGGCGCACCGGGTGTTCGGTCGGCAGTGATTGCGCGTTGCGCAACGAGGTGGGTGTGAAGGTCGAGCGGACGTAGTCGAAGGAGTACTTCCGACCCCGGGAGTTCTCCCGGTTGGAGAAGACGACCTGCTGGTTGGTGTCGTAGAGCCAGTTGTCGCCGAGGTCGTCGGTGCGGGTCGGCTCGGCGTACACCGGCATCAGCGACATGCTCAGGTTCTTGGTGACCTCGACGGTCGCCCGGTAGGTGGTCTGCTGCACGCCCTGGCCGGCACGGTCGGCCGGGTCCGGGAGGTCCCGGTTGACCGACCGGCCGCTGGGGTTGCGCGCCTGGAAACCACTGGGGCTCAGCTCGTCGGCGACCGCGTAACGCAGGTAGAACGGATTCTGCTCGGACGTCTTCACCTTGACCAGGTCGGCCACCTGGGACTGGTTGAGCTGGCCGGCGAGCGAGGCGAACAGGTCGATCCGACCCGACGTGCCGCCTGAGCCGGCCCCGTTGCCGCTGCCGTTGCCCGGCCCCCGGCTGAGCGAGTCGAGCAGCCCACCGGTCATACCGGGCGCCGCCAGCGGCAGCACCACGGCCAGGGCCACCCCGACCGCCGCGAGCCGGCGGCCGGCGGACGCCAGCGGCGAGGCCTCCCACACGTCGACGTCGCGGCCGTCACCGGTGAAGCGGCGCCCGAAGCGGCGTACCCGGTCGACGTTGTCGGTGACCAGCAGCCACAGGTAACCGGCGGCGCCCACCACGAACGGCGCCGCGGGGACGCTGTCCACGTAGACGGCGACCGGCACCGAGTAGATGGCGAGCATCGGCAGCCCCGCCAGCGCGGGCCGGCGCAGCCCCACGGCCAGGACGTCCACCAGCACGGCGACCGCGCCGACGCCGAGCACGGCGATGAACAGCAGCGGGTCGGTGTCCGGGACCTCGACCCCGTACGAGCGCATGTCCTGCATGGAGCCGGCGAGCAGATCGCCGAAGTACGCCAACGTGCCGGGGGTGGGCAGGATCGCGAGCAGCTCCTCGCCGCTGGGGAACAACCAGGTCAGGGCGAGCATCAGGCCGGCCAGCATGCCCAGCACCTGACCCCACAGCGGCACCCGGGCGAGGCGGGTCAACGTGGCGACCCCGGCCACCACGGCGACCGCGATGATGGACTCGATCAACCACGTCCAGCTCTGGAAGATGGCCGACAGTGGCGCGGCGGCCAGCAGCGTGGCCGCGGCCGCCACCACGCCGATGTTCCGACTGCTGATCATGAGGGGAGCCTTCCGTTCATCGCACACCACCGGCGACCGTCTCGGCCAGCGCGGCCCGCAGGGCGAACCCCTGGGCGCCCCGGGCGACCTGCGGCCACAGCGCCGGTAGCTGGCCGCCGTGGTCGACGCCGACCACCCGCCAACCGCTCTGCAGCATGGCGAGGACGGCGGCGGCGTGGGCGTGCTCCGCCTCGGCCCGGGCCTTCTCCGGCAGGCTGAGCCAGGTGGAGCTGTTCAGGAGGAAACCGACGCAGGTGGCGCCGTTGCCCCGCAACCCGGCCAGCAGCTCCGCCTCGGCCACGCTCACCGTGCCGAACAGGCCGATGATCAGACCGCCGTCGGCACGTTGGCGGACCCGCTGCACGAGGTCGGTGACCTCGGCACGCTGATCCAGTCGTACCTCCGCCAGGTGGTCGAGCAGCGCCCCGTCCCCGCCGGCCTCCGAGGCGTCCACATCCGCCCCCGACCCGGTGACCAGGCGCAACTTGTAACCGGCCTGCCGAAGGTGGACGGCGATGCTCGCGGCGGCCGAGACCGACCACTCGAAACTGGCCGTCGGCCCCTCGCCGCGGTGTCCGTACGCCCGGGTGTCCAGGACGACTGTGGCCCGGCTCTCCCACGGTTGCTCCTCGCGGCGCACCATCAGTTCGCCGGTGCGGGCCGTGGACTTCCAGTGCACCCGGCGCAGGTCGTCGCCGCGCCGGTACTCCCGGGTCGCCGCGTCGTCCTCGCCGTGCACCGCCACCGAGCGGGCCCGACTGTCGCCGCTGCCCGCGTACTCCCCGGGAAGCCGGACCGACGGTAGCGGGGTGACCTGCGGGATGACCGTCAGGTGGTCGGTGCTGGGGAAGGACCGGGTGAGTTCGCAGAGACCGAACGGGTCGGTCATCCGCACGACCAGCGGGCCCACGTCGTAGCGGCCCCGCACGTCGGCCCGCACGGTGTACGCCACGGAGCTGGCCTGGTGGGCGCCGAGGCGCTCCAACACCACCCGGGGCCGGCTGCCCAGCGCGTAGGGCAGCCGGTCCTCCAGGAGCAGGGTGCCGGTCGGCAGCCGGGAGAGGTTCTGTAGGCGCAGCACCACCCGGGAGTTGGCCCCGACCGGAACCCGGTGCGGGTCCAGGGAACGGTTGCAGGCCAGCTTGTAGCGGCTGCGCCCGACGTAGGCGGCGGCCAGCAACGGCAGGATGGCCAACAGGACAGCCACCCGGAGCAGGTCCTTCTCGCCGAGGATGCCGGCCGAGATCGCCGCCGCGGCCGCGGCGGCGAGGAAGGACCGCCCGCGGGTGGTCAGCCCGCGTAGCCCGGCACGCACGTCATGGCCTCCGCGGCTCGTAGGGTGCGCGACCGTTGCCGGTGGCGGGGGGCCGGGTGTCGTACGGGTTGCGCTGCCGGTCGTGTGGCAGCGGCAGGCGGTGCACCAGCTCGGAGACGATCGCGTCGGTGGTGCGTCGGGCGAGCTGCGCGTCGGCGGTCGGGATGATCCGGTGGGCGAGCACCGGCACCGCCAGGGCCTGCAGGTCGTCCGGGAGGACGTAGTCGCGGCCCTCCAGGGCGGCGACCGCCCGGGCGGTGCGCAGCAGTTGCAGGGTCGCCCGGGGGGACGCGCCGAGCCGCAGGTCGGGGGCCTCGCGGGTGGCGGTGACCAGGTCGATCGCGTACTGCTTGACCGCGTCCGCGACGTGCACCTGCCGGACGGTGGCGATCAGCTGCCGGACGATGGCCGCGTCGGAGACCGCGCGCAGCTCGTGCAGCGGGTCGGTGGCGCCGTGCCCGTCGAGCATGGCCAACTCGGCGTTGGAGTCCGGGTAACCCATCGCGATGCGGGCGGTGAACCGGTCGCGCTGCGCCTCCGGCAGGGGGTAGGTCCCCTCCATCTCGATCGGGTTCTGGGTGGCGATCACCATGAACGGGGTCTGGAGCTGGTACGTCACCCCGTCGACGGTGACCTGCCGCTCCTCCATGCACTCCAGCAACGCCGACTGGGTCTTCGGCGAGGCCCGGTTGATCTCGTCGCCGACCACCAGGTTGGCGAACACGGCACCCGGACGGAACTCGAAGTCGTGCGTCTCCTGGTTGTAGACGCTGACGCCGGTGACGTCGCTGGGCAGCAGGTCGGGGGTGAACTGGATGCGCCGCACGGTGCAGTCGATGGACCGCGCGAGGGCCTTGGCCAGCTTGGTCTTGCCGACACCCGGGACGTCTTCGATCAGGAGGTGACCCTCGGCGAGCAGGACGGCCAGGGCGAGCCGCACGGTGGCGGTCTTACCCTCGATGACCTGCTCGATGTTGGCCACGATGGCCTCGCTGGCGGCGCGGAACTCGTCGTGCGGCAACAGGCCGCCCACCTCGTCCCAGGTCTGTTGTGTCACGGGCCTCCTCCTCGTCGCCGTCACGGCAGCTCTCTAGAGAGCACCTGGACCCGCCGTTGGGTTCGCGACGTCGAGCCTCGTTTGCCGCAGGAATCTCACTGGTCTCTCAGGCTAACCATGTTTGTCGTTATCGCCGACCCCCGCAGGTAGTCCGTCGGTTACGCACCGATATTCGCCATCTCGGGGGACCGGGTGCAGCCCGCCCAGGGGCCGGCAGGGCGCACCGTGGGCAAGGTACACTGCGGGGCATGGCCGGAGTCTTCCTGCTTCTTACCGGGCCGTGCTGATGCGCTGAACGCAGCGACAGCACGGCGGCCCCTCCTGCGCGAGGGGCTTTTTTGTGCCCGCCGCCGGCCCGGCCCGGTGGTGCCGAGACGAAGCGAAGCGAAGCGAGGAGAGACGATGAGTGAGGCAGCCGCACCGGCGGGCGACATTCCCCCGTTCCGGTACACCGCGGCCCTGGCCGACGAGATCGAGATTCGTTGGCAGGACACCTGGGCGCGCGAGGGCACCTTCCACGCACCGAACCCGACCGGCCCGTTGGCCGACCCGACCCACCCGCGCGCCGGCGCGGAGAAGCTGTACGTGCTGGACATGTTCCCGTACCCCTCCGGGGCGGGCCTGCACGTCGGCCACCCGCTGGGTTACATCGGCACCGACTGCTACGCCCGCTACCAGCGGATGGCCGGCCGCAACGTGCTGCACGCGATGGGCTTCGACGCGTTCGGCCTGCCCGCCGAGCAGTACGCGGTGCAGACCGGCACCCACCCCCGGACCACGACTGTCGCGAACATCGAGCGGTACAAGACGCAGCTGCGGCGCCTGGGCCTGGCCCACGACGAGCGCCGCTCGGTGGCCACCATCGACACCGACTTCTACCGCTGGACGCAGTGGATCTTCCTGCAGATCTTCAACTCCTGGTACGACCGCGACGCCGGCCGGGCCCGGCCGATCGCCGAGCTGATCGCCGAGTTCGAGGGTGGTAACCGGTCCACCCCGGACGGCCGCGCCTGGGCCGAGCTGAGCGTCGCCGAGCGCCGCCAGGTCGTCGACGACCACCGACTGGCGTACGTCTCGGAGGCCCCGGTCAACTGGTGCCCGGGGCTGGGCACCGTCCTGGCCAACGAGGAGGTCACCGCCGACGGCCGCTCCGACCGGGGCAACTTCCCGGTCTTCAAGCGCAACCTGAAGCAGTGGAAGATGCGGATCACCGCTTACGGTGACCGGCTGCTGGACGACCTGGACAGCCTGGACTGGCCCGAGCCGATCAAGCTGATGCAGCGCAACTGGATCGGCCGCTCCACCGGCGCCCACGTCGACTTCCCGACCAACGCGGCGCCGGTGCGGGTGTTCACGACCCGCCCGGACACCGTCTTCGGCGCCACCTACATGGTGCTGGCGCCGGAGCACGAGCTGGTCGACACGCTGGCGCCGGCCACCTGGCCGGACGGCACGAGGGACGCCTGGACCGGCGGGCACGCCAGCCCTCGGGAGGCCGTCGAGGCGTACCGCAAGGCGGCAGGGGCCAAGACCGACGTCGAGCGGCAGTCCGACACCAAGGAGAAGACAGGCGTCTTCATCGGCGCGTACGCCACCAACCCGGTCACCGGTGGGCAGATCCCGATCTTCATCGCGGACTACGTGCTGGCCGGCTACGGCACCGGGGCGATCATGGCGGTGCCGGCGCAGGACGAGCGGGACTGGGCGTTCGCCGAGGTCTTCGAGCTGCCCATCGTGCGTACCGTGCAGCCGGCGGAGGGCTTCGACGGCAAGGCGTACACCGGGGACGGTCCGGCGATCAACAGCGCCGCGCCCGAGCGCGGCCTGGACCTGAACGGTTTGGGGGTCGCCGACGCCAAGGCGGCGATCATCGCCTGGCTGGAGGCGAACGGGCACGGCACGGGCGCGGTGACCTACCGGCTGCGCGACTGGCTGTTCTCCCGGCAGCGCTACTGGGGTGAGCCGTTCCCGATCGTCTACGACGAGACCGGCGCGGCCATCGCCCTGCCGGAGGAGATGCTGCCGGTCGAGCTGCCGGAGGTCGACGACTTCTCCCCGAAGACGTTCGAGCCCGACGACGCCAACAGCAACCCGGAGACCCCGCTGTCGCGGCGGCGTGACTGGGTCGAGGTCGAACTGGACCTGGGTGACGGGCCGAAGCGCTACACCCGGGAAACCAACGTGATGCCGCAGTGGGCCGGCTCCTGCTGGTACGAGCTGCGCTACCTGGACCCGACCAACAGCGAGCGGTTCGTCGGCGCGGAGAACGAGCGGTACTGGATGGGCCCGCGCGCCGACGGTGACTGCGGGGGCACCGACCTGTACGTCGGCGGCGCCGAGCACGCCGTGCTGCACCTGCTGTACGCGCGGTTCTGGCACAAGGTGCTGTTCGACCTGGGGCACGTGTCGTCGTTCGAGCCGTTCCGCAAGCTGTTCAACCAGGGCATGATCCAGGCGTACGCGTACACCGACTCGCGCGGCAGCTACGTGCAGGCCGAGGAGGTCTTCGAGCGCGACGGCGCCTACTACCTGGGCGATCTGGCGGTCAACCGCGAGTACGGCAAGATGGGCAAGTCGCTGAAGAACGTGGTGACCCCCGACGACATGTGCGCCGCCTACGGCGCGGACACCTTCCGGGTGTACGAGATGTCGATGGGCCCGCTGGAGGTGTCCCGCCCCTGGGAGACCCGGGCGGTGGTCGGCTCGTACCGGTTCCTGCAGCGGGTGTGGCGGGCTGTCGTCGACGAGCAGACCGGCGATCTGCGGATCACCGAGGACCCGGCCGACGAGGCGACCCGCCGGCTGCTGCACAAGGTGATCGACGGGGTCCGTGGCGACATGGACGGCATCCGGTTCAACACCGCGATCGCCAAGCTGATCGAGCTGACCAACGGCCTGACCCGTCTGTCGGCCACGCCCCGCGAGGTGGCCGAGCCGCTGGTGCTGATGGTGGCGCCGTTCGCCCCGCACCTGGCCGAGGAGCTGTGGCGCAAGCTGGGCCACGACACCTCGCTGACGTACGCGGACTTCCCGACCGCCGACCCGGCGCTGTTGGTGGCCGACACGGTGACCTACCCGGTGCAGGTCAACGGCAAGGTCCGTGGCCGCATCGAGGTCCCTGCCGACGCCTCCGAGGAGGCCGTCCGAGCGGCGGCCCTGGACGCGGTGGCCGCCACCCTGAATGGCAAGGAACCTCGCAAGGTCATCGTGGTCAAGGGCCGGATGGTCTCGGTAGTCGCCTGACCTCCCTGGCGATCAGGGCAGCGGGCGGTCCGGCGCGAGCGATAGCACCGTGACGTCCACGGAGGCGGGCACTGCGTTGAGCGTGATGACTCAGAGGCATATTGATGACTCTGAGTCATCACGCTCTCCGGCGCATCCCCGCCGGTCACCGCACAACCGGCTCGACCAGCCGCCGGACGGTTGCGCTCCGGTGGTCACGAGTAGGCCGGCAGTGGCGGCAGGGTCGAGGGCCTGGTGCCCGGTGACAACGAGGTAGCGGCGGCCGTGGCCGGCGAAGGGGTCACCCGGAACACGCGGACCGGTGCCGCCCAGTCCGGTTGCCAGACGGTAAGGGTGCGATTAGACGGGCATGGTGCGGCGGCGGCGTTCGGCTCGCCACCACTTGTGGACGAGGACCAGGCTGGCGATCAGGCCCAGGCTGGCCGGGGCGGCGGCGTACCAGTTGACGTGGCCGGGGGAGCTGACCGCCGCGCCGATCGCCGCGTAGCCGAAGGCGGTCGGCGCGGACGCGAGCACGCTGCCGGCCAGGAACGGCAGCACCCGTGCGGCGGTCGTGCCGTAGCCGTAGCTGACCAACCCGAAGCCGGCGATCGGCAGCAGCCGGACGGTGACCACACCGAGCACGCTCTGCCGGGCGAACCAGCCGTCGAGGCGGGCCAGACGACCGCGGACCCGTTCGGCCACGAACTCCCGGCCGAGCAACCGGCCGACCGTGAACCCGATCGCCGCGGCCACCAGTGCGGCGCCCAGGGCGTACGCGGCGCCCTCCAGGGGGCCGAAGATCGCACCCGCGGCGAGCGTGATGAAGGTCCGGGGCACCAGCGCGACAAGCAGCAGGGCGCCCCCGAGGATCGCCGCCACCGGGGCGAGGTCACCCAGCCGGTCGGCGACCAGCGGCAGCTGCGCCGGATCCGGTCGGGGCACCAGGAGCAGCAGTAACCCGCACCCGCCGATCAACAGCACGAGCAGGGCGAACCGCGCGGCCGACGGCTGCCGGAGCAGCCGCCGGACGGCACGGATCATGCCCGGGCGGCGGCCACCGCGGAGCGGCGCTCGTTGCGGAGCCGGTCCGACCAGGTGTCGTCCAACGGCGGGAGCTGGTGTGCCCCGGTGGCCCAGCGCAGCAGCAGGTCGGCCAGGGCCGGGTTGCGAGCCAGCGCCGGCCCGTGCGAGTAGGTGCCCAACAGCTTGCCGCGCCACGCGCCCTCGGTGGCGCCGTCGTTACCCACCCCGGCGGTGACCCGGGCCAGCGGGGAGACCTCCGGACCGAGGTGGGTGCGGCCGCCGTGGTTCTCGAAGCCGGTCAGCGGGGGCAGGCCCAGCCGGGGGTCGATCTCACCGGCCAGCTCGCCCACCGCCCGGCTCTCGCCCCGGTCGGACTGCAGGTCGAGCAGCTCCAGACCGCGGCACTGCACGCCCTTGGCGAAGAACGAGGTGCCGAGCAGTTGGTAGCCGGCGCAGACGCCGAACACGACCGAGCCCTGGGCGACCGCGCGGTGCAGGCCGCCGTCGGCGAGCAGCCGCTGGGCGCCGAGCGCCTGCGGGCCGTCCTCGCCGCCGCCGACCAGGTAGATGTCGGCGGTCGCGGGCAGCCGCTGGTCGGAGCGGACCTCCAGCACCTCGACCGGCATCCCGCGTTGACGGGCCCGGCGGGCGAGGATCAGGGCGTTGCCCCGGTCTCCGTAGGTGGAGAGCAGGTCGGGGTAGATCCAGACGATGCGCAGACTCTCAGATGACACGGTCCAACTCCGCTCGGATGTCCTGGAACGCGGTGTAGTTCGCGATGACCTCCAGCCGCCCGGGTGGGACCGACCGGAGCGCGTCGTCGAACGTGCGGACGTGCCGGAACGGGACGTCGTTGACGTCCAGCCGGACCGCAAGGTCGTACGCCCGGTCGCCGGTGATCAACACCTGCCGGCCGCGGAGCGGGGCGAAGTCGACGTCGTACAGCCAGGAGGTGTCCAGACCGTCGGGGTCGCGCGCGTTGATGGAGAGCAGCGTCGGCGCGTCGTCGGCCATGTCGAACGCCTCCAGCCAACTGGCCGGGTTCTTGGCCAGCAGGAGCCGGATGTTGCGCCCGTCCTTGTCGACCTGCGCGTAGCGGCCGGCCACCGAGGTGACGATGCCGAGGCGGGACACCGCGTCGACCGGGCGGACGCCGAACTCGGCGGCCACCGCCAGCGCGGTCGCCGCGTTGCCGAGGTTGACCTTGCCGGGCAGCTGGAGGGAGACCTTGTGCCAGGCGCCGGTGGGGTCGAGCACGCCCTCGTCCTCGACGACCCAGTGCGGCTCCGGTCGGCGTAGTGGGCAGCCGGTGCACCACCACTGCTCGCCGGAGCGCTGGATCGTGGAGCCGCACTCCGGGCAGACCCAGGAGTCGTCGTGCCAGCGCTGGCCGGCACTGAACCACGTCACGTGCGGCGGGTTGATGCCCCGGGCGGGGTCGCCCGGTGGGGTGGCGGCCCACACCACCAGCGGGTCGTCGGCGTTGGCCACCACCCGTACGTCGGTGTGCCGGACCAGCGCCGCGCGCCAGAGCTGCGCCATCATGGCGACCTCCTTGGCGCGGTCGAGCTGGTCGCGGGAGAGGTTCAGCAGCGCGACCACGTGTGGCTCGGTCGCCTCCAGCACCTGCGCGAGGTAGTGCTCGTCGACCTCCAGCACCGCGTACGGGGTGCTGCCGGCCTTGGCCAGGGCCGAGGTGTGCCCGCTGGGCATGTTGGCGCCGAACGAGTTGGTCGCGACCCGGCCGAGAACGCCGACCGCGGCGGAGGTCAACCGGGTGGTGGTGGTCTTGCCGTTGGTGCCGGAGACGAGCGCGATCGCGCGCCCGGCCGACAGGTGGGCCAGCAGGTCCGGGTCGATCTTCAGGCCGATCCACCCGCCGATCACCGAACCGTCGCCACGGCCGGCGGCCCGGGAGAGCGCCGCGGCGGTCCGTGACACGGAGCTGGCCACCTTGGCCCGTAGGGGCATTTTCGCGTCCGTCACGCGAGCGAGGTTACCGGACCGCCGGCCCCACCAGATCGCCGCCGACGGTGAACCGTTCGGCCGTGGTGGCTGCGCGGGCGGCCGGGTCGGTGTCACCCGGACGGAGTCGATCTATGTCGGAAAGCGGACCACGCCGAGGGGCGGCCGGAGCCCTCCACTCCGCTCCACCCCTTGTGACGTGCGGTTTTGTCTCCGGGTCAGCCGCGCCACGCGGGCCAATTTGGTTGCGGGTGGAGGGAAGTGGAGTAGAGTGGGGACCAATGGTGAGGCCGGGAGGGCTCACCGGCCCGGGGGGTCAGCGGCGCCGCGAACGCCGCTCAGGGGCGAGGGGGTTGGGCCGATGTTTCTCGGCACCCACACTCCGCGCCTGGACGAAAAGGGCCGGTTGATCCTTCCGGCCAAGTTCCGGGATGAGCTGGCGGGGGGTGTCGTGGTCACCAAAGGGCAGGAGCGCTGCCTCTACGTCTTCCCGACCCCTGAGTTCCAGCGGATCGCGGAGCAGTTGCGCGCACAGCCGATGACGCACAAGGCGGCCCGGGCCTACAGCCGGGTCTTCTTCGCCAGCGCGCACGACGAGGTTCCGGACAAGCAGGGTCGGGTGACCATTCCGGCCCACCTGCGGGCCTACGCCGCGTTGGACCGCGAGTTGGTCGTTATCGGCGCGAGCACGCGGGTGGAGATCTGGGACAAGGTCGCCTGGGAGACCTACCTCGCCGAGAGCGAAGACGACTTCGCCGACATCGAGGAGGGGGTGCTGCCCGGCGGTCTGTAGGGCGGTAACGGCGCCCGACGTACTGCGAGATCTCCAGCCGCTTTCGAGTTCCTGGCATCACTTCCCCGGTGCCAGGCGCACGATCCAGTCATTGGGCGACGGTCCGGTGTCAGGCGGGAGCGGATGGGGATCTGGCGGTACGACGGCAGCGCCGTCCGACGACAGGCGCACGAGAAGAACGGACGTTTCAACCAGTGGGGGTCAACATGGGGGAGTTGCGCGGCACGCACGTGCCGGTGCTGCTCGAGCGGTGTCTCGAGCTGCTGGCCCCCGCGCTGGGTCGAGGCGGCCGGACGGTCTACGTCGACGCGACGCTCGGTCTGGCCGGGCACGCGGAGGCGATGCTCGAGGCGCATCCGGAGACGGTCCTGATCGGGCTCGACCGGGACACCGAGGCGCTCGCCCACGCGCGGGTCCGACTGGCCCGGTTCGCCGATCGGGTGCACCTGGAGCACGCCGTCTACGACGAGTTGCCGGACGTGCTGGACCGGCTGGGCTATCCGGCCATCGACGGCATCCTGTTCGACCTGGGTGTCTCGTCGTTGCAGTTGGACGCGCCCGACCGCGGGTTCGCGTACGCCCAGGACGCGCCGCTGGACATGCGGATGGACCAGACCCGGGGGGTGACCGCCGAAGAGGTGGTCAACACGTACGCGCATCCGGACCTGGCCCGGGTGTTGCGGGTCTACGGCGAGGAGAAGTTCGCCGGTCGGATCGCCTCGGCGATCATCCGGCAGCGGGAGCGGGCCCGGATCACCTCGTCCGCGCTGCTGGCGGAGCTGGTTCGGGACTCCATCCCGGCGCCAGCCCGACGAACGGGTGGGCACCCGGCAAAGAGAACGTTTCAGGCTTTACGGATCGAGGTAAACAGAGAGCTGGCAGCGCTGGAGACAGCGTTGCCATCCGCACTCGACGCACTGACCGTGGGCGGTCGCATGGTGGTCCTGTCCTACCACTCGCTGGAGGACAGGCTCACCAAGGCGGCCCTCACGGACCGGGTCCGCAGTAAGGGCCCGATTGACCTCCCGGTCGAGCTTCCCGGGTCCGGTCCGACGTTCCGGCTGCTCAGCCGGGGCGCCGAACTGCCGGGGGAGGCGGAGGTCGCCGCGAACCCGCGGGCCGCCTCGGTGCGGCTGCGGGCCGCGGAGCGACTCGACCCGAACGCGACAGAGCAGGGGCGGACCGACCGCGAACGGTCTCGCCGACGGGTGAAGGGAATGCACCAACCGGGCACCGGTTCGGCCTGATCCGTGGGGGGTCAGGGGCACCGGGGACGGCTAGAGGGACGGATGTTGAGGGGGAGGGACATGAGCATTGACAAGCGCGACCGCCGGGACGTCACCGGCGGCGGGCAGCGCGCACCGCGGTCGGGGGGCCGGATCGCGGCGGAGCGGGCTCCGCGCCTCGGAAACGGTACGCCACGCATCGATCGAGTGAACCGGCAGGGGGAGACTCGCGCCCGGGGGGCGCGCGAGTTCCCGACCCAGGGCACCGCCGCGCTGCGGCCGGTGGAGAAGGCCGCCAGCGCCACCAGCGCTCGTCCGCCCAGGCTGCGGGTGGCGCCGCCGCCGCCGATCTCGGTGCCGCGTGCGCCGTTCGCGGCGCTGATCGTGGTGCTGGTGGTCGGTGGGGTGCTGGGCATCCTGGCGGTCAACACCAAGATCAATGAGAACGCGTTCCGGCTGGAGCGGTTGCAGCAGCAGCAGGCTCGACTGGACCTGGAGAAGCAGCAACTGGACAAGCAGATCGCCGACGCCGAGGCGCCGGGCAACCTGACCGCCCAGGCGAAGCGGCTGGGCCTGGTCGACGCGGGCGAGCCGGGCTACATCCGGCTGCCGGACGGCAAGACCATCGGTGTGCCGCGGCCGGCGGACGGCCAGCCGTCGGTGACCAGCCAGGGTGCGGGAGGCTGACCGGTGCCACCAAGGTCGGACGAGCCGCGCCGGGACCCTACGGGGACCCGGCGCGGTTCTGCACGTGATGCCGGGCCCGCCGACGGCGAGCCGCGCACCGGCGAGCCGGGCATCGGGGGCATCTCCGGCGCCCGGGCGTACACCCCGAGGGGTCGGACGGTCCGCGAGGAGCGCGGCACGCCGGCGCGCGGTCAGGGCGCCGAGCAGCGGCGTACGCCGCGCAGCACCCGGTCCGGCGATCCGTTCCGGCCGGCGTTGCAGGTGCTCGACGGTGGCCGGGCCGCCGCCCGGGCCGGCCGGCGTGACGCGCCGGCCGTCGGACGCGGTGGGGTGGTGCGCACCGTCACGCCGCGTACCCCCCGTGGCCCGGGTGGGGACGAGCCGCCGCCGCGTCGCCGGGCCACGCCGGGCGGACCGCGTCGCGCCGACCGCCCGGCGGCCCGGCGGCCGTCCCGCAAGCCGCGACGTCCGCCGAAGCTGGCCGACTCGCGGCTGCGGCTGCGGCTGGGCACCCTGCTCGCCCTGACCCTGTTCGCCACCATCGGGATCCGGCTGATCTTCCTCCAGACGGTCGACGCTCCGGCGTACGCCGGGGGCGGCACCGTCGACCGGCTCCGCACTGTCGAGCTGCCGGCGCCGCGCGGCGCGATCTACGACAGCACCGGCGCGCCGCTGGCCCGCAGCGTGGAGGCGCGGTACGTGTACGCCGACCCGACCAAGGTGGAGGACCCGCCCGGCGTTGCCAAGGCGCTCTCCCCGCTGCTCGGCATCCAGGCGTCGAAGCTTGTCGAGCTGATGAAGCCGCGCAAGCTGGAGAACGGCATCCAGTCCAGTTTTGCCTACCTGGCACGGGGGGTGGAGATCCCGACCGCCGAGCGGGTGCAGGCGCTGGAACTGCCCGGCATCGGCGTGCACCGCGACGAGCGTCGCGAGGTGCCCGGCGGTGACCTGGCGGCCAACCTGATCGGCTTTACCAGCCAGGACATGGACGGGCTGGAAGGGCTGGAGGCCCGCTACGACGACGTGCTCGCGGGTCAGGACGGCAAGCGGGTGTACGAGGCCGGCCGCCGCGACCTCGACGCGCCGATCCCGGGTGGCTACAGCCGGACCACTCCCGCCAAGCCGGGCAGTTCGCTGGCCCTCACCATCGTCCGCGACCTGCAGTTTCGGACGCAGCAGATCCTCAGCGCGGGCATGGCCCAGGTGCCGGGCGGTACCGGCGCGGCCGTGGTCATGGAGATCCCCTCCGGTGCGGTGCTGGCCCAGGCCAGCAACCCCACCTACGACGCGGCCAGACCGACGCCGAGCGACCCGGTCGCCCGGGAGGACGCCGCGACCAGCTTCGTGGTCGACCCCGGCTCGGTGCACAAGGCCATCACCTACGGCGCGGCGTTGCAGGAGGGGGTGATCACACCGGACACCACGCTGCCCATCGCCAACAGCATCAAGATGGGCGACACCTGGTTCTCCGACACGCACCCGGCCGACGGCAAGCGGATGAGCATCCCGGGGATGCTCGCCTACTCCTCGAACGTCGGCACCATCACCATCGCCGAGAAGCTCGGCCGGGACCGGTTGATCGACTACCAGAAGCGGTTCGGGCTGGGCAAGCCGACCGGCGAGGGGATGCCCGGGGAGGCCAGCGGGCGACTGCTGCCGGCCGACGAGTGGAGCGGGTCGTCGCGCGGGTCGGTGCCGATCGGGCACAGCGTCGACGCCACCCCGCTACAGATGGCCGCCGCGTACGCCGCCATCGCCAACAACGGCACGTACGTGCAGCCGCACCTGGTCAAGGAGGTGATCGGCCCGGACGGCAAGCGCACCCCCGCGCCGGCCCCGATGACCCGGTCGGTGCTCAGCCCGCAGAACGCCGCGGCCCTACGCACCATGCTGGAGGCGGTCACCACAGTCGACCATGCCACCGGCGTCACCGCCGCAGTCCCCAGCTACCGGGTCGCCGGCAAGACCGGCACCGGGTGGCGGCTGGTGAACGGCAAGAAGCAGCCCGGTGAGGTGTCCTCCTTCATCGGGATGGCTCCCGCCGAGAACCCCCGCTACGTGATCGCCGTCTTCGTCTACGCGCCCAATGGCGGGGGCGCGGCGATCGCCAATCCGGCGTTCCGCGACATGATGCAGTTCACTCTGCGTCACTACCGGGTGCCACCGTCCACCGGCGGATCCGCGCCCAAGTTCGTGGTCTATCCGCGCTGAGCAGCGATGGCGGGACATCATCGGTGAGTGCCGACGAACCACCGGGGCGGCTGTGCGGCCGGAACCGGACGACCGGGTAGGGTCTGACGCCGTGCCCGGCAATCCACGTCCACGTACCGTGACCGGAGTTCGGCTCGGTGATCTCGCCGTCCGGCTCGCCGTCGACCTTCCGGCGGAGGCCGCCGAGGTGGTCGTCGGTGGGGTCACCCATGCCAGCCAGGAGGTGCGCGCCGGCGACCTGTACGCGGCGCTGCCCGGCGCCCGTCGGCACGGCGCGGAGTTCGCCGCCGGCGCCGCCGAGGCGGGTGCCGTGGCCCTGCTGACCGACCCGGCGGGTGCGGAACTGGCGGCGGCGAGCGGCCTGCCCGCCCTGGTGGTGCCCGACCCGCGCGCCGTGCTCGGCGAGCTGGCCTCGGCCGTCTACGGCGACCCGACCGCCGACCTCACCGTGATCGGGGTGACCGGCACCGCCGGCAAGACGTCCACCGCGTACCTGATCGAGTCGGGGTTGCGGGCGGCTGGGCACACCACCGGGTTGGTCGGGACTGTGGAGACCCGGCTCGGTGATCTGGTGATCGACAGTGTGCGCACCACCCCCGAGGCGACCGACCTGCACGCCATGCTGGCCACCGCCCGCGAGCGTGGGGTCACCGCAGTGGTCATGGAGGTCTCCAGCCACGCGCTGGCCATGGGCCGGGTGGGCGGGGTGCGGTTCGCCGTCGGGGGTTACACCAACTTCGGCTCCGACCACCTGGACTTCCACACCGACAGCGACGACTACTTCGCCGCGAAGGCCCAGCTCTTCGACGGGCGCTGCGCGGTCGAGGTGCTCAACCACGACGACCCGGCGTTGAAGCCGCTGCTCAAGCCGACCACCGTCACCTACTCGGCGGCCGGCGACCAGGGCGCGACCTGGTGGGCCGACGGTGTGGGCGGCGAGGGGTACGCGCAGCGCTTCACCGCGCACGGCCCGAACGGCGCGGCCCTGTCCGCAGGTGTCGCGTTGCCCGGCCGGCACAACGTGGCCAACGCGCTGCTGGCCATCGCCGCACTTGTCGGCGCCGGGGTGGACCCGGTGACCGCGGCGGCCGGTGTGGCCGCCTGCGGTGGCGTGCCGGGCCGGCTGGAGCTTGTCGACGTGGTCGCGCCGGTGCGCGGGGTGGTCGACTACGCGCACAAGTCGGACGCGATCGTCGCCGCCCTGGCCGCGCTGCGCGAGTTGAGCGCCGGCCGACTGATCTGTGTGATCGGCGCCGGCGGAGACCGGGACCGGGGCAAGCGGCCGGTGATGGGCGCCGCCGCGGCGGAGGGAGCCGACGTGGTGCTGGTGACCGACGACAATCCGCGTACCGAGGATCCGGGGGAGATCCGCGCCGAGGTGCTCGCCGGGGCGTACCGGGCCGGCACGGCCGCGCGGATCATCGAGGTGGCGGGCCGCCGCGCCGCGATCGACGAGGCGGTTCGGCTGGCCGAGCCGGGCGACGTGATCGCGCTGCTCGGCAAGGGGCACGAGCGCGGCCAGGAGGTGGCGGGCGAGGTGCTTCCGTTCGACGACAGCATCGAGTTGGCCGAGGCGCTGCGGGCCCGCTTCGGGGACCTGGCGGGTCAGCGGTGATCACGCTGAGCCTGGCCGAGGTGGCCGCGGCGGTCGACGGGCGGCTGGTGGCCGCCGACCCGACCGCCACCGTCACCGGTTCGGTGGAGTTCGACTCGCGTAAGGTCGGGCCCGGCTCGCTGTTCGTGGCCTTCCCGGGGGAGAAGGTCGACGGGCACGACTACGCGGCGACGGCGATCCAGGCCGGCGCGGTGGCGGTGCTCGGCAGCCGCGAGGTGCCCGGGGTGCCGATGGTGCTTGTCGACGACGCCCTGACCGCGATGGGCCGACTGGCCCGCGCCGCGGTGGACCGGCTGCCCGGGCTGACCGTGATCGGCGTGACCGGCTCGTCCGGCAAGACCACCACGAAGGATCTGATCGGTCAGCTCACCGCCCGACTCGGGGCCACGGTGGCGCCACCCGGCTCGTTCAACAACGAGCTGGGGCACCCGTACACCGCCCTGCAGGCAGATCCGGACACCCGCTACCTGGTGATGGAGAAGGGCGCGCGCGGGATCGGGCACGTGCGTTACCTGTGCGAGCTGGTGCCGCCCCGAATCTCCGTGGTGCTCAACGTCGGCACCTCGCACATCGGTGAGTTCGGCTCGCAGGAGGCCATCGCGCAGGCCAAGGGCGAACTGGTCGAGGCGCTGCCGCCGGACGGGCTGGCGGTGCTGAACGCCGACGACCCGCGGGTGGACGCGATGGCGAGCCGCACGCGGGCCCGGGTGGTCCGCTACGGCGAGGCGCCCGACGCCGACGTGCGCGCCGAGGACGTCACGCTCGACGAGCGAGGGCACCCGTCGTACACCCTGGTCACCCCGGAGGGGCGCGCGCCGGTGCGGCTCCGGCTGGCCGGCCGCCACCAGGTCGGGAACACGCTCGCCGCGGCCGCGGTCGCCCGGGAGCTGGGTATGCCGCTGGCCGAGCTGGCCGGGGCGCTCGGCGACCTGGGGCTGGTCTCGACCCGACGGATGGACGTCTTCGACAGTCCCGACGGGGTGACCGTGATCGACGACTCGTACAACGCCAACCCGGCCTCGATGGCGGTCGCGGTGCGGGCGCTGGCGAGCATGGGTCAGGGGCGGCGTACCGTCGCGGTGCTTGGTTACATGGCCGAGCTGGGCCCGTTCGAGTACGACGGCCACGCCGAGGTCGGCCGACTCGCGGCCGAGCTGGGCGTCGACCGGCTGCTCGTGGTGGGCGAGCCGGCGGCGCCGATCCACGAAGGCGCGACAGCTGTAGCGAACTGGGGAGGAGAGTCGGTGCTGCTCACCGATCAGGCGGCGGCCGTCGAGGTGCTGCGGAACGAGCTACGACCGGGTGACGTCGTCCTGGTCAAGGGTTCCCGGTACCGGACCTGGGAGGTGGCCGACGCCCTGCGCGCCGACGCCGGTGGGGAGCCGACCCGATGAGGGCGGTCATCGTCGCCATCGGGGTGGCCTTCATCGTCTCGCTCTTCTGCACCCCCATCGCGATCAAGGTGTTCACCCGGCTCAAGGCCGGTCAGCCGATCCGGTCCGACGGCCCGGCCATGCACCAGGGCAAGAAGGGCACGCCCACGATGGGTGGCGTGGTCTTCATCCTGGCCACGGTGATCGCGTACGTGGCCGGGCACCTGGCCCTGACCACCCTGCCGGACCAGCAGATCGCCCAGGTGGAGCCGACCATCACCGCGCTGGTGCTGCTGGGGCTGATGGTCTTCTCCGGCGCTGTGGGTTTCCTCGACGACTTCCTCAAGGTGCGCAAGCGCAACAGCGCCGGGCTGAACAAGCGCGGCAAGTTGCTCGGCCAGATCCTGGTCGGCGCGGTCTTCGGGGTGATCGCGCTGTGGTTCCCGAGCACGATGACAAACGGTTCGGGCCTGGCGACCAACACCGAGACGGTGGGCAGCACCACGCTGAGCTTCATCCGGGACATCGACTTCCTGGAGGTCAGCAAGGTCGGCGCGGTGATCATCTTCATCTTCGTGGTGATGGCCGCGACGAACGGCGTCAACCTCACCGACGGCCTGGACGGTCTGGCCACCGGGGCGTCGGTGATGGTGCTCGCCGCGTACGCGCTCATCGCGTTCTGGCAGTACCGGCACTGGTGCGCCGACCCGAACTACACCCAGCCGTACTGCTACGAGGTCCGCGACCCGTTGGAGATCGCGCTGATCGCCGGGGCGGCGGCCGGGGCCTGTGTGGGCTTCCTGTGGTGGAACACGTCCCCGGCGCGGATCTTCATGGGCGACACCGGGGCGCTGGGGCTGGGCGGTCTGATCGCCGGCATGGCGATGTCCACCCGTACCATCCTGCTGCTGCCGATCATCGGTGGGCTCTTCGTGATCATCACGATGTCCGTGGTGATCCAGATCATCTCCTTCAAGACCACAGGTAAACGGGTGTTCCGAATGTCCCCGCTCCAGCACCACTTCGAGTTGGCCGGCTGGAGCGAGGTCAACATCGTGGTGCGCTTCTGGATCATCGCCGGCATCGGCGTGGCCATCGCCCTGGGCCTGTTCTACAGCGAGTTCCTCGCCAACATGACCTGATCCGCGGGGCCGACACGCCCGAGGGGGCGTTCTGGGGGTGTCGGGCGTGTTTAGCGGTGATGATGTCGGGGTGGGGGAGGACATCGGCACTGAGGGCAGGGCTGGCGGGCGAGCGCGGCGGTCGCCGGGCGCGGCGGGGCGTACCGCGGAGGCGGTACCAACCGACGACGCGCGGGGGCCGGAACCGGGCGCGTCGCCGCGTGCGGAACCGGCGGCGCCCGCGCCGCTGCGCGGTATCGACGCGGCCGGCGGGCTCGCCGCGTTGCGCGGCCTGCTGGACCGGCCGCTGACCTCCTACTATCTGCTGCTGTCCTGCGCCGGCCTGCTGTTGCTGATCGGGCTGACCATGGTCTTCTCGGCGACCAGCGTGAAGGACTACGCCGAGGACGGCAACGCCTCGGCGTCGGTGACCAAGCAGGCCATCTTCGCGATGATTGGCATCGGCGCGTTCTGGGTCTGCCAGCGCCTGCCGGCCAGCACCTACCGGTCGCTGGGCCGGCCGTTGCTGTTCACCTCGATCGGGTTGCTGCTCCTGCTCAACCTGCTGCTCGCCTACGCCCGGCTGACCGACCAGGACTCGGGGCGGATCGGCCCGATCGAGGCGCGACTGAACTGGCTGTTCGTCGGCGGGATCCAGCTACAGCCCTCCGAGTTGGCCAAGTTCGCGATGGTGCTCTGGGGTGCCCACCTGGTCGCCCGCAAGGGCGCCGCGCTGGGCTGGTGGCGCGAGCTGGCCACACCCCTCTTCCCGGTGGTCGGCCTGCTCTTCGTCCTGGTCGGCTACAACGACACCGGCACGATGCTCTGTCTGCTGGCCCTGGTCGTGGGCCTGCTCTGGGCCGCCGGCGTGCGGATGCGGGTGTTCGGCGCCCTGGCCGCGGCCGGTCTGGTCGGGATCGGCCTGCTCGTCGCGGTGGCCTCGCTGGGCGCCGGCTCCGGCGAGCGCGGCGCGGACAACTACCGCTTCGCCCGGCTGGCCATGTTCTTCAACCCGCCGGACCCGGAGACCTGCAAGCTCGGCGACTGTCTCCAGTTCTACCAGGGCCGGCTGGCCATCGAGCACGGTGGCTGGTTCGGTGTCGGGCTTGGCAAGGGCAGCCTGAAGTGGGACTGGCTGCCCGAGGCGCACAACGACTTCATCTTCGCGATCATCGCCGAGGAGTTGGGCGTGATCGGGTGCGTCGTGGTGCTCAGCCTGTTCGCTGTCATCGCGTACACCGGGTTCCGGATCGCCCGGCGGGTCGACGACCCGTTCCGCCGGCTCGCCGCCACGGCCGTGACCACCTGGCTGGTCAGCCAGGCCGTGATCAACATCGGCGGGGTGGTCGGGCTGCTGCCGATCACCGGTCTGCCGCTGCCGTTCATCTCCGACGGCGGAAGTGCCCTGGTGGTGACGTTGGCCGGCATCGGCATGCTGGCGTCCTTCGCACGTGCCGAACCCGATGCGGCCAGAGCACTGCATGCCCGTCCGCCGGCCCGGTGGGTCCGACTACTCTGGGCCCCGTTGCCGCCGCTTCCCGGCCGGCGTCGCCGACCGGCGACGCCGCCCGCTGGCCGAGGGTCCGTGCCCCGGTCCCGCGAGCGGCGCCATGACGATCAGGCCGCGCCGCGCGGGGTCCGACAGGACCGCAGCCGCAAGGGTACGGCGAGCGAGAGGAGACGCTGATGGGTCCGCTGCGTTCGGTGGTGCTCGCGGGAGGTGGCACCGGGGGGCACGTCTACCCGCTGCTCGCCTTCGCCGACTGCCTGCGCCGACACGACCCGGGCGTCCGGATCACCTGCCTCGGCACACCCCGGGGCATGGAGAACGACCTGATCCCGCCGCAGGGCTACGACCTGCGGCAGATCCCGGCGTACCAGCTGCCCCGCTCGGTCAACATGAACCTGGTCCGTACCCCGGGCCGGATGTGGACCGCGGCGCGCGCCGCGGGCAAGGTGATCGACGAGGTGCGCGCCGACGTGGTCGTCGGCTTCGGTGGGTACGTCTCGGTGCCGGCCTACCTGGCCGCGTGGCGTCGTGAGCTGCCCATGGTGATCCACGAGGTGAACGTGCCGCCGGGCGTGGCCAACAAGCTGGGCATGAAGTTCACCAAGAATGTGGCCGTCGGCTTCCCGAACCAGCCGAGCCAGGCCGAGTCGCTGCGGGACGCCACAGTCGTCGGTGTGCCGCTGCGCCGCAGCATCGCGGGTCTGGACCGGTACGCGCTGCGTAACGCCGCCCGCGCCCACTTCGGGCTCCGCCCGGACCTGCCGGTGCTCTTCGTGTCCGGCGGCTCGTCCGGCGCCCGCTCGATCAACCTGGCGGTCTCCGGCGCGGCCAAGGAGTTGGCCCGCAACGGCGTGCAGGTGCTGCACGTGATGGGCGCCCGCAACGAGCCGGTGCCGATCCCCACCGACCTGCCGGTGCCGTACGTGACACTGCCGTACCTGTCCGAGATGGAGCTGGGCTACGCGGCCGCCGACCTGATGCTCGCCCGGGGCGGGGCGATGACGGTCGCCGAGGTGGCCGCGATCGGGCTGCCCACGATCTACGTGCCGTACCCGCACAGCAACCAGGAGCAGCGGCGCAACGCGCTGCCCGTGGTGGAGGCCGGCGGTGGGCTGCTCGTCGACGACGGGGAACTCACCCCGGACTGGCTGGAGCGGACCGTCATCCCCCTCATCCGGGACCCGCAGCGGCTCTACACGATGGGCGCCGCCGCCGGGTCGTACGGCCGGCGCGACGGCGACGAGGCCCTGCGCTCCTTCGTGCTGGCGGCGGTGGCCCGATGACCGCGCAGTTCACCCCGGCCGGCACGCTCACCGCCGAGGACCTGGGCGCCGTCCACCTGATCGGAGTGGGCGGGGTGGGCATGCTCGGCGTGGCCCGCCTGCTGCTCACCCGCGGCATCCGGGTCTCCGGCAGCGACCTGCGGGAGTGGCCCTCGCTGGCGGGCCTGCGGGCGCTCGGCGGCACCATCCACCTCACCCACGAGGTGACCAACCTCGACGGTGTGGACACCGTCGTCTACTCGTCGGCCATCCCACAGGACCACCTGGAGCTGGTCGAGGCGCGTCGCCGCGGCCTGCGCGTGTTGCACCGCTCGGAGGCGCTCGCCGCGGCCATGACCGGCCGTCGGGCGGTGGCGGTCGCCGGCACGCACGGCAAGACCACCACCACCTCGATGGTGACCATGGTGCTCCAGCAGGCCGGTGTGGACCCGTCGTTCGTGATCGGCGGGGAGATCTCCGAGGTCGGCTCGGGCGCCCACCACGGCACCGGCGAGCACTTCGTGGTCGAGGCGGACGAGAGCGACCGCTCGTTCCTCATCTACCGCCCGTACGTCTCGATCATCACGAACGTCGAGGCGGACCACCTGAACACCTACGGCGACTACGCGACGCTGGAGGCGGCGTTCGTGGAGTTCGGCCGCCTCACCGACCCGGACGGGTTCATCATCACCTGCGCCGACGACCCGGGCGGTCGGCGGCTGGCCGAGAGCCTGCGGTCCGAGGGCCGACGGGTGTACACCTACGGCGAGGCGGCCGACGCCGACCTGCGGTTGACCGAGATGGTCTCCTCCGCGCGTGGGGTGCGCTACCTGGCCGCGATCGACGGCCGGTCGCTCGGCGAGTTCCGGCTGCCGGTGCCGGGGCGGCACATGGGGCTGAACAGCGCCGCCGCGGTGCTGGCCGCGTACCTGCTGGAGCTGCCGCTGGAGGCGGCGGAGGCCGCGCTGGCGGTCTTCCCCGGGGTGCGACGGCGCTTCGAGCGCAAGGGTGTCGCGGACGGCGTGCTGGTCTACGACGAGTACGCCTACCACCCGACCTCGATGACGTTGGCGAACCAGACGTTGCGCGAGGTCGCCGGCGACGGCCGGCTGATCGTCGTTTTTCAGCCCTACCGGCTCTACCGCACCCGTGACAACCAGGCGGAGATCGCCGAGGCGCTTGCCATCGCCGACGAGGTGGTGCTGTTGGAGGTGTTCGGGCCGGGTGAGTTGCGTCAGCCCGGCGAGGGCTCGGCGGCGCTGATCGCTGCGGTGGATCTGCCCGCCGACCGCAAGGTCTTCGTGGAGTCGTGGGAGCAGGCCCCGGTCGAGGTGGCCCGTCGGGCCCGCTCCGGGGACGTGGTGGTCACCATGGGCGCCCCGCCGATCTCGCTGATGGGCGACGAGCTGCTGGTCGCCCTGGGTGAGCGTACGGGCGGCTCGGCGCCGACCGCGACAGTCGACCCGGTGGCCACCACCCCGGCGATCGGTGATCCGGTGCCGGGTGGGGCCACGTCCGGTGGCGACGGCGCGGCTCTCGGCGGCACCGCCGTGCCCGGCGGCTCGGCGTCCGCGGCCGGATGAGTCCCGGCCCGGCCCGAGGGCGGACCAGCGCCGCCGACGGTGGCGCCCCGCGCCGGGGCCCGGCCCGCCGGTGGCAGCTGGTCCGGGCGGGCAGCGACGCGGTACCGCCCTCGACCCGCCGATTCATGGCCCGTGCCCGGCAGCGTCGCATGCGTGCGGCGCTGCCGTGGGCAGTGGCCGCCGGGGTGCTCGCCCTGGCCGGGCTGGTCGCCTGGACGGTGCTCGGCACCGGGCTGTTCGGTGTACGCGAGGTGCGCGTGGAGGGTGCCGACCTGGTCACTCCGGTGCAGGTGCACGACGCGGTCGGCGTTCCGGACGGGGTGCCGCTGGCCCGGGTGGACCTGGCCGCCGCCGCCCGGCGGGTCGGCGCGCTGCCGGCGGTCGAGCGGGCCACGGTCTCCCGCGACTGGCCTGGCGCGCTCGTGGTGCGGGTGACCGAGCGGACGGCGGTGGCGGTGGTGCCGCAGGGCGAGGCGTTCGCCCTGATCGACAGGAGTGGGGTGGCGTTCCGGACGGTGGAGCGACGCCCCGCCGCGCTGCCGCAGGTGACGGTGGCCCGTCCGGCGGCCGACGATCCGGGCACCCGGGCCGCGCTGGAGGTGCTCGTCGCGCTGACGCCGCAACTGCGCACGGAGCTGGTGGACGTGAACGTGGAGGGGCTGGCCCGGATCAGCCTGCGGTTGCGGGGGGACCGGACGGTCGTCTGGGGCGACGCGACCCGGGGCACGGACAAGGCCCGGGTGGCCACCGCGCTGCTCGACGAGGACACCGATCGGATCGACGTGAGCGCGCCGGACGTGGTGACCTTTCGTTGACCGGTGAGCGCGCGGGACGTGACCCGACACGCTCCGCTCGGCGACACGCCGTCCGGGTCCTTGGCTCATCGGGCGGTGGCGCTTACGTTGCCCCGAAGAGCTTCAGTGGTTGACATAACTGTAAGCCTCTAGTAGAGGGTTAGGGTTCACCCCTGACCCTCGCTGGTGACAGCTGTCGTCGGCCGCTGGTCTGGCCACGCCGTACCCGGTCGGCCGAAGCCAATCTCGAAGGAAAGGACCGGAGATGACACCTCCGCACAACTACCTGGCGGTCATCAAGGTCGTCGGCATCGGGGGTGGCGGCGTCAACGCCGTCAACCGGATGATCGAGGTTGGGCTCAAGGGCGTCGAGTTCATCGCGATCAACACCGATGCCCAGGCGCTGCTGATGAGCGACGCCGACGTCAAGCTCGACGTCGGCCGGGAGCTGACCCGCGGCCTGGGGGCCGGGGCCAACCCGGACGTCGGCAAGAACGCCGCCGAGGACCACCGCGACGAGATCGAGGAAGTGCTCAAGGGCGCCGACATGGTCTTCGTGACCTGCGGCGAGGGCGGCGGCACCGGCACCGGTGGCGCGCCCGTGGTGGCCAACATCGCCCGCAAGCTCGGCGCACTGACCATCGGTGTGGTGACCCGGCCGTTCTCCTTCGAGGGCAAGCGCCGCCAGGTGCAGGCCGAGACGGGGATCGACGAGCTCCGCAACCAGTGCGACACGCTCATCGTCATCCCGAACGACCGGCTGCTGGCCCTGGGCGACCGCAACATCAGCATGATGGACGCGTTCCGCACGGCCGACCAGGTGCTGCTCTCGGGTGTGCAGGGCATCACCGACCTGATCACCACCCCGGGTCTGATCAACCTGGACTTCGCCGACGTCAAGAGCGTGATGAGCGGCGCCGGCAGCGCGTTGATGGGCATCGGCAGCGCCCGCGGCGAGAACCGCGCGGTCGAGGCGGCCGAGGCGGCCATCTCCAGCCCGCTGCTGGAGCAGAGCATGGACGGCGCGCGGGGCGTGCTGCTCTCCATCGCCGGCGGCTCCGACCTGGGTCTGTTCGAGATCAACGATGCCGCCCAGCTGGTCACCGACGCGGCCCACCCGGACGCCAACATCATCTTCGGCGCGGTCATCGACGACGCGCTCGGTGACGAGGTGCGGGTGACGGTCATCGCGGCCGGCTTCGACGGCGGCACGCCCGCGTACAAGGCGGCCGAGCCGACCCGCAAGTCCAACACCAACCAGCCGGCACCGCAGAGCACCCCGCCGCCCGCGCCGGCCACCAACCCGGCTCCGGCCCAGTCGCCGCGTCGCGTGCTCTTCGACGACGTGGACGTTCCCGACTTCCTCAAGAACGGGTCCTGAGCACCGCCGATGACCGACAGCTCAGCCACCGTACGACCGGATCGGCACGCCGAACTCGCGGCCGGTCTGGCACAGGTTCGGTCCCGGATCGATGACGCCTGCGCGCAGGCTGGCCGGGACCGCGCCGACGTCACGATGATCGCGGTGACGAAGACCTACCCGGCCAGCGACGTGGTGTCGCTGGCCGGGCTCGGGGTGACCGACATGGGGGAGAACCGCGACCAGGAGGCAGCCGGCAAGGCCGCCGAGGTGGCCGCCGCCGGGGTGCGTCCCCGCTGGCACTTCATCGGCCAGTTGCAGCGCAACAAGGCCCGCTCGGTGGTCCGGTACGCCGACGTGGTGCACTCCGTCGACAGTGTCCGGCTGGCCCGGGCGTTGGCCACCGCGACCGCCGACCGGCAGACGCCGCTCGACGCCCTGATCCAGGTGAGCATCGACGGCGACGCCGCCCGGGGCGGAGCGCTGCCCGATTCGGCGGATCCGGGCGCCGGGTTGGAGCCGGTGGCCGAGGCGGTCGCCGCCGCGCCCGGGCTACGTCTGGTCGGTCTCATGGCGGTCGCTCCGCTGGGGTGGGAGCCGGAGCGGGCGTTCGCCCGGCTCGCGGAGGTTGCCGACGCGTTTCGGGCCGTCCATCCGGGAGCGACAGCGCTCTCCGCCGGTATGAGCGGAGATTTCGAAATCGCGATCCGTTATGGCGCGACACATGTCCGCGTCGGTAGCGCGTTGCTCGGAATGCGTCCCACGCTGCGGTAGCCTGACCGCGAGACAAGCAAATTACATCAGTGTTGTTTCAGGGGCGGGCGTCTCCTAGTCGGGGGTCGTGGCGCGCGACGCGAATCGCGTGCCGGGGGGATTGCCGTTCCGGTCCGATGGGCATGGTTGTCCACTCGCGACGGGCGACATGGCACGGGGGCGCGTGCCGCACGGCGGACGGAAGGGCGCGGGATGGGTGCACTGCGCAAGGCGGGGGTCTGGCTCGGTCTGGTCGAAGAAGACGACGAGCGGGCCTACGACGACGGTGGCTACGACAAGGGTGGCTACCGCGACTCGCGTTACCGGCAGAGCCGGTACGCCGAGGAGTTCGCCGACGACGACGAGGACGACACCGAGGAGCCGCCGGCTCCCCGGCCGCGCGACAGCGGGCGGGGTCGACTCTCCGAGCGGCCGAGCGGGCGGTTGAGCGAGGCCGAGCGCGGTGACGGTGAGCGTCCGGAGCGGGTCGAGCGGTCCAGCGTACGGTCGATCACCAGGTCGTCGGCGGGTGAGACCTCCGGCGCGCTGACCTACCACACGCGGGACAACCTTGCCCTCGCGCCGCAGGTCACGTCGCGTGAGCGTGCCCTGCCCGAGGAGGAGCAGCGTTACCAGATCACCACGCTGCACCCCACCACCTACCGGGAGGCGCGCACCATCGGCGAGCACTTCCGTGACGGGGTCCCGGTGATCATCAATCTCACCGAGATGGATGAGGCCGATGCCCGCCGTCTGGTGGACTTCGCCGCCGGACTGGCGTTCGGCCTGCGCGGTACGATCGAGCGCGTGACCAATCGGGTGTTCCTGCTCTCACCGGCTAACGTCCAGGTCACGGCTGAGGACAAAGCCAAGATCGCTGAGGGCGGCTTTTTCAGTCTGAGTTGACCCCGCCCGACCGAGGGACGTCGCTGACCGTGTTGTCGATCTTACTGCAAGTGCTGTACCTGATCCTTTATGTCTTCCTGCTCCTTCTTCTGTCCCGGTTCGTGTTGAGCGCCGTCCTGCAGTACGGCCGTCGCTGGCAACCGGGGCGTGGAGCATCGGCAGGATTGGAATCCGTGTGGAGCGTCACTGATCCCCCTCTCAACGCGTTGAGGCGTGTGATCCCTCCGCTGCGAATTGGTACCGTGAGCATCGACCTGGCCTCCCTTGTGCTCCTGGTTATCCTGTTCGTGCTGATGGAGTTCGTGTTAGGGCCGTCGATCAGGGCATCTGCCTGATGACCGACGCGCTTTCGCGGCCGCAACTGACCCGAGGAGTTTCGATGCCGCTGACCCCGGCCGACGTCCACAACGTCGCCTTCAAAAAGCCGCCGATCGGCAAGCGGGGGTATGACGAGGAGGAGGTCGACGCCTTCCTGGACGAGGTCGAGCGCGAGCTCGCCCGTCTCATCGAGGAAAACAACGAGCTGCGCGCCCAGGTGGAGCGCGGCGGCCGCGGCGGTGCCCCCGCAGGCCCCGGCGGCGACGCCCGACTGGCGGCGGAGCTCAACGACGTCAAGGCCCAACTGGACCGCGTGCAGCGCGACAAGTCGGCGGCCGAGCAGGCTGCCCGCGCGATGCAGGCCGAGCTGGAGCAGGTCCGCGCGACCGGCGGCCCGGCCGGCGGCGTCACCGGTGACGGTGAGCAGCAGGCCCTGCGCGTGCTGATGATGGCTCAGCGCACCGCCGACGACCACGTGTCCGACGCTCGCCGCGAGGCCGACCAGCTGCTGTCCGAGGCTCGCAGCAAGGCCGAGGAGGTGACCCGGGAGGCGCGCGCCAAGGCTGACGCCCTTGAGCGGGACGCCCGCCAGCGGCACCAGGAGGCCATGGGCGGCCTGGACGCCAAGCGCACGGCGTTGCAGAAGCACATCGAGGAGCTCAAGCAGTTCGAGCGCGAGTACCGCACCCGGCTCAAGGCGTACCTGGAGAGCCAGCTGCGTGACCTCGACGGTCGTGGCCAGGGCCTCGAAGCCGAGATGACCCGCTCCGAAGCCGGCCGGGTCGCTGGCGGCAACGGGCTGGCCGCAGCCGGTCTCGCTGGTTCCTATGGCGGCGGCGGGCGCTCCGGCGCCCTCGAAGCCGGACGCTGAGCACCGGCCGGCGATCGCTGTCCGCCAATGGTGACGGTCGCCGGCCCTGCCTGGACGGTTCGACGCGGCGGGGGTGAGCCGTGATAGTCGCAAGCCTTCTGCTCATCCTCGTCGCGGTGGTGCTGCTGGTGCTCGGCCTGGCCGGTGGCTCCAGCTTCCTGTTGGTCATCTCCATCGCGGCCAGTCTGCTGGCCGCCGTGGCGTTGGTGGTGGGCGCCCGCCAGGCAGCCGCCAACCGCGCCATGGCGGATCCCGGCCGGCCCGACCGGCGACACCCCGACGCGCCCCGCACGGCCAGCCAGGCCACTCCGGGTGTCGCGTACGGGCCGCCGCTGGCCGAGCCGGAGGTGCCGGTCCAGCACATGCCCACGACGTTTGGTACCGGCGGCACCGGGTGGCGGCAACCACCCGTGTCGCCGGTCGACCATGCGCCGCCGGTCGACCATGCGCCGCAGGTCGACGAGGCCGCACCGCTCGTCGACGAGGCACCTTCGCGGGCCCGGCCGGTCAGCCCGGCGTCGCCGATCGCGACGTCGACCGACGACGTGTTCGACCCCGCGGTCTCGGCGGTCGACGAACCGGCCGTCCAGCAGATCACGGCCGCCGAGGCGGCCCGGGTGGCGCGACTGCTCGACGCCGTCGAGGTCGTCGACGGTCGCCCCCGTTACCACCTCGACAGCTGTCCCCACCTGATTGGCTGGCAGCCCGAGACGCTGCCGGTCGCCGAGGCCGTGGAACTCGGCTTCACTCCGTGCGCGCACTGCGCGCCGGCGACCGCTCTCCTCGCCGACGCCCGGCCGATCTGACGCGGTGCCGGTGCCCGCGCAGGACACGCTCACCGTGGCGGTACGGGTGAAGCCCGGCGCCTCCCGGGGCCGGGTGGGCGGCCGCTTCGACGGCCCGCACGGGCCGGCCCTCGTGATCGCGGTCCACGAGCCGGCCGTCGACGGTCGCGCCACCGAGGCGGCCCGCCGGGCGTTGGCCGGCGCGTTGGGCGTCCGACCGGCCGCGGTGTCACTGCGGACCGGCGCGGCCAGCCGGGACAAGCTCTTCCTCGTCGATCGGCCCGGCCCGGAGCTGCCCGCGGTGCTGCGCCGTCTGCGCGACGGATCCGCCGAGTGAGGACAGCCCAGGCAAGGCAGCCGTGACGCCCGGGCTGGATATCGCGCTGCTGCTCGGTGCGGCCGTGCTGCTGGTCGCGGTCGGCGCGGTGCGGCTCTCCACCCGGCTCGGTGTGCCCAGCCTCCTGGTCTACCTGGCGTTGGGCGTGGCGATCGGCGAGGGCGGATTGGGTATCCGCTTCGACGACGTCGAGCTGACGCGGACCCTCGGCTTCTGCGCGCTGATCGTGATCATCGCGGAGGGCGGCCTCACCGCCCGGTGGACCACGCTGCGCCCGGTGCTCGGGTTGGCCTCCGCGCTCTCCACGGTCGGCGTGATCGTCAGCATCGTGGTGGTCGGCGTCGCCGTACACCTGCTGCTGGGGCTGGACTGGCGGTTGGCGCTGCTCTACGGCGCGGTGCTCTCGTCCACCGACGCGGCAGCCGTCTTCGCCACCCTGCGCCGGCTGCGGTTGCCGCCCCGGCTGGTCGCGACACTGGAGGCCGAGTCGGGGATGAACGACGCCCCGGTGGTGCTGCTGGTGGTGCTGCTGTCGCACCAGAGCTTGTCGCACCCGTGGTGGTACGAGGTCGCGCTGGTCTGCTACGAACTGGGCGTCGGCGCGGCGGTGGGCGTGGCCGCGGGCGTTGCCGGCACCTGGGCGCTGCGCCGGGCGGCGCTGCCCTCGGCCGGGCTCTACCCGATCGCGGCGGTGGGCATCACCGTGCTGGCGTACGCCGCCGGGGCGGTTCTGCACGCCTCGGGCTTCCTCGCCGTCTATGTGGCCGGGGTGCTGCTGGGCAACGCACGGCTGTCGCACCGGCAGGCGATTCTCGGCTTCGCCGACGGGCTGGCCTGGCTCGCCCAGATCGGGTTGTTCGTGCTGCTCGGGTTGCTGGCCTCGCCGGGCCGGCTGGACGCGGCGGTGCTGCCCGCGGTGGTCGCCGGGTTGGCTCTGGTGCTTCTGGCCCGGCCGCTGTCGGTGGCCGTCACGGCGTTGCCGTTCCGGGTGGGCCTTCGAGAACAGGCGTTCCTGTCCTGGGCCGGGCTGCGCGGGGCGGTGCCGATCGTGCTGGCCACCATTCCGCTCTCCGAGCGGGTGCCCGGCGCGGAGCGGCTCTTCGACGTGGTCTTCGTGCTGGTGGTGATCTTCACGCTGGTGCAGACCGGGACGCTGGGGCCGTTCGCCCGCTGGTTGCGGGTGACCGCGCCGGCCGAGGCCGCCGAGATCCACGTGGAGACCGCGCCGCTGGAGCGGATGCGGGCGGACCTGCTCCAGGTGGAGGTGCCGCAGGGCTCGCGACTGGCGGGCGTGCACGTCGACGAGTTGCGGCTTCCGCTGGGCGCGTCGGTGACCCTGGTGCTGCGCGACGGCGTGGGCTTCGTGCCCGCACCGGACACCCGGCTGAAGACCGGCGACAGTCTGTTGATTGTGGCGACCGCAGGGGTGCGGGACGCTGCGGAACGGCGGTTGCGGGCGGTCAGTCGGCGGGGCCGTCTGGCCCGATGGTTTGGTGAGTACGGGGATGAGGTGGACGGTTGATCTGCTAGCGTTCCCTTTGCCCCAGTTCGGCAGGGCTAGGGGCTGTTAGACGGCACGACGGTGCGCCACGTTGTCGGACGCCTGTACGTTCCGTATTCTTGCCAATCTCCGGAGTGCGCGGCCATCGTCGCCGTGCGCCCCTTTTCGTACATAGGGGACGCCCTGGTTGGCGCCCCCTGACCCAGGCGCCGCGGACCGCGCGGTTCCCCGGCCGAGGGAGCGACCCATGGCGAAGCCATCCGACACCAGGACCGCCGGGCGCAAGCCGGCTGCCAAGCCGGTGGTCAAGGCCACCCGCAGCACGGCAGAGACCGAGAAGATCCGGGCGGCGCTGGCGGCGCGGCGGGACGAGCTTCGTGCCGAGTACGATCAGACGCTGAGTGAGATCACCGAGCTGCAGCGCGATCGGCTGACCGACTCGGCCGGGGACGACCAGGCCGACACGGGCACCAAGACGCTCGAGCGGGAGCAGGAGATCTCTCTCGCCAACAGCATTCTGGAACGGATCACGCAGGTGGAGCGCGCTCTGGAGCGCCTCGACGAGGGTGGTTACGGCTGGTGCGAGCGGTGCGGCAACCCGATCCCGGTCGAGCGCCTCGCCGCCTTCCCGTCGGCCACCCAGTGTGTGACGTGCAAGCAGCTGGAGGAGCGGCGCTGAGGTCCGTTCCCCGGCGGCGATGAGACGGTGAGCGATCACCGCCAAGACTGTCGATGGGGAGCGCATGACCGCAGTACCGTCCGCCGAACCCGGCCGTACCGACCCGGGCGGCGGCACACGCCGGCCCCGGGCCGTCGCGATTCTCGCCGGAGTCGCCCTGGTGGCCCTGCTGGCCGACCTGGTCACCAAGCACCTCGCGCTGGCCGCGCTGACCGACCGGGAGCCGGTCCGGCTGCTCGGCGGGTTCGTCTACCTCAGCCTGACCCGCAACAGCGGTGCGGCCTGGAGCATCGGCGCGGACCACACCTGGGTCTTCCCGCTGATCACCATCGGGGTGGTCGGCTGGATCGTCTGGATGGCACTGCGTCTGCGCTCGCTGCCCTGGGCGGTCTCCCTCGGCCTGGTGCTGGGTGGCGCGTTGGGCAACCTCGTCGACCGGATCTTCCGGGCGCCGTCCCCCTTGCACGGGCACGTGGTCGACATGATCAGCCTCTTCGACCCGTACGGTCAGGTGTGGCCGGTGTTCAACCTGGCCGACAGTTCGCTGGTCTGCGGCGTGCTGCTGGCCGTCCTGTTGGAGCTGACCGGCCGCCAGCGTGACGGCCGGCGGGCGGGGCGCGACGGCGACCCGGCCACGACGGACGCCGAGCCGGGCGCCGAGCAGCGGGAGCGGGCATGACCTCCGCGTTCGCCGCTGGCGGCGACCACCGTTCCCTTCCGGTTCCGGACGGCCTCGACGGCATGCGCCTCGACCAGGCGGTCTCCCGCCTGTTCGGGCTCTCCCGCACCGCCGCCGCAGCCCTGGTCGACGCCGGAGACGCGCTCGTCGACGGCTCCGCCCGGCCCAACTCGCACAAGGTCAAGGCCGGCTCCTGGCTGGAGGTCACGCTGCCCGCCCCGGTCGCACCGCCGACCGTGGTGCCGCAGGCGGTGCCCGGCCTGCGGGTGGTCTACGCCGACGACGACATCGTCGTGGTCGACAAGCCGGTGGGGGTGGCGGCGCACCCCAGCCCCGGGTGGACCGGGCCGACGGTGATCGGCGCGCTCGCCGCGATCGGGCACCGCATCTCCACAAGTGGCGCCGCCGAGCGGCAGGGCGTGGTGCACCGGCTGGACGTGGGCACCACCGGGATCATGGTGGTGGCCAAGAGCGAGCAGGCGTACACGGCGTTGAAGCGGGCCTTCAAGTACCGCGAGGTCGACAAGGGCTACCACGCGGTGGTGCAGGGTCACCTGGACCCGCTGCGCGGCACCGTCGACGCGCCGATCGACAGGCACCCCACCCACGACTACCGGTGGGCGGTGGTCTCCGGCGGCAAGCCGAGCATCACCCACTACGACACCCTGGAGGCGTTCCCGGCGGCGAGTCTGGTCGACGTCCGACTGGAGACCGGCCGGACCCACCAGATCCGGGTGCACTTCTCCACCCTGCGGCACCCCTGTGTGGGTGACCTCACCTACGGCGCCGACCCCACCCTCTCGGCCCGTCTCGGCCTGGCCCGACAGTGGCTGCACGCCCGCGAACTGAGCTTCTTGCACCCCCGAACGGGGGACGAGGTCCGGTTCGTCAGCGACTACCCTGACGATCTGGACCGTGCGCTCCAGATCCTGCGTGACTGAGCGGCGACCGCCCGACACCGTTCCACAGAGGGGATCCCGCCCGTGCGCGCCGGCAACCTGCTGCGGCAGCTGGACCAGCGGCTGTTGCCGCCGCTGACCCGGGCCGTGGTCCGGCTGGGTGACCGGCCGGCGCGGTCCGGGGTGCTCAGCTGGGCCACCGTGCTGTCCGCGGCGGCGGTGCTGGGCACCGCGGTCTGGGCCGTCGACGACACTCCGGTCGGCGACCGGACGGTCGGCGAGGTGACCCGGGTGGGCGTTGCCGACGGCGACTCCGTCCCCGGCTACCTGCGGTCGGCCGCGGCCGACCTGGCCGCGCTGCCCGCGTCCGCCCCGGCGGCCGAGGGCGGGACGTACGCGCTTGTCACGCTCGACGCGTACCTGCCGCCGCAGCGGCTGGCGACGGTGCTCGGCGACGTCGGGGTCTCGACCGTCTTCGGGCGGGTTCCGCTGCCCGGCCGGCAGACCGAGATCGTCAAGATCCCCGCGTTGCGGGTACCCGACGACGTGGTCGCCGGAATGGAGCAGGTGGCGTCCCGCAAGGAGACCGAGGCCGCCGACTACCGGGCCCGGGCCGCCGCGGTCGAGGGTGACGGGGTGGGCGAACGGGAGCTGCGCGAGCAGTACGCCAGCGGCGCCGAGGTGGCCGCCGCCGAGGCGGCCGCGTACCGCACCGGCTGCGCCTGCGTCTACGCGGCGGTGGTCCGCGCGACGCCGGTGGCGCTGCGCGGCGTCGCGGCCCGGCCGGATGTGCGGGCGGTCGACCCCGCCCCGGAGGTGTACCGGCTGGACCGCACGGTTTTCACGCCACCCCTGCCCGAACAGCGCGACGTGGTGCGCCCGCCGGCCGACACCGGGCCGAGCCCCGCGCCGACCGAGGCCGGGCGGCCGGCGCCGGCGATCAGCGCACCGGTGCCCTCGGCTGCCGTGGGCGAATCGTCGGAACCCGCACCAGTCGTGACGATTCCGTCACCCGAACCGTCGAGGCCGGTGCCCACCGAGTCGGCGCCGCCGAGCGTCACCACCTCGCCGGACGCCACCGTCGCCGAGCCGTCGTCGTCGCCGTCGCCGTCGTGATCTGCGCCGGCTGGTGTGCGTTCTGAGGTGTGGTCCGAATAGGGTTGGGTTCGTAGCCTGTCAGACAGAGATCGATGGCGCTGGGAGGGCGGGCCGTGGAGGGCAGTGAGACCGGCTGGGGCCGGCCGGCCGAACCAGCGCCGCGGTGGCGCGCGTTGTTGGACCGTGCCCGGCTGGGCGGTCGCGGCGCGGAGCAGACCGAGCCGGAGCGGCACGGCGATGAGCCGCCACCGGACCAGCTGCCACGGCGAGCGGCCCCCAACGGCTACGCCGGGCGGGCACCCGCCATCGGGCATCCGGCCGACCTGTCGTACGGCGCGGAGCCCGGTTACCGGGCCGAGGCCACCTACCGGGTCGACCCCGCCTACCGGGCTGAGCCCGGGTACCGGGCCGAGCCGGACTATCGGGCCGAGCCGGCGTACCGGACCGAGCCGGGTTACCGGGCCGAGCCGGACTATCGATCGGAGCCGGCGTACCGGACCGAGCAGCCGGACTACCGCGCCGAGCCGGGCTATCGGGCCGAGCCGGGTTACCGGGCCGAGCCGGGCTACCGCGCTGAGCCGGGCTATCGGGCTGAGCCGGATTACCGCGCTGAGCCGGGCTATCGGGCTGAGCCGGATTACCGCGCCGAGCCGGGCTACCGCGCCGAGCCGGGCTACCGGGCCGAGCCGGAGCCGCCGCCCCGCGGCCCCGACCCGGTCCCGTCGCGCTACGCCTTGCTGGACAACGGCTACCGGCCGGGCGACCCGCCGGTGGAGTCGCGGTACGCCCTGCTGGAGACCGGCTACCAGCCGGAGACCGGCTACCCGGCGGCCCCGTCACCGCCCCTGCCGGTCGCACCGCCACCGGTCATCCCGCCACCGGTCATCCCGCCACCCGCGCCACCGGTCGCCCCGCCGGTTCCGCCGCCACCCGCTCCGGTGGTCGGCTCGGCGGTCGCCGAGCGTGCCTACCCGCCCCGGATCGAGTGGCGCCCACCGGCCGTCGACCAGGAGCAGGAGCGCGCCAACGGGGTGCTCCAACGGGACCTGGGCACACCTCGCGTGTTCGCCTTCGCCAACCCCAAGGGCGGGGTGCACAAGACGACAGCCACCGTGCTCGCCGCGGCGACTGTCGGCAGCGTCCGCGGCAAGGGCGTGCTGGCCTGGGACGACAACGAGCTGCGCGGCACCCTCGGTCTGCGTGCCGGCAGCGCCCGACACGCTCGGACGATCCGGCACCTGATCAGCGACCTGGCCCAGATCGAGATCCTGGAGGGCGCGACCCTGCTGGACCGGCTGGACGACTACCTGCGGCACGCCTCCGACGGCTCGTACGACGTGTTGGCCGGCGAGGAGAGCCCGCGCTTCGCCCAGCGACTGGACCAGTTCACCGTCCGACGTGTGCTGGAGTTGCTGCGGCGTACCCACGACGTGGTCTGCGTGGACACCGGCAACAACGTGGAGAGCCCCAACTGGCGCACGGTGATGCAGGCCGCCGACCAGCTGGTGGTGACCACCGTGCCCCGGGAGGACGCGGCGTTCAGCGCTGACTGGATGCTCGACCTGCTGCACGAGGAGGGCATGGGCGAGTTGGCGGACAACGCGATCACCCTCATCTCCTGCCCGACCCCGGGTCGCTCGGCGCTCCAGGACGACCTGGAACGGCACTTCGCCACCCGTACCCGTGGTGTGGCCGTCGTGCCGTACGACCCGGCTCTGGAGACCGGGTCGTCGATCGAGTACCACCAGCTCCAGCCGGAGACCCGCCAGGCGTGGCTGCGGGCCGCGGCGATGATGGTGGAGCCGTTCGCCCGGTGAGCTGGTCTGCCGCCACCGGAGCCCCGGCCTCGCGCCGGGCCTGAGAGGATCATCGGGTGAGCCCGGACAACCCCGACCCAGAGCGGCCCGTCGACGAGCCCGACCAACCCGCGCCACCCCGTACGCCGGACGCGAGACCGCCGGGGGCCGACCCGTCGGCCGAGGCGGCGTCGGGTGGGTTCGGCCCGGGTGAGCAGCCGGCCTCGGCGGCGTACCAGAGCTTGCTGGAGCTTCGGTTCGACGAGCCGCGCCGTCCGCTGCGTGCCGTGGCGACGGTGCTGGGCGCCGTGCTCGCGCTGGCCGCGCTGGGTGTTCCGCTCGGGCTGCTCTGGGCCGCGCTCGCGCCGGACACTCCGGTGCTCAAGACCGCCGAGGGGGCGATCTACGCCGAGCCGCAACCGGAGCAGCCGATCGCCGCCGACGGCTGGTTCAGCCTGCTCGGGCTCGCCTTCGGGTTGCTCGTGGCGCTCGCCCTGTGGTGGGTGCTGCGTCGGCGGCGCGGCCCGGTCGGGCTGCTCGCCGCGGTGCTCGGCACGCTGGCCGCCGCGCCGGTCGCCTGGCAGGTGGGGCGGCGGGTCGGCCTGGCCACCTTCGACCGGTTGCTGGCGACCGCCCCGGCCGGGCAGGCCTTCAGCAAACCCGCCGACCTGCGCGCCGGTGGGGTGGACTGGCTGCTCGGCGTGCTGCCGGTGCCGCACGGCAACCTGCTGCTGCCGGCGTTCGGGGCCGCGGTCATGTACACCCTGCTGGCCGGGTGGTCGCGGTGGCCGGGGCTACGCCCGGAGCCCGAGCCGGGGGAGTTCAGTTGGGTGTCGGCGGGGACGCCAGCTCCGCCAGTGGCACCGGAACCGCCCGCACCTGACGCAGCAGAGCCGCCTCGCGGTTGAGCAACCGCAGCTCGGCGCGGAGCCGGGAGGCGGTGTCGTCGATCGCCAGCAGCCGCTGCCGGTCGTCCACGGTGAGCGCCGCGGTCGCCGCCACCAGGTGCGAGAGCACCGTCGGGTCCTCCGGCAGCTGCTCGGAGATCTCCTCCGGGTCGGAGCGGATCAGGCCGAGGTACTGCCGGAACACCGCGATCACCCGGGCGGCCAGCAGGTCGGCCACCTCGTCCGGGGCGCCCGGGTCGGGCAGCCACTCGACGTCGGCGGTCAGGTAGGGCTCGGCGCTGTCGTCGACCTCGGCGATCCGGAAACGACGGCGGCCGACCGTGACGATGTCGAAACCACCATCGGCCAGCTCGGTCACCTGGCGCAGCTCGGCGGTGCAGCCCACCTCGTGCAGGGTGACCTCGCCGACGTTCGGCGTCGCCCGACCGCCGGGACCGGCGGGCGCGACCTCCCAGCCGGCCTGGATGGCCACCACGCCGAACTCGCGCGATGCGCCCTCGGGCAGGCCGACCAGATGTCGGACCAGCGCCCGGTAGCGCTCCTCGAAGATGTGCAGCGGCAGCACCAACCCGGGGAAGAGCACCGTTGCGAGCGGGAACACCGGCAGCCGTGCGGTCACATGGTCGAGCCTAACCAATCCCGCCCCCCGGGGCGTGGCCCGGCTCACCGTCCCGGCGGGCGGGCGGCTCGGGTGGCCGTCGGGTCGGCCGCCTAGACTCGCAAGGGTGCTGAATCGGATCGACCTGCGCGACGGTCTCGGTGACCCGCGCCGCCTGCTGCCCCGTGCCCAGCTCGACGTGTCCGTCGCCGTCGAGCGCATCCGGCCCCTGGTGGAGGCGGTCCGCGAGCATGGGTACCCGGCCATCCGGGAGGCCAGTGAACGGTTCGACGGCATCTCCCCGGAGGTGCTGCGGGTGCCGGTCGAGGCGATCGCCGAGGCGGAGGGGGTGCTCGACCCGGCGGTGCGGGCCGCGCTGCTGGAGTCCATCGCCCGGGCCCGTCGGGTGCACGCCGACCAGCGGCGCACCGACCACACCACCCAGGTGGTGCCCGGCGGCACGGTCACCGAGCGGTGGCTGCCGGTCGACCGGGTCGGCCTCTACGTGCCCGGTGGCCTGGCGATGTACCCGTCCACCGTGGTCATGAACGTGGTGCCCGCCCAGGCGGCCGGGGTGCGCTCGCTGGTGGTGGTCAGCCCGCCGCAGAAGGACAACGGCGGCCTGCCCGATCCTCGGGTGCTCGCCGCGTGCGCGCTGCTCGGCGTCGACGAGGTGTACGCCGTGGGCGGGGCTCAGGCGGTCGCGATGCTGGCGTACGGCGCGGCGGTGGACCCGACGGGTGACCTGCGATGCGACCCCGTCGACCTGATCACCGGCCCCGGCAACATCTGGGTGACCGCCGCCAAGCGGCTGCTGCGGGGCGTGGTCGGCATCGACGCCGAGGCCGGGCCGACCGAGATCGCCATCCTGGCCGACGACACCGCAGACCCGGCGCACGTGGCCGCCGACCTGATCAGTCAGGCCGAGCACGACCCGCTCGCCGCGAGCGTGCTGGTCACCCCGTCGGTGGCGTTGGTCGAGGCGGTCGAGGCGGAGTTGGCCCGGCAGGTGCCGGCGACCAAGCACACCGAGCGGGTCACCACGGCGCTGACCGGTGAGCAGAGTGGCGTGGTCCTGGTCGACGACCTTGAGGCGGGGCTGCGAGTGGTCGACGCGTACGCGGCCGAGCACCTGGAGATCCAGACGGTCGACGCCCGGGAGTGGGCGCTGCGGGTCCGCAACGCCGGGGCGATCTTCGTGGGCGCCTGGTCGCCGGTGTCGCTCGGCGACTACTGCGCCGGGTCCAACCACGTGCTGCCCACCGGCGGTTGTTCCCGGCACTCCTCCGGTCTGTCCGTGCAGTCGTTCCTGCGCGGCGTGCACCTCATCGAGTACACCGAGGCCGCGCTGCGCGACGTGGCCCCGCACGTGGTCACCCTGGCCAACGTGGAGGACCTGCCCGCGCACGGCCAGGCGGTCCAGGCCCGTTTCCCGGGAGGGTCGGCGTGAGCGAGCGCAGCGAGCGAACCAGCCTGGATGATCTGCCGATCCGTGCCGACCTGCGGGGGCTGTCGCCGTACGGGGCGCCGCAACTGGACGTGCCGGTGCGGCTCAACACCAACGAGAATTCGCACCCGGTGCCGGAGCCGGTGGTCGAGGCGATCGGCAAGGCGCTCGCGGCCGAGCTGCGTGAGCTGAACCGCTACCCGGATCGGGACGCGGTGGCGCTCCGCGCCGACCTGGCCGACTATCTCGGGCACGGGCTCACCGTCGAGCACGTGTGGGCGGCCAACGGCTCCAACGAGATCCAGCAGCAGCTTCTGCAGACGTTCGGCGGGCCGGGGCGCAGCGCGCTCGGCTTCGTTCCGGCGTACTCGATGCACCCGCTGCTGGCCCTCGGCACCAGCACCCGGTGGGTGCCCGCCGAGCGCGGCGTGGACTTTGGGCTGACCGCCGAGGAGGCGGTGGCCCAGGTCCGCGAGCACCGACCGGACGTGGTCTTCCTCTGTTCGCCGAACAACCCCACCGGCACGGCACTGGACCCGGCGGTGATCGCCGCGGTGCTCGACGTCGCGCCCGGCATGGTGGTCGTCGACGAGGCGTACGCCGAGTTCGCCCGCCCCGGGACGGTCAGCGCCCTCGCGGTGTTGCCCGGCCACCCGCGGCTGGTGGTCACCCGGACGATGAGCAAGGCGTTCGGCTTCGCCGGCGGCCGGCTGGGTTACCTGGCCGCCGACCCGGCGGTGGTGCGGGCGGTGCAGCTGGTCCGTTTGCCGTACCATCTCTCCGCACTCACCCAGGCCGCCGCACGCGCGGCGGTGGCCCACCGCGATGCCCTTCTCGGTACGGTGAGCGCGATCATGGCGCAGCGGGACCGGATCGTGGCGACGCTGCGCGAGCGGGGGTTGCGGGTCGCCGACAGCGACGCCAACTTCGTGCTCTTCGAGGTGGGCGGCGACCAGACAATCGTCTGGAACGCCCTGCTGGCGCAGGGGGTGCTGGTCCGTGACGTCGGCCTGCCCGGCTGGCTGCGGGTGACCGCTGGCACCGCCGCCGAGACCGACGCCTTTCTTTCTGCAATGGAGACTTCGCAATGAGTCGGACCGCCCGGGTGGAACGGATCACCAAGGAGACCAAGGTCCTCGTCGAGATCGATCTCGACGGCACCGGCGCCGCCGAGATCAGCACCGGGGTCGGCTTCTACGACCACATGCTGCACCAGATCGCCCGGCACGGCGGCTTCGACCTGACCGTGCGCACCGTGGGTGACCTGGAGATCGACGCGCACCACACGATCGAGGACACCGCGCTCGCCCTGGGCGCGGCGTTCGACCAGGCGCTGGGCGACAAGGCCGGCATCCGGCGGTACGGCTCGGCGACCGTGCCGATGGACGAGGTGCTGGTCCGAGCGGCGGTGGACCTCTCCGGTCGGCCGTACGTGGTGCACGACGAGCCGGTGCTCGCCCCCTACATCGGGCCGGTCTACGCGACAAGCATGACCCGGCACATCTGGGAGTCCTTCGGGCAGGCGGCCCGGGTCACGCTGCACGTCGACGTGCTGCGGGCGGCCCGGCCGGGTGGTCACCCGGACGCGCACCACGTGGTGGAGGCGCAGTTCAAGGCGGTCTCCCGCGCGTTGCGCGAGGCCACCTCGATCGATCCGCGGTCGGCCGGGGCGATCCCGAGCACGAAGGGCGCGCTCTGATGAGCGCGAGGAGTGCAGCGCAGCGGAGCCCCGCAGTCGCGAATGGAAGGCGGCTCTGATGGGTGGCGCGTTGCCGACGTTGTTGCTGATCCTGGCCGGGGTGCTGGTGGGTGGCACCTGGTCGCTCTACCGGCAGGGCGCGCCGAAGGCCGCCGTGCTGGTCACCGCGGCGCTCGCGGTGCTCGCCACGGTCGCCGGGGTTCTGCGACTGCTGCCGGAGAACGGGTGATCGGGGTGTCGACGTGAGTGACGTCGTGGTGCTCGACTACGGCTCGGGCAACCTGCGTTCGGCGGAACGGGCGCTGGCCGCCGCCGGAGCGGACGTCCGGGTGACCGACGACCTGGCCGCGGCGGCTGCCGCCGACGGTCTGGTGGTCCCGGGTGTGGGCGCGTACGCGGCCTGCATGGCGGGGATCGAGGCGCTGGGCGCCGGCCCGGTGATCGCCGAACGGGTGGCTGCTGGCCGGCCGGTGCTCGGCATCTGTGTGGGCATGCAGGTGCTCTTCGAGCACGGCGACGAGCATGGCGTGGTCACCAAGGGGCTGGGGCTGCTGCCCGGCGGGGTGACTCGGCTGGCCGCCGCCCGGTTGCCGCACATGGGCTGGAACACGGTCCAGGCGCCCCGGGAGTCGGTGCTGTTCGCCGGGTTGACGCAGCGGAGCCGGTTCTATTTCGTCCACTCGTACGCCATGGGTGACCCGGCGGCGTTGGCCGCTGCCGGTGCCACGGTGACCACCGCCCACCACGACACGGACTTCGTCGCGGCGGTGGAGCGTGGCGCGTTGTCGGCGGCCCAGTTCCACCCGGAGAAGTCCGCCGACACCGGTGCCGCGCTGCTGCGCAACTGGCTCGCCACGTTGCCCAGCGGTGGCTGAGCGTCGTCGCACGGCGTCCGACCGGGGGGCGTCGCGGTGAGCCGGGAGCGCGCCCGTCGGCGGGCGGAGCGGGAGGCGGAGCAGGCCCGGGAGCGGGCGGTCCGGCAGCGCCGGGTCGCTCGCCGGCAGCGCCGTCGCGCGGTGGTGCGCGGGTTGACGCCGCGCCTGCGGCGGGGTCGCTCCGGGCGGCTGGCCCGGCACAGTCGGGGTGAGCGGGCCGCGATCGTGCTGCTCACCGGCGCGGCGTTGATCCTGATCTGGACGTTCGTCGACAACCTGGCGTTGCGTATCGCGCTGATCGTGCTCTTGCTGCTCGTACTGCCGGCGATCGTCGTGATCGCCCTGGACCGTCGTACCTGATCGAGGAGAAGACCTTGAGCCTCACCCTGTTACCCGCCGTGGATGTCGCTGACGGCCGGGCCGTCCGGCTCGTGCAGGGCGCCGTCGGAAGCGAGAGCATCTACGGTGACCCGCTGGACGCGGCGCTGGCCTGGCAGCAGGACGGCGCCGAGTGGATCCACCTGGTCGACCTGGACGCGGCGTTCGGTCGGGGCACCAACGCGCACCTGCTCGCCGAGGTGGTGCGCCAGTTGGACGTGAAGGTGGAGCTCTCCGGGGGCATCCGTGACGACGAGTCGCTGCGCGCGGCGCTGGGCACCGGGGCGGCCCGGGTGAACATCGGGACCGCCGCCCTGGAGGACCCGGTCTGGTGTGACCGGGTGGTCGCGGAGTACGGCGACCGGGTGGCCATCGGGCTGGACGTGCGGGGTCACACCCTGTCGGCGCGGGGTTGGACCCGGGACGGCGGTGACCTGTACGAGGTGCTGGAGCGGCTGGACAAGGCGGGCGCGAGCCGGTACGTGGTCACCGACATCACCAAGGACGGCACGATGCGCGGGCCGAACCTGGATCTGCTGCGCGAGGTGTGTGCCCGTACCGACCGGCCGGTGATCGCCTCCGGTGGGGTGTCCACCCTGGACGACCTGCGGGCGTTGGCCACCCTGGAGTCGGCCGGGGTGGAGGGCGTCATCGCCGGCAAGGCGCTCTATGCGGGCGCCTTCACGGTGGCTGAGGCGCTCCGGACCCTGGCTGAGGCGTGACGACGACCCGGCTCGGCTCGGGTGGCCCGTGGGAGCAGCGTTACGGGTACTCCCGGGTGGTCCGGGCCGGTGACCTGGTGTTCACGGCCGGTTGCACGGCGACGGTGGATGGCCGGGTGGTGCATGTCGGTGACGCGGCCGCGCAGACCGCGCAGGCGCTGCGGATCGGGCTGGCCGCGCTCGCCGAGGTGGGTGCGGAGCCGGGTGACGTGGTCCGGACCAGGATGTACGTGACGGACCGGCTGCACGCCGACGAGGTGGGCCGGGCGCACAACGCGGTCTTCGGCGCGGTCCGGCCGGCGGCGACCCTGGTGGTGGTGGCCGGTCTGTTGGACCCGGAGCACCTGGTCGAGGTGGAGTTGGAGGCGTACCTCGGCGATCGCTGAGGTACGCGCTCGGTCGGCTCGCTGGTCGACCTCCGGCCCGATAAGTTGTGCACAACTTAATTGTGGGCTACGGTTCAGCGGTGACCGATGACCTGGTGCTGCGCCGGCAGGTGTGCTTCGCGCTCTACGCCGCGTCGCGCGCACTCACCGACGTCTACCGGCCGATCCTCGACGAGGTCGGGCTGACCTACCCGCAGTACCTGGTGCTGCTGGTGCTCTGGGAGCGCCCCGACGACGCCCCCACGGTGTCCGAGCTGGGCGCCGAGCTGCGGCTGGACTCCGGCACGCTCTCCCCGCTGCTCAAGCGGCTGGAGGGGGCGGGCCTGGTGGTGCGGCGGCGGTCGGCCCGCGACGAGCGGCGGGTCGAGGTGGGCCTCACCGAGCAGGGTCGGGCGCTACGCGAGCAGCTCTGCGACGTCCCGCTGCGGATCGCGCAGGCCACCGGGCTGGGCTTCGCCGAGCTCGTCGCGCTGCGCGACACCCTCACCCGGGTCACCGACACCATCCACCGACAGAAGGAGCAGTGACCATCATGCAGGTTCTCTACACCGCGTCCGCGACCGCCACCGGCGAGGGCCGGGACGGTCACGTCGAGACCTCCGACGGCACGCTCGCGCTCGACCTGGCCGTGCCGAAGGAGATGGGCGGCGCCGGCAGCGCGGCCAACCCCGAGCAACTCTTCGCCGCCGGCTACGCCGCCTGCTTCCACAGCGCCCTGCGGGTGGTGGCCCGGCGGGCCAAGGCCGACGTGACCGGTTCCGTGGTCACCGCCGAGGTGGGCATCGGCCCGAACGGCAGCGGCGGCTTCGGGCTCACCGCGCAGCTCGTCGTCGACCTGCCCGCCGCGCCCCGCGAGGTCGCCGAGCAGCTTGTCGAGCAGGCCCACCAGGTCTGCCCGTACTCCAACGCCACCCGTGGCAACGTCGACGTCACGCTTACCGTCCGCGAGACCCTGCCCGCGTGACATCGCCTTCCCCCAGGCCACCATCCGCGGACGAGAGGACGACCAACCCGTGACCAGCAACCGCGAGATCCACCTGGCCAGCCGCCCCGTCGGCTGGCCCACCGCTGACGACTTCCGGCTCGTCGAGACCGACGTTCCGACGCCTGGGCCGGGCCAGATCCTGGTCCGCAACCAGTACATGTCCGTCGACCCGTACATGCGCGGACGGATGAACGACGTCAAGTCGTACGTGGCGCCGTTCGCGCTCGACGCGCCGCTCGACGGCGCCGCGATCGGCGAGGTGGTGGCCAGCGAGGTGGCCGACATCGCCGTCGGGGCCACCGTCCAGCACGGGCTGGGCTGGCGGGAGTACGCGCTGCTCGACGCCACCGCCGCCCGTCCGGTCGACCCGAGTATCGCCCCGGTCAGCGCATACCTGAGCGTGCTCGGCATGACCGGCTTGACCGCGTACGCCGGGCTGCTGGAGGTGGCCGCGATGAAGCCCGGCGAGACGGTCTTCGTCTCCGCCGCGGCCGGCGCGGTGGGCAGCCTGGTCGGCCAGATCGCCAAGCTCAAGGGCGCCGGCCGGGTGGTCGGCAGCGCCGGCTCCCCGGCCAAGGTCGAGCGGCTGCGGGCGCTGGGCTTCGACGCGGCCTTCGACTACCACGACGGGGTCCGCGAGTCGCTGCGGGCGGCCGCCCCGGACGGCGTCGACGTCTATTTCGACAACGTCGGCGGCGACCACCTGGAGGCGGCGATCTCGGCCATGAACCTGCACGGCCGGGTCGCCATCTGCGGCATGATCGCGCAGTACAACGCCACCGAACCGTCGGCCGCGCCGCGCAACCTGGCGCTGGTCATCGGCAAGCGGCTCACCCTGCGCGGCTTCCTGGTCAACGATCACAACGACGTGCGGACGGCGTTCGTGCGCGACGTCGCGGGCTGGCTGCGTGCGGGCACGCTGTCCTACGACGAGACGATCGTGGACGGCATCGAGAACGCCCCGGCCGCGTTCCTCGGCCTGCTGCGCGGCGACAACCTCGGCAAGATGCTCGTCCGGGTGTGACGTAGACCTCGTGCACGGCGGCCGACCCGATCGGGTCGGCCGCCGTCGCGGGTGCGGAGGATAGGCTCACGGCATGACGGTGGCGGTACGGGTGATCCCCTGTCTGGACGTGGACGCCGGGCGGGTGGTCAAGGGGGTCAACTTCCTCGACCTTCGTGACGCCGGCGACCCGGTGGAGCTGGCCGCCGCGTACGACCGGGCCGGCGCGGACGAGCTGACCTTCCTCGACGTGACCGCGTCCTCCAGCGACCGGGGCACCATGCTCGACGTGGTGCGCCGCACCGCCGAGTCGGTGTTCATCCCGCTGACCGTCGGCGGCGGGGTCCGGCAGGTCGCCGACGTCGACACGTTGCTGCGCGCCGGAGCGGACAAGGTCGGCGTGAACACCGCCGCCATCGCCCGTCCGGAGCTGATCGCCGAGATCGCCGACCGGTTCGGCCGGCAGGTGCTCGTGCTCTCCCTCGACGTGCGACGGTCGCCGAACGGCGGCACGCCCAGTGGCTTCGAGGTCACCACGCACGGCGGTCGGCGTGGCACAGGCATCGACGCCGTCTGGTGGGCGCACCGTGGCGCCGAGTTGGGCGCGGGGGAGATCCTGCTCAACTCGATGGACGCCGACGGCACCAAGGCGGGCTTCGACCTGGAGTTGATCGCCGCGGTGCGCGCGGTCGTGGACGTGCCGGTGGTGGCCAGCGGGGGCGCCGGCGAGGTGGCCCACTTTCCGCCCGCGATCGGCGCCGGCGCGGACGCGGTGCTCGCCGCCAGCGTCTTCCACTTCGGTGAGCTGACCGTCGCCGAGGTCAAGGACGCGCTGCGCCTCGGCGGTCATCCGGTGCGCTGAGCCGCTCAGCGCTCGCCGGAGTGCCCCTCCGGTGACCGACGCGGGGTGGGGATCGAACGGACCGCGTACTCCTGGACGGCAGCCGCGTGGTCGGCCTCGTCCAGGATCCAGTCGGCGCTGCCGGGCGCGTGCCGGCGGGTCAACACACCCTGCACGGTGTCCACCATGGTCGCCACACCCGCGCGTGGGCGGGTACGCCACAGCTGTTCACCCTCGGCGGTGATCCGGAACCAGCCGTCGGCGACGCTGACCAGCCCGGCGCCGACCAGCCGCTGGACCGCGGCCTCCACCTCGTGTCGCTGCGGGATCGCGTGATTGAGGTGGTCGGCGGTGGAGAGCACGTCGGTCAGGCGCACGCCCTCCGGCCGTCGACTTGTCGCCGACCGACGGTGCCGTCCGGCGCCGCTCGCGATGACGAGCGACACGAAGATCCAGGCGTCCGTCCAGCGCCAACCGTTCTCCCCCATGCAGAGATGATGACGGCGCGCGTCGCGGAAGGGAACACCCACCCTCCAACCGGTACCCAGCACCACCACCACGTACCGGTTCGCGGACGGTCGGTGAGGGTTCAGCCGGCGGGGGCGGCCGGCGTGGCGGCGGCGGGCGGGGGCGCGGCGCTGTCCGGTGGGGGCGCGGCGCTGTCGGGTGCGCTGTCCTCCGGCACGGCGAACAGCGGGATGAAGAACTGGGCCAACGGGCCGATGGCCAGCGCGTACACGACGGTGCCCGGGCCGACCGTGCCGCCGAGCAGCCAGCCCAGCGCCAGCACGGTGACCTCGATGACGGTGCGCACCAGCCGGATCGACCGGCCGGGTCGACGGGCCACGTACCCGGTCATCAGGCCGTCGCGGGGGCCGGGCCCCAACCGGGCGCCGAGGTAGAGAGCGGTGGCGGCGCCGTTGGCGACGATCCCGCTGATCAGCATGGCGATCCGGACGCTGAGCGGGCCACCGGCGGGCAGCAGGGCCAGTGTGGCATCCACGACCAGGCCGATCACCACGACGTTGCTGACCGTGCCGAGGCCGGGTCGCTGCCGCAGCGGGATCCAGAGCAGCAGGACCAGAGCGCCGACGCCGATGGTGACCGTGCCGAAGGAGAGCCCGGTCAGCTCGGCGAGCCCCTGGTGGAACACGTCCCACGGGTCGAGGCCCAGGTGGGAGCGGATCATCAGGGCCATGCTGACGCCGTAGAGCGCGAGCCCGAGGTAGAGCTGGACCAACCGTCGAACTGGCCGGTGCCGCAGATTGCCAAGCAGTGCCATGCATGCCACCCTAGGTGCCAATCCTCCGCAAGGAAGAAGCCAATATCCGAGGAGTGGCTATGACCGGGCAGGTACGCGGCGTCCAATTGGCCCGTCTGCTCGGGCAGTGGCATGCCCTGCCGGGCCGCCGCCGCAGCCCGGACTATGCAGCTCTGGCCGGCTCGGTGCGCGGGCTGCTCGCCGACGGCCGGCTGCCGCTGGGCGTCCGCCTTCCGGCCGAACGGGAGCTGGCCGAGGCGCTGCGGATCAGCCGGACCACTGTCACCGCCGCCTACCGGCAACTGCGCGAGACAGGGCACCTGGCCAGCCGTCGGGGCGCCGGCAGCTGGACGATGCTGCCCGGCAACCACCGGGTGGCCAGCACCGGCCTGTGGACCCCCCTGGACGACCGGGAGATGCTCGACCTGGGCGTCGCGGCGCTGGCCGCCCCGCCGCAACTGCTGTCGGCCGCCCGGGCCGCCGCCGAGGACCTGCCCCGCTATCTGAGCGGTGCCGGCTACCACCCGACCGGCATCATCGAGCTGCGCGAGGCGGTGGCCGACGCGTACACCGCCCGGGGTCTGCCCACCTCGGCCGACCAGATCATGGTCACCAGCGGCACCCAGCACGCGCTGGACCTGGTGTTGCGACTCGCTCTCGCCCCCGGCGGCAGCGTCCTGGTCGAGTCCCCGACCTATCCCAACGCGCTTGCCGCGCTGGCCGGCCGCCGGGCCCGGATCACCACCCACGGTCTGGCCGCCGACGCCGGGGGTTGGGAGCCCGACCTGCTGCTGGGCAGCCTCCGGCAGACCCGGCCCAAGCTGGCCTACCTGATCCCGGAGTTCCAGAACCCGACCGGGCACCTGATGCCCGCCTCGCTGCGCGAGCGCGTGGTGGCCGCCGCACACGCGGTCGGCACCGACCTGATCGTCGACGAGTCCTTCGTGGACCTGGCGATGGACGGCACCGAGCTGCCACCCCCGGTCGCCACCTACGACAGGCACAGCCGGGTGGTCAGCATCGGCGGGATGAGCAAGCCCTACTGGGGTGGCCTGCGGATCGGCTGGGTGCGCGCGTCCGCGCCGCAGGTGCAGCGGCTGGCCGCCGTGCGGGTCGGGGTCGACATGGCCAGCCCGGTGTTGGACCAACTGGTCGCCGTCCACCTACTCGCCGACGCCGAGGCCATCGTCGCCGACCGTCGCGTCCAGTTGGCCGTCCAACGTGACGCCCTGCTCGGCGCGCTGGCGCACCGACTGCCGGAGTGGCGGGTCACCGTGCCGCGGGGTGGCGTGACGCTCTGGGCCGAGTTGGACGGCCCGATCTCGAGCGCGCTGGCCCGGGCCGCGGAGGAGGTCGGCGTACGGCTGGCGCCCGGCCCCCGGTTCGGCCTGGACGGCACCCTGGAGCGCTTCCTGCGGCTGCCGTTCACCCTGCCCGCGGCGGACCTCGTGGAGGCCGTCGGGCGGATCGCGGCGATCCGCTACGACCTGGACCGGGCCGGCCGCCAGCGGTGGCGCGAGCCGGCCGTCATCGCCTGAGGGTCCCGGTGCCACGAACGCCGGTGGCCCCGCACCCCAACGGGTACGGGGCCACCGGCGCCGCGTCAGAGCTCGGCGAGGGTGCCGGCGTACATCTTGTCGATCTCGGTGGCGAAGTTGCTCTCCACACCACGCCGCTTGATCTTCAACGACGGGGTGATCTCGCCGTCCTCGATCGTCAGGTCGCGCGGCAGGATGGCCACCTTCTTGATCGTCTCCCAGCGGTTGAGCTTGGCGTTGAGCTGGGCGACGTACTCCTCGACCATCGTCTGGGCCTCGGCCGAGGCGACAATCTCGGTGTAGTCGCGCCCCTCGAGCGGGCCACCGGCGACCCAGCCCCGGATCGCGTCCGGGTCCAGGGTGACGAGCATCGTGCAGAAGTTGCGGGCCTGACCGACGACGACCGCCTGGGAGGTGTACGGGCAGATGGCCTTGAACATCCCCTCGATGTGCGACGGCGCGATGTACTTGCCGCCCGAGGTCTTGACCAGGTCCTTCTTGCGGTCGGTGATGCGTAGGTAGCCCTGCTCGTCGAGGGTGCCGATGTCACCGGTGCGGAAGAAGCCGTCCTCGGTGAACGCGGCGGCGGTCTCCTCCGGCAGGTTGTGGTAGCCACGCATCACCGGCCGACCACGCAGCAGGATCTCCCCGTCCGTGTCGATCTTGCACTCCAGGTCGCCCATCGCCCGGCCCACCGTGCCGATCCGCAGCCCGGCCGGCGGGTTGACGAAGTTGCCGGCGCTGGTCTCGGTCAGGCCGTAGCCCTCGGAGATCGGCAGGTTCGCGGCGGCGAAGAAGGTGGCGATCTCCGGGCTGAGCGGTGCCGCGCCGGACACCAGCACCCGCATCCGGCCGCCCAGACGGGCCTGGAGCTTGCTGAACACCAGCTTCTCGGCCAACCCGTAGCGCAGCTTCAGCCCCGCCGGCACCGGCCTGCCGGCCTGCTCCAGGCTGATCTTCTCCTTGCCGATGCCGACGGCCCAGGCGAAGATCTTCGCCTTCGCGCCGCCGGCGCCCTGCGCGGTGGTGACGGCCTTGTTGTAGACCTTCTCGAACACCCGGGGGGCGCCGCACATCAGCGTCGGACGGATGACCGAGAGGAGGTCGACCAGCCGGTCCACCCGCCCGTCGACGTAGGTGGGCAGGCCGACGTGGATGGCGCCGCAGAGCAGGGTCTTGCCGAACGAGTGGGCCAGCGGCAGCCACAGGTACTGCAGGTCGTCGTCCCGCAGCAGCCCGACCTCGGCCTGCGCCACGGCCTCCCAGCACCAGCCGCCGTGCAGCAGCTCGACGCCCTTGGGTTGGCCGGTGGTGCCGGAGGTGTAGATCAGGGTGGCCAGGTGGTCCGGGCCGATGCCGGCCACGAGCATGTCGATCAGATCCGGCTCGGCGGCCAGCGCCTGGGTGCCGCGCTCCTCCAGCTCGGTGAGCGTCAACTGCGTGACCGCGGCGGTCGGGTCGACCGCGCCGTCGAGGAGCACCACGTGGGTGAGCGCGGGCAGGGTCGCACCGGCGATCTTCGCCGCCTGGGCCGGGTTCTCCGCGAAGAGCACCTTCGACCCGGAGTCGGCGATGATGTACGTCGCGTCCGCCGGCTCGGTGGTCGGGTAGACGGTGGTGGTCGCGCCGCCGGCGCACATGATGCCGAGGTCGGCGATCACCCACTCCAGCCGGGTGTTGGCGAGGATCGCGACCGGATCCTCCTGGCCGACGCCCAGGCCGTGCAGGCCGGCGGCGACCGCCTTGGCGCGCTGCCCGGCCTGCGCCCAGGTCACCCAGGCAGGTCCCGAGTCGTCGGAGTTCGGGGACGCGAACGCGTTTCGGTCGGGGGTGGCCGCCACGCGCTTGAGGAACATGTCCGGGATGGAGCGGTACGGTACATCGAGAGCCATCGCTGTAGCCGCCTTCGGGGGTGGTGGCGTGACGGTCGTCACGTCATGATGGTTACCGAAGAGTATTGCGTGTCACCGTGCATCGGCTAGCCCTGGTGATCGTCCGGCCGTCCCATCCCACCGACCAGTACGGTCGATCAGGCGTACCGGGCGGCCACCATCGACCAGTCGTAGGTGGCCCGGACCCAGTTGCGTCGGGCGGTCAACGCGTCGCGGATCCCGTCGTCGCCGGCGGCACGGAGCGCCTCCTCCGCGTCCAGGTAGGTAGCCAACCCCTGGTTGAACCGGTGTGCCGCACTCCGCAGCGCGGCCACCTCGTCCGCGTCGCTGTCCTGGGCGATCACCGTGACCAGGTTGTGCGCGTCCGGGTCGTTCTGGCTCTCCTTGCCGTAGGAGAAGAGGTCGTTGCACCAGCAGACCAGGTCCACCGCCAGCAGATCCAGGGCGACCAGCGCCGGGTCGGCGCGCTGGGCTGGCGCGGAGGGCCGTGCCGACGCCAGGTCGGTCAGGGTGAGGCAGGGGTGCACGCCGCCGATGTGCCGGCGCAGCTGGACGTACTCCGCCACCTCGGGGACGCGCCGACGTTCCCGGTTGCCCGCCTCCCAGAGCAGCGCCAGCAGGTACTCCCGCATCTGGCTGACGAACCGCAGCAGCAGTCCAGCGTGATCGTGCAGCCGGGTCCGGCGGCAGAGGTCGTGCAGCGCGTCACCCAGTGGCCCGACGGCGGGCGGTACGACGTCCGGGTCACCGCACCGGTCCAGCACGTCGAGCAGGGTGCTGATCGCCGGGCCCAGCCGGACCGGGTCGGCGCCGAGGCCGTCCTCGTCGCAGGCGTCGTCCATCACGAAGAGCCAACTGATCAGGTCGGTGAGCAGCCGTAGCCCATCCACCGAGCCGTCCGGGCAGGCGCGGCCGGCCAGGCCGGCGGCGTCGGCCCGTTCCAGGCGGCGCACACGTTGGCTGGAATCGACCAGCCCGAACGTGCCCGCCCACTCGAGGCTCTCACCCGCCACCTGGTCCGTGGCCCGGTGGCGGCCCGTGGGGAACGGGGGTTCCCGCAGCGCCGAAATCGCGAAGTCCCGCACAATGCGCCCCCACTTCGTGCCGCCCGGCGCGGATCGGCGCGCTGAAGCGTACGGGAGGAGGTATCAACATGTTTCGCTGGGTGTGGGAAATTCCACAGTCATTTGTGACCGTTTGCGCACACGCGGTCACATGCCCAGGTTGGCGGTGCGCAGGCGCCGGGCCGCCTCTGCCGAACCGTTCAGTTGGACCCGGGCCACCCGCTGCCGGCCGGAGAAGAACAGCACCAGCTCCGCCGGGGCGCCCACCAGGCGCAGCGGCTCACCGCCGCGACCGACGGAGACCTCACCGTGGCCGGGCGCCTGCACGTAGAGGTCAGCCGGGAAGCGGCGCAGTGCCAGCCGGGCCATCGGCGCGGCACGTTTCCACAGGGCCTTCTGCAGGCCGGTGGGCAGATCACGCGGCTGCCACCCGGAGCCGGCCCGCCGGACGTCCTCGTGGTGGATGAAGAACTCCATCGTGTTGGCCAACTCGTCGGTCACCGGGTTGCTGACCGGGCTCCACAGCGGCGGTCGCCGCACCTGCGCCACCAGCTCCGGGTAGGGCCGCGCGGCGAGCCGCCGACGGATCCGCTCGGCGTAGCCGCGCAGCGGCGGCAACAGGATCCCACCCGCCGCGTCCGGGCGGCGCTCCCGCAGCACCAGATGCGCGGCGAGGTCACGGGTCGCCCAGCCCTCGTTGATCGTCGGAGCGGCCGGCCCGAGGGCCAGCAGAAGATCGGCCAGCGCCTCGCGCTCGGCTCGGGCGTACCGCGGCATGGCCCGATCGTAGGCCCGGTGACCCGCCGCCGCGCGACAGCGGACGCCGCTCGGCGGCGGCGGCACGTCGCCGCGCGGTACGTGACGGTCGACATATCCGCTCAGGGTCGGCGGCACTGGCCCCGACCGGTAAGGATGAGGGAGATAATTGTGGCTTACGGCGGGGGAGAGCGTGGCGAGCAAGACAAGTCGGGACGTTCTCAGTCGAGGGCTGGGGGTCCTGCGGCAGGCGATCCGTGAACAGCCGCGGATCTTCGCGGTGGCGGTCGTCGGCAGCGTGCTCTTCGGCGGGATGATCATTGTCAGCGCCCGGGTCGTCGGGTCGGTCATCGGTGAGGTGGCGCTCCCGGCGATCGAACGCGGCGAGGTGGGCGCCGGCACCCTGGCGCTGGCCGCGGCCGCGTTGTTCGGGATCAGCGTGCTGCGGGTGGCGGGCATCTTCGGCCGCCGGCTCGGCGCCGGCTACATGCAGTACCGCCTACAGGCCTCCTACCGTCGCAGGGTCACCCGCCGGTACCTGGAGCTGCCGCTGTCCTGGCACCACCGCAACTCCACAGGCACCCTGCTGTCCAACGCCAACTCCGACGTGGAGGCGGCCTGGTATCCGATCGCGCCGCTACCGTTCGCCGTCGGCACGTTGGTGATGCTGGTCGGCGCGATCGTGTCGCTGTTCGCGACCGACTGGGCGCTCGCCCTGGTCGGCCTCGCCGTCTTCCCCGCGCTGTTCGCGCTCAATGTCGTCTACTCCCGCCGGATGGCCCCCCGCCAAGCCCGGGCGCAGCGCCTGCGCGCCGAGGTCAGCGGGATCGCCCACGAGAGTTTCGACGGCGCCCTGGTCGTCAAGACGATGGGCCGCGAGGCCCAGGAGACCGCCCGGTTCGCGGGCCGCGCCGGTGAGCTGCGCGACTCGCTGATCGCGGTCGGCCGACTGCGCGGCATCTTCGACCCGCTGCTGGAGACGCTGCCCAGCCTCGGCACCCTCGCCGTACTGGTGGTCGGGGCGTTCCGGCTGCGCCAGGGCGCGATCAGCGTGACCGAGCTGGTCAGCGTGGCCTTCCTCTTCACCGTGCTGGCCTTTCCGGTGCGGGCCATCGGGTGGGTGCTGGCCGAGCTGCCGCGCAGCGTCGCCGGCTGGGACCGGGTCCGCCGGGTGCTCGACGCCACCGGCGAGATGCCGTACGGGCAGCGGGTGCTCGACCCGGCCGGCTCCGGCCCGGCCACCCTCACCTTCAGCGACGTGCACTACTCCTACCCACCGGCCGAAGCGCACCCGCCCGGCGCGCAGGTCCTCGGCGAGGTCGGCTTCACGGTGCCGTCCGGTCGGACGGTGGCCCTGGTCGGGCCCACCGGCGCCGGCAAGTCCACCATCACGTCGCTGGCGGCGCGCCTCGTCGACCCGGACTCCGGCACGGTGAGCCTGGACGGCGTGGACGTGCGCGAGCTGACCTCCGCGTCGCTTGCCGGCACGGTGGCCCTGGTCGCCCAGGTGCCCTTCATCTTCGACGACACGGTCCGCGCCAACATCGCCCTCGACCGGTCCGGCGTCGACGACGAGGTGGTCTGGGCGGCACTGCGGCTGGCCGAGGCGGACGGATTCGTCGCCGCGCTGCCCGAGGGTCTGGACACCATGGTCGGCGAGCGGGGCACCTCGCTGTCCGGCGGTCAGCGGCAGCGGCTCACCCTGGCCCGCGCGCTGGCCGGTCGACCGCGCCTGCTGGTCCTCGACGACGCGACAAGCGCTGTCGATCCGCGAGTGGAGGCGGCCATCCTGGCGGGACTACGGTCCTCGACCGCGCAGGCGGGGGTTCCGGCCGCGTCGATCCTGGTGGTGGCGTACCGCCGGGCCACCATCGCCCTGGCCGACGAGGTCATCTACGTGGAGCAGGGGCGGGTGGTCGCCCGGGGCACCCACAGCGAGCTGTTGGCGACCGTGCCCGGGTACGTCGACCTGGTCACCGCCTACGAGCAGGCCGAGGTCGAGCGCGCGCAGGAGAGTTCGTACGGCGACGATGTGGCGCCGTTGCCCTCGGGCCTGGAAATCGAGGTGGACCGGTGAGCGCGAGGAGTGCAGCGAAGCGGAGCCCCGCAGTCGCGAACGAAAGGCGAGCCCGGTGAGCGCGAGGAGTGCAGCGCAGCGGAGCCCCGCAGTCGCGAACGAAAGGCCAGCCCGGTGAGCGCGAGGACTCGGAGTAGTGACACCCAGGAGGCGCGGGAGGAGACGACCTGGCAGACCCTGCGTCGGGGCTTGGCGCTCTCGCCGGAGCTACGGATCGGTCTGGCCGGCACGTTGGCGCTGGCGTTGGTCTACATGGTCGGTCGGGTCGCCGTGCCGGTCGCCGTGCAGCAGGGCATCGACCGGGGTCTCGTCGGTGGTCTGAACCTGAACGTGGTCTGGTCGGTGGTGGTGATCACCACGGCGATCCTGACGATCACCACGATCTGCGGTTACCTGATGATGCGGCGGCTGTTCACGGTCAGCGAGACGGCGTTGGCCAACGTCCGGACGCGGGCGTTCCGACACGTGCACGACCTGTCGATGCTGCACCAGCAGTCGGAGCGGCGGGGTTCGCTGGTCTCGCGGGTGACCAGCGACGTCGACCAGATCACCCAGTTCCTCCAGTGGGGCGGGGTGATCCTGCTGGTCAACCTCGGTCAGCTGGTGGTCACGACGGCCGTCATGCTGGCGTACTCCTGGCAGTTGACCCTGGTGGTCCTGGCCGCGTTCCTGCCGGCGGTGTTCGTCATCCGGCAGTTGCAACGCCGTCTCGGCGGCGCGTACGCGACGGTGCGTCAACGCACCGGGACGCTGCTGGGCGCGATCGGCGAGAGCGTGGTGGGCGCCCCGGTGATCCGGGCGTACGGCATCGCCGGGCGTACCGAGCGGCGGCTGGACGAGGCGATCGACGGGCAGCGTCTGGCGCAGCAGCGGGCGATCCGGATCAGCATCGTGGGCAGCTCGGTCGGGGAGTTGGCGGCGGGGCTGGCGCTGGCCGGGGTGGTGGTGCTCGGCGTGTTGCTGGGGGTGGACGGCACGCTGTCGATCGGCCAGCTGACCGCGTTCCTCTTCCTGGTGACGCTGTTCATCCAGCCGGTGCAGATCGCCACCGAGGTGCTCAACGAGGCGCAGAACGCGATCGCCGGCTGGCGTCGGGTGCTGGACGTGCTGGACGTCGCCCCGGACGTGGCCGACCCGGGGGAGCAGGGGCGGGAGCTGCCGGGCGGGCCGCTGGACATTCGGTTCGCCGGTGTGCGGTTCGCCTATCCGGGTGGTCCGCCGGTGCTGCACGACATCGACCTGGAGATCCCGGCGAAGAGCCGGGTGGCGGTGGTCGGTGAGACCGGCAGCGGCAAGACCACGTTCGCCAAGTTGCTGACCCGTCTGATGGACCCGTCGGCCGGGGCGGTGCTGCTGTCCGGGGTGCCGTTGACGGACGTCCGGTTCGACTCGCTGCGCTCCCGCGTGGTGATGGTGCCGCAGGACGGGTTCCTCTTCGACGCGACGGTGGGGGACAATGTCCGGTTCGCCCGGCCGGACCTGACCGACGAGCAGCTGAGCGCCGCCTTCACCGAGCTGGGCCTGTCGGACTGGCTGGAGGGTCTGCCGGCGGGCCTGGACACTCCCGTCGGGGAGCGCGGCGAGGCGCTCAGTGTCGGGGAGCGTCAGCTTGTCGCGTTGGCCCGCGCGTACGTGGCTGACCCGGACCTGCTGGTGCTCGACGAGGCGACAAGCGCGGTGGACCCGGCGACGGAGGTGCGGTTGCAACGCACACTGGACGCGGTCACCCGAGGTCGGACGACCCTCGCGATCGCGCACCGGCTCTCCACCGCGCAGGGCGCCGACGAGGTGATCGTGGTGGACCGGGGTCGGGTGGTCCAGCGCGGCCCGCACGACGAGCTGGTCCGTGACGCCGACTCGGTGTACGGCCTGCTCTACGCCTCGTGGCTGGAGCAGACCCGGTGAGGTGCGGCGGAGTGGTGGACGTCGGCGGGCGGGTGCTCTAGGCTCCGGCTTAGGTAAGCCTAACCTCTGAAGGAGGTCGCGCCCATGCGGCCCAACTCCGCCGAGATCGTCCGTACCCTCGTCGCCGGACGCCTGCCCGGTCTCGTGCACCTGGCCCACCGGCCGGGCCCGCACCACGCCCGGCACGTCACCGACGCGGACGGGCGGGTGCTGCTGCTGGTGCCGGTGGCCAGCCACCTGGCCGCCGCCCTGCAACCGTCCGCCGGGGGCAGCGACGTCGCGGTGGTCCTCGACGTGCTCGACCTGCCGCCGGCCGCCGGCGCGCCCGGCCTGGGTCGTGCCTGGGTGTCCGGCTGGGCGGCCGAGCTGCGCGGCGACGAGGCCCGCCACGCGGCTGTCGACTTCGCCGCGGTCGAGCCGACCGGCGACCTGCTCGACCTGGGCACCCGGTTCCGGTTGTTCCGCTTCGAGGTGGTCGAGGTCCGCTGGGAGCGGGCCGGCGTCGTGCGCCGGATCGACCCGGTGGAGTACGCCGAGGCCGAGCCGGACCCGGTGCACCCGGTCGAGGCCCGCCTGCTCGCCGACCTCGCCGAGTGCGACGGCGCCCAGGTGACGGAGTACCTGCGCCGGCAGCTCGGGTTGACCGAGCAGACCCCGGACGGGCCGCCGCGGGTGGTGCGCATCGACAGGTACGGGCTGGTGGTGGCCCTCGGTCGCCCCGGTGCCCGGCGTCGCGTCCGGCTCGCCTTCCCCGGCCCGGTGGCGGACCCGGCCGAGCTGCCCCGACTGCTGCCCCCACTGCGCCTGACGGCCGACGCCCACCCACCCCGCTGACCGGCGGTCAGCGGGGTCAGGCGGGTAGCGGGTCGATGAGGTAGCGCTGGATCGTGGGACCGATCGCGGCCACCAGGGTCTCCGGGTCCGCCGAGGCGACCGGCTCAAGGCGCACCACGTGCCGCATCATTGCCAGGCCGATCATCTGGGTGGCCACCAGGGAACCCCGCAGCGGCAGCTCGGCCGGATCGACGTCGAGGTTTTCGAGCACCCGGCGCAGCACCTGGGTGGTGACGAACTCACGCAGCAGCCGAGCGGTCCACTCGTTGGTCACCGCGGAGCGCAGCAGTGCCTGCGCGGCGCTGCCGACCGGGGAGTCCCAGATGCCGAGGAAGGCGCGCACCATGCGTTCGCCGACGGCGTCCCGGTCACCGGCGAGCACCTTCGGCACCAGCTGACCGGGATCGAACGGGAAGTTCATCGCGGCCAGGAAGAGCTGGTCCTTGCTGCCGAAGTAATGGTGCACCAGCGCCGGGTCGACCTCCGCCGTGCCGGCGATGGCCCGGATCGAGGCGGCGTCGAAGCCACGTTCGGCGAACGCCGTCCGCGCCGCGTCGAGGATCGCCTCCCGGGTGCCTGGTTTGCCGGGTCGCCGGCCGGTTCGCCGAGTCATCGCCGCCCTTCGTTCGTCCGCCTGGGCACGTCATGGGTCGGCCCGGCCCACGACGGGGTCGGCTGCCGCGCTGGCCGCCGCCCCCGTCGCCGGCGGTCAGCCGCTGCGTCGGCGCAGGGTGGCCGCCGCGAGCACCAGCGCCAGCACCACCGCGCCGAACACCACCACCACGTCCCGCCACATCCGGCCGGTCGGCTCGGCGTGGGCGCCGACCTCCTGCAACGCGTCGATGGCGTACGACAGGGGGAAGGCGTCACTGAGCGCCTGGAGCCAGCCGGCCATCTGGTCGCGGGCCACGAACAGCCCGCAGAGCAGCAGTTGGGGGATCACCACGACTGGCAGGAACTGTACTGCCTGGAACTCGGTGCGCGCGAAGGCACTGCACAGCAGCCCGAGGGCGACGCCGAGCACGGCGTCGAGCACGGCGATCCCGATCACCAGCCCGATGCTGCCGGCGGTGTCCAGATTGAAGATCCAGTACGCCACCGAGGCGGCGAGGGCGGCCTGCACGGCGGCGGCCAGTCCGAACGCGATGCCGTACCCGAAGAGCAGATCGAGCTTGCCCAGCGGTGTGGTGAGCAGCCGTTCCAACGTGCCGGAGGTGCGTTCCCGCAGCATGGCGATGCTGGTCACCAGGAACATGATCACGAAGGGGAAGATGCCGAGCACCACAAGCGCGATCCGGTCGAAGGTCGGCGGCTGGCCGGGTGGGGTCGGCTGGTCGGCGTACATGTAGTTGACAAGGGTGAGCAGGGCGGCCGGCACCACCACGAGTAGCGCGATGGTCCGCCGGTCGTGTCGGAGCTGCCGCAGGATGCGGCCGGTGGTGGCGGCGAGGATTCGGGGGTTCATGCTGTCTCCCGTGCGGGTGTCGCTTCGGTGCTGGTGAAGGTGGCCTCGCTGGCCCGGATGAGCCGCAGGAATGCCTCGTCGAGGTCGTCCACGCCGGCGGTGGCGCGGATCGCCTCCGGCGTGTCGTCGGCGATCAACCGCCCCTGGCGGATCAGCAACAGGCGGTCGCAGCGCGCCGCCTCGTCCATCACGTGGCTGGACACCAGCAGGGTGGTGCCGGCGGCGGCCATGTCGTGGAACCGGGCCCACAGGTCGGCCCGCAGCACCGGGTCCTGACCGACGGTCGGCTCGTCGAGGACGACCAGCTCCGGCTCCCCGACCAGGGCACAGGCCAGTGAGGCTCGGCTGCGTTGACCGCCGGAGAGGGTGCCGACCAGTTGACCGGCCGCCTCGGCCAGCCCGACATCGCTGATCGCCCGGTCGGCCTCGGCGCGCCCACGCCCGAACAGGGCCGCGAAGTAGCGGGCGTTCTCCCGGACGGTCAGGTCGGCGTAGACGCTCGGCGCCTGGGTCAGGTAGCCCACCCGGTGCCGCAGCGCGGGGGTCCCCGCCGGTTGGCCGAGCACGGTGACCGTTCCGCCACTGAGCAGCTGCACCCCGACCACCGCGCGCATGAACGTGGTCTTGCCGCTGCCGCTGGGACCGAGCAGCCCGGTGACCGCGCCGCGCCGGACCCGGCAGCTGATGCCGTCCAGCACCCGCCGCCCACCCCGGTCGACGACCAGGTCTCGGACGGCTATCGCATCGTCCATCACACACCTCCACAGAAAACTCATCACTCGTTGAACTCAACGCTAGATGAAATACCGCGCCGGACGCAACGCCCCGGAACGGTGTCTGCCTGGCCGTCGCGCAGTGCGCGAGAACGGGCAGTAGGCTCCGGACCGGACACGAAGTCCGCCAACGGGCATTGCGCCCTGATCGGACGTACGGCACGATGGCGCGGTGGGTCACGCTCCGTTACCGAATAGCGGTTTTCTTGAGGATTGGGCCGCGCGGTTGCGACAGGCCGCCGAGCGGCCGGTCGTCGGCATCCTGTTGCGCGGCAGCCACGCCCGCCGCGCCGCCACCGCGCACAGCGACGTCGACCTCGACGTGCTGGTAGGCGGCGCACCGTACGCGGCCCGCCGGGCCTACCTGGCCGAGTCCGCAGGCCAGGTCACCCACGTCTCGGTGGCCGCCCGGGACGTCCGGTCCTGGGTGCACCGTCTCGGCGAACCGGCCGACTGGGCGTTCGGGCTGCCGGTCACCGCGCCCGCGCGGCTGCTCTGGGCCGACCCGCACTGGCGGCCCCGGATCGACCTGCCGGTGCTCTGTCAGCCCGCCGAGCCACCCCGACTGGAAGAGCTGATCGCCACGCTGGGTAAGGCCGCCGCCGCCCGCGCGGCCAGCGACCGCCTCGGGGTCCGGCTCGCCGTCGCCGACCTGGCGCGGCTCTGCCCCTCGGTGCTGCGCCCGGCCAACCCGTCCGTGCGGGTCCACTCCCGCCGGGCAGCCTTCGCGGCAGCCCTGGAACTGCCGGTGGCCCCACCCGGCTACCGCACGGACATGCTGCTCTGCCTCGGGCTGCGCCCAGGCGCCACCGGGCAACTCTGGGCCGCCGCCGTACGACTGGTCGCCGGCACACTGCCGTTGATCCGTCCGTACGCGCAGGAGATCGCCGACACGGCCGGCGCGGACCTGGCCGCCGCCCTGGTCGACGGCCGGCTGGACCGCTATGTCGCCCAGCTGGCCCGGCCGGCCGGGCCTTCGCCGCAGCCCCGGCCCTCGGGGCCTCCGCCGTCGCCCTGCCGGGAGCGGTCGGCGGTGCCCGCGCCGCGTGCGGGAGAATTGGTGACTGTGCCCGTACCTGACCCGCCGGTGACCGGCGTCCCCAGCGATCCGAACGAGCCGGCCGCGCCCGCGCCCGCGCCGGCGCGCCCGTCCCGGCTCGACCCGGCCATCGCCGCCCAGCTGCGCCGCACCGCCGACGGTCTGGTCGCCGCCGTGGTGCGTGCGCACGACTCCGGTGAGGTGCTGATGGTCGCCTGGATGGACGACGAGGCGTTGCACCGCACCCTCACCACCGGCCGGGCCACCTACTGGTCGCGCAGCCGAGGCGAATACTGGGTCAAGGGCGCCACCTCCGGGCACCACCAGTACGTGCGGTCGGTAGCCCTGGACTGCGACGGGGACGCGCTGCTGGTGAGCGTGGACCAGGTCGGCGCGGCCTGCCACACCGGCCACCGGACCTGCTTCTTCACCGAGCTGCCCGTCACGAGGACGGAGGCCCTCCAATGACCGACGGCGCCCTCAGCCCCGACCTGGCCACCTTCACCGCGCTGGCCGCCGACTGGCGGGTCGTGCCGGTCACCCGGCGGCTGCTCGCCGACGCGGAGACTCCGGTGGGGGTCTACCGAAAGCTGGCCGGCGGCCCGGGCACGTTCCTGTTGGAATCGGCCGAGCAGGGTGTCGGCTCGGCAGGCATGGCCTGGTCGCGGTACTCGTTCATCGGCGTACGCAGCAGCGCGACCCTCATCGAACGCGACGGCGTGGCGACCTGGCTGGGCCAGCCGCCGACCGGGCTGACCACCGAGGGTGACCCGGTGCGGATGCTGCGGGAGACCGTGGCGGCGCTGGCCGGCCCGGTCGGGGACCCGTCCGACGGCCTGCCGCCGCTGACCGGGGGCATGGTCGGCTATCTCGGCTACGACCTGATCCGGCGCTTCGAGCGGTTGCCCGAGCTGACCGAGGACGACCTGGGCGTCCCGGAGCTGGGCATGATGCTCGCCACCGACCTGGTGGTGCTCGACCACTACGACGGCTCGGCGATCCTGGTCGCCAACGCGGTGCTGCCGCCGTTGGACGCCCCGGACCGCGCCCCGCAGGTCGCCGCCGCCTACCACCACGCGGTGGGCCGGTTGGACGCGATGACCACGGCGCTGTCCCGGCCCATCCCGCCGATGATCTCCACCGTCGAGCGTCCGCCGGCCGGCGAGGTGCTCTGCCGGACGCCCGACGGCGGCTACCCGAAGGCGGTGGAGGCGGCCAAGGAGGCGATCCGGGCCGGTGAGTGCTTCCAGATCGTGCTCTCCCAGCGCTTCGAGCGGGCCACCCATGCCGACCCGCTGGACGTCTACCGGGTGCTGCGCACCAGCAACCCCAGCCCGTACATGTACCTGCTGCGTTTCGACGGGTTCGACATCGTCGGCTCGTCCCCGGAGGCGCACCTGAAGGTCACCGGGGCCGCGGACGGGCGACGCCGGGCGTTGCTGCACCCGATCGCCGGCACCCGGCCGCGGGGCGGCACCCCCGCCGCCGACGCCGCGCTCGCCGCCGAGCTGCTCGCCGACCCGAAGGAACGGGCCGAGCACGTGATGCTTGTCGACCTCGGCCGCAACGACCTGGGCCGGGTCTGTCAGCCCGGCACCGTGGAGGTGCCCGAGTTCGCCACCATCGAGCGGTACAGCCACGTCATGCACATCGTCTCCACAGTCACCGGCACGCTGCGTGACGACCAGACCGCCTTCGACGCGCTGGCCGCGACCTTCCCGGCCGGCACGCTCTCCGGGGCGCCGAAGGTGCGCGCCATGGAGATCATCGAGGAGTTGGAGCCGGTCCGTCGTGGCCTCTACGGCGGCACCGTCGGCTACTTCGGCTTCGGCGGTGACCTGGACATGGCGATCGCCATCCGGACCGCGCTGATCCGCGACGGCCGCGCCTACGTGCAGGCCGGGGCGGGGGTGGTCGCCGACTCGGACCCGTCCGCCGAGGACCAGGAGACGCGGAACAAGGCCGCGGCCGTGCTGGCCGCGATCGCGGCCGCCGAAACACTCCGGCCCGCCCGGTGAGCGCGAGGAGTGCAGCGAAGCGGAGCCCCGCAGTCGCGAACGAAGGACCAGCCGGGGTGAGCGCGAGGAGTGCAGCGAAGCGGAGCCCCGCAGTCGCGAACGAAGGGACGAAATCGTGAGGGGCGGGGAGCGGTCCGTCGTGGGCCGGCGGGCGTTGACGTACGCCGTGCTGCTCTGCCTGGCCGGCGCGGGCCTGGCGCTGTGGGCCGCGACGCGCGGTTGGTCGGTGGAGCTGACGGTGCGTCCGGCGCCTCTGCCGCCGGTGCGCGACACCCGCAGCGGTGCGAGCCTGCTGCCCTGGCTGCCGGCGTTGGCCCTGGTGACGCTGGCCGGGGGTGGCGCGGTGTTGGCCACTCGGGGGCACCTGCGTCGGGTGCTCGGTGTGCTGCTCGGCGTGCTCGGTCTGGCCGTGGCGGCCGGCGGCGGGTATGGGCTGGTCGCCGACGTGGGCGGCTCGGTGAGCCGGCAGTGGCCGGCGCTCTGCCTGCTCGGCGGTCTGCTGGCTGCCGTTGGCGGCTGGTGGACGGCCGTGCGGGGCGGTGACTGGCCGGCGATGGGAGCGCGGTACGAACGTCCGGTGCGGACCGCTCCGGAGCCCCCGGCGGCGCAGAGCGACCCGGCCGCGCCGCCGACCCCGTTGGCGGGGCGGCGGACCACCGAGGCGTGGGACGCGCTGGACCGGGGCGAGGACCCGACGGCCGACTGACGCGGTGACCGCCTGAGGCGGTGACCGCCTGAGGCGGTGACCGCCTGAGGCGGTGACCGCCTGAGGCGGTGACCGGCTGAGGCGGTGACCGCGGCGGCCGGTTGGCGCGGCGGCCGGCGGGCGGTCAGCCGACCGGCTGGCGTTCCCACTGGGCGCGGCGACTCGCGGCGCGGGCGGCGGTCAGCTCGGCGACCAGGCGGTTCAGCTCGGCGCGTTGGTCGGCGCGGGCCCGGTCGGCGCAGACCGCCTCCCAGGCGTTGCCTCGTGCCGTCCGCATCCGTCCCTCGCCCACCATGGCCCGTTCCACGGTGTGCACCACCCCGACGGCGAGTGATGCCACCGTCCGCGAGATGGTGGTCAGTCCGATGGTCGGGTGCGGCTCGGAAATGCTCATGGTCACCTCGCGCGAGGAGTTGCGGCGGTCGGGCAGGCGCGCCATCGAGTCTGCCTGAGGACGATGCTCACCCGTCGAGGTTTCGCCGCGGTGACCGCCCGGTCAACTGTCCCGCCTCGGCCGTGACCAGGGGCGTCCGTTCGCCCTTGAGCTTGCTCACAGCATCGATCACCATCGCTGCCGTCGGGCGTTGGGCGGGAACTGGTGGCATGATCGATGGATCGGCCCGGTCCGACCGCGGTCGTCAGGCTCCATACCTCGTGACGCTGGTCAATACCGGAGGTGGCGCTGCGTGACAACCCGTTCACGGCAAGTCGGCCATTATGCCGCAGCCCTTTTCGTGAGCAGCGCCATACCCCCGGCATTCGGCGTCGGTCGGCTGCCCCTAGCATCGGCCCATGACGCCCGGAGAGGGGAGTCCGTTCGTGACTGCTGAGCATGCGCACGCGGAGGGGGACGAGGCCGGCCAGGCAGCGTCCGTAAGCGTGCTCGACGAGATCCTGGCCGGCGTACGTGAAGACGTCGCCCGACGCCAGGAGCAGGTTCCGCTGGAGCGGATCCGTGAACTGGCAGCGGCGGCGCCGCCGCCGATGGACGCGTACGCGGCGCTGCGTAAGCCCGGGGTTGCCGTGATCGCCGAGGTGAAGCGTTCGTCGCCGTCCAAGGGCCGGCTGGCCGAGATCGCCGACCCGGCCGACCTCGCCGTCGACTACGCGGCCGGCGGGGCCCGGGCGATCAGTGTGCTGACCGAGGGGCGCTGGTTCGGCGGTTCGCTGGACGATCTGGCGGCTGTCCGTGCCGCGGTCACCGTGCCGGTGCTGCGCAAGGACTTCGTGGTCTCCAGCTACCAGATCCATGAGGCCCGCGCGCACGGGGCCGACCTGGTCCTGCTGATCGTCGCCGCACTGGAGCAAAACGTCCTGATGGGTCTGCTGGAGCGGATCGAGTCGCTCGGCATGACCGCTCTGGTCGAGGTGCACGACGAGGAAGAGGCCGACCGCGCGCTGGAGGCCGGCGCGCAGGTGATCGGGGTCAACGCCCGTGACCTGCGTACCCTTGAGGTCGACAGGTCGGTGTTCGAGCGGATCGCGCCCGGCCTGCCGAGCAGCGTCGTCAAGATCGCCGAATCGGGCGTTCGTGGCCCGCACGACCTGATCCGGTACGCCTCCGCGGGCGCCGACGCGGTCCTCGTGGGCGAGGGTCTGGTCACGCAGAAGAGCCCCCGCGAGGCGGTCGCCGAGTTGGTCAACGCCGGCAACCACCCGGCAACGCCCCGGCCGGTGCGCTGACCCCGCGCCGGTCCGACGTCCCAACGAGAGGATTCCCGATGAGCGCCGACGCGCTGGCCCCGGTGGCCGGCCCGCAGCCCGACTCCGCCGGCCACTTCGGCCGCTTCGGCGGTCGGTTCGTTCCCGAGGCCCTGGTGGCCGCGCTGGACGAGCTCGACGGGGCGTGGCGTACGGCGATCGCGGACGAGTCCTTCCGGGCCGAGTTCGGCGCGCTGCTGCGCGACTACGCGGGCACGCCGTCGTTGCTCTACGAGGCCCGGCGGTTCTCTGCGAAGGTCGGCGCGCGGGTGCTGCTCAAGCGGGAGGACCTCAACCACACGGGCGCGCACAAGGTGCGCAACGTGCTCGGCCAGGCGCTGCTCACCAAGCGGATGGGCAAGACCCGGGTGATCGCGGAGACCGGCGCCGGCCAGCACGGTGTCGCCACCGCGACCGCCGCCGCCCTGTTCGACCTGGAGTGCGTGGTCTACATGGGCCAGGTCGACACCGAGCGGCAGGCGCTCAACGTGGCCCGGATGCGGATGCTCGGCGCGACAGTCGTCCCGGTCACCAACGGCTCGCGCACCCTCAAGGACGCGATGAACGAGGCGATGCGCGACTGGGTGGCCAACGTCGACGAGACGCACTACCTGATCGGCACCGCCGCGGGCCCGCACCCGTTCCCGGCGATGGTGCGCGACTTCGTCCGGGGCATCGGTGACGAGGCCCGCCAGCAGTGCCTGGACCTCACCGGCGGGCTGCCGGACGCCGTCACCGCCTGCGTCGGCGGCGGGTCCAACGCGCTCGGCATCTTCCACGCGTTCGTGGGCGACGAGGCCGTGCGGCTGTACGGCTTCGAAGCCGGGGGCGACGGGGTGGACACCGGCCGGCACGCCGCGAGCATCACCGGCGGGTCCGCCGGGGTGCTGCACGGCACCCGCACCTTCGTGCTTCAGGACGCCGACGGGCAGACCCTGGAGTCGCACTCGATCTCCGCCGGCCTGGACTACCCCGGCGTCGGGCCGGAGCACGCGTGGCTGCACGACACCGGCCGGGCGAGCTACCTGCCGGTCACCGACGACGAGGCGATGGCCGCGTTCGAGCTGCTCTGCCGCACCGAGGGCATCATCCCGGCGATCGAGAGCGCACACGCGCTCGCCGGCACCGTCACGCTGGCCCCGAAGCTCGCCGCGGAACTGGGCCGGGAGCCCACCATCGTGGTCAACCTGTCCGGGCGCGGCGACAAGGACGTGCACACCGCCGGCGACTACTTCGGCATCCTCGACAAGGAGCGGTGAGATGAGCCGGATCGGGGTGGCCTTCGACAAGGCCCGTGCCGACGGACGGGCCCTGCTGGTCGGCTGCATGCCTGCCGGTTTCCCCACCGTCGAGGGCAGCATCGCCGCGATGACCGCCATGGTCGAGGCCGGCGTCGACGTCATCGAGGTGGAGATCCCCTACTCCGACCCGGTGATGGACGGGCCGGTGATCCAGAAGGCCAGTGACATCGCGCTGGCCGGGGGCGTACGCACCGCGGACACGATGCGCATCATCGAGGCGGTGGCGGCCACCGGCGCTCCGGTGGTCACCATGACCTACTGGAACCCGGTCGAGCGTTACGGCGTGGACGTCTTCGCCCGTGACCTCGCCTCCGCCGGCGGCACCGGCCTGATCACCCCGGACCTCATCCCCGACGAGGCCGACGAGTGGCTGGCCGCCTCGGACGCGCACGGGTTGGACCGCACGTTCCTGGTCTCACCGTCGTCCACCGACGCCCGGCTGGCGATGACGGTGCAGCACTGCCGCGGCTTCGTCTACGCGACCGCAGTGATGGGGGTGACCGGCGCCCGGGCGCGTACCTCGGACGCCGCCCCGACGCTTGTCTCCCGGGCCCGCGCGGTCACCGACCTGCCGATCGGTGTCGGCCTGGGTGTGGGCACCGGCGCGCAGGCCGGCACCGTCGCCGGGTACGCCGACGGGGTGATCGTGGGCAGCGCGCTGGTCCGGTGCGTGCTCGACGCGCCCACCGAGGCCGAGGGGCTGGCCGCTCTGCGTACCCTCAGCGCCGAACTCGCCGAGGGCGTCCGTACCCCCACCCGCTGAGCCGACCCTCGCTGAGTCCGGCCGGACCGCGCAGCGCGGGCGCATGTCTTGTCTGTTGACCGTGATGCCTGTGAGTCATCAAGATGACTCACAGGCATCACGCTCAATCGGATGTGGCCTGGCAGGCGAGGCTGTCCGCGACCACGCGGCGAACCTTGGGACGGTTGCGGCCGCTCAGGGGTGCAGGGACCGTGCCGGACGGCCGTCCTCGGCCGGGCGGGCCGCCGGCAGCGGCGCGGAGGCGACGGTTCCTGGCGCGCAGCCGACGTCGCGGAGCACGCCGGAGTGGCCGGCCGTCGCGTCGGTGACGGCGGCCCGGGTGAGCGGGGTGACCACCTCGGGCAGCGCGGCGGGGGAGTGCCAGGACAACCGGCAGCCCGGCGGGGGGTCGGTGGCGGGTCGTACGCCGGCCGCACGAGCCCGGAACACGTGCACGAGGACGTTTGGCAGCGGCCCGGCGCGTCCGGGCGTGGCCTCCCCCGGAGGGCCGGTCAGGTGGTAGACGCCGACCAGGTCGACCAGCTCGATGTCCCAGCCGGTCTCCGCGCGGATGTCCCGTAGGGCCGCCCGCACCGGAGCCTCGGCCGGGCGCAGCCGCCCGCCGGGCAACGCGTAGCGACGCGCGCCCCGGCCCTGCTGGCAGAGCAGCACCCGACCGGCGTCGTCGGTGACGACCGCGGCGACCGCCCAGGTGAGCGCGCTCATGGACAAAGAGCCTACGGCGGCGCAAACCAGAAGTCATCGGGATGCGCGCTCCAACGGCCCGGGGTGCCGCCGCGAGGGTGTGCAGCGGTAGCGTGTGCACCCGTGACCCTCGCCTCGCTCTCTCCCCAGGCGGCCCTGCCCAGTCCCAGCACCGCGGTCTGGCAGCTCGGGCCGGTGCCGATCCGGGCCTACGCGCTCTGCATCATCGCCGGCATCGTGCTGGCCTGCTGGGTGACGGAGCGCCGGCTGCGGCAGCGCGGCGTCGCGCCCGGCGCGACGCTCGACATCGCCGTCTGGGCGGTGCCCGCGGGCATCATCGGCGCCCGGATCTACCACGTGGTCACCTCACCGGAGAAATACTTCGGCGCCGGTGGCGACCCGATGAAGGCGTTCGCCATCTGGGAGGGTGGTCTCGGCATCTGGGGCGCGGTCGCCGGTGGCGCGATCGGTGCCTGGATCGCGGCCCGGCAGCTCGGCATCCCGTTCGGTGTGGTGGCCGACGCGCTGGCCCCCGGGCTGCCGCTGGCCCAGGCGGTCGGCCGGCTCGGCAACTGGTTCAACAACGAGCTCTTCGGTGGCCGGACCACCCTGCCGTGGGGCCTGCAGATCCATCGGATGGATCCGGACAATCCCGGGCACGCGCTCCGGGACGACGCCGGGCAGCCGATCCTCGAACCGGGTCTCTACCAGCCCACCTTCCTTTACGAGGCGCTCTGGAACCTCGGCGTCGTCGCCCTGGTCCTGCTCATCGACCGCCGGTTCAAGCTGGGCCGGGGCCGGGCGTTCGCGCTTTACGTGATGGGTTACACCGTCGGCCGGTTCTGGATCGAGCTGATGCGCACCGACGATGCCAACCACATCTTCGGCGTCCGACTCAACGTCTGGACCGCCGCCCTGGTCTTCCTCGGCGCCCTGATCTACTTCGTGCGGGTGCGCGGCCCTCGGGAATACCTGATCCCGCTCGGCCCGGCGCCGACGACGACCCCGCCGCCCACGTCCGACCTTTCCCAGGTCGACCTCTCCGAGCGGGAGACCCCGACGCGGGTCACCGCGCCGGAGGGCTACCGGGTGGTCAGCGAGGAGCAGTACGCCGCCTGGCAGGACACCGGTGTCGTGCCGGCGGCGACCGACGACGACTCCCGGCCGGACGACGGCGAACCGTCCGGGGACGCGGCAGCCGACGACCTCGCGGCGAGCGGCGACGAGTCGGCGGACGATCCGTCCGCCGGCCGCACCGACCGGGCCGAGGCCACGGGCGCGCGTCCCGCCGACCGGGACAGCTGAGCGGGGGCGGCACCGATGCGAAGCGCGGTGGTGGTCGGCGCAGGGGTCGGTGGCCTCGCGGTGGCCGGCGCGCTGGCCCGTTCCGGCTGGCAGGTCACCCTGTTGGAACGCGCCGAGCGGGTTCGCCCCGAGCGGACCGCCGTGGTGCTCTGGCCCAACGGCGTCCGCGCGTTGCAGGCCCTGGGCCTCGGCGCCGGCCTGGCCGCCATCGCCACCCCGTTGCCCGACGGTGGGGTCCGTCGTCCGGACGGGCACTGGCTCGTGCAGCCCCGGCCCATCCCGGCCGACCGGATGCCGGTGGTGGTGCACCGGGAGGATCTGCACGACACGCTGATCGCCGGCCTCGGCGACCGGGTCGAACTGCGCACCGGCGTGACCGTGCGCCACGTCCGTGTGGAGCCGGGCGAGCGGCCGGGAGTCAGCGACGGGCGGCACACCATCGAAGCCGATCTGGTGGTCGCCGCCGACGGCACGGACAGCGGCATCCGCCGCCAGCTCGCGCCCGAGTCCCGGGTGGTCAGCTCCGGCTGCGCCGCCTGGCGGGCCGTCATTCCCTGGTACCAGGCACCTCGACTTCCCGACGACCAGCCGCTGGCCGGCGAGATTCTCGGCGCGGGTTACCGGTTCGTGGCCGCGTCGCTGGGCGAGCGCGGCTCCTCGGGCGGGTCCACCCGCGGCGGCATCTACTGGGTGGCCACCGCCGCCGGAGCGCCCCGCCCGGAACCGCCGGAGACCCAGCTCGCCCTGCTGCGCCGTTGGTACGCGGGCTGGCCCGCGCCGGTCGGCGCGCTGCTCGACGCCACCGACCCGGCGGACCTGGTCCAACAGGAGGTTCGTGAGCTGCGCCCGTTGCCCCGGGCGTACGGCTTTCCGGTCGGGCCGGGTGGGGTGGTGCTGCTCGGCGATGCGGCGCACGCCATGCCGCCGCACCTCGGCCAGGGCGCCTGCCTGGCGTTCGAGGATGCCGCCACGCTCGCGTCGCTGCTGCGGGAGGCCCGGTTGCCCGACGCCGTTCAGGCGTACGACCGGGTGCGTCGTCCCCGGGCGGCGACCGTGGTCCGGCAGACCCGGCGGATGTCGGCGGTGCTCCAGACCCGGGGCCGGTTGGCGCTGCGCGCCCGGGACGCCGCACTGGGCACGATCAACTCGCGGCTGCTCTCCAGTGCCGCCGCCTCCGCCGCCCAGTGGCGGCCACCGACCTGACCCCGGTCGCGGGGCAGGTCAGGCGATGAGGGCGGCGGGTTCGGCGATGCAGGCGGTGCCGATCCGGCGGAAGCCGACCCGCAGGTACACCCGCGCGATCTCCTCGCTGCCCGCGGACAGGAAGACCAGCTCGGTGCCGGCGGCCAGCAGTTCCCGGGCCAGGGCGGCGGTGAGCGCGGCGCCCAGCCCGCGGCGCCGGGCGGACGGCAGGGTGGCCACCCCGGCGATCTCGGCGACGTCGTCCACCCGCATCGCCATGCCGCTGGCCAGCGCGCCCTCGGTAGGAGTGCCGGCCAGCGCGGAGATCCGTCGGCCGTCGGCGATCCGGGCCCGCTCCTCGTCGAGTGCGGCCAGTTCGAGCTCGGTGACGGCGGCGTCGCGTTCGGCCGGGCCCGCCTCACCGGGCGCGGTGCCGGCGGCGGCGAACGACACCGCCGCCACCGCACGTCGGGCGGCGACATCGGCGGCGAAGCCGGGGGAGTCCGCTGCCAGCACCCGCACCGCCGCGTCGGACAGCGTCGCCGGGTCGGGCAGCGCGCTCGGGTCGAGCACCATCAGCGGCGCCTCCAGCACGTTGAGCCCCGCCGAGCGGGCCACCGCCAGCAGCTCGGGGCTCGTCTCGTGCACCCACTCGAAGGCTTCCGGCAGGCCCAGCTTCCGCTGGCGCTCACGGACCGAGGTCACGTCGGCCAGCGACGGCGGCTCGGTGGCGTCGATGCGGGGGCGCGCGTAGAACGGCCAGCCGGCGCCTTCTCGGACGAACAGCACCAGCCCGCCATGATCCTCGGCACCGGCGGCGTCGCGGGGCACCGCGTCGTAGAAGCGTTCCAACCGGTCGAAGACGTGCTTGTGTAGCGGATCCACCGCGCGAGACTACACGTCCCAGCCAGTGGACGGTGTGATCAATCTCGGGTGGCCGTGCGACCCCGGCCCTAACGTAGACTCAATAGACCCACGGGCCGACGTCGTCCCCACCATTGATCCAACCTGAGTGACGACAGGAGGCCCGGTGGCTCAGCCGTACGCGGAGACAGAACAGCCGCACCCGCACAGCCCACAGGCGTCCCCGACGCCCCACAGCCGCCCGCCCGCCCAGGGCCTCTACGACCCAGCGCAGGAGCACGACGCCTGCGGCGTGGCCTTCGTGGCGGACCTGCACGGCCGGCGTTCACACTCGGTCGTCGCCAACGGGCTCGGCGCGCTCTGTCGACTGGACCACCGGGGCGCCCGTGGCGCGGAGCCGAACACGGGCGACGGCGCCGGCATCATGATCCAGGTGCCCGACGCGTTCCTTCGCGCGGTCGCCGACGTTGAGCTGCCCCCGGCCGGCGAGTACGCCACGGGGCTGGTCTTCCTTCCCGACGACGATGCCGCCGAAGCGCGTGCCCGTCGGGTGGTCGAGAAGTACGCGCTGGTCGAGGGCGCCGACGTGCTCGGCTGGCGGGACGTGCCGACCGACCCGAGTGACCTGGGCGAGACCGCCCTGGCGGCGATGCCCCGGGTCCGGCAGCTCTTCCTGGCCGCGCACCGCCTGACCGACGCCCCGGGCTCGCCGGCCGGCTCCCCGCTGCGCGGCATCGAGCTGGACCGGGTGGCGTTCTGCCTGCGTAAGCAGGCCGAACGGGAGACCGCCGAGCGGGGCGTGCCGGCGTACTTCCCGTCGTTGTCCAGCCGCACCATGGTCTACAAGGGCATGCTCACGCCCGACCAGTTGCCGGCCTTCTACCCGGACCTGCGCGACGAGCGGGTGGACAGCGCGATCGCGCTTGTGCACTCCCGCTTCTCCACAAACACCTTCCCGTCCTGGCCGCTGGCGCACCCGTACCGGTTCATCGCCCACAACGGCGAGATCAACACGATCCGGGGCAACCGCAACTGGATGCAGGCGCGCGAGGCGCTGCTGCGCTCGCCGAACGTGCCGGGCAACATCCGGCGGGTCTTCCCGGTCTGCACCCCCGCCGCCTCGGACTCGGCGAACTTCGACGAGGTCCTGGAGCTGCTGCACCTGGCCGGGCGGAGCCTGCCGCACGCGGTGCTCATGATGATCCCCGAGGCCTGGGAGAACGACCCGGGGATGGACCCGGCCAAGCGTGCCTTCTACCGCTTCCACGCCAGCCTGATGGAGCCGTGGGACGGTCCGGCGTCGGTGGCCTTCACCGACGGCGAGATCGTCGGCGCGGTGCTGGACCGCAACGGGCTGCGCCCGGGGCGCTGGTGGCAGACCGACGACGGGCTCGTGGTGCTGGGCTCCGAGGCGGGCGTGCTCGACCTCGACCCGGCCCACGTGGTCGCGAAGGGGCGACTCCAGCCGGGCAGGATGTTCCTGGTCGACACCGTGGCCGGGCGGATCGTGCACGACGAGGAGATCAAGTCCGAGTTGGCCGCCGCCCAGCCGTACGGGGAGTGGCTGCACGCCGGGCTGATCGAGCTGAACGACCTGCCGGCGCGCGAGCACACCGTCTACACGCACGACTCGGTGCGACGCCGCCAGCAGACCTTCGGCTACACCGTGGAGGAGCTGAAGATCCTGCTCGGGCCGATGGCCCGCACCGGCGTCGAGCCGCTCGGCTCGATGGGTACGGACACCCCGATCGCGCCGCTGTCCACCCGACCGCGGCTGCTCTACGACTACTTCCACCAGCTCTTCGCCCAGGTGACCAACCCGCCGCTGGACGCCATCCGCGAGGAGTTGGTGACCAGCTTGGCGTCGACAATCGGGCCGGAGGGCAACCTGCTCGACCCGGGCGCCGCGAGCTGCCGGCAGATCGTGCTCCCGCACCCGATCATCGACAACGACGAGCTGGCGAAGATCCTCTCCATCGACGAGGACGGCGACCTGCCCGGCTTCAAGGCGGTCCGGGTCTCCGGCCTGTACCGCATCCGGGAGGGCGCCGCCGGGATCAAGGCACGGCTGACCGAGATCTGCCGACACGTCTCCGAGGCGATCGAGGACGGCGTCCGCATCCTGGTGCTCTCCGACCGGGATTCCAACGCCGACCTGGCGCCGATCCCGTCGCTGCTGCTCACCGCCGCCGTGCACCAGCACCTGGTGCGCGAGCAGACCCGTACGCAGGCGGCGCTGATCGTCGAGTCCGGCGACTGCCGGGAGGTGCACCACGCGGCGGTGCTGATCGGCTACGGCGCGGCGGCGGTCAACCCGTACCTGGCGTTCGAGTCGGTCGAGGACATGGTCGCCACCGGCGTCCTGGCCGGGGTGGAGCCCGCCGCGGCGGTGCGCAACTACGCGAAGGCGCTCGGCAAGGGCGTCCTGAAGATCATGTCCAAGATGGGCATCTCGACGGTCTCCTCGTACTGCGGGGCGCAGGTCTTCGAGGCGGTCGGCCTGGACAGCCGGCTGGTCGAGCGCTACTTCCGGGGCACCCCCAGCCGCATCGGCGGGGTGGGTCTCGCGGGCGTGCACACCGAGGTGGCCGCCCGGCACGCGCTGGCCTGGCCCCCGGCCGGCACCGCCACCTCCGACCGGTTGGAGGTCGGCGGCGAGTACCAGTGGCGCCGCGAGGGTGAGCTGCACCTGTTCAACCCGGAGACCGTCTTCCTGCTGCAACACGCGACCCGCACCCGGCAGTACGACGTCTTCCGGCAGTACACAGCCAAGGTCGACGCGCTCGCCGCGCAGGCCGGCTCCCTGCGCGGGCTGTTCACCCTGCGCACCGGGGTCCGCCCGGCGCTGCCGATCGAGGAGGTCGAGCCGGCCACCGAGATCGTCAAGCGGTTCGCCACCGGCGCCATGTCGTACGGGTCGATCTCCGCGGAGGCGCACGAGACGCTCGCCATCGCCATGAACCGTCTGGGCGGCAAGTCCAACACCGGTGAGGGCGGCGAGGACGTCGAGCGGCTGCACGACCCGGCGCGCCGTTCGGCGGTCAAGCAGATCGCCAGCGGCCGGTTCGGTGTGACAAGCGAATACCTGGTCAACGCGGACGACCTCCAGATCAAGATGGCCCAGGGCGCCAAGCCGGGCGAGGGCGGCCAGCTGCCCGGCAACAAGGTCTGGCCGTGGATCGCCCGGACCCGGCACGCCACCCCCGGTGTGGGTCTGATCTCCCCGCCGCCGCACCACGACATCTACTCCATCGAGGACCTCGCCCAGTTGGTGCACGACCTGAAGTGCGTCAACCCGGCGGCCCGGGTGCACGTCAAGCTGGTCAGCGAGGTCGGCGTCGGCACCGTCGCGGCCGGGGTGGCGAAGCTCAAGGCGGACGTCATCCTGATCTCCGGGCACGACGGCGGCACGGGCGCCTCCCCGATGAACTCGCTCAAGCACGCCGGCACCCCGTGGGAGCTGGGGCTGGCCGAGGCGCAGCAGACGCTGTTGCTCAACAAGCTGCGCGACCGGGTCACCGTGCAGGTCGACGGTCAGCTCAAGACCGGCCGGGACGTGCTGATCGCGGCGCTGCTCGGCGCGGAGGAGTTCGGCTTCGCGACCGCGCCGCTGATCGTCGAGGGCTGCGTGATGATGCGGGTCTGCCACCTGGACACCTGCCCGGTCGGCATCGCCACCCAGAATCCGGTGCTGCGGGAGCGTTTCACCGGCAAGCCGGAGTTCGTGGAGAACTTCTTCCTCTTCCTCGCCGAGGAGGTCAGGGGTTACCTGGCCGAGCTGGGTTTCCGGTCGATCGAGGAGGCGATCGGGCAGTCCGAGCTGCTCGACGTGGCCCCGGCGGTGACGCACTGGAAGGCGCACGGGTTGGACCTGGCGCCCGTCCTGCACCTGCCGGAGCTGCCCGCCGGTGCGGCCCGACGCGGGGTCCGCGCGCAGGATCACGGCCTGGAGCAGGCACTCGACAACGAGCTGATCGCGCTGGCCCGTCCGGCTCTGACGGATGGTGCGCCGGTGCGTGTCGAGGTGGCGGTGCGCAACGAGCACCGCAGCGTCGGCGCGATGCTCGGCGGTGAGGTGACCCGTCGTTTCGGCGGCGCCGGCCTTCCCGAGGACACCATCGAGTTCGTGCTGCACGGCACGGCTGGGCAGTCGTTCGGCGCGTTCCTGCCGCGCGGGGTGACCCTGCGCCTGCACGGCGACGCCAACGACTACGTGGGCAAGGGCCTCTCCGGGGGCCGGCTCATCGTCCGTCCGGACGCCGCCGCGCCGTTCCTCGACCCGGACGCCGAGCCGGGGCAGCGGGCCGAGGATCAGATCATCGCGGGCAACACCATCCTGTACGGCGCCACGGCGGGCGAGGTCTTCCTGCGCGGCCGGGTGGGGGAGCGGTTCGCGGTGCGCAACTCCGGCGCGGTCGCCGTGGTTGAGGGCGTCGGTGACCATGGCTGCGAGTACATGACCGGCGGCACTGTGGTGGTGCTCGGCGCGACCGGCCGGAACTTCGCGGCCGGCATGTCCGGCGGCACGGCGTTCGTGCACCACCTGGACCGGGCCCGGGTCAACGCGGAGCTGGTCGACCTGATGCCGCTGGGCGAGCAGGAGCAGTCGCTGTTGCACGAGCTGGTCCAACGGCACGTGGCCGAGACCGGGTCGGCGGTCGCCGAGGAGCTGCTCAAGCGGTGGCCGGAGGCGGTGGCCGAGTTCACCGCGGTGGTACCCCGCGACTACCGCCGGGTGCTGGAGATCATGCGGGCCGCCGAAGCAGCCGGCCGCGACGTCGACGACGCGGTGATGGGCGCGCTCAGCGCGCCGGCCGCGCCGGTGCCGCCCGCCCCGCGGGTGGCTGCCCAGGAGGTGGCACGTGCCTGACCCGAACGGTTTCCTGCGCTACGACCGGCGGCTGCCGGCCCGCCGCCCGGTGCCGGTGCGGATCAGCGACTGGCGGGAGGTGTACCCGCCGGCCGGCGAAGAGCTGGTCCGTGAGCAGGCCACCCGATGCATGGACTGCGGCATCCCGTTCTGTCACGACGGCTGCCCGCTGGGCAACCGCATCCCGGACTGGAACGACCTGGTGCGTACCGGCAACTGGGACGCCGCGGTGGAGTCGCTGCACGCCACAAACAACTTCCCGGAGTTCACCGGTCGGCTCTGCCCGGCGCCCTGCGAGGCGGCCTGCGTGCTCGGCATCTCCGGCGGCCAGCCGGTGACCATCAAGCAGGTCGAGGTGGAGATCGCCGACTTCGCCGCGGCGCGGGGCTTCACTCCCCGCCCGGTGCCGGCGCCGTCGGGTCGGTCGGTCGCCGTCGTCGGCTCCGGGCCCGCCGGTCTCGCCGCCGCCCAGCAGTTGGCCCGCGCCGGTCACGCGGTGACGGTGTACGAGCGTGACGACGCGATCGGTGGCCTGCTCCGGTACGGCATCCCCGACTTCAAGTTGGAGAAGCGGCACATCGATGCCCGGGTGGCCCAGCTCAGTGCCGAGGGGGTGCGCTTCCGCACCGGCGTGAACGTCGGGGTGGACGTCACCGCCGAGCAGTTGCGCGCCGAGCACGACGCGGTGCTGCTGGCCGGTGGGGCGTTGCAGGGTCGGGACACTCCGGAGACCCCGGGGCGGGCGCTTCGGGGCGTACACCAGGCGATGGCGCACCTGGTCGCGGCGAATCGCGCGGTCGCCACCGCGGCCACCGATCAGGCCGGCGTCGTGGCCACCGCCGAGCGTCGGTTGGCGCGGGCGGTGTTGCCGGACGGCACCTCGATCGACGCGGCCGGCAAGCACGTCGTGATCATCGGTGGCGGTGACACGGCCGCCGACTGTCTCGGTGTCGCGCACCGTCAGGGCGCGGCGGGCGTGCACCAGCTCGACCTGTACCCGCAGCCGCCGCAGGAGCGCGACGAGGCACGGGACCCGTGGCCGACCTGGCCGTGGGTCCTGCGCAGCTACCCGGCGCACGAGGAGGGTGGCGAGCGGGTCTTCGCCGTGGCGGTGCAGGAGTTCGTGGACGACGGCACCGGTCAGGTGCGGGCGGTGCGGATCGCCGAGGTGACAGTGGAGAAGCGCGACGGTCGGCGGGTCGTGACAGTGGTGCCGGGCTCCGAGCGGGAACTGCCGGCCGACCTGGTGCTGCTGGCGATCGGCTTCGAGGGCACCGAGGAGCAGCCGCTGCTGGCCCAGTTCGGTTTGGCCCGCAACCCTCGGGGCGCCATCGACGCCCGCGGCGACTGGCAGACCGCCGCCGACGGGGTGTTCGTGGCCGGTGACATGCACCGGGGCGCGTCGTTGATCGTCTGGGCCATCGCCGAGGGGCGGGCGGCCGCCGCCGCCATCCACGGCTATCTGGGCGGTGTTGGCGCGTTGCCGGCCCCGGTGGGTCCGGCCGCGCAGGCCCTCGCCGCTCGCTGAGTCGCGGGCGTCCGGTCGGTGCGGCAGGTCTGCTGCCGCACCGACCGGACATTCCCGCTGGTGAAGCCGCTCACAGAATTGGGCAAAAAGGTTTAAGTCGGCAAGACTTGTCGGCTGCCGAACCGCCCCGCGATCGGTGTGAATGATCATGCTGCCGATCGCTGGAGGTTCGTCGTGGCCAAAGGGTCCACCTTCGCCGCGCTGCGCCACCGCAACTACCGGATCTGGGCGCTCGCCGGCTTCGTCTCCGTCATCGGCACCTGGATGCAGGTCCTCGGGGTCAACTGGTACGTCCTGAAGCAGACCGGCTCGGCGACGTCCATGGGCTTCGCCGTGCTGCTCCAGGCGGCGCCCACGTTGCTGCTCAGTGTCTTCGGCGGCGTGCTGGCCGACCGGCTGCCGGCCCGCCCGTTGCTCATCGCCGCCCAGGGTGCCCACGCGGCGCTCGCCGCCGGACTGGCGGCGGTCGCCCTCACCGGGGTCGGCGGCCTGCCGCTGATCTTCGCGATCTCCCTGGCCACCGGTGCCGTCTCGGCGATCGAAGGCCCGGTGATGGGGCGCTGGGCCGCCAGCCTCGTCGACCGGGAGACGCTGGGCAACGCCCTGGCGCTCGGCTCGCTCACCAACTCCGCCGGCCGCATCCTCGGCATGAGCCTCGGTGCCGTGGTGGTGGCCGCCGTCGGCCCCGCCCTGCTGTTCGGCATCAACGCGGCCAGCTTCGCCGCCGTGGTGGTGGCGCTGTTCGCCGTCCGCCTGCCGGCGGTGCCCGGCCTCCCGGTCCCGGACGGCGGACCGGACCGGGGCGGTGTCCGGGCCGGGTTCGCCTACCTGCGTGGGCAGCCGGTGCTGCTCCTCGCCCTCGCCCTGTCGTTCGTGCTCGGCAGCCTGGGCCGCAACTACCAGGTGACCATGGCCGCGATGAGCGACGGACCGCTGAACGCCGGCGCCTCCGGGTACGGCCTGCTGTCGACCGTGTTCGCGGTCGGGACTGTGGTGGGTGCGCTCGTCGCGGCCCGGCGGCGATCCCTGGGCTATCGGACGCTCGTCGTCGCGGGCCTGCTCGCCAGCGGGTTGCAGATCGTCGCCGGCCTCGCGCCGGGCGCCTGGAGCTTCGCCGCGGTGATCCTGCCGATCGCCGCCGCCGCGGTGGTCATCGACACCACCGTCGGCACCCGCGCCCAGCTCGACACCGACTCCGCGATGCGGGGCCGGGTGCTCGCCGCCCTGGCGGTCACCGGCTCGGTCTCCGCCGCGGTCGGCGCCCCGCTGCTCGGCTGGCTCGCCGAACACGCCGGACCCCGGCAGACGCTCGTCCTGGCCGGATCGGCCGCGGCGATCGCCACGGCGGCGGCGGGCGTCGCCCTGGACCGGCGGCAGGGCCGGGTGGCCACCCTTGCGCTTGTCGTTCCGCAGCCGCGCCATCCGGTACGACGAGCGGCGTTCCGGGCCGCCCGCATCGTGCGGCCCACAGGTGCGGTCTGCGTCATCGTGCCCGCCGAAGCCGGTGCGGTTCGGTCGGGCGGGGTCCGGCTCAGGGAGTTGGCCACCGCCGGGCCGGTGGCGAACCGCTGAGACAGCTGTCACCCTCGCCGGCCCGTTTCCGGGGCAGGACGGCACGAAGATCATCGTTACGCTGCGATCATGGAGATCGAGGAGCGCCTACGGCGAACTCGCCGGTGGTTGTGGATCGTGCTGATCGGGCTGTTCCTGAGCGGTGTCACCGCGTTTCCGCTGGAGATCGAGGTGCGCTGGCTGCTGCGCGTACTGGATCCGCTCGCCGGTCAACTGCCGGCGCTGGTCGCCTGGATCGAGCGGGTGCACACCGGGCTGGTGACGGCCGGTGAGGACTACCCGTTCCTGCTCTACGGCACCGACTGGCTGGCCTTCGCCCACCTGGTGCTGGCGGTGGCGTTCTGGGGGCCGCTGCGCGACCCGGTGCGCAACGTCTGGGTGGTGCAGGTCGGCATGATCGCCTGCGCGGGCATCGTGCCGCTGGCGTTGATCTGCGGCCCGATCCGGGACATTCCCTGGTTCTGGACGCTCATCGACCTGTCCTTCGCGGTGGGGGCGTTCCCGCCGCTCTGGTTCGCGTACCGGCACATCCGCGCCGTCGAGGCGAGCGCCGCCGGTGCGGGGACGCCGACGTCGACGCCGTAAAGAGGCCGGCGACCCCAGTAGGTCTTCGCGTCCTTTGCTCTGCTTCACCCCACGCAACGGCCCACGTCCGATATTCGGACAACCGGTGTTGCGTCCGTTGAAGCAGAGCAAAGGACGCACATGAGGTGCGGGGCCCCCGGGTCGCGGTTCTGGTGGCGGCTGCTGTTGCCCCGGCAGGACCAGTCTGGACCGACAGAAGGGCCGCCGCGTCAGCGACGGCCCTCTGGTCGGTGCCTGGTCTGCCTCTAGTGCGACAGCATCTCGTGCGACTCGCGGATCTTCGCCCAGGACTTGGGCTCCATTGGCGGGGCGGCCTTACGGGCGGTGGTGGCCACGTCGGGTCGGCCGGCGGTGAACAGCCAGGTGGTGAACAGGTCGTCCAGGTCCAGCCCGGAGATCCGTTCGGCCAGGGCCTGGAACTGCTCGATGGTGCCGTTGCCGTACCGGTGCTCGGCGGTCCAGGCCGGCAGGATCTCGAAGAACGCGTCGTCGCCGACGGCCAGCCGCAACTGGTGCAACGTCATCGCGCCGCGGTCGTAGACGGCGTCGTCGAAGACCCGGGCGGCACCAGGGTCACCGGGCAGCACCTGCCAGAACCCGTCGTCAGCCGGGTAACTGGCGTAGGTGAAGTCGAACACCTCCTGCGCGGTGCCCTCGCCCTGCTCCTCCGACCAGAGCCACTCGGCGTACGAGGCGAAGCCCTCGTTGAGCCAGATGTTGCGCCAGTCGGCCACCGAGACCGAGTCGCCGAACCACTGGTGGGCCAGCTCGTGCGTCACCACGTAGGTGTTGGCCCCCCGTCGCCAGAAGCCCGGCCCGTACACCGGTCGGGTCTGCGTCTCCAGGGCGAAGCTGATGCCGTCCACCGGCCCGGCCACGCCGCCCTGTGCCTCGAACGGGTACGGGCCGAAGATCCCGCTCTCCCAGTCGACGATCTCGGCGGTCCGTTCGATGCTGGCTCGCGCGGCCGGCCCGAGCGCGCCCAGCGAGGTGCTGTAGGCGTTGATCACCGGCTGGCCGCTCGGGGTGGTGTCGGTGACGATGTCGTACTGGCCGATGGCCATGAAGGCCAGGTAGCTCGCCGTGGGGGAGGTGGTCCGCCAGATCCACCGGGTGCGGTTGCCGGCCTCGGCCAGCGGGGGCCTCGGCTGCACGCCATTGCTGATCACCTCGACGCCGGTGGGCACCGACACCGAGATGTCGTAGGTGGCCTTGTCCAGCGGGTGGTCGTTGCTCGGGAACCACCACCACGCCGACTCGGGCTCGTTGACGGCGAGGGCGCCGTCGTCGGTACGCGTCCAGCCGGTGTAACCGCCGACCAGGGCCTCCGACGGGACGCCGGAGTAACGCACGACGATGGTGAGCTGTTGACCCCGGGTCACCGTGCGGGCCGGGGTGACCACCAGCTCGTGCGCCCCCGCGGTGCTGGTGCTCGCCGCCCAGCCGTTGACCCGGACCGACTCGACGTCGAGCAGGAAGTCCAGATTGAACGTCGAGAGGTCCTGTGTGGCGGTGGCGAGGATGGTGGTGGTGCCGGTGAGCAGGTCGGTGGCCGGTTCGTAGCGCAGCCGGACGTCGTAGTGCTCGACGTCGTAGCCACCGTTGCCGTAGTCGGGGAAGTAACTGTCGCCCAGTCCGGGCGCGCCGGGTTGCGGCGCGGCGGAGACGACCGGACGGCCCCAGGCCGTCGGGGCGGCCTGGCCGGGGGTGCCGGCGAGCATGGTGCCGGCGGTGGTGAGGGTCAGGGCGGTGGTGGCCGCCGTGAGGACTCGTCGCACGGGGTGGACTCCCTCCATCGGGTGTTCGCCACGCCAACCTAATCGACAACTGTGAACGTGGGCGGCCCGCCACACCCATCGGCGGTCGTCGCCCTCTGGCGTGCCTTGCACCGCAAGGTCACACTGTGTTGATCGGAGGTGACACGTGCAGCGCTCGGAGTTGCCCAGGCGGGAGTTGATCGGCCAACGGCAGTCGACAGCGGGCCGGGAGCGGCTGCCGCCCGGCGGGTTGGAGTTGTTCGGCCTGCTCGCCCGGCTGCTACGGCGGCCCCGTCGCGGTGACCGGCGGCTGCCGTTGCTGTGGCTGGTGCGCTCCGACACCACGGATCTGATGGTGTCGCTGCGCCGGTTCCTCGGCCAGGGCCCCCGACGGCGGGTCCCGCACGCCGTGCTGGACGCCGACGTGCCGCCCGGTGCCGGGGACGTGCCGGCGCTGCTGCGCGAGCTGCACCGGCAGCTCTCCCTGGAGGCCTTCGGCGCCGCCCGACTGCGCTTTCGGCACTATCCGCTCGCCGACTGGCTGATGCAGCAGAGCCTCAGCCTGGGCATCGACGCCGACGACAGTCGCGCGGCCCTGGTCCGCCGGCTGCGCGACCGCAAGGGCTCGCGTACGCCGGAGGCGTTGCCCTCCGGCGGTGACGCCGTCAGCATCGTCTCGCAGGTGCTGCTCTGGCTGGTCCGTCGCGCCGTGCCGGGGGTCGTCTTCCGGGCTGCCGTCTCCGGTCGGGTGCCGGTGCTGGGGCGGCACTACAACTGGTTCATGCGCCAGCAGTACCTGGCGCCCCGGCAGTCGGTCACCTTCCTCGGCTTCGCCGAGCGCCTCACCGCGGGCTGGCGCGACGGGGAACAACCCGACCAGGTCAACAAGCTGCTGCTGCACGCGTTCCTGGAGGACCTGCGGCAGGCGTACCGGCGTCGGCCGTGGCGTCCGTCGGACTGGCGGCGCACCGCGTACCCGGCGCTGCTGCTCGATCACGTCGCCCCCGGCAACGTCGGCGGGGAACTGGTCCGCCTGATCGGCGACGTCCGCACCGAGACCGGCCGCAACGACCCGCTGCTGATCGTCGCGTCCGGCGGGCAACCCCCACCGGACCTGCCCGAGCCGCACCCGTTGAGCGAGGCCGACGAGGCGTACGACGAGTGGGCCGCGGCGCTGCCGGAGCTGCGCCGGTTGCGCCGCCCGGCCACCTGGCTGGTGGCGCTGCGTCCCGACGAGACCGACGCCGGCCCACCGTCACGTGGCGGACTGCGGCCCTTCTCCGCGCCCGACCCGCCGTGGTGGTCGCGGCGCTTCCTGCCGGCGGCGCTCTGTCTGGTGCTGGTGGCGTCGCTCGGCCTCTGGGCGGCCAGCCGGTGGGGGCCGGGCTGCCACCCCTCGCTCACCGGGCAGGTCTCGGTCGAGGTGGTCGGTGGCGGCGAGTGTGTCGGCTACAGCGACAGCGCCGCCCAGGTGTTCAACAACGACCCCGGCCAGGACCGGCTGCGCACCGTCCAACAGCGCATCTTCGCGCAGAACCGCGCCGCCGAGGAGGTCTGGCAGCGCAGCGACCGACGGCGGCCCTTCCTCACACTGGTCTACCTCGGCACGCTCACCGGCAACCGAACCCGCGCGGACGAGGAGTCGTACGTCTCCGAGCGCGAGGAGCTCGAAGGGATGGCCACCGCCCAGTACGCGTTGCTGAAGGAGTCGGCTGGCGCCGACGGCGCCGCGCTGCTGAAAATCGTGGTGGCCAACGGCGGCCGGCAGATGATCTACGCCGACCGGGCTGTGGCGATGCTCGCCGAGTTGGCCCGGGACGACCCCACGGTGCTCGGGGTGGTGGGGCTGGTGGAGAGCCGGACCAGCACCGCCCGTGCGCTGCGCGAGTTGAACCAGGTCGGGCTGCCGGTGCTGGCGCCCACCCTCTCCGCCGACAAGATGGACGCCAACTCCCGCCTCTACCTCCAGATGTCCGCGCCGAACAAGGACCAGGTGAAGCTTGTCGACGCGTACGCCAAGCAGGTGCTGAAGGTCAACGAGGCGCACGTCTTCTACACCACTCTGGAGGGCAGCTCGATCACCGAGGACCTCTACGTGGGCACTCTCGTCGACGGGCTCCGACGACAGTTCGGCCCCCGGATCACCCGTCTCGACGAGTGGCGCACCGGGCAACGGCTGACCGACGAGTGCGGCTACCCCGGGCTGCTCTTCTACGCGGGTCGATGGTCCGACTTCGACGGTTTCCTGCGGGCGCTGCGCGAGTGCGGCGGCAACCCGCCCCGACACCTCGTCGCCGACGACTCGGCCAACCGCTACATGGCGAACCCGGGGCTGCGCGCCGCCGCGCCCGGCAACCTGCCCGTCACGTACGTCTCGAAGGCGGCCCTGGCCACCTGCGCGGCCCTGCGGGCCGCCCAGGAAGGGCGCGACGCCGCCCGGGCCAGCTTCCTGTCCTGGATCCAGGCCGACGACCTGCTCGACCCGCCGCGCTGCCGGCCGGGCGCCGAGGAGCAGGTCGGCGAACGGGTCAGCCTGGCCTACGACGCGGCGATGATGCTGGTCCGGGCGGTGGAGAGCCTCGCCGCCCGGCTGCACCACGCCGACCCGCGGCAGCGCTGGGAGCCGGACTCGGTCAACCCGGTGGGCGTGCACGCGGAGGTGCTCCGGCAGAACGCCGGCCAGGGCTACCCGGGGGTGTCCGGGCTGATCCGGTTCACGCCCGACTCGGGGGAGCCGGTCGACAAGCGGCTGGCCCTGATGCGGGTGGAGCAGGTGCCCGACGTGGCGAGGGCACCGGTGGAGGTGTTCCGCTGCGGGGTGGCCGACGTGTCCGGCCCGGCGGCGTGCGGCCCCGCCTGACCGGTCCGGCGTGACACGTCCTCGCAGGACTGTCCGCGTGCCACGGGTGTCCGTTAGGGTTCCTGGGACCAGGCGGCCGTCGGCGTTGGGGGCAGAGGGTGGGCAGGCTCGCGTCGGCGTTCGGGCAGGCGATCAACTCCCACCGGGCGGCCCGGGCGCATCTGGACAATGCCCGCGGCGTCCTGGGTGCGGCGCCGACCGCGGCCGCGTCGGTTGGCGCCCTCGACCTCGTGGCCCGCCTCGCCCGCCTCGGCGGCGCCCTGGCCACCCCCGCCCCGGGCGTCACGCCGTTGACCGACGCGCCGGCCGCGGTGCGGATCGGTGAGGCGTCCACGTCGGACGGCGGCTTTCCGGTGCTGGTCCCGCTCGGCGGCGGCCACCACCTGGCCCTGGACGCCGACGCCCGGGACCCGCAGGTCGCCGGGCTGCTGCGGGCGCTGGTGCTGCGGCTGGTCGCCACCGCGCCGCCCGGTCAGGTCCGCGTCGCCGGCATCGACACCGCGGCACTCGGCGCCACCTTCGGCCCGCTGCGCCCGCTGCTCGACGCCGGGGTGCTCGACCCGCCGGCCACCGACGAGGCCGAGGTGGCCGCGCTGCTGGACGCCGCCGAGCGGCACGCCCGCGCCGCGCAGCACGGCCAGCCCGCCGCCCGACGCCTGCTGGTGGTGGTCGCCACCGCCGCGCCGCCGCCCCGCGAGCTGGCCCGGCTCGCCGCGCTCACCCACGCCGGCCCGGCCGCCGCCGTGTGCGTCCTGCTCGCCGGCCACCCGTCCCGGCTGCCCGGCGACACCCCGCCACCGCTGGGCGGCACCACCGCGGTGCGGCTCAACCAGGGGTACGCGCACGTCGGTGACCCGCCCGGCACCCCGTTCAGCACCGACGGCAGCGGGCTCGCCGCGCCCGTCCTGCTCGACGGCGACCCGCCGCCCGCCTCGGTACGCGCGCTCGCCGAGCACCTCGGCACCGCCACCCGCCGCGCCGACGCGTTGCCCTTCACCGACCTGCTGCCCCAACGGCGCTGGGCCGAGTCCGCCGGCAACGGTCTGCGGACGGTGGTCGGCCGGGCCGGCAGCGGTGCCTCGACGGTGGCCGTCGACACCGCGCTGACGCTCGCCTTCGACGACGCCACCCCGCACTGGCTGGTCGGCGGGCGCACCGGCGCCGGCAAGACCGTCTTCCTCCTCGACGTCCTCTACGGGTTGGCCGCCCGCTACTCGCCTGCCGAGTTGCAGCTCTACCTGCTCGACTTCAAGGAGGGCGTCAGCTTCACCGAGTTCGTGCCCACCGGTCGGGACCCGTCCTGGCTGCCGCACGCCCGTGCCGTCGGCATCGAGTCCGACCGCGAGTACGGTCTCGCGGTGCTGCGCGAACTGCGCCGGGAGGCGCAGCGACGGGCCACCGCGCTCAAACGGCACGGCGTCACCAAGCTCGCCGACCTGCCCCGGGACAATCCGCTGCCGCGCATCGTGACCGTCATCGACGAGTTCCACGTGCTGCTCGCCGGCAACGACGCGCTAGCCCGCGAATCGGTCGACCTGCTGGAGGAGTTGGCCCGCAAGGGCCGCTCGTACGGCATCCACCTGGTGCTCGCCAGCCAGAGCATGACAGGCATCGAAGCCCTCTACGGGCGGGCCGAGGCGATCTTCGGGCAGTTCGCGTTGCGGGTGGCGCTGCCCGGCGGTGGTGGGGTGCTCGACCAACTCAACGACGCCGCCGCGGCCCTGCCGATCGGCTCAGCCGTGGTCAACACCGCCGCCGGTGCGGTCGGCGCCAACACCGTGCTGCGCTTCCCCGACGCGCACGCCGCCGCGTCGGACCTCGCCGCGTTACGCCACGAGCTGTGGCAGGCCCGCCCGCCGGGCTCGCGGGCGCCAGCGGTCTTCAAGGGGTACGAAGCGGCGCGGATCGAGGACGACAGCACCTTCGGCGGGCTGCGCCCCGGTGGTCGACGCCCGATGGCCCTGGTCGGCCGAACCGTCGACGTGCACGGCACCACCGCACTGTTCCTGATGGACACCACCCCCGGCCGGCACCTCGCCGTGGTGGGCACCGCACCGACCGGCGCGGACGTGCTGCGCGCCGCGACGCTCAGCCTGGCCCGCCAGCACACCCCCGGCGACGCGCGGTTCCACCTGGCCTGCCTGGTCACCGTCGCCGACCCGGTCGCCGACGACACCGAAACGCTGCTGCGGGCCGCCGGCCACCCGGTGCACCGTCTCGACGCGGCCGGGCTGCGCGACCGGATCACCGCGCTGGCCGCCGAGCCCACCGGCCGCGAATACCTGGTGGTGTTCGGCATGGACGCCGCCGCGCCCGTCCTCGGGGCCACCGATCCCGGCACATTCCGCTCCGGCCTGGACGACCTGCGCACCGTCCTGCGCCAAGGGCCCGCGCAGGGAGTGCACCTGCTCGGCTGGTGGCGGGGGCTGCGCCGACTCGCCGACGACCTCGGCGGCACCCAGAACCGCGACGACGCCGCCTGCCTGGTCGCGCTCAACGTGCCCGGCGCCGAGCTGGCCCTGCACCTCGACGCGCACGACCTGGCCTACACGCCCCGCCCCGACCGGGCGCTGCTGATCGACCGGCACGACCAGCGCACCAGGCTGATCGTCCCGTTCGTCGGCGACGGGCACGAGCCGGACGGGGAGCGGTGACAGTGTCCTTCGAGGAGTACGCCGCGCTGGCCCGACAACTCTCCGACCAGCACCGCGCCGGGGAACAACACGCCGCCGCCGAATCCGCGCGCCGCCGTGACCTGCACGCCGCCGTCGACTACCTGCAGCAGCGGCTGACCGCCCAGGGGCAGCGCCTCGACCAGCTCGGCCAAGCCATCGGCATCGACCAGCCACCCGCCGTGCCTGCCCCGGGCCCGGGCGCGGGACAGGGGACGGGGAGGCCGGGCGAGACCGCCGCCTGGCCCGGCCCACCGCCCGGCGCCGGGTCGCCCACCGCTCCCAGCTCCGGCCCGCCCTTCGCTGCTGGCGCTCCCACGGCGCCCGGAACCGGGGACGGGGGGTCCGCCGGCGCAGCCGGCGCGCCGGGGCGGGCGGGGGTCGGGGCGTACCCCCAACTGCCGGCGGGGGAGACGCGGCTGGCGCTGCCGACGGCGGTGAGCCCGGCGGGCGGCGGGGTGCCCGCGCAGCGCGTGGCGGCGGCCGACCCGGTGGTGGAGTTGGAGCTGGCCCGGCGGATGGCCGACGAGGCCGACCGGCACGGGCAGCAGGCGGAGCTGCTGGCCCAGCGGCCGGCGCTGCTGCCGACGTGGTCGCCGCTGGCGCGGGCGGTCGCCGTCTACGCCGCCTGCGGAGCTGCGGCCGGGGTGCTCGTGCTGATCCTGGTGGTGGCCTCCGGTGTCGGTCTGGTGGACGGGTTCACCCTCGGCGCGTGGATCTGCGCGGGGTTGCCGGCGGTGGCGTTCTTCGGCGGGTACCTGGTGCTGGGCCGGTGGGGGCGGCCCGCGATGGTCGCCGGCACCCCGCCGCGGTACCTGCCGCTCGGGTTCCTGATCTGCTTCCTGCTGGTGCCGATGGCCTACTGCGCCTACCTGCTGTTGGTGCGTGGCCTGCGCTGACACTTCGAGGTGGCTGGCTGGGCTTCGAAGGCACGTTCCGGGCATGATCCACTCGGTTTCACGGAGGTCGGGGTGGCCGTGTCAGCGGGATGCCCCGACTTCCGCAATCTCGTGTCGATCTTCCGCGCTGTCGCGCTCACCGCCGGTCGGATTCGGCCGGCGCGCCTGCCAGTTGTCGCTCCGCGTCCTGCGCAGAGTCGTCGGCAGCGTGTGCGGCGGCCACGAGGATTCCGTCGAGTTCGCGATCGGTGAGACCTTCGTCTTCGAGCAGGCCGAGCAGTAACACCGTCCGCGCGACAATCGACGCCGTGTCGTGGGGCACGGGTGGACGTTCACCGAGCGCCGCCCACACCAACGCCTCGGCCAGCACCGGGTCGACGTCGCGCCCGGTCGCGTCGTAGCGTTCCCGAGCGGACGCCACGAACCGGATCACCGGCGCCCGATCCTGCCCCGCGACGAACCGCCGCCGTACCGCCACCAACAGCGCACCGGCGAGCAGATCCGCGTACCGCCGCCAGTCCGACTCGGCAAACCGGCCCAGCCGCCGTTCGTGGCCGCGCAGCCGCCCGGTCAGCAGGCCGCGCAGCGCCGCCTCCGGGTCGGTCACCATCGTCGCTCCCTGATCATCGTGAGTGCCCTCCGGTGTGGGCGTGGCCTGGTCAGTCGGTGCCGCCTGGTCACCAGAGCACTCGCCGCCCGGCAGCCGCAGGCGATCACCGCGGCGCTGCCGTCGTCGTCGGCCCTGCCGTCGTCGTAGTCGTCGTAGTCGGCGTGGTCGGCGTGGTCGGCGTGGTTGGCCTGGTTGGCGTCGGTGGCACGGTTGTCGTGGGTGGCCTGGTTGGCGTGGTGGGCGTCGTTGTCGTTGCTGGTGGGTCGGGGCGGCGAGGGCCGGGCCGCCAGTTCTCCCGTCAGTGCCGCCACCGAACTGTCGATCCGGCGACCCCCGACCGCCAGCCGGGCCGCGACCAGGTCCAATCGGGTGATCGCCGTCGCGAGCCGCCGGGCCGCGACCACGTCCGCCACGTCCCGGGTACGCCGCAGCCGGTCCTCGGTCGCCCCCAACCGCCAGCGGACACGAGCGGCCAGCGCGGCGGCCCGGTCCGCGTCGACCCGCGCGGCGCGCAGACCGGTGAGCAGGTCCCCGACCGAGCCTCCCGGTGACTCCCGGTCGGCGGCCAAGCCGGCGTAGACCAGGCTCAGCGCCCGCCAGCACTCCGTGACCGCGTCCTGCCAGGGCAGCCGCCGGCCGGGCGGCCCAGCCCCGTGCAACTGCGCCCCGGCCCGGTCGGCAGCGGAGATGGTCGCCAGCCAGGCGGCACGTAGATCATTGAGAGTGTCGGTGCTCATTCGCCCGCCTCGGCGCTGGATTTGACCAGGAGAGCAAAGCGCACCTCGGCACAGGGGTAGTCGACGCCGCACTCGCAGAGCCAGCGCCGCACCACCCGAGGCGGATGGGCGAAGAGGACATCGTCGGCGTCCTCAACGTCCTGATCGGACATAAGGCGGTGGTGTTGCGCGGGTGGGGCTGGGGCTGGTGGGTCGATGGGGGATTCGTCCGGTCGATCGGGCATCGAGGGCTCCCGTCGGGTCGTCTCCTAGCTGCTCACGGCTCGTGCGGCGTCGGGGCGGCGTACGGGCACGCCCCGGCACGCCCGGTCGAACGGGGGGACCGACCGACCGGGCGCTTCCTGCGCGGTGGGAACGAACCAGCTCCGGGTTGCAGACCTGGGAGCCGGCCAAGGATGAGCGTATATAACAGGTCATGTAAGCGCAAGCATCGACCACACATTGCTTGCTATACAAAGTTCCTCGTGATCGAATGGCAGGGCAGACCTGGGAGACACCAATGCCCGCCAAAGCGAAGTGGGCGCTGATCGCCGACGGCATCCGCGCTCAGATCAGTTCCGGCGAACTTGCGCCGGGCGACAAGCTGCCCTCGACCTCCGAACTGTGCCGTCAGCATGACGTCTCAGCCATCGTTGTTCGTCAGGCCATCAACGCGCTCAAGATCGAGGGCTTGGTGGAAGGCGTCGGTGGCGTCGGGGTGTTTGTCGCCGAACGCTGAGCGGCCCGATCCCACAGAACGACCTAGATCTTGGACAGTTTCCGTTACCTCCTAACCTCCTAACCTCCTAACGGAAACTGTCCAAGATCTAGGTCGACATCCGGATCCGGTCGGGGCCCAGTGGCACAAACTTCGTTGGAGCCGCTTGCTTGCGGCGGTCTCTGCCCAGGGCGTGACGCGGGAGCGAGCGGCCGGTCGCGCTGGGTGCGTGGATCTCGTACGCTCCCATGTGGTCTCTGCCGGTGCGGTGGCGGAGGCGATGGTCGATCACGGGGAGGTGCGCGTGAGCGCAGCACAGATCATCGCGAGGTTGGCGGCGGCGTCGCAGAAGCTGGACGAGGCGAAGGCCAAGACCGCAGCGGCAGCACAGGACGCGGCCGAGGCGCGAGCACTCGTCGCCGGTGCTCTGGAAGGCGTAGCCGCAGGTCCGCTGATCGGGATGATCGATTCGTACCGCCAGGCGCTCGCGCAGGCGTCCCAGGGTGGCGACCCGGCGAAGCAGCACGTGCAGGAGACGATCGCCAAGGTCCGAGCGCTGGGAAACTGACCACGGGTGGTGGCAGCGCAATCCACCAACCACCCGCAGTGGTGAGTCCGATTATTCGTCCTCATGTGCCTCGGCAGCTTCAGAGCCCGCCGAACCGAGGAGAGGGTGCTCGTGCTCGCCGAGACGCTGATGCGCGAGACACTGAACAACCCGTCAGACGGCGGGAACGGGTGAGCGCGGAAGCAGTTGGTTTCTGGGCATCGGCCGGTGGGGCCGCTTGGGCAACAGTCGCCGAGTTCATGCCAGTGCTGCCGAAGGCGGTCGCCGGGACGCTCCTGGCTACGGCGGCCACAGTCAGCGCCGGCAAGTCATGGTTGAAGAGGCGCCGAGAGAGGAATCAGAGTGAAGATCGATAGCTCCACCGAAGCCGCGATGCGAGCCATGATCCATGCCGCCGTACAGCGCGATTTCGCGAAGCTCGATGAGCGCTTGCGTACCCTCAACGACGACGACACGGCGGCCGCAACCGTCGAACTTGCCCTTGCCCTTGTCGGTTTCCTGATGGTCGACGTCCACAAGGGTCGGCCGAGCGACGATCAGATTTCGGCATTGGCTGAGGAAGTCGCCGAAGCAGAATCCTGGGCGCAACCGACCCACCGCGAGGTGGCGGACTTCTTGATGAGGCTGATGAGGGGCGAGCCGTTCACGGTGGCTGTCCCTGGTGAGAACGTCATCATCCTGGCATTCGTCGTCGCCGCGAACCTGCTGTCCTCGTGTCGCCGGGACGATGAGAAGTGGTGGGACTATCTCGATCGGGTAGAGGCAATGATGGAGTCGGCGGGGTGACCGGCGGGCCTGATCCGGTTATCCGGGACGGCGGTGAGTTGGACGGCTTTCACATCGGCTATCTGCCGCCGGACGTCGGTGACCTGGTTTCGGACTTCGCCTCCGAGTGGGAGGACGTCACTGTCGCCACCCGGGTCTGGGAGCGCCAAGTCGAGGATGGCCACCGAGTCGACCTGCGGGTACACGTGCTCCGGGGCGACCGCCTGGGCACCCTCACCGAGCTACGCGACTTCCTGGCCGAGTATCACGAGCGCGACAACGCTGACTGGGCGCTCACCGACTTTCAGCATGGCGAGGATCCAGGCCTCATCGGTGCCGCCGAGGCGTTCTGGCTGGCCGAGCGTGCAACGTGCTATTCGATCCGAAGCGGTTCCCCGCGGACACCTTGTGGGCGACTGCGCAGCGAATTACAGCAGCCGTGGCAGATACCGTCAGCCCGCCGGACATGGGCGATCCGTTCGTCCGCTGAGGTGTGCAACTGCTCGACAGCGACGAGCGCGGAGCACGAAGGGCCCGCTGACACGGACCCAAGGCGGGCGCGGAAGCCCGATAGGGGCATATCCCGCGCGCTACCCACCCTGGGCTTAGCCCATCACCTCGCTGCTGAAGATCGCGGGCGGGCTGCGCTCGTTCTGGCGCCTCGTTACCGGCCGGGTTGACCTGCCGCCGCCGTGATGGCTGTCCTGGAGCACGATGCCGTGGTGCTGACCAGCGAGGTCAAGGCGTACGGCGATGGCGGCGACCTTCCGGTCATCCGCTTTCCTGGCTAGGGCCCTCGATCGGTTCAGCGCGTGATGCGAACCGTGTTGTTGAAGTCCAAGAAGTCGCAATTCTCCTGCTCGCACAGTTCGAAGTGTCCGCTGGCGAGCGCCACGCCCTTGTTGAACGCGAAGCCGCCCGCATCCGCGAACACCCGCCCCGTCACGACCTGGGTCTCACCCGAACAGCGGAGCGGCGCCCACCCCGTTCCGTGCGCAACCCGGTCGCCCGACCGCTGCCGAAGGGTGAGGTTCGAGGTGCCGGACATGCCGGCCTGACAGACCACGGTGAGGGTCAGGTCGACGGCGACGCCGCGCGCGACAAGGGTCCCGGCGGTGACTTCGACGCTGCTTGCCGCGCTGGCCGGTGTCGGTGCCAGCACGATGGAGAGTGACAGCCCGAGTAGGGCGATGGCGGTGATGATGCGGCGCACGACGGTTCTCCTTGCCGGAGTGGGGTGCTTACCTTCCGTCACCATAGCCCTCCCCGGCACTGAGGGATATCAATCGACGGCGGGTTCGCGTTCGATGACGACGACCGGGATCTCGCGGTCGGTCTCCTTCGCGTAGCGGGCGTACGTCGGGAAGACCTTCGTCATCACCGGCCACAGTCGGGCGCGCTCCTCGCCGGTCGCGGTCCGGGCCCGGCCGATGATTCGTTCGGCGTCGACCTGGATCTCCACCGCCGGGTCGGCGGTCAGGTTCAGGTACCAGGCGGGGTGTTTGGCCGCGCCGCCGTTGGAGGCCACCAGCAGATGGTTGTCGCCGTCGCGTCCGTACATCAGGGCCGTGCGGCGCAGCTTGCCCGATCGGCGTCCGCGGGTGGTGAGCAGCAGCGAGGGTACGCCGTGGAAGGTGCCCCCGTCGGCGCCGTCGGTCCGCACGTAGCGCCGGATGTGGCTGGCGACCCAGCCAACCGGGCTGTCCTCGACCGTCTCGTGTTGCTCGTGTGTGGTCACGCCATCGCCTCCATCGTTGAGCCCGGACGGTCGAACGGGGTGTCGATCATACGCGGGGCTTATGCGGTGGCCGGCGCTCAAGAGGGTGCCGGCGGTTGTGGTCGACCGTGATGTCTGTTCGTCATCTTGATGACTCACAGACATCAGGCTCTCCAGGGACATTGCCTCCCGGGGCCGCAGGCTTCCGGGGGCCGCAGGGGCCGAGCCGGCGGGGGAGGGTCAGCCGCGCGAGCGCGGCAGGCAGCACTTCTTGTACTTGGCGCCGGATCCGCACCAGCAGGTGTCGTTGCGGCCGGGTGGCCAGGCGGTCACGCCTGCCTCGTCGAGGCTGTCGGCGTACTCGTCGAGGGTTTCCTCGCTGGTGGGGTCGCTGCCGGTGCGTTCGGCGAACGCCGCCAGGTCGGTGACCGTGCCGACGACCACGCCCAGGTCGGCGCCCCCCATCCCGGAGGCGTCGACGAGGGCGCGTTCGAGTTGGGCGCGGTGCTCGTCCCAGGTGGCGGGGTAGCTGTCGACGAGGGCGGGCCAGCGCAGCAGCAGCGCGGTGAACTCCGCCTGCGGCCAGAACAGCAGGGTCGCCGGGCCGTCGTCGAGGGCGTCGAGCGCGTGGTCGCTCGCTGCGCGCAGCCGGTCGGCGAGGTTGTCGTACTCGTCGTGGGGTAGGCCCTGTTCTTCGCGCAGGTCGTGTCGGTGCTGGGCCAGGCCGTAGATCATGGCGGCGGCCTCGTCCTGGGCGTCCTCGGATTCGTGCTGCTGGCTGCGGGTCCGTTCCAGGATCGCGTCGAGTGCCCCGGTGAGCCATTCCAGCGCCATCTCGGGGTGGCCGGACTCGGCCAGTTCGTCGATCAGGAACATGGAGTTGGGGTTGGTCTCCAGCAGCGGACGCAGGGCGGTCAGTTCGGCCATGCCCTCGTCGGTACGTCCGAGGCGGAGCAGCAGGCCACCGCGCACCCCTCGCGGGTACGCGTTGTCGTCCGGCTGCTCGGCGATGGCGCGGGTGGCCAGGGCGAGCGCGTCGGCCAGGTCGCCGGCCTGCTCCAGGATGTCCACGGCGACCAGCAGGGCGTACCCGATGTCGTCGGGGTCCGCGACGCGCCCCTCGTCGACGGCGCCCACCAACTCGGCGACGAGCGCGGCCGGGTCGGGGCTCTCGGCGCCCAGGGCGCCGATCTCTTCGATGCGGTCGGCGGTCAGCAACTCGGACATGGGCGCATCCTGAAAGACGACGGACGGTGGGTGGGGGAGCGGCCAGCGTACTCCCGGATATGCCGAAGCCCGGGCGGCGAACCGCCCGGGCTTCGACACGTTCCCTCAGCGGGTCGCTGGCATGGTGGCGAACTCGCCGGCTAGCTCCGACTCGACGATCGTCGTGGCGGACGGCCGGCGACCGGCCGACGCCCGCCGGGCGGACGGGACGGCGAGGGCCGCGAGCGCGGCGGCCAGGGCGATCGCGGTGAGGACGAGAAACCCCATCGTGAAGCCGGCCTCCCGGGGCAGGCCGGTGGCCTGTGGGTGCGCGGTGATCACGCCGCTGACCACTGCCGCGCCGATCGCGCCGCCGATGGTGCGGATGTTGGCGTTCATGCCTGTCGCCACACCGGTCTGGCTGGCTGGCACGCTGGCGACGATCAGGTTGGCCATCGACGCGAAGGCCAGGCCGATGCCGAGGCCGACCAGGCCGCCGGCGATGGCGACCTCCCAGCGGGTGTCGTGCGCGGTGGCGAGCATCGCGGCGGCGGCCACGTTGAGGGTGGCACCGGTGGTGAGCTGCGCCTTGGCGCTGAAGACGGCCTGGAGCCGCCCGGCGACGATGCCGGCGACGAACATCGCGACGAGCATCGGCAGCATGAGCAGACCGGCCTGGCTGATGCTCGCGCCGAAGCCGTAGCCGGCGACGGTGGGGGTCTGCACGAACTGGGGAAGGAACGCGTACACGGAGAACATCGATGCGCCGTAGAGCAGGGCGACCAGGTTGGTGGTCCAGACGCCGGGCAGGCGCATCATCCGCATGTCGATGAGCGGGTTCTTCGAGCGCACCTCGGTGATCAGCCAGCCGACAAGCAGCACCACGGCGAGCGCCAGCAGCCCGAGCACCCGGGCGGAGGTCCAGCCCCACGCCGCGCCCTGGCTGATCGGCAGCAGCAACGCGACAAGCCAGCCGGAGAGCAGCAGGGTGGCGCGCCAGTCGATGCGACCGGGGGTACGGACCGGCGACTCGGGCACGAACAGGTGCGCGGCCACGGCGGTCAGCCCGACCACGACCATGGGGATCCAGAACAGCCAGCGGTAGTCCAGCGTGCTGACGATCGGGCCGGCCAGCACGATGCCCAGGCCGCCGCCGACGGCGACGATCGCCGAGATGGCGGCCACGGCGGTGGAGACCCGCGCGGCCGGGAACTCGTCGCGGATGATGCCGAACGACAGCGGGAAGACCGCTCCGCCGATGCCCTGCACGACCCGGGCGAGGATGAGGACGCCGATGTTCGGCGCGATGGCGGCCAGCAGGCAGCCGAGAGCGAGGGCGGCGAGCGAGACGACGAGCATCCGCTCCTTGCCGACCATGTCGCCGACGCGTCCGAGGATCGGCGTGAAGATCGACGCGCTGAGCAGGTAGGCGGTCAGGACCCAGGTCACGGTGTTCTGGGAGGTGTGCAGGTCCTGCTGGATGGTCGGCAGCACCGGGGTGATCAGCGACTGGAGCATCGCGAAGAACCCGGCGCCGGCCGCGAGCACGGTGAAGGTGAGCCGACGCGAGCTGCGTCGGGAGGTCACTGCCACGAGAGAAAACTCCCTGATTACGTACGGGAATGAGGCTTGTCGCCCGTCGTGGGCGATGGGGTGGTCTGTCGGGGTCCGGGCGATCGGGGTGGCCAGGCGGCGATCGGGCGGGTCCCGAGGTAAGGTAACCGGAGGCAGGCCTCCGGGATTCCGGAGGGGTGCCTCCACTAAGCTAGCGGAGGGTTGCCTCCGGATGCAACCAGGGTGAGGTGACGCACGTCATGACCAGCGCGGGGCAGGCGCCCGAGGTCTTCGCCCAGCGGCCCAAGCGGGCCGACGCGCGGCGTAACTACGACGCCCTGATCGCGGCGGCCCGCGAGGCGTTCGCCGAGCACGGCGCCGCCGCCTCCCTGGAGGACGTGGCCCGCCGGGCCGGGGTGGGCATCGGCACGCTCTACCGCAACTTCCCGACCCGCCGGCACCTGTTCGAGGCCGTGTACGTCGAGGAGGTCCGGGAGCTGTGCCACTCCGCCGAGGGCCTGGCCGAGCTGCCACCCTGGGACGCGCTCGTCGCCTGGCTGCACCGCTTCGTCGCGTACGTCGCCACCAAGCGGGCGCTGGCCGAGCAGTTGCTGCGCGACTCCGAGATCTTCACCAGCTGCCGGACGGAGATCTTCTCCGCCGGTGAGCCGCTGATGCGTCGCGCCCAGGCCGCCGGGGTGGTCCGTGACGACATCGGCTTCGACGACGTGGTGCGGCTGATCAGCGGCCTCACCATGGCCCAGTTCCCGTCACCCGAACAGCGCGACCGGGTGCTCGGCGTCGCCCTGGACGGCCTACGCCCACCGGCCGCGTCGCGCTGACGCCGAAGCCGGCTGGCGTGCCCTGACGCCCGTCCGGCCGGTCAGCCGTCGACCAGCAGCAACCACTCGTCGTCCAGGCGTTCCACAGTCGTGCCCGCCGGCCAGCGATGACCAGGATCGGGCACCGCCCGAGCCTGTTCGACCTGCGGCGGCCGGCTGAACTGCGTGTCGCGGAAGCTGGTCATGCTGTGGAACCGGGCTCGGCCGAAGTTCGCCGCGTCGAGGAAACGGGCCCTGTCGAACAGCGCCTCCGCGCCGAACACGGTCCAGCGGAACAGCGCCATGTTCGTGAAGCGGACGGCGTGGAAGCCGGCCGACCGGCCGAACTCGGTGTGCTCCATCGACAGGGCGCCGTCGAAGACGGCCTCCCGAAACGTGGCGGCGTCCTCGAAGCGGGTCGCGTCGAAGCTGGTCGGCTGACCGAAGGTCACCCGACGAAATGAGGTCAGGCCGGCGAAGCTGGCACGCCGGCAGGACAGGCCGCCGACGAATGTGGCGTCGTCGAAACTGGCTTCACCGCGGACGCGAATGCCGTCCAGGACGACCTCGCCGTCGGCCGCGAGCCCCTCGAAGACCACGTCGTCGACGGTCGCCGCCGTGAGCAGCAGCCGCCCCCGCGCCGTCGCGCCCGCGAAGCTGGTCGTACCTGTGAACACCGCCTCGGAGAAGTTCGCGTCGACGAGCGTGCAGCCGGCGGCGTCGAAGTCGACGAGCGTGGCGCCGGCCAGGTCGAGCCGCAGCTCCGGCCAGTGGGCCGCGTCGTCCGCGCGCAGGTGCCGGGTGAGCACGCGCTGCGCGCTGCGCCGGACCTCCGTCTCGCGCGGCTCGCCGTCGGGCGCCGGCATCCGCAGGTACGCGCAGAGCACCGCCGCGATCGTCGGGCGCTGCCCCGGATTGTCCTGACCGAGGCGCTCCAGCGCGTGCAGGCCGCCGAGGCGTACCGCCGCGCTGTCGTTGCCGAGCAACTCGACCGCGCGGGTGTAGAGCTCGGTCAGCCGGCGCTCCGCCGCGTCGTGCTCGGCGGCTCCGGACTGCCGGTCCTGGTGGCGCTGCGCGGCCTCGGCCACCGTCTCGGCGTGCGCCTGCACCCGGTCGCGGTGCGCCTGGTCCCGTGCGGCGACGCTCTCCTGGTGTCGCTGAGCGCGTTCGGCGATCCACTGGCGGCGGGCGGCGAGCAGCAGCGCGAGTCCTCCGCCGGTGCCGGCGACCACTGTCAGTCCGGTGCGGATGGCGTCGATGCGCAGCGTGGCGCGGGTGTCGGGTTGGCTGGCGCGGTCGGCCTCGCTGAGCAGCAGGTCCAGCACCAGCCAGCCCAGGGCGACGGCGGCCAGCAGGCCGACCAGGACCAGCCACCACGGCATCACCCGCAGCCCGCGCTCGGTGGGTTCGTCGACAGCCACGACCACAGCATGCCAGCCACAGTTGGTGTCCGAGATGGAGCGCGGCGCTATGACCGTTTACGCCCCCGCCGGAACAACGGGTTACCCGCGCGTAACAAGCCATTGACGTTTCTGAATTGTCGCGGGCATCATCGTCGCACGGTCGACCGGACACCCCCACCCACCTGCCCGGTTCGCCGGGTGCCTCCCCCGGAGGTGCAGCGATGCTGCTCCGAAAGACCGCCCTCGTCCTGGCCCTCGCCACCGCCGCGCTGCTCACGTCCAACGCCACCGCGAGCGCCGCCCCCGCCCCGGCCAGCGCCGCACCCACGCCATTCGCCGCCGCGGCGGCCAACCCCGTCATCGTGGTCGGCGGGCTCAGCGGCGTCGCCGTCGCGTACGAGCCGATCGCCGCCCGCCTGCGCGCCGACGGCTACCGCACCTTCATCTACCAGCTCCCCGGACTGGGCCTCGGTGACATCCCCACCTCGGCCCGCGCGTTCGCCACCTACGTCGAGCAGGTACGCGCCGGCACCGGCGCGGCGACCGTCGACGTCGTCGCCCACTCCGAAGGGGGACTGGTCAGCCGGTACTACCTCAAGCGGCTCGGCGGCACCGCCACCGTCGGCCGGTACGTCAGCCTGGGCACACCGCAGTACGGCACGTACGTCGCCAACATCGTGGCGTTCCTGGGCCTGGGCAGCTGCGCGGGCGTGGTGGCCTGCCAACAGATGACCATCGGCTCGGCCTTCCTCGCCGACCTCAACGCCGGCGACGACACCCCGGGCGCGGTGCGCTACACCACCATCCGCACCCTGCAGGACGAGTTGGTCCGGCCGACCGGGAACGCCGCCGTCAACGACGGCGCGACGAACGTGCTGATCCAGGCGTACTGCCCGTTGCGGGTGGTGGGGCACCTCGGTCTGGTGCTCGACGGCACGGCGTACACCATCGTGCGCGGCGCCCTGGTCGACGGCCCGGTGCGACCCAACTGCCTCGCGCTCTGACCCGGTCTGCGTGCGGCGGTCCCGCAGGGGGGCCGCCGCACCGGCCCGCGACGGGCCCGACGGCGTCCGGACCGGCGAGTCAGCTCGCCTTCGCCAGCGCCTCGAACTCGTCGTCGGTGAGCCGCACGTCGGCCGCGCCCACGTTCTCCTCCAGGTGCGTGACCGAGGACGTGCCGGGGATCGGCAACATCACCGGCGAGCGGCGCAGCAGCCAGGCCAGCGCGAGCTGCGCCGGCGACGCGCCGTGCGCGTTGGAGATGGCGTCCAGTGGGCCGCCCGGCCGGGCCAGCTCACCTGTCGCGATCGGGAACCACGGGATGAACGCGAGGTCGTTGCGCTCGCAAAACTCCAGCACGTCCTCGGCACTGCGGTTGGCGAGGTTGTACAGGTTCTGCACGGACGCGATCGTGGTGATCGCCTGGGACTCCTCGATCTGCGCCACGCTCACCTCGGACAGCCCGATGTGCTGGATCTTGCCCTCCTCCCGCAGCAGGGCCAGCTCACCGAGCTGATCGGCGAGCGGCACCTTCGGGTCGATCCGGTGCAGCTGGTACAGCGGGATGCTGTCCAGGCCGAGGTGGCGCAGGCTCAGCTCGCACTGCTGGCGCAGGTACTCCGGGCGGCCCACCGGACGCCAGTCGCCCGGGCCGGAGCGGCTCAGCCCGGCCTTGGTCGCGATGACCAGGTCATCGGCGTACGGGTGCAGGGCCTCCCGGATCAGCACCTCCGAGACGAACGGCCCGTAAGAGTCGGCGGTGTCGATGAACGTCACGCCCAGCTCGATCGCACGGCGCAGCACGCGAACCGCCTCGGCCGGGTCCTTCGGGTCACCCCAGACACCCGGGCCGGTGAGCTGCATGGCCCCGTAGCCGAGCCGGTTGACTGTGACGTCGCCGCCGATCCGGTACGTGCCGGACGCCTTCGCGGGCTGCTCACTGATGTTTGTCGCCATTGCCTGATCCCCAATCGTCTCGTCGTGGCGGGCGTGGACAGCGCGGGCGTGAAGAGCCCACCCGCCACCGATGGATCATCCCCCGGATCGCCACCGCCATGCCGCCGGTCGGCCGAGTGTGGGCGCGGACACGCCATGGGTACGCCAGCCGAGTTGCCGGGAAGCGCCCGGTACGAGCGGGATGTCCGTGCGACGCTGGCCGGAGCCGGTGCGTTCCGGCGCGACGGCGGAGGGAGCACCCATGGGAGTGCCGCAGGTCAACTTCGCGCTCGACACGTACGAGTGCATCGTGATCTATCCCGGCGCGGCCGGGCGGGCCCTGCCCCCCGAGACCGTGCAGCGGTTGCAGGCCGAGCACGCCGAGCACATGCAGGCGTTGCAGCGCCGCGGCATCGTCCTGGTCGCCGGCTCGGTGGACGGGCCGGCGCGCGAGCCGGATCCGCCGATCGGCTTCGGGCTGGCCCGCACCGGCAGCGTCGACGACGTCCGCAGCGTGCTGGAAGCCAACCCGGCGGTACAGGCCGGGCTCTACCGGGTGGAGGTGCTGACCTTCCTCTGCCCGGCCGGGTCCCTGGAGTTCCCGCTGGTCAAGGCCGGCAGCTGAGCCGCCGATCCATCGGTGGCTGTCGTGATGACGACGGCGCTCGCCCGCCCGCCGGTGCTACGGTCGCGCCCAGCGAGGGCCGCCGCCGGGGCGTACCCGCCGTCGTGGGTCGGCGCCGCCGCGACTCCCGCGACCTGCTCCACGCGGTGCCCACCCTGCCGCCTCGGGGCACCCGAGGTGAGCCGCCGCCGGGAGCACCCCGACAGCGCACGCCGGCGGAGGCGTACGATTCCCGGCGCGCGGTCGCTGATGCCCGTCGCCACAACGTTCCCGGTGCGGTTCCGCCCGCCGGCCCGATGCGCGCCGCGCGTCGTTGGACAACTGTTCCGCTGCCTGCAAGGGGTCGGCCCCGAGTCCGACCTGAAGGAGAGACTAGCCTGATGGGCGTGACACGCCGCGTAAAGATCGTCTGCACTCTGGGTCCCGCCACCTCGTCCCCGGAGCGCATCCGGGGTCTTGTCGAGGCCGGCATGAACGTGGCGAGGCTCAACTTCAGCCACGGCAGCCACGCCGACCACGAGGCGGTCTATCGACTGGTCCGGGAGGCGTCGGAGGCGGCGGGTAAGCCGGTGGCCGTCCTCGCCGACCTGCAGGGCCCCAAGATCCGGCTCGGTAAGTTCGCCGACGGCCCACACGAGTGGCGCACCGGCGACTCGGTCGTGATCACCGGCGACGACATCATCGGCACCAAGGAGCGGGTCTCCTGCACCTACACCAAGCTGCCGCACGAGGTGAAGCCCGGCGACCGGCTGCTGATCGACGACGGTCGGGTCGCCGTCGAGGTCACCGACGTCACCGGCAACGACATCCGCTGCCTCGTCACCGAGGGCGGCCCGGTCTCCAACAACAAGGGCGTGTCGCTGCCCAACGTGGCGGTCAGCGTGCCCGCCATGTCGGACAAGGACGCCGAGGACCTGCGCTTCTCCCTGGGCCTCGGCGTCGACCTGGTGGCGCTGTCCTTCGTCCGCTCGGCCGAGGACATCAAGCTCGTGCACAACATCATGGCCGAGGAGGGCGTGTTCCGCCCGGTGCTCGCCAAGGTCGAGAAGCCGGAGGCGGTGGAGCACCTGGAGGCCATCGTGCTGGCCTTCGACGGCGTCATGGTCGCCCGTGGTGACCTCGGTGTCGAGATGCCGCTGGACGAGGTCCCGCTGGTGCAGAAGCGCGCCGTGCAGCTGTGCCGGGAGAACGCCAAGCCCGTCATCGTGGCCACCCAGATGCTCGACTCCATGATCGAGAATTCCCGCCCCACCCGGGCGGAGGCGTCCGACGTCGCCAACGCGGTGCTCGACGGCGCGGACGCGGTGATGCTCTCCGGCGAGACCAGCGTCGGCAAGTACCCGGTGCTCACCGTCAGCACCATGGCCAAGATCGTGACGACCACCGAGGCCGGTTCGATCGGGGTGCCGCGGTTGCAGCACGACCCCCGTACCCACGGTGGCGCCCTCACCGTCGCCGCCTCGTCGATCGCCCGGGCCATCAACGCCAAGGCGCTCGTCGCCTTCTCGCAGACCGGCGACACCGTGCGACGGCTGTCCCGCCTGCACTGCGACCTGCCGCTGCTGGCCTTCACGCCGGTCCCCGAGGTGCGCGACCAGCTCGCCCTCACCTGGGGCGTGGAGACCTTCCTGATGCCGTTCGTGCAGCACACCGACGACATGTTCCGCCAGGTCGACCAGGCGCTGCTCGGCCTCGACCGGGCCAACCCCGGTGACTACGTGGTGATCGTGGCGGGTAGCCCGCCCGGCACCCCCGGCTCGACCAACACGCTGCGCGTACACCAGCTCGGCTCGCTTGTCGACGCCGCGTCGGCGCGGGCGCTGCAGTGAGTGACGGTCGGGTCGCGGTCGGCCAGGCGGCGGTAGACCAGCTGCTGGAAGTGCTGGACCTCGACCCGACCGGAGAGATGACCTTCCGGGGGATGAGCCCCCCGGTCGGCCCACAACGGGTGTACGGCGGCCAGGTCGCCGGTCAGGCCCTGGTCGCCGCCGGCCGCACCGTCGACCCGGAGCGGTTCGTGCACTCGCTGCACGGCTACTTCGTCCGCCCCGGCGACCCGGTCGAGCCGATCGCGTACCAGGTGGAGAACATCCGCGACGGCAGGTCCTTCTCGGTCCGCCGCGCGGTCGCCCTCCAGCACGACAAGCCGATCTTCTTCATGTCGGCGTCGTTCCAGCGGGCCGAGGAGGGCCTGGACCACCAGGCCCCGACCCCGCTGGACGTACCCCCGCCGCAGGACGTGCCGACGATGTCCGACCGGCTGTCCCGCTACCCGGAGCGGTTGGGCATGTGGGGCCAGATCCCGCGACCCATCGACGTGCGCTACGTGGGCGAGCCCGGCTGGGTCCGCCCCGGCGACCGGCCCGCCGACCCGCACCAGCGCGTCTGGATGCGCATCGACGGCAAACTGCCCGACGACCCCCTGCTGCACGCCTGCGCGCTCACCTACGCCTCGGACCTCACCCTGCTGGACTCGGTGCTCTCCGTCCACGGCGAGGTGTGGGGGCCGGGCGGGTTGGTCGGCGCGAGCCTGGACCACGCGCTCTGGTTCCACAGGCCGTTCCGGGCTGACGAGTGGTTCCTCTACGACTGCCTGAGCCCGTCGGCGTCCGGCGCGCGAGGGCTGGCCACCGGCCGGATGTTCACCACGGACGGCCGGCAGATCGCCAGCGCCGTCCAGGAGGGTCTGCTGCGCCGCGTCGGCGCCTGACGCCGTCGCTGATCCCCGCCAGGTGGCTGTCGCTGATCCCCGCCAGGCACCTGGCGGGGATGAGGCCGGTCAGGCCTGGTAGATGGCTTCTCCGGCGATCTCGATCTGCACCGTCTTGCCGACCAGCACCCCGCCGCTCTCCAGGAGGACATTCCAGAGCAGGCCGTAGTCTTCGCGGTTCATCTCGGCCGTCGCGCTGAAGCCGAAGATGTTCTGCCCGTACGGATCACGACGAGCGCCACCGAAGTTCACCTCCAGGTCGACGGCCCGGGTGATGCCCTTCACGGTCAACTCACCGGTGAGGACGAATCGTCCGGGAATGCCGTCGGACTGCGGCGGAACAATGTGACTCCGGCCTCTTCCGCCCAGCCGATGGTTGCGCAGACGCGCCCACTGGAAGATGGGGTCCTCGTTGCCCTGCCATTTGATGCCGGTGCTTCGATATTCGAGGGTGGGAAAGCGCTCCACGTCGAGGAAGTCGGCACTCTTCAGATGCGTGTCCCGGTCGACGCTGCCGGTGGTGATGCTGGCCGCCATGATGGTGGCCGTCACCGAGGAGAGCAGCGGGTCCTCCGCCACGAAGATCTGCGCCGTGGCCTCGGCGAACTCGCCGCGTACCGGGCTCACCATCATGTGCCGGGACAGGAAACCGATCCGCTTGTGCGCCTGATCGAGAAGATAGGTGCCGGCGACCGGGATGGTCATGCCATCCCAGGTGCGTGTGGCGACATCGGTCATCGTGTTGCCTTCCCCCCGAGCGCGGCCCGGTGTTTATCAATATGTTGCTGGCGGCCGTGCAAACGGCCAGACATTCGTACTCCCGCCCAGCATAGGGACGCTCCGGATCGGCATTCCGGCCGCCACCGTGCGGTGGATCATGACGTACCTCACCGGCCCCGGCCGGCGGCCGTTCACCGGTCCCTGCCGGTGGCCCGGACGGTGCCGGCGGCACCACTTCCCGTCGATGCGTGGCCGATCGGCCGAGGGTCGCCCGCCCGCCCGGTTGACCAGCGACTAACCTTGCCGACATGCGCCTCTCCGCTCGGGTCGACTATGCCCTCCGCGCGGCCGCCGAGCTTGCCGCGACGGCCAGCGGCCCCGGGCGCGGCCGGCCGGTCACGGCCGACCAGATCGCCCGCGCCCAGGAGATCCCGCCGAAGTTCCTGGAGAGCATCCTTCTCCAGCTGCGCCGAGGTGGCATCGTGCACGCCCAGCGCGGCCCGGAGGGCGGCTACTGGCTGGCCCGCCCCGCCGAGGAGATCTCCCTCGCCGAGGTCATCCGGGTGATCGACGGGCCCCTCGCCCACGTCCGCGGGCAACGCCCCGAGCAGCTCGGCTACCACGGCCCGGCGCACGCCCTCCAGGAGGTCTGGATCGCGCTGCGGGCAAGCGAGCGGGAGATCCTGGAACTGGTCAGCGTCGCCGACGTGGCCGCCGGCACCCTGCCCGCACGCGTCACCGAGCTGGCCGCCGACCCGCGCGCCTGGATCTGAGCGCCGGCCCGCTTTCCGGGCTCCGCGTCGCCCGGCGGCTGAGCCCGCGCGCCTGGGTCCCGCGTGCCGGCCCGCTTTGCCGGTTCCGCGTCGCCCGGCGGCTGAGCCCGCGCGCCTGAGTCCGCGTGCCGGCCCGCCTTCCGGGTTCCGCGCCATCTGCCGCTGACCCGGCGCACCGCCCCCCGGCGTCCCATCCACCGATCGGGGGCTTGACCCTGGCTGTCCCATCCCGCATTGTCGACCAAGTCGATAGGAGATACCGAAAAGTCAGGGGGCGCTCGTGCGCAAGCTGTTGGTCCTCGCTCTGGTCGGGCTCGTCGCGCAACTGATCGATGGTTCGCTCGGCATGGCGTACGGCTTGACCTCGTCCACCCTGCTCCTGGTCGCCGGGGTCGCCCCGGCCGCCGCCTCGGCCTCGGTGCACCTGGCCGAGATCGGCACCACGCTCGCCGCCGGGGTCGCGCACTGGCGGTTCGGCAACGTCGACTGGCGGGTGGTGACCCGCATCGCCCTACCCGGCGCTGTCGGTGCCTTCGCCGGCGCCACCCTGCTCAGTTCGATCTCCACCGAGGCCGCCGCACCGTGGATGGCCGGCATTCTCTTCACCCTCGGCGCGTACCTCCTGATCCGCTTCGCCCGACCCCTGCGCACCGACCGGGTCGGCGGGCGGCTACGCGGCCGTTTCCTCGGGCCCCTGGGCCTGGTCGCCGGCTTCGTCGACGCGACCGGCGGCGGCGGGTGGGGCCCGGTGGCCACCCCGGCGCTACTGGTGTCCGGCCGCATGGAGCCCCGCAAGGTGATCGGCTCCGTGGACACCGCCGAGTTCGTCGTGGCCGGCGCGGCCAGCGTCGGCTTCCTGATCGGGTTGGGCGCGGAGGGATTCCTGCTCCCCACCGTCGCCGCGCTGCTCATCGGCGGGCTCATCGCCGCCCCGCTGGCCGCGTGGCTGGTACGAATCGTGCCCGCCCAACTGCTCGGCGCGGCAGTCGGCGGCGTGATCGTGCTGACCAACGCCCGCACCCTGATCCGCTCTGCCGAACTGGACGGTCCGACCCGCCCCGCCCTGTACGCCCTCCTGGCCGCCGGCTGGCTGGCCGCCCTGGTGTTGGCCGTGCGCGCCCTGCGCCGTACCCGCCGCGCCCGCGCCGAAGCCGCGAGCGCCTCTCCCGCAGCAACCGCAGCCGCTGCCGACGGGCCCGAGGCCGATGTTGCTTCCGCCGGCGAGGTCCCGGCTGACCTGGCTGCAACGGCTACGCCCGCCCCGCGCTGAACCCGGCGCTCCCGCCCCGCGCTCCGGCCCCGCGCTGAACCCCGCGCTCCGGCCCCGCGTTCCGGCCCCGCGTTCCGGCCCCGCGTTCCGGCCCCGCGTTCCGGCCCCGCGTTCCGGCCCCGCGTAC
>NZ_JBNCKM010000001.1:586565-657947 GCF_049841535.1 Micromonospora sp. DT53
GGTCCGGCCCCGCGTTCCGGCCCCGCGTTCCGGCCCCGCGTTCCGGCCCCGCGTTCCGGCCCCGCGTTCCGGCCCCGCGTTCCGGCCCCGCGCACCGGCCCCCGCTCGCGCCGCCAGTTCCACGGCAGGGCGGGGCGCTCACGTCCGCCCCAACCCCATCACCGCAGCTGGTCGGACAGGACGTCGACGTCGTGACCGCGTCGATCATGGGGTTGTGGTGGGATGAATGTCGCCGTCGATGCGGTTTGTCGGGCACCACAACTCCATGATCGACGCGCGAGTGCCGTGCGCGAGGGCCGTGCGCGAGGGCCGAGCGCGAGGGCCGTGCGCGGGCGCCGTGCGCGGGCGCCGTGCCCGGGCGCCGTGCCCGGGTGCCGTGCCCGGGTGCCGTGCGGGGGTGGGGTGCGGGGGTGGGTGGGGGGGTGGGGTGGGCGGCGGCGTGCGGGGTGGAGCGCGGCGATGCCCCGTCGAACGTCGTGCTTGCCGAGGTTGAGCCAGCCAAGGTCGCGCTCGATCGTGGATGTAGTGGCCACGAAGCGCCGGGATGCCACTACATCCACGATCGAGCACGACCTTGATGGCCGCGGGCACCCGAAACCCCGCTCCCGGCCTCTCGGGACGACGTTCGTCGCCGCGATCCGCGCAATATCAGGGATGTTGCTGTATCCCGCGCCTCGGAGGCAGCAACAACGGGGAAGTTGCGCAGATCCCGAGGCGAGGGCGGGCGAGGCGAGGGCGGGGCGGGGCGGGGCGGGCGAGGCGGGGGCGGGGCGGGGTTAGGGGGTGGGCAGGGCGGCGGCTGCTTCGGAGAGCAGGGTCCATGCCTCGTCGATGTGCGCCTCGGTGGTCTGCGGCGAGCCGATCGCCAGCCGCAGCGTGTAACGGCCGGCGACGCGGGTGTGCGTCAGGTACACCCGTCCGGTGGCGTTCGCCGAGGCCAGCAATGCCGCGTTGGCGTCGTCGTCGGCGCGCAGTCGGAAGCAGACAAGTGAGAACGGGTGCGCCGCGGCCAACTCGAACCGGTCGTCGGCGCGGATCCGCTCGGCGAACCGTTCGGCCAGCGCCACTCCGGAGCGGATGTGCGCGCGTAGCCCCTCGGCGCCGTACCAACGCAGCACGAACCACAGCTTGAGGGCCCGGAAGCGGCGGCCCAGCGGCACCTGCCAGTCCCGGTAGTCGATCACCGCGCCGGATTCGGTGGCCGCGTTGCGCAGGAACTCCGGCAGTACGGTCAGCGCCTCGATCAGTTCGGCGCGGTCGGCCACCCAGAACGCGTCGCAGTCGAAGCCGGTGAGTAGCCACTTGTGCGGGTCGAAGCAGTAGGAGTCGGCGTACTCCAGGCCGGCGTGCGACCACCGCAGTTCGGGGCAGACGGCGGCAGAGCCCGCGTACGCGGCGTCCACGTGCAGCCAGATTCCGTATTCGGCGCAGATGGCCCCGATCTCCGGCAGCGGGTCGATGGCGGTGGTGGAGGTGGTGCCGATTGTGGCCACCACGATGGCCGGTGTGTCACCGGCGGCCAGGTCGGCCTCGATCGCGGCCCGCAGCGCGCCCGGCAGCATCGCCTGGGTGTCCGGGTCCACCTCGATCGACCGGATTCCGTCGCTGCCCAGCCCGGCGATCCGTGCCGCCTTCTCGATGGACGAGTGTCCGTGCAGGGAGGTGTACGCGCGGTAGCGCCGGTCGATGCCGCTCTGGTGCCAGCGGCCGCCGCTGGCGCGTTGCAGTGCGGTCAGGGTGGCCACCAGCGTCGCCGAGGAGGCCGAGTCCTGGATGACGCCACCGCCGTTGCCTGCGGAGTGGAATCGCGGTGGCAGGTCCAGGAGGTGGGCCAGCCAGTCCATCACCACAGTCTCCAGTTCGGTGCAGGCCGGGCTGGACGCCCAGAGCATGCCCTGCACGCCCAGCCCGGAGCTGACCAGGTCGCCGAGCACGCTCGGGCCGGAGGTGTTGGCCGGGAAGTAGCCGAAGAAGCCCGGGTGCTGCCAGTGGGTCAGGCCTGGTACGACGATCGAGTCCAGGTCGGCGAGGATCGCCTCGACCGGTTCGCCGCCGGTGGTGGGAGGCGTGCTGGGCAGGGCGGCGGCCACCGTGCCGGGGGGATCGGCCGGGACGATCGGTCGTTGGTCCACTGTCGCCCAGTAGTCGGCGATCCAGTCGACGACGGCGTGGCCGGCGCGACGAAACTCGGCGGGGTCCATGTGGTGAGCGTTCATCCGAACGAGTCGATCAGCCATTGCTCGCGGGGGCAAGACCCGGTCAAGCCACGGTCATCGATGTTGCGCGTCGGAAAGCGCTTGCCTTACGATGCGCGGTGAGTCGGATCCGTGAGTTCCAGGGCGTTTCACCCCCGATCAGATCGCCGTCCGCCGCCGTCGCGGCGGGGCCGGTCCACTGTGCCGCCCCGGGCGGGGCCGGTGGGCCGCAGCGATCACCACCGGATCCCCGGAGGCAGTGCATGCACCCGTCCAGACATCGGCTGATCCTGCTCGCCGCCACGACGGCGGCCACCGTCGTGGCCGGCACCCTCGGCGCGGTCGTCGCCTCGGCCGCCGCCGTCGGCTGCCGGGTCGACTATCAGATCACGAACCAGTGGCAGGGTGGCTTCGGCGCCAACGTCACAGTCACCAACCTCGGCGACCCGGTCAACGGGTGGGCCGTCACCTGGGCGTACGCAGCGGGCCAACAGGTCACCCAGGCGTGGAACGCTGCCGTCACCCAGTCCGGTGCCCAGGTCACCGCGCGCAACGTCGACCACAACGTCGCCATCGCCACGAACGGCAGCGCCTCGTTCGGCTTCAACGGTTCGTGGACGGGCAGCAACCCGGTGCCGAGCAGCTTCGCGCTCAACGGCACCACCTGCACCGGCGCCCCACCCACCGACGAGCCGACCACCCCGCCACCCACCGACGAGCCGACGACGCCGCCACCCACCACGCCGCCACCGACGTCGGCCGGCGTGCTGCAGATGGAGAAGCTGGATCGAGGGCTGATCAGCGTCCGCTCCGGCGGCGGCAACCTGGTGTCCTGGCGGCTGCTCGGCACCGAGACCTCCGGGGTGGCGTTCAACCTCTACCGGGGTTCCACAAGGGTCAACGCCAGCCCGATCACCGGCGCCACCAACTACCTCGACAGCGGGGCGGCGGCCGGCTCGGCGTACACGGTGCGGGCCGTGGTGGGCGGCGCCGAGCAGGCGGCGTCGGTGCCGGCGTTGCAGTTCGGCGCGGGTTACCTGGACGTGCCGTTGCAGGTCCCGGCCGGGGGCAGCACCCCGAGCGGCGAGAGCTACACCTACAGCGCCAGCGACGCCTCCGTCGGTGACCTCAACGGCGACGGCACCTACGAGATCGTGCTCAAGTGGGAGCCGTCGAACGCCAAGGACAACTCCCAGTCCGGCTACACCGGCAACGTCTACGTCGACGCGTACACACTCACCGGCACCCGGTTGTGGCGGGTCGACCTGGGCCGCAACATCCGGGCCGGCGCCCACTACACCCAGTTCCAGGTGTACGACTACGACGGCGACGGCCGCGCCGAGGTGGCCATGAAGACCGCCGACGGCACGCGCTCCGGCACCGGTCAGCTCATCGGCTCGTCGTCGGCGGACTACCGCAACTCCAGCGGCTACGTGCTGTCCGGCCCGGAGTACCTGACCATGTTCAACGGTCAGACCGGTGCGATCGCCTCCACCGTCACCTACGACCCGCCGCGCGGCACGGTGTCGTCCTGGGGTGACTCGTACGGCAACCGGGTGGACCGGTTCCTCGCCGGCACCGCGTACCTGGACGGGCAGCGCCCCTCGCTGGTCATGGCGCGGGGTTACTACACCCGCGCGGTGATCGCGGCCTGGGACTTCCGCGACGGCACGCTGCGCAAGCGGTGGACGTTCGACTCGAACTCCTCCGGCAACGGCGCCGCCGCCGGTCAGGGCAACCACCAGCTCTCCGTCGCCGACGTCGACGCCGACGGCCGCCAGGAGATCGTGTACGGGGCCGCCACCATCGACGACAACGGCCGGCTGCTCCACTCGACGGGCAACGGCCACGGCGACGCCATGCACGTCGGCGACCTGGACCCGGGCCGCGCCGGCCTGGAGGTGTTCAAGGTCGACGAGGACGGCAGCAAGCCCAGCTCCTACTTCGCCGACGCCCGTACCGGTCAGGTCCTCTGGTCCACGCCGGCGTCCGGCGACAACGGCCGGGGTGTCTCCGCGGACATCTGGGCGGGTAGCCCGGGCGCGGAGTCGTGGTCGTCGGCGGTCGCCGGACTGGCCAACACCAGGGGGCAGAACGTCGGCCGCAAGCCGTCCTCGGCCAACTTCCTCGCCTGGTGGGACGCTGACCCGGTGCGGGAACTGCTCGACGGCACGAAGATCGACAAGTACGGCACCGGCGGTGAGACCCGGCTGCTCGACGGCAGCGGGGTGGCGTCCAACAACGGCACCAAGTCCACGCCGGCGCTCTCCGGCGACATCCTGGGCGACTGGCGCGAGGAGGTGCTCTGGCGGACCACCGACAGTCGGGCGTTGCGCATCTATAGCACACCCACTCCGACCAGCACCCGGATCTACACGCTGATGCACGACCCGCAGTATCGGGTGGCGATCGCGTGGCAGAACACCGCCTACAACCAACCGCCACACCCGGGGTTCTTCATCGGCAACGGAATGGGCACCCCACCCACGCCGGACATCCACCTACGTTGATGCAACCCCTAGCGGTCCCGAGCGGGGTCGCCTAGGGTGGCAGGCACCGGGCCGCAGCCGCGGAATCCGCTCAGCTCCGGCCCGGTGCGCCACACCGCGGCATTCCCAACCCGTCCCGACCGGGAATGCCGTACCACCACCGGAACCAACATTAGGCACCGTCCGGGTCGGCAGGGTGACGCTGACGTGAAGATCGTGTTTCACGCGCTCCGGCGCAGACCGCCCGCCACCTGCTCGGCGATCAACTCGTACGACCGCACCCGGTCCTGCACGTCGTACACAAGCGTGGTGAGCATCAGCTCGTCCGCGCCGGTGCGCTCCACCAACTCGGTCAGCTGCCGACGCACCGTCTCCGGCGAGCCCATCGCCTGACCGTCACGGCGCGCCACGACGAACTCCCGCTCGATCTCGGAGTACGGGTAGGCCGCCGCCTCGTCGGGCGTCGACAGCGGCTCCGGCCGCCCGGAGCGCAGCTTCAGGAACGACAGGGCGCTCGGCCCGGCCAACCACTCGGCCCGCTCGTCGGTCTCCGCGCACACCGCGTTGACCGCCACCATCGCGTACGGCTTGTCCAGCCACTGCGACGGCCGGAAGTTCTGCCGGTACAGGGCCAACGCCGGCAGGGTGTTCGCCGAGCTGAAGTGGTGCGCGAAGGAGAACGGCAGACCGAGCAGGCCGGCGAGCTGGGCGCTGAAGCCGCTGGAGCCCAGCAGCCAGACGGCCGGCTGCTCACCGCGACCCGGCGTGGCGATGATCTGCCCCGGCTTCTCCCCGCTGAAGTAGTTCATCAGGTCCGTCAACTCGCGCGGGAAACCCTCCGCCGACAGGCCCTCCATGGTGCGCCGCAACGCCAGCGCGGTCACCTGGTCGGTGCCCGGCGCCCGCCCGATGCCCAGGTCGATCCGACCGGGGTGCAGCGCCTCCAGGGTGCCGAACTGCTCGGCGACCACCAGCGGCGCGTGGTTGGGCAGCATCACCCCGCCCGACCCCAACCGGATCGTCGACGTGTTCGCCGCCAGGTGCGCCAGCAGCACCGCGGGGGCGGAGCTGGCGATCGCCGGCATGTTGTGGTGCTCGGCCACCCAGAACCGGTGGTAGCCCAACTCCTCGGTGCGACGGGCCAGCTCGGTGGTGGCCTGCAAGGCGGCGCCAGCGGTGGTGCCCTTGGCGACCGGAGCAAGATCAAGAACAGACAACGGTACGGTGATCACACGGTCAGCCAACCCGTCACCGGCCGGCTTTGTTCCGGCATGCGGGTTTTCGTCGGCCACCTCACCCCGCCGCTCAGCCCATCCCGCGCGCCTGCTCGAAGATCAGACTGGTCTGCGTGTGCTGCACCACAGGGTCGACCGCCAGGTGGTCCAGCACGAAGTCCCGCAACGCGTCGCCGGACGCCGCCCGCACATGCAACACGTAGTCCTCCGCACCGGCCACGTGGAACACCGACACCACCCCCGGCAGCCGCACCGACCGCGCCCGGAACGCGTCCACCGCCGCCCGCTCGTGCGCGGTCAACCGCACCGACACCAACGCCTGCAACGGCAGACCGAGCGCCGCCGGATCCACCTCGGCGTGGAAACCACGGATCGCGCCGCGCTCGCGCAGCGCCCGCGTACGCGTCAGGCACGTCGACGGCGCCACTCCCACCCGCTCGGCGAGAGCGTTGTTCGGCAGTCGGCCATCCGCCGCCAGCTCGGTCAGGATCGCGCGGTCCACCTCGTCCAGGGCCGGATACGACCGCACATCATTCGGCTCAGGGGACATTCCGCCATCCTCACCCGAACCCGGCGCGGAAACCACCCCGTTCACAGAATGATCTGCCGAACTGTTGCCTGTCAGCGGCCACATGTTCGACGCTTCAGCCATGACAACGATGGACACCCGGGCCGTGCACGCCGGCCGCGACGACCTCCGCACCCTCGGCGTGCACGTACCACCCATCGACCTGTCCACCACCAACCCACTGCCCTCCGTGGACGACGGCGGCGCCGCGTACGAGCAACTCGCCACCGGCGGCCCCCTACCCACCGGCAGCAGCGCCGTCTACCAACGGCTCTGGAACCCCACAGTCGCCCGCTTCGAAAACGCCCTCGCCGAACTGGAGGGCACCACCCAGGCCGTCGCCTTCGCCAGCGGCATGGCCGCCCTCACCGCCACCCTGCTCGCCGCCGCCCGCGACGACCGCCGACACGTCGTCGCCGTCCGACCCCTCTACGGCGGCACCGACCACGTCCTCGCCACCGGCCTGCTCGGCACCACAGTCACCTGGGCACGCCCCGACGAGGTCGCCGCCGCCATCCGCCCCGACACCGCACTGATCATCGTCGAGACACCCGCCAACCCCACACTCGACCTGGTCGACATCGCCGCCCTCGCCGCCGCGGCCGGCGACACCCCACTGCTCGTCGACAACACCGTCGCCACCCCCGTACTGCAACAACCCGCCCGCCACGGCGCCACCCTCGTCCTGCACAGCGCCACCAAGAGCATCGGCGGGCACGGCGACGTGCTCGCCGGCGTCGTCGCCTGCGACGACACCTGGGCCGCGCGACTACGCCAGGTCCGCGCGGTAACCGGCGCGATCCTGCACCCCCTCGGCGGCTACCTCCTGCACCGCGGCCTGCAAACCCTGCCGCTGCGGGTCCGCGCCCAACAGGCCACCGCCGAGAAACTCGCCGGCTGGCTCGCCGGCCACCCCGCCGTACACCGGGTGCACCACCCCTCGGTGCACGACCCGGCGGCGCTGGTCGGCCGGCAGATGGCCGGACCCGGCAGCCTGCTCGCCTTCGAGGTACGCGGCGGCGCGCCCGCCGCGGCCGCCGTCGCCGACGCCTGCCGCCTCATCACCCACGCGGTGTCCCTCGGCGGCGTCGACACCCTCATCCAGCACCCCGCCTCGCTCACCCACCGGCCGGTCGAGGGCGACGCCAAACCCGCCGCCGCCCTGCTGCGCCTCTCGGTCGGCCTCGAGGACCCCGAGGACCTACGCGCCGACCTCGCCCACGCCCTCGACACGATCGTCTGACCGATCAGCGCAACTCGCGGTTGCCCAACACCCGGACTGGCGAACCCTGCCGAGCCACCCGCAGCATCGCCCGGCCGACCCCGTCGGTCGTGGTGACCTGGTTCGGCAGCAACCGACGCAACACCGGAAACAGCGGACGCGTGACCGCGTACCCGAACCGGTACCACCCCGTCTTCGACACCGCCCCGTACGTCGGCTGGATGAACCCCGGCCGCGCCGCGTAACCGTTGGGCAGCAGATCCATGATCGCGTTCTCGGCGCGACCCTTGACCCGCGCCCACATCACCCGACCCCGACCCGACGAGTCGGTCCCCTGACCGGAGACGTAGACGAACGTGACAGCCGGGCTCACCTCCGCGAACAACCGGGCCGCAGCGAGGGGGTAGTCGTAACTGACCCGCGTGTACGCGGCCTCGTCCAAGCCCAAGGAGGACACACCCAGGCAGTAGAAACACGCGTCGACACCTGTCAACTCGGCGCGCACCGCGTTCAACTCGCCCACGTCGGCGACCGTCAGCTCCCGCAGCTTCGGATCCTGCCGGCCGGTCGGCCGCCGACCGACAGTCAGCACCTCCCGCACGTCATCGGCGAGCAGGCACTCGCGCAACACGCCCTGACCGACCATCCCGGTCGCACCGAAGACCACCACCCGCATCGGAACCCACCCCCGTCGCCGCTTACGCCACCGGCCATCCGCCCGCGCGTCAGCCAGGCTCCCACGGCAGGGGTGATCCGCGCGGTAACGGTCAGGACTTCGGGCCGACGTGCCGGTCCAGTGTGGCGACAGCGTCGCGCCGCGCCACCGACAGCGAGTTGCGTCGGTTCATCCGCCAGGCCACGCCGAGCAGGTCGAGGCTCCACTGGCAGAGCCCCATGATGTCGGCCGACTCGTTGACGAACATGTAGCGCGGGTAGACGTACGCCTTGCCGCGCACGGTCACCCGGTTGGCAAACCGGCAGCCGTCGGAGTGGAACAGCCCGCGCAGGAAGTCGCCCGGATGCGTCGCGACGATGTCCCGTTGCCAATCGGCGAGAACGATCGGACGTTCGTGTTTCTTGCCGGGACCATGCTGGGGAAGCAGGCATGGCCAGTGCTTGCCGGAGCTCTGCACGCTGACGCAACCAGGCTGCTGGACGCGCTGGACCTTCGCCGCGAGCACCTGCCGCATGCTGGCGTCGCACGCCTCGATCAAGCCCGGCCAACTACTGCTGCAAGCGATGCGGAGCACCGGTACCCGTGCGGAGGTGACGAGATGCCCGTCGCCCAGGTAGAGACCGAGCAGGTAGAGGTATGCAGACGGATCTGTCTGATTCTTGACCTCGGGCCGGCAGCGAAAGCAACGAAGCTCACTGCCGGCCCGTCTCGGCTCGGCCGGGTTCTTGCACTAGCCCCTGACCGTTGGGTACGGAAGTCTCAGACGTCTGGCAACCTCGGCGACCGTACTGCCGGCGAGGTGCTGCTGCCGCGCGCGAATGCGTAGGTCAGGTGGATGCACATGACGATTTTGGAACAGCCGTACGACACTTTTGGTGCCCCCGGTGGGAGTCGAACCCACACTGTCGGAGGTTTGAGCTCCGCTTCTCTGCCGGTTGGAATACGGGGACGCTTGGCCGAATGCTCTGGTGGCCTCCCATAGGTTACCTACTACGCTGAGGGCGGCGACACCCGGTCGGGTTGGTGTCGGCTTATGACTGGTGGGGGTAGGGCTGGTGGCTGAGATGCCGACGGATGCCGAGCGTAGGCGCGTACTGATCGCCGAGGACGAGGCGCTGATCCGGCTGGACCTCGCCGAGATGCTCGTCGAAGAGGGTTACGAGGTGGTGGGGGAGGCCGGCGACGGCGAGACAGCCGTGCGCCTCGCCGAGGAGTTGAAGCCCGACCTCGTCATCCTCGACATCAAGATGCCGATCATGGACGGGCTGGCCGCCGCCGAGCGCATCGCCGGTGCCCGGATCGCTCCGGTGATCATTCTGACTGCGTTCAGCCAGCGTGATCTGGTGGAGCGGGCACGGGCGGCGGGCGCGATGGCGTACCTGGTGAAGCCTTTCCAGAAGAGCGACCTGGTCCCGGCGGTGGAGATCGCGCTGTCGCGTTACTCGGAGGTCGCGGCCCTGGAGGCGGAGGTCGCGAGCCTGACCGACCGCCTGGAGATCCGTAAGTCGGTGGAGCGCGCCAAGGGCGCGCTGATGACCACGTACGGGATGACCGAGCCGCAGGCGTTCAAGTGGATCCAGCGCACGGCGATGGACCACCGGATGACGATGAAAGAGGTCGCTGAGCGGATCCTCGCGGAGACCGCCGGCGGCGAGGTGACCCTGCCGGCACCCTGACCGGCGTCGGTCCTGTCGCGGCGGGTGGGGGTGCTGGTCTCGGCGCTCCGCCGTGCTGGTTGCCGCCCGTCGGTTTTCGGGTCGGCCCGAGGGGGAGAGGCCGCGGTCGGCGGCGTGGCCCGGCTGACGGCGGGCCATCGCGTGTGGTGGCCCGCGGGCGGAGCGTGGGGCGGTTACCCGGGGCGGGGGCCGTCACGGACTGTGGCTTCCGGTCGATGCGGGTGATTCATGAGGGGCGATGGTGTCGCCCTGGCCGGTTTCGGACAGTCGGGACACAGCCGCCGCAGCGACCCCTCCGGAAGATCGACTGCTGGTGCCGACGGGCGGCGAGAAAACGCCGCGTGCCTGGTGGCTGCCGTTGTCAGGCCTCGATCGGTAACGGTCATGTAGCTGTTGATGACTTACCGAAGAAACAACTGTGAAACCGCCTCGCGGCCGATGGTTCTTACAGGGATGGCTTCTGATCCGCCACAGTGTGTAACGGTTCGGTCAACCCGCTCCGATGGGGCTTACGTCACAGCTCCACGGTGGGATAACGTCCGGCCCCAGACCGGCGACGACGGTCTGGTTCGTCCGCCCCCGCAAGGGCCAATAGCCAGCGGGTGGTTCGGACCATGGGACGAGGAGGGTTCGGGCCTTGAGGCAGAAGCTCGCGCGCGTTATCGGTGGGGTCGCCATGGTGGCGCTCGTCGCCGGCGGAACCGCATGCTCCAGTGGCGACGATGCGGCAGGCGGCGGTGACGCCTGCGGCAGCAAGATCGCCTTCTTCGGCGCGCTGACCGGCAGCTCGGCCGCGCTCGGCATCAACGAGAACAACGGTGTCAAGCTCGCCGTTGACAAATACAACAAGGCGAACGCCGACTGCAAGGTCGAGCTGGCGTCCCTGGACTCGCAGGGCAGCCCCGACCAGGCACCTGGTCTGGCGCAGAAGGCGATCGACGACACCAAGATCCTCGGCGTCGTCGGCCCGGCCTACTCGGGTGAGTCCGAGGCCGCCGGCCCGCTGTTCAGCGAGGCGGGCCTGGTGACCATCACCCCGTCCGCGACCCGGCCCAGCCTTGCCGACCAGAAGTGGAAGACCTTCTTCCGCGCGGTCGGCAACGACTTCAGCCAGGGCCCTGCGGCCGGCAACTACATGAAGAACGTGATGAAGGCCGACAAGGTCTACGTCATCGACGACCAGTCCGCGTACGGCGCCGGCCTGGCCGACGAGGTCAAGAAGCTGCTCGGCCCGGCGGTTGTCGGCTCGGACAAGGTCCAGGGCGAGGGCAAGCAGACCGAGTTCTCCGGCGTGGTCACCAAGGTCAAGGCCGCCAACGTGAAGGCGGTCTTCTACGGCGGTTACTACCAGGAGGCCGGCCTGATCCGTAAGCAGCTCACCGCTGCCGGGGTCACCGCGCCGCTGGTCGCCGGCGACGGCGTCAACGACGGTGCGTACATCACCTCCGCTGGTCAGGCGGCGGCCGAGGGCACCATCCTCACCTGCCCGTGCCAGCCGGCCGCTGAGGCCCGGGGCACCTTCGTGGAGGAGTTCAAGGCGCTCAACGGCACCGACCCGGGCACCTACAGCGACACCGCCTACGACGCGGCGAACATCCTGCTGGCCGGTATCAAGGCTGGCAAGAACACCCGTGAGGGCCTGCTGGAGTTCGTGAAGGGCTACAGCGGCGAGGGTGTCGCGGCGAGCTACAAGTTCACCGAGACCGGCGAGCTGGACCCGGCGCAGGTCAAGGTCTGGGCGTTCAAGGTCACCGGCGGCAAGGTTGTCCCGGACCAGGAGATCCCGAAGTCCTGATGTTGGTCGCTGCTTCGGCGATTGAGTTGTGATCGCGGGTGCGGCCGGGAGCTGCTCGCTCCCGGCCGCACCCCAATTTTCTCTCCAGACGTGATGGAGCGTCCCTCCCTTGGACTTCAATGGACTGTTCTCCAACTTCGGGGAACTCACCACGACCGGCCTGACCCAGGGCGCGATCTACGCCCTGGTCGCGCTCGGCTACACGCTGGTCTACGGCGTGCTGAGACTCATCAACTTCGCTCACTCCGAGGTCTTCATCGCCGGCGCGTTCGCGGCGATCTGGACCTGGAACGGCTTTGGACTCGACCAGAACTCACAGGTCAGCGGGATCGGTTCGATCCTGTTCTACCTGCTGGTGGCGATGATCGTCGCCGCCATCGCTTCGGCGGGCACCGCGACGGTGATCGAGCGGGTGGCGTACCGGCCGTTGCGTAAGCGCAACGCCCCGCCGCTGGCCTTCCTGATCACCGCGATCGGCGCCTCGATCGCGATCTCCGAGGCCTTCGGCATCTGGACCCGCCGACTGCCGGAGGGCGCGCCCAGTCTGGTGAGCAGCAAGCCGCTGTTCCACGTCTTCGGCGTGCCGATCGACTCGATCCAGCTGCTGACGATTGGCGCGGCGCTGCTGATGATGGTCCTGCTGGACCTCTTCATCAACCGCAGCCGTACCGGCCGGGGCATCCGGGCCGTGGCCCAGGACGCCAACACCGCCGCGTTGATGGGTGTGAACAAGGACCGGATCATCCTGATGGTCTTCATCACCGGTGGCTCCATGGCCGGCGTGGCGGGTCTGCTCTACGACGTGCGGATCCAGACCCTGACCTACAGCGTCGGCTTCCTGCTGGGGCTCAAGGCCTTCACCGCCGCGGTGCTGGGTGGTATCGGCAACCTGCGCGGCGCGTTGATCGGTGGCCTGCTGCTGGGCGTGGTGGAGAACTACGCCGCCGGTCTGTTCGGCAGTCAGTGGAAGGACTTCGCCGCCTTCGCGGTGTTGGTGGTGCTGCTGATGTTCCGGCCGACCGGTCTGCTGGGCGAATCGCTGGGGAGGGCACGGGCATGACGACCGTCCTGGAGAGGGTGCGCTCCGGCCGCGAGGCGGCCGGAGAACGGTGGCGCGGCGCGCCGCGCTGGGTGCGCTGGGCGCTGCTGGTCGCGGTGATCGCGTTCTTCTACGCGCTGCCGAACAGGGAGTTCTACCAGTATCTCGGGCCGATCCCGACCCCCGGTGCGAACTTCACGCAGGTGCTCTTCACCGTCTCGATCTACGTGCTGCTGGCCGTCGGGTTGAACATCGTTGTCGGTTTCGCCGGCCTGCTCGACCTGGGCTACTTCGGCTTCTTCGCCGTCGGCGCGTACACCGTCGCGGTGCTGACCTCGCCGAGCAGCAACGTCAAGACGCTCTGGCCGTGGCTGCTCGTGGTGCCGCTGGCGATCGGGCTGACCATGCTCTCGGGTGTGATGCTCGGTACGCCGACGCTGCGTCTGCGCGGTGACTACCTGGCGATCGTGACGCTCGGCTTCGCCGAGATGATCCGGATCGCCGCGGTCAGCTCGGAGTTCCTCAAGGGTCAGCGGGGTTTCAACCAGATCCCGCACCCGCCCGGCAAGTACGCCGACGGCAAGCCGTTCTTCGGCGTGCTGGACGCCCGGCCGTACTACTGGCTGGTGCTCACGCTGATCATCCTGGTGGTGATCGGTGTGCGGAACCTGACGAACAGTCGGGTCGGTCGGGCCTGGATCTCGATCCGGGAGGACGAGGACGCCGCCCAGCTGATGGGTGTGCCGACGTTCAAGTTCAAGCTCTGGGCGTTCGCCTCGGGTGCCGCGATCGCCGGCCTGGCCGGCGCGCTCTTCGCGGGTAAGCAGAACTTCGTCAACTCGCAGAACTTCGAGCTGCTCAACTCGATCATCATCCTGGCTGCGGTGATCTTCGGTGGCTCGGGCAACATCGTCGGCGCGATCGTCGGCGGCGGCCTGGTGGCGTACATGATCGAGCGGTTCCGCGGCATCGAGCTGTTCGGCGTGGAGCTGTACGAGTACCGGTTCCTGATCTTCGGCTTGGTCCTCGTGGTGATGATGATCTTCCGGCCGGAGGGCCTGATTCCGAACCGACGACGGGCGGCGGAGTTCAAAGACCGTCGCAAGGAGGTGATCGTCGGTGAGTGACACCGATCAGACGCCGGCTGTTCCGGCGCAGGCCGGCGCGCCGGCGATGGAGGCGGTCCCGAGTCGGGAGCCGCTGTTGGAGGTCGACAACGTCACGCTGCGCTTCGGCGGCGTGGTCGCGCTCGACAACGTCAACTTCACCCTCTACAAGGGGGAGATCCTCGGGCTGATCGGCCCGAACGGCGCTGGCAAGACCACCTGCTTCAACGCGATGACAGGCATCTACCAGCCCACCCAGGGCGAGATCCGGTTCCGTGGCGGCAAGATCAGCGGGAAGAAGCGCCACCAGATCACCCAACTGGGCATGGCCCGGACGTTCCAGAACATCCGCCTGTTCCCGGAGATGACCGCCCTGGAGAACGTCCAGGTCGGCGCGGACGCGCACCACAAGACCAGCGTGCTCTCCGCGCTGTTCCGGTTGCCTCGGCACCGGCGCGAGGAGCGTGAGGGCCGGGAGAAGGCCGAGCGGCTGCTGGAGTTCGTCGGCATCCGGCACCGGCTGCACGAGTTCGCCCGCAACCTCTCCTACGGGGAGCAGCGGCGGTTGGAGATCGCTCGGGCGCTGGCCACCGATCCGGTGCTGCTCTGCCTGGACGAGCCGGCCGCCGGCTTCAACCCGGCGGAGAAGGAGGAGCTGCTCCAGCTCATCCGGCAGGTCCGGGACACCGGCGTGACCGTGCTGCTGATCGAGCACGACATGCGCCTGGTCATGGGCGTCACCGACCGGATCGTCGTGCTGGAGTTCGGAAAGAAGATCGCCGAGGGGCTGCCCGCCGAGGTGCGGGACAACCCGAAGGTGGTCGCGGCGTACCTGGGGGTCCCGGACGATGTTGCTTGAGATCGACGATGTGAGCCTGCTCTACGGACGGATCCAGGCGTTGCACGGCATCAGCCTGACCGTGGCCGAGGGTGAGATCGTCGCGCTGATCGGCGCCAACGGCGCCGGCAAGTCGACCACCATGCGGGCGATCTCCGGGATCCGGCCGATCGCCACCGGCAGCATCCGCTTCGAGGGCGAGGACATCTCCAAGCTCCGGGCGGACCTGCGGGTCCGGCGGGGGCTCTGCCAGGCGCCCGAGGGTCGGGGGATCTTCCCCGGCATGTCGGTGCTCGAGAATCTGGACATGGGGGCGTACACCCGGCGGGACCGGGCCGGGATCGCCGAGGACCTGGCCCGGGTGCTCGACCTCTTCCCCAGGCTGGCGGAGCGACGTAAGCAGGCCGGCGGTACCCTTTCCGGCGGCGAGCAGCAGATGCTGGCGGTCGGTCGGGCGTTGATGAGCCGGCCCAAGCTGCTGTTGCTCGACGAGCCCTCGATGGGATTGGCGCCGATGCTGATCCAACAGATCTTCGACATCATCAAGGAGATCAACGAGCAGGGCACCACAGTCCTGCTGGTGGAGCAGAACGCGCAGCAGGCGCTGGCCCGAGCGCACCGGGCGTACGTGCTCGAGACCGGCAGGATCGTCAAGACCGGTACCGGCGCCGAGCTGCTGCACGACCCGGCGGTCAAAGAGGCATACCTCGGCGTGGCCTGAGCGGCCGTCACACCCCTCACGCAAGGAGTGCAGAGACATGTTCAATACCATCGGTGCCCGCCGGGCGGCGTTCGGCGCCGCCAGTGTGGCGCTGCTCGCCCTCTCGCTGACGGCGTGTGGGGAGAAGGAGAACACCGGCTCGCCCGGTGCCGGTCCGACCGTCACGGCGGCGGCCGACTCGGCGCTGGCCGGGAAGGTGCCCGACGCCATCAAGGCCGACGGTGTGATCAAGGTCGGCACCGACTCGACGTACGCCCCGGCGGAGTTCCTCGACGCCGACGGCAAGACGGTGGTCGGCTTCGACGTCGAGCTGTTCAACGCGGTGGCGCAGAAGCTCGGTCTCAAGGCCGAGTACGAGTCGTCGCCCTTCGACTCGATCCTGCCCGGTGTCGACTCCGGCAAGTACGAGATCGGTGTGTCGTCGTTCACCATCAACGCCGAGCGGCTCAAGAGCGTCAACATGGTGAGCTACTTCTCCGCGGGCACCCAGTGGGCGACGAAGGCCGGCAACGCCGGCAAGATCGACATTGAGAACGCCTGCGGCAAGAAGATCGCCGTGCAGACCGGCACCGTGCAGTTCGACGACATCACCGCCCGGTCGAAGAAGTGCACCACCGGCGGCAAGCCGGCGATCACCATCGACCAGTACCAGGCGCAGAGCGACGCCACGGCCGCCGTGTTCAGCGGCAAGAACGACGCCATGCTGGCCGACTCGCCGGTCGGGGCGTACGCGGTGAAGCAGAGCAACGGCGGGCTGGAGCTGGTCGGCGACATCTACGAGTCCGCCCCGTACGGCTACGCGGTCAAGAAGGACCAGACCGCCTTCGCCGAGGTGCTCAAGGAGGCCGTCCAGGCGGTCATCGCCGACGGCACGTACCAGACCGCGTTGAAGAAGTGGGGCGTCGACGGCGGCGCCATCACCTCCTCGGCGCTGAACCCCGCCAACTGACGCATGTCGTCAGAAACGGACACAACCGAACGGGCACGGCCGGAACCCATCCAGGCCGTGCCCGTCCGGCATCCTGGGCGTTGGGTCGCGGTCGCCGTGATCGGGGTGCTGGTGGCCATGTTCGTCCACCTGCTGGTGACGAACAAGGCGTTCAACTGGTCGTTCATGGTCGACGAGATGTTCCGGCCGCCGATCATGGAGGGTCTGCGCGGCACGCTCGCGCTGACCGTGCTGGCGATGGTGATCGGCGTCAGCCTCGGCGTCGTCATCGCCATCATGCGGTTGTCGGAGAACCCGATCCTGCGCGGCGTCTCCTGGGCGTACACCTGGTTCTTCCGGGCGGTGCCCCGGCTGGTGCTGGCGATCCTCTTCGGCAACCTCGGCATCCTCTGGGCCCGGATCGAGTTCGGGCTCCCGTTCGATCGGCAGCTCGGCGCGCTGTTCGGCGTGGACGACTTCGAGGCACGTCTCTTCGGCTTCTCCGCGCTGGAGATCCTCACCGGATTCGTCGCCGGCATGTTGGCGCTCGGGCTCTCCGAGGCGGCGTACATGGCCGAGATCGTCCGGGCCGGGATCCAGTCGGTGGACGAGGGGCAGACCGAGGCGGCGCAGGCGCTGGGCCTGAGCCGCACCCAGATCCTGCGCCGCATCGTGCTGCCGCAGGCGATGCGGGTGATCATCCCGCCGACCGGCAACGAGACCATCGCGATGCTCAAGGACACCTCGCTGGTGGCCTTCGTGCCGGTCTCCACCGAGCTGTTCTTCCAGCTCAAGGCCGTGGGTAACCGGACCTTCCAGGTCTTCCCGATGTACGTGGCGGCCTGCCTGTGGTACCTGCTGCTGACCAGCGTGCTGCTCGCCGGGCAGTACTACCTGGAGCGGCACTTCTCCAAGGGGTTCGGCAAGAGCGCCCAAGCGAAGATCAGACTGCGCGGGATCGCCGCGGAGGCCGGCGGTAGCGCGAGCGAGGCGGGTCGGGGATGACGCAGGTGACGACACCGGCGGGTGCCGAGGGAACGGCCGGCGACGGCGTGATGGTCCGGGCCGAGCAGGTGCACAAGTCGTTCGGGTCGGTGGAGGTGCTCAAGGGCATCGACCTGGAGGTCCGCAGCGGCGAGGTCTGCTGTCTGCTCGGGCCCTCCGGCTCGGGCAAGTCGACGTTCCTGCGGTGCATCAACCACCTGGAAAAGATCAACGCCGGCCGGATCCGGGTGGACGGCGACCTGATCGGCTACCGGGAGCGCGGCGGCAAGCTGCACGAGATGCGGGAGAAGGAGGTCGCCGCCCAGCGCCGTGCGATCGGCATGGTGTTCCAGCGGTTCAATCTCTTTCCGCACATGACCGCCCTGCAGAACGTCGCCGAGGCGCCGGTGCTGCTGGGCCGGGAGCGCAAGGCCGCCGCCCGGGACCGGGCCGCCGCGCTGCTCGAGCGGGTCGGGCTCGGTGACAAGCTGGGCAACTACCCTGGGCAGCTCTCCGGCGGGCAGCAGCAGCGGGTGGCCATCGCCCGGGCGTTGGCGATGCAGCCGAAGCTGATGCTCTTCGACGAGCCCACCAGCGCGCTGGACCCGGAGCTGGTCGGCGAGGTGCTCGACGTGATGAAGGACCTGGCCCGCGACGGCATGACGATGATCGTGGTGACCCACGAGATCGGCTTCGCCCGGGAGGTCGGCGACTCGCTGATCTTCATGGACGACGGGGTGGTGGTGGAGTCCGGCGCGCCGCGCGAGGTGATCGCCAACCCCCGGCACGACCGGACGAAGGCGTTCCTGGCCAAGGTGCTCTGAGCCGGCGCCCGGCGCGGCCGTCCGACGGCCGCGCCGGGCGCCGTGCCGGTGTCCCGTCCTGTCGTAGTGGCGGGCTAGAGTCGCTGCCGTGACAGCTACGACACCGCGCCTGCTTCTCGTCGACGGACATTCCATGGCATATCGGGCTTTCTTCGCCCTGCCTGTGGAAAACTTCTCCACCACGACGGGGCAGCCGACCAACGCGGTGTACGGCTTCACCTCGATGCTGATCAACGTGCTGCGCGACGAGCAGCCGACCCACATCGTGGTGGCCTTCGACGTCTCCCGCCGTTCCTTCCGCACCGACAAGTACGCGGAGTACAAGGCCGGCCGCAGCGAGACCCCGACCGACTTCAAGGGCCAGGTCAGCCTGGTCAAGGAGGTCCTGGCCGCGCTGCAGATCCCGGTGGTCGAGAAGGAGGGCTTCGAGGCCGACGACGTGATCGCCACGCTCGCCTGCCAGGCTCGCGACCAGGGCATGTCGGTGCTGATCAGCAGCGGTGACCGTGACGCGTTCCAGTTGGTCGACGATCAGATCACCGTCCTCTACCCGCGCAAGGGCGTCTCCGACCTGGCCCGGATGGACCCGGCGGCGATCGAGACGAAGTACGGCGTCCCGCCACAGCAGTACCGGGACCTCGCCGCGCTGGTCGGCGAGACAAGTGACAACCTGCCCGGCGTCCCGGGCGTCGGCCCGAAGACCGCAGCCAAGTGGATCACCATGTACGGCGGGGTGGAGGGCGTGATCGCCCGGGCCGACGAGATCAAGGGCAAGGCCGGCGACAGCCTGCGGGAGCGGCTCGCCGACGTGATCCGCAACTACGAGATCAACTGCCTCGTCTCCGACCTGGAGCTGCCGCTGCGCCCGGAGGACAGTCGCTGGACGGGTTGGGACCGCGAAGCGGTGCACCAGGTCTTCGACACCCTGGAGTTCCGCATCCTGCGCGACCGTCTCTACCAGTACCTCGAGTCGGTCGAGCCGGAGGCCGAGTCCGGCTTCGACCTCACCGGCGAGGTGCTCACCGAGCCCGGCGCGCTGGCCGGGTGGCTGACCACGCACGTCCCGACCGGCACCCCGGTCGGGTTGGCGGTCAAACTCGACACCGGCCCCAACCGTCGGCACACCGCCTCGATCACCGGTCTCGCGTTGGCCACCGCCGGCGGCGCGGCGGCCTGGGTCGACCCGGCCGGGCTCGACCCGACCGACGAGGGCGCCCTGGCCGGCTGGTTGGCCGACACGCAGCGACCCAAGGTGCTGCACGACAGCAAGCCGGCCGTGCTGGCCTGCGCCGCGCACGGCTGGCAGCTCGCCGGTATCGTCCGGGACACCCAGATCGCCGCGTACCTGGCCCGGCCCGACCAGCGCTCCTACGACCTGACCGACCTGGCGCTGCGCTACCTGCACCGGGAGTTGCGGGTGGATGTGCCGGAGTCCGGCCAGCTCACCCTGGACGGCCTCGGCGACGAAGGGGTCATCGAGCAGAACCTGATGCTCCAGGCCCGGGCCACCCTCGACCTGGCCGACGCGATCGACGCCGAGTTGTCCCGCGACGGCGAGCAGTCCGCCCGGCTGATGGCCGGCGTGGAGCTGCCGTTGATGCGCGTGCTGGCCACCATGGAGAGCACCGGCATCGCCGCCGACAACGACTATCTCCACGAGTTGGAGGCGCATTTCGCCGGTGAGGTCAAGACCGCCGCGCAAAATGCCTACGCCGAGATTGGCCGGGAGTTCAACCTCGGCTCGCCCAAGCAGTTGCAGGAGATCCTCTTCACCGAGTTGGGCCTGCCGAAGACCAAGAAGATCAAGACCGGTTACACCACAGACGCCGACGCCCTGCAGTGGCTCTACGCGCAGCAGCCGCACCCGGTGTTGGCCCACCTGCTGCGTCACCGGGACGTGGCCAAGCTCAAGTCGACAGTCGACGGGCTGCTCAAGTCGGTCTCCGACGACGGCCGGATCCACACCACCTTCAACCAGACCGTGGCGGCCACCGGTCGGCTCTCCTCCACCGAGCCCAACCTGCAGAACATCCCGATCCGCACCGAGGAGGGCCGTCGGATCCGACGGGCCTTCGTGGTGGGGGAGGGCTACGAGTGCCTGCTCACCGCCGACTACAGCCAGATCGAGATGCGCATCATGGCGCACCTCAGCTCGGACGACGCGCTGATCGACGCGTTCAACTCCGGCGCCGACTTCCACGCCGCCACCGCCTCGTCGGTCTTCGGGGTGCCCCTCGACGAGGTCACCCCCGACCAGCGCCGCAAGATCAAGGCCATGAACTACGGCCTGGCGTACGGGCTCAGCGCCTTCGGCCTGTCCCAGCAGCTCACCATCAGCACCGAAGAGGCGCGCGGGCTGATGGAGAACTACTTCGCCGGCTTCGGTGGAGTGCGCGACTACCTCCAGCAGGTCGTCGCCCGGGCCCGCCAGGACGGCTACACCTCGACCATCCTCGGTCGGCGTCGCTACCTGCCCGACCTGGTCAGCGACAACCGGCAGCGCCGCGACATCGCCGAGCGGATGGCCCTCAACGCCCCCATCCAGGGCTCCGCGGCCGACATCATCAAGGTGGCGATGCTGCACGTCGACACCGCGCTGCGCGAGGCGGGGCTGCGCTCACGGATGCTGTTGCAGGTGCACGACGAGCTGGTCTTCGAGGTCGCCCCGGGTGAGCGGGAGGCGTTGGAGGCGCTGGTCCGGCGGGAGATGGGCGGGGCTTACCCGCTGTCGGTGCCGCTGGAGGTGTCCGTCGGTCTGGGCCGGGACTGGAACAGCGCCGATCACTGATCGTTTTCTGGTTGCGGTGGTGGATCTTGCGGCGGTGACCTGTCACTTCAGGGGGTCGTGACCCCAGTTCATGAGCGACCAGCGCCACCTGGTGTCGCGGACGTTGCCGGAGGGGCGCTGCGCCATGTGCCGGCGTACGTAGCCGACGACCTTGCGCATGTGCTTGTAGTCGCCCTCGGACAGGTCACCGCGTTTGCGGCGGAGCAGGTTGATGATCTTCCGGCCGGATTCGTGCCCGACGGACTCGCCACCACCAGCGTGACCGCCCTTGTGCCAGCCGACCTGCTTCGAATCGTCGGTCTCCAACCACGTGGACAGCTCGCCGGGCTTCATGTTCACCGCTTCGGTGAACTCCCGGTAGGTGTCCCGGCCGTCGTCACTTCTGCTCATGACGCAGCGCCTCGGGGCGAGGGGCGGGGTCGCCCTGGTGGAATCTCTGCTCGGCCATGGTCCTCGGCTACCCGACCCGGTCGGGGCGAAACGACTACGGAGTGATCTGGGCGATCGGCAGCTTGATGTCGAACGGCTCGGTCAGCTCGATCACGTCGGGCCCGTCGGCGACCAGCTCGTACTGCCGCTCACCGCCCGGCCCCACCCGGTCGCCGATCCGGTACGCGTACACGTGCACCGGATCCTGCTCGATCCGCCAGTAGAACGGGATGCCGGCGGCGGCGTACTCACCAGGTTTCGCGAACCTGTCGATCCGTCGCGTGCCGGGGGAGACGATCTCCACCGCGAGCGCGACGTCCGACGGCCGCAGAGTGGACCGGTCGGACGGCACGTCGGCGCGGCAGAGCAACAGGTCTGGTTGCCGGCTGGTGTTGCGGCTGAGCCCCACTCCGACCGCCTGGGCGACTCGGAGATGGTCCGGCACGCGTGAGTGAAGCCAAAGACGTAGGAGGAACGAGATGTCTTGATGGCCCAGGGTGGGGGAGGGGGTCACCTGGATAACTCCGTCGACGAGTTCGACGCGGGGGGCGTCGTCCGGCAGGGTGAGCAGGTCCTCCAGCGTGTAGTCGGCACGCTGCTGCCGCATCGGGTCCGGACACCAGGGGCCAGGTGATGTCGGGATGGGCTCCGCGCTCATGGGGCTCAGCCTACCGGCGATCGATGGAACGCATGTCGGACTGCGGGTGCGACGCGCTCAGCCGGCGGGCTTCTCGGTGACGAAGATGGCGGTGCCGGGGAAGAGTCGTCCGCGCAGCGGGCTCCACTGCCCCCAGATCCCCTCGTGTCCCTCCGGCCATTCCGGCTCCACCAGGTCCAGCAGCCGGAACCCGGCGCCGACCAGCTCACGGATCCGGTCGCCGAGGGTGCGGTGCTGCTCGACGTAGGTGGCCACGCCGGTCTCGTCCTGCTCCACGTAGGGGGAGCGGTCGAAGTATGAGTGCACGGCCGTCAGGCCGCCCTCGCCGGGGTCGTCCAGGAAGATCCACCGCATCGGGTGGGTCACCGAGAACACCCACCGGCCGCCCGGGCGCAGCACCCGGTGCACCTCGGCGAGCAGCGCCGCCGAGTCGTCCACGAACGGGATCGCGCCGAACGCGGTGCAGGCGACGTCGAACGACAGGTCGGCGAACGGCAGGGCGAGCGCGTCGGCCTGCACCAGCGGTACGCGTACCCCGCTGCGGTCGGCGGCCTCGGCGGCGTGCCGCAACATGCCGGCGGACAGGTCGAAGGCGACCGGCCGGGCACCCTGGGTGGCGAGCCAGCGGGCGGCGGCCGCGGCGCCGGCGCCCACCTCCAGCACCCGCCGCCCCGACACGTCGCCGAGCAGCCGGGCGTCGGCCTCGCGCAGGCCCTCGGGGCACCACACGAAGTCCACGTCGCCGAGGAACGCGCCGTGTTCGGCCTGGTAGTCGTCGGCGTCGGTGTCCCACCAGCCGCGGTTGGCGCGCCGGGCCTCGGCGTCACCCACCCGGCGCCGGGTAACCCGGCTGTCGTCATCCACGCGCCCACGCTAGGCCCCGCCCACCCCCTTGGGTACGGCGGCGCGTCCACGACCTGTGTGGCTGACGTCAGGAGAACCGAGTCGATCAAGTGCGGTGCGGCGGTGGCACGCCTGGGTCTGCTGTGACGCAGGAGACAGCAGGGGTGTTTTCCGGGCGATTGGTCGGCTTTCGCAGGTCATCGCACGGAGAGAAGCCGGGAGGGCTTGCACGCTGTGGTAATGCGCACGGTAGGCTAGACGATGCGCTCGCGGATCGCGTTGCCTCGGCAGGGAGCAGGTGCGCGGTCGACGGAGCCACATCATGATCTCACTAGGCGATCGTTCGGTGTGCCCGGCGACGGATCCGCTGGCGCGAACAGGTCACTGCGACACACCAGCCTGCTGTGACAACCCACCGACCGGAGCAACCGCCCACATGACGAGCAGCATCGAGGCCCCCTCGAGCGCCACCCGGGTCACCCACGACGATCTCGGTTCCGAGGAGGCATTCCTCGCCGCGATCGACGAGACCATCAAGTACTTCAACGACGGCGACATTGTCGAAGGCACCGTCGTCAAGGTCGATCGGGACGAGGTCCTGCTCGACATCGGCTACAAGACCGAGGGTGTCATCCCCTCTCGGGAGTTGTCGATCAAGCACGACGTGGACCCCGCCGAGGTTGTGACGGTTGGCGACCACATCGAGGCCCTGGTCCTCCAGAAGGAGGACAAGGAGGGTCGTCTGATCCTCTCCAAGAAGCGGGCACAGTACGAGCGGGCCTGGGGCACGATCGAGAAGATCAAGGACGAGGACGGCGTCGTCCGCGGTTCGGTCATCGAGGTGGTCAAGGGCGGCCTCATCCTCGACATCGGGCTGCGCGGCTTCCTGCCGGCGTCCCTGGTCGAGATGCGTCGTGTGCGCGACCTGCAGCCGTACGTCGGGCGGGAGCTCGAGGCCAAGATCATCGAGCTGGACAAGAACCGCAACAACGTGGTCCTGTCCCGCCGGGCCTGGCTGGAGCAGACGCAGTCCGAGGTGCGCACCGAGTTCCTCAACAAGCTGCAGAAGGGCCAGGTCCGCAAGGGCGTCGTGTCCTCGATCGTCAACTTCGGCGCCTTCGTGGACCTGGGCGGCGTCGACGGTCTGGTGCACGTCTCCGAGCTGTCCTGGAAGCACATCGACCACCCGTCCGAGGTCGTCGAGGTGGGCCAGGAGGTCGAGGTCGAGGTCCTGGACGTCGACCTGGACCGCGAGCGGGTCTCGCTGTCGCTGAAGGCGACCCAGGAAGACCCGTGGCGGCAGTTCGCCCGCACCCACGCGATCCAGCAGATCGTGCCGGGTAAGGTCACCAAGCTGGTGCCGTTCGGTGCGTTCGTCCGTGTGGACGACGGCATCGAGGGTCTGGTCCACATCTCCGAGCTGGCCGAGCGCCACGTGGAGATCCCGGAGCAGGTCGTCCAGGTCGGCTCCGAGGTCATGGTCAAGGTCATCGACATCGACCTCGAGCGTCGGCGGATCTCGCTGTCGCTCAAGCAGGCCAACGAGGGCTTCGTCGAGGGCGAGGAGCACTTCGACCCGACCCTCTACGGCATGGCCGCGACGTACGACACCGAGGGCAACTACATCTACCCGGAGGGCTTCGACCCGGAGACGGGCGAGTGGCTCGAGGGGTACGACAAGCAGCGCGAGACCTGGGAGAACCAGTACGCCGAGGCTCGTCTGCGCTGGGAGGCCCACACCAAGCAGGTGCAGACCTCTCGGGCCGCCGACGCCGAGGCCGCTGCCAACCCGACTCCGGTCGTCCCGGCCGCTGCCGGTGGCGGCGGCGGTGGCACCACCTCTTCGTCCAGCCCGGCCCCGAGCCGGCAGGCCGAGGAGCCGGCCGGCACGCTGGCCACCGACGAGGCGCTCGCCGCTCTGCGGGAGAAGCTCGCCGGCGGTAAGTGACCCGCTGAACGACGACAGGCCCCGTCCCCGCGATCTCCGGATCGCTGGGGGCGGGGCCTTCGCCGTACCCGCATGACGCCCCGGGTGAGTGGCGTGCCCGGAGCGAGTCGGGACAAGCGCGCCGCGGCGGGCGCGCGGCCGGGCACCGACCGCCAAGATCGCCCTCGATCCATGATGTAGGGGCCTCCCGGACGCCGCACACCACTCAATCCTGGTTCGAGCACGATCCTGGGGCGGGTTTGGCGACGGGCTTGTGGATCCGGTTGACTGTTCGGGTGCTGAGGGTGGGGTTGACCGGCGGGATTGGTTCGGGCAAGAGCGCGGTGGCCGCGCGGCTCGTCGAACGGGGCGCGGTGCTCATCGACGCCGACCAGGTGGCCCGAGAGGTGGTGGCGCCGGGTACGGACGGGCTGGCCGAGATCGTTGCCGCCTTCTCCGACGCGGTGCTGGACGACGACGGCGCACTGGATCGGGCCGCGCTGGGAGCGGTGGTGTTCGCCGACGAGACCGCCCGGCGTCGGCTGGAGGCGATCACCCACCCCCGGGTCCGGGCCCGCACCGCGGAGCTGGCCGCCGCGGCGGCACCCGACGCGATAGTCGTCAACGACGTACCGCTGCTGGTCGAGGTGGGTCTCGCGCCGACGTACCACCTGGTGATCGTGGTGCAGACGGCCGTGCCGACCCGACTGGAGCGGCTGGCGCGCGACCGGGGGATGGGTCGCGCGGAGGCCGAGCGGCGGATCGCCGCCCAGGCCGACGACGCCCGCCGCCGGGCGGCGGCGGACGTGGTGCTGACCAACGACGGGAGCCTGACGGCGCTGCACGACGCCGTCGACGTGCTGTGGAAGCAGCGGCTGACGCCCTACGAGGACAACCTGCGCCAGCGGCGGGTGGTCCCGCCGGCCCCGACCGAGCTGGCCGGGGCCGACGGGAGCTGGCCGGAGCAGTACGCGCGGCTGGCCGCCCGGATCCAGCACACGCTCGGTCCGGATGCCCTACGGATCGATCACATCGGTTCGACGGCGGTGCCCGGCCTGGCCGCCCAGAACGTCATCGACGTGCAGGTGGCGGTCTCCAGCCTCGCCGACGCCGACGGGCCACTGGTCGACCGGTTGGCGAGCGCCGGGTTCCCGCGGGTGCCCGGGCAGTGGTGGGATGACCCGCGCCCGGCCGGTAGGGACCGGTGGGAGAAGCGGCTGCACGGCAGTGCGGACCCGGCCCGCCCGGTTCGCCTGCACGTGCGGGTGGCGGATTCGCCGGGTTGGCGGTACGCGCTGCTGATGCGCGACCACCTGCGGGCCGACCCGGACCAGCGGGCCGCGTACCTGCTGCTCAAGCGGGACCTGGTCGACGCGGCACCGGATGCCGGCGATTCCGGCACGGCCCGCAACCCGTGGTTCGACGAGGAGTACCTGCGGGCCGAGCAGTGGGCCGCGCAGACCGGCTGGCGCCCCTGAGGTCAGCGGGCACCGGGCCGTGGGGCCGGCGACCGAGGGGCCGACGGTCGAGGGGTGGCGGGCCGAGGGTTGACGGCCAGTCGGGGCACGACGGCGGGTTGGAGATCCAGGTGCGCCCACGCGCCGGCGTCGGTCCGCAACTCGAGCCGACGGAGCGACCCGTCCCGGTCGATCCAGTAACGCAGCCGCCCGCCCGCCGGACCCGACTCGATGACGTCCACGGTCCGTCCGGCGACGACGTCCTCACGTACCCGCACGGCCGCGCCGCGGTGCCCGACGGACCCGGCGGCCACCGCGGCGTCGACCAGCACGCTCAGGTCGTCCGCGCCGGGTCGGGAGATCCGCCAGGCCCCGGCCGGGGCTGGCAACGGCGGCCGGGCGGGCGCCTCCGCGGTGCCGCCACCAGCGGCGGCCGCCGGCAGGTCCGTCCGGGCCAGACCGACGGTGTCGCGTCGCAGCAGGGTCCGGCGATCCGGCACGCCAAGGTCGGCGACCGCGAGGTACGCGGTACGCGCGGTCCAGCTCAACCAGCCGGCGCCCCGCAGGTTCGTGTCCTCGCCCACTGGCGCGTTCAGCGTCACCGTGGCGCCACCCTGGGCCCGGAGCCGGGTCGGCAGCCGATCCAGCCGACGCTGCTCGGCGTCGGTGAGCGCGCGGGGCAGACCGGGCCGCCCGCCGAGGGCGTCCACCGGCCGTAGTGTCGGCCGGTCCGCCCGGTTGAAGATCATCGCGACCGGGCCGGTGCCGGGCAGCTGGGTCACCAGCTTGTGCAGCCGGGCATCCTGGTCGAGCCAGTACCGGGTCTGTCCGTCCGGGACGGGCGTCGCGGCAGCGGGGGTGCCGGGCGCCGTGCTGGCGGCCGGCACGCCTGTGGACAGCGGTGCCTGTATGACGTCCAGTGGGCCGGCCGGCACGGTGTCCCGGGCTATCCAGCGCGCCCCGCTGGACGGTGCCGTCCGAGTCGCGTCCGGGCGGTCGGCGGCGAGATCGAGGAGCAGGTCGAGCACCGGCGCCAGGTGCGCCCCGGTAGCCAGTCGGTGCAGCCGCCACCGATCCGCCGGGGGCACCAGTGGTGGTGCGGCGGGAGTGGGCACCGCCGCCGGATCCGGCCGGATCACCAGCACCGGACCACTCCTCTGCAACAGCCCGCGTTCGGCGCCGGCACCCGGCCCACCCACGTCGAGATAGAGCAGCGAACGGGACCAGTCCACCCAGCCCACCAGTTCGACGCGGGCGGCGCCAGTGCCGGCCGTGACGCGTACCCCGGCGCGCAGGTCCCGCAGGTTGGTGACCCGCACGGCGGCCAGCCGCTCGCTCTCGGTCACGGTCAGCGGCCGGGCCGGCTCGGGCGGGTCGGGCGCCCAGCTCAACAACCCGAGCACCAACGCCGTCGCGGACGTCACCGCCGTCAGACCGAGCAGCAGCAGCACCGTACGCCGACGACGGCCGGCCGGGGCCGGGCCGGTGGTGTCGGCGGCTTCGGTGCTGTCGGCGATGTCCGGGCCGGTGCGGTGCCGCCCAGTGCCGCCGGCCGGGCCGCCGTCGCTGGCTGGGCCGCTGCGGCTGGTCGGGCCGCCGCTGCTGCCGGGGTCGCCGCCGGTGCTCGTGTCGGCCGGCCGGGGTGTGGCAGTGCGGGGGGTGTCGGGCGGCGGGGTTGCAGAGGTGTCCACGGAGTGGAAACGGGCGGGGAGGCACCGGGGTGACGAGCAGGGGCGCTCGCGGCGGCCGGTCTGCGCCTCGAGCGCGACCACACGGTGCGCACGCCGGACGAGCCGGGTGCTGCGACCGCAGTGCCGGGGGTGACCGGCCGTGATGTTGGCCTGGCCACCGGGCCGGTCGGCCGCCGCGAGCGGCCTACATGAAGAGGGTAGTCCCGGTGACATGGGCCACACAATGGGGATATTGAAGCCGATCACACACCTGGCGTGACGGCGGTTCCTGTCGGACCTCCGGCGTACCGTTGAAGGCATGGCGCTCGACATTCCCCGGCTCGACGGCCGCTTCCAGGTCGTCAGTGACTTCCAGCCGGCCGGTGACCAACCGGCGGCCATCGACGATCTTGAGCGCCGGGTTCGGCGCGGCGACCGCAACACCGTGCTGCTCGGCGCGACCGGCACGGGCAAGAGCGCCACCACGGCGTGGTTGATCGAGCGACTGCAGCGACCCACCCTGGTGCTCGCCCCGAACAAGACGCTCTGCGCGCAGCTGGCCAAGGAGTTCAGCGAGCTGCTGCCGAACAACGCCGTCGAATACTTCGTGTCGTACTACGACTACTACCAGCCCGAGGCCTACATCCCGCAGACCGACACCTACATCGAGAAGGATTCCTCGATCAACGAGGAGGTGGAGCGGCTGCGGCACTCGGCGACGATGTCGCTGCTCACCCGCCGCGACGTGATCGTGGTGGCGACCGTCTCGGCGATCTATGGTCTCGGCACCCCGGAGGAATACCTCAACCGGGCGGTGAAGGTGCAGATCGGGCAGGATCTCGACCGCGACCAGTTGCTGCGCCGGCTGGTCGACATCCAGTACACCCGCAACGACATGGCCTTCCAGCGGGGCACCTTCCGGGTTCGCGGCGACACGCTGGAGATCATCCCGGCGTACGAGGAACTGGCGATCCGCATCGAGCTGTTCGGTGACGAGGTGGAGAAGCTCTACTACCTCAACCCGTTGACCGGTGACGTGGTCCGCGAGGTCGACCAGCTGGTGATCTTCCCGGCCACGCACTACGCGGCCGGTCCGGAGCGGATGGAACGGGCGATCCGGGACATCGAGGTGGAGCTGGCCGAGCGCCTCGCCGAGCTGGAGCGGCAGGGCAAGCTGCTGGAGGCGCAGCGGCTGCGGATGCGCACCACCTACGACATCGAGATGATGCGGCAGGTGGGCTTCTGCTCCGGCATCGAGAACTACTCGATGCACATGGACGGGCGGCTGCCCGGCAGCCCGCCGCACGCCCTGCTCGACTACTTCCCCGACGACTTCCTCACCGTGGTCGACGAGTCGCACGTGACCATCCCGCAGATCGGCGGCATGTACGAGGGCGACGCGTCGCGCAAGCGGATGCTCATCGACCACGGCTTCCGGCTGCCCAGCGCGGCCGACAACCGGCCGCTGCGTTTCGACGAGTTCCTGGAGCGGGTCGGCCAGATGGTCTACCTCTCCGCGACCCCCGGCACCTGGGAGATGGAGCAGGCCCAGGGCGAGTTCGTCGAGCAGGTGATCCGACCCACCGGTCTGATCGACCCGGAGGTCGTGATCAAGCCGACCAAGGGTCAGATCGACGACCTGATGCACGAGATCAAGCTGCGGACCGACCGGGACGAGCGGGTGCTGGTCACCACGCTGACCAAGAAGATGGCCGAGGACCTGTCCGACTACCTCCTGGAGAACGGCATCCGGGTGCGCTACCTGCACTCGGAGGTCGACACGTTGCGCCGGGTGGAGCTGCTGCGCGAGCTGCGCAAGGGCGACTACGACGTGCTCGTCGGCATCAACCTGCTCCGCGAAGGTCTGGACCTGCCCGAGGTGTCGCTGGTGGCGATTCTCGACGCCGACAAGGAGGGTTTCCTGCGCAGCGGCCGGTCGCTGATCCAGACCATCGGCCGGGCCGCCCGTAACGTCTCCGGTCAGGTGCACATGTACGCCGACAAGATCACTCCGTCGATGGCGGCGGCGATCGACGAGACCGATCGGCGTCGGGCCAAGCAGATCGCGCACAACGAGGCGCACGGCATCAGCCCGGAGCCGCTGCGCAAGAAGATCCACGACATCCTGGACGACATCTACCGCGAGGCGGAGGACACCGAGAACTCCCGGGTCGGGGGCGCGGTGCGTCAGCTTTCCCGGGGCAAGGCGCCGGTCAAGGAGACACGCAGCCGCAGCCGGTCCGCCGCCACCACCACGTCGCGGGAGGGGATGGCCCGGGCCGACCTCGCCCAGCTGATCCAGGAGCTCAGCGACCAGATGTTGGCCGCCGCCCGCGAGCTGCAGTTCGAGTTGGCGGCCCGGATCCGTGACGAGGTCTCCGACCTGAAGAAGGAGCTGCGCGGCATGGACGCCGCCGGCGTGAAGTGACGGCCAACCGGTCGGCCACGCCCGGGGCTCCGCTCGGGCTCGGCCGACCGGGGTACGCGAAGGGCGGGCACGGTTGACGACACCGATTGGCGAGATGGTCCTCGGGTTGCCCGACGCCAGCCTGCGTCCGTTCGTCGACCGGTACGTGGGTTACCGGGAACGGGCGGACGTGCCACTGGTCCGCCGGGAGTCGGCGGGCGTCTTCGTGGTGCTGATCGTGGGTTGGGGCGATCCGCTGGACGTGACCGACCCGCGCAGCGCGGAGCGCGGCGTCACCGCTGTCGACTCGTTCGTGGCCGGCACCTTCGACGGTTGGTGCACCACCCGCACGGTGGGTGTGGGGGAGGGCGTCGAGTTGCTGCTCGCCCCCCTGGCCGCCCGCCGGCTCCTCGGCCTGCCGCTGAACGAGCTGACCAATCGGGCCGTCGGCGTCGGGCAGCTCCCGGGCCGTTGGCTGGAGCGGCTGCGTGACCGGCTCGCCGAGGCCCCCGGCTGGCCGGAGCGGTTCGCCCTGCTCGACAGGGTGCTCGCCGCCCGGCTGGCGGCGTCCCCGCCGGTGGACTCGCGGCTCGACTGGGCGTGGCGGTGGCTCGTCGCCAACGGTGGGCGGGGGAGCGTCGGTGTGCTCGCCGACGAGCTGGGCTGGAGCCGGCGGCACCTCGCGTCCCGGTTTCGGCAGGAGGTCGGCCTGCCGCCCAAGATGGCGGCCCGACTGCTGCGTTTCCAGCAGGCCCACGCCGTGTCGGCCCAGGCCGGCTCGACCGGGCGGGCCGTCGACTGGGCCGCGGTGGCGGCGAGCTGCGGTTACTACGACCAGTCCCATCTGATCCGGGACTTCCACCAGTTCGCGGGGGCGACGCCGGCCGCGCTGCTCACCGCCGGGTGACGACGGCCGGCTGACCGCGGTCGCGACGGCGACCCGCACTCGTGTTCGGCTGTCCGGGGCAGCGGAGGTCACAATCGTCCAATCCGGATCGGGGCCGCGGGCCGCAGAATCGAGTCATGCGAACCATCTATCCGATCTTCCGTTACTCCGATCCCCGCGCCGCGATCGACTGGCTCGGCGCCGCCTTCGGTTTCCGTGTGCATGCCGTGCACGAGGCGCCGGACGGCACTGTCGCGCATGCCGAGCTGGTCCTCGACACCGGCATGATCATGCTCGGTGGTCGGGCCGACGCAGCGCCCCGGCCGGCCGACGACGACTGGTCCGTCTACGTTGCCGTGCCGGACGTCGACGCGCACTGCGCCCAGGCCCGCGCGGCCGGCGCCGAGATCACCCGCGAGCCGTACAACACCGACTACGGCTCCCGTGACTACGCCGCGCGAGATCTGGATGGCAACGTCTGGTCCTTCGGCACCTACCGACCCTGAGCCCAGCCCAGCCGAATGGGGCTCGCGCCCCGTCGGGGCGGGGCTTCGTGGCCCGTAACCACAGTTGACCTGCGGAAACGGTAGGTTCGGGCCGGGCTGACTGGTCGACGGCAACGCGCGCCCTGTTGCGGTGTGCGAGCAAGCTATTGCACTGGGTGATCGTCCTGCGTAGTCTCCCTCGGTGGGGAGGCCGGGATGCCGCTGCCAACAAGTCCTGTCATTCGACGTGCACGTCTCGGCGCAGAACTGCGCCAGCTCCGTCGGCGCGAGTCGCTGACCCTGGAGCAGGTCTGCGACCGGTTGGGCTGGGCCTCGACGTCGAAGCTGTCCCGCATCGAGCTGGGCCAGAGTCGCCCCGACCTTGCCGACGTGCTCGACCTGCTGGACGTCTACAAGGTGCCGACGCCCGCCCGGGAGGCGCTGATCGTCATCGCCCGGGACGCGGCGACCAGTCGCGGCTGGTGGAAGACGCTGGGCGAGATGAGCGAACGGCAGCGCACGTACGCCGAGTTGGAGGCGGGCGCCGCCGACATCGTCGAGTATCAGCCGTCGGTCGTGCCGGGGCTGCTCCAGACGCCCGCGTACGCCCGGGTGCTGGTCGCGGCCGGCGCCCAGCTCACGCCGGAGGTCGACGTGGAGGCCGAGGTGCGCGCCCGGGCGCTGCGGCAGGAGGTGCTGCGGCGGGCCTATCCGCCGCGCTACACGGCCGTGCTCGCCGAGGCCGTCTGCGACCCGGGCGACCTACCGGCGGCGGTCTGGCGGGAACAGTTGCGGCACCTGGTCGCCGTGACCGGGCTCACCCACGTCACGGTGCGGCTGTTGCCACGCGGGGCGGCCGGTGGCGGGCTGCACCCGCTCACCCCGTACTCCTGCTATGCCTTTCCCGACCCGGCGGACCCGCGGACGGTGATGCTCGAGGCGTTGACCACCGATGTCCGGTTGGCCACCGTGCTCGACGTCGACCGCTACGAGCGGATGACCGAGGCGCTGCTGGCTGCGGCGCTGTCAGCGGAGGAGACGATCACCGTGTTGGCCCGCCGCGCCGGCGAGTGACGGTTGCGGGTGCCCAGGGTGACGCGCCGCGCGGCCACCGGGCCCGGCGCCCCCGAGCCCGTCGGGACCGGCGGCCGGCGCGTGCGCACGGCACGATAACCGCGGGGTACGACAGCTCGGCTCAGGCCGGTACGTCGAGGAAGTGTTCGACCACGGGCGGTCCCGCGAAGTGGGGTCCGATCAACGCCCGCCACTGCGCGAACCGTTCGGTGGCCCGGAAGTTCTCCTCGTGCGCCTCGACCGAGTCCCATTCGACGAGCAGCACGAAGCGGGTTGGCGACTCGATTCCTCGGGTCATCCGCACGGACCGGCAGCCGGTCGCCCCGGCGAGCACCGGGTGACCCTCGGCGTACGCGGCGGCGAACGCGTCCTCGTGTCCGGGGAGTACATCGATCAGCGCGACCTCAAGCACCATGTCGGACAGCCTCCCATGGCGGTCGGGGCAGTCGGCGTCGCGGGGTCTGTTCCGGTGACGGCCTCGCCGACCCGATCGATCCCCGCACCCGACCTGCACTAGCCTCCTAGGAAGCCCCAGCGGGTGTGACGTCGGGCGGGTGTCCGGCGCCACCGGCTGCCCGGGGTGTGATCACGGGGCGTGGTGGGCAACAATGGTCACCGAGGAGGGGAGTATTCCCCCGCAACGGAGTCGTCAGCACGGTCGATCGCCGGAACCACGGCGGCCCGACCCGGCCCCGTAGGTCGCCGCCCCGCACGGGGCGACGGCGGAAGAGACCTCCGACAGTCACCAGAGTGAGCGACAGCGGCACGCCGGCCCTTCCGGGGGCGTACGGTGTGCCCGACGCCGCGTGTCTGCCGGAGGAATGAACGTTGGACGTGTCCGGATTGGTGTGGGCGGGGACGCTTGTCGCACTGACTGCGGTCCTGCTCGTCGACCTGTTGATCATTGGTCGGCGCCCGCATGAGCCGAGTGTGCGGGAGTCGAGCCTCTGGGTCGCCTTCTACGTCGGCCTTGCGCTGATCTTCGGCGCGGGGGTCTGGCTGACCTCCGGGGCCAGCGCGGCCGGCCAGTTCTACACCGGCTGGCTCACCGAGTACAGCCTCTCGGTGGACAACCTCTTCGTCTTCGTGATCATCATGGCCCGCTTCGGGGTGCCTCGGCAGTACCAGCAGAAGGTGCTGCTCGTCGGGATAGTGCTGGCGTTGGTGATGCGCGGCGGCTTCATCGCCGCCGGCGCGGCGCTGATCACGCAGTTCTCCTGGGTCTTCTACATCTTCGGCGCGTTCCTGATCTACACCGCGGTGAACCTGGCCCGGCAGGGTGAACCGGACGAGGACGAGTTCTCCGAGAACGTGCTGATCCGGTGGAGCCGCAAGGCGCTGCCGATCTCGAAGGACTACGACGGCGCGAAGCTCACCACCCACGCCACCGGCCGGCGGCTGTTCACCCCGATGCTGATCGTGATGATCGCGATCGGCACCACCGATCTGATCTTCGCACTGGACTCGATCCCCGCGATCTTCGGCATCACCCAGGAGCCGTACCTGGTCTTCACCGCGAACGTCTTCGCGCTGATGGGCCTTCGTCAGCTCTACTTCCTGCTCGGTGGCCTGCTCGACCGGCTGATCTACCTGAGCTACGGCCTGGCGGTCGTGCTCGGCTTCATCGGGGTCAAGTTGGTGCTGGAGGCGCTTGCCGACAACAACCTGCCGTTCATCAACGGTGGCGAGCACGTCGGCTGGGCGCCGCACATCCCGATCTGGTTGTCGCTGCTGGTCATCATCGGCACCCTGGGCATCGCCACCGCCGCCAGCCTGGTCAAGTCTTCCCGGGACCGGCGTCGCGAGTTAGCCGACGCCCGGCGTTGACCTGTCGCCGGCCGGGTGCGGACACGCGCCCGGCCGGTGAAGGCGTGTTGCGGAAGTGCTGGTCGACCGACACGTCCACAACATGCCCTAGACCCGGTGGGCGCCCACCAGCGTGGCGGTCCGGTCGGCCGGCAGTGGCTCCTCGATGACCCGCCGCCGTCGGTAACAGGCGTGCAGCATCCGGCGCTGGCCGCCGTCGCCGGGCGGGGCGGTGACGATGCCGATGTGGTGGATCTTGCGGCCGGGGCGGGCGAAGAAGTAGAGATCGCCGGGCCGTTCCGCGCCCAACGGCAGTGGGGTGGTGGCCACTGCCTGGTCGTCCGCGTCGCGGGGCAGCAGCACCCCGAACCGCCGCCAGGCCAGGTGCACCAGCCCCGAGCAGTCGATGCCGTGCGCGGAGAGACCGCCCCAGATGTAGACCACGTCCAGCAGTCGCTGTGCCACCGCGAGCGCCTGCTCGGCGGTCGGCGACGCGGCCGGCGCCGGGACCAGGTGGGCGTCGGGCAGCCAGCGGGGGGTGGCCTGACCGGGGACGTGCACCGGCCGCCAGTCGCCGCGCGGGGGACCGGCCGGCACGAGGCGGGTGCCGACGACGACGCCGGGCAGCACCACCGGCCCGTTCGGGGCGGCGTGCAGTTCGGTGATCGTGGCGTCCACCACCAGTGGGTGGTCGGCGCTGGTGTGGGCCGGGTGGGGTACGGCCAACTGCCCGGCGGGGAGCCAGCCCGGGTAGCCGCGGGGGTCCAGCTTGGCGGCTGGTTGTTCGACGGCGACGACCCGGGCCCAGCCGTCCGGGCGTAGCTCGCTGACGAGGACCCGTTCGCCGAGCAGGAGTTGGCTCAGCACGCAGTCGCCGACCTGCTGGTCGGTGTCCATTCCGGAGACCCAGGTCGGGATGTCGACGCCGGCGGTCAGCGCTGGGCAGTCGACCGGGCGGACTGCCTCGGGAGAGGTCCACAGCGTCGCCACGGCGACCCGGACGATGGCCTCGCGGCCCGGTTGCAGCTCCACGTCAACCCCCAGATCGTGTCGGCTGTCGAGGGCGAACTCTATGAAAGAAACCGCCGGTCATCAACCACCAGCCTGCACTTTTGCTTCAGCGAGGCCGGAGATGCCCAGGCCAGGGGCGTCCGGCAGCACCACGGTCGCCCCGTCGTAGCGTATCCCGCCCTGCACCGGTGACCAGGCGAGCCACCAGGCGGCGTCCAGGTCGGCGACCGCCGTGGTGCCGTACGCGGCGACCAGGCTCGCCGCCGCCCCGAGGCCGACCTGACTCTCCATCATCGAGCCGACCACCGTGCCGAGCCCGTGGGCGGTGGCCAGGTCGAGGAGGGTACGGGCCGGGTGCAGCCCACCGCACTTGGCCAGCTTGACGTTTACCAGGTCGGCGGCCCGGCGACGGATCACCTCCACCAGGTCACGGACCCCGAAGACCGCCTCGTCGGCCATGATCGGCACCGACACCCGGTCGCTGACCCAGGCCAGCCCGTCCAGGTCCCAGCGGATCACCGGCTGCTCGACCAGCTCCACGTCGAGCCCGGCGTCCTCGATGCCGCGGATCACCCGGACCGCCTCCCGGGGCGTCCAGCCCTGGTTGGCGTCCAGCCGGATCCGGATGCCCGGGCCGACGGCCGCCCGCACCGCTCGTACCCGGTCCAGGTCGCCTGCCGCGTCGGTGCCGACCTTCATCTTGAGTACGCCGAAGCCGTCGGCCTGCCGCTGCCGCGCCGCGGCCGCCAGGTCCACCGCGTCGCCCGCGGCGAGGGTGACGTCCGTCGGGACCCGCAGCGTGGTGCCCCCGAGCAACCGCACCAGGGGCACGCCCAGCCGCCGCGCGGCGAGGTCGTGCAGAGCGACGTCCACCGCCGCCTTCGCGGCCTCGTTGCCGACCACCGCGCGCTGCACCTCGGCGCAACGGGTCACCAGGTCGTCCGGGTCACGGCCGATCAGCTGCGGGCCGAGCAACTCGCGGACGCACGCCTGTGCGCCGGTGACCGACGCGCCGGTGACCTGCCAGACCTGGGGCGCCTCGCCGAAGCCGGAGCGGCCGTCGCTGTCGACGAGTTCGACGACCAGGGTGTCCACTGTGGTGGTGCGGCGTAGCGCGGTGACGAACGGGGTGTGTAAGGGGGCGGAAACCCGGTGGGTGCGTACCGCCGAGATCGTCATGTCAGGCACCCTATACGGAGGTTCACGATGGGAGGGGAGACCGGATGACCGGGCAGGGCTGGGAGCTGGTGGGTGCACCGAACGCGCGTGACCTGGGTGGGCTGGTGGGCGCGGACGGGCGACGGGTCCGCGTCGGCCAGCTGATCCGCACTCCGGCGCTGGGTCGGCTGACCGACGAGGACCTACCGGTGTTGGCGAAGCTGGGGCCGGCGTGTGTGGTCGACCTGCGCGCCATCACGGAGATCGAGGTCGCCCCGGAGGACCGGTTGGCCGGTGAGCCACGGGTGGTGCGCCTTCCGGTGCACGATCCGGAGCACCCGGTCTTCACGTACGTCTCGGCGGTGCTGCTCGGTCACGACCTGGACGCGTACGCGGAGCTGGCTCGGCAGGGCACCGCGGGGGCGATGGCGGCGATCTACCGCTGGTTCGTCACGGGTGAGTCGGCCCGGGTCGGTTTCGCCGATGCGGTCCGGCTGGCCGCCCGGCCGGAGAATCTGCCCCTGCTCTACCACTGCTCCGCCGGCAAGGACCGCACCGGTTGGCTGACCGTCATCCTGTTGACGGCGCTCGGGGTGGACGAGGCGGCGATCCGCGCCGAGTACCTGCGCAACGACGAGCTGACCGACAGCCTGCGGGCGGTGATCGTCGAGGCGATGCGCCGGCGGAATCCCGAGCTGGACGTGGACGCGGTGCTGCCGGTGCTGGAGGTTCGCGCCGAGTATCTCGACGCCGCGTACGCCGAGGTGCGTCGGGTGCACGGCTCGTTCGACGCGTACCTGCGCGACGGGCTGGGGCTCGCCGACTCCGACCTCAGGGCGTTGCGGGCGCAACTGCTGGAGTGACAGGTGCGCCGGTGGGTGTGCCGACGCGGGCGGCGCGGCCGGTCACGATCAGCGCCTGGCCGGCGGCGTAGGTCGCCATGACCAGCACTGGCGCGCCGGGTGGCTGGGCCACCTCGGCCACCCCGGCGGCGATCAGCAGGTCGGAGCCGAGGAACAGCGCGGCGCCGAGACCGACCCGCCAGCCCTGGGTGGCGGCGGTGCTTGCCATCGCGGCCAGCGCGAGCGCGTAGCCGGCCACCGGCACGGCCAGGCCGGCGTCGGTGAGCCCCGCCCACATCCAGCTCAGGGCGACGATGGTGAGCACCGCGTACCCCAGGGGGACGGCGACCAGCGGCGCGCGGCGCAGCGCGGCCGCGGCGCCGTGTCGGGTGAAGGCCGCGAGGTAGCAGAGGTGGGTGCCGAGGAAGCAGGCCATGCCGGCCAGGAACCAGTAGGTGCCGTCGATCATGAGGGCGATGTCGCCGCCGGTGGCGAAGGCCAACCCGGCGAGGACCAGCCGGTCCGGTCGGGCCGCGCGTTCGGCGCCGGCTCGCCAGAGATACGCGGCGAGCAGCGGCATCAGCAGAGGTTTGGTGAGCAGGAAGGCCACGCCGCCTCCGGTGGCGTTGGCCAGCAGGTTCGCCGCCGTCACGACGAGGAAGGCGATCAGCACGGTGCGACTGCGGGGCATCGGCGGCTCCGGGGTGGGGTGCGAGCAGCCTAACCGGAGTCGGGGGCGCTGGCCTCGCCGCCGAGGCTGGGGGTCAGAGCTGGTGGCGGGCGGCCCAGACCTGCGCCGAGATGTGCGCGAGCAGCAGGCAGGCGTCGTCCTCGACCTGGTCGTCGCCGCCGGCCAGGTCGGTGGTGGTGCAGACGGCGATCAGGTACGGCGGGGCGTCGTCGGGCAGGACGACGCCGGCGCCGTGGCGGACACCGCTCACCCAACCGTTCTTGTGCGCGATGCGGGTGCCCTCGGGCAGGCCGGCGGCCAGGTCCTCGCGGTGTTCCTGGGCGAGCAGGACGTCCAGCATCGTGGTGCAGGCGGCCGGTGAGGCGAGTGGGCCGGGGGTGTCCGTCCCGGTGGCCAGGGCGCCGAGCAGGGCGGCCAGGTCGGCGGCGGTGACGGTGTTGGTGATGCCGGCCTCGCGGGCGGCGAAGTCCTCGATGCCGCGGCCGGTGACGCTGTTGCGGGCACCGGCGAGCGCCCAGACCTCGGCGACCGCGGGCAGCCCGACGTGGCTGAGGACGAGGTTGGTGGCGAGGTTGCTGGAACGCACGATCATCCGGTCGGCCAGCCAGCGCAGCGTCGCGGTGCCCCCGCGGCGGTCCCAGACCGCGTCGTCGTTGTCGTAGGGCTGCGCGTTGGCGAAGCGGGGTGCGCCGGGCTGGGCGGAGGCGAAGTCGTTGACGACCGGAACCGGGGCGTCCAGGTCCAGGGTGCCGGCCTCGGCGGCGCGGTGCAGCGCGGCGAGCACCGCCACCTTCATGGTGCTCGCCGCGTAGTGGCTGGCGTCCGCGTGGCGGGTCCAGGTCGGGGGCGCGTGGAGCCGCCCCACGTACGCCGAGACGGTGCCGGGCACCCGGTCCAGGTGCGCGTCGAGATCATCCCAGGTCATGCCGGTGACCGTAGCCGATCACGGGTGAGCGGGCTCGCGTACCCGTCGTGGGAAAGCGGACGGGCGCGCCGGCCGCAAGCGGCCGACGCGCCCGGTGTCGGGTGCTGGTGGGGTCAGCCGGCGTGCTTGCGGCGGGCGGTGGCCCGGCCCCGCAGCTGCTGGTCGAGCACCACCTTGCGGATGCGCACCGTGGCCGGGGTGACCTCGACGCACTCGTCCTCACGGCAGAACTCCAGCGCCTGCTCCAGGGTGAGCTTGCGCGGCGGGACCAGCTTCTCGGTCTCGTCGGAGGTCGACTGCCGCATGTTGGTGAGCTTCTTCTCCTTGGTGATGTTGACGTCCATGTCGTCGGAGCGGGAATTCTCCCCGACGATCATGCCCTCGTACACCTCGGTGGTCGGCTCGACGAAGAGCTGACCGCGCTCCTGCAGGTTGGTCATCGCGAAGGCGGTGACCGCGCCGGCCCGGTCGGCGACCAGCGAGCCGTTGTTACGGGTACGCAGCTCACCGAACCACGGCTCGTAGGACTCGAAGACGTGGTGCAGGATGCCGGTGCCCCGGGTGTCGGTGAGGAACTCGGTGCGGAAGCCGATCAGGCCGCGCGCCGGCACCAGCCACTCCATCCGGATCCAGCCGGTGCCGTGGTTGACCAGCTGCTCCATCCGGCCCTTGCGGGTGGCGAGGAGTTGGGTGATCGCGCCCAGGTATTCCTCCGGGGCGTCGATGGTCAGCCGCTCGACCGGCTCGCAGACCTTGCCGTCGATCTCCTTGGTGACAACCTGCGGCTTGCCGACGGTCAGCTCGTAGCTCTCCCGGCGCATCTGCTCGACCAGGATGGCCAGCGCCAGCTCGCCGCGGCCCTGGACCTCCCAGGCGTCCGGGCGCTCGGTGGGCAGTACCCGCAGCGACACGTTGCCGATCAGCTCCTTGTCGAGCCGGTCCTTGACCATCCGCGCGGTGACCTTGGCGCCCTTGACCCGACCGACAAGCGGCGAGGTGTTGGTGCCGATGGTCATCGAGATGGCCGGCTCGTCGACGGTGATCAGTGGCAGCGCGACCGGGTTCTCGACGTCGGCGAGGGTCTCACCGATCATGATCTCCGGGATGCCGGCGACGGCGATGATGTCGCCCGGGCCGGCGGTCTCGGCCGACGTGCGCTCCAGGCCCTCGGTCATCAGCATCTCGGAGATGCGGACCCGCTGGGTGCTGCCGTCGGTGCGGCACCAGGCCACCGTCTGACCCTTGTTGATGGTGCCCTGGCGGACCCGGCACAGCGCGAGCCGGCCGAGGAACGGCGAGGCGTCGAGGTTGGTGACGTGGGCCTGCAGCGGCGCGCCGTCCTCGTACGAGGGTGCCGGGATGGTGTCCAGCAGGGTGCGGAACAGCGGCTCCAGGGAGGTGCTGTCATCGGGCACCGAGCCGTCGGCGGGCTGGGTCAGCGAGGCGATGCCGTCGCGGGCGCACGCGTAGACGATCGGGAAGTCGATCTGCTCCTCGTCGGCGTCCAGGTCGAGGAAGAGCTCGTAGGTGTCGTCCACGACCTCCTTGATCCGGGCGTCGGCACGGTCCACCTTGTTGATCACCAGGATGATCGGCATCCGGGCCCGCAGCGCCTTGCGCAGCACGAAGCGGGTCTGCGGCAGCGGGCCCTCGCTGGCGTCGACGAGCAGCACCACGCCGTCGACCATGGTCAGGCCGCGCTCCACCTCGCCACCGAAGTCGGCGTGGCCGGGGGTGTCGATGATGTTGATGGTGACCGGGTCGGAGCCGTCCGCCGGCAGGTAGCGCACGCCGGTGTTCTTGGCCAGGATCGTGATGCCCTTTTCCCGCTCCAGGTCTCCGGAGTCCATCACCCGCTCGGTGTTCTCGCCGCGGGCGCCGTACGCGCCGGCCTGCCGCAACATGGCGTCGACCAGGGTGGTCTTGCCGTGGTCGACGTGAGCGATGATGGCGACGTTGCGGAGGTCGGTGCGAAGCTGCATACCCTCTATCCTTCCGCCTGCGCTCGCGCAGGCTGCGTCGGGGTCACCCCCAGGTGCCCCTGATCTATGGTGAAACCGCTGTGCCGGTGGTTCGTCCGGCTGGCATGCTGGCTCCCGTGTCCCGGGGGCCTGAGTGCACGACCTGCTGACCTGGGTGCAGGGTCTGCCCACCCTGTGGATCTACCTGGTCGCCGCGCTGATCGTGGCGGGCGAGACCGCGGTGATCTTCGGCCTGCTCGTGCCGGGTGAGGCTACCCTGCTGCTCGTCGGCTTCCTCACCTACAACGGTACCTTGCGGCTCGGGCCGGCGTTGCTCGCGATGATCGTCGCGGCGGTCCTCGGCGATGGGCTGGCCTTTCGCGCCGGGCGGCGGTACGGGCCTCGGCTGCGCGCCGGCCTGGGTCACCGGGTCGGGCCCGCGCGGTGGGCCCGCGCCGACGCCATGCTCGCCCGCCTCGGTGGGCGGGGGGTGTTCGCCGCCCGATGGGTGGCTTTCGCCCGCACCCTGGTCCCGCGGCTGGCCGGTGCGGCCGGCATGCCGTACCGGCGGTTCGCCCTGTGGAACCTGGCCGGGGCGGCGACCTGGGTGGGCGGCTCGGTGCTGCTCGGTCACCTCGCCGGTGAGTCGTACGACACGGTCTCCCGGCTGCTCGGTCGGGCCACCGGGGTGGCGCTCCTGCTGCTGGCCGGCTTGGTGGGTGTGGTGCTCGTCGGTCGGTGGCTGGGGCGTAACCCCGACCCGGTGCGTGCGCTGCTGTCCCGGGCGGGCGCGGTGCCCCCGGTGCGGTGGCTCACCGCCCGCTACGGGGTGCTGTTCTTCCTGGTGGCCATGCGGATCGGCCCGGCCTGGACGCTGCTGCTCAATCTGGCCGCCGGGCTGCTGTTGCTGTTCGCCGCCGGGCTCGCCATCGCCGGTCTGCTCGCGGTGGCGGTCCGCAACAGCGGGTTGGCCGCGCTGGACGGCGCCATCGCGGGGTGGTTCGCCGCCCGGCGTACCCCGGACGCCGCCGACGCCACGCTGGTCGTGGTGTCGGTGGTACGGGGATCGGTGCTGATCCTCCTGGTGGCCGTGGTGGCGGCGGTGCTGGCGTGGCGCAACCGACCCTGGCGGGCGGATCTGCTCAGCGTGGTCGGCACGGTAGGCGCGTTCGTGCCGTTGGTGGTGCTGGCCGTGGTGGCCGAGCTGACCGGCCCGAACGGGACCGCCCCGGGCGGCGGTGAGGCGGCCCCGTTCTCGACCCAGAACGCCGTGGTCGCGGCGAGCTTCTGCACCCTGGCCTGGCTGGTGTCGCGCAGCGCCCACTGGCCGGTGGCCGTGGCCGCCTGGACCACCGCCGCGGCGGGGGTGCTCGGCATCGGCGGCGCGCGGCTCTACCTCGGGCTGGAAACGGCGAGCGGCACCGCCGCGGCGGTGCTGCTCGGGGTGCTCTGGACTGTGGTGTTCATGGTCGCCTGGGCGACCCGGGACCGGGCGGTGGGGGATCGTCAGCCGCCGGTGGACCAGTCCCGGGAGCCGTCGCAGGGGCACCGCCGACCGGTCGAGCCTTGTTAGGGTGCGGCGACAATCACACCGGGGGAGGCAACGGCATGGTTCGACGGACCGATCGGCTGGGCGCCGCGGTGCTCGCCGGGCTCCTGCTGGCGAGCACGCTGGTCGGCTGCGCCGGCAAGGGGGAGAGCCCGCAGGACGTGGCCGCGCCGGTCGCCGTCACCGACGGGCCGACGGGAGCCCCGTCCGACGAGGTCAGCGGGGAACCGAGCCCGTCGGTGAGCGCCGTGGAGTCGATGGGCGCCGCGCCGAGTCGTGGCGCGACCCCCAAGCCGAAGCCGACGAAGAAGCCGACCCAGGCACCGAAACCGCGCGCGGTGCCGAAGCCGCCCACCGAGACCGAGGTCCCGCCGGCGCCCCCGAAGCCGGCGCCGAGTTCCTGCAAGCCGACCTACAAGGGCACCAAGGCGACCCGGGCCGAGGTGAAGGCGGCGCTGACCGACGCGGCCGACCGCACCTACTGGCCGGTCTCGGCGCCGGACATCAAGATCCCGCTCACCCTGCTCAAGGCCACCGCCTGGCAGGAGAGCGGCTGGCAGTCCAACATCTACGCCTGCGACGGTGGGGTCGGGCTGTTGCAGGTGATGCCGGACACGGCGAGCTGGATGAACCAGCGGTTCGAGAAGAGCTACAAGATCGACGACTACCAGGACAACGCCTACCTCGGCGCCACCTACCTGGCCTGGGCGACGAAGTACATCGGCGACATGTACTTCGAGTCCGACTTCCGTCTCGACCCGGCGCTGTGCACGAGCGCGCTGAATTCCTGCCTGCTCAACGCGGTCATCGCCGCGTACAACTTCGGGCACGGCGCGGTGGCGCAGGAGGGCAAGCCGCTGACCATCCCCAACCCGTCCTACGTGCGCAACGTGCGGGCGCTGATGAGCGAGTGCGTCTGCCTGTCGTACTGACCTCGACGGGGCCGTGACGGACACGCCACGGCCCCGACGCGTCGGTCAGTCGTTTGCGGCGACCGGCTCGGGCGATCTCGGGGTGGCCGTCACCGGGTCGCGGGCGACGCGGCCCGGCCACCAGAAGCGGTCGCCGAGCAGGAACGCCAGCGCCGGCACCAGGACCGTGCGGACCAGCAGGGTGTCGAGCAGGACACCGATGCAGACGATGATGCCGATCTGGGTCAGGGTGATCAGCGGCAGCACGCCGAGCACGGCGAAGACCGCGGCGAGCAGGACTCCGGCGCTGGTGATCACGCCGCCGGTGACCCGCAGGGCGGACAGCATCCCGGCGCGGGTGCCTGCGGTGCGGGCGTCCTCCCGGGCCCGGGTGACCAGGAAGATGTTGTAGTCCACCCCGAGCGCCACCAGGAACACGAAGGCGAGCAGCAGCACACCGCTGTCCAGGGCGGGGAAGCCCAGCACGTGGTCGAAGAGCAGCCAGGCCGCGCCGAGGCTGGCGAAGAACGACGCGATCACGGTGAGCACCAGCAGCAGCGGAGCGAGCAGGCCACGCAGCAGGAGCACGAGCACGCCGCCGACCAGCAGCAGGATGATCGGCAGGATGAGGCGCAGGTCCCGGTCGTTGGCCTCGTCGGAGTCGTAGGTGGCGGCCACGGAGCCACCGACGATCGCCCCGGACGGGGCGTCGGCACCGGCGGCGGCCGGCGGCGCGGAGTCGGGCACGGCGGCGACGGCCGCGCGCAGCGCCTCGATCGCCCGGTCCGAGGCGGTGGTGCCGGGTTCGGCGTCGAGGACCACGTCGACCTGGGCGACGGCCGCGCCGGCGTCGCCGGGGCGTGCCGAGGCGACACCGGGTACGGCGGTGGCGGCGTCGGTGACGGCCCGCACCGCCGCCGGGGTGGTGATCACGGCGACGGGTTGGGTGCTGCCGGCCGGGAAGGCCCGCGCCAGGGTCTGCGCCCCGGTCACCGCCTCGGGCTCGGCCCGGAACTGTTCGGTCTCGGACAGGCCGGTGCGGATGCCCAGCCCACCCAGTGCCAGGCCGCCGAGCAGCAGGGTGGCCAGCGTCGCGACCACCACCGGGCGGCGTTGCACGGCGGCGCCGAGTCGACCCCAGAGCCGGCCCTCGCGGGCCGGGCCGCCGACCCGGGGTACGAACGGCCAGAACAGGCCGCGACCGAGGAGCACCAGCACGGCGGGGAGCACGAACAGGGCCGAGAGGATGGCGAAGACCACGCCGGTGGCGCAGGCCACCGCCAGCGCCCGGTTGGTCTCCTGCTCACTGAGCAGCAGGGTGAGGACGCCGAGCACGACGGTGCCGCCGCTGGCCAGGATGGGCTCCGCGGTGCGGCGCAGCGCTGCGCGCATCGCCGCGTACCGGTCCTGCTCGCGGCGCAACTCCTCCCGGTAGCGGGCGATGAGCAGCAGCGCGTAGTCGGTGGCGGCCCCGAAGACCAGCACGCTGGCGATGCCGGTGACCTGACCCTGCTGGAGGTTGATGCCGACGCCCGGCACGATGACGTCCACCGCGCGCAGGGTGAGCTGCTCGGTCGCGGCGACCACGGCCAGCGGCACGATCCACAGGAACGGGCTGCGGTAGGTGATCAGCAGGAGCAGCGCGACCACGGCGGCGGTCACCGCGAGCAGGGTGACGTCGGCGCCGTCGAACACCGAGGACAGGTCGGCGGTGAAGGCCGGGGCACCGGTCACCTCGGCGGTCAGCCCGTCGGGCAGGTCCGCGAGGGCGGCGCGTAGCTGGGTCACCGTGTCGGTGACGACCTCCTGCCCGCTGGCGGTGTCCAGCGGCACGGCGACGAGGGCCACCGCGCCGTCCGGCGAGACCTGGGCGGGGCTGACCTGCCCGCCCACCGCGAAGCGGCGCAGGTCGTTGGCGCGGGCGCCGACGGTGGCCCGGTCGGCGTCGCTCAGCGCGCCGCCGTCGCCCCGGCTGACCACCACGACGGCCGGCTGCACGTCACGCGACGGCAGTTGGTCCTGGAGACGTTGCACCTGGGTCGACTGCCAGCGCACGGACAGGCCGGTGGCGGAGACCGGCGCCGGGTTGTCCGGCTGGGGCGTTCCGAAGACGGCCGCGCCCACGACGATCGCGGCGGCCACGGTGAGCCAGGCGGCCAGCCGGCCGCGAGCGACTCTGGTGAACACGGACATCAGGGGACCCCAAGGTCTTTCGTCAGTCGAGTATCTTGATTGCCGAGATTATCGGGAGCTGTTCTATGCTGCAACCCGGGGGACCGACGACGGGAAGAGCGGCGCGAGGTGGCGACTCACGGCATGTACCGACGGCGCGACACGCGCCGCGAGCAGCTGGTCGCGGAGATCACCAACAACCTTCGGCGGTACGCGGTGGACGCCCAACAGGTCGGCCACGCCTTCGCCAACCTGCACGGCCTCAACCCGACCGACCTGCAGGCGTTGATCGCGGTGATGGACGCCGAGCTGCTCGGTGACCCGATCACCCCCGGCCGCCTCGGTGCGCAGCTGAACCTCTCCTCCGGCTCGGTCACCGCCCTGATCGACAGGCTGGAACGGGCCGGGCACATCCGCCGGGACCGGGACACCGTCGACCGGCGCAAGGTGCTGCTGCACTACGCCGACCAGGGCGCCGCCCTGGCCATGGAGTTCTTCCAGCCGCTGGGCGCCCGTACCGACACGGTGATGGCCCGCTTCAGCGAGGACGAGCTGGAGGTCGTGCACCGGTTCATGGCGGAGATGAGCGAGTCGCTGCGGGGGCACCGGGACGCGGTGCGCGCCGCCCGGCCGGAACCACCCCGCCGCCCGACGGGCTGACCGGTGCCGGCCCGGCTCGTCACCCGCCTCGCCAGCGCCGCGCTGCGCCTGCCTCCCACCCGTACCGGCCCGGTGCGGGTCAGCCGTGACCTCCCGGTGCGGGCCCGCGACGGTGTGGTGCTGCGCACCGATCACTACGCCCCGGGCGTCCGTGGCGCGCCGACCGTGCTGATCCGCACCCCCTACGGGCGGGGCGGACCGCTGCGGCTGCTCGGTCGGCTGCTCGCCACGCGGGGTCGCCACGCGGTGATCCAGTCCTGCCGGGGCACCGGCGGCTCCGGTGGGACCTTCGCTCCGCTGGTGCACGAACGCGACGACGGCGTGGACACCCTGGACTGGCTGCGCCGCCAACCCTGGTGGTCCGGGCGCCTCGGCATGTTCGGGGTCAGCTACCAGGGCTTCGCGCAGTGGGCGCTGGCCGCCGACGCCGGCGAGGAGCTGCGAGCGATGGTCGCCGTGGTGACCGCCTCGGCCACCCGGGACTCGACGTACGCGGGGGAGTCCTTCGCCCTGGACACCGTGCTGACCTGGGCGGAGCTGCTGCACGCGCAGACCGTGCCGTGGTTGGCCCGGCAGTGGGAGCTCAAGCGCGGGCAGCCCCGGTTGGCCGCCGCGCTGGAGCACCTCCCCCTGGCCGACGCCGACCGGGTGGCCACCGGCGTGACCATCCCGTTCTTCCAGGAGTGGCTGCGCCACCACACCCCGCAGGCCGCGTACTGGCGGAGGAGGGTCTTCGCCGACCAGGTCGCGAAGGTGCGGGCGCCGGTGGTCATGGTCAGCGGTTGGCACGACATCTTCCTGCCCGCCCAGCTCGACGACCACGCCGTGTTGCGCGCCGCCGGCACACCGCCGCGCCTGGTGATCGGCCCGTGGACGCACGGCAGCCCCGGACTGTTCGTGGCCGCGCTGCGCGAGGGGATGGCCTGGCTCGACGAGCACCTGCCGGCCGGGCCTCGACCGCGCGGACGGGCGCGACCTGCCATGGCGCCCGTCCGGCTGCACGTCAGCGGTACTGGCGGTGGCTGGCGGGACCTGCCGGAGTGGCCACCACCGGCGGTCGAGACCGCCTGGCACCTGCAACCCGGTGGCGAGTTGGCGGCGCGCCCGCCTGTCGTGTCGACTCCGGACGCGTTCCGCTACGACCCCGCCGACCCCACCCCGTCGCTGGGCGGGCCACTGCTCGTCGGCCAGCGGGCCGGCCCGGTGGACAACCGGCGCGTCGAGGCGCGCCCCGACGTGCTGACCTACACCAGCGCCCCGCTGACCGGGCCGGTCGAGGTGATCGGCCCGGTCCGCGCCGAGATCCACGTCCACAGCGACCTGCCGTACCTGGACGTCTTCGTCCGTCTGTGCGACGTGGACCGCCGGGGTCGCTCGTGGAACGTGTGCGACGGTCTGGTGCGGGTCGCACCCGACCGCTTTCCGGCCGACCCTTTCGGGGTGCTGCGGATTCCGGTGCCGCTCTGGCCGACCGCGTACCGCTTCGCCGCCGGGCACCGACTGCGGGTGCAGGTCTCCGGTGGTGCCCATCCACGGTGGGCCCGCAACCCCGGCACCGGGGAGCCGCTCGGCACGGCGGTGACGCTGCGTGCCGGTCGGCGGCAGATCCTGCACGACCCGGATTACCCCTCGGCGCTGCTGCTGCCGATCGTCCCCTCTGCCCCGCCTGAGTCTCCATTCTGAACAAACCCATCCTGAGCTGGGCGTTTGTCGGAAACGCGGGCTATGGTGGAGTCAACGCCCGGTGCCGTGCATCAGTAGGCCGGGTTCGTCCAAAGCCCAACACCGCGTACGCGGTGTGATGTCGTGCCCGGTCCCCGCCGTTCGGAAAGGGGGACCCCATGACCCGGGCCCCAGCTAATCTTCTGGCCGTCCGAAGCCTCCTTCTCACTCACCTCGACAACGCCCCTGGGCCGGACGACCTGGATCCCGGCGAGGTCGGCATCGTCGGCGACTCGGCCCACCTGGGTGGCTACCACTGCGGATCGGACCGGGTCGTTCCCAACGACTACTCGGTGGTCGAGTCGCCCCGGGACCGGGCCGGGCTGACCCTCGACGCGGCGGCGCTGGACGTCGGCCAGTTCGATGTTCGCTCCGGCGGTCGGACGAACACCCTGGCCAGCTTCTCGGTCTGGTGCGTCGCGCAGTGCGCCGCGAACGCCGCCGACACCCGGGACATCCGGGAGATCATCTACAGCCCCGACGGCAGCACTGTGAAGCGGTGGGATCGCCTCGGCAAGCGCACCAGCGGCGACAGCTCACACCGCTGGCACACCCACTTCAGCTTCTTTCGTGACGCCACCAAGGCGGGCCGCGACCAGCGGCCCCTGTTCCGCCGCTACCTCAGCTCCATCGGACTCCTGGAGGACGACGACATGACCCCCGAAGAACACAACTGGCTGGCCACCGTCCACAAGAACCTCACGGTGCTCGACGGCCGCAACCCGATCGGGCAGATCTACACCCGGATGGCGATGGGTGAGGATGCCACAGTCCCGAACTTCGTCTCGGTGCACCCGACGCTGGAGTCGCTCGGCGCCCAGTTGAGCGCGTTGCAGGCGGCGCTGACCGCGCTGTCCAACCGGGACCTCACCGACGAGCCGGCGATCGTCCAGGGGGTCCTGGCGTCGCTGACGCCGGAGAGGATCGCCGCAGCCATCCCGCCCGCCGTGGCCAAGCAGGTCGCCGACGAGTTGGCCCGCCGGCTGGTCGCCTGAGCGAGGGGCGGCCCGAGGCCGCCGGGCCGCCCCTCTTGACGCATTCTGCAACGGCTGTTGAGCAATAAACATTGCGCAAGAGCCGTTGCGAATGTGATCCTGTCGGCATGGACAGCTCCGACGTACGCCAGATCACCGACTCCCGGGTGCTGGCCGCCATGTCCCATCCGCTTCGGCGCCGGCTGATGGACGTGTTCAAGGTCCACGGGCCCTCCACCGTCGGGCTGCTCGCCGAGCGCACCGACCAGGCCCCCGCGAACGTCAGCCACCACCTCAAGGTCCTCGCCGCCGCCGACCTGGTCACCGAGGCGCCCGAGTTGGCCCGGGACCGTCGCGAGCGGTGGTGGCGCCTGGTCACCCGGGCGCTGCGCTGGTCCAACGTCGACTTCGACGCCGACCCGGCCGCCCGAGCGGTCGCCGACGCCGCCACCTCGCTCAACCTGGACCGGCACGTCGCCCTGGCCCGGGCCTGGCACGCCGCCGACGAGACCGAGCAGGCCTCCTGGAACGACGCCGCGTTCTCCACCGACCACTGGCTGCGCCTCACACCCGAAGAACTGGCCGAGCTGAGCCACGAGATGATCGACCTTCTCAGGCGCTGGGCCGACCGCGACCTGCCCGACGACGACGCCGACCGCAGACCGGTCTTCGTGTTCGTCCACGGCGTGCCGGCCCGACCGTGACCACCGCCACCCGCAGCGACCCGACCCCCGTGCGCCAGGCCGGTGGCCTGCTGCGGCACCGCGACTTCCGGCTGCTCTGGACCGGCCAGACGGTCAGCAGCGTCGGCAGCAACGTCACCACTGTCGCACTTCCGCTGGTCGCGGTCGCCGTCCTGGACGCCGGCACCTTCCAGGTGGCGGTGCTCACCGCCGCGGCCTGGCTGCCCTGGCTGCTGATCGGCCTGCCGGCCGGCGCGTGGGTGGATCGGCTGCCCCGCCGGCCCGTGATGGTGGCATGCGACCTGTTCCGCGTCCTGCTCTTCCTCAGCGTGCCGCTCGCCGCCGCACTCGACCGGCTCACCGTCTGGCACCTGCTCCTGGTGGCGCTCAGCGCCGGCGTCGCCCGGGTCTTCTTCGAAACAGCCGACCAGGTGTACCTGCCGGTGCTGCTGCGACCCGAGCAACTGCCGGAGGGCAACGCGAAGCTGCACGCCGCCCAGACCGCGAGCTATGTCGTCGGCCCCGGTGTCGCAGGTCTGATCGCCCAGCTCATCGGTGCGGTCACCGCTCTGCTGCTGGACGCGATCAGCTTCCTGGTCTCCGCGGTGTGCCTGCTGCGGATCCGCACCGTCGAACCGCGCGTTCGCCGAGTGGACCAGTCCCGCTCACTGCGCCGCGACATCGCCGAGGGGCTGAGCTTCGTCATCAGGGACCCGTACCTGCGGGTGCTCACGCTCTTCGGCGCGGCCAGCAACATCGGGCTGACCGGCTACCAGGCCGTCCTGGTGGTCTTCCTGGTCCGCGAACTGCGTCTCGAACCGGGCCTGGTGGGCGGGCTCGTCGGGGTGATGAGCGCCGGCGGGATCATCGGCGCGTTGCTCGCCACCACCGTGGCCCGGCGCTGCGGCACCGCACGGGCGCTGCTGATCGCGGCGGCGTTGACCGGCCCGCCCGCGCTGCTCATCCCGCTCGCCGCACCCGGCGTCGGGCTGGCCTGGCCAGCCCTCGGCGGCCTGCTGATCGGTCTGGGGGTGGCCATCGGCAACGTGGTCAAGGGTGCCTTCCGGCAGACCTACACGCCGCACCACCTGCTGGGCCGGGTGACGGTGAGCATGCATCTGCTCAACTACGGCACGATCCCGCTGGCGGCCGTGCTGGCCGGTGCCATCGGCGCACGTTACGGCGTCGGGACGGCAATTGTCGTGATGACCGCCTGGCTGGCGCTCACCCCGTTGATTCTGTTCGTCGGGCCAATCCGGAGGCGGCGGGACCTGCCCGCCGCCCCGGCGGCGTCTTGAGTGCGCTGCGACGGCGGCCGGAGACCGACCGCCGTCACCGGCACGGAGCTACATCGGGCGGACGTTGTCCGCCTGCGGACCCTTCTGCCCCTGGGTCACCTCGAACTCGACCTTCTGGCCCTCGTTGAGCTCCCGGTAGCCGCTCGAAGCGATGGCGGAGTAGTGGACGAACACGTCCGGCCCTCCACCGTCCTGCTCGATGAAGCCGAAGCCCTTTTCCGAGTTGAACCACTTAACCGTGCCGGTTGCCATGCATCTCTCCCTGTTCAAAGCGGCTGACCCTCGGCCTCTGGCCGATGATCGCCCGTACCTGTTCGACAGTAACGGGCAAAACCCCGATCCGCTGGCCGAAGTGCCGTAGGTATTTGACTGAACTCGGGTGAACTCTGCGCGGCGGCATGCGAAACCCGCCCCGACCAACCGCCGCTGGGGCATGCTTGCGCCGATGAAGGATGCCGCAGCCGACGCGCTGACCGAGCTGGAACGCGAGATTCACGCGCCCGGCGCCGGTCTGGACCGGCTCCGGTTGATGCCCACCCCGTTCGTCCCCGAGGTGCGGTTGCACCTGGCCGAGGACGCGATCGTCTGGTGGGCCCGGATGGAGGCCGCCGCCGGGCACGCGCTGCCGGCGCCGTACTGGGCGTCCGCCTGGGCCGGAGGGCAGGCCCTGGCCCGCCACCTCCTGGACCACCCGGAGCTGGTCGCCGGTCGCCGGGTGCTCGACCTCGCCGCCGGGTCCGGGCTGGTGGCCATCGCCGCCGCGCTGGCCGGCGCCTCGGAGGTGATCGCCAACGACATCGACCCCTACGCCGTCGCCGCCGTCACCGTCAACGCGCGGGCCAACCACGTCGCCGTCGACGCCACCGGGGACGACCTGCTCGACAGCACCGAGCCGAAGGTCGACCTGGTGGTCGCCGGAGACGTCTTCTACGACCGCGCGATGGCCGACCGGATGCTGCCGTTCCTGCAGCGGGCCGCGGCCGCGGGCACCGACGTGCTGGTCGGTGACCCCGGCCGCGGACACCTGCCGGCGGACCGCCTGACCGTGCTGGCCGACTACCCGGTGCCCACCACCGAACCGTCGGTCGACTCGTCGCTGCGCCACGTGCAGGTGCTGCGCCCCGCCTGAGCCGGGGTCCCACGTCAGGGGCGACCCTGAGACGGATACCAGGGGTCACTGGGGGCTACGGCCCGATGTCCGAAGTGGCACGTCGGCCATAGCGTCGACGCATGACGCAATGGCTGGCCCAGATCGGAGAACTACCGGTTCTGCTGCTGATGGGTGCGCTCGGGCTCGTCATGCTCTTCGACGCCGTACCCCTGCTGGGTGTCCTCATCCCCGGCGACGTGGCGATCCTCGCCGCGGTCGGGGTCGGCCGCCCGAGCACCGGGTTGGCCACCTTCACCGCGGTGCTGGTCGGCTGCCTGGCCGGCTGGTCGCTGAGCTTCCTGATCGGCCGGCGCTACTCCGACCGACTGCGCCGCAGCCGCGTCGGCGGCTGGATCGGCGAGACCCGGTGGGCGGCGGCGGAAGGGATCCTGCGCCGCGGCGGCGGCCGGATGATGGTCGTGGCGCCGTTCCTGCCCGTCTTCAACGCGCTGCTGCCACTGGCCGCCGGCGGGCTGCGGATGTCGTACCGCCGGTTTCTCGGCTGCGCGACGATCGGCGCGGCGGCCTGGGCCGGTCTCTACCTCGCCCTGGGCACCGCGTCACGGTCGATGGCCGCGCTGCTGCCGGGCGACCCCAGCCCGCTGCTGGTCACGATGGGCGTCGGTCTGGTGCTGGCCTCCGTCGCGGTGCTGGGGGCGCGGCGGCGGTTGTTCTCCGTCGTTGGCTGAGTTGTCTTCGTGCCCGGGGGGGCACGGGGGCGTGGGGGCGCTGGGGCCGGGTTGCGGTGGGTGGGGGCGGGGGCCCGCCGTGCCCGGCTCCGGGCGGTCAGGCTTGATCCCTGCGCCGGCACGGCGGGCCCCGCCCCCGTCGTGGTTCCGGTTTGCGTGGGGGTGCCGCCGCCGTCGGTTTGGTTATGATCTTGGTGGTTCTTGGTCGACGTTGGGTCGTCTGTCTGGTGGTGGGGTTACCAGCCTCTTGCTTTCCACTGGGGGAGGGCGGGGCGTTCGGCGCCCAGGGTGCTGTCCTTGCCGTGGCCCGGATAGAACCAGGTGTCGTCCGGCAGTTGGTCGAACAGCTTCTGCTCGACGTCGCCGATCAGCGCCGCGAAGCGCTCCGGGTCCTTGTCGGTGTTGCCCACGCCACCGGGGAAGAGACTGTCGCCGGTGAACAGGTGCGGGGTGCCGGCCGGGTCGCGGTAGAGCAGCGCGATCGAACCCGGGGTGTGCCCGTTGATGTGGATGACCTCCAGCGCGCAGTCACCGACCGCCACGGTGTCGCCGTCGGCCAGCCGTTCCGCCTCGATCGGCAGCCCCGCCGCGTCATCGGCGTGCACCAGCACCCGGGCGCCGGTCTTGGCGACGACCTCCTCCAACGCCACCCAGTGATCCATGTGCTGGTGGGTCGTCACCACGGCGGTGAGGCCGCCGTCACCAATCAGGTCGAGCAGCCGGGGCGCCTCGTTGGCGGCGTCGATCAGCACCTGGTCACCGGTGCCCGTGCAGCGCAGCAGGTAGGCGTTGTTGTCCATCGGGCCCACCGACAGCTTGCTGATGGTCAGCCCGTCCAGCTCCCGAACCGCAGGTGCGCCGCCGTGCGTGACGTCTCCGCTGTATGTCATGACGTTTCTATATCCATTCCGGTGGAGTAGGCAGGGGACCGTCGGGGGTGACGGAGAGCGGGGCGCCGTCGGCTCGGCCGATCAGCCAGGCGGCGAGGTCGGGGGCGGGACCGGCGACGATCGGGGCACCGACCCGCTCCCCGATCACCACCTCGTGCCCACTGCCGTCGAGGCGGAGCACCACCGACGGCGGTGTCGGCCCCGTGGCGTGATGGCTGGCCGCCTCGCGCAGCAGGCGGTGGGCGAACGTCTCCGACCAGTCCGCCGCCCGGTAGTCGGCGGCCAGATCGAGGTGGTGCACCTCGATCTCGCGCAGCCGGCCCCAGACCAGCAGCGCGGCCGGCCACGGTCCCTTCCGCGCCTGCACCGTCGCCGCCCAGGCCTCGGCCGGCATCGCCGCCACCGCCTCGGAGAACAGGTCCGCGGTGCGTCGCAGGTCGTCCAGGTGTGCGGCCGGTGGCCGGCGCGAACCGGCTTCGATGTCCGCCGTGCGGGCCTGGAGCGAGGCGTACATCGGTAGCGCCTCCCCGGTGCGGGCCGCGGTGAGCAAATTGACGAAGCCGTCGGCGTTACGCGCCAGATGCGCCAGCACGTGGCCGCGCGTCCAGCCGGGCAGCAGCGACGCCGCCGCCAGGTCCGCGGCGTCGAAAGAAGCGGCGGTACGGAGTAGTCGGCTCGTGGCCGCGTCCACCTCGCCCATCAGCAGCAGCGGATCCGTGGTCACCCGTCGACCCTAGCGGTCCGCCGTCGCGCCGTCGCCGGGGAAATCGCTTTCGGCGCGTCGACGCGCGACCTACCGTCAGCGGCAGACGCGGCACCGGGACATCGGACGGAGGTGGTGATCATGCCGGACGTGGCACGCGTGTTCCGCCATCACCAGCTTCTACACCGATGAGGATGCCATGACGATCGATCTGACCGCCCTCGGCTGGGACGCCGAGCGGACGGCGTACGCCGCGCGCCGCGGCGAGCACCAGCCGGGCCGGGTGGCCCGGGTGGACCGGGGGGTCTGCACGGTGCTCACCGCGCTCGGCCCGGTCCGGGCCAGCCTGGGTGGGGCGGTGCTGAACGCCGCCGCACGGGACCCGTCCGCGCTGCCCTGCGCCGGGGACTGGGTGCTGCTCACCCACTGGCCGGACCGCCGCGTCACCGTGGAGGCGGTGCTGCCGCGGCGAGCCGCACTGATCAGGCGTACCGCCGGCAAGGACGCCAGCGGCCAGGTGCTGGCCGCCAACCTCGATGCCGCCGCCGTGGTGGAGCCGGTGCACCCCGAGCCGGATGTGGGCCGGATCGAGCGGCTGCTCGCCCTGGTCCACGAGTCCGGCGCCCGGCCACTTGTCGTGCTGACCAAGGCGGACCTGGCGGCCGATCCGGCCGCGTTGGCCCGTCAGTTGGCCGCGGTCGCCCCCGGGGTGCCTGTGCTACCGGTCAGCGCCGAAGGTGGCCTCGGGTTGGACCCGCTGCGCGCCGAGGTGACGCCCGGCCGCACGCTCGGCCTGCTCGGCCCGTCGGGTGCTGGCAAGTCGAGCCTGGTCAACGCCCTCGTCGGGGCGGTGATGATGCCCACCCAGTCGATCCGACGCGTCGACGGCAAGGGTCGACACACCACCACCTGGCGGGCCCTCGTACCGATCCCTGGTGGCGGCGCGGTGATCGACACGCCCGGGGTGCGGGCGGTCGGCCTGCTGGACGGCGCGGCCGGGCTCGACCGGGCGTTCGCCGACATCGTCGGGCTGGCCGAGGGCTGCCGGTACGCCGACTGCGGCCACGACGGCGAGCCCGCCTGCGCGGTCCGGGAGGCGCTGCACACAGGCGAACTCTCCACCCGCCGGTGGGAGAGTTGGCGGCGGCTGCAGGGCGAGCTGACCCACGAGAGCCGACGGCGGGAGGCCCGGGTGGCGGCGGAGCGGCGCGGCGGGTGGCGTTCGGCCCGACGTCGGGCGGCTCGTCCGCCGGCGCCCGGCGGCTTCTGACCGGGCGCCCGCCGACGCGCTGGCGCCCGGGGTGTTCGGGTGCCCCGGGCTTCGGGTGGCCGGGGGCTTGTGGGCGGCGCGGCCGACCGGGCTGAGCTGGGGGAATGTGCGGGCGAGGGAAACTGTCATACCTCGGGGCTAGAGTTGCCGAGGCGTGTTTTCCGCGCCCGCACGACCGCTCAAGACCGCCCAGAGCGGGACACATCCTTCGCTTCGTCTTATCCCGGGAGTACACGCACCGTGGCCGACCGACTGATCATCCGTGGCGCGCGCGAGCACAACCTGCGTGACGTCAGTCTCGACCTGCCCCGGGACGCACTCATCGTGTTCACCGGGCTGTCCGGGTCGGGCAAGTCGAGCCTGGCCTTCGACACGATCTTCGCCGAGGGGCAGCGCCGCTACGTCGAGTCGCTCTCGTCGTACGCCCGGCAGTTCCTCGGCCAGATGGACAAGCCAGACGTCGACTTCATCGAGGGCCTGAGCCCGGCCGTCTCGATCGACCAGAAGTCCACCTCGCGTAACCCGCGCTCGACCGTCGGCACCATCACCGAGGTCTACGACTACCTGCGCCTGCTCTACGCCCGCATCGGTGAGCCGCACTGCCCGGTCTGTGGCGAGCGCATCTCCCGGCAGAGCCCGCAGCAGATCGTCGACCGGGTCCTCGCCATGGCCGAGGGCACCAAGTTCATGGTGCTCGCCCCGGTGATCCGTGGCCGCAAGGGCGAGTACGTCGACCTCTTCGCCGAGCTGCAGGCCAAGGGCTACGCCCGGGCCCGGGTCGACGGCGTGGTGCACCCGCTGACCGAGCCGCCGAAGCTCAAGAAGCAGGAGAAGCACACAATCGAGGTGGTGATCGACCGGCTCACCGTCAAGCCGAGCGCCAAGCAGCGGCTCACCGACTCGGTCGAGGCCGCCCTGGGTCTGTCCAGCGGCCTGGTCCTGCTCGACTTCGTCGACCTTCCCGAGGACGACCCGGACCGCGAGCGCCGCTACTCCGAGCACCTGGCCTGCCCCAACGACCACCCGCTGGCCATCGAGGATCTCGAGCCGCGGGTCTTCTCCTTCAACGCGCCCTACGGCGCCTGCCCGGAGTGCACCGGCCTGGGCACCAAGAAGGAGGTCGACCCGGAGCTGCTGGTCCCCGACCCGGAGCGCAGCCTGCGCGAGGGCGCCATCCAGCCCTGGTCCACCGGGCACAACCTCGAATACTTCCTGCGCCTGCTGGAGGCGCTCGGCGAGGCCCAGCACTTCGACATCGACACCCCGTGGCGGGCGTTGCCGGCGCGGGCGCAGAAGACGATCCTGCACGGCTCCGACGACCAGGTGCACGTGCGCTACCGCAACAAGTACGGCCGTGAGCGCTCCTACTACACCGGCTTCGAGGGCGTGGTGCAGTGGATCGAGCGCCGGCACTCCGACACCGAGTCCGAGTGGTCCCGCGACAAGTACGAGGGCTACATGCGCGACGTGCCGTGCGCGGCGTGCGGCGGCGCCCGGCTCAAGCCCGAGGTGCTCGCGGTCACGTTGGCCGGCAAGAGCATCGCCGAGGTCTGCAACCTGTCCGTGGGGGAGTGCGCCGACCTGCTCTCCGGCATCGAGCTGACCGACCGGCAGAAGATGATCGCCGAGCGGGTCCTCAAGGAGATCAACGCCCGGCTGCGGTTCCTGCTCGACGTCGGCCTCGACTACCTCTCCCTGGACCGCCCGGCCGGCACGCTGTCCGGCGGTGAGGCGCAGCGCATCCGGCTGGCCACCCAGATCGGCTCCGGCCTGGTGGGCGTGCTCTACGTGCTCGACGAGCCGTCGATCGGGCTGCACCAGCGTGACAACCACCGGCTGATCGAGACCCTGATCCGGCTGCGCGGGCTGGGCAACACGCTGATCGTGGTGGAGCACGACGAGGACACCATCCGTACCGCCGACTGGATCGTCGACATCGGGCCCGGCGCGGGTGAGCACGGCGGCAAGATCGTGCACAGCGGTTCGGTGCCGGCACTGCTGAAGAACAAGGAGTCGATCACCGGGGCGTACCTGTCCGGTCGACGGTCGATCCCGACGCCGACGGGTCGCCGCCCGCAAGACCCGGCCCGGGAGCTGGTGGTGCACGGCGCGCGGGAGCACAACCTGCGCAACCTGACCGTCTCGTTCCCGCTGGGCCAGCTGATCGCGGTCACCGGGGTCAGCGGCTCGGGCAAGTCGACGCTTGTCAACGACATCCTGTACGCGGTGCTCGCGAACCAGATCAACGGCGCCCGGCTGGTGCCCGGCCGGCACACCCGGGTCTCCGGTCTGGAGCACGTGGACAAGGTCGTCGGCGTGGACCAGTCGCCGATCGGCCGGACGCCGCGCTCCAACCCGGCCACCTACACAGGTGTCTGGGACCACGTCCGCAAGCTCTTCGCCGAGACGACCGAGGCGAAGGTGCGCGGGTACGGCCCGGGGCGGTTCTCCTTCAACGTCAAGGGCGGGCGCTGCGAGGCGTGCTCGGGTGACGGCACCATCAAGATCGAGATGAACTTCCTCCCCGACGTGTACGTCCCCTGCGAGGTCTGCAAGGGCGCCCGGTACAACCGGGAGACCCTGGAGGTGCACTACAAGGGCAAGACCGTGTCGGACGTGCTGGAGATGCCGATCGAGGAGGCCGCCGAGTTCTTCTCCGCCATCCCGGCCATCCACCGGCACCTCAAGACGCTTGTCGACGTCGGCCTGGGCTACGTCCGCCTCGGTCAGCCCGCGCCGACCCTCTCCGGTGGTGAGGCGCAGCGGGTCAAGCTCGCCTCCGAGTTGCAGAAGCGCTCCACCGGGCGGACGGTCTACGTGCTCGACGAGCCGACCACCGGTCTGCACTTCGAGGACATCCGCAAGCTGCTGATGGTGCTGGAAGGGCTTGTCGACAAGGGCAACACGGTGATCACGATCGAGCACAACCTCGACGTGATCAAGACCGCGGACTGGCTGATCGACATGGGTCCCGAGGGTGGCCACCGTGGCGGCACCGTGCTCGCCACCGGCACCCCCGAGGAGGTCGCCGAGGTGGCCGAGAGCCACACCGGCGAGTTCCTGCGCCAGGTGCTCAAGCTCGACGGCGAGGCCAAGGGTGCGGCTGCCGCCACCACCCGGGCCGCCAAGGCCAACGGCGCGACCAAGGCACGGGCCAGCCGTAAGGTGCCGGCCGGCGCGCGCTGACCTCTCGGTACGCGTTCGCGGGGCGGGTCGATTGCCGACCCGCCCCGTCCCATTTGCCGGTCGGACGAATGCCGCGGTGAACCATCCGGCACAGTTGCCCGTGTGGAGAAGTGTGGCCGGCTATCGACCGGCGCAGCGGGCTAGAGAGAGGCGAGGCATGAGTGACGATCAGGCGCTGACCGGTCCGGGTACGCAGACACGTCGTACCCTGCTCACCGGCGTCGGGGCTGTCGGCGCGGCCGTCGTCCTGGCTGCCTGCGGCAGCGACGACGGCGGCAACGGCAGCGGCAGTGACGCACCCACCAGTGGTGGCCCCGCCGTGCCCAGCACCGGTGACGCCGGCGGCGGCGACCGACAGAACGCCCAGTCGTTGGCCACCACCGCCGACGTCCCGGTCGGGGGCGGCAAGGTCCTCGCCGCCGAAGGGGTGGTCATCACCCAGCCCACGGCGGGCCAGTTCAGGGGCTTCAGCCCGATCTGTACGCACCAGAACTGCCCGGTGACGAACGTCGACGGCGGCACCATCAACTGCACCTGCCACGGCAGTAAGTTCTCGATCGAGGACGGCTCGGTGAAGGCCGGCCCGGCCACCAAGCCGCTCCCGCCCAAGAACATCAAGGTCACCGGCGACCAGATCTCGCTGGCCTGACCCGACCCTGCGGCAGCCCGGCAGCCTTTCGCTGACCGGCCGGCCCGGCGTCGCAGGATCGACTCGCGTCTCGGGACGTCGGGGTGTTGGCGGTGTGCCGACACCCCGACGTCCGGGACGCCGAGTGGATCACGCGCCTGCGGTGGGCTGTCGGTGCTGCGGACTACGCTTGTTGGCGTGGCTGACCCCTCGACCTACCGCCCCGCACCCGGCACCATCCCGGAGCTACCGGGGGTCTACCGCTTCCGCGACGGCACCGGCCGGGTGATCTACGTCGGCAAGGCGCGAAATCTGCGCAGCCGACTCAACTCCTACTTCGGCGACGTCTGGAACCTGCACGAGCGCACCCGGCAGATGGTCACCACCGCCGAGTCGGTGGACTGGATCACCGTGGGCACCGAGGTCGAGGCGCTCCAGCAGGAGTTCACCTGGATCAAGCAGTACGACCCCCGCTTCAACGTCCGCTACCGCGACGACAAGTCGTACCCCTATCTCGCCGTGACCCTCAACGAGGAGTACCCACGGCTGCAGGTGATGCGCGGCGCCAAGCGCAAGGGCGTGCGTTACTTCGGCCCCTATTCACACGCCTGGGCCATCCGGGAGACCCTCGACCTGCTGCTGCGGGTGTTCCCCGCGCGGACGTGCTCCGCCGGGGTGTTCAAACGGGCCGGCCAGGTCGGTCGTCCCTGCCTGCTGGGCTACATCGGCAAATGCTCGGCGCCGTGCGTCGGCACCGTCTCCGCCGACGAACACCGGGCCATCGTCGACGGGTTCTGCGACTTCATGGCCGGGCGCACCGACACCATGGTCCGCAAGATCGAACGCGAGATGACCGAGGCGAGCGAGCAACTGGAGTTCGAGCGGGCCGCCCGGCTGCGCGACGACGTGGCCGCGCTGCGCCGGGCCATGGAGAAGCAGACAGTGGTGCTCGGCGACGGCACCGACGCCGACGTCGTCGCGTTCGCCGACGACCCGCTTGAGGCGGCCGTGCAGGTCTTCCACGTCCGCGACGGCCGGGTCCGCGGTCAGCGCGGCTGGGTGGTGGAGAAGACCGAGGACCTGACCACCGGGGACCTGGTGCACCACTTCTGCACCCAGGTGTACGGCGGCGAGCACGGCGAGGCCGACGTGCCCCGGGAACTGCTCGTCCCCGAGCTGCCCGCCGACGCCGACGCGCTGGCCGAATGGCTCTCCAACCATCGAGGCAGCCGGGTGTCGCTGCGGGTGCCGCAGCGTGGCGACAAACGCTCACTGATGGAGACGGTGGAGCGCAACGCCAAGGACGCGCTGGCCCGGCACAAGCTCAAGCGCTCCGGTGACCTGACCACCCGGGGCAAGGCACTGGACGAGATCAGTGAGGCGCTGGACATGAGCACCTCGCCGCTGCGCATCGAGTGTTTCGACATCTCCCAGATTCAGGGCACCGACGTGGTCGCCAGCATGGTGGTCTTCGAGGACGGGTTGCCCCGCAAGAGCGAGTACCGGCGGTTCATCGTCCGGGGCGCCACCGACGACCTGTCCGCGATGTCCGAGGTGCTCCGCCGCCGATTCGCCCGCTACCTGGACGCCAGGGCCGAGACGGGCGAGGTGGGCGTGGAGTCGGCCGACGATCCGGCCGCCCCTCACGACGCGGTCGAGCCGCAGGTCGGCGTCCTGATCGATCCGACCACCGGTCGGCCCCGAAAGTTCGCGTACCCGCCGCAGCTGGTCGTCGTCGACGGCGGCGCCCCGCAGGTCGCGGCCGCCGCGCAGGCCCTCGCCGACCTGGGCATCGACGACGTGGCCCTGTGCGGGCTGGCCAAGCGGCTGGAGGAGGTGTGGCTCCCGGACGACGAGTTCCCAGTCATCCTCCCGCGCACCTCGGAGGGGCTCTACCTGCTGCAACGGGTCCGTGACGAGGCCCACCGGTTCGCCATCACCTTCCATCGGCAGCGCCGCTCCAAGCGGATGACCGAGTCGGCGCTGGACCGCGTACCCGGCCTCGGCGAGGTCCGGCGCAAGGCGCTGCTGCGGCACTTCGGCTCGCTCAAGCGCCTCTCGGCCGCAACGGTCGAAGAGATCACCGAGGTGCCGGGGGTGGGTCGGCGCACCGCCGAGGCGATCCTGGCCGCCCTCGACAACGACACGAAGGCCGGCGACAGCGCCGAGGCGAGGGTCAGGGACGGCGCGAAGGCGAAGGCCGCCGACGGCGCGGAGGCGAAGCCCAGCACCTGAGTGCGGCCCGCGCCCGCCCGCGTCGGGTGGTCGCGACCCAGCATGATCGTGCTCGATCCTTGTTGTAGTGGCCTCGTGCCGTGGGGAGGGGCCTCCTTCCTGGATCGAGCGCGATCTTGGGCGGGGTTCGCGCGGTATTTCTACCCCGAAGTGGGCCTGCTCGCGTGGCGGTTCGCGCAGGGGCGCGGCACGTCCAAGATCCGCGCACTATCGGTGAAATTGCTGCCTCACGGCGTGCCGAGGCAGCACTTTCACCGAAGTTGCGTGGATCTCGGGGGCGGACCGGCGTGGTGTGGGTTTTAGAGCACGTCGGTGGTCCGGGGGCCGGGTTGGGCCGGGCCGGGTTGGGTTGGGTTGGGCCGGGTTGGGCCGGGTTGAGTCAGGCCCGGTTGGGTTGGGCCGGGGTTGGGTTGGGCCGGGCCGGGCCGGGCCGGGCCGGGCCGGGCCAGGCCGGGCCAGGCCGGGTTGGGTTGGGTCGGGCCGGGGTTGGGTTGGGTTGGGCCGGGGTTGGGTCGGGCCGGGTTGAGTCAGGCCCGGTTGGGTTGGGCCGGGTTGGGTTGAGGCGGGGTCGGTTTGGGGCTGGGTCGGTCGGGCCGGGTCGGTTTGGGCTGGGTTGGGTGGGGCCGGGTGGGCCAGATGCACTCACGACGTAGACCGGCATGATCCACTCGGATTTCATGAAGTCGGGGTATCCCCGGCAGGCGGACACCGCGACTTGCAGGAACCCGAGTTGATCACGCTGCCGTGGCCGTCGTGTCGGGTCTGGCAGGCCGGCGGAATGGGCGGGTTGTCCGGTTTGGTGGACGGTGTCGGGTGGTCGAGGCCACCCCGGCGGCGGAATCGGCGGCCGGGCCGGGTCGTTATACCTGGCAGACCACCGCAACAGCCCGGGTCATGGTGCGCCGCCCCCGCCGGGAACCCCGCCAGCCCCTCCCTCCGGAGACAGCCGCCGGCCAGGCCGGCCCGGTTACATCCCCGCGCGGCCGAGCACCACAACAGCCGGGCACGGCAGCCGCCGGGAACACCCGCCAGGCCGCCCCGGTTACACCCCCGCACGGCCGAGCACCACAACAGCCGAGCACCACACCGGCCGGGCACGGCAGCCGCCGGGAACACCCGCCAGGCCGGCCCGGTTACACCACCGGCACGGCCGAGCACCGCAACGGCCGCCCGCGGGTAGGCGGAATGATCCGCCACCGGCACCCGCTACACCCTGTCCCGACGCCGACCCCCTCAGCGGGTCGCCGGGCAAACCCCCTCGAACTTCCCCCCGCACCACCACCCCCAAGTGTGGTGTGGGCACCCCCGATGCAGAGGAGCACGCCATCATGCGTACCGATCTGATCCGTAAGACCGCCCTGACCGCCGCTGGTCTCGCCTTCACCGGTGGCGCCATCGCCGGCCCGGTGACCACCGCGTTCGCCGCACCCAGCGGCAAGCCCACCACGCAAACGCAGACCGACCGTAAGGGTCACGGCGAGCGGGAACTGGGCGTGCGCTACGAGGCCCAGCCGAATTTCTACTACTGCGGCCCCGCCGCCACCCGCAACGCCCTGTCCGTGCAGGGCAAGAACATCAACGTCGACGACATGGCCAAGGAAATGGGCACCACCGAAGCCGGCACCAACTCCATCAACGACATCACCCCCGTCCTGAACAAGGAAACCGGCAAGGCTGACGCGTACCGGTCGGTGGAGATCAGCAGCCCCGACGCCGACGCCAAGCAGACCGACACCCTGCGCGCCGACATCGTCAAGACCGTCGACGACGGCCGGGCCGTGGTCGCGAACATCGCCGGCACCAGCACCGACACCGACGGCGTGAGCCACTCCTACGAGGGCGGGCACTACATCAGCGTCGTCGGCTACCGCGACAACGGCAACACGGTGAAGATCGCGGACTCCGCCGACCCGAACACCGCCGCCTACTGGATCAGCGTCGAGCACCTCGCGGACTGGATCGCCACCCGCGGCTACGCCACCAGCTGACACCCACACCCGAGAGCACACCGAAGGGCCGGACCCCACCACGGGGCCCGGCCCTTTGGCATGACCTCAGTCGGTGGCGAGGACGGCCAGGATCTGCTCGCCGTACTTGGCGAGTTTGTTCTCGCCGACCCCGCTGACGCGGGACAGGTCGGCGAGTGTGCTGGGCGCGTCGCTGGCGATCTGTCGCAGGGTGGCGTCGTGGAAGATCACGTACGCCGGAACGCCCTGCTCTTTGGCGGTGGTCGCCCGCCAGCCGCGCAGCCGCTCGAACAGCGACGCGGCGGCCGGGGTCAGCTCGGCCACGACTGTGGACGAGCCGCGCGGCTTCGATGTGCGGCTCGATGCCGGCTTCTCCGGTTCGCGGCGCAGGGTGACCGTGCGGCGGCGGCCGAGGACGTCGGCGCTCGCCTCGGTCAGGGCGAGGGTGCCGTAGTCGCCCTCCACGGCGAGGAGCCCTTCGGCGAGCAGTTGCCGGACCACGCCCCGCCACTCGGCCTCGCTGAGCTCGGAGCCGATGCCGAAGACGGTCAGCGAGTCGTGACCGTACTGGCTGATCTTGTCGGTCTGCTTGCCGAGCAGGATGTCGATGCACTGCCCGGCGCCGAAGCGCTGGTTGCGTTCGCGGTCGAGCCGGAAGACGGTGGAGAGCAACTTCTGGGCGGCGACGGTGCCGTCCCAGGACTCCGGTGGGGTGAGGCAGGTGTCGCAGTTGCCGCAGGCGGCCGTGGTCGTCTCGCCGAAGTATTCGAGCAGCTGGACCCGGCGGCAGCGCACCGTCTCGCAGAGGGCGAGCATGGCGTCCAGGTGCGCGGCCAGGTTGCGGCGGTGGGCGAGGTCGCCGTCGGACGTCTCGATCATCTTGCGTTGTTGGACCACGTCCTGCAGCCCGTACGCCAGCCAGGCGGTGGACGGCAGGCCGTCGCGGCCGGCGCGGCCGGTTTCCTGGTAGTAGCCCTCGACGGATTTGGGCAGGTCGAGGTGGGCGACGAACCGGACGTCGGGCTTGTCGATGCCCATGCCGAAGGCGATGGTGGCCACCATGACCAGGCCGTCTTCCCGCAGGAAACGCTGTTGGTTGCGAGCGCGGGTGCCGGCGTCCAGCCCGGCGTGGTACGGCAGCGCGGCGACCCCGTTGGCGGTGAGGAACTCCGCCGTCTTGTCGACCGAGGCCCGGGACAGGCAGTAGACGATGCCGGCGTCACCGGGGTGCTCGTCGCGCAGCAGGGTCAGCAGTTGCTTGCGGGGCTCCCGCTTGGGCACGATCCGGTACTGGATGTTGGGCCGGTCGAAGCTGGCCACGAAGTGCCGGGCGTCGTCGAGGTTGAGCCGGGTGGCGATCTCGGTGCGGGTGGCGCTGGTCGCGGTGGCGGTCAGGGCGATGCGGGGCACCTGCGGCCAGCGTTCGTGCAGCATCGACAGCGCGAGGTAGTCGGGGCGGAAGTCGTGCCCCCACTGGGACACGCAGTGCGCCTCGTCGATGGCGAACAGGGAGATGCGCCCCCGGTCGAGCAGGGCGAGGGTGGATCGGACGCCGAGCGCCTCCGGGGCCAGGTAGAGCAGGTCCAACTCACCGGCGACGAAGGCGGCTTCGACCCGACGCCGGGCGTCCAGGGTCTGGGTCGAGTTGAGGAAGCCGGCGCGGACGCCGACCGCGGTGAGGGCGTCCACCTGGTCCTGCATGAGCGCGATCAGCGGGGACACGACGACGGCGACCCCGTCGCGGACCAGGGCCGGGATCTGGTAGCACAGGGACTTGCCACCGCCGGTGGGCATCAACACCAGCGCGTCGCCACCGGCGACCACGTGGTCGATCACGCCCTGCTGGAAACCACGGAACGCGTCGTAGCCGAAGACGCGGCGCAGCACGTCCAGGGCGTCGGACGCGGTACGCAGGTCGGTGGGAGAAGCCATCCGGGGAGTCTACGAGCCCACCCCGACACCGCCCGTCCGGCGCACCCGGGCCGGGCGCGCCGGACGGGCGGCGTGGTCAGCCGGGCTGGCTGGACCGGTTGGCCAGGCCGCGCGGCGGGGCCTTCATCCCGACCACGATGTCGACGATCTCGATGTAGCGGGCCTTGTTGCCCATGCGGAAGGCGGTGGCCGCCGCGTTGATCTCCTCGAGGGTGTCGGCCTCGACCATGGTGACCTGGTCGTACTTGCCGTTCACCCCGGTGCAGACGACGTGGGTGAGCTGCTTGGCGAAGCGGCCCAGGTCGCGGGCGTGTTCGGCGGAGATCTCGTGGATGCCCTCGCGGCCGAGGGCGAAGTACTCGGGGCTGATCCGCATGAACAGGAAGCCGACGTACTTGTTCTTGTCCGCCAGGTCGTGCATCGCACCCTCCAGATATCGGTCTGACCTGCGACGATCGCGTTGAGCGTATTGACAGTTACTGATCGTCATCAAGAGTGCGCACTGTCGGGAGGGCGACCGTCGGACGGTCCGCGGGCACCGTCCGGCCATGGGTGCCGGGCGGCGACCCGGCGGCGGGATAGAGTCGCTGATTGACCAATCGCGGCCGAGGGCGGCCGCGGCGCCACGGCTTGGGGGTACGGGTGAGCGAGGCGCGCGCAGTCGGGGACCGGATGGACGCCCCGGCGACCGATGACGGGCAGTTGGCGGCCGAGTCGGAGACCACCCTCGTGGTGGTCACCGGCCTCTCCGGGGGTGGCCGTAGCACTGTCGCCCGGGCGTTGGAGAACGTCGGTTACTACGTGGTGGACAACCTGCCGCAGGCCCTGATGTTGGACATGGCCGAGCTGGCGTTCAAGGCGGGCGGCGCGGCCCGGCGTACCGCCATGGTGCTGGACGTGCGGTCGCGGGCCTTCTCCACCGACCTGGCCGGGGCGATCCGGGAGCTCAAGGAGCGCGGGTTCTCGCCTCGGGTGGTCTTCGTCGACGCCGACGACGAGGTGTTGATCCGGCGGTTCGAGAGCGTTCGGCGTTCGCACCCGTTGCAGGGCGACGGGCGGCTGGCCGACGGCATCGCCGTGGAGCGCGGTCTGCTGGAGGAGGCGCGCGACCAGGCCGACGTGATCATCGACACCAGCCACCTGAACGTCAACCAGCTTCGGCGGCGCATCGAGGAGCTGTTCGGCGGCGAGGACGCCCGCCGGCTGCGGGTCACCGTGCTGTCGTTCGGCTTCAAGTACGGCCTGCCACCGGACGCCGATTTCGTGCTGGACGCCCGCTTCCTGCCCAACCCGTACTGGGTGCCGGAGTTGCGGGAGCACACCGGGCGGGAGGAGGCGGTCAGCGCGTACGTGCTGGGCCAGGAGGGCGCGGACGCCTTCGTCGCCTCGTACGCCGACCTGGTCAACGCCACCACGAGCGGCTTCGAGCGGGAGGGCAAGCGGTACCTCACGGTCGCCGTGGGTTGCACCGGCGGCAAGCACCGCAGCGTGGCCATCGCCGAGGAGTTGGCCAGCCGACTGCGTCACTCGGGGCTGGCGGCGAACGCCCAGCACCGCGACCTGGGGCGGGAATGACGGCCCGGCGGGTGGTGGCGTTCGGCGGCGGCCACGGGCTGTCCGCCTCGTTGCGGGCGCTGCGCCACTGCGCTCCCGAACTCGACCTCGACGTCACCGCGGTGGTGACGGTGGGCGATGACGGCGGCTCCAGTGGCCGGCTGCGGGCCGAGCGGGGTGGCCTGCCTCCGGGAGATCTGCGCCAGGCGCTGGTGGCCCTGGCCGGGGATCATCCGGCCACCCGGCGCAGCGCCGGGCTGTTCCAGCACCGCTTCGCCGCCGTACCGGTGGGCGTACCCCGGTCGGGGGCGACCGGCAGGGGCCCGGCGGCGGGCGACGACCCGGACCGGGACGGCGCGGCCCCGCGCGGCACCGACGGGGCGTCGGCCGGCACCGACGGTCTGACCGGGCACGCGGTGGGCAACCTGGTGCTCTGCGGCCTCATGGAGCTGCTCGGCGACCCGGTGGCCGCGCTGGAGCACGCCGGCGCGATGCTCGGCGCCGTCGGCCGGGTGTTGCCGATGTCCCGCCAACCGGTCGGCATCGAGGCGCGGGTACGCGGCGCCGACCCGGCCGCTCCCGACGAGGTGCGCACGGTGAGTGGTCAGCACCAGGTGGCCGTCACCACCGGGCGGGTCGAGTCGCTGCGTCTCACCCCGAGCGCCCCACCGGCCTGCGCCGAGGCCATCGAGGCGATCCGGGCAGCCGATTGGTTGATCTTCGGGCCGGGCAGCTGGTATACGAGTGTGCTTCCGCACCTGCTGGTGCCGCAGTTGGCCGACGCGATCGTGTCCACCTCGGCCCGGCGGCTGGTCACGTTGAACCTCGCCGCGGAGAAGGAGACCCTCGGGCTTTCCGTCGCCGACCATCTCGCGGCCCTGCACTGGTACCTGCCCGAGCTCAAGGTGGATCTTGTGCTCGCCGATGCCAAGGCGGTGGGTGACCCCGAACCGGTCGAACGTGCGGCAGAATCGCTGGGTGCCCGCCTGGTCCTCGCCCCCGTCGCCGTTGTCGACGGGACTCCCCGCCATGATCCGGCTGCCCTGGGCGCCGCGCTGGTGCCTGTACTGGGCGCCGATCGTTAGACACGTACGTAATCTCCGGCGACACGCCGGAACAGGTCCGTGAGGGGACGCACAATGGCGATGACGGCCGCGGTCAAGGACGAGCTGAGTCGGGTCGACGTGCCCAAGCCCTGCTGCCGACGGGCGGAGATGGCCGCTTTGCTGCGATTCGCTGGCGGGCTGCACATCGTCTCCGGCCGGGTGGTGGTGGAGGCTGAACTGGACACCGGGGCGGTGGCCCGGCGGCTGCGCCGGGAGATCGCCGAGGTCTACGGCTACCCCAGCGAGATCCACGTGCTGGCCTCCGGTGGGCTGCGCAAGGGCAGCCACTTCATCGTGCGGGTGGTCAAGGACGGCGAGGCCCTCGCGCGGCAGACCGGCCTGCTCGACGTGCGGGGCCGCCCGGTGCGCGGGCTGCCCCCGCACGTGGTGGCGGCCAACGTCTGCTGCGCGGTCTCCGCGTGGCGGGGCGCGTTCATGGCCCACGGTTCGCTCACCGAGCCCGGCCGCTCCAGCGCGCTGGAGATCACCTGCCCGGGGCCGGAGTCGGCGCTGGCGCTTGTCGGCGCGGCCCGCCGCATCGGCATCACCGCGAAGAACCGCGAGGTACGCGGGGTGGACCGGGTGGTCGTCAAGGACGGTGACGCGATCGCCGCGCTGCTCACCCGGATCGGCGCGCACTCCAGCGTGCTGGCCTGGGAGGAGCGTCGGGTACGCCGCGAGGTGCGGGCCACCGCCAACCGGCTCGCCAACTTCGACGACGCGAACCTGCGCCGTTCGGCGCGGGCGGCGGTCGCCGCCGCCGCCCGGGTCACCCGCGCGCTGGAGATCCTCGCCGACGAGGCGCCCAACCACCTGACCGACGCCGGGCGGCTGCGCCTGGAGCACCGGCAGGCGTCGCTGGAGGAGTTGGGGGCCCTGGCCGACCCTCCGCTGACCAAGGACGCCATCGCGGGGCGGATCCGCCGGCTCCTGGCGCTGGCCGACAAGCGTGCCCGCGACCTTGGCATCCCGGATACGGAAGCAGCCGTCACGCCCGACATGCTCGTGGTCTGATAGGACGGTGGGGCCGCACGGTGCGCCCGGGAGCACGACCCGGCGCAGCGTGGTCTCGCACGCTCGGATAGGGTCGCTGAGTACGGCAAGGGGGCCGACACCGGCACTTCTCGTCGTGCCCACCGCCTCGGGCGGTCAGGTCCTCAGACCGCGCGGCGGGGTGGCCGAGATGAACCGTCGACGGCCGGCTCCAACGGTCGGCGCACACCATTCCCGCCGGCCCGTTGTCTGAAGCCGGCGGACCAGAACGCGAGGAGATGGGACCTGTGACCATCCGGGTTGGCATCAACGGCTTCGGCCGAATCGGCCGTAACTTCTTCCGGGCAGTGCTGGCGTCTGACGCCGACATCGAGGTCGTGGCGGTGAACGACCTGACTGACAACGCCACGCTCGCCCACCTGCTCAAGTACGACAGCATCCTCGGTCGCCTGCCCTACGAGGTCAAGGCCACCGCCGACGAGATCACCGTCGGTGGCAAGACCATCAAGGCGTACGCCGAGAAGGACCCGTCGAAGCTGCCGTGGGGCGAGGTCGGCGCCGACGTCGTCATCGAGTCCACCGGCTTCTTCACCGACGCCACCAAGGCCAAGGCGCACGTCGACGGCGGGGCCAAGAAGGTCATCATCTCCGCCCCGGCGAAGAACGAGGACGTCACCGTCGTCATGGGTGTCAACCACGACACCTACGACCCGGCGAAGCACACCATCATCTCCAACGCCTCGTGCACCACCAACTGCCTCGCCCCGATGGCGAAGGTCCTGCACGACACGTTCGGCATCCAGCACGGTCTGATGACGACGATCCACGCGTACACCCAGGACCAGAACCTCCAGGACGCGCCGCACTCGGACCTGCGTCGGGCCCGGGCCGCCGCGCTGAACATCGTGCCGACCTCGACCGGTGCCGCCAAGGCGATCGGCCTGGTCCTGCCGGACCTCAAGGGCAAGCTCGACGGGTACGCCCTGCGGGTGCCGATCCCGACCGGCTCGGTCACCGACCTCACCGTCAACGTGGGTCGCGAGACCACCGTGGACGAGGTCAACGCCGCGCTGAAGGCCGCCGCGGACGGCCCGCTCAAGGGCATCCTGGTCTACAACGAGGACCCGATCGTCTCCACCGACATCGTGACCGACCCGGCGTCGTGCATCTTCGACGCGCCGCTGACCAAGGTCGTCGGCAACCAGGTCAAGGTCGTCGGCTGGTACGACAACGAGTGGGGTTACTCCAACCGGCTGGTCGACCTCGTCAAGCTGGTCGGTTCGTCGCTGTGAGCGCGAGGAGTGAGCTTGCGAGCGCCGCAGTCGCGAACGGAAGGCTAGCTCTGTGAGTGCCCTCCGGACCCTCGACGACCTGCTCGCCGAGGGGGTGTCGGGTCGGCGCGTGCTGGTGCGCGCCGACCTGAACGTCCCGCTCGACAAGCAGACCGGTGCCATCACGGATGATGGGCGCATCCGCGCGGTGCTGCCGACTCTCGGCGCGCTGGTCGAGGCCGGCGCGAAGGTGGTCGTCTGCTCGCACCTGGGCCGCCCGAAGGGCGCTCCGGACCCGCAGTTCAGCCTGGGCCCGGTCGCCGGGCGGCTCGGTGAGCTGCTCGGCGCGCCTGTGCACTTCGCCACCGACACCGTCGGTGACTCCGCCCGCTCCACAGTCGGGGGGGGGGGGGGCCGGCCCCCCCCCCCCCCCCCCCCCCCCCCACCCCCCCCCCCCCCCCCCCCCCCCCCCCCCCCGGGGCACAAACAACACAAACCACAACAGGAGAAAACACCCCCCCCCCC
>NZ_JBNCKM010000001.1:657957-683043 GCF_049841535.1 Micromonospora sp. DT53
GGTGCGGGGGCGGGCGCCACTGTGCCCTCCCCCCCCCCCCGGGGGGGGCCCCCCGCCCCCACCACCGGCGGCGCCCGGGCCGCGGCCCTGGCCCCCCTTCTGGAGAACCTGCGCTTCAACGCCGGTGAGACCAGCAAGGACGAGGCCGAGCGGGGCGCTTTTGCCGACCAGCTCGCCGCGTTCGGCGACGCGTACGTGGACGACGCGTTCGGTGCCGTGCACCGCAAGCACGCAAGCGTCTTCGACGTGCCGGCCCGGTTGCCGCACGTCGCGGGCCGGCTGGTGCTGCGTGAGGTCGAGGTCCTCTCCAAGCTCACCGCTGACCCGGAGCGCCCGTACGTGGTGGTGCTCGGTGGGTCGAAGGTGTCCGACAAGCTCGCGGTGATCGAGGCTCTGCTGCCCACGGTCGACCGGCTGCTCATCGGCGGCGGGATGTGCTTCACCTTCCTCAAGGCCCAGGGCCTGGAGGTGGGCACCTCGCTGCTGGAGAAGGACATGGTCGACACCTGCCGCAACCTGCTGGAGCGGTCCGGTGGCAAGATCATGCTCCCGGTCGACGTGGTGGTCGCGGACGCGTTCGCTCCGGACGCGGCGCACGACACGGTCCGGGTCGACGGCATCCCGAGCCACCGGCTCGGCCTGGATGTCGGCCCGGAGACGGTGGCCGGCTTCAGCGCCGCGCTGTCCCAGGCGAAGACGATCTTCTGGAACGGCCCGATGGGCGTGTTCGAGATGCCGGCCTTCGCGGCGGGCACCCGGGGGATCGCCGAGGCGATCACCAAGGCCGACGCGTTCAGCGTCGTCGGTGGCGGTGACTCCGCGGCGGCGGTCCGTGCCCTTGGTCTGGACGAGTCGTCCTTCGGGCACATCTCCACAGGCGGTGGCGCCTCCCTGGAATACCTCGAGGGCAAGGCCCTCCCCGGCATCGCGGCCCTGGAGAACTGAATGTCGAGCACGACCCGCCGGCCGTTGATGGCCGGCAACTGGAAGATGAACCTCAACCACCTCGAGGCCAACCTGCTGGTGCAGAAGCTGGCGGCGAGCCTCACCGAGAAGCAGCTCACCGCCGTCGAGACGGTCGTGTTGCCGCCCTTCACCGACCTACGGACCGTGCAGACCGCGGTGGACGGCGACAAGCTGCTGATCGGCTACGGCGCACAGGACCTCTCCCCGCACGCGTCCGGCGCGTACACCGGGGACATCTCCGGGCCGATGCTGGCCAAGCTCGGCTGCACGTACGTGGTGGTCGGGCACTCCGAGCGGCGGGCCTATCACCACGAGGACGACGCGTTGGTCAACGCCAAGGTCAAGGCGGCGCTGACGCACGGCCTGACGCCGATCCTGTGCGTGGGGGAGGGGCTTGACATCCGCGAGCAGGGCACCCACGTGGCGCACTGCTCCGACCAGCTCGAAGGGGGCCTCGCCGGGCTCACCGCCGAGCAGGTGCGGCAGGTCGTGATCGCGTACGAGCCGGTCTGGGCGATCGGCACGGGCAAGACCGCGACGCCGGACGACGCTCAGGAGGTCTGCGGGGCGGTGCGTCAGCGGCTGGCGGAACGCTTCGACCAGGAGACCGCCGACCAGGTTCGGGTCCTCTACGGCGGCTCGGTCAAGGCGTCCAACATCGCCTCGATCATGGGCCAGGCGGACGTGGACGGGGGCCTGGTGGGGGGCGCCAGCCTGGACGCGGAGGAATTCGCTCAGATCTGCAGGTTCCCGGAGCACCTCGCCCGCTGATCGCTCGGTATCCTGGACACCGCCCGTCCGCCGGTCGGTGCCGCCGTGCCCGATCAGACCGGGCGAGGATCGCTACGAGAGGAACTGACCCCAGCCATGCCGATCTGGTTCGCATACACGTTGATCGTGTTGCTGGTCATCACGAGCATTCTGCTCACCATGCTGATCCTGCTGCACCGCGGCAAGGGCGGCGGTCTGTCGAGCATGTTCGGCGGTGGCGTCAGCTCCAGCCTCGCCGGCTCCTCGGTCGCGGAGAAGAACCTGGACCGTTACACCGTTCTGGTGAGCGTCGTCTGGTTCGCCGCGATCGTCGGGCTCGGGCTCTGGCTGCGCCTCCAATTGAACAGCGGCTCCTGAGCAGGCTCGGTAAGTCGTACAATCTGCGCGCGGTTCGTCACTCGACGGGCCGCGCGCAGGCTTTTCTCCGCTGCACCGCGTCGCCCGCCGCTCCACCCCCGAAGACGGCGGGTCCCCTCCGACGACAGGAGCGAGCAGCCGTGCCGAGTGGCAACGTTATCCGGGGAGCCCGGGTCGGGTCCGCACCCATGCGCCCGGACGAGCGGCACCAACCCGCCCCCCGACAGGACGTCACCTACTGGTGCCGTAACGACCATCGGATCGACATCCGGATCGCCGCGGACGTCGAGCCGCCGCCCCTGTGGGACTGCCCCCGCTGCGGCCTGCCCGCCGGCCGGGACGCCGAGAACCCGCCGGGCCGGGTCCGCGCCGAACCGTACAAGAGCCACCTGGCGTACGTGAAGGAGCGGCGCACCGCCGAGGAGGGGGAGGCCCTGCTCGCCGAGGCGCTCGCCGCACTACGCCGACGACGCGGCGAGTAACGGGCTCCTCCGCGCGCTCAGCGCAGGCTGCGCAGTCGGGCGGGCACGTCGGCTGCCGCTGCCCGGTCCAGCAGCCAGCGGGTGCGGCCCACGCCGCGCACACCGGCCGCCGGCAACTGCACCGGCCCGGCGCCCGACAACGCCATACCCACCGCGCGAGCCTTGTCGGCACCGGCGGCCACCAGCCAGACCTCCTCGGCGGTGTTGATCGCCGGCAGGGTGAGGGTGGTCCGCGTCGGCGGCGGCTTGGGGCTGCCCCGCACCGCGCTGACCGGCCGGGTCTCGTAACCCACCGGGTGCTCGGGGAAGACCGACGCCACGTGGCCGTCCTCGCCGACGCCCAGCATCAGCACGTCGAAGTGCGGCAGCGTGGCGTGCCCGGGTCGGGCGGCGCGTGCCAGTTCGTCCGCGTACGCGGCAGCCGCCGCCTCGGGGTCGTTGCCGGCCGGGCCGTCCGAGGCTGGCATCGCGTGCACCCGGGCCGGGTCCAGCGGCACCACGTCCAGCAGGGCGGCGCGGGCCTGGGTCTCGTTGCGGTCCGGATCACCGGCGGGCAGGAACCGTTCGTCGCCCCACCACACGTCGACCCGGGACCAGTCCACCGCATCGCGGGCCGGCAACGTCGCCACCGCGCGGTACACGGCCGCGGCGACCCGCCCTCCGGTGAGCACCACCGAGGCTTCGCCCCGGTCGGCCTGGGCGTCGAGCAGCTTCACCAGCAACCGGGCTGCCACGGCCTGCGCCAACAGGTCGGCGTCGGCGTGGACGGCGACACTCGCCTCACTCATGGTTGCGCCTTCGTTTCCCGACCGCGGGGCGGTCGCTGTCGTGCCCGGGGCGGTGTGCCCGAGGTGGTGGGGCGGAGACCCCGGAGATTGCGGGGCAGGGCCGGCGCGTACCGGCCCTGCCCGACGTCGTGCCCCGGCTGGGCTCAGCCCTCGCCGCTCGTGCCGGTGTGCGCGGTGACCCCGGCCTCGGCGCGCTGCGCGGTGGCCGGATCCTTCCAGACGTGGACTCGCTGCGCAGGGCGCTGCTCCAGCCCGCGCAGCCCCACCGTGGCGCCCAGCGCCTCCGCGTACACCTGGTCGGCGTCCAGACGACGCAGCTCCTCGGCCAGCTCGTCGCCGAGCGGGCGACGGACCAGCGGCAGGGCCCGGTCGTCCTGGCCGGTCCGCCGGAACACGGCCATGCTGTCCTCGCGGGTCAGCGTCAGCTGGTCGCCGTTGGCGCAGCTGAGCTGCACCTCCCGCATCCGAGGGAACTCGTTGTCGTCCACCCGGCGGGGGGTGATGCCGAGCCGGCTGGACAGCCAACCCGCCATCAGCGCCGCCGTCGGGTCGGTCGGCGGCGCGACGATTGTCGCCTCGGTGACCCGCTCGCTTGTGGTGTCGAACGCCCCGGCGACCAGGGTGCGCCACGGGGTGATCCGGGTCCACGCCAGGTCGGTGTCACCCGGGGCGTAGTCCCGGGCACGCTGCCGCAGCGCCTCCACCGGGTCGGCGGCCTGCGCGGAGTCGGTGATCCTCCGGTCGGCCACCACCCCGAGGAAGTCGGTGGCGATCTCCGCCGGCGGCTCGCCGTGCCACCAGGTGACCACCGGCACGTCGGGAACGAGTAGCGGCATCACGACCGACTCGGCGTGCAGGGACAGCCGGCCGTACATCCGGGTGACCACCGCCTCGCACGGGCCGAGCCGCCCACCGACGACGATCTCCGCGTCCAGGCGGTTGCGGTCCCGCTCGATCTCCGAGCGCACCACCACCACGAGCCGGCACGGGTGGGCGGCCGCGGCGATCGTCGCCGCCGCCTCTGCCTCCCGGACCCGCTTCTCGTCGACGACCACGATGAGGGTGAGCGCCATGCCGCTGGCCACCCCGCCGGCGCTGCGCCGCTCGGCGGCGAGCGCCTTGACCACCTCGTTGCCGGTGGTGTCCCACAGCCCGATCATGCTCGTCTCCAGGCGCGGCCCTCGCGGGCCAGCATCTCGTCGGAGGCCCGTGGGCCCCACTCGCCGGCCCGGTACGGCTCCGGGGTGGTGCCCTCCCAGGCGTGCTCCAGGGGGTCGATCACCTGCCAGCTCTGCTCGACCTCGGACGCGTCCGGGAACAGGGTGCGATCGCCGATCAGCACGTCCAGGACCAGACGCTCGTACGCCTCCGGGCTGGACTCGGTGAACGCCTCGCCGTACTGGAAGTCCATCGCGATGTCGCGGACCTCCATGGTCGTGCCCGGCACCTTCGAGCCGAACTTGAGCACCACACCCTCGTCCGGCTGCACCCGGATGACCAGCTGGTTGTTGCCCAGCGACTCCATGTCGGCGTCGTTGAACGGCAGGTGCGGCGCCTTCTTGAACATGATGGCGACCTCGGTGACCCGCCGGGGCAGCCGCTTGCCGGCCCGGATGTAGAACGGCACCTCCGCCCAGCGGCGGTTCTGGATGCCCAGCCGCACCGCCACGTACGTCTCAGTGGTGGAGTCGGTGGGGACGTCCCGCTCGTCCAGGTAACCGACCGCGCGTTCGCCGCCGACCCAACCGGGCAGGTACTGGCCCCGGACGGTGTCCCGGGTGACGTCCTTGGGCAGCGTGATGGCCTTGAGCACCTTCAGCTTCTCGGCCCGGATCTCGTCGGCGTCGAAGCTGGTCGGCTCCTCCATCGCCACCAGGGCGAGGAGTTGGAGGAGGTGGTTCTGCAGCACGTCGCGGGCGGTGCCGACGGTGTCGTAGAAGCCGGCGCGGGTGCCGATGCCGACGTCCTCCGCCATGGTGATCTGCACCGAGTCGACGTACTTGGAGTTCCACAGCGGCTCGAACAGGTTGTTGGCGAACCGCAGGGCGAGGATGTTCTGAACCGTCTCCTTGCCCAGGTAGTGGTCGATCCGGAAGACGTCCTGCCGGGTGAACACGTCGTCGACGAGGTCGTTGAGCGCCTTCGCCGAGGGCAGGTCGTTGCCGAACGGCTTCTCCACCACGACCCGGCGCCAACCGCCGGACTTCTCGTTGTCGGCCATGCCGGTGCGGGCCAGCTGCTTGAGCACGACGGGGAACGCGGCCGGCGGGATGGAGAAGTAGAACGCCGCGTTGCCGGTGATGCCGTGGGTCTGGCGCAGATCGTCAAGCGTCGAGGCGAGGGTGTCGAAGGCCGCGTCGTCGTCGAACGACCCGCCGACGAACTTGATGTTGCCGGCCAGCCGCGCCCACACCTCGTCCCGCCACGGGGTCCGGGCGTGCTTGCGGGCAGCCTCGCAGGCCAACGTCTCGAAGTCGCCGTCACCCCAGTCGCGGCGCGCGAAACCGAGCACCACGAAGCCCGGCGGCAGCAGCCCCCGGTTCGCCAGGTCGTAGACCGCGGGGAGCAGCTTCTTGCGGGCCAGGTCGCCGGTCACCCCGAAGATCACCAGAGCGCAGGGCTCGGGGATCCGGGGCAACCGGCGGTCCTGCGGGTCGCGCAGCGGATTCACCGAACCGCCTCCTCGCTCCGCTTCAGTCACGTCGTCCATCCTCACGCCCGCAGATCACCGGCCGCGTCCAGTAGTTGGGCGACACCGGCGGCCCGGTCGGTCAGGTGCAACCGCAGCACCGGCCGCTCCCGACCGGCGAGGGCCTGCCGGTCCCCGGCGGCCTGCGCCGCCTGCAACTCCCCGAAGGTGTACGGCTTGCCCGGCACCGCCAGGTCCTCGGCGACCGCGCCGGTCACCTGGAGGTAGCTGCCCACCTGCGGGCCGCCCTTGTGGTACTGGCCCGTCGAGTGCAGGAACCGCGGACCCCAGCCGAAGGTGACCGGCCGCCCGCCCGCCTCGGCAAGCAGCGGCCGCAGCCGGGCCGCGTCGGCGTCGGCGAACCGGTCGAGGTACGCCATCACCGCGAGGTAACCGTCGTCGCCCAGCCCGTCGAGCAGCCAACGCAACACGCCGGCCAGGTCCCCCGGGGCGCCCTGCGGGGCGTACACCTCGATCGCGCCCTCGGTGAACGACGGCGTCTCCGCCGGCAGGCCCGAGGCCAGGATCTTGTTGGTGTTCTCCTTGGACTCGGTGACGTTCGGCTGGTTGAACGGGTCGATGCCGAGCACCACGCCGGCCACCGCGGTGGCGTACTCCCAGGCCAGGAAGTGCGCGCCCAACGGGCCGTTGACGGCCACGTCCGGCGTGGCGCCGCCGCCCGGCACGTCACCGGGGGCGAGCGCGCCGCCGTAACTGACGGTCAGCACGTCCGGGCCGGTGGCACCGGGGCTCTGCGGGGACTCCACGACCACTGGGAGGATGCCCACCCCGGCCTTGCCGGTCGACTCGGCGATCAGCTGCTCGGCCCAGTCGCCGAGCCCGTCGATGCCGGTGCCGTCGGAGACCAGGGCGACCTTGTCCCGGGCCAGCGTGGCCGCGGCGCCCAGGGCGGCGCCCAACGCCAGCGCCGGGTTGTTCTGGTCCGCGCCGAGCGACGTGGCCAGCGCGTCGGCCTGGTCGAGCAGTTCCGCGACCTCGACCCCGGCCAGCGCCGAGGGCACCAGACCGAAGGCGGTCAGCGCCGAATAACGGCCGCCGACGTTCGGGTCGGCGAGCACGGTGAACGCACCCATCTCGGCCGCGGTGGCCTCCAGCGGCGAACCCGGGTCGGTGACGATGACGAAGTGCCGGCCGGCCTCCGCCTCGGTCATCCCGGCGTCCAGGAACGCCTGCCAGTAGGCGCGCCGGTGGCTGTCGGTCTCCACCGTCGACCCGGACTTGCTGGCGACCACCACGACGGTGCGCTCCAGCCGGTCACCGAGCGCCGCCCGGACCTGGCCCGGGTCGGTGGTGTCCAGCACGGTCAGCGGGCGACCCAGCGTCTGGGTGATCACCTCGGGCGCGAGCGACGAGCCGCCCATGCCGGCGAGCACCACGTGATCCAGGTCGGCCAGCTCCGCGGTCAGCTCGGCCAACTGCACGAGCAGCTCGCGGCTGCGCCGGTGGGTGTCCACCCAGCCCAGCCGGATCTTCGCCTCGGCCTCGGCATCCGGACCCCACAGGCTCGCGTCCTTGCCCGCCAGCTTGCCCGGGACGCCGGCCTTGACCAGCGCGTCCCGGGTCGAGGCGGGCGCGGACTTGTCGACCGCGTCCGCGCCGTACACGGCGAGCCCGGCAGCTGCCTCCACAGGTCCTGCAAGAAGGTCACTCATGCCGTCACTCCGCTTCGCTGCGTGCCGTCACGAGGCTCCGTGGCGCTGAGCTTGCTGGTGGTTCGCTCGCTGCGCTCGCTCATGCGCCACCGGCCTTCTCGGCGGCCTTGGCGTTGCCCTTGGCCGCCTTGTTCGGAGCACCCTTGCCCTTCGCCGCCTCCTCCAGCGACTTGCGGACGCCGTCGAGCAGTTCCTGCCAGCTGGCCTCGAACTTCTCCACGCCCTCGCGCTCCAGGGTGGCGATCACGTCGTCCATGTCCACCCCGACCGACTCCAGGTCGGCGAAGACCTTGCGGGCCGCGTCGTAGGACCCGGTGATGGTGTCGCCGCGGGTCTCGCCATGATCGGCGTACGCGTGGATGACCGACTCCGGCATGGTGTTGACCGTGCCGGGGGCGATCAGCTCCTCGACGTAGATGACGTCCCGGTAGTCCGGGTTCTTCGTCGAGGTGGACGCCCAGAGCGGCCGCTGCGGGTGCGCGCCGGCACCGGCGAGCGCCTTCCAACGGTCGGAGGAGAACACCTCGGAGTAGCGCTCGTACGCCAGCTGCGCGTTGGCGATGGCGGCGCGCCCCTTCAGTCCCAGCGCGCGCTCTTTGCCTGCACTGTCGGCGGCCTTGTCGGCTATCCGGTCCAATCGCTTGTCGACCTCGGAGTCGACGCGGGAGACGAAGAACGACGCCACCGAGCCGATCTTGGACAGGTCGTGGCCGTTGGCCTTGGCCTGCTCCAGGCCGGTGAGGAACGCCTCCATGACCGCCGAGTAGCGGTCCAGACCGAAGATCAGCGTCACGTTGACGCTGATCCCCTCGGCCAGGGTGGCGGTGATCGCCGGGAGGCCGGCCTCGGTGGCCGGGATCTTGATGTAGAGGTTGGGGCGATCGACCAGCCACCACAGCGCCTTGGCCTCGGCCACGGTCTTGTCGCTGTCGTGCGCCAGCCGGGGGTCCACCTCGATGGAGACCCGACCGTCGACGCCCTCGCTGCCGTCGTACGACGGACGCATCACGTCGCAGGCCCACCGCACGTCGTACGTGGTGAGCATGCGCACCGACTCCTCGACCTCGATGCCACGGGTGGCGAGGTCGCGAAGCTGCCAGTTGTACTCGTCGGCGTCGCTGAGCGCCTTGGCGAAGATCGTCGGGTTGGTGGTGACACCGGCCACGTGCTTCTCGCGGCGCAGCTGGTCCAGCCCGCCGGAGCTCAACCGCACCCGGGAAAGATCATCGAGCCAGACCGCCACGCCCGCGGCGGTGAGCTCATTCAGCTTGTCCGTCATGCCATCCACGCTCCCTCAGTTGCCGGTCGTGAAACCGGTGATGTCGCCCACCCGGGCCAGTGAGGCGTGTGCTGCCGCCACGATCCGGTCGGGGGTGAACCCGAACTGCTCGAAGAGCACGGTGTGCGGGGCGCTCGCTCCGTAGTGCTCCAGGCTCACGCTCTCGCCGAGGTCACCGACGACACCGCGCCAGGACATCGCGATGCCCGCTTCCACGCTCACCCGTGCCTTTACCCCGCGCGGGAGCACCGACTCCCGGTATGCCTCGTCCTGCTCGTAGAACCACTCCTGGCAGGGCATCGAGACGACCCGGGTCGGGGTGCCGTCGGCCTCCAGCCGCTCCCGGGCGGTCAGGCAGAGCTGCACCTCGGAACCGGTGCCGATGATGATCACCTGAGGCTTGCCGTTGGATGCCTCGGCCAGCACGTAGCCGCCCTTGGCCACACCCTCCGCGCTGCCCAGGACGTCGCGGTCCATGGTCGGCAGCGGCTGACGGCTCAGCGCCAGCGCGGTCGGCCGGTCGGTGTGCTCCAGCGCCTGCCGCCAGGCCCAGGCGGTCTCGTTGGCGTCCGCCGGCCGGACCACGTCCAGGCCCGGGATGGCGCGCAGCGCGGTCAGGTGCTCCACCGGCTGGTGGGTCGGGCCGTCCTCGCCGAGACCGATCGAGTCGTGCGTCCAGACGTAGGTCACCGGCAGCTTCATCAACGCGGCCAGCCGCACCGACGGACGCATGTAGTCGCTGAAGACCAGGAACGTGCCGCCGTACGGGCGGGTGCCACCGTGCAGGGCGATGCCGTTGAGGATCGCGCCCATGGCGTGCTCACGGATGCCGAAGTGCAGCGTGCGGCCGTACTCGTGACCGGGGAAGTCCTTGGTGGCGTGCGCGGCCGGGATGAACGACGGCTCGCCCTTCATTGTGGTGTTGTTGCTCTCGGCCAGGTCGGCCGAGCCGCCCCACAGCTCCGGGAGCACCGGCGCGAGCGCCTCCAGCACCTTGCCGGAGGCGGCCCGGGTGGCCACACCCTTGGCGTCCGCGGGGAAGACCGGCAACGCGTCGGTCCAGCCGTCGGGGAGTACGCGGCCAGCCAACCGCTCGTAGAGCGCGGTGCGCTCCGGGTTCGCCTTCTTCCAGGCGTCGAACGCGGTGGTCCACTCCTGCTCGGCGTCGGAACCGCGGCCCATCACCGTGCGGGCGTGGCTGAGCACCTCCTCGTCGACCTGGAAGGTCTGCTCCGGGTCGAAGTCGAGGATCCGCTTGGTGGCCTTCACCTCGTCGGCGCCGAGCGCCGAGCCGTGGATCTTGCCGGTGTTCTGCTTGTTGGGCGCGGGCCAGCCGATGATGGTGCGCAGCGCGATGAAGGAGGGACGGCTGGTCTCCGCCCGGGCGGCCACGAGCGCCGCGTGCAGCGCCTCGGCGTCCTCGTGGTAGTCGCCCTGGTCGGCGTCGCCGCTGCGCCAGTCGACGGTCTGCACGTGCCAGCCGTACGCCTCGTAGCGGGCGGCCACGTCCTCGCTCTTGGCGATCCGGGTGTCGTCCTCGATGGAGATCTCGTTGTCGTCGTAGATCACCGCGAGGTTGCCCAGCTGCTGGTGCCCGGCGAGGGCGCTGGCCTCGTGGCTGATGCCCTCCTCGATGTCGCCGTCGGAGACGATGCACCAGATGTTGTGGTCGAAGACGGACGCGCCGAGCTCGGCCTCGGGGTCGAACAGGCCGCGCTCGCGGCGGGCCGCCATGGCCATGCCAACCGCGTTGCCCAGACCCTGCCCGAGCGGGCCGGTGGTGGTCTCCACGCCCGGCGTGTGCCCGTGCTCGGGGTGCCCCGGCGTCTGCGAGCCCCACTGCCGCAGCGACTTCAGGTCGTCCAGGCTCAGCGGGTAGCCGGAGAGGAACAGCTGGATGTAGAGCGTCAGGCTGGAGTGCCCGGCGGAGAGGACGAACCGGTCGCGTCCCGGCCAGTTCGGATCGGCCGGGTTGTGCCGCATGACGCGGTTGAAGAGGAGGTACGCCGCGGGCGCGAGGCTCATCGCGGTGCCCGGGTGGCCGTTGCCGGATTTCTCTACGGCATCCATGGCCAGCACGCGGACGGTGTCTACGGCCCGGCGATCGAGGTCGGACCAGTTCAGTGCGGGGTGCTCGGGTCGTTTAACAGCCACGATGGTTGTGCTCCTCGGCAGATGGGCGGAACCCTCACCGATGACCTTATCGAGCGTCCCTGAGCGCGCGCCCGGGGATCTGTGCATGGTGTGCGCTACGTGACCATCCGGATGCTCGGTTCAACCCGGTGGTGTGACGGCCCGCACCGTTGTCGGGTCGGCCGGGCAGCCAAAACGACGACGCGTAGTGTGTGGGTCGGTATGCGGACCTGTTGTGGTCCCGGCCGATCCGACTCTCCCCGTGCCCGATGCCGGAAGGTGGCAATCCGTGAGCATGATCACCGAGCGCCCCGCGAGCAACCCGGCCGGGGGACACCCGGCGCGGGCGGCCGAGGGCCCGGTGGCCCGGCGGGACGTACGAGCGGTCTTCTCGTCGTACGTGTCCCTCACCAAGCCGCGGATCGTCGAGTTGCTGCTGGTCACCACCATCCCGGCGATGATGCTCGCCGAGGGCGGGCTTCCGTCGCTGTGGCTGATGGCCGTCGTGCTGATCGGCGGCTCGCTCGCCGCCGGCGCGGCCAGCGTGCTCAACTGCTACATCGACCGCGACATCGACCAGCTGATGCGGCGTACCAAGCGTCGGCCGTTGCCGGCGCACACCGTGTCGCCGCGAAGCGCGCTGGTCTTCGGGCTGGTGCTGGCGGCGGTGTCGGTCGCCCTGCTGGCGGCGTTCACCAATCTGCTGGCCGCCGGGCTGACCCTCGCCGCGATCCTCTACTACGACCTCGTCTACACCCTGTGGCTCAAGCGCTCCACCCCGGCGAACACCTTCTGGGGCGGCGCCTGCGGGGCGGCGCCGGTGCTGATCGGGTGGGCGGCGGTGACCGGCTCGCTGTCGCCGGCCGCCTGGGGGCTCTTCGCGGTGGTCTTCTTCTGGCAGATGCCGCACTTCTACCCCCTCGCGATGAAGTACAAGGACGACTACGCCCGGGCCGGCATCCCGATGCTGCCGGTGGTGGCCTCGATCCGCCGGGTCAACGCCGAGATCCTGATCTTCGCGTGGCTCACCGTGCTCACCTCCCTGGCCGTCTGGCCGCTGGGGCTCAGCGCGATCTACGGGGTGCCGACCCTGGTGGTGGGTGCCATCTTCGTGCTCGAGGCACACCGGCTCTGCCGGCGCGCGACGCGCGGCGAGGCGGTCAAGCCGATGCGGCTGTTCCACTGGTCGACGACGTACCTGACGATCGTCTTCCTGGCCGTCGCGCTCGACGCGCTGATCTGACCCGTCCCGCACGCCCGGCTCTGACCGTCGCTTCTGACCTTCGCTCCTGATCGTCGGCGAATGGCATCCGTGATCTGGTGACTAATCATGGACGTGGATGAGTTGTCCGGGTTTAACGTCACATCAGAGTAACTTTCAGCATGAGTCGGATGGGCTCAACTAGATGCCGTTCAGGAGCGCTTTGCCCGCGCGTTTTGGCGGTAAAAGTCGGTAAATAAACGGACAGCGAACCTGTGGCCAGCCTTAAACCTGTAGGTAATTGGCATCACAAAAGGTTCATGGTTCTCGCCCGACGGGGTGCGACTCTGCTTAGGCTTCGCGTCATGGCAGATGGTTCCGATACGACGCTGACGGCCGAGCAGACCGCCGGCGAGCAGGCGCCCCACGGCCTGGTCGCGGGCCTCAAGGCGTTCGCCGCCGGACACGGCGGCGCGAAGGCGGTCATCGAGTACGTCGGCAAGCGTGGCGCGCGGATCGTGCTGGTGGGTTCCGATGGTGAGTGGGGCGACCAGTTCGCCGAGGACACCGTCACCGCCCGGGAGGCGTGCGCCACGGCGGGAGTCACCGTCGAGAACGCCTGGGAGCGTGAACTGATGGACCAGATGCGCCCCAGCAACGACCTCTGGCGGTCGATGGCCCGCCGCACGATGTCCCGCTGAAAAACAGCTGAATTGACCACATATCACCAGTCGACCCGGGGGGAACCCCGGGTCGCTCTCGTCACCTGCGCCGACCTGGCCGACCTCGACCCTGACGACCGGCTGGTCCTCGCTCCGCTCGCGGCCCGTGGCGTCGCCGTCCAGGCCGTCAGCTGGGACGACCCCGACGTCGACTGGTCGTCCTACGACCTGGTCGTGCTCCGCTCACCCTGGGACTACGCACTGCGCCGCGACGAGTTCGTGTCCTGGGCGGCCACCGTGCCGACGCTTGTCAACCCGGCCGACGTGGTCCGCTGGAACACCGACAAGCGTTACCTCGCCGAGCTGAGCGCCGTCGGGGTGCCGACCGTGCCGACGTCGTGGATCGAGCCGGGGGAGGGTTGGCAACTGCCCGCCGAGACCGGCGAGTACGTGCTCAAGCCCGCGGTCAGCGCCGGCAGCCAGGACACCGGCCGATACGACCTGGCCGACCCGGAACACCGGGACCTGGCCGCCGCACATGTCCGCCGGCTGTCCGAGTCCGGCCGGGTGACGATGGTCCAGCCGTACCTGCGTGCCGTCGACACCGAGGGCGAGACGGCACTGCTCTTCCTGGCCGGCCCGGAGGGGCTCGCGTTCAGCCACGCGATCCGCAAGGGTCCGATGCTGACCGGGCCGGACCTCGGCCCGGACGGGCTCTACAAGGCCGAAGAGATCACCGCCCGCACCGTCCGCCCCGAACAACTGGCGGTGGCCGAGCGGACCCTCGCGGCGATCCCCGGCGGCACCCGGCAGCTGCTCTACGCCCGGGTCGACCTGATCCCCGGTCGGGACGGCGAGCCGGTCCTGGTCGAACTGGAGCTGACCGAGCCGTCGCTCTTCATCGGGTACGCGGACGAAGCCCCCGACCGCCTCGCCAACGCGATCACCACCCACCTGACCCACCGCGCCTGACCTCCCGTGCTGCTCGCGCTGGGCGTGGTGTCCGCGCTGTCCGCGCTGTCCGCGTTGGGCGTGGTGTCCGTGCTGCTCGCGTTGGGCGTGATGTCCGCGCTGTCCGCACTGCGCGTGGTGTCCGCGCTGTCCGCACTGGGCGTGGTGTCCGTGCTGTCCGCGCTGCTCGCGTTGGGCGTGGTGTCCGCGCTGTCCGCACTGGGCGTGGTGTCCGCGCTGTCCGCGCTGCTCGCGTTGGGCGTGGTGTCCGCGCTGTCCGCGCTGGGCGTGGTGTCCGCGCTGTCCGCGCTGCTCGCGCTGGGCGTGGTGTCCGCGCTGTCCGCACTGCGCGTGGTGTCCGCGCTGTCCGCGCTGCTCGCGCTGGGCGTGGTGTCCGCGCTGTCCGCGGCAAGATCGCGCAGCATCCTGGTTGTAGTGGTGTCGGTGCGTCGCCGAGGCCACTACATCCTGGTTCGAGCGTGACCTTGGCGGTCGTGGGCACCCCCACTCCCGCTCTCGGTTCCTCGTGGGCGGTGTTCGTCGTCAAGATCCGCGCAGTATCGGGGATGTTGCTGTCTCTGGCGGTGTCGGAGGCAGCAACATCGGGGTAGTTGCGGAGATCTTGGCGCGGGGCGCGGGGGGCGGGGCGTGCGGGGCGCGGGGCGTGCGGGGCGTGGGGCGCGATGCGCGATGCGCGATGCGCGATGCGCGATGCGCGGGGTGCGGGGTGCGAGGGCGCGAGGGCGCGGGGCGCGGGGTGCGGGGCGCGAGGGCGCGGGGCGCGAGGGCGCGGGGCGCGAGGGTGCGAGGGCACTAGGGCACGGGGCGCGAGGGCACGGGGGGCAGGCCTTGGGGTCGTCGGGCGGCCGGGGTGGGTCAGGCGGTGACCGCTACCGGGGTGGCGGTGTCGCTCGGGGCGGCCTCGGGGGTCGGCGCGACCGGGCGGCGTTCCCGGGTGGACCACTGCACCGCCAGGGCGGCCAGCAGCACCAGGCAGGAGCCGAGCATGTGCGCGCCGACCAGGATCGCCGGCACGTGGGTGAAGTACTGCACGAAGCCGATGAGGCCCTGACTCAACTCCACGGCGACCAGGACGATCGCGGCGCGGGTGGCCCGCTGCGCACCGACGGCGCGGAACGCGAAGATGAGCGCCACCGAGAGGCCGATCAGCAGGAAGACCCCGTCGGCGTGCACCTGGGAGATCGTCTCCGGGTCGAGCCCGTTGCGGGCGGCGCCGTGGTCGCCGGCGTGCGGGCCGCTGCCGGTGACCCAGGTGCCGATGACCAGCACCGCGACGGTGACGCCTGTGGTGATCCGGGCCAGCGCGCGCAGCGGTGCGGGCACCACGGCCACGGTCGGGCCGTCGGGGTCGCCGATGCGCCGCCAGAGGGCGTACGCGGCGGCGATCACCGCCATCGAGGCGAGGAAGTGCAGGCCGACCACCCACGGGTTGAGGTTGGTGAGCACGGTGATGCCACCGACCACCGCCTGGGCGGGAATGCCCAGGAACACCGCGACCGCGAGGGCCAGCAGCCCGGGTCGGCGCGGCCGGTGCAGGAGTACGGCCAGCAGGGTGGCCAGCGCGATCAGGCCCACCGCGAAGGTCAGCATCCGGTTGCTGAACTCGATCACCCCGTACACGCCCATCTCGGGGGTGGTGACGTACGAGTCGTCGGTGCACCGGGGCCAGGTGGGGCAGCCGAGGCCCGAGGCGGTCAACCGGACGGCCCCGCCGGTGACGACGATCGCCACGTTCGAGATGATCGAGGCGAGCGCGAGGCGGCGCAGCAGGATGCCGGAGACCGGACGGACGATGCGGTTCACGGCGCAAATCCTACGCACTGTAGTGATCGAGGTTCGTCCGACTCCGCCGGCTCGGTGGCTCGGATCACCGGGGCCCGGGTTTGCGACCCTCCGGGTAATTACGTAACGTTGGCGTTGTGAAAAACGCGGCGGCGCTCTCCGGGCACCAACCGACGGCCGTGCCGGCCCTCGGTGGGTCCGTCTCTGCGCCCGCCGTGACCATGTCGGCCGGCCTTGCCGGGTCGGCGGCGGCCGAGATCTCCACCCGGGATCGGGTCACCCAGTTGCTGCTGGAGCAGGGTGCCACCACCGCCGCGCAGCTTGGCGCGGCGCTCGGGCTCAGCCCGGCGGCGATCCGCCGGCACCTGGACGCGATGCTCGCGGAGGGTGACGTCTACGCCCGCGAGCAGACCGTGCAGGGCAGTCGAGGGCGAGGGCGCCCGGCCAAGGTGTTCCTGCTGACCGAGGCCGCCCGGGTCCGCTGTGGCACACACCACTACGACAACATGGCCACCGCCGCGCTGCGTTGGATCGCCCGCAGCGGCGGTTCGGGCGCGGTCGAGGCGTTCGCCACCGAGCAGGTGTCCGCTCTCGAGTCCCGTTGTCGGACGGCCATGGAGGACGCCGGCGACGAGCCTCTCGCCCGAGCCGAGGCACTCGCCGCAGCGCTCACCGCCGAGGGTTACGCTGCCAATGCGACCACGATCGCCTCCGGCGGCCAGCTCTGTCAGCACCACTGCCCGGTGGCGCACGTGGCCGCCGAGTTTCCCCAACTGTGCGAGGCCGAGACCGCGGTTATCTCCCGTCTGGTCGGCACCCACGTGCAGCGTCTGGCCACCATCGCGCACGGCGACGGGGTGTGCACCACGCACATCCCGACCCAGCCGGGCCGCGTTCAATCCGGTAATCCCGTCACCACTGTGAGGACAGATAGATGACCGAGCAGATCGTCCAGCCCCTGACCCAGGAAGAGCAGCTAGCCGCCCTGGGCCGGTACGAGTACGGCTGGTCCGACCCGGACGCCGCCGGGGCGGTCGCCCAGCGCGGCATCAACGAGGCGGTGGTGCGGGACATCTCGGCCAAGAAGAACGAGCCGGCGTGGATGCTCGACCTGCGGCTGAAGGGCCTGCGGCTGTTCGGCCGTAAGCCGATGCCGGCCTGGGGCGCGGACCTCACCGGGATCGACTTCGACAACATCAAGTACTTCGTGCGGTCGACCGAGAAGCAGGCCACCAGCTGGGAGGACCTGCCCGAGGACATCAAGAACACCTACGACCGGCTGGGCATCCCGGAGGCGGAGAAGCAGCGGCTGGTGGCCGGTGTCGCGGCGCAGTACGAGTCGGAGGTCGTCTACCACAAGATCCGTGAGGACCTTGAGGAGCAGGGCGTTCTCTTCCTGGACACCGACACGGCGCTGCGTGAGCACGAGGATGTCTTCAAGGAGTACTTCGGCACGGTGATCCCGGTCGGTGACAACAAGTTCGCCGCCCTGAACACCTCCGTCTGGTCCGGTGGCTCGTTCATCTACGTGCCGAAGGGCGTGCAGGTGGAGATCCCGCTGCAGGCCTACTTCCGGATCAACACGGAGAACATGGGCCAGTTCGAGCGGACGCTGATCATCGTCGACGAGGGTGCGTACGTGCACTACGTCGAGGGCTGCACCGCGCCGCTCTACTCCTCCGACTCGCTGCACAGCGCGGTCGTCGAGATCATCGTGAAGAAGAACGCGCGCTGCCGCTACACGACCATCCAGAACTGGTCGAACAACGTGTACAACCTGGTCACCAAGCGCGCCGTCTGCCACGAGGGCGCGACCATGGAGTGGGTCGACGGCAACATCGGCTCCAAGGTGACCATGAAGTACCCGGCGGTCTACATGACCGGCGAGCACGCCAAGGGCGAGGTGCTCTCGGTGGCGATGGCCGGCGAGGGTCAGCACCAGGACGCCGGCGCCAAGATGGTGCACGCCGCGCCGCACACCTCCTCGACCATCGTGTCGAAGTCGATCGCCCGTGGCGGCGGCCGCACCTCGTACCGGGGTCTGGTGCAGGTGCTGGAGGGTTCGCACCACAGCCGGAGCACGGTCAAGTGCGACGCGCTGCTGGTCGACACCATCTCCCGCTCGGACACCTACCCGTACGTCGACATCCGCGAGGACGACGTGTCGATGGGGCACGAGGCGACCGTCTCCAAGATCAGCGATGACCAGCTCTTCTACCTGATGAGCCGGGGTCTGAGCGAGGACGAGGCGATGGCCATGATCGTGCGCGGCTTCATCGAGCCGATCGCCAAGGAGCTCCCGATGGAGTACGCCCTGGAGCTCAACCGCCTGATCGAGCTTCAGATGGAGGGCGCGGTCGGCTGACGCCGCCCGCCCCTACCGAGCACCTGACACCGTCGTCGTAGAACAGACCAAGGAAGAAATGACTACCCAGGCTTCCGCGCCGCCCAGCACCAAGTCGCAGGCGCTGCGCTCGTACGACGTCGCCGACTTCCCGGCCCTCACCGGCCTGGAGGAGGAGTGGCGCTTCACCCCGCTCAAGCGCCTCCGCGGCCTGAACACTGAGGCGCCGGCCGCGACCGGCGCGGTCCGACACGAGTACGGTGACCTGCCCGAGGGCGTCGCCATCACCCGGGTCGGCCGTGACGACGAGCGGATCGGCAGTGTGCTGACCCCTGTCGACCGGGTCAGCGCGCTGGCCTACGGTGCTGCCGCGGACGCCCTGCTGCTGCGGGTGGCCCCCGACGTGGTGCTCGGCGAGGCGGTGCGTCTGCGGGTGGTCGGCGAGGGCGTCGAGCAGCCGTCGTTCGGTCACACCTTCGTCGAGGTGGGCCGGTTCGCCGAGGCGACTGTGGTTCTGGAGCACGTCGGCTCGGCCACCCTGGCCGACAACGTCGAGGTGACCGTGGCCGACGGCGCGAAGCTGACGCTGGTCACGGTCGCCGACTGGGCCGACGACGCGGTTCAGGCCCAGCACCTGAAGATCAAGCTGGGCCGGGACGCCCGGGTCATCCACATCCAGGTGTCCCTGGGTGGCGATCTGGTCCGGCAGTTCACAAGTGTGGAATACACCGGGCGCGGTGGCGAGGCCGAGCTGTACGGCGTCTACTTCGCCGACTCGGGCCAGCACCTGGAGCACCGGCAGTTGGTCGATCACAGCGTTCCGGACTGCCGCAGCTACGTCGGCTACCGGGGTGCCCTGCAGGGCGAGAGCGCGCACACCGTCTGGGTGGGCGACGTTCTCATCCGGGCCGAGGCGACCGGCACCGACACGTACGAGATCAACCGGAACCTGCTGCTCACCGACGGCGCGCGGGCGGACTCCGTACCCAATCTGGAGATCGAGACCGGCGAGATCGCCGGCGCCGGCCACGCCAGCGCGACCGGCCGCTTCGATGACGAGCAGCTGTTCTACCTGATGGCCCGGGGAATTCCGGAGGGTGAGGCCCGCCGGCTGGTGGTCCGTGGCTTCTTCGCCGAGCTGATCAACAAGATTCCGGTGGATTCGCTGCGCGAGAGCCTCGGCGACGCGATCGAGGCCCGGCTGACCAAGGCGGGCGCTTGATGATCCGAATCTGCTCCACCGAGGACGTGCCGAAGGGCACCGCGATCAGCGCGGACGTCGACGGCACGCCGATCGCCCTGGTGCACGGCGAGGACGGCGGCTTCTACGCCGCGTACGACGAGTGCTCGCACGCCTCGGTCGCGCTCTCCGAGGGCGAGGTCGACGGCTGCACGCTCGAGTGTTGGCTGCACGGTTCGCGCTTCGACCTGCGCACCGGCGAGCCGACCGGCCTGCCCGCCACCGAACCCGTCCCCGTCTACCCCGTCGAAGTCCGCGACGGCGACATCTACCTCAGCCTGACGCCGAGTAATGGAGTGACCCGATAATGAGCACCCTGGAGATCCGCGACCTGAAGGTGTCGGTCAAGCTGCCCGAGGGTGAGCTCAAGCCGATCCTGTCCGGCGTCGACCTGACCGTGAAGTCCGGTGAGACCCACGCGATCATGGGTCCGAACGGTTCCGGCAAGTCCACCCTGGCGTACTCGATCGCCGGTCACCCCAAGTACGAGATCACCGGTGGCAGCGTCACGCTCGACGGCGAGGACGTGCTGGCCATGACTGTCGACGAGCGCGCCCGCGCCGGCCTCTTCCTGGCCATGCAGTACCCGGTCGAGGTGCCCGGTGTCTCGGTGGCGAACTTCCTGCGGACCGCGAAGACCGCCATCGACGGCGAGGCGCCGAAGCTCCGTACCTGGGGCGGCGAGCTGCGCGGCGCGATGGAGCGCCTCCAGATGGACCCGGCGTTCGCCCAGCGCAACGTCAACGAGGGCTTCTCCGGCGGTGAGAAGAAGCGGCACGAGATCGTCCAACTGGAGCTGCTCAAGCCGAAGATCGCGATCCTCGACGAAACCGACTCCGGTCTCGACGTGGACGCGCTGCGCGTGGTCAGCGAGGGCGTCAACCGGGTCCGCGACAACGGCGACACCGGCGTGCTGCTGATCACCCACTACACCCGGATCCTGCGCTACATCAAGCCGGACTTCGTGCACGTCTTCGTGGCCGGCCGGATCGTCGAGCAGGGCGGCCCCGAGCTGGCCGACAAGCTTGAGGCCGAGGGCTACGAGCGGTACGCCGCCGGGGCCGGCACGGCCAAGGCCTGAGCGGGAGAGGCGCTGCCGAGATGACCAGCATCGCGATCCCTTCGGGGATGCCGCAGTACGACGACGTGCCGCGTTTCGACGTGGCCCGGGTGCGCGCCGACTTCCCGATCCTCGGTCGGGAGATCAACGGGCACCCGCTGGTCTACCTCGACAGCGCCAACACCTCGCACAAACCGCGCCAGGTGCTCGACGTGCTCGACGAGCACTACGCGCGGCACAACGCCAACGTGTCGCGCTCGGTGCACACCCTGGGCACCGAGGCCACCGAGGCGTACGAGGGGGCGCGGGCGAAGATCGCCGGGTTCATCAACGCGCCCAGCGTCGACGAGGTGGTGTTCACCAAGAACTCCACCGAGGCGATCAACATCGTGGCGTACGCCTTCTCGAACGCCTCGCTGCGCCCGGACGCCGACCCCCGGTTCCGGCTGGGGCCCGGCGACGAGGTGGTGATCTCCGAGATGGAGCACCACTCGAACATCGTCCCGTGGCAGCTGCTCTGTGAGCGGACCGGCGCGACCCTGCGCTGGTTCCCGGTCACCGACCAGGGTCGGCTGGACGAGTCGGGCCTGGAGGATCTGGTCACCGAACGGACGAAGATCGTCTCGTTGGTGCACGTGTCCAACATCCTCGGCACGGTCAACGCCACCTCCCGGATCACCGCGCGGGTGCGCGAGGTGGGCGCTCTGCTGCTGCTGGACTGCTCGCAGTCGGTGCCGCACCTGCCCATCGACGTGGTCGACCTGGACGCCGACTACATCGTCTTCACCGGTCACAAGATGTGCGGTCCGACAGGCATCGGCGTGCTGTGGGGTCGGGGTGAGCTGCTGGCGGCCATGCCGCCGGTCTTCGGCGGCGGCTCGATGATCGAGACGGTCACCATGGGCCGCTCGACGTTCGCCGCGCCGCCGGCCCGCTTCGAGGCGGGCACTCCGCCGATCGCCGAGGCGGTCGCGCTGGGTGCGGCTGTCGACTACCTGACCGACATCGGGATGCGGGCCATCCAGTGGCACGAGAAGGAGCTGACGGCGTACGCGCTGGATGCTCTCGGCTCGGTACCGGACCTACGGATCTTCGGCCCGACCGTGCCGGTGGGCCGGGGCGGCACCATCTCGTTCGCGCTGGGTGACGTGCACCCGCACGACGTGGGTCAGGTGCTCGACTCGCTCGGCGTGCAGGTGCGGGTGGGCCACCACTGTGCCAAGCCGGTGTGCAGCCGGTTCGGCGTCCCGGCCATGACCCGGGCGTCGTTCTACCTCTACACCACCACCGAGGAGATCGACGCTCTGGTGGCAGGTCTGGAGCAGGTGCGGAAGGTGTTCGACTGATGCAGCTCGACCAGCTCTACCAGGAGATCATCCTGGACCACTACAAGCGCCCACACGGGCGTGGCCTACGCGACGCCGACGACCCGGGTGACCAGGTCGCGGAGGCGCACCACGTCAACCCCACCTGCGGTGACGAGGTCACCGTCCGGGTGGCCACCGACGGCACGGTGCTGCACGACATCTCGTACGACGGGATGGGCTGTTCGATCAGCCAGGCCTCGGCGAGCGTGCTGCACGAGTTGCTGCGCGGTCGCGGCACTGGGGAAGCATTCGAGGTGCACGAGGCGTTCGTGGAGTTGATGTCCGGACGTGGCCAGGTCACGCCGGACGAGGACGTGCTCGGTGACGGGGTTGCTTTCGCGGGTGTGGCCCGTTACCCCGCCCGGGTGAAGTGCGCGCTGCTGCCGTGGATGGCGTTCAAGGACGCCGCGGCACGCGCCGGTGTGGGCGTGAGCCCGGAGGTGAAGGCGTGACGGTGCGTCAGCGAGCCAATGACACAGTGGTGCCGGGTGGCATCACACAGCGATGCGGAGGGACGGCATGAGCGAGAACACCGCTACCGAGGCGACGCCTGAGGCCGGTGACACCAGCGTGGTGCCGCAGACCGACGCCGCGACGACCGGTGGCACCGGTGACGCCGCCGCCCCTGCGGGCGGCGTCAGCAAGGCCATGATCGCCGATATCGAGGAGGCGATGAAGGACGTCGTCGACCCGGAGCTCGGCATCAACGTGGTCGACCTGGGCCTCGTGTACGGCGTACACGTCGACGACGAGAACGTCGCCACCCTGGACATGACGCTCACCTCGGCGGCCTGCCCGCTGACCGACGTCATCGAAGACCAGACCCGGCAGGCGCTGACCACCGGCCCCGGCGGCGGCCTGGTCAACGACATCCGGATCAACTGGGTGTGGCTCCCGCCGTGGGGCCCCGACAAGATCACTGACGAGGGTCGCGACCAGCTCCGTTCCCTCGGCTTCAACGTCTGACCCGACTTCGCCCCACAGTCGTCGAGCGCGGTGCCCGTTTGGGTGCCGCGCTCGATCTGTTGTGCCGCCACGTGCATCAGTAGTGGAACGGATCGTTCCGGTCTGCTATTCTGATTGCAGAACGGAGCGGAACATTCCGTTCACCAGGTGAGTGGTTTCGCTCGCTTGACGGGGTCGGCGGAGAGGGTCGGGACAATGGGTGAGATGGCGGCTGGACAGTGGCGAGACGTGCTCGACGAGGCGCACAAGGCGCTCCGGGCGACCGCCGAGGGAATCCCAGCCGATGCCTGGGACCTGCCCACTCCGTGCGAGCGGTGGACTGTCACCCAGGTGCTCCAGCACGCGACCGGCGACCAGATCGCCTTCGCGGCGGCGATCGTCGGCGGGGCGGGGCCGTCGGAGGACCCGTTCGCGCCCTCCGGTCGGATCGAGGGTGACAAGCTGATCGGGTTGCGCGCCGCCCTCGACGCGTCCGCTCGCGCCTGGGCGGGCGTCGCCGACGACGATCCGCAGGTGCGGACTCCGCTGCCGCTGGGTGCGTTGCCGGCCCAGGTGGGTGCCGTCGCGTGCGCTCTCGACGCGGCGGTGCACGCCTGGGACATCGCGGTGGCCACCGGTCAGCCGTCCCCGCTGAACGACAACCTGGCCCGCCCCCTGCTGGAGGTCGCCCGGCAGGTCGTCGAGCCGTTGCGAAACTACGGCGCGTACGCCCCGGCGCTCGACGCCGGCGCGGAGGCCGACGACGTCAGCGCCCTGCTCTCCTACCTCGGCCGCGACCCCCAGTGGCCCGGAGTGCGGCTCTGATCGATCGGCCGACCCCCGAACAACCCAAGATCGCGCTCGATCATTGATGTAGTGGCCTCGGTGCGTCGCCGAGGCCACTACATCCTGGTTCGAGCGTGACCTTGGCGGTCGTGGGCACCCCCACTCCCGCTCCCGGTTCCTCGTGGGCGGTGTTCGTCGTCAAGATCCGCGCAGTATCGGGGATGTTGCTGTCTCTGGCGGTGTCGGAGGCAGCAACATCGGGGTAGTTGCGGAGATCTTGGCGCGGTGCGTGCGGGCGGGCGCGGGGCGCGGGGCGCGCAGGTGCGGCGCGTGCGGGTGCGGGGCGCGGGGCGCGCAGGTGCGGCGCGGTGCGCGCGGTGCGCGGTGTGCGCGGTGCGCGGTGCGCGCGGTGCGCGGTGCGCGGTGCGCGCGGGTGCGGGGCGCGGGGCGCGCAGGTGCGGCGCGGGGCGCGTGCGGCGTGCGGCGGGGCGCAAGGTGCGGGGCGTGCGGCGGGGCGGGGCGCGAGGGCGTGCGGCAAGGCGCAGGGCGCAAGGTGCGGGGCGTGCGGCGGGGCGGGGCGCGAGGGCGTGCGGCAAGGCGCAGGGCGCAAGGTGCGGGGCGTGCGGCGGGGCGGGGCGCGAGGGCGTGCGGCAAGGCGCAAGGCGCGGGGCGTGCGGCGGGGCGCGAGGGCGCGGGGCGGGGGAAATTCGGTGGCGGGGCGCGGGTTCGGCGCGCAGGATGCGCGTGTGATTGAGGCGTACCCGATGCAGGTCCCTGTCCGTGCGGCGACTGCCGTGCGTCGACAGCGGCCGGTCCGGGGGCGAGCCTCGACCCGCCACCGACGTCCGTGACCGGGGCGTTCCTCGCCGGTCTGGTGGCCGGCTACGGCGTCGCGATCCCGGTCGGCGCGATCGCGATCCTCATCCTGGGGCTCAGTGCCCGTACCTCGTTCCGGGTCGGTGCGGCCGCGGCGCTCGCCGTGGCGACGGCCGACGGGCTCTACGCGGCAGTCGCCGCGCTCGGCGGCGCGGGCCTGGCCGACGTCATCGCACCGGTCGCCGGGCCGCTGCGGGTGGTCGCCGCCGTCGTCCTGTTGGGGCTCGCCGGGCACGGCCTCTGGCGGACGTGGTCCGCGCACCGCTCCCGGCGACGGCCGACGGCACGCGCGGGTCGGGGGATGAGTACTCCGGGGCGGGCCTACGCGGCGCTGCTCGGGCTGACTCTGCTGAACCCGATGACGGTGCTCTATTTCACCGCGCTGGTGCTCGGCCGTCGGGACACGGCCGACTCGGGCGTGGTCCCGGTGGCGCTGTTCGTGGCCGGGGTGTTCCTGGCGTCGGCGAGTTGGCAGCTGTTCATCGCCGGCGGCGGCACGGTGGTCGGCCGGGCGCTGACCGGGCCGCGTGGTCGGCTGGTCACCGGCCTGGTCTCCAGCGTGCTCATCGCCGCGCTGGCGGTGGCTGCGGTCCTGCCGGGCTAGCGGTCACCACCGGCTGTTCAGCCACCACCGGGCCGGGCCCGCGGGGCCACCGACCGCGTCGGGACCGGGCCGGGCCGTCTGACTGCACCGGATCCGCCCGGGCCGGGCC
>NZ_JBNCKM010000001.1:683141-826397 GCF_049841535.1 Micromonospora sp. DT53
CCGTCCGACTGCGCCGGGCCGGGCCGGGCCGTCCGACTGCGCCGGGCCGGGCCGGGCCGTCCGACTGCGCCGGGCCGGGCCGGGCCGTCCGACTGCGCCGGGCCGAGCCGGGCCGTCCGACTGCCCCGGGGCCGAGCCGGTCTGGCCGACTGCGCTGGATCCGCCCGGTCTGGCCGACTGCGCTGGATCCGCCGGGCTGGCCGACCGCGCTGGATCCGGGTGCCGCCCGGGAGTCCGGGCGGGCTCGCTGTGCCGTACGGTCGGGCGGTGACCAGTCGACCCGCAGCCGGCGGAGGCCGGTGGGTCGAGGTCGACCCGGCCCGCGTGGGCCGCTGGGTCGAGGGCTTCGCCGACCGGCACGGCCCGCCCACCACCAGCGCGCGGGAGTACGGCCTGCTGCTCGCCGCCCCGGACGGGGCGACCGCCGAGTTGTACGCCCCACCGGGTGCGCCGACCGGCGCGGATGTGGCCGGGTTCGTGGCCGCCGCGGTCATGCCCCGCCGGATCGGCCTGCTGCTGGCCCGCAAGGGTGCGGTGGCGATCGGGGTGGCCGACGGCGCCGACCTCGTCGTCTCCAAGGTGGACACCCGGTACGTGCAGGGGCGCACCGCCGCGGGGGGATGGTCGCAGCACCGGTTCGCCCGCCGGCGTGACAACCAGGCGAAGGCTGCGTTGGGTGACGCGGCGGACCTGGCCGTACGGCTGTTGTTGCCGGAGGCGGCGAAGCTCACCGCGCTGGTGTGCGGTGGTGACCGGCGGGCGGTGGACGGGGTGCTGGCCGACCGGCGGTTGGCCCCGCTCGTGCCGTTGCGTGCGGAGCGGTTGCTCGACGTGCCGGAGCCCCGGCACGTGGTGCTGGTCGCGGCGGTGGGCGCGGCCCGGGCGGTACGGATCCTGGTGCGCGACCCCGACTGACCTCGGCGTTCGTGGGCGGGTCGGAGGGGGAGACGACCGCCACGCGAAATGGGGTTCGCGGCGTGCTGCCCGGCTGGTGGCCGGAGGATGGGCGCGTGGAGTTTCTGGTTGACATGGTGACGACGGTGCCGCGGGGAACCGCCGAGGACGGGGTCGCCGACATGCGTGCGCGTGAGGCGGCGCGCTCGGCCGAGCTGACGGCGCAGGGCAGCCTCCTACGGCTGTGGCGGCCGCCGCTGGCGCCGGGGGAGTGGCGTACGTGGGGGCTGTTCCAGGCCGACGACGCCGACGAGTTGGAAGCCGTTCTCGCGTCGATGCCGCTGCGCGCCTGGCGGCGCGAGACCGTGACGCCGTTGACGCCGCACCCGAACGACCCGGGTCAGCCGCCTCGCTGAGCCTGCGGGGAACGTCGGTTCGACAGGCACGCCAGGGGACACGTCCGTCAGCAGGGAGGTCATCATGTCCGAGGCGCAGGTTCTGCGTACCGTCCTCGATCGGTGGAAGTCGGCGGTCGACGCCCACGAGCCCGATCGGGTCGCGGCGTGCTTCACGGACGACGCGATCTTCCAGGGGTTGCAGCCGTACACGGTCGGTCGTGTCGGCGTCGCCGCGTACTACGCCGGGCAGCCGCTTGGCCTGACCGCCGCGTACGACATCCGGGAGATCCGCCGTCTGGCCGAGGACGTGCTGCTCGGTTACCTGGAGGTGGAGTTCGGCTTCACCGACCGTCCGGCCCTGATCGTCAACCTCGGCGTGCTCCTGCGGCGGGTCGACGACGACTGGCTCATCGGCCACTACCAGGTCTCGCGGCTCGCCTGATCCGGCCTCGAACGGCGATCGTGGCAGACCCGCCGAGGGGTCTGCCACGATCTCGCGAACGGGGTCAGAGCTGGTCGGTGCCGAAGGTGTCGCAGGTCTTCGGCTCACCGCGGTCGTAGCCCTGGTTGAACCAACGCTTGCGCTGCTCGGACGTGCCGTGGGTGAACTGGTCGGGGTTGACCTGCCCGCCGGAGCGTTCCTGGATGCTGTCGTCGCCGATCGCCTCGGCGGCGTCGATGGCCTGACTGATGTCCGCCTCGGTGATCGACTTGAACAGCGGCTGCTGGCCGGTCTTGTCCTTGCTCTCGGTGGCGTGCCTGGCCCAGGCGCCCGCGTAGCAGTCGGCCTGCAACTCCAGCCGTACGGAGGCGGAGCGGGGGCCGCTCTGGTCGCCCTGGCCGGCCTTCGCGTTGGTGCCGAGCAGGTTCTGGACGTGGTGGCCGTACTCGTGGGCGAGCACGTACGGCTGGGCGAACTCGCCCTTCGCCCCGAACCGGGACGCCAGCTCGTCGTAGAAGCTCAGGTCGATGTACACCTTCCGGTCGGCGGGGCAGTAGAACGGGCCGACACCCGAGTCGGCCTGCCCGCAGCCGGTGTTCACGGCCGCCTGGAAGAAGTTCGTGGTGGTGACCTCGTAATCGCTTCTGCCCAGCTCGGGGTACGCCTTTTTCCAGTAGTCCTGGATGCTGTTGACGTAGAGCAGGTTGCGGCAGCGCGCGTCGTCGAGACGGTCGGGGTTCGCGGTGGAGCACAACTGCTCCAGGTCGGTGCCTCCGGCCTGTCCGCCCTCGTCGCCGTTGGTCATGGCGTTGAGACCGAAGCCGCCACCGAGCAGGGCGACGAGGACGGCCACCACGATGCCGATGATGCCGCCCTTGCCTCCGCCGCCCGGGATGGGGATGCCGAAGCCGCCGCCCGACCCGCCGCTACCCCGGCCCAGGTCGTTGGCCTGGGAGGTGTCGAGCTCGGCCCGCTCGTTGAGTTCCATCGTGACCCCGATCGCCGTATGCCGGTGAGTGTCTTTTGTGTGTCGTTTCGTCCATCGAGTGCCGGACGGGGTCCGACAGGCGTTCCTCGTACCCGATGATCTTGATCGGTAATCCGGGCGGACCGCCCTGCGGCGCCCGGTACACTTGTCGGGTGCTGCGCTGCGAAGGCTGAACCGCCCCGCGCCGTCGGGCCCCTTGAGCCCGCCGGCCGTTTCGCGTGCCCCGAGTCAGCCTTCCGAACCCCGAGAGCGAGCCCGCAAACATGATCACTGCCACCGGCCTGGAACTGCGTGCCGGTTCCCGGATCCTGCTGTCCGACACCACCCTGCGCGTGCAGCCCGGTGATCGGATCGGCCTGGTCGGTCGCAACGGCGCCGGCAAGACCACCACGCTGAAGGTGCTCGCCGGCGAGGGGCAGCCGTACGGCGGCCAGATCGACACGCGCAGCGCCATCGGCTACCTCCCGCAGGACCCGCGCACGGGTGACCTGGAGGTGACCGGCCGCGACCGGGTGCTCTCGGCGCGCGGCCTGGACGTGTTGATGTCCCAGATGCAGGAGGTCGAGGCCCGCCTCGCCGAGGACGCCAGCGACAAGCTGGTCCGTCGGTACGGCGCGCTGGAGGACCAGTTCGCCGCCCTCGGCGGGTACGCGGCCGAGGCGGAGGCGGCCCGGATCTGCGCCAACCTCGGCCTACCGGACCGGGCGCTCGCGCAGACCATCGGCACGCTCTCCGGTGGTCAGCGTCGGCGCATCGAGCTGGCCCGGATCCTGTTCCGCGACGCGGGCGAGAACGGCGGCGGCATCCTGCTGCTCGACGAGCCCACCAACCACCTGGACGCCGACTCGATCACCTGGTTGCGGGGCTTCCTCGCCAACCACAAGGGCGGCCTGATCGTGATCTCCCACGACGGCGCGCTGTTGGAGTCGGTGGTCAACAAGGTCTGGTTCCTCGACGCCACCCGGTCGGTCATCGACGTGTACAACCTGGGTTGGAAGGCGTACCTGGAGGCGCGCGAGACCGACGAGCGGCGCCGCCGTCGGGAGCGGGCCAACGCGGAGAAGAAGGCCGGCGCGCTGATGGCGCAGGCCGACAAGATGCGGGCCAAGGCCACCAAGACCGTGGCCGCGCAGAACATGGCCCGTCGTGCCGAGAAGCTGATCTCCGGCTTGGAGGAGGTGCGGGTCTCCGACCGGGTGGCCAAGGTGCGCTTCCCCAGCCCCGCGCCGTGCGGCAAGACCCCGCTCACGGCGACCGGCCTCTCCAAGTCGTACGGTTCGCTGGAGATCTTCACCGACGTCAACGTGGCGGTGGACCGCGGCTCCCGGGTGGCCATCCTCGGGCTCAACGGCGCCGGCAAGACGACGCTGCTGCGGATGCTCGGCGGGCTGCTCAGCCCGGACACCGGCGGCGTGCACGCGGGGCACGGCCTGCGGCTGGGCTACTACGCCCAGGAGCACGAGACGCTCGACGTGGAGCGGACGGTGTTGGAGAACATGCGCGCCGCCGCCGTCGAGCAGTCCGACACCGACCTGCGCAAGATCCTTGGCGCGTTCCTCTTCTCCGGTGACGACGTGAACAAGCCGGCCGGCGTGCTCTCCGGTGGCGAGAAGACCCGGCTGGCGCTGTCCACCCTGGTCTGTTCCGGCGCCAACGTGCTGTTGCTCGACGAGCCGACGAACAACCTCGACCCGGTCAGCCGGGAGCAGGTGCTCGACGCCATCGCCAACTACCCGGGCGCGATCGTCCTGGTCACCCACGACCCGGGCGCGGTGCTGGCGCTCAAGCCGGACCGGGCCATCCTGCTGCCCGACGGCGACGAGGACGCCTGGAGCGACGACCTGCTCGAACTGGTCGAGCTGGCCTGAGCGAGGAGGCCCGGCCTGCGCTCAACCGAGCAGGTCGACCAGTCGGCCGAGCACACCGGAGCTGACCAGGATCACCAGCCCGATGGCGATGAAGATCGTCGGCACCAGCCAGGCGCCGGCGCGCTCGACCAGGCGGATCACCCTCCGGTGCCCGCCCAGCCACGCCCCGGCCACGCACCAGAGGGCGATCAGCAGCACGAAGACCAGCAGGAACACCGCGCTGTCGGCCACACCGAAGGCCCGGAAGACGGGTACGTAGACCGCGACGTTGTCGGCGCCGTTCGCGATCGTCACCCCGGCCACGCCGAGCGCTCCGCTGACGACCGCGGGCGTCTCGTCGTCACCCGAACCCCGCAACGCGCGTACGCCGAGCGCGATCGGCAGCAGGCCGAGCAACCCCGTCCACGGGTCGGGCACCACCAGGAGGCCACCCGCGATCACCGCGCTGGCCAGCGCGAGCGCGCCGATGCCGAGGTATTGTCCGGCGACGATTTCCCAGGTGCGGGGTTGGCCGGTGGTGCGGGCCGCGACGAAGAACAGCGTCAGGATGACGATGTCGTCGATGTCGGTGGCGGCGAAGACCACCGCCGCCGCGCCCGCGGTGCTCAACAGGTCGATCACGACCGAAGGCTACGGGTCGTCGACAGCCGCCAGTTCGCGACGGTCGTACGCCCGGACGCCGCGGCGGACCCCATCGCCAGGATCACTCTATCGGGAAGCTGACATTGCATAGCGTGTCGGTTGGCGAAGAGTTGATATCTGGCGCATGATCGTCCGAGGCGGTCTAATAGGTGGGACCGTATCCGAACCGCACAGTCTGGGACGTGAGGACACAGCATGGCAGCCACTGGCACAGCCACCAGCACTGAGAAGGGTCGCCGGATCGTCGGAGCCGAGCGTCAGACGCTCGCCAAGGACCTGGTAAAGCGGTACACCTCGGGGGAGAGCATCCGCGCGTTGGCGGCCTCGACCGGCCGTTCCTACGGGTTCATCCACCGAGTGCTCACCGAGTCCGGGGTGCAGCTGCGTCAGCGCGGTGGTGCCCGGCGCCGCAAGAAGGCGTGACCCGCCCCTCAGCGTCGTCCACCAGCGCCGCGCCCCGGGACGTCCGGTGACCGCCGAGGCGACCGGGGTTCGGCTGACCTGCGACGGGCCGGTCGCCACGGTGACGTTGTGCCGGCCCGACGTGCTCAACGCCCAGACGCCCGCCATGTGGCGAGCGATGAGCGACTTCTCCCGTGACCTGCCCGGCGACGTGCGGGTGGTCGTGGTCCGTGGTGAGGGTCGCGCGTTCTCGGCCGGCCTCGACCTCGCGGTGGCGGGCGCCTCCGGCCCGGGGTCGTTCGCCGAGCTGGCCACCCTGTCCGAGCAGGAGTGCGCCGAGCGCATCGCGGATTTCCAGGCCGGTTTCACCTGGCTGCACCGGCCCGACGTCGTCTCCGTCGCGGCCGTGCAGGGCCACGCGATCGGTGCGGGCTTCCAGCTCGCGCTCGCCTGTGACCTGCGAGTGCTGTCCGCGGACGCGAAGTTGTCGATGGCCGAGGTGACCCTTGGCCTGGTGCCCGACCTGGCCGGCACGAAGCGTCTCGTCGAGTTGGTCGGCTACGCGCGGGCGTTGGAGATCTGTGCGACCGGCCGCCGGTTGGACGCCGCCGAGGCGGACCGGATCGGGCTGGCCACCCTGGTCGTCCCCCCGGCCGAGTTGGACGGCGCGGTACGGGACCTGACCGCCGGCCTGCTCTCCGGGGCCCGCGACGCGGTGGTCGAGATCAAGGCGTTGCTCGCCGGCGCGGCCGGGCGGTCACACGCCGACCAGCAGCGCGCCGAGCGGGAGGCGCAGACCCGTCGGCTGCGTGACCTCGCCGGCACTGGAGAATAGGTAAGGACCGCACGGGAAGAACCGGGTTACGACCGAGGTTGTCACACTCGTCGGGAGAATTGACCTGACGGTGCGGTCTGCCCGGCGACCCGGAGGTGAGCGATGTCCAACCCGATGTCCGGCGGTGGCATGGTCGGGTGGAGCATGCTCCGGTCGATGCGCAACCGCGACGAGGTCTCCGCCCACCGGCTCAAGCGCGGGGTGGCCCGCCGCATCGTCGCGTTCGCCCAGCCCTACCGGCGCGACATCATCGTCTTCCTGGCCACCGTGGTGTTGGCCGCCATCATCGGCGTGGCCACTCCGGTGCTCGCCGGTGACGTGATCAACGCGATCAACCGGGGCGGCACCGAGGCCGGCCGGCTCGTGGTGCGGCTGGCCCTGTTCATCGCCGCGCTGGCGGTCGCCGACGCGCTGCTGTCGCTGGCCCAACGATGGTATTCCGCCCGCATCGGCGAGGGCATCATCTTCAACCTGCGCACCCGGGTCTATGACCACGTGCAGCGGATGCCGTTGCAGTTCTTCACCCGCACCCAGACCGGCGCCCTGGTCAGCAGGCTCAACAACGACGTGCTCGGCGCCCAGCGGGCGTTCACCTCCACCCTGTCCGGTGTGGTCAGCAACGTCATCCAGTTGGTGCTCACCGCGGCGGTGATGTTCACCCTCTCCTGGCAGATCACCGCGCTCTCACTGGTGCTGCTGCCGATCTTCATCATTCCGGCGCGCCGGGTCGGACGACGGCTGGCGGACATCACCCGCGAGGCGTACAACCTCGACGCCAAGATGAGCGCCACCATGACCGAGCGGTTCGGGGTGGCCGGCGCGCTGCTGGTGAAGCTCTTCGGCCAGCCCGAGATCGAGGCCCGCCGGTTCGCCGACCGGGCTGAGCGGGTGCGCGACATCGGCATCCAGTCCGCGATGTACTCGCGGACCTTCTTCGTGGCGATGCTGCTTGTCGCCTCACTGGCGCAGGCGTTGACCTACGGCCTCGGTGGCTGGCTCGCGGTGACCGGCGGCGTCAGCGCCGGCACCGTGGTGACGCTCGCGCTGCTGCTCACCCGCCTGTACGGGCCGCTCACCGCACTCTCCAACGTGCGGGTGGACGTGATGAGCGCGCTGGTCTCCTTCGACCGGGTCTTCGAGGTGCTCGACCTCAAGCCGGGCATCGTGGAGAAGCCCGACGCGGTGCCGGTGCCAGTCGGCGCCGGCCGGGTCGACTTCCGCGACGTGCGTTTCCGGTACCCGAGTGCCGCCGAGATCTCCCTCGCCTCGTTGGAGGAGGTCGCCACGCTCGACCGGACCGTCAACGAACCGGTGCTCAAGGGGGTCTCGTTCAGCGTCGAGCCGGGGCAGATGGTCGCGCTGGTCGGCCCGTCCGGGGCCGGTAAGTCGACACTGTCGATGCTCATCTCCCGGATCTACGACGTCAGCGACGGGCAGGTGCTCGTCGGCGGGTTGGACGTGCGCGACGCGACGCTCGCCTCCCTGCGCGACGAGATCGGTGTGGTCACCCAGGATTCGCACCTGTTCCACGAGACGATCGCCGAGAACCTTCGCTACGCCAAGCCGGGCGCCACCGACGACGAGATCTGGGCCGCACTGGCCGGGGCACAGGTGGCCGACCTGGTCCGGGCCCTGCCCGACGGTCTGGACACCACGGTGGGGGAGCGCGGCTACCGGTTCTCCGGCGGCGAGAAGCAGCGCATCGCGATCGCGCGACTGCTGCTCAAGGCCCCGTCGATCGTGATCCTCGACGAGGCGACCGCACACCTGGATTCGGAGAGCGAGGCGGCGGTGCAGCGCGCGCTGTCGGTGGCGCTGGCCGGGCGCACCGCCCTGGTGATCGCACACCGGCTCTCCACCGTGCGCGACGCCGACCAGATCCTGGTCCTCGACGGCGGCCGGATCGTCGAGCGGGGTCGGCACGAGGAGTTGGTAGCGGTCGGCGGGCTCTACGCCGAGCTGTACCGGACCCAGTTCGCGGTCGCCGACTCGCCCACCCCGTTCGTCGACGCGACAGGCCCCGAGCCGGTGGTCATGCCGCTGGCCACCTACCGCGCCGACGAGGTGCTGCCGCCCGCCGCCGCCAACTGACGGCCGGCGACCGGGCCGTCGACACCGCGCCTGTCTCGGCTCAGTCGGCCACGAAGGTCGCGATGGTGCTGGCCAACGGCGTGCAGGCGAACAGCCCGTACGCGGCCGCGAGGGTGGTGGAGACGACGCACCACCGGTACCGAGCCGCCGGGTGGTGGCGGCGTTGCGCCACCAGCACGGCGACCCCGACCGCCGCGAGCAGGATGCCGGGCACCGGCCCGAGCAGGGTGAGGTAGAAACCCGGCACGCCGAGCAGCCAGCCCGGCACGATGAAGGTCCAGGTCGGCGGGTATGGCCGGGGAGCCCACAGATAGGGGATGACGGCTGCGGCGAGGTAGGCCGCCACGGCGTACAACTGGATGCCGACAAGCGTTCGGATCAGCCCGGTCGACCACTGGTCGGGGGTCTCGAGGGTCGAGCCCTGGGCCGTGCTGGCTGACACATCCGTCATGGTCGCTCCACTGTGGCGGAATCGCTGTCAGCGATGAGGGTAGGTGCGCCCGGGCGGAGCGACAAGCCCGTCGCTGACCGCTCGTCAGTACGCCGCCGCCCGCAGCTCGGCGAACGCCAGGCCAAGGGTGACCGGGGTGAAGTGCGCGTTCAGGCCGCTGGGGTTGGGCAGCACCCACAGCCGGGCGCCGGCCAGCGTCTCCGGCTGCGGCCCGAAGGTGGCCTTCGGCCGCTGAAAACCGATCCGGTACGCGGTCACCCCCACCACTGCCACCCAGCGCGGCCGGTACCGGGCCACCTTGTCGGTCAGGATCGCCGCGCCGTCGAGGAGTTCCTCGGTGCTCAGCTCGTCCGCGCGGGCACTGGCCCGGGCGGCCATGTTGGTGATGCCGAGCCCGAGCGCGGGTAGTTGATCCTGTTCGCTGGGGTGCAGTAGCCGAGGGGTGAACCCGCCCCGGTGCAGCGCGGGCCAGAACCGGTTGCCAGGTCGAGCGAAGTGCCAGCCTGTCGCCGCCGACCACAGGCCCGGGTTGATGCCGACGAAGAGCACCGCGAGCCCCGGCGCGAGTACGTCGGGAATGGTGCGGTCCGCGGCCGCCGCCAGCTCCGCCCGGGTGGGCCGGGTGGTCTCTGTCGTCAGGTCCGCCCGGCTCGGCCGGGTGGACCCAGGCGTCGCCGTCGGGTGATGATCGGCCTGGTCCCCGGGTTCTGGCCGTTCGGTGTGCCGCGCGTTGATCGACTCGGGTTCCTGGAAGTCGGGGTGTCCTGGTCGCCTCGACCGCGCGGTTTCCTGGAAACCGAGTCGATCAACGGCCGGGTAGTCGGACCGAGCCTTCTCGGGTGGCGTCACGGCACGGGCAGCTCGGGCCCCGCCCGCCGTCACAGGCCGCGCAGCGCGCCGCCGTCGACCGGCAGGGTGATCCCGGTGAGGTAGCTCGCGGCGGGGGAGAGCACGAACGCGGCCACCCGGCCGAACTCGGCGGGGTCGCCGAGGCGGCGCAGCGGGATGGTGGCCTCCGCGTCTGCGCGGGCCCGATCCGGGTCGCCGGTCGCGGCGAAGAGCTCCCGGTTGCGGTCGGTCAGGATCCGGCCGGGCAGCAGCCCGACCACCCGGACCCCGCGCGGCCCGTAGTCGTCGGCGATGTCCTTGGCCGCGCCGACCAGGCCGGGCCGTAGGCCGTTGGAGATGCCCAGGCCGGGCACCGGGCCGCGGGCCGAGGTGGAGAGCACCAGCCCGATCGCGCCGCCCTCGGGCAGCACGGCGGCGATCGTGCGGACCGCGCGGATGGTGCCGAGGAAGACGGTCTCGAAGGAGAGCCGCCACTGCTCGTCGGTGATCGCCGCGGCGTTGCCGGCCGGTGGGCCGCCGACCGAGATCAGCGCGCCGTCGAGTCGGCCGAAGTGCTCCTGGGCGGCGGCGACGAGCTGCGCCGGGGTCTGCGGGTCGGTCAGGTCCGCGGTCAGCCCGACGGCGTGCTCCGGGCCACCCAGCTGCTGCGCGGCGGCGGCCACCGCCTCCGGGTCCCGGGCCGAGAGCACCACCCGCGCGCCGTCGGCGACCAGGCTCTGCGCGGTCGCGTAACCCAGGCCGCGGGAGGCGCCGGTGAGGACGTAGACGCGGTCGGTCAGTCCGAGATCCATAACTTCGATCCTGCCGCATCCGATACGCCGTCGCCAGGAGGGGTGGATACCCGTGGGGCGGGGCGCAGCAGGCGTACCCGGCCGGCGATCTGCACCGCGACGGCGCCGCCGGCGCGGCCCACCGCCGGCACTCGGCGCGGACGCGGCGCTCGGAGCCCGTCATAGCGCAGGCGCGCCTCCCGGACGGCCAACTCCTCGGCGGCCGCCGGGGGCAGCGCGTGCTGCTCGTGCAGCGCACGGGCCAGGTCCCAACCGTCGCGCAGTGATCCGGCGGTGGGTCGCCGGGCGGCCCAGTCGGCGAAGGTGCTCGACCACCCGGCGCCGAGGCCGGCGGCGAGCAGTGGCCAGTGCCGGGCCACCTCGCCGGCCCGCTTGCGCAGCAGGGCCGCGCGGGTGGCGGCCAAGGGGCCCGGCGCGAACCCCGCCGGGGGTGACCCTCCGGCGACCAGCGCCGCGACCAGTTCGGCCTGCCGTTGGGCGAGCCCCGCGCGGGGCGTGGGCACGAGGTCGCCGTCGGGTACGCCGGTCATGTCACGGCCGGGAAGCCCGCGGCGGCGGCCAGGACGTCCAGTTCGGCGCGGAGTTCGGCGGCCGGCGGGTAGTGGCCGTCGCGCTCCAGCAGCAGCGCCGGCGGTCGCCGCCGGGCGCAGAGCGCGCCGACCAGCTCCAGCACCGCCGCCGGCACCGGGTCGGTGTGGGTGTCGTGGTAGAAACCGCCGTGCTCGGCGCCGCCGGCCACGTGGGCGTACGCGACCCGCTCCAGCGGCAGGCGGTCCAGCAACGCGAGCGGGTCGGCGCCCCGGTTGCGGGCGTTGGCGTGCACGTTGGCCACGTCCAGCAGCAGCAGTGCGCCGGTCCGGTCGAGGATCTCGGTGAGGAAGTCCGCCTCGTCCAGCTCGTCGTCGGGCCAGTCGACCAATGCGGCGATCGGTTCCAGCGCGATCGGCACCGGAAGCTCGGCCTGTGCCCGCGACACGTTGGCGCAGACCGCGTCGACGGCTTCCCGGCTGCGCGGCAGCGGCAGCAGGTGGCCGGCCTCCAGGCCACCCGCCCGGACGAACGCGATGTGCTCGCTGACCAGCGGGGCGTCCAGGCGTTGCGCGACCGCGGCCAGGTGGGCGACCCGGGCCGGCTCGATCGGCTCGGCGCCGCCGAGGGAGAGCCGCACCCCGTGCGGTACGACTGTCACCGCGCGTTCCCGCAGCTGCGTCAGGCCGGGCGGGAGCGGCCCGGACGCGGGCACCCCCTCGGCCACCACCTCGACGAAGCGCAGGCCGGGCAGCTCGGCGACGAAGCCGGCGATCTCCGGACGCCAGCCGATGCCGACGCCGGACGGGCCGGTCATCCGCCGCACCCGCCGCCCCCGCACCCGCCGCCTCCACCACCGCCGCCGCAGGAGCTGCCGCCGTCTCCACCGGAGCTGTCGCCTCCGCCGCCGGACGATCCGTCGGAGCCGCCCGTCCAACCGCCGCTGCTGGAGATGGCCTGGCGCTGGATTTCGGCCTGCTCGGCGAAGCCCGGGTCGAGTGCCCACAGCGAGGCGGTGCCGTACAGGGCCACGCCCATCGCCGCGCCTGCCGCTCCGTAGGTGGCGTACGCGGGCGCGGAGGCCGGCGCGAGGTGGGTGTGCTCGCGGCGGACGGAGCGCAGGGCGGTGCGACCGGCCCGGGTGCGTACGGGTGCCCGGCCCAGCAGCAGGGCCACGACCAGGAGGCCCGCCAGGGTGAGCAGCAGGTAACCCACCGGGCGGCCGCTGAACAGGCCGGAGAACAGCCGGAGCACGCCGAGACCCAGCACGGCCAGCAGGATCTGGTTCCAGAGGCGCGCGCGGGCGCGCTGCGTGTCGTTCGTCAGCAGCCCGCGCTGCTCCAGGCCGTTGCGGATCTGGTCCAGCGCGGTGCGTACGCGCTCGTCCTGCGGCAGGTCCCGGACCCGCGAGTGCCGGTGGGCGGCCCAGTGGATGGCCTGGTCCAGCGGGGTGAGTCCGGACGGGGCGGCACCGACGGTGGTCAGCCGGCGGTCCGGGCGCACGCCGACCGCGCCGCTGCCGCGCAGCCCGCCCAGGGCGGCGTGTACCGCGAGCTGGGGGCCACCGTTGAGGTACGCGACCTGCTGTGGCCCGAGTGGGTCGAGTGTGGTCTGCACCGGGGCGGCCAGCAGCCGGACCCGGTAGTAGGCCACGATCGCCACCACCACGATCGCCGCCGCGAGGTAGTAGCGGAGGAAGGTCGGGCCGGAGATGCCCCAGGTGTCGCCGGAAGCGGCGTGGATGATCATCGACTGCTCCTGTCACCGGAGGGATCGGCGGCCCCATTGTGGATCAGCCTCGCCACGGGCGACCGACCGGTGTCCGCGCGGTCAGTGGCGGCGGACCGCCTCCTCGACCAGATCGAGCACCGGGCCCAGGTCACCGGCCGGTCGGCCCATGGCCAGGTGCAGCACCAGGCCGTCGTAGGCCAGCTCCAGGAACTGGGCCAGCACGTCGATCGGTACGTCCTCACGCAGCACCCCGGCGTCGCGTTGGCGGGCCAGCCGGTCCCGGGTCGCCTCCGCGATGGCGGCGGACCGCTCGGCCCACCGCTGGGCGAACGCGGGGTCGGTGCGCAGTCGCCGGGAGACCTCCAGTTGGCTGCCCAACCAGCCGGTGGTGTCCGGGGAGACGGCGCGGGCGAGCAGATCGCGCATCACCTGCACCAGACCGTTGCGAGCCACCGTCTCGACCATGGCCGCGGCGTCGTCCTCGGCGACGGCAAGGAAGAGCGAGTCCTTGTCGCGGAAGTGGTGGAAGATCGCGCCACGGGACAGGCCGGTGGCCTCCTCGAGGCGGCGTACGGTCGCCCCCTCGTAGCCGAGCCGGGCGAAACACGCCCGAGCTGCGGCGAGGATCTCCTGCCGGCGCGCGTCGAGCTGGTCCTGGCTTACTCTGGGCACACGTCGATCGTTGCAGGTCACCTCGGGGCATGCAAACCGTACGTACGGCTTGGGATGTCGCCGATTACCATCGCCCGGTGACCCAGCCCCGCACCGTGCCCAGCTCCCCGCTGACCGTGGCCGCCGTCCAGGCCACCCCCACACCGGGCGACGTCGTCGGCAACGCGGTCGTCGCCGCCGACCTGGTGCGCCAAGCCGGCGAGCGGGGCGCCCGGGTGGCCGTCCTGCCGGAGCTGTTCCTCTGCGCGTACCACCCGCCGGCCCTCGCCGCCGACCCGGCCGGCACGGACGTCGCGGCCGATCCGGCCGGGATGGTCGCGGATCCCCGGCTCGACCCGCTGCGCGTCGCGGCGCGCGAGGCCCGCGTCACCGCGCTTGTCGGCGCGGCCGTCCGGCACCCGGACGGTCGGCGGACCATCGCGGCGCTCGTGGTCGACCGGGCCGGCGAGGTGCGGGTCGGGTACGACAAGCAGCAGTTGTGGGGCGACGAACGGGAGCTGTTCACAGCCGGCGATCGGGGTGCCACGCTGCTCGTCGACGACTGGCGGCTCGGGCTGGGCATCTGCTACGACGGCTGTTTCCCCGAGCACGGCCGGGCCGCCGCCCTCGACGGCGCACACGCCTACCTGTGCCCCAGCGGATACCTGGTCGGCTCCGCGCACCGCCGGGATCTCTACTACGCCGCCCGTGCCCTGGACAACACGATGTTCGTGGTCTTCGCCAACGCGGTCGGCGGCGTCGACCCGTGGCGGTTCAACGGCGGCGCGGCCATCTACGACCCGGAGGGGCGGGTGCTGGCCCGCGGGGCCGACGACGGCGCGGCGGTGCTCGTGGCGACGCTGGATCCCGCCGTGCTCGCGGCCACCCGGGCGGCCCACTCGATGCTCGTCGATCGTGTGTCGGAGCAGGGCGGCCCGCGCGCGTCGATGCCTGGCTGAGCCCCTGGAAAGGTCGATACCCGCCGCATCTGTTGGCGGACACGTCGGTCCCGTAGGGTGCCCGAGTGCCACTGCTCCTGCTGGACCTGGACAACACCCTGCTGGATCGGGCCGGGCCGTTCCACCGCTGGGGTGAGCGCTTCCTGGACAGCATCGGCGCGCCCCATACCGACATCGACTGGCTCGTCTCGATCGACGCCGACGGTCTGACCGACCGCTGGGACCTTGCCGACGCCATCCGGGACCGCTACGAGCTGCGCATTCCCTCGATCGACCTGGTGGAGGAGCTGCACGACGGCGTGGTGGCGCAGACCCGGCTCGACCCGCTGACCGCCTGCGCGCTCCGCATCGCCGACGACGCCGGCTGGGTGCCGGTGGTGGTCTGCAACGGCACCGTACGCCTCGAGGACGCCAAGATCCGCCGGACCGGGCTGGACCAGTACGTCGCCGACTGGGTGATCTCCGAGGAGGCCGGCGTCAGCAAGCCCAACCCGAGAATCTTCGCGCTCGCCGCCCAGCGGGTCCGGATGCCGCTGCGTGGGGCGTGGGTGATCGGCGACAGCCCGGAGGCGGACATCGGTGGCGCGGCGGCCGTCGGGCTGCCCAGCGTCTGGCTGCACCGCGGGCGCACCTGGTCGGACGTCCGGTTCGCGCCGAGCCACACGGTGGACGGGTTGATCGCCGCGGTCGCCACCGTCCTGGCTCGCTGAGGGTTCCCGCGCTGGCGGTCGCGTTCAGGCGACGGCTCGGTAATTCGGTTGACCGGCCGCCGTGGTGGTACGAGCATTGTCCGCGCATGGTGCATCCCGGGCGTGTGCCCGGTTGAGGAGAGGAGGTCGGCCATGGCCGTCTTCGCAGGTCGCTTCCAGCCGCCTAACTCAGCCTCGACCAAGGGAACCTCACCACAGTGCGCGATCATGACCTTCCGGCGCTGGAGCGCCGGAGCCGCGGCAAGAGCCGCTTCGACGACGACGAACCACAGTTTCTGAAACGCGGGCGGCCCACCGAGCCGCTCGCGAACCCGGACAGCGAGCCCGACCCGGACACCGGCGAGCGCTGGTCGTCCTGGGACGACGCCGTGCACGGGCCACGGCCCCACCCGGCCTGGCTGGTCACCGAGTTGGCCGCCAAGGACACCGAACTCGGTGTGCTGAAGACCGGCAAGGAGGCGGACGTCCACCTGGTCCGTCGGGCGGTGCCCGACACCGACCGGTCCTGCCTGCTCGCGGTGAAGCGCTACCGCGATCCCGAGCACCGGCTGTTCCACCGCGATGCCGGCTACCTGGAGGGCCGTCGGGTGCGCCGGTCCCGGGAGAACCGGGCGATGGCCGGCCGGACGGCGTTCGGCCGGCAGATGATCGCCGGCCAGTGGGCCGCGGCCGAGTTCGCCGCGCTGAGCCGGCTCTGGGAGATCGGCGCCGGGCACGACCGGATCGCCGTGCCGTACCCGGTGCAGGTGCGGGGCACCGAGCTGATGCTGGAGTTCGTCGGTGACGCCGAGTCGGGAGAGGCGGCGCCCCGACTGGCCCAGCTGCGACCCGACCCGGCCGAGCTGCGTGACCTGTGGGCCCAGCTGGTGGAGGCGCTGCGGGTGCTGGCCCGGGCCGGCTACGCGCACGGCGACCTGTCGCCGTACAACCTGCTCGTGCACCGGGGTCGGCTGGTCGTGATCGACCTGCCGCAGGTGGTCGACGTGGTGGCGAACCCGCAGGGGCCGGAGTTCCTGGCCCGCGACGTGCGGGTGGTCGGCGCCTGGTTCGCGGCTCGTGGTCTCCCCGCCGAGCAGGTCGATCCCGGCGTGTTGACCGGAGAGCTGCTGCGCGAGGCGGGCCTCCGCTGATCGGAGCGGGTCGGGCGGCCACACCGCCCGACCCGCCGCGTCGGCTATTGCAGGTAGCGCTCCACCTCGGGCTTGGGGCGTTCGCCCTGGGCGTCCGGGTCGCCGTGGGTCTCCCGGGCCGCCCGTCGGCGGCGCAGCAGGTCCCAACACTGGTCGAGGGACTCCTCCAGGGCGCGCAGTCGCTCGCTGGCATCGCCCTCGGTGCCCGACTCGTGGGCCTGGGCGTCGGCACGCAGCTTGTGTTCCTCGTCGACCAGCTCGGAGATCCGGTTCAGGATGGTCTTGTCGTCCATGCCACAGAGCCTGGCACAGGGTGCCGGGCATCGCCCGGATTCGGGGGTACCGGTGCGTCAGGGGTCACCGACCCGCACCGGGCCAGCTCCGACGCGCCCGTCTGGCGCCGATGCCGTGGCCGGGTCGGCGGCACGCGGCCGCTCCGCCCGTCACGCTGGCTCGTCGGCCCGCCCGGCGTGGTGCCGCCTGACCATCCATTGAGGATTCTCGCTGAGCCGGACATCGACGTGCGTACCTTTGCTTAGACGGAAATTGCGCTGCCCGCAAGTCTGTAAGTGCCCCTCGTTTGGTGAGATGCTTCCGTCGGCCCAGAAGGTGAAAGTTTCATCAGCCTGCCCGACCGAAGTGGACCGCTGCGGTCGCCGGGACGACGAGGAGAAGTGGTTCGATGTCGCAGGTGTTCGAGGCGCGCCCCGCCACCGTCAGCACCGAACCCCGGACGATCCCGTTACGACGCGCTCTGCCCGCACTGGTCCGTGATCCGCTGGGCGCGCTCGTCGACTTCGCGCAGGCCGCCGACGGCGAGGTCATCCGGCTGAACCTCGGCTCGTTCCGCCCCTATCTGGTCAGCCATCCTGAGCACCTGCAACGCGTCCTGCGGGACAACGTTGCCAACTACACCCGGGACGGCGACGGGTTGCTCTGGCGACCCGTTCGTCGGATCGTCGGTGACGCCATCCTGGTCGCCGAGGGTGAGGTCTGGGAGTCCAGCCGAGGCGCGCTGCAACCGTTGTTCACCGCCAAACGGGCCGAGACGCTCGTCGACAAGATGGCCGAGGCGATAAACGAGGCGGTCGACGAGTGGCTCGAACCGGCCCGCGCCGGTCGCCCCATCGACGGCGGCGCCGAGCTGACCCGGATCGTCCTGCGCACGACCATGCGGGTGCTCTTCGCCGACCGGATCTCGGTCCCCGACGCGCTGCGGATCAGCGCCGCGCTCGACACCGTCACCACCGCGATGCTCCCGCGACTGCTGATGCCCGCCGTGCCGTACGCGGTGCCGATGCCCGGCGACAGGCGTTTCCGCGAGGCGGTGCGCACCATCGACGAGGTGGTGCTGCCGATCATCCGGGAGGCTCGGGCCCGCCCCACCGACGGCGAGGACATCATCTCCACCCTCTGCCGACCGCGCGCCGACGGCAGCGAACCCGACGAGTACGCGATCCGCGGCGACGTGGTCGCGATGTTCTCCACCGCCACCGAGACCACCATCGCCCTGCTCTCCTGGCTCTGGCCGGTGCTGGCGTCCCGGCCCGACGTGGCCGAGCGGATGACCGACGAGATCGAGCGGGTGGTCGGCGCCGAACGGGTCGGCCGCGAGCACCTGCCCCAGCTGCGCTACGGCCGGATGGTGCTCGACGAGATGCTGCGGCTCTACCCGGCCGGCTGGATGATCCCGCGCACCGCCGTCGGCGACGACGTGCTGGGTGGGGTGCGGATCAAGGCCGGCGGCACCGTGCTGGTCAGCCCGTACGTCACCCAGCGGATGTCGACGTTCTGGGACGACCCGGCGCTGTTCGACCCGGAGCGGTTCGCACCGGAGCTGCCCCGGCGGCGTTACCGCTACTCGTACTTCCCGTTCGGCGGAGGCCCGCACCAGTGCCTCGGGCAGTACCTGTTCCTGCTGGAGGCCCAGCTCATCGTCAGCACCGTGCTGAGCCGCTACCGCTTCCGGCTCCGCGAACCGGTCGACCTCACCCCTCGGATGGGCGCCTCGCTGCAACCCAAGCAACGGGCCGAGCTCATCCTCAGCCCGGTCGAGCGCGCGGCCGCATCGTGACGGAGACCCCGCGACCGGCACGGGCCGGTCAGGACGCTATCGCCGAGCAGGGCCGGGTGTGCGCGCTCGCCGTGCGGGGCGTACGCGACCTGCAAGGCGTCACCGCCGCCCACCCCGAGCTGTTCGACGCCGCACCGTTCGACCCGGCGCTGCTCAGCTCGGTGGCCACCGCCATCGCCTTCACCGCGCCATGGCACACCGCCGCCGAGCTGCGGATCACCACCCGTACCCTGCTCTGGGTCTTTGCCGCGGACTGGCAGGTGGACTACCTCGCGCGGTCCGTCGACGACGTCCGGGAGGTGGTGACCGACTGCCTCGCGGTGGCCGACGGCGCGGCGCCGCCACCGGGGCGACACCTGGCACGACTGCTGGCCGACCTGCGCGACGAGCTGACCACCGTGCCGGCGTTCGCCCGGCTGCGCCCGATCTGGCGCGACGAACTGGCCCGGATGCTCGCCGCCGTGGCGCGGGAGTGGGACTGGAAGAACCTGCCGACCGACCCGACCACCGGGCGGCGCCTGCCCGACCTGGACCGCTACCTGGACAACGCCGACAACCTCGCCTGCTCCTTCGTCAACGTCACCCACTGGATCGCCACCGGCGACGACCGGACCCTCGCCCAGCTGACCGACCTGCTCGACGCCGGCCGTGGCGTGCAGCGCGTCCTGCGGCTGGTCAACGACCTGGCCACCCACGGTCGGGACGCCGAGTGGGGTGACCTGAACGCCCTTCTGCTGGTCGACGACCCGGCGCAGGTGCACGACCGGCTGGCCGAGCTGACCGCCCGGTCCCGGGGGGACCTGGCCGCCCTCGCCGAACGGTGTCCCCGCCAGGCGGACTACCTCAACCGGCAGATCTCCTTCACCGGCGGCTTCTACCAACTGTCGGACTTCTGGGGCGCACGCGATGAGTGACCGCGCCACCCGGCTGTTCGCCGACGCGCCGACCACCGCCGACCCGGTCGCCGACGCCGCCCGCGAACTGATCGCCGGTCTCGGCCTGCGGCCCTGGGGGCAGGTCGCCGCGTCGGTGTACGAGACCGGGCGTCTGGTCGCCGTCGCCCCCTGGCTGACCGGGCACGACCAGCGGATCGCGTTTTTGGTGCGCAGTCAGCGCCCGGACGGGGCGTGGGGCCCACCCGAGGGGTACGCCCTGGTGCCGACGCTGAGCGCCACCGACGCGCTGCTCGCCGCGCTTGTCGACGGCAGGGCCGGGATGGAACTGCTCGCCCCGGTGGCCCGTGGACTCGGCGCGCTCGTCGGCACGCTGCTGCGCGCCGACGCCCGGACCCTGCCGGACACTCCCGCGCTGGACCTCATCGTCCCGGCGCTTGTCGGCACGATCAACGACCGGCTCGCCGGGCTGGAGCCGGCGACCGCCGACCGACTGCCCCGCCCGCCGTTGCCGCTGCCCGCCGGCCTCAACCGGGACCGGCTGCGCGCGGTGCGGTCCGCGGTGGCCGCCGGAGCGGCGCTGCCACCGAAGCTGGCGCACTTCTACGAGATCCTGGACGCGGCACCCGCGAACGCCGGCCCCACGCTCACCGCGGTCGGCGCCTCGCCCGCCGCGACCGCGGCGTGGCTGACCACGGCCGGCCCGTCCGCCGGCCCCACCGCGTACGCCTTCCTGCGGGCGTTGATCCGCGACGAGGGCGGCCCGGTGCCCTGCCCGGCACCGATCACCGTCTTCGAGCGGGCCTGGGTGCTGAGCGGCCTGAGTCGGGCCGGCATCCCGATCAACCCGCCGAACTCCGTCGTGGAGACCCTGACCGCCGCCACCGCCGGCCAGGGCATCGCCACCGGTGAGGGCCTGCCGACCGACGCCGACACCACCTCGGTGTCGCTCGACGCGTTGGCCCGACTCGGTCGTCCGGCCGACCCGGCCAGCCTGTGGGCGTACGAGACCGCCGACGGCTTCTGCACCTGGCCGGGGGAGGGGGAGGACGGCTTCTCGGTCACCACGAACGCCCACGTGCTGGACGCCTTCGGTCAGCACCTGACCCGGCACCCGGCCGCGGACGCGCGCTATCACCGTGCGGTCGACCGGCTGAGCGTGGTGCTGCCCGGGCGCCAGCGCGCGGACGGCGCCTGGCAGGACCGCTGGCACGCCTCGCCGTACTACGCCACCGCCTGCTGCGTGCTGGCACTTGCCGAGTTCGGGCGTGGTGCGGCCGCCGCCGAGGCGGTGGATCGGGCGGCCGGCTGGGTCCTGAACAGCCAACGCGCGGACGGGTCGTGGGGGCGGTGGGACGGCACCGCTGAGGAGACCGCGTACGCCCTCCAGGTGTTGCTGACGGTGCCGACGACGGTGCCACGGGTCGACGACGCCGTGGCTCGTGGGCACGCCTACCTGCACGAATCCGCCGCCGGGGAACACCCTCCACTGTGGTACGGCAAGGAGCTGTACTGTCCGACCGTGATCGTTCGCGCCGCCGTGCTCGCCGCCTGCCGGCTGGTCGGCGATCGGGCCTCCGGCGTGGACCGATCGGTGATGGATTGCGGCTACCGGTCAACAAAAACAACAACTTGAGGGGTTGTGTGGACACTGCTAGCGTACGCACAGCCTCAGCCCCGGATGCCCCGCTGCGGTGGGACGTCGCCCCCTCTGATCACCCGTTGATGAGCTGAGTCAACGCCCGGCCTGGGACGGTTCAATGCGTTCTCGCGGTACGAGTATCCGCACCAAGATTGTCGCCCTGCTGCTCTCCCTGGTCGCGCTGTGGATGTTCGCGGCCTGGGTGACCCTGCGGGACGGCTTCAACCTGCTCGGTGTCCAGCTGCTCAACAGTAAGGTCTACACGCCGAGCGAGCCGCTGTTGCAGGAGCTCCAGGTGGAGCGGCGGTTGACCCAGGCGTACCTGAGCAACCCCGACGCCGCGCAGCGGACGGCTCTCGAGGCCGAGCAGCGCAAGGCCGCGGACCTGGCTGGCGACTTCGCTGACTCGGTGCGCAACTGGCAGGTCGACATCGCCGGCAGCTCCGCACTGGACACCCAGCTCGGCATGACGATCGCCCAGGTCAACGCGCTGGAGCAGACCCGCGCCGAGGTGCTGGACCGCAAGATCGACCGGATCACCGCCGCCGAGGCGTACACCAGCGCGATTGAGTCGATCTTTCAGATCTACGACGTGACGGGCAGTCTGGACGACAAGCAGATCGCCGCCGAAGCGGCGGCCCTGATCCAGCTGAACCGGACGAAGGAACTGATCTCCCAAGAGGACGCGCTGCTCAGCGGCCTCTTCGGCAACGGTCGGATGAGCGGTGCCGAGTACGCCCGCTACGTCGCGCTAGTCGGTTCCGAGCGGTTCCTCGGCGAGGAGACCCGGGTCCGCCTCGCCGACGCCGACCAGCGCCGTTACCAACGGCTCGTCGAGGGTGAGGCGTTCACCCGACTGCGCGCCGTGCAGGACAGCATCATCCGTGAGGGCCGGCCGTCGACCCAGCTGCCGATCGGCGCCGAGCAGTGGCGGGGCACCGTCGAGCCGGCGCTGGCCGAGGTGAACGACGCCGTGACCGCGGGCGGCGAGGGCATCGTGGGTCGGGCCACCGGCGTGGCCGTGATGGTCGTCGTCCGACTGGTGCTCGCCACCGGTCTGGGCCTGCTCGCCGTCATCGCCTCCGTCGTCATCTCGATCACCACCGCGCGGAACCTGCTGCGCCAGCTGGACCGGCTGCGGGAGGCCGCCTGGCAGCTCGCCGACGAGCGGCTGCCCCGAGTGGTGGAGCGCCTCGGGCGCGGCGAGGAGGTCGACGTGGCCACCGAAGCGCCCCCGCTGGAGTTCGGCACCGACGAGATCGGCCAGGTCGGCAAGGCGTTCAACGCCGTGCAGGAGACCGCCCTACGGACCGCCGTCGAGCAGGCCGACCTGCGTCGCAACGTCCGCGAGGTCTTCCTGAGCCTGGCCCGACGGACGCAGGCGCTCGTGCACCGCCAGCTCACCCTGCTCGACTCGATGGAGCGCCGCGAACACGACGCGGAGGAGCTGGAGGACCTGTTCCGGGTCGACCACCTGGCCACCCGGATGCGGCGCAACGCGGAAAACCTGATCGTGCTCTCCGGCTCCACCCCCGGTCGGGCCTGGCGGCGCAACATCCCCATGGTCGACGTGGTGCGCGGTGCCGTGGCCGAGGTGGAGGACTACACCCGGGTCAACGTGTTGCCGCTCGGGCCGGTCTCCCTCGCCGGCCGCGCGGTCGGCGACATCATCCACCTGCTGGCCGAGCTGATCGAGAACGGCCTGTCGTTCTCCCCGCCACACACGACGGTCGAGGTCCGCGGTCAGCTGGTCTCCAACGGGTTCGCCATCGAGATCGAGGACCGGGGCCTCGGCATGAGCGAGGAGGACCTGGCCGCGGCGAACCACCGGATCGTCGACCAGTCCGAGCTGAACCTCGCCAACGCCGCCCGCCTCGGGCTCTACGTGGTGAGCCGGCTGACCGAACGACACGGCGTGCGGGTACGGCTCAAGGAGTCCGCGTACGGCGGCACCACAGCTGTCGTGCTGATTCCGCTGGAGCTGGTCACCGAGGCCGACGCCTCCCCGGAGGACTCGGGCTCGTTCCGGGCCGGTTCGGCCATCCCGATGCCGTCGACGCCCGCCGCGGACACCGGCCGCCCGGCGTCCCTCGCGCCGGTCGCGCTCGCCGCACCGCCGACCACCACCACGCCTGACGTGCAGGTGACGTCGGAGGTGCCCATGTCGACCGACACCACCACCCCGACGACGGACGAGGAGGCCGAGGCGGACACCGTGCTACCCACCCGACAGCGGACCACCCCGGCATCCGGCACACCCGACCTGCCCACCCGCGCCCGGCGGAGCCCAGGTCAGCCAGCCCTGGAAGCCCCGACCGTGCCCACCGGCCTGCCCGCCGTCGAACGCACCCGCCCGGAGGCCCGCGACGCGGAGCCGGTCGCGGCCGGCGACGGTGGTCCGGTGCCCGCCCGCGCCGAGGCGGAGCGGACCGACTCCGGCCTGCCCGTCCGGGTCCGACAGGCGAACATCGTTCCCGAGTTGCGAGACGACCCGGCGATGTCGGAGACCGACGACGAGGATGTGGTGCGTCCACCGGAGCAGGTTCGCCGGATGATGAGTTCCTACCAGACCGGCACCCGCCGTGGGCGGACCGACGCGGCTCGGCTGCTCGGCGGCGCCTCCGGCACCCCGGCGGCGACGCCGTCCGAGCCGACCGACGAGGATCCACAAGCGACCTGACCGAGCACCGACGACGCGGGTTTCCGCGCGGTGTGACGGTCAAGCCCCAGACGAACACGGCGCACAGCCGGGCGAGAAGAGGACGACGAAGTGACCCAGAAGACGGCTTCGAGCGCCGACCTGACGTGGTTGCTGGATGACCTGGTGGGCCGGGTGAAGCAGGCCGAACACGCGGTCGCGCTCTCCACCGACGGCCTCATGATGGCCTCCTCCCAGGGGTTGAGCCGGGACGACGGCGAGCACCTGGCAGCGATGGCGGCCGGCATCCAGAGCCTCGCCCGGGGCGCCGGCAAGCGTTTCGGTGGCGGCCAGGTGCAGCAGACCATCATCGAGATGCAGTCGTCGTTCCTGTTCGTCACAGCGGCCGGCCGCAACGCCTGCCTGGCAGTGCTGGCCACCGAGGACGCCGATGTCGGCCTGATCGCCTACGAGATGGCAATGCTTGTCACCCGGGTCGGCAAGTACGTCGCGTCGCCGTCACGCGGCGCCGATCAGCAGGTCGGCGAGAGGTAGCGGCGATGACGGTCCAGGGGGAGTCCGCAGACCATCAGTGGGTGGACGACCATGCGGGTCCGGTGGTGCGTCCGTACGCGGTGACGCGCGGTCGGGCCCGCCCGGTCACCGGCACATTCGATCTGATCTCCCTGGTCACGGCCACCCGAGCCGAGGTCACGCCCGAGGTCGGTCTCGGTCCCGAGCACTTGGCGATCGTCGGGCTGTGTCAGCGCATACAGTCCGTCGCCGAGATCGCCGCCCATCTCGACCTGCCGGTGGGCACCATCCGGGTGCTTCTCGGTGATCTGGCAGCCCGCAGCCTGGTGCAGGTCCGCGAGCCGCAGACCACGGCCGGTCTTCCCGACAACAGCATCTTCGAGGCGGTAATCAATGGACTACGGGCACTCTGACCGGCCGGCGGGAGCGACGCCACTGCCCACCGCGATCAAGATCCTGGTTGCGGGCGGCTTCGGCGTGGGCAAGACGACAATGGTTGGCGCGGTCAGCGAAACCCGGCCGTTGCGCACCGAGGAGGTGCTGACGGAGTCGGGGGTCGGCATCGACGACCTGTCCGGGGTGGAGGGCAAGACCACCACCACGGTGGCCATGGACTTCGGCCGGATCACCATCAGCGACGACCTGGTGCTGTACCTGTTCGGTACGCCGGGGCAGGACCGGTTCTGGTTCGTCTGGGACGAGCTGGCGTTGGGTGCGATCGGCGCCGTGGTGCTGGCCGACACCCGCCGGCTCGCCGACTGCTTCCCCTCGATCGACTATTTCGAGGGTCGGGGCACGCCCTTCGTGGTGGCGGTCAACTGCTTCCAGGACGCCCGGAAGTACCGGCTCGACGAGGTGCAGGCCGCGCTGAACCTGGACCCGGGTGTGCCGGTGCTGCTCTGCGACGCCCGGCAACGCGAGTCCAGCAAGGAGGTGCTCGTCACGCTGATGGAGCACGCCATGAAGACCCGCGAGGCCCGCCGCCGCGCCGCCAGCGGAGACTGACACAAGTTTTTCGGGGGAGGGTGTCCGGAACGCCCTCGGCCGATCGTCATGCTGGCGAAACCCCGAGAAACCAGGGAGCGACCAGATGAAGTACATGATGTTCGTGTGCAGCGACACCGAGCCCGACACCGACCCCACCGAACTGCCCGACGTCCACAAGTGGGTGGCGGAGAACGACTCCCAGGGCCGCCGCCTGACCGGCAACGTGCTGGGCTCGACGAGCGCGGCCACCACCGTGCGTGTTCGCGACGGTGAGCTGCTCGTCTCCGAGGGGCCGTTCGCGGAGACCGCCGAGGTGATCGTGGGCTTCGACCTGCTCGACTGCGCCGACCTGGACGAGGCGATCGAGGTGGCCCGCACCCACCCGATGGCCCGCCAGGGGCGACTGGAACTCCGCCCGTTCGCGGACCTGTCCGACTGACGCGGTTGTCCATCTCGCAGCGCCGGCCGATGCGCACCCAGGCACCGGCCGGCGCGGTGGCGGCGGAGGCCGTCGCCGCCGCCGGCGTCGAGGCGTACCCCCGGATCGTCGCGACCCTGATCCGGGTGACCGGGGACTGGGCGTTGGCCGAGGACTGCGCCCAGGAGTCGTTGGCCGTCGCCCTGGAGCGCTGGCCCGCCGACGGTGTGCCGGCCAACCCGGGCGGCTGGCTCATGACGGTGGCCCGCAACCGGGCGATCGACGTGCTGCGCCGGGCCACCGTGGAGCGACGCAAGCTGCACGACCTGGCGCTGCTCACACCGGACGGCACGTCGCCCGAGCCGGAGGTGGGGCAGGACGTGGTGGACGACCGTCTGCGGCTCATCTTCACCTGCTGCCACCCGGCGCTCGCGTTCGAGGCCCGGGTGGCCTTGACGTTGCGAACGGTCTGCGGTGTGCCGACCGCCGACATCGCCCGCCTCCTGCTGGTCAGCGAGTCGACGATGACCCGCCGCCTGACCCGGACGCGCACCCGCATCGCGCAGGCCGGCATCCCGTACCGGGTGCCCAGCGGGCCGGCGCTCACCGAGCGGCTACCCGGCGTCCTCGCCGTGCTGTACCTGCTGTTCACCCGGGGCTACGTCGCCGACGGCGAGCCGGCCTTCGCCGACGAGGCGGTCCGGCTGGCCCGGCTGCTCGACCGACTGATGCCCGAGCAGTCCGAGGTCGCCGCGCTGCTGGCGCTGTTGCTGTTCCAACACTCCCGTGCCGACGCCCGCCGCGACGCCGCCGGCACCCTGCTCACCCTGCAACGACAGGACCGCGACCGGTGGGACCGCGCCGCCATCGCCGAGGGCCTGGCCGCCCTCGATCGGGTACGCCACGACGGGCCGTACGCCTGGCAGGCCCGGATCGCCGCCTGCCACGCCACCGCAGCCTCCGCCGACGACACCGACTGGCCGACGATCGCGCGGGCCTACGACGCGCTGGCCGACCTGCGCCCCTCGCCGGTGATCGCGCTCAACTGTGCGGTGGCGCACGGCTACGCCTACGGGCCGGCCGCCGGGTTGGCCCTGCTCGACGCGGCGCGTGCCGGAGGCGGGCTGGACGGCTACCCGCTCAGCGTGGCGGTGGAGGCCGATCTGGTGGCCCGGCAGGGAGACCGCCTGCGCGCCGCCGGCCTGTTCCGGGAGGCGGCGGCAGCGGTCGGCTCGACCGCCGAACGCCGTGCGCTGCTCGACCGGGCCGACGAACTCGACCGGGCCGACGAACTCGACCGGTAGGACAGTGGGGGTCAGCCGCGCTTGGCCAACACCAGGAAACGGGTCCAGGCCGCCGGGTCGAAGGCGAGCGCCGGACCGGCCGGGTCCTTCGAGTCACGTACGCCGATGACGCCCGCGAGGTTGTCGGCCACCTCGACGCAATCGCCGCCGTTGTTGCCGCTCTTGCTGCTCTTGCGCCACCGAGCGCCGGTCAGGTCCATGATGCTGCCGCTTCTCTGATGAGGCTGAGGGACTGCGCACGCGACAGGGCACCGTCGCGAATGCGTTCCCACCGTCGATCGAGCGTAGCAAGGTCGGCGGCCTTGTCGATGAGCTGCGCTTGCGCCTGGCTGTCGACGTGGGCGACCCGTGCCCCGTCCGGCATCTCGGCCACGGTGAACGGCCCACCGAGGCCCGGGTACATGCCGCCGTCGGCGGGCACCACGAACAGCGACACGTTCGGCAGCGCGGCCTGCTCAGCCAGCCGCTCGCACTGCTCGCGCATCATGGCCCGGTCTCCGTCGAGGGTGCGCCCGCGCGGTCGCACTGCGGCTGCGCTGAGCTCTCACCCCGACAGGTGCCGGGCCCTTATCGACCGGCTCGACGACCTCATCAGCGAGCGGACGAGAGTCACGCCACCAGGATCGGTACGTCGTACTTCTGGATGCGGTCGTCCCGGGTCACCAGGGTCAGCCCTTCGTGCAGGGCCTGCGCGACCAGCATCCGGTCAAAAGGATCCCGGTGGATCGCCGGCAGCCGACCAGCCGCGATGGCGTGATCGTGGCGGATCGTGAGTTCCCGCAGTTCGGCGTCACGGACCCGTTCGGCGAGGTCGGTCGGGCCGGGTAACTTGCCCAGCGACTGTTTGATCGCGATCTCCCACAGCGTGACCGGGCTCAGGTACACGTCGGGTTCGGTGTCGATGCGGTCCTTGATGTCAGTGGCGAGGCCCGGGTCATCGGTCAGCCACCAGAGCACCACATGCGTGTCGAGCAAGAGCCTCATCCGGACAGCCCGAAGCCGCGAGCAACCTCATCGTTGACCTCGTCGGAATCCCAGTCACCGGTGAGGTCCAGCGCACCGCGCAGAGATCCGCGACCGGTGCGTGTCGTACGACGCAGAGGAATGACCTTGGCGACCGGGTTACCCGCCCGGCTGATCACGATCTCCTCGCCGTGCTCGACCCGTTCGATGATGCGTGACAGGTTCGTCTTCGCATCGTGGATGTTGAACTGCGCCGCAGCTTCACCGGCCACCGTGGCACCTCCTTAGCTAAGAGGTTAGCCCGTGGCGCGGCCCGGCAGGGGGAGCGACCCGGGAACGACACAGGCTCCCTCCCGCCGAGGGCGGGAAGGAGCCTGGTGACGTCGCACCCCGTCGCCAATCCCGTCGGCACGACCGGTGACCGATATGGTGGCCGCATGGAATTGCCGTTCGTGGTTGCTCTGCGCGGTTATGACATGCGTCAGGTCGAAAGTCTCTTCGCCGAGGTCGATGGGGCTCTGGCTACTGACAGCGCTGTGGCACGGGCTGCCGCGCGAGACGCGCTGCGGGCGACCACCCTGCGACGGCGGTTACGCGGCTACGACGTCCGGCAGGTGGATGCGGCGATAGACGAGCGACTTCGGGCGCTCTGACCGCAAGCCTTCCTCGGTGTTGACGGCAAAGGCCGCCCCCGCCGAAGCGGGAGCGGCCCTCTATCAGCCGTACGCGATCAGTTGGCGATCATGCGGCGCAGCACGTACTGCAGGATGCCGCCGTGCCGGTAGTAGTCCGCCTCACCGGGGGTGTCGATCCGCACCACGGCGTCGAACTCGACGCCGGTGTCGGTGCTGACCTGCACGGTGCGCGGGGTCTCACCGTCGTTCAGGGCGGTCACCCCGGTGATGGTGAACGTCTCCGTGCCGGTCAGGCCGAGCGACTCGGCGGTGACGTCAACCGGGAACTGCAGCGGCAGCACGCCCATCCCGATGAGGTTGGAGCGGTGGATCCGCTCGTACGACTCGGCGATGACCGCCCGGACGCCCAGCAGCATCGTGCCCTTGGCCGCCCAGTCCCGCGACGAGCCCGAGCCGTACTCCTTGCCGGCCAGCACGACCAGCGGGATGCCGGCCTCCTGGTAGGCCACCGAGGCGTCGTAGATCGAGGTCTGCTCGCCGGTGAGGTGGTTGACGGTGAAGCCGCCCTCCACCCCCGGCACCAGCTGGTTGCGCAACCGGATGTTGGCGAAGGTGCCCCGGATCATCACCTCGTGGTTACCCCGACGGGAACCGTACGAGTTGAACTCGTGGCGCGGCACGCCGTGCTCGGCGAGGTACGTGCCGGCCGGGGAGTCCGCCTTGATCGCGCCGGCCGGCGAGATGTGGTCGGTGGTCACCGAGTCACCCAGCTTGGCCAGCACCCGGGCAGCGGAGATGTCGACGACCGGGCTCGGCTCCTGCTGCATGCCCTCGAAGTACGGGGGCTTCCGCACGTAGGTGGAGTCGCTCTCCCAGGCGAAGGTGTCGCCGGTCGGGGTCGGCAGCGACTGCCACCGCTCGTCGCCGGCGAAGACATCGGCGTACGCGGCGCTGAAACCGGTGGCGCCGATCGCCTGGGCGATGACGTCCTGGATCTCGGCGCTGTTCGGCCAGATCTCGCGCAGGTAGACCGGGTTGCCCTCGGAGTCCTCACCGATCGGCTCGTTGGCCAGGTCGATGTCCATCGTGCCGGCCAGGGCGTAGGCGACCACCAGCGGCGGCGACGCCAGGTAGTTCATCTTGACGTCCGGGTTGATCCGGCCCTCGAAGTTCCGGTTGCCCGAGAGCACCGAGACCACCGACAGGTCGTGCTCGTTGACCGCGGCGGACACCTCCTCGGGCAGCGGGCCCGAGTTGCCGATGCACGTGGTGCAGCCGTAGCCGACCAGGTTGAAGCCGAGCTTGTCCAGGTACGGCGTGAGGCCGGCCCGCTCGTAGTAGTCCATGACGACCTTCGACCCCGGGGCCAGGGTGGTCTTCACCCACGGCTTGCGGGTCAGGCCCTTCTCCACGGCGTTGCGGGCCAGCAGCGCGGCACCGATCATCACCTGCGGGTTGGACGTGTTGGTGCAGGACGTGATCGCGGCGATCACCACGGCGCCGTGGTCCAGCTCGTACTCGACGCCATCAGCGCCGGTGACCCGGATCGGGTGGCTGGCCCGGCCACCCGCGCCGACCGCCGCGGTCTCCAGGTCACGTGGCTCGTCGGCCGGGTCGCTGAACTCGTTGGCCGGCGGGTCGCTGGCCGGGAACGACTCGGCGCTGGCCTCGTCGGCCGGGCCGTTGGCGCCGCGCGGCAGCTCCTCGCGGGGCACGCCCGGCTTGAGGTCACGCTCACCGACGGAGTCGTCGGCCACGTAGTCGGTCAACGCGGAGCGGAACAGCGTCTTCGCGGCGCCCAGCGGCACCCGGTCCTGCGGGCGCTTCGGGCCGGCGAGCGACGGCTCGATGGTGCCGAGGTCCAGCTCCAGGCGCTCCGAGTACTCCGGCTCGTGGTTCGGGTCGTGCCAGAGGCCCTGCTCCTTGGCGTACGCCTCGACGAGCGCGACCTGCGCGGCGTCGCGGCCGGTCAGCTCCAGGTAGCGGATCGTCTCCGCGTCGATCGGGAAGATCGCCACGGTCGAGCCGTACTCCGGGGACATGTTGCCGATGGTGGCCCGGTTGGCCAGCGGCACGGCGCTCACGCCAGGGCCGTAGAACTCGACGAACTTGCCGACCACACCGTGCTTGCGCAGCATCTCGGTGATGGTCAGCACCAGGTCGGTGGCGGTGGTGCCGGCCGGCATCTCGCCGGAAAGCTTGAAGCCCACCACCCGGGGGATCAGCATGCTTACCGGCTGGCCGAGCATCGCGGCCTCGGCCTCGATGCCGCCGACGCCCCAGCCCAGCACACCCAGGCCGTTGACCATCGTGGTGTGCGAGTCGGTGCCGACCACCGTGTCCGGGTACGCCTGGCCGTTACGTTCCATGATCGTGCGGGCCAGGTACTCGATGTTGACCTGGTGCACGATGCCGGTGCCCGGCGGGACGACCTTGAACTCGTTGAACGCGGTCTGACCCCAGCGCAGGAACTGGTAGCGCTCCTTGTTGCGCTCGTACTCCAGCTCGACGTTGCGGGCGAACGCGTCCTCGCGGCCGAACAGGTCGGCGATGACCGAGTGGTCGATGACCAGCTCGGCCGGGGCGAGGGGGTTGACCTTGCTGGCGTCGCCGCCCAGGTCACGGACGGCCTCGCGCATGGTGGCCAGGTCGACCACGCAGGGCACGCCGGTGAAGTCCTGCATGAGGACCCGCGCCGGGGTGAACTGGATCTCCACGCTCGGGGCGGCGGTGGAGTCCCACTCGCCGAGCTGGCGGATGTGGTCGGCGGTGATGTTCGCGCCGTCCTCGGTCCGCAGCAGGTTCTCCAGCAGGATCTTCAGGCTGTACGGCAACCGGGCCTGGCCGTCCACCTTGTCGATCTTGAAAATCTCGTAGCTCGCGTCTCCGACGCGTAGCTGGGTCTTCGCACCGAAGGTGTCGAGGCTCGCCACGTCGTACTCCTTCACACCAGCGACCGTGAGTAGTCCTGAGCAGTCTGTCGCACCGGCCGGGGTGCCGCCGAGGTTAGGTGACACTTACCGCCCGATTCCGCTTCCAACAAAACCGTACGTCCGTCTTGCTATCTGCGCAACCCGGCGTCACGAGCCGGGCAGCCCACGACAGCCCCGCGTCGTCAGGTCGGCGGGGTAGGGTCGGGGCCGATCGGAAGGGGTGCCGAGTGATAGACGTTCAGCACTGGCTCTCGGCGCTGCCTCCGGGCGTGATCTACCTGATCGTCGCCGGAGTGATCGGCGTGGAGAGCATGGGCGTCCCACTGCCCGGCGAGATCGTCCTGGTCAGCTCCGCACTGCTCGCCGCCACCGGCGTGGTGGAGCCGGAGTGGGTGGCCAGCGCGGCGGCGTTCGGCGCCATCGTCGGCGACTCCGTCGGATACGCCGTCGGCCGACGCGGCGGTCGACCGCTGCTCGCCCGGCTGGGCAGACGATTCCCCAAACACCTGGGCCCGGCGCAACTCGCCCGTGCCGAACAGAGCTTCGCGCGGCACGGCGTCTGGGCGGTCTTCTTCGGTCGGTTCGTGGCACTGCTGCGAATCCTGGCCGGGCCACTCGCCGGTGCCCTGCACGTGCCGTACCGCCGCTTCCTGCTGGCGAACGCGGCCGGCGGGCTGGTCTGGGCCTTCGGCACGACGTACCTGCTCTACTCGGTTGGCCGCGCGGCCGAACACTGGCTGAAGGACATCTCCTGGGCCGGGTTGGTCCTCGCGGTGCTCGCCGGGCTCGGCAGCACCTGGTGGCTGCGCCGACGTGCCCACCGCATGGGGGCGCCCGACGGTGCCTCCGGCTTGGCTGCGGCCGAACCGGCTTCCCAGGCTGCTGGGGCGGCTTCTGGCGGTCAGTCGGGTGCGGTGGCCTCCGGCGGTCAGTCGGTCGACGTGGCCCCGGGCGGTTAGTCGGCTGTGGTGGTCGCCATCCGCGTTGAGCCGGTCCGCGCGGGCGAGCGCCGACCTAGGCATGCCGAAGGGCCGGACCCTGGTGGGGGTCCGGCCCTTCGCTTCGTGCGGTGTGGGTGTCAGCTGGTGGCGTAGCCGCGGGTGGCGATCCAGTCGGCGAGGTGCTCGACGCTGATCTGGTAGGCGGCTTGGTTGGGGTCGGCGGAGTCGGCGATGGTGACGGTGTTGCCGTTGTCGTGGTAGCCGACGACGCTGATGTAGTGCCCGCCTTCGTAGGAGTGGCTCACGCCGTCGGTGTCGGTGCTGGTCCCGGCGATGTTCGCGACGACGGCGCGGCCGTCGTCGACGGTCTTGATGATGTCGGCGCGCAGGGTGTCGGTCTGCTTGGCGTCGGCGTCGGGGTTGCTGATTTCAACCGACCGGTAGGCGTTGGTCTTGCCGGTTTCCTTGTTCAGGACGGGGGTGATGTCGTTGATGGAGTTGGTGCCGGCTTCGGTGGTGCCCATTTCCTTGGCCATGTCGTCGACGTTGATGTTCTTGCCCTGCACGGACAGGGCGTTGCGGGTGGCGGCGGGGCCGCAGTAGTAGAAGTTCGGCTGGGCTTCGTAGCGCACACCCAGTTCGCGCTCGCCGTGGCCCTTGCGGTCGGTCTGGGTTTGCGTGGTCGGCTTGCCGGTGCTCGGTGCGGCGAAGGCGGTGGTGACGGGGCCGGCGATCGCGCCGCCGGTGAAGGCGAGCCCAGCGGCGGTCAGGGCGGTCTTACGGATCAGATCGGTACGCATGATGGCGTGCTCCTCTGCATTCGGGGGTGTGCCCGCACCACCTCGGGGGTGTGGTGGTGGTGCGGGAAAGTTCGAGGGGGTGCCCGGCGACCCGCGAAGGGGGTCGGCGTCGGGACAGGGTGCAACGGCCTGCGGCGGCGGGTCATTCCGCTTACCTGCGGGGCCGGCCGGTTGTGCTGCTCGGCCGTGCGGGGGATGTAACCGGGGCGGCGTGGCGGGTGTTCCCGGCGGCTGCCGCGCCCGGCGACTCGACGGGTCGCGGTGGCCTGCCATTTCGACGACTGCGGTGGCCTGCCAGGTATAACGACCCGGCCCGGCCGCCGATTCCGCCGCCGGGGTAGCCCCGACCACCCGACATCCGACGTTAAAACGGGCACATCATGCACCCGGCAATCGGACACGGCGCCCAAGGTGGCGTGATCCACTCGGGTTCCTTGAAAACGCGGTGTCCGGGTGCCGGGGATACCCCGACTTCATGAACCCGAGTCGATCATGTCGGTCTGGGTCGTTTGCGTGTCCCGCCCGACCCGGCCCGGTGGCAGAACGTCTCACGGCCCGGGGTCTGCTCAGCCGCGACGACGCGTTCGGGCCGCAGCGCGAGGACCGGACGTGAGCACATCATCGACCTGACCCGGTTCGTCACGGGTCAGGACCGGACCTGGCTTGCCCGACCGGACACGCACCAGGCCCACCCCAAGATCGTGCTGGATCCAGGAAAGAGGCCCCTCGCCAGAATGAGGAGGCCACTACAACAAGGATCGAGCGCGATCATGCGGGGCCGGAACGGTCAGGTCGCGTCGAGCAGCTCCAGGACGGCGTCGCGGGCAAGTACGGCTGCCTCGGGCTGCGGGCCGGGTTGAGGATGTCGAAGGAGTGCTGACCGGCCGGCACCTCGATCACCCGCATCGGCCAGCCCTGCGCGGTCGCCGCGGGGAGGAACGCGTCGGGTCGGCAGGTGCAGGTCGACGTTGCCGTGTCGTTCGATCGGCGCGGCCGGGGTGGACAGGACGAAGGGCCGTTGTGCGACGGGCGTCGTCACGCCCTCATCGCGTCGATCTTCAAGCTGCCCGACTGCCCCGAGCGAGATCTACAGGGGACGGTCGGTCAGGTTGGGTCGTCGGGCTTCGCGGCGTCGCCGGCCTGGGCGTGCCGCTCCAGCAGCCGCTGCCGGATCTCCTCCGGGGTGTACGCACGCCGACGCCGTTCGGCCCGCGCGATGACCACGCCGGAGGCCGCTACGCCGGCGAGCCCGGCCAGCCCGAGGACCTTCCACCACCGCATTCGTTGCCGCATCGGCCTAGGCTAGACCCTCATGAGCATCAGCCTGGATGAGGCCGTCGAGTTGACCCGCACCGGTGACGTGTGGGTGTTCCGGGGTCGCAGCGTGCCGGACCGGGCGATCCAGTTCACCACCAACAGCCCGGTGAACCACGTCGGAATGGCGGTGGTGCTGGACGACATGCCGCCGCTGATGTGGCACGCGGAGTTGGGCAGGTCGCTGCCGGACCTGTGGTCCGGCACCCACCAGCGCGGCGTCCAACTGCACGACCTGCGGGACGCGGTCTGCGTCTGGGCCAACCGGTACGGCCAACGGGCCTGGCTTCGACAGCTCGACCCGCCGGCCGACGGGGAGATGGAGCAGGCGGTGCTGCGGACGATCGCGCGGCTGGACGGTACGCCGTTCCCGTCGACCGCGCAGTTGGCATGGCGCTGGGTGCGTGGTCGGGTGCCGACGCTGCCGCGCCCCGGCCGGATTCCCGCGCTGCCGCACCTCGGTCGATCGTCGGCGCTGGCACGCCTCGGCCAGCCGACACCTCGACCGACCCCGGCCGACCGCGCCAACCCGGCCGACCGCACCGACCGCGCCAACCCGGCCGACCGCACCGACCGCGCCAACCCGGCCGACCGCGCCAACCCGGCCGACCGCGCCACCCCGGCCGACCGCGCCAACCCGGCCGACCGCGCCAACCCGGCCGACCGCGCCAACCCGGCCGACCGCGCCAACCCGGCCGACCGCGCCAACCCGGCCGACCGCGCCAACGCGGCTGGCCCCGTCAGCTCGGCCCGGTCGGCGGGGGAGCGGGACCGGGCGCTGGAGACGGCGTACTGCGCGGAGGTGGTGGCGGTGACCTATGAGGCCATGGGGTTGCTGCCAGCGGGCCGGCGTCCGAACTGGTACGACCCGGGGCGGTTCTGGAGTGGGGACGACCTTGGTCTGGCCGCCGACGCCCGGTTGGGTTCGGAGATCGAGGTGCGGGTGCCGCCGCGTTGAGGTTTGACCTGGGCGGTGACCGGCAATTGCTGTGACCGTGAACGCGTCCACGGATCTTGATACGTTGGCCGACTTCTTCGACCGGTACGGCGTGGCGTTGACCTCCGGCGATCTGCCGGCCATCGCCGGCTGTTACGCCCTGCCGGGGTTGGTGGTGGCCGACACCTACAGCTTCTCGTTCACCACGCCGGCGGCGGTGGCGCTGTCCTTCGTGGGCGCCGCACCTGACTACCAGAACCGGGAGTTGGTCGCGGCCCACGCCCGGATCGAGGACGTGCAGCCGGTGTCCGCGTTGTTGACGATGGTGGCGGTGGAGTGGGAGTTCCTGGACAGTCGGGGGCAGTCGGTGCCGGGGGAGCGGTACCGCTACCTGCTGCGTACCTCGGATGACGGTCCACGGATCTGCACAGTCGTCCGGACGGGCTGACCCGCCGGGGCCGGTCGGCCCGATCCGTACCCGCCCGGTTCCCGGTCCGTGCGGCGCTGGCTACGCTGTCGCGTCGGTGGGGACGAGGGGAGACCTGATGGCGGTGCGGCCGGATGGTGCGGCAGGTTCGCGGGCGGCGCGGGTGTTGGCGTCGATGCCGTGGATCGTGGTGCTGCTCGGTGTGTGCGCGCTGGTGGTGCTCCTGGTGATCGCGCTGCTGTCGTTCCGGACCAGGGAGCGGGATGCCGCGCCGCAGGCCGCGCCTCCGGCGTTCCTGCCGACCGTGCCGGCGGCCGCGTCGGCCACCGGTGGGCCGACCCCGGCTGCTGTGGAGCGGCGCTCGGTGTCGCCGCGACCGTCGCGCAGCAGTCGGACGCCGTCGCCGCGGGCCACTGTGACCGGCTCGCCGGCTCCGGGGCGGACGAGCGCCCTGATGGCGCCGGCAGCCCCGGCGGACGACACGGTCAGCGCCCGGTACCAGGTCGGTACGAACGGCTGGGACGGGGACGCGGCGGTGCTGTCCATCGCGAACGAGTCGAGTCGGTCGGCGGACTGGCAGGTGGAGCTGACTCTCGATGACGACACGTGGGCTCTGCGAGTAATTGATGACTGGGGCGTCTCGTTGCGGGGGCACGGGCACGGGGAGTTCGTGTTGCGCGGCACCCGTTCGCTCGAACCGGGTGACTCTCGGATGCTGCGGCTGCGCGTCGGCCGGGGTGAGTCGGCGCAGCGACCGCTGAAGTGCACGATCAACGGGGTCGACTGCCGGATCGGCTGAGCTGGAGCCGGGTCAGTGGTGTCGGTGGTACGGCGGGTGTTGCGCCGTCAAGGCTTTCCGGCCCGGGCCGCCGATCGCTACGCTGCGCGGACGGTCCGCTGAAGGAGGTACATGTCCGGCATGCGCCGTTCTCCGCGCCCGCCGCACGGTCCGGCCGCGATCGCATCGTCGCCCTGGATCGTGGTGGGCGCCGGTGTCGTCGTGATGGTGGTCCTGCTCTTCGTGGCGCTGGGCGCGTACCGGGGCCGTAGCCCCGCGCCGGACGGCGCGCGGCTGCCGGCGCTGCCGGTGCCGTCGGCGGTGGTGGCGCCGAGCGTGCCCACGTCGGTGCCGTCTCCGGTGCCGGTGCTGCCGGGGTTGTCCGGGCGCGCGAGCGGGCTGCCGCCGAGCGCCACCGGATCGGGTTCACCGTCGGTCGGGCCGACGGTCGGCGCGACCGGGAGGCCGACGGCGACGCGGTCGCCGAGCCGGGCGGCGCAGGGTCAGCCGGCGATGAGCGGGCGGTACCGGGTGGTGCAGAGCTTCGACGGGGGTTTCATCGGCGAGGTGGCCATGGTCAACGCGTCGGCCCGGAGCCGTGGTTGGACGGTGCGGTTGGAGTTCTCCGGTGGGCGGCTGGTGACCGCCTGGGTGGAGGGCGTTCCACAGGGGACGATCCGCCAGTTCGACGGCGGTTTCACGTACGTCAGCGGGGTTGAGGTGTCGCCCGGGGGCTCGGTGTCGTTGCGGTTCCACATGGAGCGGGCGTCCAGCGCACCACGGGACTGCACGGTGGACGGGGTGCGCTGCACGGGATTTTGAGCGGCGCTTCCGCAAGGATGCTGCTTTGTTGCGACCATGTTTGCAAGGCATTGCAGAATGTTTCGGCAAGGGTTAGCGTGCGGCCAATCAGCGACCAGAGGAAGGCGTCGATGAAACCCACGCCGATACCGCGCACCGCCCTGCTGGCCCTTGCCTCCCTGCTCACCGTCACGCTCGTCGGCGCTCCGGTCGCCGCGCACCCCGCCGCCGCGGGCCCCCGGCCGGCCGACCGCGCTCCACTCGCGATCGGCGGCACGACCCAGTGGCGCGACGAACCCACCGCCGAGGCGCTGTCGAAGGCCGCGGGCAACTCGGCCCGAGCCGAGCAGTTCTACTTCGTCCTGCCGGACCGGTTCGCCAACGGAGACCCCCGCAACGACCGGGGCGACCTCACCGGTGACCGGCTGCGGACCGGCCTCGACCCGACCGACAAGGGCTTCTACCACGGCGGCGACCTCAACGGCGTCATCGACAAACTGGACTACATCCAGGGGATGGGCACCACCGCCATCTGGCTCGCACCGATCTTCAAGAACCGACCGGTGCAGGGTGCCGGCAACGACATCTCGGCCGGCTACCACGGCTACTGGATCACCGACTTCACCCAGGTGGACCCGCACTTCGGCACGATGGACGAGATGAAGCGGCTGGTCAGGCTCGCCCACCAGCGTGGCATCAAGATCTACCTCGACGTGATCGTCAACCACACCGCCGACGTCATCAAGTACGCCGAAGACACGTACGCGTACGTGGACAAGGCGACCTCGCCGTACACCGACGCGCAGGGCCGGGCGTTCGAGGACCGCAACTACGCCGACGGCAGCCGCGCATTCCCACCTGTCGACAAGGAGTCCTTTCCGTACACGCCGACGTTCGCCGAGCCGAGGGACGCGAGCGTCAAGGTCCCGGCCTGGCTGAACGACGCCACCATGTACCACAACCGGGGTGACTCCACCTTCGCCGGCGAGAACAGCGAGTACGGCGACTTCTTCGGCCTCGACGACCTGTGGACCGAGCGTCCCGAGGTGGTCCGGGGCCTCACCAAGGCGTACGGGGACTGGATCGGCGCGACAGGTGTCGACGGGTTCCGGCTGGACACCGTGAAGCACGTCAACATGGACTTCTGGCCGCAGTTCAGCCAGGGCATCGAGCGGGCCGCCGAGAAGGCCGGCAAGAAGGACTTCTTCATGTTCGGCGAGGTGTACAGCGCCGACCCGGAGATCAGCTCCAGCTACGTCCGGCAGGGTGGCCTGCCGGCCACCCTCGACTTCGCCTTCCAGGAGGCCGCACGAGGCTTCACCGCCGGCGCCGGCTCGGCGAAGGCTCTCGCGGACGTGTACGCCCGCGACGACCTCTACGCGGCCCGGGACACCGACGCGGGCCGGATGCCCACCTTCCTCGGCAACCACGACATGGGCCGGATCGGTTCGTTCATCGCCGGTGGTGGCAGCGACCCGGCCAGCCACCTGCGTCGCGACCAGCTCGCGCACCAGTTGATGTTCCTGACCCGTGGCCAGCCGGTGGTCTACTCCGGCGACGAGCAGGGCTTCACCGGTCCGGGCGGGGACAAGGACGCCCGCCAGGACATGTTCGCGTCGAAGGTCCCCGACTACCTCGACGACGACCTGCTCGGCACCGACCGCACCCACGCCAGCGACCAGTTCGACACGGCCCACCCGCTGTACCGGACCATCGCCGACCTGGGCCGGCTGCGCCAGGCGCACCCGGCGCTGCGCGACGGTGTGCAGGTCACCCGGTACGCGGCCGACGGGCCGGGCGTCTTCGCCGCCTCCCGGATCGCCCCGACCGACCGCACCGAGTACGTGGTGGCCGTGAACAACGCCGACACCGCGCAGACTGTCACCGTGGACACCTGGTCGGCCGGCGCCACCTTCACCGGCATCTTCGGCAGCTCAGGCGACGAACAGGCCGGCGGCGCATGCTGCGCCGGAGCGCCCCCGGCCCGTTCGAGCGCAAAAGCCGGCGGTGACGGCGAACTGACCCTCACCGTGCCGCCGTTGTCGGCGGCCGTGTACCGGGCCGACAGCCCCATCGCGCCGGCGGCCGACAAGCCGACCATCACCATCACCAGCCCGGTTCCGGACGCGCCGGTCGCCACCCGGGCGGCGGTCACCGCCCGGGTGGCCGGCGACCCACTGGCCACCGTCACCGTCGCGGCCCGGGTGGCCGGCGGCCGGTGGACGCTGCTGGGCAGCGCCGACCACGCCCCGTACACCGTGCAGCACGACCTGACCGGCCTGGCCGGGGGCACCCCTGTCGAGTACAAGGCGGTGGTCTGCGACGGCCGGGGCCGCACCGCCACCGCCCGGTCCACCGCGACCGTGGGCACCCCGGCGCAGGGCAGCTCCCGGGAGTGGGCGGTGGTGCACTACCAGCGCCCCGCCGGGGGGTACGACGACTGGGGCTTGTACGCCTGGGGGGACGTCGACCCGGCGTACGTCACCGAGTGGCCGAAGGGCCAGCCGTTCGCCGGTGAGGACTCCTACGGTCGGTTCGCCTGGGTGAAACTCAAGCCGGGCGCGACGTCGGTGAACTTCCTGGTTGTCGACAAGGCTGGTACGAAGGACGTCGCCCAGGACCGCGGCATCGACGTCACCCGGACCGGCGAGATCTGGCTCAAGCAGGGCGACCCGGCGATCTACCCGAGCAGGCAGGCGGCCACCGGCGAGCCGGATCCGCCTGTCGAGGAGGGCACCGCCGTGCTGCACTACCGGCGGGCCGACGGCAACTACGACGGCTGGGGCCTGCACGTGTGGGACGGCGCGGCCAATCCGACCGAGTGGTCCGCGCCGCTGAAGCCCACAAGGACCGACGCGTTCGGGGCGGTGTTCCGGGTGCCGCTGGCGGCCGGCGCCACCGGCCTGAACTACATCATCCACCAGGGCGACACCAAGGACCTGCCCGCCGACCAGCGGCTCGACGTCGCCAGCGCCGGCCGGGAGGTGTGGCTGCTCGCCGCCACACCGGGCCGCCTGCTGCCGTCGACGGCCACCACCGCCAGCGGGGACACCGACATCAGCAAGCAGAAGGCGCACTGGATCGACAGGTCCACCGTGGCGTGGCAGACACCCCCGACCGACGGCAAGACGTACGCGCTGGTCGCCGCGCCGGCCGGCGGGGTCAGCGTGGTCGACGGCGAGCTGACCGGGACGTACACCACGTTTCCGTTGCGGGCGCAGCGCAACGGGCTGACCGAGGCCCAACGCGACAGGTTCCCACACCTGTGGTCGTACCGTAGCTTCGCTCTGGATCGGGCGGACCTGGCCAAGGTCCCGGCGGTGCTGCGGGGGCAGCTGCTGGTCACCGAGCGCGACGCCGAGGGTGCGCTGCTCGCCGCGACCGGCGTGCAGATCCCCGGCGTGCTCGACGACGTGTACTCCCGCGCGGCCGACGCCACCCTCGGGCCCACGTTCGTGGGCCGGACGCCGAGCCTCGCGCTGTGGGCGCCGACCGCCCGGAGCGTGCGCCTGCAGCTGTTCGACTCGCCCACCGCCGCCCCGAAGACAGTGTCGATGCGCCGCGACGACCGCACCGGCGTCTGGTCGGTGCGCGGCGACCACACCTGGACCGGGAAGTTCTACAGGTACGAGGTGCGGGCGTGGCAGCCGGCGGCGCAGAAGGTGGTCACCGCGTCGGTCACCGACCCCTACTCGGTGGCCCTCGCCGCGGACTCCACGCACAGCCAGCTCGTCGACCTGAACGACGCGGCGCTGGCCCCTTCCGGATGGCGCACGCTGCGCAAGCCGGCGCCGGTGCCGCCCGCGAAGGCGCAGATCACCGAGCTGTCCGTGCGGGACTTCTCCATCGCCGACGACACCGTGCCGGCCGAGCGGCGGGGGACGTTCCTCGCGTTCGCCGACCCGGGAACCGCCGGCATGACCCACCTGCGTGCGCTCGGCGACGCCGGGGTCACCCACCTGCATCTGCTGCCGGCGTTCGACTTCGCGACGATCCCCGAGAAGCGGGCCGACCAGCGCCAGCCGACCTGCGACCTGGCGGCGCTTCCGCCGGACTCGGCCGAGCAGCAGGCGTGCGTGGCGGCGGTCGCCGACACCGACGGCTACAACTGGGGGTACGACCCGCTGCACTACACCGTGCCGGAGGGCGGCTACGCCGTCGACCCGGTCGGCGCGGCGCGGACCACCGAGTTCCGGCGGATGGTCGCCGGGGCGAACGACGCCGGGCTGCGGGTGGTCATGGACGTGGTCTACAACCACACGGCGACGGCCGGCGCCGACCCGAAGTCGGTGCTCGACCAGATCGTGCCCGGCTACTACCACCGGCTGCTGGGGGACGGCGCGGTGGCCGACTCCACCTGCTGCGCCAACACCGCTCCCGAGCACGCCATGATGGGCAAGCTGGTGGTCGACTCGCTTGTCACCTGGGCCCGGCAGTACAAGGTGGACGGTTTCCGCTTCGACCTGATGGGCCACCACCCGAAGGCGAACGTCCTGGCCGTCCGTGCGGCACTGGACCGGTTGACAGTCGCCCGCGACGGCGTGGACGGCCGGGCGATCCTGCTCTACGGCGAGGGCTGGAACTTCGGCGAGGTCGCCAACGACGCCCGTTTCGTCCAGGCCACCCAGGCCAACATGGCCGGCACCGGCATCGGCACCTTCAACGACCGGCTGCGCGACGCGGTGCGCGGCGGCGGACCGTTCGACGCCAACCCACGGGTGCAGGGTTTCGCCTCCGGGCTCTACACCGACCCGAACGGCGACGACATCAACGGGTCACCGGCCGAGCAGAAGGCCCGGCTGCTGCACGCCCAGGACCTGATCAAGGTCGGGCTCACCGGCAACCTGCGCGGCTACCGGTTCACCGACACCGCCGGGCGGCAGGTCACCGGGGCGCAGGTGGACTACAACGGCTCCCCGGCCGGCTACACCGCCGCACCGGGGGAGGCCGTCACCTACGTCGACGCGCACGACAACGAGATCCTGTACGACGCGTTGGCGTACAAACTGCCGCAGGCCACCACGGCGGCCGACCGCTCCCGGATGCAGGTGCTGGCGCTGGGCACTGTGGTGCTGGGCCAGGGCACCGGGTTCGTCACCGCCGGCACCGAACGGCTGCGGTCGAAGTCGCTGGACCGCAACTCGTACGACTCCGGTGACTGGTTCAACCAGATCCGCTGGGACTGTGAACGGGGCAACGGATTCGGGTCCGGTCTGCCGCCCGCGCCCGACAACGAGGACAAGTGGTCGTACGCGAAGCCGCTGCTTGCCGACCCGGCGCTGGTGCCCGACTGCACGGCGATCAACACCACCGACGCCCGGTACGCCGAGTTGCTACGCATCCGGGCGTCGTCACCGGTGTTCGGGCTGGCCACCGCCGCGCAGGTGCAGCAGCGGGTCGCGTTCCCGCTGTCCGGTGCGCAGGAGACGCCGGGTGTGCTGACCATGACCCTGGACGCCCGGGGGCTGGGCGGGCCGTGGAAGTCGCTGACCGTGGTCTTCAACGGCACCCCGTCGGCGGCCACCCAGACGGTGCCTGGACTGCGCGGAGCGGACGTGACACTGCACCCGGTGCTTGTCGACTCGGCCGACCCGGTGCTGCGTACCGCCTCGTTCGACCGGGCGGCCGGCGCGTTCACCGTACCGGCGCGCAGCGTGGCGGTCTTCGTCCAGACGTGACATGGACCGGCCCCCCTCCGCGTCTCGCGGAAGGGGGCCGGCTCGTTGGTGCTCTGCTATCTCGTCACCCGAAGGGTGATCAGGCGAAGCAGTTCTCGATGGTGCCGCCCGGGATGGCCAGGCAGTTGGTCGGACGGTTCGCGGTGATCGCGGACTTGTCGTCCACGTTCACGTCTCCGAAGAAGCTGAAGACACCGCCCGGCTCGAAGGTGGAGAAGTTGTGGGCGACATTCGTCTTCGACAGGTTGACCTCGCCGAAGATGTTGAAGATGCCGCCACCGACCCCGATCGGGCCCACGGCCCGGTTGCCGACAACCTCGCTGTCGCGCAGCGTGGTGACGCTGCCGGCGTTGAAGAGCCCGCCGCCGAAGAAGCCGGCGGTGTTGTCCTTGATGCTGCTCTTCTCGAACGTGGCCACGCTGTCGAAGGCGATGGCCACACCGCCACCGACACCGGCGGTGCTGTTCTTCTCGACCCACACGTTGTGCAGGTTCAGCTGGCTGTCCGCCGCAGCGATACCGCCGCCGGCGAGAACCGCGGTGTTGGAGACGAACTTGGTCTCGTACGCCGTGGTGTTGCCCTCGATGTCGAGGTAGCCGCCACCGAAGCCCAGCGTCTCGTTGTCGGTGATCTCGGCCTTCTTGAGCTCGACCGTTCCGCCGTCGACGTCGTCGGCGAAGATCCGCGCGGCACCGTTGGAGATACCGCCGCCACCGATGACTGCGGTGTTGTCCGTGATCTTCGACTCCTCGACCTTGAGCAGGCCGGCGTTGAAGACGCCGCCACCGAAGAAGAAGGCGGTGTTACGGGTGACCGTGCTGTGCCAGATCTTCGTGGTGCCGAAGTTGGCCACACCACCACCGTTGCCGCCCGACTGGTTCAGGACGACCTCGGACTCCAGGATCTCGGCGGTGCCACCCGGCTGGACCAGGATGCCGGCGCCGTCGTTCTCCTCCGGCTCCTCGACGAGCGGCGTGACGACGCCCGGCTTGGCCTTCGGGGTGACCTTCGGCGCGGCCTTCAGGCCGGCCTTCGGGTTGGCCTGCCGCGCGGTGAGCGCCTGGGCCAACGGGGTGCCCGCCTTCACCTGCGCGGCGAGCGCCTCGGAGTCGGAGTAGGCGGCCCAGACCGCGGCCGGCTCGACACCGTTCTCCAGTTCGAGGGTCTGGCCACCCTTGATGGTCAGGCCCTTGATGGTGAGGTGGCCACCGGCGCCGACGTTGAGGATGCGGAAGTAGTCCGCCGTGGCTTCCCGGGAGATCGTGGTGTGCTCACCCTTGAGCGTGATCCGCTCGGTGATCACCGGGAGGCCGTTGCCCTCGTAGTCGTTGCGGGACAGGTTGTAGGTGCAGCCCTTGGCCAGCTCCAGCACACCGCCGTGCTTGTTGTTGGCGAACACGATCGCCTGAATCAGCTTGTCGGTGTCGCAGGGCACCTCCTTCCCGCGCTCGTGGTCCTTGTCCTTGTCCCGGTCCTTGTCCTTGTCCCGGTCCTTGTTCCGGTCCTCGTCCTTGTCCCAGTCGCGCGCCTCGTCACCCCGCTGGTCACCGTCCTTGCTGACCTGCGCGGTGTTCCAGTTCAGGCCGACCGCTCCGGCGCTGCCCGCGACGCCCACCGCCGCGAGACTGATCACGCCCGTCAAACCGGCCACGCCACTGGCGAGCCAGAGCTTGCGGCGGCGCTTGGCCGTCGCCCGCCCGGAGGCTTCGTTGTTCGTTAGGTAGTTGGACATCGGAGCTCTCTGCCCTCTCCTCGTACCAGACAGGGTCGCCGCCGTCAGACGGGTGTCCCCTGCTACAAATCGGTTGTAGCTCCCAAAACCACCGTATGAGAAGGTTCCTCGCCTCGCGGGCTTATCCGAGAGAAGCCCACATTCGGTTCATGTTGCCCCCAGCGGGGCCTGCATCGACACACCGGCACCCAAGCCGGCCTGGACGCGCCTGACCTGCCCAAACGGGTACGCCCCTCCGAGCCGTGACGGCTCGGAGGGGCGTTTTATGTGGTTCGGCCCCACCCGATCAGGCGAAGCAGTCGGAAACGTTGAAGCAGTTGGTCGGGCGGTTGGCGGTGACCGCGGACTCGTCGTCGAGTGTCACAGTGCCGCCGATGCTGTTGAAGATGCCGCCCGGTTCGAGGGTGGAGAAGTTGTACGCCACAGTCGTGCGATGGAGCGTGACCTCGCTCCCCTCGTCGTTGACGATCCCGCCGCCGCGGGCGAACGGGCCAACGGCCCGGTTGCCCACCACCTCGCTGTCGCGCAGCGTGGTGACGCCGTCTTCGTTGAAGAGGCCGCCGCCGCCGGAGCCCACGGTGTTGTCCTTGATCTTGCTGTTCTCGATCGTCGCGACGCTGTCGGAGGTCACGAACACGCCGCCACCGTCGCGAGCGGCGCTGTTCTTGACCACCGTGGCGTCCTTGATGGTGAGCTGGCTGTCCGCCACCGCGACGCCACCACCGTCGAGCACCGCGTTGTTGTCACCGACAGTCGTCTGGTGCAACGTCGTGGTGCCCTCGACATCCAGCACGCCGCCGCCGAAGCCGAGCGTCTCGTTGTCGGTGACCTCGCTCTTGTAGACCCAGATCGAACCGCCCACAACGCCCTCGCTGCGAATCGCCGGCGCGCCGTTGGAGATGCCACCGCCACCGATGATTCCGGTGTTGTCCTTGATCTTCGACTCGTCGACCTGGAGTACGCCGGCGTTGAAGATGCCGCCGCCGACGAAGAAGGCGGTGTTGTGCGCGACAGTCGTCTTGCTGAGCCTGGTGCTGCCGAAGTTGGCCAACCCGCCGCCGTTGCCACCGGACTGGTTGTAGAGCAACTCGCTGTCCAGGATCTCGGCGCGACCACCGGGCTGCACCAGCACCCCGGCGCCGTCGGTGAACCCAGGCTCCTCCACCAGCGGCGTCACCGCCGGCCCGGCACCCGCCGCGGCTACCGGCTTGGCTGCGGCGGTCTTGGTGGCTGTTGTTGCGGCCTTGGTTGCTGCCGCCGGGGCCTTGGCTGGCGCGGCCTTCGGCGCTGCCTTGGCGGGTGCTGTCTTGGCGGTGGCCTGGACCGCCTTGGCGGAGGCCTTGACCGCTGCCTTGGCGGGTGCCGCCTGGGCCGCGGGCTTGGCGGCCGTCGAGTTGGCTGCGGTTGCGGCGGGCTTCGCCGCTGTCGCCGCCGCCTTGGCGCCGGGTGCGGCTGTGGTCGCCGGCCTGGCCACGGTCGATGGGACCACGTCCGAGTACGGCGCCCAGACCGTCGCCGGATCGGCGGTTATCGGGGACTGAAGGGTCTGGCCACCCCTGATGCTCAGGCCCTTCAGGGTGAGGTACCCGCCGGCGCCAACATTGAGGATGCGGAAGTAGTCGGCCGTGGCCTCCCGGCCGATGGTGGTGTGCTCACCCTTGAGGGTGATGTGCTCGGTGATCACCGGAAGGCCGTCGCCGTCCTGGTTGCGAGTCAGGGTGTAGGTGCAGCCCCTGGCCAGCTCCAGCACGCCGCCGTCCTCGCTGTTGGCGAACGTGATCGCCTGGATCAGCCTGTCGGAGTCGCACGGGACCTGCTTGGTGCGGTCCTTGCCGTCCTTGTCGTGCTTGCTGTCCTTGCCTTCCGTGCCGTCCTTGCTCGACCGGTCGTCGAAGCCGCTCCAGTCGTCGCCGCTCCACTCGTCGTCCTGACCGCCGTCGTCCTTGGCGCCGCCCTTGTCCGCGCCGCCGTCGTCGCTGACGTTCTGCCGGTTGGTCGACGGCTGCGCGTCCGACACCTGGTCGGACTTCGGCTTGTCGTCCCGAGCGGCGACGCCGCCGAGGGCCGCAAGGCCGACCACCCCGGTCAGCCCGGCCACGCCGGCGACCCAGAGCGCACGCCTTCGCCGTGTCGGCGGAGCTGCCGAGGCCCCGCCGTCGGTACTCGTTACGTCGTTGGACATCAGAGCCTTCCGCCCTTTCCTGCTACCAGACGGGATCGCACCGCCCGAGGCGCCACGACCAGCTACAAATGGGTTGTAGCCTCCGATTCTCACCGTATGAGAACCATCTTCGCGATGCGGACGTATCCGAGATAACCACGCATTTGGCGCAGGTCAGGTGAGGGCGGCCAACCGGCCTGTGCCGGCCAAAAAAGATCCACTCGGATTACTTGAAAGCGCGGTGTCCGAGTGGTCGGGACAGCGCGACTTCAAGGAACCCGAGTGGATCACGGGGCGAGGCTTGACCCGCCAACCCTCGGGCGAGGGCCGGGCTGGCCCTGGCCCGCCAGGCGGGTGAGGCCGGACGGGTCAGGGGCGGGCGGGTGACGGCGGGCGGGTTAGCTGGGTAGGCGGGGGCCGGCTTCGCGCTGCGCGGCGAGCCAGGTCTCCACCTCGTCGGAGGTGCGGGGCAGGCCGGCCGACAGGTTCACCGCGCCGGTCGCGGTGACCAGCACGTCGTCCTCGATCCGGATGCCCACACCGCGCAGCTCGGCGGGGACCAGCTCGTCCTCCGGCTGGAAGTACAGGCCGGGCTCGACGGTGAGCACGTAGCCCTCGCCCAGCGCGCCGTCGCGGTACGTCTCCTTGCGGGCGTTGGAGCAGTCGTGCACGTCGATGCCGAGCATGTGGCCGAAGCCGTGCAGCGTCCACCGCCGGTAGACGGTCGACTTCTCGTCCATCGCCTCGTCCACGCTCACCGGCAGCAGGCCCAACTCGGCCAGCCCCTCGGCGAGCACCCGCATGCAGGTCAGGTGGACGTCCTTGAACGTCACCCCGGGGCGGATGGCCTCGATGCCGGCCTGCTGCGAGGCGTACACGATGTCGTAGACCTGGCGCTGCAGCGCGGTGAACCGGCCGCTCACCGGCAGGACCCGGGTCACGTCGGCGGTGTAGAGGTTGTGGCCCTCGACACCCATGTCCATCAGCAGCAGGTCACCCGGTCGGGTGGCGCCGTGGTTGTGCACCCAGTGCAGGATCGTGGCGTGTTCGCCGGCACCGACGATCGAGCTGTACCCGACGTCGTTGCCGTCGTGGCGGGCCCGCAGCGCGAAGACGCCCTCCAGCAGCCGCTCGGAGACCGCCCGGTCGGCCGGCAGGATCCGGGCCACGTCCTCGAAGCCGCGCACGGTGGCGTCGATCGCGTCCTGGAGTTGGCCGATCTCCCACTCGTCCTTGACCAGCTTCATCTCCGAGATGGCGATCGCCAGCTCCCGCTCCCGGGCGGGCTGGCCCTCGGCGCGGGGCCCGTCGTAGGGGCGGACGGCCGCGTCCACCTGGGCGTCGAAACCGCGCAGCACCCGGGTACGCCCCGGAGCCAGGTCGGCGAGCGTCGCCTCCAGGCCGGTCAGGTCGGCGGTGGGCAGGCCCAGCTCGGTCGACTTCTCGCCGAGGGTGTGCCGTCGGCCCACCCACAGCTCGCCGTTGCGGCTGCGGAAGAACTCGTCGGTCTCCCGGGAGGACCGGGGCCGCATGTACAGCGTCGCGTCGTGCCCCGAGCCGTTCGGGCGCAGCACCAGCACGCTGTCGGCGTCGTGGTCGCCGGTCAGGTAGGCGAAGTCGCTGCCCGGCCGGAACGGGTAGTCGGTGTCGTTGGCCCGGACCTTCTCGGTGCCGGTGGGGATCACCAGCGTCTCGCCGGGGAAGGCCGCCGAGAGGGCCGCCCGCCGCTTGGCGTAGTTGGGCGTCTCCGGCCGGGGCGTCACGGGGAGCGCGGTGTCGCGCCAGCCCTGCCGCATGAAGGACAGGAACGCCTCCGGGAAGTCCGGATCGTGCGATTCCGTACCGTCCGTCGGCGTACCGTCGGTCTGTCCCTCGGTCATTGCGCCGCTCCCTCCGCTTCGTTGCTGGTCCCGACGGTACCGCGCGTCCGGTTGGCGGTAACGCCCCCTGTGAGTCGGGCGGATCGACGGACGGCTGCAAGGGCCGACAGGGCGCGTGGAAAGATGGCCACCATGTGCGGACTTCTGGCCTTCTTCAGCGCGAACGGCAACGCCGCCGCGCATCGCGACCACATCGCCGGAGCGTTGGAATGCCTGCACCACCGCGGCCCCGACGAGACCGGGGTCGAGGTGGTCGGCGACGCCTCCGGCCGGTACGCGGACGGCGTGTTCGCCCACAAGCGGCTGGCCATCATCGACGTCGCGTCGAGCCACGAGCCACTGCCCTACGCGAACGGCCGTTACCTGCTGACCTTCAACGGTGAGATCTACAACTACATCGAGCTGCGCGAGGAGTTGATCAGGAACTTCGGTGCCCAGTTCGCCACCGCCGGTGACGGCGAGGTGATCGTCGCGGGCTACCACTTCTGGGGTGAGCAGGTGCTCACCCGACTGCGGGGCATGTTCGCCTTCGTCATCTGGGACCGGCAGGAGCGCCGGGCGTTCGGTGCCCGCGACTACTTCGGCATCAAGCCGATGCACTACCTGGAGACTGCCGACGGCCTCTACCTGGCCTCGGAGAAGAAGGCGCTGTTGCCGTTCGCGCACAGCAACTACCAGGGCGACGCGGGCGTCGACACGGCGAACCTGAGCCACTACCTGACCCTGCAGTACGTTCCCGAGCCCGGCACCCTGCACAAGGGCATCAGCCGGATCGGCTCCGGGGAGTACCTGAACTGGACCCCGGGCGGCCGGATCGACGTACGCCGGTGGTACCGGCCGGTGTTCCGGCCGGCGCCTGTCGACGACGAGCAGAAGCTCTACCACGAGATCCGCGAGACGCTGCGGGAGAGCGTGCGCATGCACATGCGCTCCGACGTGCCGGTCGGCTCGTTCCTGTCCAGCGGCATCGACTCCACAGCGGTGGTGGCGTTGGCACGGGAGTTCAACCCGAACATCCTCACCTTCACCGTCGGCTACGACGTGCCGGGTTACTCGGAGATCGACGTCGCCCAGGAGTCGGCCCGGCACCTCGACGTCACGACGATCCCCACCAAGATCGGTCCGCAGGACATGATCGACGCGCTGCCGAAGATCGTCTGGCACCTGGACGACCCGGTGGCCGACCCGGCGCTGGTGCCGCTCTACTTCGTGGCGAAGAAGGCCGCCGAGCACGTCACGGTGGTGCTCTCCGGTGAGGGCGCGGACGAGTTCTTCGGCGGTTACACGATCTACCGGGAGCCGCTGTCGCTGGGCACCGTCAACGGCCTGCCCGGCGGTGTGCAGAAGGGGCTGCGCGCGGTCTCCAAGGCGATCCCGCAGGGGGTCAAGGGCAAGAGCTTCCTGGAGCGCGGCACCACCCCGATCGAGGAGCGTTACTACGGCAACGCCCGGATGTTCACCGAGGAGGAGAAGCAGCACCTGATGCGCCGCTACGACCCCTCGGTGCGCTACACGGACGTCACCGCCCCGATCTACGCCGAGTGCACGGAGCTCGACGACGTCACCAAGATGCAGTACGTCGACCTCTACACCTGGCTGCGCGGCGACATCCTGGTCAAGGCCGACCGGATCTCGATGTCGCACTCGCTGGAGGTGCGGGTGCCGTTCCTCGACCGTGAGGTCTTCGACGTCGCGGCGAAGATCCCGGTCGACCTGAAGCTGCCGCCGCGCTCCGACGCCACCAAGTACGCGATGCGTCAGGCGTTGCAGGGTGTCGTGCCGCCGGCCATCGTCAACCGCAAGAAGCTGGGCTTCCCGACCCCCACCCGGGTCTGGCTGCGCGGCGAGATGTACGAGTGGGCCCGGCACGTGCTCAGCACCTCGGGCGCGGGCGACCTGCTCGACCTGTCGTACGCGCTGCGGCTGCTCGACGAGCACAAGCGGGAGGAGGCCGACCACTCCCGCAAGGTGTGGACGGTGCTGATCTTCTGCATCTGGCACGCGATCTTCGTGGCCAAGACCCTCGACCCGGGTATCCAGCGCAACCAGTCCGCACTGCTCACAAAGCCGGTGGTCGGCTCCATGGTCCGCTGACCCTGCTGCCCCACCCTGTTGATCAAGAGGTTTGCGTCATCCGGAGCGGTTCCGGTGACGCAAACCTCTTGATCATTTCAGGGTGTTGGTGGTGCGGTGGTGGTGGTTAGCGGCGGGCGCAGGTGACCGTGGGGAGTCCGTTGGTTCCTGTGGAGCTCGCCAGGAAGCCGAACGTCGTGGTGCCATTCGGTGCGACAGTGCCGTTGTAACCGACGTTCGTCGCCGTCACCGTCGAGCCGGACGACGACTGTGTGGCGCCCCAGATCTGACTGATCGACTGTCCGTTGGGCCAGGTCCAGCTCGCGGTCCAACCGGCGAACGGCGTACTGCCGTGGTTCATGATCGTGACCTCGCCCTGGAAGCCACCCTGCCAGGTGCTGGACACCTTGTAGGTGGCCATGCAGTCACCGCCGGACGGCGGCGGGGTGGTCGGGTCGGTCGGCGGATCCGTGGGGTCGGTCGGCGGGTCGGTCGGGTCGGTCGGCGGGTCGGTCGGGTCGGTCGGCGTACCACCCGGACCCACGCCGGTGACCTGGCCGCTGCCGCCGTCGAAGGTCACGTCGGAGCAGCCGAAGAAGTTCTCCTGCGAGTCCGAGCGGACCCAGCGGGAGTAGATGATGTGCCGGCCACTCTTGCCCGACGGCAGGTTGCCGCTGAAGTAGTAGTGGCCGTCGTTGCTGCCGACCGACCCGCGCTGCGGCGGGTTGGTCACCGTGAGGAACGGCTCCTCCAGGTCACTCCACGCCAGGGCTCGGGTCGGGCTCCAGCTGTTCTTCGTCACGTAGAAGTAGAACGTGCCCGGGTGGTGCGCCCAGTTGCTGTACTTGAAGTCCAACCGCGCCCCGGCGGTCAGGTGGGTCAGCGGCCAGTCGGTGCGCGGCAGGTCGTAGCCGCGGTAACCGGTGTTGCCACCGCTGCACAGTTGCCCGTCCGGGATGAAGCCGGTGGTCCGGCCACCAGCGTCGGAGCGCAGCACGCTGAACCAGTTGTACAGCGAGTTCGCCCCGCTCTGCGCCACGGCGGCGGAACACGCGGGGTTGTTCGGCTTGATCTCACCGGTCTGGCTGCGGCCGTCCTGCCAGCACAGGTAGGTGCGGCTGCCCGGCGTCATCGCCGCGCCGTGCGCGGCGGCCGGCTGCGGATTGGCCGCCAGGGCGACAGCGCCCAGCGCCAGGGTCACGGCCGCAGTGAGCACTGTGGCCATACGGGAACGGTTCACGGGTTCTCCTGACTCGCGAGGGGCGCTGGCTGAGCCGCCCCGCCGCAATCGGGTGGGATGTGGCGTGATCGCCCCGCTGTCGTGAGCGGTGCGACGATCACGGCGACGTGCCCCGGCGGAAACAGCCAGTGGACGTGCGCCGTCGACGGTCCTGTCCTGGACCGGTGCCCTCGCGTCTAACCAACCCGGCAACCGGCGGCGCCGCAGCCCTCGCACCGCCCGGTATGCGTCATCCCACCACGCCCCAGGGGCCGAGCGCAATAGGGCTTCCTCGATGCGTGAGAAGCCCCGCCGGTCGCCGCTGGACGCCATATCCTGCCTACGGGGAGCGGGAACGGAGAGGCGGCAGCCGGTGCCGGACGTGTTCGACGAGGTGCACCGCCGCTGCCGCGACGGCGAGCCGGTCGCGCTGGCAACCGTGGTGGCGACCTGGCACTCCGCCCCGCAGCCACCCGGCGCCGCCATGGTCGTCGCGACCGACGGCACGGTCGTCGGCAGCGTCTCCGGCGGCTGCGTCGAGGCGGATCTCTACGAACGGGCCCGCCGGGTGCTCGACACCGGCCAACCCGAGCTGCGCCGCTACGGGATCAGCGACGACGACGCGTACACCGTGGGCCTGACCTGCGGCGGCATCCTCGACGTGTTCGTGGAACGCGTCGACGCGAGCAGCCTGCCGGCACTGGACGTGGTCGCCACCGCCCGCCACGGCGGCCACCCGGCGGCAATCATCACCTGCGTGGCCGCCGACGCCAACGCCCCACCCGCCGACGCCAACGCCCCACCCGCCGACGCCGACGATCCAGCCCTCGACGCCAACGCCCCAGCCGTCGGCGGCGGTATTCCTTCCGGCACCGGGACGAACGATCCGGCCCGGCGGCTTGGCCGGCGGCTGGTGCTGACCGGCCAGCGGTCCGTCGGCTCGCTCGGCGACGACCGGCTCGACGACGCCGCCGGCGCCGACGCCCTCGGGCTGCTCGCCGCCGGGCGCAGCGGGATGCTCCGGTACGGGTACCACGGGCAGCGCCGGGGTGCCGGCCTCAGCCTCTTCGTGACCGCGTACGCCACCCCACCCCGGATGATCGTCTTCGGGGCGATCGACTTCGCCGCGGCGGTGGCCCGGATCGGCGTGTTCCTCGGCTACCGGGTCACCGTCTGCGACGCCCGGCCGGTCTTCGCCACCGCGCGGCGCTTTCCCGAGGCGGACGAGGTGGTGGCGCAGTGGCCGCACCGCTACCTGCGTACGGAGTTGGCGGCCGGTCGGCTCGACGAGCGGACGGTGGTGTGCGTGCTCACCCACGACCCGAAGTTCGACGTGCCGTTGCTGGAGCTGGCGCTTCGCCACCGGTTGGCGTTCGTCGGCGCGATGGGCTCACGGCGCACCCACGACGAGCGACACAAGCTGCTGAGCGAGGCGGGGCTCAGCCGGGACCAACTCGCCCGGCTCGCCTCCCCGATCGGGTTGGACCTCGGTGGTCGTACCCCGGAGGAGACCGCCGTGAGTGTGGCCGCGCAGATCGTCGCGGCCCGGTGGGGTGGCACCGGCCGCCCCCTCGCGGCGCTCGACGGACCGCTGCACCGGCCGGGGTAGCGCGGCGGCCGTGCGCGGCCTTCGGCGCCCATCTGGCCGCGCGTTGTGCCAGCCTGGTGCCACGGCGATCGGCTCGGCGAGCAGCGGTCGGTGGCGACGACGAGAGGATCGGCATGGGATACGCGGTGGTGCTCGGCGAGGCGCTCGTCGACCTGCTCGACGGTGAGCTCGACGGGGAGCGGGTCTACCGGCAGGCCATCGGCGGCGGGCCGCTCAACGTCGCCGTCGGGGTGGCCCGGCTTGGCGGTGCGGCGCAGTTCGTCGGCTCGCTCGGTGACGACGCGCTGGGCGGCCGGATCAGCGCGTTCCTCACCGCTGCCGACGTCGGGGTGGCCGGTGCGATCACGGTGCCGGCGCCGACCACGCTCGCGGTGGTCACGTACGCCGGGCCGGAGCCGGACTTCCGCTTCTACGGCGAGCCGCCCTCCTACGCGCTGCTCGGCCCCGACGATCTGGACCTGGCGCTGCTGGAGGGCGCCGACGTGCTCTACTGCGGCTCGATCGTGCTGCTCCAACCCGGCACGCTGGCCGCCGCCCGACGTGCCTGGTCGCTCGCCCCCGGCCTGCGGGTCTTCGACCCGAACGTACGTCCCCGGCTGCTGAACGGGCCGGCCGCGCTGGAGGGGCTGCGCGAGGTGGTGGCCGAGTTCGCCGCCGGCGCGCACCTGGTCAAGCTGAGCGCCGCCGACGCGGTGCTGCTCTATCCCGGTGAGCCGGTCGAAGGGGTGGCGGCGTACCTGCGTGAGCTGGGGGCGGGCACGGTGGTGGTGACGCTCGGCGCGGCCGGCGCGGTGCTGGCCGCCGCCGAGGCAGACCCGGTCCGGGTGCCGGCGCCCAAGGTCAACGCGATCGACGCCACCGGCGCGGGTGACTCGGTGATGGCCGCGCTGATCGCCGACCTGCTCCTCGACGGCGAGCCGGAGAGCCCGTCGGGCTGGGCCGACCGGGTCGCCTTCGCGCTGCGGGTGGCCGGCCTGGTCTGCGAATCGCCTGGCGGCGCCACCGCCATGCCCACCCGCGCCGCCGTGCAAAGGCGCTTCAACACCTGATCCCCGCGCCGATCTTGCACTTTCGGTTGTTGATTGGTCAGCCTTTGCTCATTTTGGCCCCGCAGAACGTGCAAGATCACGGCTTGGGTTGACCTCGGGGTTTTGTGAGCGTTAACATCGACGACGCACGATGGATATGTGGGCGTCGTCGGGGAGGCTCTGATGCGTGTGGTTCTGGTACCTCTGGCGTTCCGCCGCGTCGCGGCCCTGCTGGTGATGCTTCTCGTGGCTGCCGGGATGGTCGTCGCCGACCCGCCCGAGCGGGCGGTCGCGTGGGACAACGGGGTAGCCGACACCCCGCCGATGGGGTGGAACAGCTACGACTCGTTCAACTGGAGTGTTACCGAGGCCGACGTCCGGGCCAACGCCGACTACATGGGCACCAACCTGCGGCAGTTCGGCTGGGAGTACGTGGTGATCGACTGGGCCTGGTACTACCCCGGTCAGCACAACAACAGCCCCAACCAGAACGCGAACCTGCAACCCCGGCTCCGAATGGACGCCAACGGACGGCTGCTGCCGGACACCACCCGGTTCCCGTCCGCCGCCGGTGACAACGGATTCAAGCCCCTGGCCGACTACGTCCACGGAAAGGGGCTGAAGTTCGGCGTCCACCTGATGCGCGGCATTCCCCGCCAGGCGGTCGCCGACAACGTCCCGATCCTCGGCACCACCTGCCGCGCCAACCAGATCAACAACACCACCACCGCGAACTGGCTCAACCTGATGTGGGGCCTGAACATGTCCAACCCCTGCGCGCAGACCTACCTGGACTCGATGTTCCAGTTGCTGGCGTCCTGGGGGGTCGACTACGTGAAGGTGGACGACATCGCCGCCCCGACGTACCGGCAGTCGGAGGTCGAGGGGTACCGCCTTGCCATCCAGCGCAGCGGCCGACCGATGGTGCTGAGCCTGTCACCCGGCCCGACCTCGGTGGCCAACGGCGCACACGTTCAGGCCAACGCGCACATGTGGCGGATCGTCAACGACCTGTGGGACAACTGGTCGTCCGTGGACGCGCTCTTCGACCAACTGCGCAACTGGACCCCGTACCGCACCACCGGCGCCTGGCCCGACGCCGACATGATCCCGATCGGCCGGCTCTCCAAGTACGGGCCGGTCGGGTCGCCGCGATACTCCAACCTGACCTCCGACGAGCAGCGCACCCTGATGTCGCTCTGGGCGATCAACCGGGCGCCGCTGATGTGGGGCGGCAACCTGGTCGAGAACCGCGCCGCTGAGCTGGCGTTGATGACAAACGCCGCGGTCATCGGAGTCAACCAGAACAGCGCGAACAACCGCCAGCTCTACGGCGGCAGCCAGCAGGTGTGGACCGCCGACGTGCCGGGCAGCGACGATCGGTACGTCGCCCTGTTCAACCGCAACAGCAGCGCGGCGCAGGTGTCGGTGAACCTCGCCGACCTCGGGATCGGGGCGGCCGCCGTGACCGACCTGTGGTCCGGTGCGGCCCTCGGCACGGTGACCGGCACCCTCACCCGGTCGCTCCCCGCCCACGGCTCCGGGCTGTACCGGTTGGCCCCGGACACCACAGTGCCGGTCCCGACCACGTACACCCTCGCCGCGCGGCACAGCGGCAAGCTGCTGGACGTGTACAACAACGCGACCACCGACGGCGCCGAGATGGTGCAGTGGGCCGCGAACGGTCAGCCCAACCAGCGGTGGCGCTTCCAGGACGCCGGTGGGGGTTACCAGACGGTGGTCAGCGTGCACAGCGGCAAGTGCCTCGACGTCAACGGCGGCGCGACCGCGACCGCCGACGGTGCCCGGGTGATCCAGTGGAGCTGCAACGGCGGCACCAACCAGCAGTGGCGCGTACAGGATCTCGGCTCGGGGTACGTGCAACTCGTCGCACGGCACTCCGGCAAATGCCTGGAGGTGCTCAACGCCGCCACCACCGACGGCGCCCGCCTCGCGCAGTGGACGTGTGGCACCGGCACCCACCAGCAGTGGCGGCGTGCCTCGGCGTAGACGACCGGCTCAGCCCTCGCCGTTGAGTTCGAGGTAGCCGCGGTGGGCGGCGACCAGGGCGGGACGGGCGCCGAAGGGAGCCTCGGCGGCCACCCGCTCCGGCGGGGCGCTGCCGGTGTGCCCGGCCCGGATCAGCCAGGCCAGCTTCGCCAGCTCCGCGTGCTGGGCCCGGACGAAGTCGACGTCCACCGGGTCGCCGTGGCCCGGGATGACCACCGTGCGCGCGGTGGTCAGTCGCAGCAGGTCCGCGACCGCGTCCGGCCACCGCAGAGGGTACGAGTCCTCGAAGGCGGGCGGGCCGCTCTGCTCCACCAGGTCCCCGGCGACCAACACGTCGACGTCCGGCACGTGCACCACCAGGTCGGCCTCGGTGTGCCCCCGCCCGGGGTGTCGCAGCAGCACCCGTCGACCGCCCAGGTCGAGGACCGTCTCGACGTGCACGGTGTGCGTCGGGGCGAGCAGCGGGGTGTCGGCCAGCTCGGCGGCGAGCGCCGGGTGCTCGGTGCGCAACTCCTCGTACGCCTCCCGGCGCAGCCGCTCCGGCTCCTCGCGCAGGGCGGCGGCGGCCAGCTCGTGCGCGTACACCGGGCGGGGTGGGTCGCCGGCCAGGACTGCGTTGCCGAAGCAGTGGTCGTAGTGGTGGTGGGTGTTGACGAGCGTCAACGGACGGTCGGTGAGCGCCCGGACGGCCGCGGCCAGCTCGGTGGCCTGGGCGGCCGACGAGAGCGTGTCCACCAGTAGCGCCTCGTCGTCACCGACGACAAGTGTGACGTTGACCCGCAGCAGCGGCTCGGCCAGCACGTGCACCCGGTCGGCCACCTCGACGAAACCGGCGTTCACGACACCCGCCCGGCGCGCTCGACGAAGCGTCCGCGGTCGACCATGATCCGGTCCACCCGGCCCCGGGCCACCGTCTGGTCGCCGTCGCTGACCGTGACCTCGAACGACAGCCGGCGACCGTCGACGGTCGCCAGCAGCGCCTGCGCGCGGACCGTCCGGCCGACCACGGTCGGCGCCAGGTGCTCCAACTCGACCCGGGTGCCCACGGTCGTCGAACCGGGCGGCATCCCGGTCGCCGTCGCCGCGACGGTGGCCGCCTCGACGAGCGCCAGCACCCGGGGAGTGCCCAGCACCGGTACGTCCCCGGAACCGACCGCCTGGGCGGTGTCCGCGTCGGTGACGGTCAACTCGACCTGGGCGGTCAGGCCCGGCGCGAAGGCCGGCTCGGGCTGCTCCTGCATGGTCGTCAGCCTAGGTGCTCGCCGGACGCGTCGAGCACGCGCCCGACGATCCGGGCGCACCCGGCCCCGACGACCAACGGGTGGTCCCCGTCCGTCGATGCCGTCCCCGTCGTTAACCTTGACCCCGATGGCCGTCGTGACTGACCCCCAGCCCCCCGCCCGGACCGACCCGCCCGCGTCCCCGGACGGGGGTCGTCGGCGCGTCGTCGCCATGGCCGTCTGGGCGGTCGCCTTCGTCGCCGCGTGGCTGGCCATCGGGTTGCCCACCGACCCGGCGTACGCCTTCGTCTGGATCTGGCTCGCGACCATCGCGTGGAACAGCGAACGGCCGTGGCGCAGCCACCTGCGCTTCGCCCGGGACTGGGTGCCTGTGGTGCTGCTCTTCGTGGTCTACAACCTCTCGCGGGGGTTCGCCGACAACGGGGCCACGCCGCACGCGATGGAGCTGATCGTCGCCGACCGGTTCATGTTCGGCTGGGCCACCGGCGGTGAGGTGCCCACCGTCTGGTTGCAGCAGCACCTCTACCGCCCGCAGGTGCACTGGTGGGATGTCGCGGCGAGCTGGGTGTACTTCTCCCACTTCGTGGTGGCGCTGACCGCCGCCGCGGTGCTCTGGCTGCGCGACAGGCACCGCTGGGCCGCGTACATGCGGCGCTGGGGTTTCCTCTGCGCGGCCGGTCTGGTCACCTACTTCATCTACCCGGCCGCCCCGCCCTGGTGGGCGGCGCAGAACGGCCTGCTCACCGAGGTCGCCCGGATCTCGACCCGGGGTTGGAAGGCGTTCGGCATGCACGGCGCCGGCAACGTCCTCAACGCCGGCCAGATCGCCTCCAACCCGGTCGCCGCGATGCCGTCGCTGCACACCGCGTGGGCGCTGTTCGTGGTGCTGTTCTTCCTGACCGCCACGCGTCGTCGGTGGTGGCCCCTGCTGCTCGCGTACCCGCTGGCGATGACCTTCACCCTGGTCTACTCGGGCGAGCACTACGTGATCGACGTGCTGGTCGGGTGGGCGTACGTGGGGCTGACGTTCCTGGTGGTCGGTCTGGCCGAGCGCGGCTGGGTGAAGTGGCGGGCCCGCCACCCGAGCGCGAAGTCGGGACAGGCCACGGAACCCCCACCGAAGCCCACCGACCCCGCGCCCGGCGAGCCCCCGACACCACGGGAACCGGACACCACCACCCACCCCGCGATCCCCGCCGACCGCTAGGTTTCGCCTCGCGGATCATGCGGGTCGCTCGTGCTGACCCGAAGCTGGTGGTCAGCGCAGCACGGGGCCGTCGGGTGGTAGCGACCGCGCCTCGGGCTTGTGGCGACGGGCGAGGTGAATGATGCCGGTCACGGTGGCAGCGAGCACCGTGATGAGGATTGCCAGTGGCAGCGGCTGACCGTCGAAGTGCCGCATCGCCGTGTTGGAGAGCAGCGGGTCGGGGATGAGCCATCCGGCGACGAAGCCGGCGAGCCCGACGCCGATGATGACGGCGGGCCGGTGGCGGCGGACCGCGCAGGCGGCTCCGACAGCGACGGTGCTGGCGGTGAGGATCCCGATGACCGTCGGCACGGCCTCGGGAATGGAGACGCCATGGCGTCCCCACTCTCCGGTGCCTTTCCAGGCGAGGATCCCGAGCGGGACGAGGGCCCACCAGAACAGGCGCGGTCGGGGCGCGGTCCACCGCTCGCGGGCGGCGACCACGAGCAGGACGAGGGTGAGGACCGGTGGGGCGTACGAGAACAGTTGTTGGCCGGGGCTGATTCCCATGCCGGCGCCGTTGAGCACGTCGACGACGAGCCAACCCAGGGTGAGCGTCAGGAACATTGCGTGCAGGGTCAGGGCGGTCCGGGGTGCGCCGCACAGCCAGGCGATCAGCGGTGCGAGGGGCAGCAGGCCGAGGAGGGCCAGCTGCGGCCAGCTGGCGATGATGGCCGGCATGTCGGTGGCGAGGACGGCGCCGGTGAACAGGTCCAGGGTGTGACCGGCGGGCTGGGTGCCGGCGGCGACGAGCAGTGCACTGAGCCCGGTGGTGAGCGCCGTGGCGGTGACGGGCGTGGTGAGTCGCAGCCGGATCGCCAGGGCGATGATGTTCAGTGTCTCGTGCCGGCTCGGGTGTTGGCGGCCGTGGTCGAGGTCCAGCAGCAGTCCGAGCAGTTCCTCGCCGCGGGCGGCGCGGTGCGTGGCTGGCAGCAGGCGCAGCAGCCGTCGATACCGTCGTTCCAGCGGGCTCATGTCCGGGCTCATCCGATGGCCCCGAGACGCGGGGCGTTGCGGGCGGCCCGCTTGTTGAGGCGCTCCTCGGCGAGCCGGACCGCGGTGGCCATCCGCAGGCTCTCCGCGCGGATGGCGTCCGCCCCCGAGTCGGTCAACTTGTAGAAACGGCGCAGCCTGCCGTTCTCCACCTCGTCGTGGTCGGGGGCGATGAGCCCTTGGGTGACGAGGCGGTCGAGGGCCCCGTAGAGGGTGCCCGCGCGTAACTGGATCCGGCCGTTGGTCATCTCGGCGACCTCCGTCACCACGGCGTAGCCGTGCCGTGGTTGGTCGGCGAGGGCGGAGAGGATCAGAAGAGTCTGCTCACTAATGCCCATGCCCTATATATATCGCCCCACGATACATACCGCAAGGTTTCAAGCGTTGATCATGAAGTTATTGCCCCGACACGCCGCGCGGGAGGGCAATAACTTCATGATCAACGAGGGGGGTGGGGGGTGCGGGCGTTCTGCGCTCTTGTGGTCAGGTCGGCTGCCAGGGCCCAGGCCTCGGCCAGGTCGCGGTCCTGGGCGGTGGCGCCGGAGCCACCCGCGGTGTCCGCGTAGACGGTCGCCAAACCCAGACGGCGCTGGACGGGCCCCTGGACCACTCGCACGCTCTGGATCCGGGCGTACGGCACGATCACCAACTGCCGGGTGAGCCGCCCAGACCGGGTCGCGAACACCCGCTCGAACAGCCCCGCGCCGAACGCGGCACGGCCCAGTGGGTGCAGCCAACGGGTCCGGCGCGGTGGCGGGCTCAGCGCGAGCGCGTCGAGGCGTACCCCCGGAAGCACCTCGGCGACGATCATCGTCGCCGTCGGCAGGTCGCCGACCGGCAGCAGCCGGTCGGGCCGGTTGCGGTCGTCGGCCTCCGCGACGGAGTAGCCGGCCACCTCCAGCCGCAGCCGCAGCCAACCCTTCATCCGCCACAGCAACGGCCAGGTGGCCCGCACGGTCTGCACCCGCTCCAGCGGCACGGTCTGCGCCCGTGTCTCCAACAGGCCGTTGTGCACCCGCAGCGTGCCGCCGTCGCGGGCCAGCCGGAAGTTCCAGTCGTCGAGGACCCGGCGGATCGGTTGCAGCAGCACACCCGCCATCGCGGTCAAAGTGCTCGCCACCGCGACGAACGACCACGACCCGGCGGTGAGGAACTGCACCACGACGAACGCCACACCGAACGGGAGCAGGAACGCCTGCGGGGTGAGCAGTTGGCTGATCAGCAGGTTCTGGTTGCGTACCGCGTGCAGTGGCCGGCCCGGCACGGCCGCCGACGGCGCCGTCGCACCCGGGGCCACCGGGGCCGCGTCGCCGGGCGCGGGCAGCTGCGCCACCCGCCCGGCCAGCGCCAGCAGACGCCCGCGCAGCAGAGCCGCGTCGGCCACCCCGAGGTACGCCAGCGGCGCCTCGGTCTTGCCTCCGCCGACCACCTCCAGGCGCAGCTCGGCCAGACCGGTGAGTTGGGCGAGCAGGGGTCGGACCACCTCCACGGCCTGCAACCGTTCCAACGGGATGGCCCGGGTGCGCCGCCAGAGCAGCCCTTCGTACACCCGCAGTTCCCGGCCCACGACGTGGTAGCCGGTGTTGTACCAGCTGATCACCGACAGCACTGTCGCGCCGAGCGCCAGCACCGCCACCATGGCGGCGAACCAGCCGAAGCCCACCCGAGACAGCGTCGACCAGGACAGCCCGGCGATCACCACGACCAGGGACTTGGCGCCGTGCAGCACCGGGCTGAGCGGATGCAGTCGCTGGCGGGGCTCGCCCTCGCCGCCGCCCGGTGGTGCCACCCACGGCGCGGGCGCTCCCGGCGGCACCGGCCCAGGCGGTGCCGCGCCGGCAGGTGCCTGGCCGACGGGCGACGCCGGACCCGGTGGTGTCGGACCGGTGGGTGGCACGGTGCTCGGCTCGGCGGGCCCGTCGCTCATCGGAGCGGCCCTCGGCGCGGTCGACGGCTGCCCGCGCGGGCGCTCACAGGGCAGCCTTTCGTTCGCGACTGCGGGGCTCGCGACCCCGGCTCACTCCTCGCGCTCACAGGCCCGCTTTTCGTTCGCGACTGCGGGGCTCGCGACCCCGGCTCACTCCTCGCGCTCACAGGGCCGCTTTTCGTTCGCGACTGCGGGGCTCGCGACCCCGGCTCACTCCTCGCGCTCACAGGCCCTCCGCCCGGTCCTCGCCGAGCGCGGTGAGCCGATCGCGCAGCCGGGACGCCTCCGCCGGACGCAGCCCGGGCACCCGGGCGTCGCTCGCCGCCGCAGCGGTGTGCAACTGCACGGTGGCCAGGTCGAAGGCACGCTCCAACGGCCCGGCGCTCACGTCGACGAACTGCATCCGCGAGTACGGCACGATGGAGAGCCGGCGGACCAGCAGCCCGTGGCGGACCAGCAGGTCGTTCTCCCGCTCGGCGTACCCCCAGGCGTGCACCGCACGGACGATCGCGACGGCCCGCCACGCGCCGAGCACCAGCACGACGGCGACGGCGAGCCCGAACAGCCAGTGGCCGCTGAACGCCCAGCCGACCCCCGTCACCGCCAGCCCGATGGCGACCACGATCGCCAGCCGGATCAGCTCCACCCAGATCAGGTCGGTGGAGATCGGCTGCCAGGTGACCGTGTCGGGCCAGGGCTCCAGCGGACCCCGGCCACCCGGCGCGGCCGTCAACAGAGCGCCGGGGTCGGACGCCCCGGGCCCGGGGTCGGGAGGCAGGAGGCCGGGGGCCGGTAGGTCGGGTGCCCGCTGGTCGGCGGCGGGCGGCGGCTGACCGGGCGGCAGTGCGCCCGGTGGCAGCGGGGCGGGCGTCGAGACGTCCGGCGCGGCGGGTTCCGGGCCGAGCGTGCCGGGTGCCGGGAACGCCCCGGGCGGCGGCTCGACGCCCGGTGGTGGGGTGGCCGGGGTGGGCGGCCAGGACGGGGAGGTGGGGCCGGGGGAAGCCGGAGGGTCGCCGCTCACAGGTCGAGCGTAGGCGATCCGGGCACCGGAGTGACGGCACGCAGGAAGCCTCGAGCGTCCAGGAAGTCACCGAGGCTGCCCCGGTGCTGGGCGCACGCCAACCAGGTCTTGCGCCGATCGGCGTCGTGCAGACGGGGATTGTTCCACTCCAGCGCCCAGACGGCGGCGGACCGGCAGCCCCGGGCCGAACAGACCAGGGCCTCGTCGGCGGGGGAGGGGATGCTCATCCCGGCCAGTCTAGGGCCGCGGGATGGAGAGGTTGAGCGCCGGGCGACCACGGGGGGAGCCGCCCGGCGACGGGGTGAATCGTACACGCGACGGGCCGGTCCGCGCATACCCGCGATGCGCGATTCGGCTGCTGGGGACGGCGCGGCCAAAATCGGCTTCTCCCCACCTCGACACTCAGCAAGGCGTGCGAGTCTTGATACCGCACGAGCCGCGACGACCGAGAAACGCTGTGGAGGACCGGTGGCCCAGCCGACCATGCCCGACGCCCCGACGCCGAACGGAGCGGCACCTGCGCCGGTGACCACACCGGCCCAGGACGCCACCCTGCTGGAGAAGGCGCTGTTCGAGATCAAACGTGTGATCGTCGGGCAGGACCGGATGGTGGAGCGGATGTTCGTCGCGCTGCTCGCCCGCGGTCACTGCCTGCTCGAAGGCGTGCCCGGGGTGGCCAAGACGCTGGCGGTGGAGACCCTCGCCAAGGTCGTCGGCGGGTCCTTCGCCCGGGTGCAGTTCACCCCGGATCTGGTGCCCGCCGACATCATGGGCACCCGGATCTACCGGCAGTCGAGCGAGAAGTTCGACGTCGAGCTGGGCCCGGTGTTCGTCAACTTCCTGCTCGCCGACGAGATCAACCGCGCGCCGGCGAAGGTGCAGTCCGCGCTGCTGGAGGTGATGAGCGAGCGGCAGGTGTCCATCGGCGGGGAGAGTCACCGGGTGCCCGACCCGTTCCTGGTGATGGCCACCCAGAACCCGATCGAGCAGGAGGGCGTCTACCCGCTGCCGGAGGCGCAGCGGGACCGGTTCCTCATGAAGATCGTGGTGGGCTACCCGACCGACGCGGAGGAACGGGAGATCGTCTACCGGATGGGCGTGACCGCGCCCGAGCCGAGCGCGGTGTTCGACACCCCGGAGCTGATCGCCCTGCAACGCAAGGCGGACCAGGTATTCGTCCACAACGCCCTGGTCGACTACGCGGTCCGGTTGGTGCTGGCCACCCGTGCCCCGGCCGAGCACGGCATGCCCGACGTGGCGCAGCTGATCCAGTACGGTGCCAGCCCGCGTGCCTCGCTGGGTCTGGTCCGGGCGACCCGGGCCCTGGCGCTGCTGCGCGGGCGTGACTACGCGCTGCCGCAGGACGTGCAGGACATCGCACCGGACATCCTGCGGCACCGGTTGGTGCTCAGCTACGACGCGCTCGCCGACGACGTGCCCGCCGACCACATCGTGCAGCGGGTGATGTCGACGATCCCGCTCCCGGCGGTCGCTCCCCGGCAGCAGGCCACCCCGCCGTCGATCGCGCCGCCGCCCGGCGCCGGCTGGCCCGGGCAGCGGCCGTGACCTCACCCACCCCTCGTCCGGCCCCTCTCGCCGACCGCAGCGAAGCCGTCCTGTCCCGGCTTCAACTGCTCGTCACCCGCAAGCTCGACGGTCTGCTCCAGGGCGACTACGCCGGCCTGCTGCCCGGACCGGGCAGTGAGGCGGGGGAGTCCCGGGAGTACCGCCCCGGCGACGACGTGCGCCGGATGGACTGGCCGGTCACGGCGCGGACCACCACGCCGCACGTGCGGCGTACGGTGGCCGACCGGGAGCTGGAGACCTGGCTCGCACTGGACCTCTCCGCCAGCCTGGACTTCGGGACGGGGCAGTGGCTCAAGCGGGAGGTCGTGGTGGCCGCCGCAGCCGCCATCACCCACCTGACCGTGCGCGGGGGTAACCGGATCGGCGCCGTGATCGGCACCGGCGGCGGGGCGTCCGCTCCGGCCCGACGGTGGCGCGGCGGACCACCGCCGGTCGGGCCCGGGGTGCTCACCCGGCTGCCGGCCCGCTCCGGGCGCAAGGAGGCGCAGGGTCTGCTGCGTGCCGTCGCCGGCACCGCCATCCAGCCCGGCCGTGGTGATCTGGGGGCCCTGATCGAGATGCTCAACCGTCCGCCCCGCCGTCGCGGGGTGGCCGTGGTGGTCTCGGACTTCCTCGCGCCTGCCGAGCAGTGGGCGCGGCCGATGCGCAAGCTGCGCGTCCGTCACGACGTGTTGGCGATCGAGGTGGTCGACCCGCGTGAGCTGGAGTTGCCCGACGTGGGCGTGTTGCCGGTGGTCGACCCGGAGAGCGGCGAGCTGCACGAGGTGCAGACCGCCGACCCGCGGCTGCGGCAGCGCTACGCCGAGGCCGCCACCGCCCAACGGGCCACGATCGCCGCCGCCCTGCGCGGCGCCGGCGCGGCCCACCTGCGTCTGCGTACCGACCGAGACTGGCTGCTGGACATGGTGCGATTCGTGGCCGCGCAGCGGCACGCGCGCACCAGGGGGACGACACGATGATCCGTTTTCTGCAACCGTGGTGGCTGCTGGCCGTGCTGCCGGTGTTCGCCCTCGCCGCGTTCTACGTCTGGCGGCAGCTGCACCGCCGGGCGTACGCGATGCGGTTCACCAATGTGGACCTGCTGCGTACGGTGGCACCGAAGGGCCTGGGCTGGCGTCGGCACGTCCCGGCGACCGCGTTCCTGCTCTGCCTGCTGGTGCTGGCCACCGCGTTGGCCCGTCCCGCGGTGGACACCAAGGAGCCGTTGGAGCGGGCCACCGTGATGCTCGCCATCGACGTGTCGCTGTCGATGCAGGCCGACGACGTGGCGCCGAACCGGTTGGAGGCGGCGCAGGAGGCGGCCAAGCAGTTCGTCAGTGAGCTGCCGGAGAGCTACAACCTGGGCCTCGTGTCGTTCGCCAAGGCGGCCAACGTGCTGGTGCCGCCGGGCAAGGACCGGGACGCGGTGACCAGCGCCATCGACGGGCTGGTGCTGGCCGAGGCGACCGCGACCGGCGAGGCGGTGTTCACCTGCCTGGAGGCGATCCGGTCGGTGCCGGCCGACGGCGCGGCGGGCATCCCGCCGGCCCGGATCGTGCTGCTCTCCGACGGTTTCCGGACGTCCGGCCGGGCGGTGGAGGAGGCGGCTGCTGCCGCGCAGGCCGCCAACGTTCCGGTCTCCACAATCGCCTTCGGCACCGACACCGGTCAGGTCGACATCGGCGGGCAGTTGCAGCGGGTGCCGGTCGACCGGTCGGCGCTCGCCGAGCTGGCCGAGACCACCGAGGGCTACTTCTACGAGGCGGCGTCGGTGAGCGAGCTGAAGCAGGTCTACCAGGACATGGGCAGCTCGATCGGGTTCCGCACCGAGCCGCGTGAGGTGACCCAGTGGTATGCCGGGGTGGCGTTGCTGCTGGCGCTCTGCGCGGGCGCGTTCAGTCTGCTCTGGTCGTCCCGGATGTTGTGAGCCGTTGTGCCGGCGGCGGTCAGTGACCGCCGCCGGCGAGCACGAAGACGATGGCCACCCAGACGGCGGCGAGGGTGAAGCCCAGCGGGGCGACGTAGCGGCTCATGGACGGCTCCGGGTGGCGGCTGGACGGTCCGCGTGCGGGGGCGGACCGCAGGGGGTGGGGACGCGCACACGAAGTCGTGACCGGGCGGCTCCCGGCGACCGCCCGGGATCGGGCGGCGCGGCACACTCACCTCGGCAGGTGCCGACGTGGTGGGGAGCGGAGCGGGGTCAGCTCACCAGACTGAGTCGTGGCTCAGCGGGACTGACCATCGGCCCGGCCACGACTGGGAGGATCGCTATCTCGCACAGCGATCACCTCCTGCAAGTCGGGCCGGCCGGAACGTCGATGATCGTACACCTGCGGTGTCGACGGAACGCACTCGGCCGACCGGTCGGCGACCCCTCCACCGCGCGGTCGGCGACGCGGTCCCGGCTGACCGATCCGCACGACCGTGACCAGCACCGCAGCGAGCAGCGGCAGCCAGCAGCAGCGTGCCAGCACCCAGCCCAGGTCGTCCGGGGTGGTGTGCAACCCGGGCAGGGTCAGCCCGCTGCGGGCGGTGAGCGCGGTCACCGCCACCAGGACCGGCTGGTGCCACAGGTAGATCCGCACCGCGGAGCGGTTCACAGCGGTCACCGCCCGGGCCGGCAGCGGCCGGGTCAGCAGCCGGTGCAGCGCCGGCCGCGCCAACAGACCCAGCCCGACCTGGGTGACCGCCAACGCCACGACCAGCAACGACGGCGGGTTCAGGTTGGACACCCCGGCCCCGGGCACGCCGACCGCGCTCACCGGATAGCCCAGCGCCAGCAGCGCCGCCAGCGCGACCGCCCCACCGGCCGCCAACGCGCCACCCGCCCGCCGGCCGTCCAGCCGCCCGTCGGCGTGCGCCACACCCAGCAGGTACGGCACCGACCAGGCCACCAGCACGGTGACCGGGGGCAGGTCGGTGCCCGCCGGCAGCAGCCGGACGGCCAGGTCGGCCACGGCGACCAGAGCCACCGCAGGTGTCCCGCACCGCGCCACCCCCCAGCGGCGTACGGCGGCGCGCAGCGGGCCGGTCACCGCGACCAGGATCACCAGCGGAAGCAGGAACCACAGCGGGCTGACGGCGAGCCGCAGCGCGACGGCGAGCGTGTCGTCCGAGGTGCCGAAAACGGTGGCGGCGAGCAGGACGGCGGCCCCCACGCCGAGCAGCGCCACCGTGGGCAGCAGCAGCCGACGCAGCCGACCGGCCACCCAACCGCCCGCACCGCCCCGGTAGCGGGCCAGTGACCGGGTCGAGCCGAACCCGGCGGTGAAGAAGAACAACCCGAGCGTCTGCAACACCCAGGTCAGCGGGGCCAGGTCGGGCAGGGCGGTCAGGGGACTGGCCTGGTGCAGCCCGCCGTCGCCGCTCAGCACCAACCCGGTGACCAGCCAGTGCCCCAGCACCACCCCGCCGATGGCGTACGCCCGCAGCGCGTCGACCGCGCGGTCCCGGTTCACCTGGCGTCCCCGATCCGGTCGGCGTCGACGCTGCCCGACACGACCGCCGCCACCGCGACAAGCGCGGCGCTGCCCGGCGCGAGGTAACCGTCGTGCCCCGCCACCCCGCCTACCGGCAGGGGGCGGGCGCCGAACGCCGGGTCGCCGGGTCGCCGGCCGAAGCCCAGGCCGGGCAGCCGCACCGGGGGTACCCGACGGATCCAGTCGCTCGGCGCCTCGGCCGCCCAGAACCGCCGCCCGCCGGGCAGGTCGTCGGCGCGCTGCACTCCGGCGCCGACGCCACCGAGGCTGACCACGTCGGTGACCTGCGTCGGGGCCTTCGCCGCCGCCAGTGCCACCACCAACGCCCCGTAGCTGTGCCCGATCAGCGTGACCGTCGCCGCCGGACGCCGCCGGGCCAGCTCCCGCAGCAGCGTGACCAGCCCGGCCGCGCCGCGCCGGGCGCTGACGCCACCGGCGGCGGTCAACACCCCGTCGGGCGGGTCGTAGCCGAGCCAGGCCAGCACCGCGACCCGCGCCGCCGGGTCGGTCGCCCGCAGCTCCCGGTAGAGCTGCCCGGCCTGCACCGACGGCGCCCGCCGGGCCACCCCGCCCAACCCCCTGTCGAAGTCGGCGAGCGTGGTGCCGACGCCCGGCACCAGCACCGCGATCCGGTCCGCGTCGGCAAGGTCGCCGAGCACCTCGACCGCGCGGCCGTCACCGCGCTGGTCGAACAGCAGGAACCGGCGTCCGTCGGCCGCCCAGTCCGCGTACGGGGGGCCGGCCGCGCGCATCGCCGCCGCCGTCACCGGGTACGCCTCGACGAACCCCGCCGCCGTGGCCGGCTCGGGTCGGGTCGGCAGGACCAGGTTCACGCCGAGCAGCGCGGCCATCGCCACCCGGCTGGCACCTCGTCGTCGCATCATGTTCTCCCTCCGGAATGTCGTCCGGAGGGAGAGTGCGCCCCGGGGCGGGGCCCGGTCGTCGTGCCGGAGAGCCGTTCCCGGGCTGGCTCCACGGGGCTACTCGCCGGCGGCGACCAGGCCCGTCTCGTACGCCAGCACCACGGCCTGGGCCCGGTCGCGCAGACCCAGCTTGGCCAGGATCCGCCCGACGTGCGTCTTCACGGTCTGCTCGGCCACCACCAGGTCGCCCGCGATCTCCGCGTTGTTGCGGCCCCGGGCGATCAACCGCAGCACCTCGGTCTCGCGTGGAGTGAGCCCGGCCAGGTCGGTGGGGCGCGGGCGGCGGCGGTCCGGACGGGCCGCGAACTCGGCGATCAGCCGGCGGGTGACGGCCGGGGCGAGCAGCGCGTCACCGGCCGCCACCACCCGCACCGCCTGCACCAGATCGGCCGCCGGGGCGTCCTTGAGCAGGAAGCCGCTGGCCCCGGCGCGCAGTGCCTCGTACACGTAGTCGTCCAGGTCGAAGGTGGTGAGGATGAGTATCCGAGGTCGCTGCGCCGACCGGTCACCGAGCAGCTTGCGGGTGGCCTCCAGCCCGTCCATGACCGGCATCCGCACGTCCATCAGCACCACGTCCGGGTCGAGGTGACGGGCGGCGGCCACGGCCTGCTCCCCGTCGGCGGCGTCCCCCACCACCAGCAGATCCGGTTGGGCGGCGAGCAGCGCGCCGAAACCCTGCCGGACCATCGCCTGGTCGTCGGCGATCAACACCCGGATCATCGGACCCCGCCCTCCGCGTCGTACGGCAACTCGGCCGCCACCGCGTAACCCCCGTCGGGCAGCGGTCCGGCGGTGAACGTACCGCCCAGCGAGGTGGCCCGCTCCCGCATGCCGGTCAGCCCGTGCCCGGAGCCGCCGTCGGCGGTCGGTCGGACGTCGGCCGGGGAGTTTTCGACGCGTACCTCCAGACCGGACCGACCGGCACGGACGGTGACCCGCACCGCGGCGCCGGCCGCGTGGCGGGCCGCGTTGGCCAGGCTCTCCTGCACGATGCGGTACGCGGCCAGCCCGACCGGCGCGGGCACCCGGTCGTCGTCCGTCAGCTCGGTGTCCAGGGTCACCGGCAGCCCGGCCCGGCGTGCCGCGTCCACCATCGCGCCCAGGTCGGTCAGGTCCGGCTGCGGTGCGGTCTGCGGCCCGGTCGTCTCGCTGCGCAGCACCCCCAACAGCCGCCGCATGTCGGTGAGCGCGTCGCGGGCCGACGCGGCGATGGCGACGAACTCCGCGGCCGCCGGGGCCGGCACGTCGGTCAGCCGGTACGGGGCGGTCTCCGCCTGCACCGCGATCAGCGACATGTGGTGGGCCACCACGTCGTGCAGCTCCCGGGCGATGCGGGTGCGTTCCTCCAGCACCGCGCGGCGTTCCTGCTCCCGCTCGCTCAGCTCGGCCTGCGCCGCCAGCGCGTGCCGGGACAGTCGGTTGCGGCGGATCAGGTCGCCGACGATCGCCAGCGCGCCGAGCAGCAGCAGGACCGGAACCCGGTTGTCGGGGTTCACGAGGGTGAGCACCGGCACCGTGCTGATCGTCACCACCCAGGCCAGCACCGGCCGGTCGACACGTGCCACGACCACCGCGAGCACCGCGATCGACCCGAGCGCCAGCGGCGGGGTCCACGGCCAGGCCTGGTCGGCCGGCGCGTTGAACGTGCAGATCAGCAGGGCCAGCACCGCCAGCCGCCAGGCCAGCAGCGGACGCCGGGGCAGCGCCAGCAGCGGCGCCACCGTCATCGCCGCGAACAGGAGCGCGATCGGCGGCGGCAGGCCCCAGTCGGTCTCCACGGTGAGCGTGATCAGGAAGACGCCGAGCGCGGCGAGCAGGCCGACCGGGGCGGCGTAACGGGCCGGGCCGGGCCAACGGGCCAGCAGCGGCCGTTCGGGCCGGGAGTCCGGGCCCAGCAGGGTCTGTCGCAGGGCCCGCAGGGCGACGGCGATCGGATGCCGGTTCACCACCCGGAGGCTACGGGCCGACCCCGCCACGAGGCGTGCCACCAGGGGTTGATCCCGGTGTCGTACCCCAGTGTGACGCGACTCCCGTTAGCGCTTACTTGCGGGTAACGCCTAGGCTCCGACGCGTCCGTGCTGACCATTCGCAAGGGGGAACAGTGGCCCGTACCGTGCTGGTGACCGGGGGCAACCGGGGGATCGGCCTGGCCATCGCGCAGGCCTTCGCCAAGCAGGGCGACCGGGTGGCGGTCACCCATCGCAGCGGCGAGGCACCTGACGGGCTGTTCGGCGTACGCGCCGACGTCACCGACGCCGCCTCGATCGACGCCGCGTTCACCGCCGTCGAGGCCGAGCTGGGGCCGGTCGAGGTGCTTGTCGCCAACGCCGGCATGACCGCCGACACGCTGCTGCTGCGGATGTCCGAGGAGCAGTTCACCGACGTGGTGGACACCAACCTCACAGGCGCGTTCCGGGTCGCGAAGCGGGCCTCCGGCAAGATGCTGCGCGCCAAGTGGGGCCGCATGATCTTCATCTCCTCGGTGGTCGGCCTGGCCGGCGGCGCCGGGCAGGTCAACTACGCCGCCAGCAAGGCCGGCCTCGTCGGCGTCGCCCGCTCGATCACCCGGGAGCTGGGCAGCCGCAACATCACCGCGAACGTGGTGGCGCCCGGCTTCATCGACACCGACATGACCGCCGGTCTCTCCGGCGACCGCAAGGCGGAGATCCTCAAGTCCATCCCGGCCGGCCGGATGGCCAGCCCGGACGAGGTCGCCGCCGTGGTCACCTGGCTGGCCTCCGACAGCGCCGGGTACGTCTCCGGCGCCGTCATCCCGGTCGACGGCGGCCTCGGCATGGGCCACTAACCCTTTTGACTACGGAGGAAATCTGCGATGTCCGGACTGCTCGCCGGTAAGCGGCTGCTCGTCACCGGTGTCATCACCGACGCCTCGATCGCCTTCTCGGTGGCGAAGCTCGCCCAGGAGAACGGCGCGCAGGTCGTGCTCACCGGCTACGGCCGGCTCTCCCTGGTCGAGCGGATCGCCAAGCGGCTGCCCGAGCCGGCGCCGATCATCGAGGTGGACGTCACCAACACCGAGCACCTGGCCGGCCTCGCCGACCGGGTACGCGAGCACGTCGACGGCCTCGACGGTGTCGTGCACTCGATCGGCTTCGCCCCGCAGAGCTGCCTGGGCGGCGGCTTCCTCGACGCGCCCTGGGAGGACGTGGCGACCGCCCTGCACGTCTCCACCTTCTCGTACAAGTCGCTGGCCATGGCGGCGCTGCCGCTGATGTCGCCCGGCGGCGCGGTGGTCGGCCTGACCTTCGACGCGACGAAGGCGTGGCCGGTCTACGACTGGATGGGCGTGGCCAAGGCCGGCCTGGAGTCCGCGTCCCGCTACCTGGCGATGCACCTGGGCAAGCAGGGCATCCGCAGCAACCTGGTGGCCGCCGGGCCGCTGCGCACCATCGCCGCGAAGTCGATCCCCGGCTTCGACCAGTTCGAGGAGGCCTGGGCCGGGCGGGCCCCGCTGGGCTGGAGCCTCACCGACCAGGAACCCGCCGCCAAGGCCTGCCTGGCGCTGCTCTCCGACTGGTTCCCGGCCACCACCGGCGAGATCGTCCACGTCGACGGCGGCTACCACGCCATCGGTTCCTGACGCTGCACCGCGACGCTCCCTGGCCGCCGTCCGCGTGACCCACGCGTCCGGACCAGGGGGCGTCGCCAGGACGTCCCGGCCGAGGGGCGAGAATGACCCCATGTCGTACGACGCGGTGGTGCTGGTGTCCTTCGGCGGGCCCGAACGGCCCGAGGACGTGATGCCGTTCCTGCAGAACGTGACCCGGGGCCGAGGCGTGCCGCCCGAGCGGCTGGCCGAGGTCGCCGAGCACTACCAGCACTTCGGTGGGGTGTCCCCGATCAACCAGCAGTGCCGAGACCTGCTGGCCGCCGTCCGCGCCGACTTCGCCGTGCACGGTGTCGACCTGCCCGTCTACTGGGGCAACCGCAACTGGGACCCGATGCTCGCCGACACCGTGACCCAGATGCGCGACGACGGGGTCACCCGGGCGCTGGCCTTCGTCACCAGCGCGTACGGCGGCTACTCGTCCTGCCGGCAGTACCAGGAGGACATCGCCGCCGCCCGCGCCGCCGTCGGTTCGGACGCCCCGGTGATCGAGAAGCTGCGCCAGTTCTGGGACCACCCCGGTTTCGTCGAGCCGCACGTCGACGCGGTCCGGGCGGCCCTGGGCCAGCTCGACCAGGCGTTGCGGGACACCACCCGGCTGGTCTTCACCGCCCACTCCATCCCCAGCTCGATGGCGGCAAACGCCGGCCCGCACGGCGGCCGGTACGAGGCGCAGCTGCACGAGACCGCCCGGCTCGTCGCTGCGGCCGCCGCCCCCGACCTGGCGTACGACCTGGTGTGGCAGAGCCGCTCCGGCCCGCCGCAGGTGCCGTGGCTGGAACCGGACATCAACGACCACCTGGCCACCCTCGCGCAGGGCGGCACCACAGGTGTGGTGGTCAGCCCGATCGGGTTCGTCTCCGACCACCTGGAGGTCGTGTGGGACCTGGACACCGAGGCGTCGGAGACGGCGAAGCAGCTCGGCCTGGACTTCGTGCGGGCCGCCACGCCGGGCATCGACCCGCGCTTCGTGAGCATGGTGCGTGAGCTCGTCACCGAGCGGACCGACCCGGACGGCGCGCAGCTGCGCCGCTGCCTGGGTGAGCTGCCCAGGTGGGACACCTGCCCCACCGTTTGTTGCGTGCCGACCCGTCGCCCCTGACCTCTGAGGATCATCATGCATGACCGCAAGCCCGTGCAGAGTTGGCTGACCGACATGGACGGCGTGCTGGTGCACGAGGGCCAGCCGGTGCCCGGCGCACCCGAGTTCATCAACCGGATGCGCGCCTCCGGGAAGCCGTTTCTGGTGCTGACCAACAACTCGATCTACACCCCGCGTGACCTGACGGCCCGGCTCAGCCGGATGGGCCTGGACGTGCCGGAGGAGGCGATCTGGTCCTCCGCCCTGGCCACCGGCCAGTTCCTCGCCGACCAGCGGCCGGGTGGCACCGCGTACGTCATCGGTGAGGCCGGGCTGACCACGGCGCTGCACGCCGTCGGCTACGTGCTTACCGACTTCGCGCCCGACTACGTGGTGCTCGGCGAAACCCGCACCTACAGCTTCGAGGCGATCACCAAGGCCGTCCGCCTGATCAACGACGGTGCCCGGTTCATCTGCACCAACCCCGACGTGACCGGCCCGTCCGTGGAGGGCGCGCTGCCCGCCGCCGGCTCGGTGGCCGCCATGATCTCCAAGGCGACCGGCGTGGAGCCGTACTTCGTCGGCAAGCCCAACCCGATGATGATGCGCTCGGCGCTCAACACCATCAACGCGCACTCGGAGAGCACCGCGATGATCGGTGACCGGATGGACACCGACATCCTGTGCGGCCTGGAGGCTGGGCTGGAGACCATCCTGGTGCTCACCGGGATCAGCAGCCGCACCGAGGCGGAGCGTTACCCGTACCGGCCCTCCCGGATCATCAACTCGGTCGCGGACCTGCTCGACGAGATCTGACCAGTCGCGGTGCCGCGATGCTCGTGGCGGTGCTGTGACGCGGTCCGGTCAGGGGCGCAGGGGGGCGTTGCAGGCGGCCACCAGGGCCTGCCGGCAGGCCGCGGTGAGTGGCCGCAGGGCCGCGTCCCGTTGCTGCGCCTCGTAGTTGTTGATCGCGCCGCCCGGGGCGGCGTGCCCGGCCAACGCCAGCACCCGGTCGAGCACCGCGGCCCGGGCGAAGAGCCGGCGGGCCCGCGGGTCGAAGCCCGGTGGGAGGTCGGTGGTGCCGTCCGGGCGGCGGAGCGCGGCCAGCGCACCGGCCAGCTCGGGCCGCCACTGGGCGACGTCGAGGCGGGTCAGCACGGCTGTCGTCTCGGCCAGCGCGGTGGCCAACTCGGCCTCCGCCTCGGCGGCGCCGGGCAACGAGAGGGACGCGGCGGCGGCGTTGGCCGGCAGCGGATAGACCCGCCAGAGCACCGTCTCGAAGCAGTCTCCGGAGCCGGAGGTGTGCAGCCGCACCTGGGGGATCAAACCGAGCCCGCCGGCGACCACCGCCTCGCCGGTGACCAGCGCCGCTCCGGCGAAGTCGCCGGGGCCGGGCAGCCCCCGCGGGTCGCCCGGCGCGGGCAGCACCAGGCGGATGTCGTCCGGGGAGAGCTTGGCCAGGGTGGGCAGCGCGGCACCCAGCGGGACGTCGGTCCAGGTGCCGGGGGCGTCCGCCACGAGGTGCTCCTCGTCGCCGGCGATGGCGTCGGCGACCTCGTCGTACGGCACCAAGCCGGCGCGCCACGCGCGCACCCAGGCAACGAACCGGCTGGACCGGCGCGGCGCGAGTGTGGCCGCGCCCGTTGCGGGGGTGGACATGCCGAAAGGGTACGTGGTCACGACCGGCCCTGTCTCGGCTGCCGCTCCGGTCGCCCGGCCTGCCCCCAACTGCCCTGTTCGCCCTAATCCCCGCCCCCTCTGGTCGGCGGTCAGGGGGCGGGGCGGTGTGTCGGGGGCCGGGGTGGGCGCGGGCTGGGTTTAGCGTGATCGACATGGCGGGGCGATACGGCGAGGATGTGTTGGCGGGCGACTGGCGACGGCGCAGGGTCACCCCCGAGGTGGACGCCGAAGTGGATCTCGTGGTCGAGGATGCCGACTCCGGGTTCTGCGGAGCGGTGGTGGGCTTCGAGGCTGGCGCGGTGGTGTTGGAGGACCGGCACGGTAAACGGCGCAACTTTCCGCTGCTGCCGGCCGCCTTCCTGCTCGACGGCAGCCCGGTGACGCTGCGCCGACCGACCCGCACGACGGTGCCGGCGGCCCGTCGGCGGACCGCGTCCGGCTCGGTCGCCGTGGACAACGTCCGGGCCCAGGTGGCGAAGGCCAGCCGAATCTGGGTGGAGGGCATCCATGACGCCGCGCTCGTCGAGCGGATCTGGGGCGACGACCTACGGATCGAGGGCGTGGTGGTCGAGCCGTTGGACGGCATCGACGCCCTCGACGCCGAGGTACGCGACTTCGGCCCCGGCCCGACCCGACGACTCGGCGTGCTCGTCGACCACCTGGTGCCGGGCAGCAAGGAGAGCCGGATCGTCGCCCGGGTGAACTCGCCGCACGTGCTGGTGACCGGGCACCCCTACGTGGACGTGTGGCAGGCGGTCAAGCCGTCGGCGTTGGGCATCGCGGCCTGGCCTGTGGTGCCGCCGGGGCGGCCGTGGAAGGAGGGGGTCTGCGCGGCCCTCGGCGTGGCCGAGCCGGCCGACATGTGGCGGCACATCCTGTCCCGGGTGAACAGCTTCGCCGAGGTGGAGACGCCCCTGATCAACGCCATGGAACGCCTCATCGACTTCGTCACCGAGCCAGCCTGACCGCCTGGTCCGACCAGCGTCGGGTCAGGGAACCTCGTCCGGGCTGCGGGTGAAGACGAACGTGGCGATGTCGATCGCCCGCACCCGTCCGCTGTCGTCGCGCAGCACCGACAGGATCTCGCCGTTCTCCGGGCCGGAACGTCCCCGCCAGCGGTCCGTCCCCTCGGCGACGAACCGGCTGACCCTCTCACCGCGTACATGGGCCACCAGGTCACCCGCGTCCCAGCGCAGGTCCAGTGACGTGCCCATCCACCACCAGCGACCGATCAGCTCGGACACCTCGGCGTCGGGCGCGGCGGTGGCCGGCCGCCACGGCTGCGGGAGCGCCGGCTCGGCGTCCAGCACGGTGGTCAGCAGCCGGCGGCCGAGCCCGGTGATCGGGAAGCCGTACGAGTTGGCGAAGCCGACCACTGCGGTGCGGGTGGGCCGGTGCACCATGAGGGTGGCCACGTACCCGGGCATCGACCCGCCGTGCCCGACGTACACGCGTTCACCGTCCCGGTAGAGCTCCAGCCCCAGGCCGTGCCCGCCGGTCCAGGAGTCGGGGTCGCTGATCGCCACGGGGGAGCACATCTCGGTCAGGGTCTCGGCGGCCAGCACCGACGGGTCGGGCTCGGCCAGGAACGCGGCCCAGCGGCCCAGGTCCTCGATCGTCGACCAGAGCTGTCCGGCGGGGGCCATGGCCCCGGTGTCGGTACGGGGTTCCTCGCGCAGGGTGCCGTGCCAGGGGTGGACGACGTAGCCGCGGGCGTACGGCTCGGTGGCCGCGTAGGTGGTGCGGCGCAGGCCCAGCGGGGTGAGGATCCGTTCGTCGAGCAGTTCGGCCCAGGGTGTCCCGGTGAGCCGTTCGAGCAGTCCGCCGAGCAGCCCGTACGCCAGGTTGGAGTAGTGGTACGTGCGGTGCGCCGGGTAGGCGATCTTGGCGGCGTCGACCTCGGCGAGCAGGGTGGTCAGATCGACCCCCGCCGCCCGCTCCCACCAGTCGCCCTCGGGTTCGCGTTGCATGCCGCTGGCGTGGCTGAGCAGTTGGCGCAGGGTGAGCGCGCCCACGCCGGTGCCCGGCAGGTGCTGCTCCAACTGGTCGTCGACGGCCAACCGGCCGGCGTCGCGCAACTGCATGATCAGGGTGGCGGTCATCGTCTTGCTGATCGAGCCCAACCGGTACTGCCTGTCGACATCCGGGCGGGGGTGTTCGCCGGCGACGGCCAGGTGCGCCAGCGTGCCGTCGCGGACCACGCCCAGCACCAGCGACGGGGCGTGACCGTCGGCCTGCGCCTGGGTGACCTGGGTGTCGATCTGTCGGACGGTCTCGGGTAGCAGGGTCAACGGGATCTCCTCGGGTCGGGCCGCCGATTCATGGTGTTTTGGGGGTCCGAAAGGGGCCTCGCCGAGCCTACTGATCTTCGTGGGGAGGCCGCGCGTGCATTTGCGTGTCACGATCGGGGTGTGGACGCCGTGGTGTGGATCGTTTTGGGTGTGCTGCTGGCCGTCGCGGAGATCTTCACGACGACGCTGTTTCTGATCATGTTCGGGGCCGGGGCGTTCGCCGCCGCCGGTGCGGCCGCCCTGGGCGCGCCGGTCGCCGTGCAGGCGCTGGTCTTCGCGGTGGTGTCGGCGTTGAGCCTGGTGGTGGTCCGACCGGTCATCCGGCGGCACAGCCGCTCCGCGCTGGAGAACGGCGAGCAGCCGTTCGGTGTGGAGGCGATCGAGGGCTCCACCGCGCTGGTGCTGGAACGGGTTGACGCCGAACAGGGTCTCGTCAAGATCGACGGCGAGTTGTGGAGCGCCCGGTCGTACGACACGACGCAGGTTTACGACCCCGGTCAACGGGTTCGGGTGATAAAGGTCCGGGGCGCGACCGCCCTGGTGTGGCAGGACGATGTTTCTTCCGCCGGCGAGCTGCCGGAATCGAGAGGGTGAACGGAATGACCTTAATCGGGGTGGTGGTGATCGCGGTGGCGTTGATCGCCGTGATAACGCTGGCCAAGGCGGTGCGGATCGTGCCGCAGCAACGCCAGGACGTGGTGGAACGGCTCGGCAAGTACAAGCGCACCCTCAGCCCCGGTCTCAACCTGCTGGTGCCGTTCATCGACGCGGTCCGTACCAAGGTCGACATGCGGGAGCAGGTGGTCAGCTTCCCGCCGCAGCCGGTGATCACCTCGGACAACCTGGTGGTCTCGATCGACACGGTCCTCTACTTCAAGGTGGTCGACTCGGTCCGGGCCACCTACGAGATCTCCAGCTTCCTCCAGGCCATCGAGCAGCTGACCGTCACCACGTTGCGTAACGTGATCGGCTCGCTCGATCTGGAGCGGGCGCTGACCAGCCGCGACGAGATCAACAGGCACCTCTCGGGTGTGCTGGACGAGACCACCGGCCGCTGGGGCATCAAGGTGACCCGGGTCGAGATCAAGGCGATCGAGCCGCCGGCCAGCATCCGCGACTCGATGGAGAAGCAGATGCGCGCCGAACGGGACCGTCGTGCGGCGATCCTGACCGCCGAGGGGCACAAGCAGTCGGTGATCCTCACCGCCGAGGGTGACAAGCAGTCGGCGGTGCTGCGGGCCGACGGTGACCGGCAGGCCCGCATCCTGCAGGCCGAGGGTCAGGCGAAGGCGATCCGGACGGTCTTCGACGCGATCCACCAGGCCAACCCGAGCCAGAAGGTGCTCGCCTACCAGTACCTGCAGGCTCTGCCGCAGATCGCCCAGGGCAGCGCCAACAAGGTCTGGATCATCCCGGCCGAGCTGACCAAGGCCCTGGAGGGGATGGGTGGCGCCCTCGGTGGGTTGAGCCAGATGGTCGGGGACCTGCCCGCACCGGAGGCCGCCGAACACGCGAGCCAGGTCGAGCGCGAGGCCGCCGCGGCGGCGCAGGCCGCGGCGGACGCCGCCCAGCAGATCCACGACGAGGTACGCGTCGCCGAGGCGCAGGCCACCGGCGGCAAGGGGAGGCAGGGGCTGCCCGCGCCGGAGCCGGTGTCGCCGGCCAGCCTCGCGGAGGAGCCGGCCGACAAGCGCGAGCGCGGCTGATCACGGCTTAATACGAGAAAGACTCATGGGGCGCTCCGACGCCTGCCACGATCGGTCCTAGGACGGGTGGTGACCAGGCAATCGGGGCGCCCCGGCGCGTCGGTGCACCGCTCGACGACGAGCGAGGTGACGCATGAAGGATCCGGCGAATCGGATGTGGTCCTCGGCCCCGGTGCCCGGCGCGCACGACCCGGTCGGCCCACTGGGCTCCCGGCGCAGCGGTGGCGGGTTCGGCGTACTGCCCTTCGTCGGCGAGCCGACCCCGGGCGCTCCCGCCACGAACGCCAGTTGGGCCTGGTCGGTGCGTCGGTTCGCACGGGCGGCGGTCTGGCTGCTGCCCGCGTACGCCATCCTCTACGGCGCGGTGGCGATGGCCAGCGACGGAGGGGTGGGCAACGACCCCTATCCGGCCGACGGCCGTGCGGTGTACCTGATCGGTTGGGTGGCCGCGGTCTGGCTCGGCCTGCTCGCGCTGCTGGCCCTCACCGGGCTGCTGGCCGCGACCCGCAGCCGCCGGATGGCCGCCGCCGGGCTGCTGGTCAGCATCGCCGGCACCGTGCTCATGCTGCCGTTCGCCGGGCTCGAAGAGCAGACGCCGGTCTTCGGCACCACCGCGCGGTCGCTGGTCCTGCTCGGCGCGACGTTCTACAGCGCGGGCTGGTTCCTCACCGGGTGGGCGGTGGCCCGCTCGGGCACCTTCAGCCTCGGCGACGGCGTCATGCTGATCATCGCCGCGCCGCTGCTCGGCCTCGGTGGCGCCCTGATCGGCTCGTTGCAGACGTTCGGCGCGATCTTCGTACTGATCGCCGGCATCGGCATCGGCTACCGCTCCGGCCGCCTGATGCCCCGCGAAACCGCCCGCGACGCCGCCGCCGCCAGCCTGAGCACCCCCAACCCCTAATCCTCCGTCGATCATGAAGTTATTGCCACGACACGCCGACGCGGATGGCAATAACTTCATGATCAACGCGGCTGGGCGGGGTGGGGGAGGGGGCGTGAAGTTGGTGACAATTGGCGGGTGGGGGTGGTCGGTTGGCGGTTTTCGTGGCAATCCTGGGGAGCATGGCCGCCCCCCGCTCGCCGCTGTCGCGGCTGCTCACCGTGCTGCTCACCGGCGTGTTGGCCGGGCTCGTCCTGGCCGTCGCCGCGCTGCCGGGCAACCTGCTGCTCGGGCTCACCGCCCGCTCCGCGCTCGGGTCGTACGCCGCGTTGCCGGCCTCGCTGAAGACCCCGGCCACACCGCAGCGCTCGTACCTCTACGCCAACGACGGCAAGACGCTGATCACCACGTTCTACGACGTGAACCGCACCGACGTCCCGTTGTCGGAGATCGCCCCGGTGATGCGGCAGGCGATCGTGGCGGCCGAGGACCGGCGCTTCTACGACCACGGTGGCGCGGACCTGCGCGGCCTGGCCCGGGCGGTGGTGGCCAACGTCAAGGGCGGCGGCACCGAGCAGGGCGGCTCGACGCTGACCATGCAGTACGTCCGTAACGTGCTCAAGACCGACCCCACCCGCACCGCCGAGGAGCGGGCTGCGGCGACCGACCCCACAGTCGGCCGCAAGATCCAGGAGATCCGGTACGCGAGCGCGCTGGACAAGAGCCTCGGCAAGGACGAGATCCTCGACCGGTACCTGAACATCGCCTACTTCGGCTCCGGCGCGTACGGGGTCGCGGCGGCCAGCCAGCGGTACTTCGGCAAACCTCCGGCGAAGCTGACCCTCGGCGAGTCGGCCCTGCTGGCCGGTCTGGTGCAGTCCCCGGACGCGTACAGCCCGATCAACGGGGACAAGGACGAGGCGCTGGCCCGCCGGTCGTACGTGCTGGACTCGATGGTCGCCACCAACGCGATCACCGCCGCACAGGCCGCCCAGGCCAAGGCCGAGCCGCTGGCCCTGCACCCCACCGCCCAGCCCAACGGCTGCACCGCCGTCTCCCAGGGCCACGACGACTGGGGTTACTTCTGCGACTACCTGCGTCAGTGGTGGCTGACCCAGCCGGCCTTCGGGGCCACGGTCGCGGAGCGCGAGCAGGCGCTGCGTTCGGGTGGCTACACCGTGGTCACCTCGCTGGACCCGAAGATCCAGGCCACCGCGCAGCAGCAGGCCACCAAGGTCTACTCCTACGACAACAAGCGCGCCCTGCCGATCGCGGCGGTCCAGCCGGGCACCGGGCGGGTGTTGGCGATGGCTGTCAACCGGCACTACAGCCTGGCCGACAACCCGGCCGGGCAGGCGAACTACCCGAACACCGTCAACCCGTTGATCTCCGGCGGGGCCAGCGTCGACGGGTACCAGGCGGGTTCGACGTTCAAGCTGTTCACCATGCTCGCCGCGCTGGAGTCGGGCCGTACCCTCTCCACCGGTTTCGACGCGCCCGCCAAGCTGCCCACCCGGTACGCCGCCGAGGGGCCGGGCAGCTGTGACGGCCACTGGTGCCCGGCGAACGCCAACCCGGACTGGATGGACGGGTACCGGATGATGTGGGACGGCTTCGGCCGCTCGGTGAACACCTACTTCGTCTGGCTGGCCGAGCAGGTCGGCCAGGACAAGGTGGTCGAGATGGCGCAGCGGCTCGGCATCACGTTCCGCGCCGACTCGGACGCCAGCTTCGCGAAGAACAACGCCGCCGACTGGGGTTCGTTCACCCTCGGTGTGGCGGCCACCACCCCGCTGGACCTGGCCAACGCGTACGCCACGGTGGCCGCCGAGGGCACCTACTGCACGCCGGTGCCGGTGGTCTCGGTGACCGGCCCGGATGGCGCGAAGGTGCCGGTCGGGCAGCCCTCCTGCAAGCGGGTGCTCGACGCCGACGTCGCCCGTGCCGCGACCGACGCGGCGCGCTGCCCGGTGGGCCAGCAGTCGGCGTTCGGGCAGTGCAACGGCGGCACCGCCACCGGTGTGAACGACATCCTCGACGGCCGACCGGTCGCCGGTAAGACGGGTAGCTCGGAGGAGAACTCCACCGAGACGTTCGTCGGCTTCACCCCGCAGGTCGCGGTGGCCGGTATCGCCGCCAACCCGGACGACCCGGCCGACTCGGTGGGGTCGGCGGTGCAGACCAAGGTGATCGACGCGGTCGCCCGGGTCCTCGCCACCGCAGTCAAGGGCCAACCGGAGAAGGCGTTCGCCGCGCCCAGCCACGAGCTGGCCGGCGACCCGCACCGCCCGGTGGACCGCCCGACGGTCCCGAACCGTCGACAGGACCCCACCACCGACGACGACCCCCGCTCGGCCCTCCAACGCTGGCTCGACCGCCGAGGCTGACCATCCACCCCCACCCCCGCACGCCGACCCGTCCCGCCCTTTGACAGTGTCCGGGTAATGCCGATGAGCGCCCACCTGATCTTGCTCGGCTCGCACCGACCAGGTGCGTGCCGGCTGACCGCAGCTCATTCATCCGAGAACCTGATCTCGATGTCGAGACCACCGGAGGTCCGGGTCCGGGCGTCGAGGGTCGCCCCGTGCGCCTTGGCGATCGTGCGGACGATGGCCAGACCGAGTCCGTGCCCGTGTCCGTCTGGGTGCCTGGTCCGGCGGTTGCCGACCTGCCGGAACGGCTGGAACAGCGCGTCGAGTTCACCGGGCGGCACCACCGGGCCGGAGTTGCTGACCCGGATGGCGCTGCCGGTCGCGGTGGTCATCGTGCTGATCTCGACCCACCCGCCCGGCGCGTTGTGCCTCACGGCGTTGTCGACCAGGTTGACAATCAGGCGCTCGATCAGGTCGGGGTCGCCGGTTGCCGGCGCCTGTTCGAGGGAGGTGTGTATCCGGATGCCCCGCCTTGCGGCGTCCTGATGGCAGGCGGCGGTTACCTCGGCGGCGGTGTCGGCGACGTCGAGTGGGGTGTGCAGTTGGAGGCCCTGTTCGCCGTGCGCCAGGGTGAGCAGCGCCTCGATGAGGCGTTCCTGTTGGTCGCTGAGCGTGAGGACCTCGTGGCACGCTGACCGTAGCGTCTCGGTGGTGGCGTCGGGGTCGCGATGTACGAGCAAGAGTTCCCTGGCGTCACGTACACCGTCGCCCCGCACTTCGGCTTCCAGAAGGACAACAAGAAGCTGGAAAAGCGGATGGCCGGCTGGCCGGTGCCGTCGGTCGTCCCGTTCGCAGGAACCTGGCTGGGCCAACTCGACGCGTCCTACTTCGAGTCCCGGCCCGGGCAGCCGCCCGCGGCCAACGGCTACCCCGGCGCAGACGCCTACCTCTACACCGGCCCCCGAGCCCTCATCCTGCGGCAACAGATCGCCGCCTCCACCGTCCTGGACACGAAGTACATCACGGAACTCCGGCGACGAGCCACCGCCGTAGCGGATCCCCCCGGCGGCCTCATGCACCCAGAAACGTTCTTCCGACGCGAACTCGAGTCAGGCGCATTGGAATTCGGGACCTGACACACCGGGGCGAGGAGATGGGACTCCGACGCGTTGCCCAGTGTCGCGTGTCGGAGTTCTTTCGACGGTGGGTTTCGGTGAGGATCTGGTCGGCGGTCTTGGTTCAGAGGAACGGTTCGCAGCGCTGGTTGTAGGCGTCGATGAAGGTGCGGATGGCACCGAGCAGGCCGGGTGGACGGAGGCGAGGTCGGTGACTACGTCGCTCGAGATGACCTTGAGCATCCGGTGGGCAATTGTGGAGAACCGTCGAGCTACCGCGGAGCTGGAGCAACCGATCGAGGATCGGTCCCTCCGGCTGCTTACCGACGAAGAACGCCGCGATGTCACCTACCACCGTCCGGGCCGGCTTGGTGACCTGCTGTTCAACTGGTTCGTCTGACCTGGTCGTGAACACTTCGCGGCAGATGTGTGTGTTGCTCCGGGCCGGAGGCCCTCCGTCTGCGGGCCATCGGGGTGCTCGTCGGCTGGCATAGAACTTCCGCTGTGGCCTCGGTTCTGCGCCGGGGCCACAGCTCTTGGCTGGCTGGCCAGAGAAGTCGCCCTAGTGACGGGGATGGGGCCGGTGTTCTCCGGCCCCGGTGATCAGCAGTCGAGCCTGGGTGTCGATGGGTGTGGTGCTGCCGGCCTCGTAGTTGCAGAGGTTCACGTAGACGTACCCGTTGGCGGGGTACCACTCCAGGGCGGTCGAGATGCCCATGGTGGTGCCGCCCTTGTGGCCGAGGCCCCAGTGGTCGTTGACCAGAACCGCGCTGAGGCCGTAGCACTCGAACAGGGACTGCGCGGGTAGGCCGGGCTTGGGCGGCAGCGGCGGCGCCGGGAACTTGGGGGTGGTCGCCAGCCAGGTGTACGCGGTGTCGAGCAACTTGCCGCCGGTCAGCGCGGTGACGAACGCGGTCAGGTCGGGGGTTGTGGAGAAGGCGCCGCTGGCCCCGTGGCCGATGTACGTGTCGAGCAGGTGGTTGTCGACGCGCGCGCCGCCGGACGGCGGCGGGGCGTACGGGTGGGCGATGCGGCGGTTGGTGTCCCACTGATCGCGGTTGTAGAAGTCGGAGCTGATCATCCCGGCCGGCCGGAAGATGTGCTTGCGGACGTAGTCGTAGAAGCTCTGGCCGGAGACGGCGGCGACGATGTAGGCCAGGGTGATGTAGCCGTCGTTGCTGTATGTGTAGCCGGTGCCGGGCGGAAACAGCAACGGTGCCGCCTGGACGAGCTTCAACAGCTCGCGGGTCACCTCTGCCTCGCTGGTCCAGGACCTGAGGACGTCGCCGCTATCGCGTGCCACGTCCGCCAGGCCCGAGGTGTGCGTCAGCAGTTGATGCACGGTCACCGTTTCGCCGATTGCCGCAGGGAAGCCGGTCAGGTAGGCGCTCAGCTTCTCGTGGTAGGCGACCTTGCCCTGCTGTACGAGCTGGCCGATCGCGATACCGGTGAAGATCTTGGTGATCGAGCCGAGCGCGAAGATGGTGTCCGGCCGGTTGGGGATGGACTGCTCCTTGTCGGCCATGCCGTACGTGCGCGACAGCACCGGGCGACCGTTGTGCAGCAACAACAACGTGCCGGAGTACCGGTCGGTGGCGGCGGACTGGGCGATGAGCTGATCCAGCGCTCCGCCGGGCCGCAGGTCCGCCGGGACGGGATCGGACCCGCGGTGGTCGGACTCGGCACCGGCGTGGGCGGAGGCGGGTACCGCCAGCAGCCCGCCGGTGGCCAGCGGCACTGCTCCGAGCAGGCCCAGCACGGAGCGTCGAGAGGGTCGCAGTGTGGTCATGCCACCAGCCTCCGGTCCCGGCTGCGCTACCCGCATCCGGCCGGAGTCGTCATCGCGTTCTGTCGCGCGAGGGATGTGCGCCACGCCGGGGTCCGTCGTACGACAGACGCGGCGGCCCGGCGGCGGACCGTAGGCTTGCCCGGTGGCAGGACAGGTCCTCACCGCGGCACGCCGGTTGGCCGGTCGGGCGGCGCTACGCGACGCCTCGCTCGCGGCCGGCCTGCTCGCCGCGGTCGCGCTGCTGGGCCCCCCGCACCAGCGCGCCGTGGTGCTCTGGTGGATCGCGACCGGCGTCGCCGTGATCGCGGTGGGGCTGCGCAACCGCTGGCCGCTCGCGATGCTGGTGGTCAGCACGGTATGCGTCGCGGCACACGTGGCGCAGGGCTCGCTCATCGGCGGGTCCGACGCCGCCGTGCTGATCCTCGTGTACACGGTCGCCGCCCGCCGATCGCCGGCGACGTCCCTGGCCACGCTCGCCGGCGTCCTGCTGGTCCTGCTCTGCTGGAACGGATACTTCGCCCTGCGCGGACGGTCGGCACCGGGCATTCCATCGATGGCCTTCCAGGTCAACAACGTCGAACAGGGCGCGGGCCCGGCGTTCGAACGTACCGAGTTGATCGCCGGCGACAACACCGGCGGGGCGGCCCGGTGGAGTGGCCCGGCCGTGCTGGGCGGCGCGCTGGTCGCGGCGTGGGCGATCGGCTCCGGCAGCCGCAGCCGCCGCGCCTACCTCGACCAGCTCGCCGCCCGGGCACGGGACCTGCAGCGCGAACAGGACCAGCGGGCCGCCCTCGCCATGGCCGCCGAGCGCGACCGGATCAGCCGGGAGCTGCACGACGTCGTCGCGCACGGCCTGTCCCTCATCGTGATCCAGGCGCAGGGCGGCGCGGCGGCCCTGGACGACCAGCCGGCTGAGACCCGGGTCGCGCTCGATGCGATCGTGCGCACCGGCCGCGCGTCCCTCACCGACATGCGCCGGGTCCTCGACGCACTGGGCGAGGGCGAGGACGCGTGGCACCCGCCACCCGGACTGGCGCAGCTGCCTACCCTGGTCGACCAGGTACGCCGTGCCGGCACCGGGGTACGGCTGCGCATCGATGGCGTGGCCGCGCCGCTGCCCGCGCCGCTGGACCTGTCGGCGTACCGCATCGTGCAGGAAGCGCTGACCAACGTGATGAAGCACGCCGGCGCGGGTTCGTCCGCTGACATCGTTCTGTGCTACCGGGAGACCGAGCTCGACATCGAGATCCGCAACGGTACCGTCGGAGGCGGGGCCGATGGCGGCGGCAAAGGAGGTGGCGTGGTGGTGGCCGACGGCAACGGCCTGTCCGGCATGCGGGAACGGGTCCACCTCTTGGGGGGACGGTTCACCGCCGGCCCCCGGCCCGACGGCGGGTTCCAGGTGTGGGCCAACCTGCCGATCGGAAACAGGCGAGCATGATCCGAGTGCTGCTCGCCGACGACCAGGCACTGGTCCGTACCGGATTCCGGCTGATCCTGACGCAGGCGCCCGACATGGCGCTGGTCGGCGAGGCCGCCGACGGGGAGCAGGCCGCCGCCATGACTCGCGAGTTGCGGCCGGACGTCGTGCTGATGGACGTCCGGATGCCATCCGTCGACGGGGTCGAGGCCACCCGCCTGATCCGGGCCGGCGGGGCGGGCCCGACCCGGGTCCTGATCCTGACCACCTTCGACCTCGACGAGTACGTCTACGCCGCGCTGCGGGCCGGCGCCAGCGGCTTCCTCCTCAAGGACACCCTCGCCGCCGACCTGCTCTCCGCGATCCGCGTCGTGGCCACCGGCGACGCGGTAGTGGCGCCCAGCGCGACCCGCCGGCTGCTCGAACGATACGTACCGGCGGGAGCACCGCAGGCCGCCGTCACCGACCCCGGTGTGCTGACCGAGCGGGAACGCGAGGTGCTCACGCGCGTCGCCCGGGGCCTGTCCAACGTCGAGATCGCCGACCGGCTCCACCTGTCCGAGGGCACCGTGAAGACCCATGTCAGTCGCGTGCTGGCCAAGCTCAACCTGCGCGACCGGGTCCAGGCCGTGGTGTACGCGTACGAATCCGGCGTCGTCCGCGCGGGAGCCGCCGACCATTGAGCGGCCAGCGGTCCTGGAGCGCACGTTCGACCAGCTCGCCGAGGCGATCCGCGCCGAATAGCCGTCCAGCCCAGGCCCGTGGGCTCCAGCCGGATGGACTTTCACAACGCGCGCGCGAGCAGCAAGCGACAGCCACCCGCAAGATCAGGTGCACTGTATTCGGCAGAAGCGGGCAGGTGACCGAGGTGGCGCTCGGCGTCTATCAGCTACCCTGAGTGACGCCGCGCTTGAGATTGTGACCATGAGGTGGGGCCGCCTATGGCCGTCAGAATCAAGCGGCTGTTGAGGTAGGCGGTCCAGTCGGCTGCATCACCGCCGTCATCCCCGGGCCCAACGATCAGATTGCCAACGGGAAGCGGCGAGGACGACGTAGCGGCCGACCGCCGACCTTCGATCCCGCCGCCGATAAGCGCCGCAACCAGGTCGAGCGCGGCTTCAACCGACGCAACACTGGCGCGACCTCGCCACCCGTTACGACAAGCTCGGCTCTCACTTCCAGGCCACCCTTGACCTGGTCGAAACCCTTGACCGGCTACGCGCCGTCCCCGACCACCAAGATCTACGAGACAGAACCTAGCGGTCTCGGCGACGGGGACGGTAGCTGGCAAGCGTCGCCGGTAGGCCGCGGCGGATGATTCCGGCCCAGTCGGTGTCGCCGCGCAGCACCGCCGCGGCGGTCTTGCGGGCCTGCTCGGCGGTGAAGTGCGGTGGCAGCATCAGTTCGGCCGGGTCGACCAGGGCGTTGATCACCACCGGCCGGTCGGCGGTGAGCGCCCGGTCCCAGACGTCCCGCACCTGATCCGGCGAGTCGATCAACTCGCCGTGCAGCCCGAGCACCTCCGCCCACTTGTGGTAGGCGATGTCCGGCAACTGCTGGCTGTCCGGGAACATCGGCGTTCCCTCGCTGGAACGCTGTTCCCAGCTGACGAACGCCAGATCCCGGTTGTTGAGCACCAGCACCACGAACCGTGGGTCCGCCCAGCTGTGCCAGTACTTGGCCACGGTGATCAGCTCGTTGACGCCGTTCATCTGCATGGCGCCGTCGCCGATCAACGCGACCAGCGGACGGTCCGGGTGGGCGAACTTGGCACTGAGCGCGTACGGCATGGCGCCGCCCATGGACAGCAGCGTGCCGGAGAGGCTGGCCAGCATCCCGGGGCGTACCTGGATGTGTCGGGCGTACCAGGCGGTGGTGGTGCCGCAGTCGACAGCGAGCAGCACGTCGTCGGGCAGCCGCTCGTTCAGGGTGTGGAAGAGCAACTGCGGGTTGACCGGGTCGGCGGTCTGCTCGGCCAGGTCGTGTTGCACGCGGCGCCACGCCGAGGTGGCCTCGGTGACCTCCGCCCGCCAGGCGGTCGGCCCGGGACCGGGGCCCAGCTCGTTCAGCAGTGCCCGCAACGTGGGGCGGGCGTCGCCGGTCAGGTTCACCTCGGTCGGGTACCGCAGCCCGAGCTGGGTGCCGTCCAGGTCGATCTGCACCGCGCGGGCCTGCCCGGGCGGCGGGTAGAACTCCGAGTACGGCATGTTGCTGCCCACGATCAGCAGCCGGTCGCAGCCGCTCATCAGCTGCCAGCTCGGTCGGGTGCCGAGCAGCCCGATCGCCCCGGTCACCCACGGTTCACGGTGGTCGACGGCGGTGAAGCCGAGCAGCGCGGTGGCCACGCCGGCACCGAGCCGATCGGCGATCTCGCGGACCTCGTCGCGCGCGCCGAGGGCGCCCTGGCCGACAAGCATGGCCACCCGCTGCCCGCCGCGCAGCACCTCGGCCGCTCGGCGTACGTCGGCCTCCGGCGGAACCGTCGGCGTGCTGCTCGGCGCGTTGCTGGTCTGGTAGTAGCCGTGCGCGTGCGGCGGGTTCGGCACGGCCGGCTCGTCCTGGATGTCCAGGGGCAGGATCAGGGCGGTGACGGTACGCCGAGCCAGCGCCGTCCGGCACGCCCGGTCGACCAGGTGGCGTACCTGCGCCGGGTTGTCGAGCTGGGCCAGGAACGCCGCGGCCACGTCCTTGTAGAGGGCGAGCAGGTCGACCTCCTGGTAGTAGCCGCCGCCCTCGGCGGTGGTCGCGGTGTGCCCGACCAGGGCGATCACCGGTTGGTGGTCGAGCTTCGCGTCGTACAGGCCGTTGAGCAGGTGGATGGCGCCCGGCCCGCTGGTGACCAGCGCGCAGCCCAGCGGGCCGCCGCCGTACTTGACGTGTGCGGAGGCGGCGAAGCCGGCGGTCTCCTCGTGGCGGACCTGAATGAACTGGGCCCGCCCGTTGGTGCGTTGCAGCGCTGAGGTGAGGCCGTTGATGCCGTCGCCGGGATAGCCGAAGTAGCGGTGTACGCCCCAGCTGAACAGTCGCGACACGATGTGGTCCGCGACGGTCGGACGCCGGGGCAGAGTGCCCGCTTCGCCCGCCGTGGTGTCGTCTGCGCTCACCTGGCTGGTCCTTCCGGTAGCGTCCGATGCTCGCCGGTCATTCCCGTTCTTCTCCGGACAAAACACCCCGCCGGACGGGCGTCGAGGCGCGATACTCCGCGTCCGGCAGAATCGTCGGGTGCCCGTCCACCAGATCACCGACCCCGACGACGACCGGATCGCCGACTATCGGGCGCTCACCGACGTCGAGCTGCGCACCCGCTGGGAGCCGCCGCACGGCCTGTTCATCGCCGAGGGGGAGCTGGTGCTGCGCCGGGCGCTGCGCGCCGGCTACCCGGCCCGGTCGTACCTGGTCGACGCCAAGCGGGTCGACCAGCTCGCCGACCTGGACACCGGCGACGCGCCGGTCTACGCCGCGACGCCTGACGTGCTGCAACGGGCCACCGGCTTCCACGTACACCGGGGGGTGCTGGCGTCGTTCCACCGCCGGCCGCTGCCGACGGCGGCCGAGGTGCTCGCCGCCGCGCGCCGGGTCGTGCTGCTGGAGGACGTGAACAACCACACAAACCTCGGTGCGATCTTCCGGGGCGCCGCCGCGCTCGGCATCGACGCGGTGCTGCTGTCGCCGTCCTGCGCCGACCCGCTGTACCGGCGCAGTGTCCGGGTCAGCATGGGTGAGGTCTTCGCGATGCCGTACGCGAAGCTCGACCGCTGGCCCGAGGGCCTGGACCAGGTACGGGAGGCCGGCTTCACGGTGCTCGCCATGACGCCCGCGCCGGACGCCGTACCGATCCAGCGGTTGACCCCGGCCCAGCGCGAGCGGGCGGCGCTGCTGCTCGGAGCCGAGGGGCCCGGCCTCACCGCGGCGGCCCAGGCCGCCAGCGACGTGCGGGTGGTCCTTCCGATGCGGCGTGGCGTCGACTCGTTGAACGTCGCCGCCGCGGCGGCGGTGGCGTTCTGGGAGCTGAGCCGCGAGGATCCGCCGTTCGGCGGCGAGTAGACCCCTTCGGCTTGCATGGCCATGCGTTCTATTGCATAATTTTCCCCGTGTCCAAGGTTCTCACCTCCCTGCCCACCGGCGAACGTGTCGGCATCGCCTTCTCCGGCGGCCTCGACACCTCGGTCGCGGTCGCGTGGATGCGCGACAAGGGCGCGATTCCCTGCGCCTACACCGCCGACATCGGCCAGTACGACGAGCCCGACATCGCCTCGGTGCCCGGTCGCGCGCTCAGCTACGGCGCCGAGGTCGCCCGCCTGGTCGACTGCCGCGCCGCCCTGGTCGAGGAGGGCCTCGCCGCGTTGACCTGCGGCGCCTTCCACATCCGCACCGGCGGACGGGCGTACTTCAACACCACGCCGCTGGGCCGCGCCGTGACCGGCACCCTGCTGGTGCGGGCGATGGTCGCCGACGACGTCCAGATCTGGGGCGACGGCTCGACCTTCAAGGGCAACGACATCGAGCGGTTCTACAGGTACGGCCTGCTGGCCAACCCGATGCTGCGGATCTACAAGCCGTGGCTCGACACCGCCTTCGTCACCGAGCTCGGTGGGCGCAAGGAAATGTCGGAGTGGCTGCTCGAACGCGGCCTGCCCTACCGGGACAGCACCGAGAAGGCGTACTCGACCGACGCCAACATCTGGGGCGCCACGCACGAGGCGAAGACCCTGGAACACCTCGACACCGGCATCGAGACGGTCAACCCGATCATGGGCGTCCGGTTCTGGGACCCGTCGGTGGAGATCCCCACCGAGGACGTCACCATCGGCTTCGACCAGGGCCGGCCGGTCACGATCAACGGCAAGGAGTTCGGCAGCGCCGTCGACCTGGTGCTGGAGGCCAACGCCATCGGCGGCCGGCACGGCCTCGGCATGTCGGACCAGATCGAGAACCGCATCATCGAGGCCAAGAGCCGCGGCATCTACGAGGCGCCCGGGATGGCGCTGCTGCACGCCGCGTACGAGCGGCTGGTCAACGCCATCCACAACGAGGACACCCTGGCCAACTACCACAGCGAGGGCCGCCGCCTCGGTCGGCTGATGTACGAGGGCCGCTGGCTGGACCCGCAGGCGCTGATGCTGCGCGAGTCGTTGCAGCGGTGGGTCGGCACGGCGGTCACCGGTGAGGTGACGTTGCGGCTGCGCCGGGGCGAGGACTACTCGATCCTGGACACCACCGGCCCGTCGTTCAGCTACCACCCGGACAAGCTGTCGATGGAGCGTACCGAGGACTCGGCGTTCGGGCCGTCGGACCGGATCGGCCAGCTCACCATGCGCAACCTGGACATCGCCGACTCGCGGTCGAAGCTGGAGCAGTACGCCTCCCTCGGCCTGGTCGGCGGCGGAAACCCGCAGCGGATGATCGGCGCCGCGCAGGCCGCCTCGACCGGCCTGATCGGCGCGATGCCCGAGGGCGGCGCGGAAGCCATCGCCTCCCGGGGCGTCGCCTCGGCGGAGGACGCGGCACTCGACCGCGCCGCGATGGAGTTCGGCGTCGACTGAGCCCCACTGACCCGGGCCGCCGGTGCCAGCTATCGGTGCCGGCTGGCCGGCAGGCGGTGGCAAGTCGAGTTCCGGCGTCACGGACGGTAGCGTGACGGCCGTGTTCCCTACCGTCCGTGAGGTCCTCGCCCTGGACCCGGTCCGCCACGGCGCGCCTCGCGTCGTCGCCGGCGACGAAGGGCTGGACCGACCCGTCCGCTGGGTGCACGTCGCCGAGGTGCCCGACATCGCCACCCTGCTCGGCGGTGGCGAGCTGGTGCTCACCACAGGCATCGGCCTGCCCGGGGACGACGCCGGATTGCGCGCGTTCATCGGCGACCTCGCCGACGTCGGAGTCTCCGGACTCGTCGTCGAGCTGGGCCGCCGGTACGTCAGCGGGGTGCCCCGGGTGATGACCGCCGCCGCCGAGCGGCGCGGGCTGCCCCTGGTGGAGCTGCGCCGGGCCACCCCGTTCGTCCGGATCACCGAGGCGGTGCACGCGCTGATCGTCGACGCGCAGCTCACCGAGCTGCGCGCCACCGAGGAGATCCACCAGCGGTTCAACGACCTCTCCGTGGAGGGCGCCGACGCCGCCGAGGTGATCCGACAGGCTGCCGAGCTGTCCGGTTGCCCCGTGGTGCTGGAGAACCTGTCCCGGCAGGTGCTCGGGTACGACCCGGCGGGCGAGAGTGCCGAGCTGCTGCTCGACGGCTGGGAGCAGCACTCCCGGCGGATCCGTCCGGCCGGGCGGACCGCGTACGACGCGGACAGCGGCTGGCTGGTGACCACCGTCGGCGCCCGGGGGCAGGACTGGGGTCGGCTGCTGCTGCGCTGGCCGGCCAGCGGGGACGTACCCAGCGCCCGGGCCATCGAACCGACAGCCGCCTCGCCCACCCGGCTCACCATCCTGATCGAGCGGGCCGCGTCCACCCTCGCGCTGGGCCGGCTGATCCGCCGCGACGCCGAGGGCCTGGAACGGCAGATCCACCGCACCCTGCTCACCGCGCTGCTCGACCACTCCCGCCCGGTGGACGAGGTGGGACTACGGGCCAAGGCGCTCGGCGTGGTGCTCGACCGGCGGCACCTGGTCGGCGTGATGGTCCGGCACCGCGCCGACGACCCCGCCGGGGAGGTCGGCCCCGAGGTCAGCCAGGCCCGGCTGCGGGATCTCTCCGAGGCGGTCGGCCAAGCCCTGCGGGAGGCGAAGCTGACCGCGCTGACCAGCGCCGTCGACGACAACTCGGTGGGCGCGCTCCTGGCCCTACCCGACCCGGCCGCCGAGGACCGCGCGCTGTCCGCGTTCGCCAGCGCACTCCGTCGGGTACGCCTCGACGCCGGCGCGGGCCGGCCGGGGCCCGGTGTCGAACCGGCTCGGGCCGCCTCCGCCGTCGACGGGTCCCGTCCCGCTTCCGACGCTTCCCGTGCGGCGGTCGGCGCCGATCCGGCCCGCAACGGCTTCGGTGTCGATCCGTCCCGCGCGGCGTTCGGCGTGGATCCGTCCCGTGCGGGCATCGGAGTCGAGGCCGCTCGGTCGAGGGTCGGTGCCGATCCGTTCCGGGGTGCCGGCCCGGGTGCCGTGATCGTTGCCGCCGGGTCCGGGGTGAGCACCCTGCGGGAGGCTCGACGGTCCCTGGTCGAGGCGCGGCAGATCGCCGAGGCGGCCCGGCGGGACCGGCGTGACCTGCCGATCTTCCGGCTGCCACACGTCGGCCTGGCCGGGCTGCTGCACCTGCTGCGCGACGAGCCCCGCCTGCAGACGTTCGTGGAGCGCGAACTCGGCGCACTGCTGGAGTACGACGCCCGGCACCCCCGGGAACGGCTGCTCGACACCCTGCGCGCCTACCTGGAGCAGGGCCGCAACAAGTCCGCGGGCGCCGCCGCCGCCCACCTGTCCCGGCCGGCCTTCTACGAACGCCTGGCCCGCATCGCCCGCATCCTCGACGTGGACCTGGACTCGGTAGAGGCCAGCCTGTCCCTACACGTAGCCCTACTAGCCCTAGAAGCAGTCCGAACCCCCTAACCCCACCCCACCCCACCCTTTCCCGCGTTGATCATGAAGTTATTGCCATGACACGCCGGTGAGAGTGGCAATAACTTCATGATCAACCGAGGAAACCGGGGGCCGGGGAGGCCGGGGGCGGTGGGGGCTGGGTTAGGTGAGGGTGGTTAGGGCTTTGGCGTAGGTGGGGGGGATGTGGTTGGGGCCGCCGGGGGTGAAGACGTCCGAGTTGGCCACTGCGGACCAGGCCGTCTCCGGGACGGCGTCGACCAGGGCTTGGATCACCGGGGCGTCGCGCCACTGGTCCTGCTCGCCGAGCAGGCCGAGGGCCACCACCGACTCCTCGACCTCGCCCACGCACTCGAACGGCTTGTGGCCGTCCACACCCAGCAGCTCCCGGTAGCCGGGGATCTGCGACTCGTCGGCCAGCAGGTCGCCGCCGAAGATGCCCACCACCCGCTCCCGGGGCATGAACGGCGCCATGGCCAGGAACACGAACCGGCACTTCGGGCAGTCACGGCACCAGCGCTCACTCGCGTCGCGCAGTTTGAACGCCTGGTTGCAGCTGGTCACCACGTCGTCGTACCGGGTGAACTCGGCGAACAGCCGGGCGATGTGCAGCTCGGACAGCGAACGCAGCAGGGAGAAGTACGGGTCGGTCAGGCCGGCGTGCTCGCCCAGCGACGCCCGCAGCAGCCCCTCCGCCTCGACGCCCTTGGACCACTGGTGGTTGATCTCGTGGCCGTTCCAGACCAGGTTCGGGTCGGACGCCGAACGTTCGTTGGACATCACCACCGGCCCCAGCCCGTGCAGGACGGCGGTGGCCACCGCGATCAGGGAGTTGATGGCGGTGACCGGGATGTGCCCGTTCAGCGCGCCGGCCGCGTTCAGGTCGAACAGCACCGGGTCGATGCGCCGCCGGGCGGCCAGCGGGACAAGCCCGGACGCCTCGTTGACCGCGACGATCACGTGGTTCGGGTTGACCGAGAACGGCACCGGGTCCAGCTCGGCGCGGCGCAGCGCCTCCAGGCTGACGATCGAGTCCTTGCCGCCGCCGACCGCCGAGAGGGGGCGACGGTCGGAGTCGTCGTACACGCGCGGGGGCTCCGGTGAGCCGGCCGGCACCTCCGGGCGCAGCTGGAGCACGTGCGGCAGCTGGTTGCGGTACGCGTACTCCGCGAGGCCCTTGGTGTAGACGGCCGTCACGTAATCGACGGTGGCCGCGCCCAGCGGCGCCGGCAGCACGAGTCGGGGCGGCGCGGCGGCCTTGTAGTAGCTGACCCCGGCGACGAGGTGCAGCACCTCCAGCACCCGGTTGAGGGTCGCCACCGTCTCGTCGGAGGGTGGCTCCGCCGGCAGTGGAAGTGTGATCACCTCGGTGAACCGCTGCTCACCGGCCGGGCCGGTCAGGGCGTAGTCGAACAACACCTCGCCGGTGGCGAAGTCGATCGAGTAGGACGGGAAGGTGAAGGCGTCCATCCGCCGGAGCTGCTCGTTGGGCACACGCCATACTAGGCCCTGGTTCGTCCGGGCGTGTCCGGACCGGGCCCGCCCTGCCGCCGCCGTGACCCACGAGGAGAGCCCCGTGCGCCTTTCTGACCTGCGCGGACGTACCGTCGCCGTCTGGGGCACCGGTCGGGAGGGCCGGGCCGCTGTGACCGCCATCGCCGCGCACGGCCCGGCCGAGCTGGTGGCCGTCGACGACAGCGCGAACTTCCTGTCGCTGCCCTGGGACGGCCCGCTGGCCGAGGCGGCGCCGCTGGTCACCGGTGAGGCGGGCTTCGAGCGGCTGGCCGCCGCGGACGTGGTGGTCCGGTCCCCGGGCGTGCCGCAGACCCACCCGTGGCTGGTCGAGCTGCGCCGCCGCGGGATCATGGTGACCCAGGGCACCGCGTTGTGGATGGCCGACCACGCCGCGCGCACCGTCGGGGTCACCGGCAGCAAGGGCAAGAGCACCACCTCCAGCCTGATCAGTCACCTGCTCACCGCGATGGGCCGACCGAACGTCTTCGGCGGCAACATCGGGGTGCCGACGCTGGACCTGCCGGAGGCGGAGCTGTACGTGCTGGAGCTGTCCAGCTACCAGTGCAGCGACCTCGCCGACTCGCCCCGGGTGGCGGTGGTCACCGCGCTCTTCCCCGAGCACCTGGACGCGCACGGCGGGGAACGCGAGTACTACCGGGACAAGCTCAACCTGCTCGCCCACGACCCGCAGACGATCGTGGTCAACGGGGGCGACCCCCGGCTCGCCGCGGAGCTGGGTGAGCTGCCGGCGATCCGGGCCGGCCGCCCCGACACCACACACGTCGCCACCGGCGTCGACGGCACACCGTGGTTCCACGTCGGTGACCAGCCGCTCTTCCCCCGCGCGGTGCTGCCGCTGGTCGGCCGGCACAACGAGGGCAACCTCTGCGTCGCGCTCGCCGTCCTCGACGCGCTCGGCGTGGACGTGGTGGCCGACAAGGACCACCTCGCCGTCGCGGTCGCCGAGTTCCAGGGGCTGGCCCACCGACTCACCGAGATCACCGACCCGTCCGGGCTGACGTTCGTCGACGACACCCTGGCCACCAGCCCGTACGCGGCGATGCACGCCATCGACGCGTACGACGGGCGGCCGCTGACGGTGATCGTCGGGGGTAACGACCGAGGTCTGGACTACACGCCGTTGGCCGAGCACCTGGCCGAGCGTGAGCTGACCGTGATCGGGATCCCGGACAGCGGCGCCCGCATCGTCGAGGTGCTCGCCGGTCTGCCGAAGGTGCGTACCGAACTGGTCGACGACCTGGTGGACGCGGTCCGGCTGTCCCGTGAGCTGACTCCGGCCGGCGGGGTGGTGCTGTTGTCCCCGGCCGCGCCCAGCTACGGCCGGTTCCGCAACTTCGAGCACCGCTCCGAGGTCTTCGCCCAGGCCGTCACCGACACCGCCGGCTGAGCCGGGTGCAGCCGACACCGCCGGCTGAGCCCGGCTCGGCAGTGGGTCCGGGCCGCTGACGTCAGCGCGGGTGAAGCCCGGCGTGCAGGGCGCGCATCGAGCGGATCGCCGACCGGATCTCCTGGAGGTAGCGCCCGGGCGTGAGGGTCTGCTCGGGGAGCACCGCCAGGTCGGCAAGCGTCGGGTCCACCCCGACCGTGTCGATGGCGCACCCGTAGGGCAGGGCCAGCGTGCGCAGCGCGTCGCAGTGCTGGAACGGCACGTAGATCGGCGCGGTGACCATCAGGACCTCGTCGCCCGGGGCGAGCCGGACGTGGCCGGCCCAGAACCGCTGGGTGTCGGCGGTGTGCGCCCGCCGTTGGTCCGGTTCGCTGGATGGCGCGGCCAGCACCCGGATCGGCGGCAACCCGTCCGGTCGGTAGGTCCGCGACGACCAGGAGTGGTGCGGGTGGCCGGCGTCGACGCCGTCCTGCTCGGCCGGGGCGGCCACCTCGAAGACCCGGCGGACGGCCGTGTCCAACACATCCACCTCGGTCTCGTCGGCCGGCAGGCCCGCGTCGGCCAGCGTGCGGCGTTCCCAGTCCGACAGCGGCCGGAAGCTGCCCAGGACGGCGACCTCGCCGCTCACCGGTAGGCCGGCGCGGAGCAGGTGCGCGGCGTAGCCGACGCGGCGTACGCAGGCGGGCGCCAGGCCGCCGAGCACCACCAGGTGGGCGTACGCCGACCGGGCCGGTGGCACCGGTTGGATCAGCCCGAGCGCGGCAGCCGCGTCGAGCACCAGTTGCCCGGTGGTCGGGTCGAGGTCGGGCTCCCGGGCGTCGGGCCGTTCCCGGCCGCCCCGGAAGTCCCAGTGGTGGGCGGAGAAGTCGTCGAGGAAACGGAGCACCTCGGTGAGGTCGCCGGAGGGCCAGGTGCCGCCGAAGTGGGCGACCAGGCCGCGGAGCGGGGCGGAGCAGACCCAGGCCCGAACCTCCGCCGTGATCCGCTCGTGGTCGGTTCCGGTCGACGGCCCCGCGTCCGCTCTGTGCACCTGCCGGATGTTACCGGCCCGGCATGGTGGGGCCGGCGGTTGTGGTTGCTGTCTACGCTGGCGGGAACGGCTGATTGGGGGATCTCGATGACCCGTGACGTGGCCCGTCAGCGGTTACGGGAGGGCGGCAGCTCCACCGCCGGCTTCGTCCGGCTGGTGGCGCACACCGACCCGGTGGCGTTGGTCGGCATCACGCTGTCGATCACCCTGAGTGTCGCGCTCGACCTCACCAACGCCGCTTCCGGGGTGGAGTCGCTGTTGGCCGGCCTGATGGGCGTCACGATCTCGCTGTTGGTCGACTCGCTGGCCCGCGCGGAGCGCCGCTTTCACCTGCGCACCCTGCTGGACGGCCCGCCCTGGCTGGTCCGCACCACCACGGAGCTGGCCGGGGCCATGCGGGAGGCGGCCGAGCAGCACGCGGGCACCCGGGTCGCGGTGGAGGCGCAGCGGCGCTACGAGCAGTTCCGGTTGGAGGCCGAGCAGCTCGCGGACGGTCGGATCATCCGGCGCGGTGACGAGGACGAGGACCTGGTCGGCGCGACCCGCACCTGTGTGCGCCGGCTGGACGCGTTGACCAATGTGATGCCCCGGGTGAGCGGGGAGTTGAGTTGGTGGCGCAGCGAGATCGGCCGGCGCTACTGGGAGGCCAACGAGGAGGCCCTGCGACGGGGCGTCCAGATCACCCGGGTCTTCGTCTACGCCACGCTGACCGACGAGCTGTCCGCATTGGTGCAACGGCAGCGCGCGGCCGGGGCGCGGGTGGGTCTGCTGCCCCTCGGTGTGGTCAGTCCGAACCTGCACGTCAACCTGACACTGTGGGACGGGTCGAGCTGTTGGGAGGCCCACATGACCGCGCACGGCGAGATCGGCGAGAATCAGTTCTCGGTCAACCGCACGGACGTCGCCCGGCTCACCCGCGTGTTCGACACCTGCGCGAACGCCGCGACCTTCCAGGACTGACGGCCCCCGGCCGGGGCGGGAATGGGAGAGCCATGACGTGGAGCGCGGTCCTGCTGGTGACGGCCGTGGTCTGGGCGGTCAGCGTGATCCGCTCCGTCCGACTCCGCGCGCTTGTCTACAGCCTGCCACTGCCGATGACGCTGGCCCTGCTCAGCACCGACTACCCGGTGGGCGGCGCGCAGGTGCTCGGCGTGGTCGGGCTCAACCTCTTCTTCGTCACCGTGGCGGTCACCCACCAGCTGTGGCGTTGGCCGATCCTGCTCGCCGACGTCGCGGGGATCGCCGTGTACGTGGCGCTGAGCGCCGGCCTGTTGGCCGTCGACATCCCGTTCGAGGTGGCCCTCGCCGGCACACTCGCGCTCTGGTTGGCGACCGTTCTGTGGTTGCGCCGTCGCGCCCGCCGCGGTGCCAGCCACAGCGCCGGCCCGCGCGGCGCTCCCGCTGCGGAGGCGGTCGCCGTCGCGGAGGCTCGCCCGGACGGGCTGCCGGTGTTGCTCAAACTGGTGGTGATCTTCGTTGGGGCGGTCCTCACCGCGCTGCTCGGCGCCGTGCTGCGCGGCATGGTGGTGACGTTCCCGTACTCGGGGGTGCTGGTCGCTGTCGAGGCCCGCCGGCAGTTGGCCGAGTTCAGTGGGCACTTCGCCCGCAACAGCCTCGCGCTGGTGGGCTTCCTGACCGCGTACCACTACCTTCAGGACGTCTCGTCGGGCGTGGCGCTGGGCGCCGGCTGGGCGGCGTTCGCGGTGGTCGCCGTCGTCCTGCACCTGCCGTTGCGCCCCCGCCGGGTCGCGCAGGCGCGGGCGGTGAGCCGTCCGTCGAGGGCGTTGCGGTCGGCGACCGAGCCACAGACACCTACCGGCCTGCCCTGACCAGCTCGGCGATCCGGGTGAGCGGTTCGGCGTACGCGGGCCAGTCGAGGCCGTCGACGCTGAGCGTGGGGCGGCGACGTACGCCGTCGACCGCGCCCGCGCGCACGATCGCGGTCAGCAGGTCGTACGACCAGGCGGGTTCCAGGAGCGTACGCAGCCCGGGCGCCTCGGGGCGGAGCAGCGCCAGCGCGCCGACGAGGGCGGCGGCGGCCCGCGCCGAGCGGGCCGTCGGTCTCCGCGGCGGGTGGCTCGGCGCCGGGGATGAAGAACCCGGTGAACACCGCGGCGTCCGGCGCCCCGGCGGCGGCGAGCGACCGGGCGGCGGCCAGCAGTCCGCCCGCCGCGGGTTCGGCGAGCGCCTCGCTGCCCCGGCCCACCTCGCGCGCGGCGACGCGCTCCAGCTCGGCGATCTTCTCGTGGATGCGCACCGTGTGGCCTCCCCGGCGACAGTGGACCGACCCAGGGTAGCGGTGGGCGACCAAACTGCGGATCCAGTGGAGGCAGCTCACGAACGCTGCGGAAATCGGCAGTCAAGTGCGATCACAACCCTGGAAACCGTTGACGTGCTGTCAGGTCGGGACGTCCTTGCGCTACAGGCTGACAGTTGTTCGCATCGACAGGTGGTGGGAGCGTGCGGTATCCGCGAACGCCGCTGAAGGGTTGCCACGATGACCGACGACCTGCTGGCCCGGCACCGGGCCGTGCTCCCGTCCTGGATGCCGATCTACTACGCCGAGCCGATCGAGTTGGTGTCCGGCTCGGGCCGCCGGGTCACCGACGCGCAGGGGCGCAGCTACCTGGACTTCTTCGGCGGCGTGCTGACCAACATGATCGGGTACGACATCCCGGACATCCGGGAGGCCGTCGAGCGCCAGCTTGCCACCGGCATCGTGCACACCTCGACGCTCTACCTGATCCGCCAGCAGGTGGAGCTGGCCGAGAAGATCGCCCAGCGCTCCGGCATCCCCGACGCCCGGGTCTTCTTCACCAACTCCGGCACCGAGGCGAACGAGGCCGCGCTGCTGGTCGCCACCAACCACCGCCGCTCGCACCAGATCCTGGCCGTGCGCAACAGCTACCACGGCCGGTCGTACGCGGCGATGGGTGTCACCGGCAACCGCAACTGGTCGGCCAGCGGCCTCAACCCGCTCCAGGTGGCCTGGCTGCACTCCGGCGACCGGGTGCGCGGCCTGCTGGCCCGGCTCAGCGCCGACGAGCAGGTCGACGCGGCCGTGGAGGACCTGCGCGAGGTGTTGGCCACCCAGACCGCCGGTGACGTGGCCGCGCTGATCGCCGAGCCGATCCAGGGCGTGGGCGGTTTCGTGCACCCGCCGGACGGGCTCTTCGCCGGCTGGAAGAAGGTCCTCGACGAGCACGGCATCCTGTTCATCGCCGACGAGGTGCAGACCGGCTGGGGGCGTACCGGGGAGCACTTCTGGGGTTACCAGGCGCACGGCGTCACCCCGGACCTGCTCACCTTCGCCAAGGGCATCGGCAACGGGTTCGCCCTGGCCGGGGTCGTCGGCCGGGCCGAGGTGCTGGAGTCGGTGCCGGCCGTCAGCTTCTCCACCTTCGGCGGCAACCCCATCTCGACGGCGGCCGGCAACGCGGTGCTCGACTACCTCCTGGAGCACGACCTACAGGCGAACGCGGCCCGCGTCGGCGCGATCCTCGCCGACGGCCTGCGGTCCGCCGTGGGCGGGCTCGACTGCGTCGCCGAGGTACGCGGAAAGGGGCTGATGCTCGGCGTCGAGTTCGTCCGGCCGGGCAGCAGCGAGCCGGACCCGGCGCTGACCAACCGGGTCTTCGAAGCGGCTCGGGACGGTGGCGTGCTGGTCGGCAAGGGCGGGCTCTACGGCAACGTGCTGCGGATGGGCCCACCGTTGACGCTGACCGAGGAGGAGGCCCGCGAGGGCCTGGCGATCCTCGTCGACGCGATCCGTTCGGCTGCGGGAGTGGCGGCATGAGCATCGGTCACTTCATCGACGGCAAGCGGGTCGGCGGCACGTCGCAGCGGCGCGGCGACGTGTTCGACCCGGCGACCGGTCGGCGTACCACCGAGGTCGAGCTGGCCTCGACCGCGGACGTCGACGTCGCGGTGCGGGCCGCCGCCCGGGCCGTGCGGGCCTGGCGGGACGCGTCGCTGGCGCGGCGGTCCGCGGTGCTGTTCGCCTTCCGGGAGTTGGTGCACGCCCGTCGGGACCGGCTCGCCGAGGTGATCACCGCCGAGCACGGCAAGGTGCTCGCCGATGCCGCCGGCGAGGTGCAGCGCGGCCTGGAGGTCATCGAGTACGCGTGTGGGCTGCCGTCGGCGCTGCGCGGCGCGTTCAGCGAGAACGTGTCCACCGAGGTCGACTCGTACACCATCCGGCAGCCGGTCGGGGTGGTCGCGGTGATCTCCCCGTTCAACTTCCCGGTGATGGTGCCGCTGTGGTTCGTGCCGGTGGCGGTGGCCTGCGGCAACGCGGTGGTGCTCAAGCCGAGCGAGAAGGACCCGAGCGCGGCGCTGCTGCTGGCCGAGTGGTTCGCCGAGGCGGGCCTGCCCGACGGGGTGCTCAACGTGGTCAACGGCGACTCCGAGGCCGTCAACGCGTTGCTGGAGCACCCGGAGGTGCGGGCGGTGTCGTTCGTCGGCTCCACCCCGATCGCCAGGTACGTCTACCAGCGCGCGACGGCCGCCGGTAAGCGGGTGCAGGCGCTCGGTGGGGCGAAGAACCACATGGTGGTGCTCCCGGACGCCGACCTGGACCTGGCCGCCGACGCTGCGGTCAACGCCGGGTTCGGCTCGGCGGGGGAGCGGTGCATGGCCATCTCGGTGCTGGTGGCGGTGGAGCCGGTGGCGGACGCGCTTGTCGAGCGGATCGCCGCGCGGGTCACCGGTCTGCGCACCGGCGACGGCCGACGGGGCTGCGACATGGGCCCGCTGGTCACCGCCGCGCACGCGGCGAAGGTGCGCTCCTACGTGGATGCCGGTGTCGCCGACGGCGCGGTGCCGGTGGTGGACGGGCGGGACGTGACGCCGGACGGCGACCCGGACGGTTTCTGGCTCGGCCCGACGCTGTTCGACCGGGTGACCCCGGACATGTCGATCTACACCGACGAGATCTTCGGGCCGGTGCTGAGCGTGGTCCGGGTCGGCTCGTACGACGAGGCGGTGGACCTGGTCAACGCCAGCCCGTACGGCAACGGCACGGCGATCTTCACAAACGACGGGGGTGCGGCCCGGCGCTACCAGCACGAGGTGGAGGTGGGCATGGTCGGGATCAACGTGCCCATCCCGGTGCCGATGGCGTACCACTCGTTCGGTGGGTGGAAGTCGTCCCTCTTCGGTGACCTGCACGCCCACGGCGAGGACGGGGTGCGCTTCTTCACCCGGGGCAAGGTCGTCACCAGCCGCTGGTTGGATCCGCGGCACGGCGGGGTCAACCTCGGGTTCCCCACCCAGACCTGAGCAGTCACCGCACGCCCGCCACCCGGCGGCGGCTGGTGGTGATAACGGTTCGACCCTCAGGACTTGAAGTCCGGGCCCGGCTGTCGTAGAAATTCTTCAGCAACAGAGCATGAACTGAAGAGAACTACCGCGCCTCGCGCGGCGGACGCCTCCCCCCACCTACCGGTGATCCGCCCGACCCGACCCGAGGAGAACCCATGAACAGGCGTGACATCCTGCGGCGCAGCGCCGCCGCCGGCCTCCTGGCCACCCCCGCCGCCGGCCTGCTGTCCGGCTGCGCCACAGGCGGTGGCGGTGACAAGAACGATGCCAAGACCTACCAGGGCACCAAGAGCGCACAGAACCCGCTCGGCGTGCAGGAGGACGCCCCACTCGAGGTGGTGATCTTCGGCGGCGGGTTCGGAGAGGAGTACGCGAAGGCCCACGAGGCCATGTACACCGAGAAGTACCCGAAGGCGAAGATCAAGCACTCCTCCACCCAGGAGATCAGCAAGACCCTCCAGCCCCGCTTCGTCGACGGCACCCCACCGGACGTGGTCAACAACTCCGGCTCCGGTCAGATCGACTTCAACGGCCTGGTCAGCCAGAACGCCCTCGCCGGCCTCGACGAACTGCTCGCCGCCCCGAGCGTCGACATCCCCGGCAAGACGGTCAAGGACACCCTGCTGCCCGGCGCGGTCGAGGTCGGCTCCTACGACGGCAAGTTCCTGGTGCTCAACTACACCTACACCGCCTACGGCATCTGGCACTCCGCCAAGCTCTTCGCCGACCGCGGCTGGTCGTACGCGAAGACCTGGGACGAGCACATCGCGCTCTGCAAGCAGATCAAGGCCGCCGGCATCGCCCCCTGGACGTACGCCGGCCTGCACCCGCGCTACATGAGCTGGCCCCTGATCTCCACGGCGATCAAGCTCGGCGGCCCGTCGGTGGCAACCGCCATCGACAACCTGGAGCCGAACGCCTGGAAGTCCGACTCGATGCGGACCGCCGCCGACGCCTGGCACCAGATCGTCAAGGACAAGTACATCCTGGACGGCTCCCCCGGACTGGACCACAAGCAGTCGCAGACCGCCTGGTGCCAGGGCAAGGCCGCCTTCATCTCCTGCGGCTCCTGGTTGGAGAGCGAGCAGAAGGACGTCACCCCCGCCGGGTTCAACATGACCATCGCGCCGACGCCGAGCCTGGGCAGCGGCGACAAACTGCCGTTCGAGGCGATCCGGGGCACCGCCGGGGAGCCGTTCATGGTGCCGGCCAAGGCCCGCAACGTCGCCGGCGGCCTGGAGTACTTCCGGACCATGCTCTCCAAGAAGGGCGCCCAGGACTTCACGAAGAAGGTCGCCAGCCTCACCGTGGTCGCCGGCTCCACCGAGGGCGTCGAGCTGCCGTACGGGCTGAGCACCGTGGTCAAGGCCCTCGACGCGTCCGGCGCCAACGGCTTCAACTGGGTCTACAACAACTTCTACCGCAAGTTGGAGCGCAACCTCGTCGACGCCGCCTGCGGCGAGTTCTTCAGCGGCCGGATCGGCCCCGCGGAGTTCCTCGAACAGTGCCAGAAGGGCGCCGACTCGATCGCCCAGGACAGCTCGATCAAAAAGTACAAGCGAGCGGCCTGACCGCCCGGCCGGTGGGGGAGAGCACTCGCCCCCACCGGCCGATCCCCCTCGGAGAGGTCCTTCTCGTGAAACATGGCAAGTGGCCGCTGATCGTCACGTTCCTCGTGCCGCCGGTACTGCTGTACGTGTTCTTCGTCGTCTCGCCGTACCTCCAGGCGTTCCAGATCTCCACCACCGACTGGCTCGGCTACTCGGCGGACGCCAACCCGGTCGGCCTGGCCAACTTCAAGACCCTCTGGCACGACGACTACGTGTGGAACGCGCTGAAGAACAACGTGATCCTGCTGGCTCTCGTGCCGGTGCTGACCATCGTGCTCGGGCTGTTCTTCGCCACCATGCTCGCCATGGGCGGGCGCAAGGGCAGTGCCGGCGTGACCGGCGTACGCGGCGGCGCGCTCTACCGCACGGTCTACTTCTTCCCCCAGGTGCTCTCCGTGGTGATCATCGCGCTGCTCTGGAAGGAGGTGTACCACCCCAACCAGGGGCTGCTCACCAGCGCCGCACACGCGGTCGACCTGCCCGCGCCGACCTGGCTCGGCGACCCGGCGACCGCCTTCTGGTGCGTGCTGGCGGTGATGGTCTGGAGCAACGTCGGCTTCTACGTGGTGCTGTTCGGCGCGGCGATGTCGGCCGTGCCGAAGGAAATCTACGAGGCGGTGCTGCTCGACGGCGCGTCCCGGTACACCACCCTGCGCCGGGTCACCCTGCCGCTGCTCTGGGACACCGTCCAGGTCGCCTGGGTCTACCTGGCCATCTTCGCCCTGGACGGGTTCATCCTCGTGCAGTTGATGACCAACGGCGGGCCGAACTTCTCCACCGACGTGATCGGCGTGCGCATGTACGACACCGCCTTCGGCAGCGAGACCAAGTTCGGCTACGCCTCGGCGATCGGCGTGGTGATGTTCTTCCTGACCCTCTCGGTGGCGGTCCTGTCGCTGCGGGTCGGCCGGCGCGAACGGATTGAATACTCGTGACCACTCTGGACCAACCCACCGCGACCCTGGTTACCAGTCGGGACCGCCCGGTGCGCCGGGAACTCGGCGTCGCCAACACCCTCTCGCACGGCTTCCTGCTGCTCTGGGGCCTGCTCACCGTACTGCCACTGCTGTGGATGTTCATCAGCTCGTTCAAGACCAACGGTGAGATCCTCGCCGACCCCTGGGGGCTCCCCGGGGCGCTGCACCTGGACAACTGGGCGCGGGCCTGGACCGGCGCGCACATCGGCAGGTACTTCCTCAACAGCCTGGTGGTGGTGACCGGCTCGGTCAGCCTCACCATGCTGATGGGCGCCACCGCCGCGTACGTCTTCGCCAGGTACGAGTTCCGGGGCCGCCAGGTCGTCTACTACCTGTTCGTCGGCGGCCTGATGTTCCCGGTGTTCCTCGCCCTGGTGCCGCTGTTCTTCGTGGTCCGCAACGCCGGCCTCTTCAACACCTGGCTCGGGCTGATCCTCGTGTACGCGGCCTACTCGCTGCCGTTCACGGTGTTCTTCCTGACCGCCTTCTTCCGCACCCTGCCGACCTCGGTGGCGGAGGCCGCACTTGTCGACGGCTGCGGTCACTTCCGACTCTTCTTCCGGGTGATGCTGCCGATGGCGCGTCCGGGACTGATCAGCGTCGCGATCTTCAATTTCCTCAGCCACTGGAACCAGTTCCTGCTGCCCCAGGTGCTGTTGCAGGGCGACGAGTCCAAGTGGATGCTGGCGCAGGGGCTGTTCGCGCTCTCGGTCAGCCAGGGCTACGCCGGTGACTATGCCCGACTCTTCGCCGGGCTGAGCATCGCGGTGCTCCCGGTGCTCGCCGTCTACGTGGCGTTCCAGCGCCAGGTGCAGGCCGGCCTGACCGCAGGCCAACTCAAGTAGCACCAACCGTCCCTGACCGATACCGATCACCGCCCCCCGCCCGGGCCGCCCCAAGATCCGCGCAACTTCGGTGAAACTGCTGTCTCGGGCGCGTCGTGAGGCAGCAGTTTCACCGCAAGTGCGCGGATCTTGGCCATGCCGCGACGGCGCGGGGCGGTTGAGGCGCGCTGGGGTGCGTCGGAGCGGGTGTGGAACGGGAGCCGGCGCCTTGATCGTGCTCGATCCTGGATGTAGTCCCCTCCTCGCGGCGTGAGGCCACTACATCCTGGTTCGAGCACGATCTTGTCCCGGCGGCTCGGCGGGTGCTGCGGCGGGTGTGGGTTGGTGGTGGGTCAGGGGGTCGGGAAGAGGCGGGCGTGCAGGGCGGCCGGGTCGGTCACCTCGGGTAGGCCGCGGGCGGCGAGCCAGGCTGCGGCGGCGGCCCCGTCGCCTGCGGTACGCAGTGGCGCGTCCGGCCAGTGCCGGCCGATCTCGGCCCGGACGGCGGCGGCGAGCGGGGTGTCCGCGGTGAGCAGGCCGCCGCCGAGCACGATCGGTGTCACCGCCCCGGGGGTGCGGATGCGGCTCATGCTCTCGGTGAGGTGCTCGGCGGCTTCGGTGATCAGCGCGGTGGCGACCGGGTCGCCGTGGGTGGCGGCGTCGACGACAAGCGGTGCGAGCCGGGCCAGTTCGATGGGGGGTCGTCGGGTCACCGTCTGGATGGTGGCGTCGACGGTGTCTCGGGGGCGGGGGGCGATGTCGGCGCTGCCCAGGAGTTCGGTGAGCACGGTCGTGGTCAGCGCGCCAAGCCCGCGGCCGGCGTCGAGGTCGGCGAGCAGTCGGCGCACCGCTTCGCGACCGAGCCAGAAGCCGGAGCCGGCGTCGCCGAGGAGCCAGCCGTGGCCATCGGCGATCCGGTCGAGTCGCAGCTCGTGGACCTGGGCGGTGATCGCCCCGGTGCCGGCGATGAGGATGGTTCCGTCCGGGGCGGCGGTGCCGGAGGCGTAGGCGACCAGGGCGTCGCCGTGCACCTCGTACGGGCAGCGCAGGCCGGCGTCGTGCCAGGCCTGGTCGAAGGCGGCCCGCCCGGCCGGGTCGGCGAGCAGTCGGCCGGCTCCGGCGAGCCCGATGGTGCCGGCGGCCACCCGTGTCGGGTCGACGTCGGCGAGCGCTTCGCGCAGCGCGGTCAGCAGTTCGGCGGCGGCCCGTTCGGCGCCGTGACTTGTGGGGTTGCCGCCGCCGGCGCGGCCGGCGCCGACGCGTTGCCCGGTGAGGGTGAGGACGGTCGCCCGGGTGGACGTACCGCCGACATCGAGACCCACCACGACGGTGTCGGACATCGGCACGGGTCTCCTTGCGTGAAACGACGATCTGGCGTGTTCATGCTGGTCGGCGGCGTCGTGCGGGGCAAGTTGGGGCGGGCGCGAGGGGCTGTGCACCAGGTAACAGTTTGAAAACTTCGCCCACAGTCTTGACACAGAGGGCCGTTCAGTAAGAACTTTTACCACTAACAGTTAACAGTCTTTTCGGAAAGCTGAGGCGACCCATGGTTGATCACGAGGTGGACACCGCCGCGGGGACCGCGGTGGTCGACGCCGACGTGACCGACCGGCGGACAGCCTCCGACGGGGTGCTGGCTCGGGTCCGCAACGGGCTCGGCGAGTTGACCGGCGCCCTGCGCCGGGTCGCCGAGCACGTGCTCAGCGACCCGGAGGCCGCCGCCCGCTCGACAATCGTCGAGCTGGCCGAGCGCAGCGGCACCTCACCGGCGACCATCACCCGCTTCTGCCGGGCGATGGGCTTCGAGGGGTACGCCGACCTGCGGCTGGGCATCGCCTCCGAAACCGGCCGGGCGCGCTCGGCCGGTTGGACCGTCGACATCGGCCGGGAGATCCAGCCGAGCGACCCGCTCGCCCGGGTGCTCGACCAGATCATGGCCGCCGACACCCGGGCCATGCACGACACCGCCACCCTGCTCGACCTCACCGAGGTGGAGCGGGCCGCGGTGGCGATCGCCGGCGCCAACCGGGTCAACATCTTCGGCGCCAGCGGCAGCGCCCTGGTCGGCGAGGAGATGCAGTTCAGCCTGCATCGCATCGGTGTGGCGGCATGGGCGTGGAACGACGTGCACGAGGGGCTGGCCAGCGCCGCGTTGCTGCGATCGGGGGACGTGGCGCTCGGCATCTCGCACACCGGCCAGACCCGGGAGACGATCGAGATGCTCGCCGAGGCGGGCAGCCGGGGCGCCACCACGCTCGCGCTCACCGGCTTCCCCCGCTCACCGTTGGCCGAGCTGGCCGACATCGTGCTGCTCACGGCCAGCCAGGCGACCACCTTCCGGCCGGACGCCCTCTCCGCCCGGCACCCCCAGCTGGTGGTGCTCGACCTGCTCTACATCGCCGTCGCCCAACGCACGCACGACCGCGCGCACGCGGCCTTCCGGCGGACCGCGCAGGCCGTCGACGGGCACAAGGCAGCGAAAGGGGTCCCTTCATGATCAGCGCCCAGGGGTACGCGGACGCCGTCCGCCCGGTGCTCGACCGGCTGCTCGACTCGGAGGCCGACGGCATCACCCGGGCCGCCGACCTGATCGCCGACAGCCTGCGCGACGGCGGCGTGCTCCAGGCGTTCGGCGCCGGGCACTCGGAGGCGTTCGCCGCCGAGCTGGTCGCCCGGGCCGGCGGGTTGGTTCCCACCAACCGGCTCTCGGTACGGGACCTGGTGATGCACGGTGACGCCCCGCGCGACGTGCTCGCCGACCCCAAGCTGGAACGTGATCCCTCCATCGCCCACCAGATCTACGCGCTCGCGGCGCCCCAGCCGCGCGACGTGTTCGTGGTGGCGTCCCAATCCGGCATCAACGGCTCGGTGGTCGAGCTGGCGGCGCTGGTCACCGAGCGCGGTCACCCGTTGATCGCGGTCACCTCGGTCGAGCACACCGCACGGGTGGCGCCACGGCACCCGTCCGGGCATCGGCTCGCCGACCTCGCCGACGTCGTGCTGGACAACGGCGCGCCGTACGGCGATGCACTGCTGCCGCTCGAGGGCGGCGGCGCGGTCTGTGCGGTCTCCTCGGTCACCACGGCGCTGCTGGCGCAGCTGCTGACCGCGGAGGTCGTACGACGGTTCCACCAGGCCGGGGAGGTACCCCCTATCTACCTCTCCGCCAACGTCCCCGGCGGGGACGAGCACAACCTCGCCCTCGAGTCGCGGTACGCCGGACGTCTCCGGCGTACCGCATGACCCGAATTCCACAAGGAGAGACGACGATGTCGATTACCCCCGAACACCCGGCCGCACTCGACCGTCGCACGGTGCTGCGTCGCGCCGCCGCCGTGGGCATGCTCGCCACTCCGGCCATCGGCCTGCTCGGCGCCTGCGCCACCAGCGGCAGCGACGGTGACAACGAGCAGGTCGCCGGCGGCACGAAGAGCGAGAAGAACCCGCTGGGCGTCAAGGAGGACGCCGCGATCGAGGTGGTCATCTTCAACGGTGGCTACGGCGAGAAGTACGCCACCGACGTGCACGAGCCGCTGTACAAGAAGGCGTTCCCCAAGGCGGAGGTCAAGCACCAGGCCACCCAGGCCGTCTCCACGGTGCTCCAGCCGCGGTTCGCCTCCGGTAACCCGCCGGAGTTCGTGAACAACTCGGGCGAGAAGCTGATGGACTTCGGCGCGCTCGTCGCCGACGGTCAGCTCCAGGACCTCACCGAGCTGTGGGACGCGCCGTCGGTCGACGACCCGGCCAAGAAGGTCCGCGACACGGTGGTGCCCGGCACCATCGAGGCAGGTTCGTTCAACGGCAAGCCGTTCGTCCTGTACTACGTCTCGACCGTCTTCGGCATCTGGTACTCGGGCAAGCTGTTCAAGGACAACGGCTGGGCGCCGGCGAAGAGCTGGGACGAGTTCATCACCCTGCTCACGAACATCAAGGCCAAGGGCATCACCCCGTACGGCTACGCCGGTGCGAACGCGGCCTACTACCAGTGGAACGTGATCCTCACCCAGGCCGCCAAGATCGGCGGCACGGACGTGCTGAAGAACATCGACAACCTGGAGGACGGCGCCTGGAAGCAGGACGCCGTGAAGCAGGCGGCTGCCGCGTGGGCCGAGGTCGGGGCGAAGTTCAGCGACAAGAGCTTCGAGGGCCTCAAGCACACCGACGTGCAGCTGCGGCAGAACCAGTACAAGGTGGCCCTGTACCCCAGCGGTGACTGGCTGGAGGGCGAGCAGAAGAAGGACACCCCGGCCGGCTTCGACTACCAGCTCATGCCGGTGCCGGGCCTGACCGCCTCGGACAAGCTGCCGGCCACCGCGCTGCGCGCCACCGCCGGTGAGGGCTACTTTGTCTCGGCGAAGAGCAAGAACCCCAAGGGCGGGCTGGAATACATGCGGCAGATGTTGTCGACGGCGGGCGCGAAGGGCTTCACCGAGGTGGTCAAGGCTCCGACCGTGGTCACCGCCGGTTCGGAGGGCTTCGCCTTCCCGCCGGGTGTGGCCAGCTCGCAGGCCGCGCTCAAGGCGGCCGGTCAGGACGTGTTCAACCTGTACTTCGACGGCTGGTACAAGGAGCTCGACACGGAGGCGCGTACCGCCACCAACGAGCTGATGTTCGGCCGGATCAACGCGGACGCCTTCGTGGAGCGGATCCAGAAGCGCGCCGACGCCATCAAGAAGGACAGCTCCGTCACCAAGTTCAAGCGCTGATCGATCGGAGCTAGGGTCATGCGGCACGGCAAGTATCCATTCGTGATCGGGTTCCTGTTCGCCCCGGTCGCGCTGTACGTGACATTCGTGATCTGGCCGTATGCGCAGGCGTTCCAGATCTCGATGACCAACTGGCGGGGGCTGTCCGCCCCGCAGTGGGTGGGCTTCGACAACTACCGGAGGCTGCTCGACGACGGCGCCTTCTGGAAGGCGGTCCAGCACCACGGCGTACTGCTGCTTGCCCTGCCGCTGATCACCATTGCCATCGCCCTGTTCTTCGCCTTCCTGCTCAACGTGGGCGGCAAGAGCAGCGGCGGGCAACGCCAGGGGGTCTGGGGGGCGAAGTTCTACCGGGTGGTGTTCTTCTTCCCCCAGGTCCTGGCGGTGGCCATCATCGCGGTGTTGTTCCAGATGGTGTACCGGCCGAACGAGTCCGGCCTGATCAACGGCGTGCTGATGAAGTTCGGCCTGGAGCCGGTCCTCTTCCTGGTGAAGCCGAACCTGGCCCTGTGGTCGATCATCGCGGTGCTGGTCTGGCAGGCGGTCGGCTTCTACGTGGTGCTCTTCTCGGCCGGGATGGCCTCCATCCCCGGTGAGATCTACGAGGCCGCCGAGATGGACGGCGCGACGAAGGTGACCCTGTTCTTCCGGGTCACCCTGCCGCTGCTGTGGGACACCCTCCAGGTGGCCTGGGTGTACCTCGGGATCGCGGCGTTCGACGCGTTCGCCATCGTGGCGGTGCTCTCGGTGGACGGTGGCGGCCCGGACGGCGCCACCACAGTGCTGGCCATGGAGATCTACCGCAACGCGTTCGTCTACTCGAAGTACGGCTACGCCTCGGCGATGGGCGTGGCGCTGTTCTTCCTCACCCTCACGTTCGCGGCGCTGACGCTGCGGCTCACCAAGCGGGAAAGCGTGGAGTACTGATGAATCCGCAGTCGACGCTGCCGCCGACCCCGGCGGCGCTTCCGCCGAAGACCGGTGACCCGTCCGCCCCCGCCGGGCCGGGAGGCAAGGGCCCCCGCTCGGAGGTACGGTTCTTCTCCAGCCTGGGGCACGTCGCGCTCGCCGTGTGGGCGGTGATCGTGATCGTGCCGATCCTCTGGACCTTCCTCGCCGCGTTCAAGAACACCGGCGAGATCTTCAGCAGCCCGTGGACGCTCCCGGCCGAGCTGCGGTGGGAGAACTTCGGGCGGGCCTGGACCAAGGCGCACGTCGGGCGGTACTTCCTCAACAGCGTGATCGTGGTGTCGTGCAGCACGTTCCTCACCATGCTGCTCGGCTCGATGGCCGCGTACGTGCTGGCCCGCTACAAGTTCTGGGGCAACCGGGCGGTCTACTTCCTCTTCGTCTCGGGGTTGGCCTTCCCGGTCTTCCTGGCGCTGGTGCCGCTCTTCTTCGTGGTGAAGAACCTGGGTCTGTTGGACACCCACACCGGTGTGGTGCTGGTCTACAGCGCGTACTCCCTGCCGTTCACTGTGTTCTTCCTGGCCGCGTTCTTCAAGACGCTGCCGTCGTCGGTGGCCGAGGCGGGGATGATCGACGGCTGCGGGCACAGCCGGCTGTTCTTCCAGGTGATGATGCCGATGGCGAAGCCGGGCCTGATCAGCGTCGCGATCTTCAACATCATCGGTCAGTGGGCGCAGTACCAGCTCCCGTTGGTGCTGCTCTCCAACGCCAAGGACAAGTGGGTGCTCACCCAGGGCATCGCCGACATCTCGGTCAACGCCGGCTACGAGGCTGACTGGTCCGGGTTGTTCGCGGCGCTGACCATCGCCATCCTCCCGATGATCATCGTGTACGCGGTCTTCCAGCGTCAGATCCAGGCCGGCCTCACCTCCGGAGCGGTGAAGTAGGACGCCTCACCGCTCGTCGACCCGGGTGTGCCAGGAGCGCCACAGGGCGGCGTACGCGCCACCGGCCGCGACCAGCTCGTCGTGGCTGCCGATCTCGGTGATCCGGCCGTCCGCGAGCACGGCGACCCGGTCGGCGTCGTGCGCGGTGTTGAGCCGGTGCGCGATCGCGATGACGGTGCGCCCGACCAGCACGGCGGCCAACGCGCGCTCGGTCCGTCGGGCGGTGGACGGATCGAGCGCGGCGGTCGCCTCGTCCAGGATCAACGTGTGCGGGTCGGCGAGCACCAACCGGGCCAACGCCAGCTGCTGGGCCTCGGCCGCACCGAGCTGACGGGCACCGTCGCCGAGCTGGGTGTCCAGGTCGTCGGGCAGCTCGGCGAACCACTCGGCGCCCACTGTGAGCAGCGCGGCGCGCATCTGCTCGTCGGAGGCGTCGGGCGCGGCGAAGGAGAGGTTGTCGCGGACCGAGCCGATGAAGACGTGGTGCTCCTGGGTGACCAGGGCGATCCGGCGGCGTCGTTCGGCCGGGTCGAGGTCGGTGACCGGGCAGCCGCCGATGCTGACCACGCCGTGCCGGGGCGCGTCGATCCCGGCCAGCAGCCGGGCCAGTGTGGACTTGCCGGCGCCGGACGGGCCGACGACGGCCAGCCGCTCACCGGGCTGCACCTCCAGGTCGATGCCGTGCAGCACGTCCGGCCCGTCGTCGGAGTAGGAGAACCGCGCCCCTCGGACGACGAGCCGCTCACCGCGCGACGCGGCTGCCGTCCCGGGGGGTTCCGGCGGGACCATGCCGACGCCGAGCACCCGGGCGTACGACGCGAAGCCGCGTTGTGCCTGCTCCGTCCACAGCAACAGCCGGTCCAACGGGTCGATCGCCTGTTGCAGGTAGAGCGCGGCGGCGACCACCGCGCCGAGTGACACCAGGTCCCGGGAGAGCAGGTAGCCACCGACGAGCAGGACGACGGCGACCGGCAGCGGATAGCTGGCCTCGACGACCGAGAAGAACACGGTACGCAGCGCGAGGGTCGCCCGCCGGGCCCGCCACACCAGTGTGATGCGAGTGGTGCCGTACCGGATCCGGTCGTCGGCCAGGCGCAGCGCCTCCACCGTGCGCGCGCCCTCGGCGGTGGTGGTCAGCGTCTCGGTCAGCTCGGCCGCCGCTGCGCCCTCGGTGAGGTACGCGGAGCTGGCCCGGCGCAGGTACCAGCGGGTCACCGCCACGATCGACGGGAGCCCGGCCAGCGCGGCCAGCCCGAGCAGCGGGTGCAGCAGGAAGACCGCCCCGAACAGCAACGTCAACTGCACAGTGGCGATGACGATTGTGGGCACCACGTCCCGGACGGTGGTGCCGACCGTCGACACGTCGACCGAGCTGCGGGTGGCCAGGTCACCGGAGCCGGCCCGCTCGACGACCGAGACGGGCAGCCCGAGGGTCCGGGAGACGAACTCCTCGCGCAGCTCGGCGATGGCCCGTTCGCCGAAGCGGTGGCCCGCGTACTGGGCGTACCGGGAGAGCAGGGCACTGACCAGGACGCAGCCGGCGATGGCCAGCGCCAGCCGGTCCACCGTGGCCACGCCCGCGCCCGCGGTGACCCGGTCGACGATGGTGCCCAGCAGCCACGGCGGGGCGAGCCCGGCGATCGCGGCGGCGCTGTGCAACGCCAGCACGACCCCGACCGCGCGCCGGTGCCGGCTGATCATGTCGCGCAGGGCCCGGCGTACGGTGCCGCGGTCGGCCACCGGTAGCCGGCTCACCGGTACGCCTCCTCGGTGGCGGCGGGCTGCGTCGGGTCGCGGTCTTCGCTGCCACGGGCCACCAGGTGCCGGTAGGCCGGGTCGCGGTCGAGCAGTTCGGCGTGGTCGCCGATGGCGGTGATCCGGCCGGCGCTCAGGTGCGCGACCAGGTCGGCCCGCCCGAGCAGCAGCGGTGACGTGGCGATCACCACTGTGGTCCGCCCGGCCCGCGCGGCCCGCAGCCGCTCGGCGATCCGCGCCTCGGTGTGCGCGTCCACCGCCGACGTCGGGTCGACGAGGATCAGCACCTCCGGCTCGCCGCTCAGGGCCCGGGCCAGGCGGACCCGTTGGCGCTGACCGCCGGAGAGCGTCCGGGCCCGGGCATCGATCGGAGTGTCCAGCCCGGCCGGCAGGGCGTCGACGACGTCCTGCGCCGATGCGGTCCGCAGGGCCGCGCCGATGCGCTCGTCACCGTCGTCGGCCCCGGCGCGCAGGATGTCGCGCAGCGTACCGGCGAAGAGGTACGAGTCGTGGTCGGCGACGAGGATCCGCACGCGGACCTCGTCCAGGGCGACCTCGTGCAGCGGCACGCCGCCCCAGGTGACGCCGCTGACGACGTACCGGCCGAGCCGGTCGGCCAACGCCACGGCCGCCGCCGGATCGTCCGCCGCCACGCCTGTCAACTGGCCGGCGCGCACGGTCAGGCCGGTCACCGGGTCGTGCAGGTCGGCCGGGCCGTCCGGCGCGGCCAGGGCATCCGGCCGGCGTGCCTCCGGCACTGGGCCCGGCCGGCGTGCCTCCGGCACTGGGCCCGGCTGGTGTGCCTCCGGCACGGGGCCCGGCCACCGGCGACCCGGGCCACCGACGTCGTCAGGTGTCACGGTGAGCAGGTCGGCGATCCGCCGGGCGGCGACCCGACCCCGGATGAGCTGGTGGCTGCCCTCCAGCAGAAACCAGACCGGCACGATCAGGGTCGCCACGTAGCCGTAGACGGCGACCAACTCGCCGATCGTGACGTCACCGGTCACCGCCATCCGGGCCGTCAACCACACCACCGCCGCCAGGAACAACCCGGGGATGGCGACCGTCGCGGCGTCGATCCAGCTGTTGACCGCGCCGACCCGGTAACCCTCGGCGCGCAGCTCCTGGGACCGGGCGGCGTACCGCCGGGCGAACAGGTCCCGGCCGCCCACCCCGGCGAGCACCCGCAGCCCGGCCACGATGTCACCGGATCGGGCCGTGAGCGCGCCCTGTTGCCGGCGGTAGACCGATTCGGCGCGCTCCAGGCGGCGCAGCAGCGGCCCCACGACCAGACCGACGACCGGCACCCCCACCAGCACGCAGAGCGCGAGCATCGGGGAGATCGACCAGAGCACCACGGCGATCACCCCGTACGCGATGATCGCGCCGACGCCCGGCCCGGTCAGCGTCAACACCTGCGCCGTCCAGTCGATGTCGGAGCCACCGATGGTGGACACCTCGCCCGCACCGACCCGGCGGGGCAGCACCGCGCCGATCCGGGACAGGTGACGCAGCAGGACCTCCGCCGAGCGGGCCTTGGCGTCCTCCCGGATGAAGGTCATCGTGCGGTGCCGCATGATGCCCAGGTAGGACAGGGCCACGCCCGCGACGACGATCGCCGCGACCCAGAGCGCCAGGGCCCGGGTGTCGCCGGCGCGCAGCCCGTCGTCGACGGCACGGTAGATCAGGTAGGGCCGGGCCGAGAGCCCGATCATCCAGGCCGTGCCGATCAGGCTGCCGCGCAGCACCCGCCACGGTTGGCAGCGGACCAGCCACCAGAGGTAGCGCATCGGACCGCGGCTGTCGGGGGTGCCAGGATCGGAATGCGGGATCTGCGGAGGCACCTGGTCACGCTACCGACCGGCTCCGACACCGCACCGACCCGATCATGGTGAGGTGCGCCTCCGTTTCTGTCGCAGGGGAGAGGCAGAATCACGTTCGTGCTGGTGGCGGTGGTGTCCGACGAGCGGGGTGGGGGAGTGCTGTGCCCGCTGGACGCCGCCGGCCGGCCGACCGGCCCGCCCGAGGTCGTCACCGACCTGGTCGCCGCGGTCGCCGCGCGCGAGGCCGCCGGGCACCCGCGCTGGGTCTGGTCGACCGCCGCGGCGGTCTATCCGACGCTGCTGCGCGCCGGCGTCCGGGTCGATCGCTGTCACGACGTGGAGTTGACCGAGGCGTTGCTGCTCGGGCACGCGGGCCGCTGGGGCGAGCCCCGCTCGCTGGCCGCCGCCTGGGCCCGGCTGACCGGCGCGGCGGTGCCGCCCGACCCGCCGCCGCGTGCCGCCGCGCCGCCCGGCCACGGCCAGGGCGCGCTCTTCGACACCCTGCCCGGTCCGCCGGGCCCGGGCATCGAGACACTGACCCGGGTGTACGCCGACCAGCTCACCCGCGTCGCCGCGACCGAGCACCCCGGCCGGTTCCGGTTGCTGGTGGCCGCCGAGTCGGCCGGCGCGCTGATCGCGGTGGAGATGGGCGTCGCCGGGCTGCCCTGGCGTGCCGACGTGCACGACGAGATCCTGCACGAGCTGCTCGGTGAGGTGTCCCCGGTCGGCGGGCCGCCACGCCGACTCGCCGAGTTGGCGGCCCAGATCGCCGACGCGCTCGGCGTACGCCGCCTGCACACCGACTCCCCAGCCGAGCTGCTGAAGGCGTTCGCCCGGGTCGGGGTGGAGCTGCCCAACACCAGGGCCTGGGTGCTGCGCGGGGTGGACCATCCGGCGGTGCCGCTGGTGCTGGAATACAAGGAGCTCTACCGGATCTGGACGGCGCACGGCTGGGCCTGGCTCGATCAGTGGGTGCGGGGCGGCCGGTTCCAACCGGAGTATGTGCCGGGTGGTGTCGTCTCCGGCCGGTGGGCCACCCGGGGCGGTGGCGCGTTGCAGATCCCGAAGGTGATCCGGCGGGCGGTGGTGGCCGATCCGGGCTGGCGGTTGGTGGTCGCCGACGCCGGCCAGTTGGAGCCTCGGGTGCTGGCCGCGGTGTCCGGCGACGCGCGGCTGGCGGCGGCGGGCGGTGCTGGCGACCTCTACGCCGCGCTGGCCCGGGACTCGTTCGGCGGCGACCGGGCCAAGGCCAAGGTGGCCCTGCTCGGCGCGATGTACGGGCAGACCGGCGGGGCCGCGGTGCCCGCGTTGGCGGTGCTGAAGCGCAGCTACCCGACGGCGTTCGGTTACGTCGAGGCGGCCGCGCGTACCGGTGAGACGGGTGGCTTGGTGCGGTCGTGGTTGGGGCGGACGTGCCCGCCCGGCTCGGCCGGGTTCGGTGATCTGGACGACGAGCCCTCCGACCCGGAGGTGGCGGCCGATCCGCACAGTCCGCGGGCGCGTGCCGCGCGGTCCCGGGGGCGTTTCACCCGCAACTTCGTCATCCAGGCCACCGCCGCGGAGTGGGCGTCCACGTTGCTGGCCACGCTGCGGACGGAGTTGTCCGGCACGGACGCCGAGCTGGTCTTCTTCCAGCACGACGAGGTGGTCGTGCACGCGCCCGCGGGTCAGGCGGAGGCGGTCGCCGAGGCGGTCAACAGGTCCGGCGAACGAGCCTCCGCGCTGCTCTTCGGTGCGACGCCGGTCCGGTTTCCGCTGGACCTGTCCATCGTCGACTGCTACGCCGACGCGGCTTGACCGATGGCGTGGCCGGGTCGGGCGATGCCGGTCGTGTAACGGTTGTGCTATTTCTCCTTTTCGCCCCGCCACCCTCGGCTGGCCGTCCTCGTTGCAGTGTCCGTAGGAGGGGACGGATCGGTCACGGTCCGTCCCGTGCTGGAGGGGGCGCAGCTGAACCGGATCGCAGGAATGATCATCGCCGCAGGCGGGGGACGACGGATCGGTGGTCCCGAGGCGCTGCTGCACCAGGGAGACAGACCCCTGGTCAATCAGATGATCGACACGATGACCGAGGCGGGCTGCGAGCAGATCGTGGTCGTACTGGGCGCCGCCGCCGAGCAGGTCCAGGAGACCGCCGACCTGGGCAAGGCCATAGTGGTGATCAACAAGGCGTGGGGCACCGGCGTCGGCTCGTCCATCCGGGCCGGCTTGGCCGCCATGGACGACGAGGGGATCGAGGCGGTGGTGGTGGTCCCGGTCGACATGCCGGGCCTGAGCGCCACGGCGGTCAGCCGGGTGGCCGCGCTGCCGTACCCGGACGTGCTGGTCTGCGCCACGTACGACGGGCTGCGCGGCTACCCGATGCTGTTCGGCCGCCGGCACTGGCCCGGCATCGCCACCCTGGCCAGCGCCGATGTGGGCGCTCGGCCGTACCTGCTGGCGCACAAGGACCAGATCGTCGACATCGCCTGCGACTCGGTGGCCGACGGCAGCCGGATCGACACGCCGGAGCTGATGGAGCTCTACGGGCTCACGGTGCCGCCGCAGCGGGTCGGGGTCTAGACGAGTAGGCCTGGCCTGGCTGGGGCTGTGGGCGCAGCCCGGCGGTCGGCGGTGACCGTCGGCCGCCTCCGGCGGGGCGGACACGGTATTGAGCGATGGGCCGCGCCGACGACCCGCGCGCCCGACAGCTCACCCGGCCATTCTGGCCGCGCTGTCGTACGCCGCCGCTCGGGCGACCACCTCGGGGGTCGCACGGGAGGGGTGACCGCTGTCGAATGGCGGTTGTGGGTCGTACTCCATCCAGAGCTGGACGGCCTCGGCGGTCGTCCGGTCGGTGAGGAGTTCGACGAGTCTCAGTCCCATGTCGATGCCGCTGGACACCCCGGCGGCCGTGATGATGCGGGCGTCCGGTTCTTCGACGACTCGCTGGTCCGTCGGCTCGGCGCCGAAGCGGACCAACTCCTGCGCGGCTAGGTAGTGGCTGGTGGCCCGCCGCCCCCGGAGCAGCCCGGCGGCTCCCAGCAGGAGCGAGCCGGAGCACACGGAGGTCGTGAGCGTCGTCGTGTCGTGGATCCTCCTGATCCAGTTCGGCAGCGGCCCGCTGAGAGCCTGAATCGTCCCCGGTCCTCCCGGTACGACGAGAACGTCGGCCGATTCCACGTCGGCGAGCGCGGTTTCGGCAACGAAGGAGACCATCGCGCAGTCGTCCCGGACGGGCCCGGAGCGCTCGGCGACCAGGACCACGTCGATGCCCGGAGTGAGGGCCAGTGGCTGGTAGACGCCTATGACGTCCAGCGCGGTGAAGCGCTCGTACAGTGGGATGACGACGTGGGTCACCAAGAGTCCTTTCGGCCGGGCGTGGGCTGCGGTCAGAGGGTCGAGAAGCGTGCGCGAAACGCGCCCGGGGTGGTGCCGAGCCGTTCGCCGAAGACACGTCGCAGCGACTCGGCGGACCCGAAGCCCGATCTGGCCGCCACCGCGTCGAGGCCGAGGTCGGACTGCACCAGAAGGCGTTTGGCGCTCTCCAGGCGAAGTTCGGTGAGGTAGCGCCCGACGGTGAGCCCCGTCTCACGGGCGAAGAGACGTTGAAAGTGCCGGGGCGACATGGCGAGCTGCGCGGCAAGGTCGTCGACACGGTGTGGTGCCGTCGGGTCGGCCTCGATGGCGCGCTGAACGGCGGCCACCCGCTTCTCCCTGGCGCGTTCCAACCACACCGGGCCGGAGAACTGGGCCTGCTGTCCCGGCCGATGCAGGAACATCACGAGCCAGCGGGCGATCTCCTGGGCGACTCGTGCGCCGTGGTCGGCCGCCACGACAGCCAGTGCCAGGTCGATTCCTGCCGTCACCCCACCGGATGTCCAGACCGGACCGTCGTGCACGTAGAGGGCGTCGTGGTCGACTGTGAGATCGGAGAATCGCCGACCGAGGTCCCTGGACACGGACCAGTGGGTGGCGACCCGGCGACCGCTGAGCAACCCAGCGCGTGCGCAGAGGAACGCGCCGGAACAGATCGACAACAACCGCGTGGGGCGGCACTCCCGCAACCAGGCGACGAGGTCGGCGTGCCCATCCTCGGCCGTCGCCGCACGGCCGCCGGGGACGACGAGGGTGCCGGCCCGGACCGGTTCTCCGAGCGCGGCGGCCACCATGGCCAGGCCGCTCTCGGACACCACCCCGGCCTCCGCGCCCGCCAGCCTCAGGTCGTACGCGGGGCGCTCACCACGGGCCGCCCGGTACCGGTTCGCTCCCGCCAGGACCTCCCACGGACCGGTCACGTCGAGGGACTGCATGCCCGCGAAGGCGACGACGGTGACGGGCTCGACCATGCCCCGAGCCTGCCGGCCGGAGTCGCCGTGGCGCAATGACGCCGTACCCACGGAAAGTGACACTGCGCCCGCTCAAGACTGCGACGTAGCGGATCGCCCACGTCGGCGTTGGTGGGTCCGGGGCAAGGCCCGGACCCACCATCGCCAGGTCAGGGGTCAGTCCTGTGCCTGGTCCAACTCGCCGGTGCTGGCGAGGCGCTGGTACCAGTGGGCGCTGTCCTTCCAGGTGCGTACCTGGGTGTCGTAGTCGACCCGGATGATCCCGAAGCGACGGTCGTAGCCGTAGCCCCACTCGAAGTTGTCCAGCAGCGACCAGACGAAGTAGCCGCGCACGTCCGCGCCCTGCGCGCGGGCGTCGGCCATCGCGCCGATGTGCCGACGCAGGTAGTCGATCCGCCGGTCGTCGTGGATGCGACCGTCGGCCGACACCACGTCGTCGAACGCCGCGCCGTTCTCGGTGATCATCATGGGCTGGCTCGGGTACTCGCGCTGGAGGCGCAGCAGCAGCTCGGTCAGCGCCGGCGGGTCGATGTTCCAACCCATCGCCGTGTACGGGCCGGGCTGCGGCAGGAAGTCGACGTTGTCCGCGGCGACCCACGGCGTGGAGGTCGACGCGCCGTGCCCGTCGGCGTCGGAGCGGGCCGACACCCCGTCCCAGGCCCGGACCAGGGTGCTGGAGTAGTAGTTGACCCCGAGCACGTCCAGCGGCACCGCGATCAGCTTCTCGTCGCCCTCGCGGACGAACGACCAGTCGGTGACGGAGGCGGTGTCGGCCAGCAGGTCGGCCGGGTACGCACCGTCCAGCATCGGGCCGAGGAACGCCCGGTTCGCCAACGCGTCGATCCGCCGGACCGCGTCCTGGTCGGCGGCCGAGTCGGACGCGCCCCGGACGACGTGCAGGTTCAGCGTCACCGACAGCTCGGCGGACGGGGCCAGCTCCCGGACCACCCGACCGGCCAGGCCGTGCGCCAGGTTGAGGTGGTGCACCGCGGCCAGCGCCGCCGCCGGCTCGGTCCGACCCGGTGCGTGCACCCCGGAGGCGTAGCCCAGGTACGCGGAGCACCACGGCTCGTTGAGCGTCGTCCAGGTGTGCACCCGGTCGCCCAGCGCGCCGACGATGCCCGCCGCGTACTCCTGGAAGCGCAACGCGGTCTCCCGCGCAACCCATCCGCCGGCGTCCTCCAACTCCTGCGGCAGGTCCCAGTGGTACATGGTGGCCACCGGGCGGACGCCCCGCTCCAACAGCCCGTCCACCAGCCGCGAGTAGAAGTCGATGCCCGCCTGGTTGAACCGGCCCGAGCCGCCCGGCTGCACCCGGGGCCAGGAGATGGAGAACCGGTACGCGCCGAGCCCGAGGTCGGCGATGTGCCCGAGGTCGTCGGCCCACCTGTGGTAGTGGTCGGCGGCCACGTCACCGGTGTCACCGTTGAGGGTCCGACCGGGGGTGTGGCTGTAGGTGTCCCAGATGGACGGTCCGCGTCCGTCCTCGGTCGCCGCGCCCTCGATCTGATACGCGGCCGTCGCCGACCCCCAGACGAAGCTCTCCGGGAAGTGGTGTTGCGTCATCGTTCCGTCCCCTGGATCTCGCAGATGTAGCCCGTCGAGGTGCCGGCGACCAGTTCGGCGCTGGCCGTCCCACCCTCGTAGCGCACGTCGAACTCGGCACCCGGCCCGTTGCCGGGTGACGGTACCCGTACCCGGGTGCGCTGCCCCTCGGTCGGTGCGTACACCCGCAGCCGCACGTCGTCGGCCCACTCGTAGTCCGGTCGGTCGGTGCGGGAGCCGAACGGGATGACCGCGCCCGGTCGGGCCAGCACCGGCAGGCTGTCGAAGTCGTGCTTCTCGGTCAGCCAGGCCGGGCCGGTGACCTGCGCGCCGGTGACCAGGTGCGTCCAGGTGCCGGCGGGCACGTAGTACGTGACGTCGCCGTCGGCGCTGAGCACCGGAGCGACAAGCACGTCCGGGCCGAGCATGTACTGCCGGTCCAGGTGCGCCGTCGCCGGGTCGTCCGGGAACTCCAGGAACATCGGCCGCATCACAGGCGTCCCGTCGCGGTGTGCCTCCTGGGCGGCGGCCGCCAGGTACGGCATCAGGCCGAGCTTGAGGTGGGTGAAGTGCCGCAGCACGTCCACGGCCTCCTCGTCGTACGCCCACGGCACCCGGTACGAGCCGGACCCGTGCAGCCGGGAGTGCGAGGAGAGCAGCCCGAAGGCGACCCACCGCTTGAACACCGCCGGGTCGGGAGTGCCCTCGAAGCCGCCGATGTCGTGGCTCCAGTAGCCGAAGCCGGACGCCGCCAGGGACAACCCGCCGCGCAGCGACTCGGCCATCGCGACGAACGTCGACTCGCAGTCGCCGCCCCAGTGCACCGGGAACTGCTGCCCGCCGGCGGTGGCCGAGCGGGCGAACAGCACCGCCTCGCCCTCGCCGCGCTCGGTCTCCAGCAGCTCGAAGACCGCCTTGTTGTAGAGGTACGAGTAGTAGTTGTGCATCCGCTGCGGGTCCGAGCCGTCGTGCCACACCACGTCGGTCGGGATGCGCTCGCCGAAGTCGGTCTTGAAGCAGTCGACGCCCATGTCCAGCAGCGCCTTGAGTTTGCCGGTGAACCAGCGCACCGCGTCCGGGTTGGTGAAGTCGACAAGCGCCATGCCGGCCTGCCACTTGTCCCACTGCCAGACCGAGCCGTCCGGGTTGCGCACCAGGTAACCGGCCTCGCGGCCCTCCTCGAAGAGGTACGAACGCTGCGCGATGTACGGGTTGATCCAGACGCACACCTTCAGGTCGCGCTCGTGCAGCCGACGCAGCATCCCCTCCGGGTCGGGGAAGGTCGCCGGGTCCCAGACGAAGTCGACCCAGTGGAACTGACGCATCCAGAAGCAGTCGAAGTGGAACACCGACAGCGGCAGCCCGCGCTCGGCCATCCCGTCGACGAACTCGGTCACGGTCTTCTCGTCGTACGAGGTGGTGAACGACGTGGACAGCCACAGGCCGTACGACCAGGCGGGGATCCGGGCCGGCCGGCCGGTGAGCGCGGTGTACCGGCGCAGCACGTCCTTCGGGTACGGCCCGTCGATGACGTAGTAGGTGAGCGACTGGCCCTCGACGCTGAACTGGGTCTGCGTGACGACCTCGGAGCCGACCTCGAACGACACGTGCTCCGGGTGGTCCACGAAGACCCCGTAGCCGGCGCTGCTGAGGTAGAACGGCACGTTCTTGTACGCCTGCTCGCTGGCGGTGCCGCCGTCGGCGTTCCAGATGTCGACGGTCTGCCCGTTCTTGACGAACGGGCCGAAGCGCTCACCCAGCCCGTACACCGTCTCACCGACGCCCAGCGCGAGCCGTTCGTGCACGTGCCGGCGGCCCTCGGCGTCGGTGACGACGCCGATGCTGCGGGCGGTGGACGCGGTGACCAGCCGGTCGCCGTGCAGGAAGTCGACCCGCCACCCGTCGATGAGCGCGACCCGCGCGGTCAGCTCGCCGGTGGTCAGCGTCGCGCTGAGCCCGGTGACGTCGACGGTGACCGGGTGCGTCTCGTCGGTGCTCAGCTCGAAGTGCGGCTCGCGGGGCAGCCCTCCGGTGTGGTGGGCGATGGTCACCCCGATGACGCCGGGGGCGGGGGAGAAGAACCGGACGGTGACCAGGGGACGGTTGAGGGTGTCGCCGCGTCCGGTGATCTGACCGGTCGGGGCGAAGACGGTGAAGCCGCGCTCGTCCGGCTCGACCGACTCCACGGTGCCAGGGCGCAGGACGCTGACGCCGGGGCGCAGCTGCCAGTACCCGTCGGTGAACTTCACTTCTCGGCTCCTGCCGTGATGCCGCGCGCCAGGGTGCGCTGGAAGATGAGGAAGAAGAGGATGGCCGGCACCAGACTGATCAGCGCGCCGGCGTTTGTGGTCGGCGCGTCCATCAGCCGGTCGCCCTGCAACGACGCGAGCGCGACCGGAATGGTCTGCGTCTGGTTGTCGATCAGCATGACCAGCGGGATGAGGAACTCGTTCCACGTCCAGATGAAGAAGAAGATGAGCAGCACCGCGAGGGTGGGCCGCAGGTTGGGGAAGACCACCCGCCACAGCACCGTCCACTTGCCGGCGCCGTCCAGCGCGGCGGCCTCCAGCAGCGAGCGCGGGAACGTGCCCATCACCGAGGCGAGCAGGTAGGTGCCGAACGCGCTCTGGATCACGGTGAAGATGATGATCACCGAGAGTTGGGTGTTGTAGAGGCCGACCTGCTTCGCCACGTAGTACAGCGGGTAGATCAGCGCCTCCTGCGGCAGCATGTTGGCCAGCAGGAAGAGACCGACGATCCACAGCCGGCCACGGACCCGGCCGATGCCCAGCGCGTACGCGTTGAGCAGTGACACGGCGACGCCGAGCACGGCCACCGAGCCGGCGATGATCGCCGAGTTCCAGAACTTGAGCGGGAAGTTCACAGTGGTCCAGTACGTGCGCAGACCCTTGGTGTAGAACTCGGTCGGCCAGCTCAGCGGGCCGCCCGACGAGTAGTCACCGGGCGACTTGAACGCGTTGAGCAGCATGAACGCGAACGGCACAAGCATGACGAGCGCGCCGAGGGTGACCAGGGCGAGCACCACCCAGCGGCTGACGCCGCGGTGGTGTCGATCGCGGACGGGCGCGCGGACCGGCGCCGGAGTGATGACTGCCATCTCAGAACCCCCGGTCCCGGCGTTCGCTGCGGGCCTGCATCCAGATGAAGACGCCGGCCACCACCACGATGATCAGCGTCAGCACCGTGGAGATCGCGGAGCCGTAGCCGACCTGCAGCTTCTTGAAGAACGTGTAGTAGGCGAAGTACGACGGCACGTTTGTGGCGTTGTCCGGGCCGCCCCGGGTCAGGGCGAAGATCGGCCCGAACACCTTCAACGCGGCGATGGTGCAGGTCAGGGCCACCACGAAGGTCTCCGGCCGGATCTGCGGGAGGGTGATCGCCCGGAACCGGTGCAGCCAGTTCGCGCCGTCGACCTCGGCCGCCTCGTACAGCTCGGGGTCGACCCGCTGCAACGCCGCCATGAAGACGACCACCGGGTAGCCGATCTGCACCCAGATCATCACGGCCATCACGGCCGGCAGGGCGGTGCCCGGGTCGCCGAGCCAGTCGTGGCGGAGCGCGCCGAGACCGACCGCGTCGAGGAGGCTGTTGAACGCGCCGTCGGGGCGGAGGATCCAGCCCCAGACGATGCCGGCCACCACGACGGGCAGCACCTGCGGGAGGTAGAACGCGGCCCGCAGCGCGGCGGCGGTGCGGGGCTTGAACCGGCGGCCGATGACGTCGAAGAGCACCGCGGCGAGCAGCAGCCCGAGCAATGTGGGCACCACCACCATCGCGACGAGCATCCAGATGGTGTTGCGGAACGACGCCCAGAACACGTCGTCCTGCAGCAACTGCTGGTAGTTGTCCAGGCCGACCCACCGGGGGTCGCCGACGCCGGACCACTTGGTCAGCGACAGGTAGAGGGTGCCGAGCAGGGGTGCGCCGATGACCAGGAGGAAGAGCACCGCTCCGGGGAGCAGGTAGAGCCAGTACGCCGCGTTGCGGCCGCGGCGTCTGCGGCTGGGCGCGGGCGGGGTGGGGGTCGCGGCCGGCGGTGTGGCGGCGACCGTCTCGGAGACTGCCATGGAAGATCCTTCCCGGCGCGGGCGGGCGCGCCGGTCGTGCCGGTCGCGCCCGCCGCTCGCCGTGTCACTTGCCGGTGATCTCCTTGACGCCATCGGCGTACGGCTTGGCGATCGTGTCGAGGACCTGGTCGGGCGACTTCGAGCCGTTGATCAGGCCCTGGAAGCCGGAGACCAGCACGTCGTAGTAGCCGGGGACCGGCCAGTCCGGGTAGAAGGCGAGCCCGTCGGACTTGCTGACCGTGTTGAAGTCCTCGATCAGCTTGCGGTCCTTCGGGTCACTGATCTTCGACGCGTCGGCGGCGACCGGAACGCCACCGTTGTTGCCGATCAGGTCCTGGATCTCCGGACGAAGGGTGATGTCGATGAAGTCGTACGCCAGGCTCTTGGCCTTGCTGTTCTCCGGGACCACCCAGAGGTTGCCGGAGGAGCCGGCCTGCAGGGTGTTGCCGGGGAAGAGGAAGGTGTCCCAGTTGGCCTTCATCTCGGTCTTGAACCGGCCGTACCACCAGCTACCCGAGACGATCATCGGAACCTTGCCGCCGATGAAGGCGGTGCCCATGTCCTCGGCCTTGAGGCTTGCCGAGTTCTTCGCGACGTAGCCCTTCTGGACCCACTGGGCGAAGGTGTCCGCGCCGTACTTGAGCGGGTCGGCCTTGAAGTCGACAGGGTTCTTGTAGAGCTGGTAGTTGTCGACGAACTGCCTGTCGCCCTTGGACAGGGCGAGCTGGTAGAAGAGCTGCCCGGCCGGGTACTCGGCGCCGGCCATGCCCAGCGGGGTGATGCCCTTGCCGACGAAGGTGTCCATCGCGGCGGTCATCTCGGCCATGGTGGTGGGGACCTTGACGCCGTTCCGCTGGAACAGGTCCTTGTTGTAGTAGACAGTGACGTACTCGCCGTAGTTCGGCACACCGAACCACTTGCCGGAGCCCATCACGCCCTTGTCGCTGTACCGGGCGGTGGTCTGCAGGCTGGGGCTGAGCTTGTCGGCCCAGCCGCGCTTGTCGGCCTCGCTGCTCAGGTCGGCCAGCAGGCCCTGGGAGGAGAGCAGCCCGGCGGTCGCGTTGCCCTTGTTGTACTCCATGATGTCCGGGCCCTCGGACGAGTTGATGATCATGCCGGCGTTCTGCTGGATCTGCTCGAACGCCTTGCGCTCGAAGCGCACCTCGACGCCCGGGTGCTCGGACTTGAAGAGCTCGATCGCCCGGTTCCAGCCGATCCCCATGGCGCTGTTCTCGCTCTCGTAGTGCCAGAGCTTCAGAACCTTGGCGTCGCTGTTGTCCCCGTTGTCACCACCGCCGCAGGCGGCCACAGTGGTCGTCGCGGTCGCTGCCAGGGCGATCGCGGCGACAAGCCGGTGGAATCGCTGCATTACTATCCTCCTCGTTGAGTACTAGCCGGTACTTCACGGGGCCCGTCGTCGCGTTGCAGCGCGATGGCGGGCCGTTTTCGCTGGTCAGCCGCCGTCCTTCGACGGTGGACCAGAGGTCGCCAATGCCACCCGCCGGGGTGCGGCGGTCGACCCGCGGACCTCCAACGCGCACGGCAGCAGTTGCTGGTGACGAAGGTCGGCGGGGCCATCCAGGTGGCGCGTCAGCGCCTCGATCGCGATCCGGCCGAGCGCCGAGCCGGGTGACGTCATCGCGGTCAGCGCCGGGGTGGCCAGCTCGGCGACCTGCGGCGAGGTGACCATCGAGACGACGGAGACGTCGTCGGGCACCGACAAGCCGCGGCCGGTCAACTCGCCGAGGATGCCGAAGATCGCCGTCTCGTTCATGGCCAACACCGCGGTCAGTTCCGGGGCCCGCACGAACGCGGCGGCCAGGGCGGCCCGCCCGCCCGCGGCGCTGTCCTCGGCCGCGATCATCACCGGCTCCAGGCCGTGCCCGGTCATCGCCGCGGTGAAGGCGTCACGGGTACGCAGCGCGGGCCCGTAACCGCTGGCCAGCGTGGCGGCCGAGTGGTTGACGTAGACGATCCGCCGGTGCCCGAGGCCGACCAGGTGCGCGACGGCCTCCCGGACGGTCTGGTCGAAGTCGATGTCGACGTAGGAGAGCGTGCTCGTGTCGCCGGTACGGCCGATGAGCACCAGCGGCACCCCGGCCTCCTGGAGCACGGTGACCCGCTCGTCGGCGAGTTGGACCTCCATCAGCACGACCCCGTCGAGCATCCGCTGGCTGGCCAGCCGACGCAGGTCGTCGAGGTTGCCCCCGCCGACCGGCGAGAGCACCAGGTGGTAGCCGGCGACGCTGGCCGCGGCGGCGGCGCCGGTGACGAAGGCGGTCTCGGTGGCGCCGAGGCCGCGTTCGTCCATCGGCATCAGCAGGCCGAGGATCCGGCTGCGGCGACTGGCCAGCCCTCGGGCCATCGCGTTGGGCTGGTAGTCGAGCTGCGCCATCGCGGCGAGCACCTTGTTGCGGGTCGCCTGCGAGATCGGCCGGGTGCCGGTGAGCACGTACGAGACGGTGCTGACCGAGACCTGTGCGAGGCGGGCGACGTCGTGCATGGTGGCCACCGCGCACCTCCTCTGGCCTGGGGTGGGACCGCTCCCGATCTTCGTCGAAGCGTTTCGACGAAGCGGTTCGACAGGACGCTAGGCCACCTGTTACGGCGACGTCAATAGCCGATGTCGAAAAGAATTCAGGGGGCGCGCGGGGGCCTCGTCCAGCCCGCGCCGTCCGCGGTCGGTCGGTCGGTCGCGGTCGGTCGGTCGGTCGGTCGCGGCCAAGATCTGCGCAACATCGGGGATCCTGCGCCCTTCCGCCCGCCAGAGGCAGCAACATCCGGGAAGTTGCGCGGATCTTTGCCGCCGGTCAACGGGTGCGACGGCAAGATCGTGCTCGATCCTGGATGTAGTTCCCTCGGGACGTCGCGGAGGCCACTACATCAAGGATCGGGCACGATCTTGGCGCGGGGCGCGGGGCGCGGGGCGCGGGGCGCGGGGCGCGGGGCGCGGGGCGCGGGGCGCGGGGCGCGGGGCGCGGGGGTCAGGGCAGGTTGAACAGGGTGGCGGCGTTGGTCCAGCAGATCGCGCGCAGCCAGTCGTCGCCCAGGTCCAGCCGGGCCAGCCCGGTCACCTGCTCGGCGTACGGGTACGGAATGTTCGGGAAGTCGCTGCCCAGCAGCACCTTGCCGGCCAGCCCCAACTCGCGCAACCGGGGCATCTCGTCGGCGGGGAAGGGGACGAACCGATCGAAGAAGGGTGTGAACGCCATGGTGGTGTCCAGCCGGACCCGCTCGTACGTCTCGGCGAGGTCCAGGAAGGCTCGGTAGTCCGGGGCGCCCATGTGCGCCACTACGGCGGTCAGCCGAGGGTGGCGGGCGAGCAGGGCGGCGAACGGGTCCGGGCCGGTGTGGGCGGTCCCCACCGGCGCGTGCCCGGCGTGCACCACCACCGGCGTCCCCGCGTCCGACAACATGCCCCATACCTGGTCCAGCGCCGGATCGGTCGGCGCGAACCCGCCGACCTGCAGGTGCAGCTTGAACAGCCGGGCGCCCTGCGCGAGGGCCGACTCGACGTACCCGGGGGCGTCCGGCTCGGGGTAGAACGTGGCCGAGGCCAGGCACCCCGGGGTGTCGCGGGCGAAGTCCAGCGTCCAGCGGTTGAGTTCCGCAGCCATGCCCGGCCGGTGCGCGTACGCCAACGCGCTGAACGCCCGCACTCCGAGCCGGCGCAGGTGCGCGACCCGGTCGGCGTCGCTCCACCGGTAGAGGATCGGCCACTCGGTGCCCACCAGCGGTCCGGCGGCGTCGAAGTAGGCCCACACCCGACGCAGCAGTCGCGGCGGCAGGAAGTGCACGTGTACGTCGGCGAGGCCGGGTAGCCCCAGCGCGCGGATGAACTCCGGTACGCGCTCGTCCGCGACCGGCGGGACCGCCGGCGCCGGATCGGTCATATGTCGATGTCGAATCGGCTCAGCACCGAGGGCGCGATCAGGCCGACGGTCGCGAGCGCCGAGACGACGGTCAGCGCGATGCGCATCCCGACCACTTCGGCCTTGCTGCCGACGCGCAGGGCGATTTTGTTCGGCAGGCCGATCATCATCCACATGCGGCGCTTGATCGGGATCGGCCAGAGGATCGGCACACCGGCCCGGGTGATCATGTCGCCGAGGATGTGCACGAAGCAGCCGACGCCCAACGCGGTGCCGATCAGCGGATAGCCGCGTCCGCCCGGCAGGTTCGCGAAGGTGAACCAGGCCGCACCGGCCGAGGCGAGAGTGATGATCACCCAGCCGGCCCGCTCGGCCCACTCGTCGAACAGCCCGCGCAGCGCCAGGCCGAACATGAAGAACAGGATGGTGATGACCGCCCACTTGCCGTACGCGGCGCAGAGCGCGGTGGTGCCCCAACCGACGAGCACGGTGAACGGCAGCGTGTGGGTCAGCGTCCGGTGCCCGTTGTTGCGGCGCGGGTCCCTGCTGAGCTTCGTGGCGTAGTAGACCCCGAGGGAGATCTTCTCCATCACCTCGGCGGCGAAGAGCGAGAAGACCCCGAAGGTGCGGGCCACTGTGGCCCCGCCCTGGTTCTTGGTCACCTTGCCCGACATGTCGAGGTCGGGAAAGAGCGCGCCACCGGCGCACACCGCGGTGCCCACCGCCAACGCGAGCGGCGACTGGTGGTAGTCGGCGAACTGCTCCAGCGCCCAGGAGCCAGCCAGCCACACCGCCGCGCCGGACAGCGCGTGTTGCGGTCCCATCATCTCGGCTCACCCTCCCCAGGGATCTTGAGCGCCCAAAACTACGCCACTGTAGTCAGCGTCGGCGCCGCAGGGGCATCACCCGGGGAATCCACATCGGACCGTGTCACAGGTTGGGGGTGAAGCTCTGCCGGATCATCGGCAAGTATGCCGCGTTGACCTGCCAGTCGAACTCTTCTGTCAACCACGAGACGGTGTAGGAGCGGTCGGCGGAGGTGTTGACCAGCAGCCGGAAGCTGTGCACCGGAACGCCGACGGCGTTGCGCCAGCCGCACTCCCACACCGCGCCACCCTCGAAGATGTCCATCGCGGAGATGTCCACCTTGCGATAGTCCGGCAGCGCCTTGGCCACGGTCAGCCGAGTCTCCTCGGCCTTCCAGTAGGCCACCGGATCCCGGCGGGTCGGCCCGGCCTCGACGCTGAGCACCCGAGACCCGCCGGTTTTCCGGAAGCAGGTCACCGAGCCTTCGGTCCAGCGTGACCATTCCACCGGCGCGGCGATCCGGAAACCGGTCGGGTCGTCGTACCAGGTCCAGCCCTCGCGCAGCCCGTACTTCACGTCGGCCGGCGGTGACACCGCCACCACCGGGGTCGCCGACGGCGGCGGGGACGACGCGCAGGCGAACGCCGCCGGCCGGGCGGTCGGCGCGCCACCGCCCGAGCCGGACGGTGGGGTCCGGTCGTCGGGTCGGTTGACCAACGCCAGCGTGACGCCTCCCGCGACGAGCAGGGCGGTGGCCGCACCACCGAGGGCGATCAGGCGTCGTCGCCGGCCGGGTCGGCGCGGTGGGCGACGGCTCGGCGTCGCCGGCTCGTCCGACAGGGCCACCGGTTCGACCGGGTGGGGCGCGATGGCCCGGCCGGCGCTGCGGACCGCCGCGACCGCCGAGGACCGGGCAGACCCGGCGGGCTCGTCCTGGCTCGCCGCGGCGCTGCGCAGCAGCGGCTCGGCCTCGACGGCGGTCAGCCGCCGCCAGGGGTCGCGCTGCAACAGGCCGGTGAGGACGGGACGCAGCGGACCGGCCCGACGCATCGGATCCGGTGGTTCGGTGGCCAGCGCGCTGAGCGTCGCCATCGCGCTCGACCGTGCGTACGGTGACTGACCCTCGACCGTCGCGTAGAGCGTCGCGCCCAGCGACCACATGTCGGTACGCGCGTCGGACACCCCTTCGCGGGCCCGCTCGGGGGCGACGAACTGTGGTGAGCCGAGCACCGTGCCAGGCCCGGTCATCACACCCTCACCGCCGTCGAAGGTGGCCAGCCCGAAGTCGGTGAGCACCACCCGTCCGTCGTCGGCCACCAGCACGTTGTGCGGCTTCACGTCGCGATGCAGCACTCCGGCGGCGTGCGCGGCCCGCAACGCGGCGAGCACCGCCAGCCCGATCCGGGCGGTGCGCTGCGGGCTCAGCGGCCCCTCGGCGCTGATGATCTGCTGCACCGATCGCGAGGGCACGTACTCCATCACGATCCAGGGGCTGTCCCGGTCGTGGACCACGTCGTAGAGGCGGACCACGTTGGGATGGTTGAGCCGGGCGGCGGTGCGTGCCTCGCGCAGGGTTCGTAGCCGCAACTCCTCGCGCTCGGTCTCGGCCAGCCAGGACGGCGGCACTACTTCCTTCACCGCCACGTCGCGATGCAACATCTCGTCGCGTGCAAGCCACACCCGGCCCATTCCGCCGGTGCCGACCAGGTCGAGCAGCCGGTACCGACCCGCGATCAGCAACTGATGCACGGTCGCTCCCCCTCGGTCACCCCGGGATCCACGATAGCCACCGATGTCGGCTTTCCCATCCACTGAGCGGCCTCGATCCACGCCGGACGGTGGTCCGGATCATGGCCATACGGTGCAGGTCAGCGGGGTGGTCGGAAACTCTCTCGCACCAGATTCCAGTCGGCCGCGGCGCCGGCCCAGTCCTCGTCCCGGGTGATCCAACCCAACGTCCAGCGGTTGGCGCCGAGGATCTGTTGCCGGGCGCGCAGCCATGGCCCGTGTGGTGTCTGCCAGCGAAGTTCCCACTCGGCGCCACCCTCGCCCGCGGCGAGCCGGATCTCGTCGTACCCCGGCAGGGAGCCGGCGCCGGCTGCCGCCTCGCGGGCGGTCCGCAGCCGCTCCAGGGGATCGACGGCGCCGCCCTCGGCGACGCTGAACGCCCGGCCGGTAGCCGGGTCCTGGAAGCAGGCCACCGTGCCGTCGCGGGAGGTCAGCCACGTCGCCGGTACCGAGACCCGGAAGCCGGCGGTGTCGGCGTGCCAGACCCAGCCGGGCGGCGGCCGGAACTCCTCGCCCGAGGCCGGCGTGCTGGCCTGCACGGCCGTACCGGCGATGTCCGGACGGACACAGGCGAACGGGGGCGGGGGGACGTCGCGCCCATTCGGCGGCGGGCCGGGTGGCGGGCCGGGCCCGAACGGCCCGCCGTTGGGCGGACGGTTCGGCGGCGGGGAGGACCATCCGGTGGTGTCGGCGGGCTTGTCACCGGTGACGGTCAGCGCGGTGCCGACGCCGGCCACGACGGCGACCAGCAGCGCCACGGCGACCATCGCCACCCGACGCGCGGTACGCCCGGCGGCGGCCGGATCCGGGGCCGGCGTGGGGGAGGCGCCGGCTGCGGCCGGGGCGTCGGGGTCGGGCAGCGGAAGGGTGGGGTCCTGGTCGTCGGGGTCGTCGGCCGTAGCGGGCTGGCCGACCGGCCCTGGGCTTGGCGCGTCGGCCGAGGACCGGTCGGTCGCCGACGGCCCGTCGGCACGACCGGTCGCGGCCGTGGTGAGCAACCGACGGGCCGTGTCGTGATCGAGGCGGTCGCGCGGGTCGCGGCGCAGCAGCCCGTCAAGCACCGGCGCGAGCGTCCCGGCGTGCGGGGCCGGATCCGGTGGGCCGGCGGCCAGCGCGCTCAGGGTGGCCATCGCGGTGCTGCGGGCGTACGGGGACTGACCCTCCACGGCCGCGTGCAGGGTCGCACCGAGCGACCACAGATCGGCGGCCACCGTGGACACCCCCTCGGCGGCCCGCTCCGGGGCCACGTACTGCGGGGAGCCGAGGACCATGCCGGGGCGGGTCATCGCGCCGTCGCCACCGTCGAAGGTGGCCAGCCCGAAGTCGGTGAGCATCACCCGCCCGTCGTGCGCCACGAGCACGTTCTGCGGTTTGATGTCGCGGTGCAGCACCCCGGCGGTGTGCGCGGCCTGCAGCGCGTCCAGGACGGCCAGGCCGATCCGGGCCGCGCGGGCCGGCTCCAGGGGGCCCTCGGCGTCCACGACGTCCTGGAGGGTGCGGGACGGGACGTACTCCATGACGATCCAGGGGCTGCCGTCGACCGCGACGACGTCGTAGAGCCGGACCACCGCCGGGTGGTTGAGTCGGGCCGCGGCGCGCGCCTCCCGCAAGGTGCGCGAGCGCACCTCGGCCCGTTCGCGATCGTCCAACCAACTCGGTGGAACGATCTCCTTGACGGCTACCTCGCGGTGCAGCATCTCGTCGCGGGCGCGCCACACCCGACCCATGCCCCCGCGACCCACCAGGTCGAGCAGCCGGTACCGACCGGCGATCAGCACCTGTGCACGCTCCTCCTCAGCCGCTGTCCGGGCTACACCCTAACCAGCGGATCGGAAGTCACCTATCGGTCGTCCGACTCAGCTCAGCATGCGGCGTGCTCGGCGGCGGCGGCGAACAGGTTCCCCTCCGGGATGGCGATCCTGGTCCGCCCGCCGGCAAGTCGGGCGGCGGCGCGGCGGGCCTGCACCGGGCCGTGTTCGCGTCGGGCGGTGGCGTAGCTGGCGGCGGTACGGGCCGCGATGGTGGCCCAGCCGTACCGCTCGCCGACCATCGTGCGGGCCCGGCGAGCGAGCCGCCGGGCGAAGACCTCGTCGCCGAGCAGTTGGCCGACCGCGCCGGCGAGCGCGTCCGGGTCGCTGTGCGGGAACGTCACCCCGGTCACGCCGGGTTCGACGATCTCGGCGAGGCCGCCGGTCCGGGCCACCGCCAGGGGTGCTCCGGCGGCCGCCGCCTCCAGCGCCACCATGCCGAACGGCTCGTAGAGGCTGGGGACCACAGTCGCGTCGGTGGCGCCGAGCATCGCCGGCAGTTGGGTGGAGTCGAGGAACCCGGTGAACCGGATGGTCGAGCTGAGCGCCAGCCGGCGGGCCTCCGCCTCCAACTCGGTGCGGTACGGGCCGTCGCCGGCGATCACCACGCGCAGCCCCGGGTGCCGTTCGCGGAGCCGGGGTATGGCGTGCACCAGGTGCTGGACGCCCTTCTCGTAGACCAGCCGCCCGGCGTACCCGACCAACGGGCCGTCCCCGGCGAACCGTGCCCGGGCTGACGCGACCGCTCGGGGACGGGCCCGCCAGGCTCGGTCGTCGACCCCGTTGGGCACCACGTCGACCTGGGCGGCCGGTGTGTCGAACAGCGCGGTCACCTGGTCGCGCATGTACCCGGAGCAGGCGATCACCCGAATGGAGGAACTGCTGAGCCAGTGTTCGACGCCGTGGATGGTGCGGTTCATCTCCTCCGGCAGCCAGCCCTGGTGCCGGCCGGCCTCGGTGGCGTGCATGGTGGTGACCAGGGGGAGGTCCAGGTGCTCGGCGAGCGTGACGGCCGTGTGGGCGACGAGCCAGTCGTGGGCGTGGATGACGTCGTAGGAGCCGGCCTGGGTGGCGCGTAGGGCGGTGCGGGTGAGGGTGTGGTTGAAGGCCATGGTCCAGGCCAGCAGTGAGCCGGTGGCGAGGGGGAAGGTGACCGGGTCTTCGGGGGCGCGCAGGATGCGGACGCCGTCGGCGTATTCCTCTAGGGGTGCGCCGTCGGAGTGGCGGGTGACGACGGTGACCTCGTGGCCGGCGGCGGCGAGGGCGACGGAGAGGGCGTGCACGTGTCGGCCGAGACCGCCGACGAGCACCGGCGGGTACTCCCAGGAGAGCATCAGCACCCGCAGCTGTCGGGCGGGGTTGATGTCGATCACGTGGGCATCGAGTGACATGCGGCCCCCTTTGAGTTGTCCCCGGGCGCGCGCCGACCGACACCGGAATCGATGTCGCCGTCGCGTCTGGATCGAGGCCAATCCTGCCGGGATCGCGATAACCAGCGGCAACACCACCGTTGCGGTCGTGTAAAGCGCTACTGGCTCTTTCGCCGCACCCGCAGCAGCTCGGCCACCGACCATGCCTGGAACGGGCAGCCGGTAGCGGTGTGCGGCGCGAGGCCATCGGCCGTCTCGCTCACCGAGCCTAACCCGAACTCCATCAAATGGGACTCAATGCCAATGAATGCGTCATCGACGGATATCTTTCCACGACGCGCGGCGTCCACGTACGGGCCGAGCAGCCACGGCCAGACCGTGCCCTGGTGATAGCCCCCGTCCCGGTCGGCCGGGCCACCCCGGTGCCGGCCCACGAACTCGGTGGAGTCCGGGGCGAGACTGCGCGGCCCGAGCGGGGTGAGCAGCCCGTCCGCGATCCGCCGCAGCGTCGCCTCGTCCGGCTCCATCGGCGCGTACGGCAGCGACCAGGCCAACAGCTGGTTGGGGCGCAACGCGTCGTCGTCGTGCAGGGCGGCGCCACCCAGCGGGTACGCCGGCGCCGGCGCGTCCAGCACATCGTGCAGCCAGCCGGTCGGGGCCGGGAACCGCTCCCGGAACGAGGCGGTGGCCTGAGCGTGACGTCGCCACAGCTCGTCCGCGTCCTGCCCGGCCAACTCGGCCAGCTCCGCGACCCCGGCCAGCCCGTTGATCCACAACGCGTTGACCTCGACCGGCTTGCCGGTACGCGGGGTGACCGGCACCCCGTACACCCGGGCGTCCATCCAGGTCAGCGCCGTGCCGGCGGCACCCTGGGTGAGCAGCCCGTCGGCCGGGTCGACGCGGATCCCGTACCGGGTGCCGGCCAGGTGGGCGTCGATCACGGCGCGCAGCGCGGGCAGCAGCTCGTCGCCGAGGTCGGTGTCGCCGGTGACGGTGACGTGCCGACTCACCGCGTGCAGGAACCACAGCGTTCCGTCGACGGTGTTGTACTCCACCCGACCGGTGTCGGCCGTGTTGGCGAGCATCCCCTCCGACAGCGTCGCCGCGTACGCCCGCAGCAGCTCCCGACCCTCGTCGGCGCGACCCGTGCAGAGGAACAACCCCTCGTACGAGATCATCGTGTCCCGCGACCAGGCCCCGAACCACGGGTACCCGGCGACCACGTCCACCGCCGCCTGGCCGGTGCGCACCACGAACGCGTCGGCGGCCAGCGCCAGGGTGGCGTCCACGTCGTCGGCCGGCTTCGCCGTCGCCACCACCCGCCGGTTGCGCCGTCGCGCCGCCGCCACGATCTCCGTTGCCGGCGGCGGCTCCTCGTCGAGTCGACCGGCCCAGGCCCGCACCGACACCGTGTCGCCGGGGCGTTCCAACTCGCCGGAGAAGCGGCCCGCGTACCAGAGGTCCTCGTCGGCGTTGAGACCACGATTGGCCTCCTCGCGGTGGTGCACGCCCAGCCACCACTGCCCCTCGGGCGCCCAGCCCGGCCCGGCGAGCCGGTACGCGCCCTCGACGACCGCGCCGTCGGCCACCGCCTCGACCTGCGGGATCGGGCCGTCGGCCCGCCGTTCGCCGTGCGCGTCCCGCCAGGTGCAGGCGGCCGACAGCTCCAGCCGGACGGGACCACCGGCGACCAGCCGGTGCACCACCGCGACGCAGGAGCGCCCGGGCAGCATGGCCAACTCCCGTTCGATCACCACCGCGCCGATCCGCCACCGCCACCGGGGCAGCCCGTCGACCAGGTCGAAACGCTCCAACAGCTCGAAGCCGCGCGGGTCCACGTCGCCGGAGGCCCATTCGTGCGCGCCGAGGCGCACCCGCGCTCCGGACGGCAGGGTGACCGCCGGATCGAGACTGACCAGTCCCACTTGGCGGGACGCCGGCGTTTCACCGGGAACCACCAACAGGCCGTGGTAGCGACGTGTCCGCAGCCCGCCGACCGTGCCCATCGCATAGCCGCCGAGGCCGTCGGGGACCAGCCACTCCCGGCTGGATGCGCTGCTCAGGTCGCCGCAGATCTGCGGGCCGAAGTGAATGTCGATCAATTTTCCTCCAGCGGCGGCGGGGTGTAACACGCCACGACGAGAATGGCCGCTGTGGTCAAGTACCGCGGCGACGTCAAAGATGTGCACGTGATCACTGACCGATCGTCCTCCGACGCCTCGCCACCCGACGCTGAGCGGCTCCGGCTCGCCCAGGCCGACTCGGGGGAGCAGGACTGGCGTGCATGGGGTCCCTATCTGTCCGAACGGGCGTGGGGGACGGTACGGGAGGACTACAGCGAGCACGGTACGGCCTGGGACTACTTCCCGCATGACCACGCGCGGTCCAGAGCCTACCGGTGGAATGAAGACGGGATGGCCGGCGTCTGCGACGAACGACAGACCTTCGCGTTCGCCCTGGCCCTCTGGAACGGCAAGGATCCGATCCTCAAGGAGCGGATGTTCGGCCTCGGCGGCGACGGCGGCAACCACGGCGAGGACGTCAAGGAGTACTGGTGGTACGAGGACTCCACGCCCACCCACTCCTGGATGCGCTGGCGCTACCACTACCCGCAGGCCGCCTTCCCGTACGACGAACTCGTCGCGGTGAACGCGTTGCGCGGCCGCGACGACACCGAGTACGAGTTGGTGGACACCGGGATCTTCGACGACGACAGGTACTGGGCGGTGACCGTCGACTACGCCAAGGCGTCCCCGACCGACCTCTGCATGGTGGTGACCGTCGCCAATCGGGGCGACCGGGCGGCGACCCTGCACGTCCTGCCCACCCTGTGGTTCCGTAACACCTGGTCCTGGGGCCTGCCCGGCGGCGACCGGATCCCCCGGCTGACCGGCCAGGGCACCCGGCTCGTCGGCGAGCACCGGGTGCTCGGCCAACTACTGCTGGAGGGCGACGGCGGCCCGGTGCCGCTGCTCTGCGACAACGACACCAACGCCGAACGGCTCTGGGGCCTGCCCGGCCGCTCCCCGTACCCGAAGGACGGCATCAACGACCACGTCGTCAACGGCGCGGCCACTGTCAACCCGGCCCGGGAGGGCACCAAGGGCGCGCTGCACTACGTGCTCGACGTGCCGGCCGGCGGGCAGCGCCAGATCCGGCTGCGGCTCACCCGTACCGCGTCGCCGCCGGCCGCCGCGCCGCCGCCCCCGGCCGACCTCAGCGACGGCTTCGAGGCCGTGGTGTGGGCGCGTCGGGCCGAGGCGAACCGGTTCTTCGCCGGAGTGATCCCGCCGGCCGCCACACCCGACGAGGCGCTTGTCGCCCGGCAGGCCATCGCCGGGCTGATGTGGGGCAAGCAGTTCTACCACTTCGACGTCAAACGGTGGCTCGAAGGCGACCCGGGTTCGACGTCGCCGCCGGCCGGGCGTCGGCACGGGCGCAACAGCGCCTGGTGGCACATGACCAGCTTCGACGTCATCTCCATGCCCGACCCGTGGGAATACCCCTGGTACGCGGCCTGGGACCTGGCCTTCCACTGCGTGAGCATCGCCCGGGTCGACCCGGGCTTCGCCAAGGAGCAACTGCTGCTCCTGCTCCGCGAGTGGTACCTGCACCCCAACGGGCAGATCCCGGCGTACGAGTGGGCGTTCGGTGACGTGAACCCGCCGGTGCACGCGTGGGCGGCGCTGAAGGTGTTCGAGATCGACGGCGGCCGGGACTACGAGTTCCTGGCCCGGGTGATGCACAAGCTGCTGCTCAACTTCACCTGGTGGGTCAACCGCAAGGACACCGGCGGCAACAACGTCTTCGAGGGCGGCTTCCTGGGCCTGGACAACGTCGGGCCGTTCGACCGCTCGGCGGCGCTGCCGGTCGCCGGTGTGCTGGAGCAGTCCGACGGCACCGGCTGGATGGGCATGTACGCGCTCAACCTGCTGGACATGGCGATCGTGCTCGCCGAACACGACCGGACCTGGGTGGACACCGCCACCAAGTTCTTCGAGCACTTCGCCTACATCGCCGCCGCCGCGTACGAGCAGGGGTTGTGGGACGAGGAGGACGCCTTCTTCTACGACGTGCTGCGCCTCGCCGACGGCACGAAGGTGCCGCTGAAGGTCCGCTCCGTCGTCGGGCTGCTGCCGTTGGCCGCCACCACCCGGCTCACCGCCAGGACCCTGCACCACCTACCAGAGTTGGGGGCCCGGCTGCGCTGGTTCCTGACCAACCGCCCGGAGTACGCCCAGGTGATCGGCACCCGCCGGCTCGGCCCCGACGGTCGGCAGCAGCGACTGCTGTCCATGGTCGGCCCGGAGCAGGTCGTCCGCCTGCTCGCCCGGATGCTCGACCCCGACGAGTTCCTCTCCGACTTCGGTCTCCGTACGCTGTCCCGCGCTCATCTGGACAAGCCGTTCTCGGTCACCCTCGGCGGGCAGGAGTTCTCCGTCGGCTACGAGCCGGCCGAGTCGACAAGCGGACTATTCGGGGGCAACTCGAACTGGCGGGGCCCGATCTGGATGCCGACGAACTTCCTGCTGATCAGTGCGTTGCGTGACTACGCGGCGTTCTTCGGCGACGACCTCCAGGTGGAGTACCCGACCCGCTCCGGGGTGAAGCGTTCGCTGGATGAGATCGCCGACGACCTCTCCGCTCGGCTGATCTCACTCTTCACCCAGGACGACTGGGGCCGCCGGCCGATCTACGGTGCCGCTCAGATGTTCCAGACCCATCCGGACTGGCGGGACCTGATCGCGTTCCCCGAGTACTTCCACGGCGACAACGGGGCCGGCCTGGGCGCCTGGCACCAGACCGGCTGGACGGCCCTGGTCGCCGACCTGATCCTCACCCTCCGCCGCTGACCGCCTGCCCCCCGCCCACGCTCGCCCGGCAACGTCCCTGATGTTGCTGCTTCGGGGCCGTCGGAGGCAGCAACATCAGGGAAAGTGCGCGGATCTTGCGGGCTTCGATCAGGTCAGGTCATCGCGGAGGCTTGCGGCGTTCGTACGCCTGGGATGAGATCGAGCGGATGGGCTGGGTTGATGCGGGGATGATGTGGGGGAGTTGTACCGCTGCTCGAACTACTCGGTGAGCACCTTCACGGTGTCGGCCAGCCCGTCGTTCCGGTTGATGCCGACGAAGAATTCGCTCCCCACATGGGTGACGTCTTCGATCTCATCGACCAAGTTGTTCCCCGGAATTCCGATGTCACTCTCCACGTCGCCGCCAGACCAGTTGTACTGGTACACCCAGTTCCACCCGGTGGCGGGCGTGGAGGTGTTGATCGACCTGGTGTTCCAGATATAGTTCTCCGAGCAGTCGATGCCTTGGTCGGAACGATTATCGTGACTCGTCAGATTGCTCTTCACCAGCGTCCATCCACTCGTCAGAGCGCCGGCGCCGGGATGGGTCCAGAGGCTACCCAATCGTCGGGCAGCATATTTGCCGGCTCCGCCGGCAGCGGTCACGCTGAAGCAGAGGCCGCTGATGTTGCCTATCGGTAGACGCACTTCCCCGGTCGTGCCGACAGATCCGTCGCCGTTCAGGCGAACGACTGTCACCGTGTCGCTCAGAAACGCGGATTGGCTCCCCTGGGTGGCAATCAGGGCCGGGCCCTGACCCAGATAGTTCGCGTTGTAGGCGAGGTCGTTACCGTGGCCGAGTGTGGGTATGGACGTTGGTGCCCCGGCGCAGACCCAACTGGCGCCGTCCCAGGTTGAGCCGTCGCGCAACCACCTGGACAGGACGGGCTCCGCGCCGGCCGCCTTGGTGAAAATGATGTAAAGCTGGCCGCCTGGCCCTGCCGCCATGCCTTGCATGACGGTGCGACCCGCCTTGCACGCGCTGCTGTTCGGGATGTTCAGCCGTTCCGCCCCGCTCCTGTCCGTAGCGGCGTAGGCAGCTGCCGCCGGGGCAATAGCGATTCCAACTGAGAGTGCGAGCATGGCCGCGACGGTCGATAGCTTCTTCAATTCGGTGTCTCTCCTCTGGGGGTAAGGCGAGAGGAGGGTATCAGTCGATGTCGACCTGTCTATGTCGCCCTTGTCGCGGTAGCGGGCCGCGGTTCGCGCGCCTGTCGCCGGGTCCTGCTGACCGACGGAGGTGGGGGGCCCCCCGGGGGGGCCGCCCCCCCAGCGAGGCCCCCCCGCAGCGCCGGCCCCGCCGGCCGCCGGGGG
>NZ_JBNCKM010000001.1:826407-935816 GCF_049841535.1 Micromonospora sp. DT53
TTGGCGCGGTGGTGGCGTTTGGGGGCGGGGGTCGGCGCGCCTGTGGCGGGTTGGTGCTGCCCGCGGGCGGGGGGGGCCCGGGTGGGTGCCGCCACCTCCGTCGTACGCCGAACCGATCCGCTCGCCGGCAGCTCCGATGTCGTGCTGTCGGATCAGCGCGCCCTCGACGCGCGAACAATCAGGTCCGCTACCGGGCCCGGGTTGGACACGCCGACGGCGTGCGAGGCCTTACGGATCTCCACGATTTCCCGAGCACCGGCCCGCTCGGCCATCCAACGCTGAGCCTTGACCGGGATGTTGCGGTCCGCCCCAGAGAGAAGGAACCAGGATGGGATCTCGGACCAGGCCGGCTTGCCGGAGCTCGCGCTGAGCGCCGCGTCGCGAATGGGCCGCTGCGTCACGGCCATCAACGAGGCCTGTTGCTCGGACACGTCGGCCGCGAACTGCTGCCGGAACAGGTCCGGCCGGATGGAGAGGTCGGCGGTGCCGTCACCGAGCGGCACCTGAGCGAGGGTTGCTCCGAGAGTGCTCCCGGGGAACTTGTTCGACAGGTCGAGGGCGCTCTCGCCCTGATCGGGTGCGAAGGCCGCGACGTACACGAGCGCCTTGACGTCCGGGTCGCCCACGGCGGCGTTGGTCATCACCGCGCCTCCGTACGAGTGGCCGGCGAGCACGACCGGGCCTTGCACGGAGTTGATGACGGTCCGTACGTAGTCGGCGTCTGAGCTGAGCCCGCGCAGCGGGTTGGCGGCGGCGACGACCGGGTAACCCTGCCGACGGAGCCGCTCGATGACTCCGCTCCAACTTGCGGAGTCGGCGAACGCGCCGTGCACCAGCACGATGGTCGGCTTGGGTTTGGGTCGCTCGCCGGCCGTCGCGGCGGAGACTCCCGTGACGAGCGTGGCGCCCGCCAGAACAATCATGGCCGCGTAGGTCACTGCCTTGGGGGTGCGAATTCGCATGGGCTTTCCATTCGTGTTGATGGGACGCGGATGGCGGAGGAGGCGTCATTCCGCTCGTCGCTGCGAGTGGAGCCGTACCGCCGGTTCCTATTCCATCGGGAGCAGCGGGTACGGACCACGCGGAAGCGCATGCAAAACAATTTCTGCATACGGTTCATGTGGTCGGGCGGCGGCCACCGCCCTTACTGCCCCGTTTCGGGATCTGCCCGGTGCTTGACCCGCAGCGGTAGTGCCGCTAGCCAGCCGTGGGTCAGCGCCGCCCGGTTGCCGGCACGCAGCAGCGCGGCGGGGCCGCGGGCGGCCTCCTGAAAGATCGTCCGGGTGTGTCCGTCGTCCTGGTCGAGCAGCAGCCACGTCTGGTAGAAGCTGATGTCGTCGCCGATGGCCACCCAACCGAATCTGCTCGGTGGATCGAGCTCACCGACGATGCCGTCCAGGACGTGTGATGTGGTTGCCACCAGAAAGCCAGCGCCCACCAGGAGGTCACCTGGCGGTTCGGTGCGATCCACCGAGTTCTGCCACTTCGGCCACGCCTCTATCGCGATCAGATGCCCGAATATGACCGCGGCGGGCGCGGCGATCCGGCGTTCGTGAGTTACGAAGCTGTCGCATTGGCCCGGTCCCCAGCCAGGCGGCCAGTGCACCCCCGGGTGCTGCTCTGCGGTCATGCCTCAAGGTTGGCGGCCACGGTAGGGCACAGCACCCGTCAGATGACTGCCGTCGACGGTCACCCGCGTTCGTCGTACGCGGTGAGTGCGTCCCGCAAGGCCGCCCGGGATGTGATGCCGAGCTTTGGGAAGATCTTGTAAAGGTGATCGCCGACCGTCCGATGCGAGATGAACAGCCTCTGACCGATCTGCTTGTTGGTCAGCCCGGCGCCGGCGAGTTCGGCGATCTCCCGCTCCTGGGGCGTCAGTGGTGATCCGGCATCCGGCGTCGACTGCCGGGTCATCCCGGTCGCCCGCAACTCGCTTGCCGCGCGTTCCCGCCACGGAACCGCGCCGATGGCGGCAAGGGCGTCGTGGGCGATGGTGAGCTGCTCGCGGGCGGTTCTGATGTCACGGTTGCGGCGCAGCCGCTCGCCGTACGCCAGACGGATACGGGCGAGGTCAAAGGGCCACTGATCAGCACCCGGCACCGAGATGGCCGTTTCGAACATCCCGGGATCCTCGGCGGTCAGGGCGGCGGCCGCCGAGGTCAGCATGCTGAGCCGGGGCGAGATGTCGGCCAGACCAGCGTCCCGCATGGCCCTGGCGTGCGCCACGCCTTCCGCGGCTCGTCCGGTGTGCATGCACGCCTCGATGAGGTCGAGAGCCGACCAGAGGGCGGTCGGCCGGTACGGCAGCAGTTGTCCGGGCGGGCTCACCCGCGCGGCGCTCTGGTAGGCCGCCTCGTAATCCCCGGCTCCGATGTCGCCCAGCGCTCTGGCCTGGAACGCGAATGGGGGGACGCCGCCGGCCTGATGGGCGGTGGCCCAGCTGGCCATGCCGTCGGTCAGCTGTCGGGCGGCCTTCACCTCACCCCGCCCGGCCGCGACCAGGGCATGAACGAACTGGAAGTACCAGTGGAAGAACCGCAACCCGTGCTGCCCACAGACGGTCAGACCCTCGTCTGCTGTCTCGCTGGCCTCGTCCCAGCGGCCCCCTTGGAAACTGTCGATGCTCAGGTGCATGAGCGCCCCGAGGTGGCGGCGAGCCGGGCCCTTGCCCTCTCGGCTCTGGCGCACGAGGCGTCGCTCCGAGAAGCGCAGCCGGGGCAGGCGGTCGGGGAAGACCGCTGCGGTGCCGATGCGGATCAGACGTGTCGGGTCCTCATCGTCGGTGTCGATCGTGTCGATCAGTGCGTCCAGGTCGGCGATGTCCGTGGGGGTGGCCCGCGCCGGATCAGGGAAGACTGCCGCCGTCACGCGTAGCACCGGCGGCGGCTCCGGGGTGAGCCGCCCGAGCAGGCCGTGGAAGGTCTGCCAGGCCTGCTCGGTGCCCACCCACCAGCTGATCAGCAGCAGGTTGTGGAGCGCCTCGACAAGTACCGGCTGCTCAGCGTCGAATCGGTGATCACCGGCCTCGATCGCGGCGGCCAGTAGACGATGTGCAGTCCTGACGTCACCATCGGAGTTGATCAGAAGGTGGGCGGCTGCGGCCGCGGCCGGCAGCGAGTGGGTGCCCAACGATCCGGTGCGGCGGGCGTTGTCCAGCAGCCGGGTGGCGGTGGCCAGCTCACCACCGGCGTCCGCGCCGATGTAGGCAGCCTCCGCGAGCCGACGGCCGCGATCGGCCAGCGAGGGGCTGAGCTCAGCCGAGCGGGTGAGCGCGGCGACGGCCCCGATCGCATCGCCCTGTCGCAGCAGTGCACGAGCACTCGTTTCGAGTTTCGCGGCAACGTCGGCATCCGGCCCGACGGTGGACGCGGCGAGGTGCCGGGCCTGGCGTTCGGGCGAGTCCGCGACCTCGGCGAGCACACCGTGCGCCCACCGTCGCTGTCGATCAGTGGACGCCGCCACCACGGCGGCGCCGATCAGCGGGTGCCGGAAGGTCAGCCTGCCGCCGGATACCTGCAGGAGCCGCTTCTCCCGCGCCGGCACCAGGTCGTCGAGGTCGCAGATGTCACCGGCGGCGGTCTGGAGACGGGTGGTCGCTGTGGTCCCGCCGAGCGCAGCAAGCAGCATCATCAGACGGCAACGCTCCGGCAGGGTGCGCACCCGGGCTGCGAAGATCTCCTGCAGCCGTTCTGACAGCGTGAGGACGGCGGGAAGAGTGGTGAAGTCGGTGCGCTGGTCGCCGTCGAACGCCGCCGGCAGCTCCAGCAGGGCCAGTGGATTGCCGGCGGCTTCGATGAGCAGCCGTTGGCGTACGGCTGGCGCGAGCTCGGGAAAAGTCTGCTCGACCAGCGTACGAGCGGCATCGGCACGCAGCGGCGCGAGGTTCAGCTCGGTGAGCCCGCCGTTCTGGAAGAAGCCGCGTTCGTCGGGGCGGCAGGCGGCGACGAAGCGGATCGGGCTGCCGACGAGGCGGCGGGCGATGAAGCCGAGTGCCTGCGCACTCGCCCGATCAACCCACTGGACGTCGTCGATCACGAGCAGAAGGGGCGTCTCGGCCGCCACCGAGCGCAGCCAGAGCAACGCCGCGTTCGACACCACGAGCCGGTCCGGGACCGGCCCGATATCGAAGCCCAGCGCACACCGCAGGGCGTTGCGGTGCGCCTCGTTCAGCCCGGCCATGTCGTCGCCGAGCGGGAACAGCAGCTGGTTCAGGGCGGAGTAACCGACTTCCGCCTCGAACTGCACGCCGGCGGCCCGCAGTACCGTGGCGCCGCGTTCGACCTCGCCGGCGGCGAACTCGTCCAGCATCGCGGTCTTGCCCACGCCGGCCTCGCCGACCAGGAGTACCGCACCGCCACGGACGGCAGCTCGGTCGAAGTAGGCCCGCATCGACGCGATGTCGTCGTCACGCCCAACCAGCATCACCGCTCGAACCTCCAGAAGCCCAGCCTTCTGGCCGAGGGACCTCGTTGCCAGCCGTCCCGGTCAGGTCGCCGGCGGCGCCAAGAACCATGCTCGCTGCCTGGACGATTCCGGCCGGCACTCACGGCAGGCCCGCGATCACGTCGGCCACGCGGCCCGGAGACGACAGGAACGCGGAATGCGACGCGGCGAGTTCGGTCACGGCGGTGAGGTTGTCCGGGAACGCGGCGTCGGCCTGCGCGATGAACAGCCGCTGCAGCGGCGCCGGGATGGTGCGGTCGTGACTGCACACGACGTACGTACGCGGTACGGAGCCCCATCCCGCTGCGGTCAGCGTCGTACTCTCCGTGGCCATCGCCAGAGGTGCGTCGCAGCTGAGCAGGCTGGTGGCGGCTGCGGCCCGCTCCGACGCCACATCGCCGTAGAACGCCTCTCGGATGGCGTTCCGCACTGCCGGGTCAGGGTTGCGTGGGTCTATCCGCAGGGCGCCGGTGGCCGCCGGATCACCCACCAACAGCGGCATGAACGTGTTGTCGGCGGCTTCGGGCAGGGCCGGATAGGCGATGCACGGTGTGTCCGAGGCCGGCATGTATGCGGCCAGGTAAACCATGTGCGCGACCAGCCCGGGATTCTTCTCCACCACCCGGCTCAGGACCGCGCCGCCCATGCTGTGCGCGACCACGCAGACTGCCCGGCCGCCACCGATCCGGCCCAGCCGGGTGGCCAGCAGGTCGGCCGCCGCGTCGAGGCCGATGTCCGCGACCCGGGACCGCTCGGTGGCGTACGCGACCGGGTCGAAGGGACGCCTGTCCGCCGCGGCGGGGTTCACCGCATGCAATCCGTGTGCCGCCAGATCGACGGCGACGCCCGTCCGGCCTCGCGCGGACAGCTCCGTGACCACCTCGGCCCACGCCCACGAACCGTGATAAAAGCCGTGTACGAGCACGATCGGCGTGTGCGCCATCGTCGATACCTCCGACACATCTACGAACAAACAGGAAAGGCTACCCGCCGGCCGGCACACCACTGTCGCTACGTTCCCCGAGGTGGAGCAGCAGGCCCCGGTCGTCAGCGACCCGGGGGGCGGGGCTCGGTACTCGGCCGGGGCGCTGGGTCCGCAGACAGGTCGTCAACCGACGGGTACGGACATTGTCCAATCCACTTGTCGACCGTCATGGCACCGTCATCTGACGGGCGCTGGGGCCGAGCGTTGTGCCGAGTATTGGTCGTGTCAGCACGACGATAGATACGGACATTCGGAGGAACCCATGTCGGAGAACACGAAGGCAACTGTTGTTCTGGTGCACGGTGCGTTCGCGGAGTCGGGCGGCTGGGGCCCGGTGGTCGAGCGCCTTCAGGCACAGGGGCACACGGTGATCGCGGCGGCCAATCCCCTGCGGTCGGTGGCGTTCGACGCGGCGCAGGCGCGAGCCCTGGTGGACAGCGTCGACGGGCCGGTGGTGCTGGTTGGGCACTCGTACGGCGGGATGGTCATCAGCAAGGCCGCAGCGGGCGCCGGCAACGTGAAGGCGTTGGTTTTCGTGGCCGCCTTCGCTCCGGAGCCGGGCGACAGCGCGGCGACGCTGTCCGGCCTGTTCCCGGGCAGCACCCTGGCCCAGACGCTGCGGCCGGTTCCGCTGCCGGACGGCAATCAGGACCTGTACGTCGCCCAGGGGCTTTACCACAACCAGTTCGCGGCGGATGTGCCCGGCGAGGTGACCAGGGTAATGGCGTCGACGCAGCGGCCGATCACCGTGGCCGCTCTCGAGGAGCCGGCCGACGGGCCGCAGGCGTGGGCGACGATCCCGAGCTTCTTCCTGATCGCCGAGGCGGACAACAACATCCCGGTCGCCGCGCACCGCTTCATGGCGGAGCGGGCCAAGGGTGAAGTGGTCAGCATCGAGGGCGCGTCGCACGCGGTGTTCGCCTCGCACCCGTCGGAGGTCGCCGACCTCATCCTCCGCGCCGCCGCTAGCTGACCGAAAGCGCTCGCGGCGCTGCGGCCCCGCCGCTTCGCCCAACGGAATCGCCCGAGCGTTGGAACCATTCGTGCACGCTCACGGCCGTCGTCCCCGCGTCAGCTCGGACGACGGCCGGGGCCACGACACGCTCGGCTGTTCTGGATGGCGAGGCGGTGCTCCCGCAGCGCGGCGAGCGCGGCGGATCTGAGGCGGCGGTCCGGAGCTTTCTACGGCGAGGAATTGAATCTTGCGCTCTCCAGACGACAACTTCCGGGAGGTCGTGCACCATGCAATTCGGTAGCTTTGGTTTCCGCCTGCGAGAACACCGGCACGCTGCCGGGTTGACGATGGAACAGTTGGCCGAGGTTTCGGGAGTCAGCGCGCGGGCGATCAGCGACATGGAGCGGGAGCGCAGCCTCGTGCCGCAGCGGCGTACCGTCCAGGCGCTGGCCGAGGCGCTCGTCTTGTCCGAGGCGGATCGGCGGACCTTCATCACGGTCGCGCGGACCGGCCGGGCCAGGGCTGTACCGGCCGGCGGCTGCTCGCTGCCGCGGCCGATCGCCGACTTCACCGGCCGCGTCCAGGAGTTGGAGCGGCTCGGACAGATTTCGGCGGCCGCCCAGCAGGCGTCGGTGGGGGCGCAAGCGGTGACGGTGTCCGGGGTGGCCGGGGTGGGCAAGACGACGCTGGCGGTGCAGGCAGCTCACGTGTTCGGTGCCAAATTTGTCGGTGGCATCTTCTTCCTCGACCTGCGAGGAATGGACGCGCGCCCAACGAGTTCCGCAGAGGCCCTCGCCCGGCTGCTTGCCGCGTTCGGTGTCCGCGACGGCGTGATCCCGGTACACGAGTCGGACCGCGCAGGGATGTACCGTCGTCTGCTGGCCGGCCGGCCGGCACTAGTGGTCTTGGACAACGGCGCGGATGAGGCTCAGGTGCGGCCGTTGTTGCCGGAGCCGGGGCGATCCCTGACCGTGATCACGAGTCGCCGGTTGCTGGCCGGTCTCGAAGGCGCCCACCGGCTCAACCTCACGCCGTTGCCAGCCGAGGACGCGGCGGCGCTGCTGCGGCGCATCCTGGGTGACGATGGCCCGGCCTCGCAATCACCGGCGGTGGGCACGCTGTCCGATTTGTGTGGACGGTTACCTCTTGCGCTACGGATCGCGGGCAACCGGTTGACGAGTCGACCCGAGTGGACGGTGCAGCACCTGGCCAGTCTGCTCTCCGACGAGCGTCGGCGGCTAGATCAGCTCGTCGCCGGAGACCTGCGGATAGCGGCTGCCTTCAACCTCTCCTACACCCAACTGTCTCCGCCGGCCCGGCGTCTGTTTCGCCGCCTGTCCCTGCTGCCCGGGCCGGATTTCGACGCACGTCGCGCGGCGGCCCTGGACGGAAACGATCTGGACGACACCGAGGTCGCCCTGGAGGAGCTCATTGAGCTGAGCCTGTTACGGGCCGAGACGGACGGTCGGTATGGCTTCCACAACCTCATCCGTCTGTTCGCCAGGCAGCGGCTGGTCGACGAAGAGCCGACCGTCGGCCACGACGGGGCGCCGAGGCGTCGGGTCGACCGGCTGCTGGACGGCGGCACCGTCACCGGCCGCCGGTCCGGCCTTGAACCCGCCGGGCTCCGGGCTCAGCGGAAGGCCGCCGTCGGCTGAGATCGCCACGGGCGGTGACGACCAACTGCAGAATTGTTTCTGCACACGGTTTCTCGTGTTCTCCACCGCCCGCATCGGGTGGAATCTTTGGTAATGGCCCTCATCAAACAGTTACAAGAAAGGCTTCAGCAAATGAGCACCTACCTGATCAATCACCTGCGCATCCCCGGCGGCGTCCCGAACGAGGCTGGGCTGTCCTACCTCGAACAGGTCGAGGCCACCGTACGGCCCTACGGCGGGAAGTGGCTGGCCCAGGGTGACGCGACAGTGGTCGAGGGGGCCTGGCCCGGCTCGGTGGTCTTGATGGAGTTCCCGGACCGCGCCGCTGCCGAGGCGTGGTACGGCTCGGCTGAATACCAGGCGATTCTGCCGATGCGTACCAACAACGCGATAAGCGATCTCATCCTGGTCGACGGCGTCGGCCCGGACTTCACCGTGGCCGGTTTCGCCCGGCAGGTCCGGGACGCGATCAAGGCCGCCTCTCACTGACCGCGTCCTCGCGCGGCAGCGGACACCACATCTGAACCCGTCAACAGTGCCCGGGGGCGACCGGCCGAACTCCGTGTCGCCCCCGGCACGGCGGTGGATCTAGTACCGAAAAGGGTTGAAACGATCATGCTGAGCTATGCAGTCCACGTCGCGCCGGCCAAGGTCGCCGTCACGGATGACCTTCCGCCGGGCGAGGACCGCCGCCGGTGGTCACCGACGGCGTCCACGCTCATCTTCGGCGAGCGGGACGCGGTCCTGGTGGATCCGCTGATGACCATCGACGAGTCGAGAGTCCTGACCGATTGGATCCTTACTACCGGCAAGAACGTCACCACGATCTTCATCACCCACGCACACGGTGATCACTTCTTCGGAACTCCCGGCGTGCTGGAGCGGTTCCCCGCGGCCCGGGTCGTCGCGGCGCCGAGCGTAGCCGAGCACATGCCCGCGCAGTGGAGCCCTCAGTGGTTCGACGGCTACTGGCAGCCCCGCTTCCCGGGTCAGCTCTCAGGCCAGCGGTTCACCGTCGAACCACTCGCTGACGGGCAGCTCGAACTCGAAGGCGAGCGGCTGCAGGCCGTCGAACTGGGCCACACCGACACCGACAACACCAGCGCGCTGTATGTGCCCGGCACCGGACTGGTGGTGGCCGGCGATGCCGTCTATGGCGATGTACACCTCTACCTGGCCGAATCCACGGGCGGCGGCAGCGAGCGGTGGCTTGAGGCACTGGACACGATCGAGGGTCTGCACCCGAGCGCGGTCGTGTCCGGGCACAAGCGGGACGGCGACGCGGACAGCCCCGATGACATCGGCCGAACCCGGCGGTATGTCGAGGACTTTTCCGCCGCGCTGAGGAGGGCGGCGAACCACCAGGAGCTGTACGACGCCATACTGGCGCTCTATCCCGACCGGATGAACCGGGGCGTGCTCTGGAACTCGGTCAAGGCCGTCTTCGCCTGACATGGTCTCCGCCCCGTCGTGCCGGTGGCGCCGAACGACCGGCTGGACAGCCCTGGTCGCCGACCTGATCCGCACGCTGCGCCGCTGACGTCCTCCCCGCGGGGCCGCCTCCGGCGTGATCGCGCTCGATCCATGTCGTAGTGGTGTCCCTGGCACTGGGAGGCCACTCGATCGTGGATCGAGCGCGATCACGCGGCCGGCAGGGCCCTCAGCCGGTGACGAGGCCGAACTTGATCAGGCTAGAACGGGGGCTTGGCCTTCTCTGCGGGGCGTCGACGTGATCGTTGTACGTCCGCGGCGGCGACTCCGAGCAGCACCACGGCCGCAGCCGCGCCGGCGGCGAGCGGCGCGAGGTGGAGGGCCACCGGCGTGAGCAGACCGAGAGTGAGCAGGGCGGCTGTCCGGGATCGGGAAACCCTGGCGAAGACCTGGTATTCGAGAGTCGATCGGCCGACGAGGAAGAGCACCGGACCGCCGAGGATGGCGATGAGCCAGGCCGCCGGCAGGTGCCCGAGCGGCTCGGTGACGAACAGTTCGAAGCCGACGCCGCTCAGCACGATCCCCGCGATCATGATCAGGTGGGCGGACGCCATGTCGGTCGCGAGCCGATCGGCGCTGCGGGAGCGGCTCACGGCGGTATCCAGCAACTCTCCCGCGACGTGGAAGTAGATCCGCCAGAACAGGACGGTGGTCGCCAGTGCGAGGACGAAGCCGACCGTCTGGATGGCGTGAAATTCGCTGCCGCTGAACGCCAGCCCGATGACGAAGATCGCCTCACCGATCGCGATGAGGAGGAACTGTTGGTATCGCTCGGCGAGATGCTCGGCAGCGATCATCCGGCCGCCGATCCGTTGCGCACCGACCCGAGGGCTCGGCCAGCCGAGATGCAGCCCGGTGTAGTCGATCAGGACGGCGATGGTCCAGAGCGGCCCGCGGACCGTGCCGTCGTGGACCAGACCGCCGATGACCCAGAGCGGCGCGCTCAGACCGAACCAGAGCAGCACCCGGAAGGTTTGCCGCGGATCCGGCCGGCCGTGCCCGGCGACGTGAAAGTAGACGACGCGACCGATCTGGAGGCTCACGTAGGTGATGGCGAAGAGGGAGGCCCGCGCGCCGAAGCCGTCGGGCACCGCGACGGCCATCGTCATGGCACCGACCATCGTCATGATGATGACGGTCTGGACTATCGGTGCCTCCGGGTCCAGCCAACTGGTCGACCAGACCGTCAACGACCAGACTGCCCACAGCGCCAGGAACAGCAACAGGGCCTGACCGAGACCCGCGTACACGCCCCGCTGGCCGTCGGTGAAATCGTCGATCACCCGGGCGGAGATCCGGGTGAGGGCAAAGACGAAGACCAGGTCGAGAAAGAGTTCCAGAAAGGTCGCTCGCTGTCCGCTGGCCTCGCTGCGTACCAACCCGTCGTCGTGCTTCTCGCTCATCGGTCCGCCACTGGCCGGTGCCGCCGAACGACCACGTGCCCTCCCGTCGCGGTGATCTCTTCGCTCAACGAGCCAGAGGTCGGCTGTGGCACGAGGAGGACGGGAAGCTCGCGGAAATTCCACTGTGGCAGACCTGCGTCGTCGGCCTGACCAGCCCGCCCAGTCGCCAATCCGTCACCAGGGAACTACGGCTGGTGTCCACCCCTAGGCTCGGGTGCGTGCCCGGACCTGCTGAGAAGGCCACCGAACAGGACCGGCGTGACCTCCTCGTCGCGGTCGCGCGAGAGTTGGCCGAGACGGAAGGCTGGGCGGGTGTGACCACCCGACGGCTCGCCGAACGGACCGAGATCGACATGGGTGACATCTACCGGCACTTCGCCGATCTGGAGGCGTTGATCGCCGCCGTCGCGGTGTGCGCCTTCGCCGATCTGGCCGCCGATCTCGCCGAGGCGCACGCGGAGACCGCTGGCAGCCCCGAGGGGGTCTGGCCGGCGGTCGCGACCGCGTACCTCGACTTCGCGTACACGAATCCGGAGGTCTATGACGCGATGCTCGCGCTGACCCCCGACCTGGCCCTCGGCGTGGATGGCGTGCCGGCCGCGCCGCGGGCGGTCTTCGCGGAGCTGCGGGCGGCCCTGACCCCGTTGGCCGAGGGCCGGGACCCGGACACCCTCGCCGAGGTGGGCTGGAGCCTGCTGCACGGCGTGGTGATGCTCACCCGTGGTGGCCGGCTCCGACCCGAGGGGCAGGAGGAACGCGAAGCGTTGATCGCCCAACGGCTGCTGCGGTGGCCGTGACCCCGCCGCCGCCGACGCCCCCGATCCTGGTCAGTTGACCGGCTCGCGGTCGGCCGGGCCCTTGTCGGTGAACCGGAACGTGGTGTTCAGCTTCGAGGTGCCCAACTCCTTGAGGACCAGGCCGTTGCCGGGGAGGTGCTGGAGGAACCGGGTCTCGCTGCCGATCGCGTAGGTGCCGTCGCCCTTGGCGATGATGGTGAACCGCTGGATCGGGTCGTCCTGGTCGCAGACGACGGCCCCGATGGTCAGCTCGGGTTCGATGTCCAGGCCGTTCACCTGCCAGCAGGACGGGTCGTCGTTGGCGGGGTGGCCGTCCTTCACGCCGAATGCCCTGATCACGTACCGGTCGCCGCCGATCGGTGTCGGCACGAACAGGATGCGACCGCCGGTGTCGCCGCCCTCCTCCAGCCGTCCGCTGATCTCCAACGGCTTCCCCGAACCCTGTACCCGGGTGATCGTGACCTCGCGCTTGCCGGACAGCAGCGGGTCGACCGCCGCCGACGACGTGGCCGGGGCCCCTGCCGTCGGCGTCGGCACGCCTGTCACGGCGCCCGACGGCGTCGGCGTGCCCGCCGCTGCGCGCGGCGCCTCGTCCGCACCGCCCTGGCACCCCACCAGCGCGCTGGCGCAGGCCAGCATCGCCACGCCGGTGACCCACTTCATGGTGAACATGCCGCACTCCTCAAGAGCCGTCCCGAACCTGCCGAGCGGAGAAATTCACGGGAATCGCCGTTTGTCTGCCGCCTATCCTGTCCCTCGGCTCATCGAGCGGTGGGCGCGGGGAGGGGATGGCATGACGGTCGGCGCGGCGGCCAGGCGGCAGGCACAGGTGTTGATCTTCGATGCCGACGACACGTTGTGGGAGAACAACGTCGTCTTCGAGCGGGTGATCGACGACTTCCTGGGCTGGCTGGACCACCCCACCCTCGACCGGGCCGAGCTGCGGGCCGTCCTCGACGACATCGAGCGGGCCAACGCGGTGGCGCACGGATACGGCAGCAAGGTCTTCCTGCGCAGCCTGGCGGAGTGCCTGGAGCGGCTGCGTGAGCGGCCGGCCACCGACTCCGAACGCCAGGAGATCGACCGGCTGGCGCTGGCCCTGGTCGAGCACCAGGTGGAGCTGATGCCCGGGGTGGCCGACGCGCTCGACGAGCTGGCCGGCCGGCACGAGCTGCTGCTGCTGACCAAGGGCGACCAGGAGGAGCAGCAGCGCAAGCTGGACGCCTGCGGCCTGCTGCACCACTTCGGGGCCGCGCACATCGTCGCCGAGAAGAACGTCGACACGTACCGGTGGCTCACCCGGGAGCACGGCTTCGCGCCGGCCGACGCGTGGATGATCGGCAACTCCCCGAAGTCCGACATCCTGCCGGCGCGGGCGGCCGGGTTGAACGCGGTGTTCATCCCGAACGCGAACACGTGGGTGCTGGAGGACGACGAACTGGACCCGACCGACGACGGGGTGTTGCGGCTCGCCGCGTTCCGGGACCTGCTGCGGCACTTCTGACCGTACCGAAGCCAAACAGCGTCGGCGATCATGGTCGCGTTACGTCGATCTGCCCGATTTTCACCGTGGCATCAGTCCTGCCTCCGTCCGCCCGACGCGGCTTGTCCGGCCGGTCGGAGCCCGCCTAACCTGGTCCGGCGCTCACGGCCCCTCGGGGTGTGTCGGGCGCGTCGACGTTCGGCGGGCGAGCACCGTGGAGCTGAGTGCGGAGTGGCCGGCTCACCCCGTCGCGGCGCGTGGCGTCGTGCCACCCCCGCGCGGCGGGGTGCCGGAGCTGTCCGCTCCCCCGCCGGACGGCCGAGGGTCAGGGCCGGGTAGTTGCGGACCCGGTCCTGGCCCACCCCGCGAATCGTTCGACCGTGCCGAGCGGGGCAGACCGCACGTCGGTTCGACTGTCAGGATGGCGGCATGAAGCGCAGGTCTCTCCTTCTCGGCGCGGCGGCAGGTCTGGCCGCCCCGGCCGTGCTGACCCCGGCCGCGCCCGCACTCGGCGCGAGCGAGCCGCTGCGGCCGGGCTGGGGCACCGTCCCGATGCCACGACCGTGGCCGGGTCGGCGCCGAAACCGGGCCAGCGAATTGACCACGCTTCCGGCGGCGACGAAGCAGGTGATCATCGTCGGCGCCAGCAGCTACACCACCACCTACGCCACGCTGGAGGCGTACGTGCGGTCCCGCAACGGCTGGCAGCCGGCGTCGGCGTCGTTGCCCGCCCGGCTCGGCTCGAAGGGCTTCAGCGACAACCACGTGGAGGGGGTGCCGACCACGCCGACCGGTGTCTACTCCATCGGCCCCACCATGTACGGCATCGCCGCCAACCCGGGCATGCGATTCCCCTACCGCCGGCTGGTCAGCGGTGACTGGTGGAACGAGAACCCGTCGTCGTCGCTCTACAACACCTTCCAGCACAGTGCGACCAACCCGGGCGGGGCCAGCGAGGCGCTGTGGAAGGAGGTCCCCGCGTACACGCACTTCGCGGTGATCACCTACAACATGGCGCCGAACGTGCCGAAGCCGGTGCCGAACGCGGGCAGTGGGATCTTCCTGCACCAGTTCAGCACCAGCGCCGGCAACGCCACCGCTGGCTGCGTCTCCCTCGCACACTCTCACCTGGTCGACGTGCTCACCTGGCTGGACCCGGCGCTGTCACCGCGCATCGTGCTCAGCCCGTACGCCCAGCTCGGCCGATACTGACAGGCGCTGCGGCTCAGCCGGCCTCGCGCCGGACGATCGCCACCGCCACCCGGCAGAACTCGTCCATGTCCGGGTTGAACCCGGCAGCGATGTCGGGATGCAACCCGGAGCGGGTCTCCTCCAACAGTCGCTGGCAGACCTGCTCGACCGGTTCGCCGGCGTAGTCGGCGCCGACCCGGTCGATCGCCGCCTGAAGCGCCGAGGTCAGCTGCTCCTCCAGCGGACCGCGCAGCTTCTGCTGCACGGGATCGAGCCCGCGGGGGTCGAGCGTGACATGTGGCTCCGACATCGGTGCTCCCTTCGTCGGCGTCCGCGATACCCCACCGCGGACGTCGGTCAAACCCCTGTCGGTACGGCGGCGACCCGCACCTGGTACGAGAACTCCTCGGCCGGTTCCTCGTGGTACGACAACCGGCGGATCTGCCGGTCGTCGTCGTAGAGGGCGACGTCCACCAGGACGCCGAGGTGGGCGAGGCCGATGGTCGACACCCGCTTCTTGTCCTGCAACACCGCGCAGACGCCGCCGAGCAGGGTGCTGGCGTCGGACGTACGGTGCCCGGGCGGGCAGCGCAACACCAGGTCCACCTCGATCGGCCCGGGCAACGGCGTCCAGCCGGTGCGCTGGGCCGCGACGAGGGCGGCCTGGAGCAGGGTGCGGACCCTCGTCGCCTGGCGATGCCCGGCGGCGAAGATGGACAACGCTTCGGTCTTGACCGGTGGCAGGCCGCTCACCTCGAACGTCAGGGCGAGAGCGCGGGTGTCCTGCACGACGGCACCTCCTCGTTGGGACGATCCTGCCGAACCGGGGGAGCGGCGGTGGGACGTTCCCGCGATTACCAACCGATCGGGCAGGCCTGGGGTCGGCCGGAGGCGTGTCGACGGCGGTGGCGAAACGCGCAGGCTACGGCGCTACGAAAACGCTAGCCGACGACGCCCGCGCTCGGTAGTCGGTCGTTCACCCGGTGGGGCGTGGTGCGAAGGCGCAGAACTCGTTGCCCTCGGGGTCGGCCAGCACCCACCATCGGCTCTCGGCGGTCGGCTCGCACAGCAGGGTCGCGCCCGTCGCGATCAGCGCCATCGGCTCCGGGTCGACCAGGTCGACGTCCCAGTGCAGGCGGTTCTTGACCGTCTTGGGCTCGGGCACCTGGGCGAACACCCAGTAGTCCCAGGGGAACCCGGCCGCGCCGACCACCGACGAGGTTGTCGGCTCGTGCTCGACCGTGCCGCCGACCACCTCGGCCCACCAGGTCGCCTGCGCCACCGGGTCGGCCGAGTCGACGACCAGCTCGAACGGGCCCGGCCGGGCGCCGTCGCGGGCCGGGAACGCGCAGAACTCGTTTCCCTCCGGGTCGTCCAACACCCACCAGGTGTCGTCGCCGGCCGGTTCGCGGACCAGCCGGGCGCCGTCGGCGAGCAACGCCGCCGGGTCCGCGCCGGCCAACCGCAGATCCAGGTGTACGCGGGTCTTGCCGACCCGAGGCTCGGGCACCTTGTTCACCCAGATCGACTCGGCGCTGGAGCGCGCCGAGCGCGGGTCCACCCGGGTGTCGTCGTCACCGGCATCGGCCACGTCGGCGTCGAGCACCCGGGCCCAGAAGGCACCCAGTGCGAGCGGGTCGGTGGCGTCCAGACACAGGTCCTTGAAGCGCGCGATCATCGTCCCAGCATGCCTGGTCCGGAGGGACGTGTCCGGGCGGAAGGCTCCGGGCCGGCGAGTCCCGATAGCATCCTTGACGTTATATAACGCCGCACATAGTGTCGGCTCATGCATGAATCCACGTTTCTCATCCTCACCGCTCTGGCCACACAGCCCTTGCACGGCTACGGGGTTGTGCAGGCGGTGGAAGAGCTGTCCGCGGGCGACGTGAAGCTGCGGCCCGGCACCCTCTACGGCGCCCTCGACCGCCTGGTCGAGCAGCGCCTGATCGAGGTGGACCGGGAAGAGGCCGTCGACGGGCGGCTGCGTCGCTACTACCGACTCAACGAGGCAGGGGCGGTCGCCCTGCAAGCCCAGGCCGAGCGGTTGCGTCGGCAGGCCGCGGCGGCCGATGCCCAACTGAGCAAGCGTCTCGGTGGTGCCCCGGGCGTCGGGTCGGTGATCGCATGACCGCCGCCACCTGGTCGAACGACGACCGCAGTCTCGAACGCCACTACCGGAAGCTGCTGCTTGCCTATCCGGGCCGGCACCGGCGGCGGTACGGCACCGAGATGGTCACCACGCTCCTTGAGATGGCGGCGCCTGGGCAGCGCCACCCACGGCCCGGGGAGGCCCTGCACCTGCTCGCCAGCGGCCTTCGACACCGGCTCCGGCTCCCCGCCCGCCGTCCCTTCGCGGTGCTCGCGGCGGTCCTCCTCGCCTTGACAATGGGCGCGCTCGGTGGGGCCGCCGGGTCGTGGGCAGGGTCGCAGACGTTCGCGGACCTGCCCGACGACGCGGCAATCGCCAGCCTGGCCCAGCGGGCCAGCGGAGCCACAAGCGATTCGGTCCACATGCGCATCGTGTCGCCATGGCTGGAGGAGTCGATCTCGACGACCACCGAAGTCGGTGGTGCCTGGGATGCTGAGCAGGCCCGGCAGCGGTTCGCAGCCGATGGCTGGTCGGTCTCCGACATCACACCGCTCGGCGGTCAGGCTGTCGGGCTCAACCCTGACACCAGATCCTTCGTCGACCTGCCGATGCGAAACTCGACGTTCAGCGCCAGGTCGAGCGGCCTGACACTCCAGGTGCGGGGCTACCTCACCCCCGACCACGGCTCTGTCCACCTCGACGGCTGGGCGCAGAGCAGGCCCATGTTCCTACCGCTGATCGTGGTGGGCATCCTGATCGGACTCGTCGTCGGATGGCTGTTTGCAGCGGCCCTCGCGTACCGGATCGTGGAGGCGTCGGCCGAACGGCGGCGCGCCTCCACCGGGCTCTGGGCCGTCGCGCTGGTCGCGCTCGCTCTGCCGGCAGTAGCCCTGTACGGCAACGCGCTGCGGGCATTCCGAGATCACGGCGACGTCGATCCGGTCTTCACCGTGCACAGCGCGTTCACCCCCGGCCCCTATTACCCGTTGGGGCCCTCCTGGCAGATTCTCGCCCTGACCATCGCCGGTGCCGTGCTCGCGGGTGCCGCGATCCTGCTGGCCCGTCCGGGCCCGCAGCCGGAGACGCGGGAAGCGGCGATAGCAAGCTGAGGCCTTCGACCGCTGCTGTCGACGGTAGTTCCCGACGGTCGCGGGGCCATTCAGGGTAGATCTTGGACACTTTCCGTTCTGCGATAACTGTGCGATAACGGAAAGTGTCCAAGATCTCCAGATCCGCCGGAGAATGCTTTAGTCGGGGGATCTTCTCCGAGATTCGCGTTCAGTGCTGCTTGGCGTACTCGACGAAGGCCTTCCAGGCCGTCGGGTCGACGTGCAGGGTGCCGCCGTCGCGGTCCTTGGTGTCGCGCACCAGCACCACGCTCGGCAGGTTGTCGGCGACCTCGACGCAGGCTCCGCCGTTGCCGCCGGACCGGGTCGACTTCCGCCACTGTGGGGTCAGCATGCCCATGACTTCGCCACTTCCTTGATCAGCTCGGTTGACTGCCGGCGGGGGAGCGCCTCGTTCCGCACGATCTCCCACGTCTTCGCCAGCTTAGCGACGTCGGTCGGCGCATCGACGATCTGCGCGGTGAGCTGGTTGTCGGCATAGGTCACGCGCTCGCCGTCGGGCATCTCGGCGATGATGAACTGACCGCCCATCCCCAGATACATCCCAGCATCTGTCGGCACGATGTGCACCTGGATATGCTCCGCCGTCGCCAACTGGACCAGGTGCTCGCACTGCTCGACCATGAGGCCCGGCTGGTCGAGCACCGGCCGGCGCAGCACCGCCTCGTCCAGCACGGCGATGAGCTGCGGCGGGCGCGGGCGGTGCAGGATCGCCTGCCGCTCCAGCCGGGCGGCGACGATCCGGTCCACGTCCTCGGCATCGAACCGGCCACCGGCCAGCGTCGCGCGGGCGTACCGCTCGGTCTGGAGCAGGCCCGGCACGTACGCCAACTCGAACCAGCGCAGCGTGGTCGCCTCCCGCTCGAACTCGATCCACTCGCGCAGCCAGGCCGGTTCGGCGTCGAGCCGGGCCAACCCGTCCAGCATGCGGAGGAAGCGTCCGCCGGTCTGGTGGTGGGTGTCGACAGCCCTCATGTACTCCTTCGTGGGCGGTCGCCCGCCGGTCTCCACCGAGCTGACGTGTGAACCCGAATAGCCGATGCCCCTGCCGAAGTCGTCCTGACTGAGCCCGGACCCCGTCCGGAACAGCCGCAGTTCCTCCAGCACGTAGTCGGTGACGGTCCCCATCGATTCCCCAACCTTCGCTCGGTCTGGCTCGGCGCGTCCCTCATGGGTGCTCACCTGGGCCGCTGAGCTGCACGAATGGCGTGAGCACGTATCGACCGTAGTCGTGTCATCACCACACTGTCACCAGTGGCGGGTCCGCTGGTGGCCGGAATGGCGGCGGCGGGCCCTGTCCCCGGGGTCGCTCCCGTTTCCCCCTTGCGGGAGCGGCCCCTTCCCCGCCCCCGAGGAGGTCGATGTGTTGAGCCCGACAGACCAGCAGCCCGCGGTGCGGTGGCGGTGATGGTGGTCCGGCCGCCCGTCCCGCACGTCGCCATGCGCCCGCTGTGGCGGTGCCGTAACTGTGGCCGGGAGTGGCCCTGCCAGCCGGCCAAGCTCGCCCTGCTGACGGAGTACCGGGCCAGCCGGACCGCACTGCTGATCTACCTCGGCACGCTGATGCACGAGGCGACGAACCAGCTCACCCAGCTCCACCCGGATCATCCGCCGGCCCGGATGACCGAGCGCTTTCTCTCCTGGGCCAGAGCCCGGAGCTGACGCTCGGCCCGGCGTAGCTCATCCCGGGAAGTGGATCAGCGGCACCCCGTCGGAGTATTCGGGCCCCTCGCTGGTCAGCACTGCGGCATCGTGGGTCAGGCCCGCCACGGCGGCCGCGGCCAGGTCGAAACGGCCGGTCCTGCGCTGCCAGAAGGTCAGCTCCGGTAGATCCTCCGCCTGCTCGGGCAGCAGCGCGCAGGAAGTCAAGGCCAGCAGCTTGTGCAGCAGAGCCAGGTCCTTGCCGGTCGCCTTGGTCAACGCCTCGGTCGCTGCCACGACCGGCACCCCGAACCGCACCCCGTCCTCAATCACCTCGTGGACGGGCTCGCCCACGTGCACGGTCCGGAGGACGGCGTATCCCAGCAGGGCTGACCGGTCCAGGATGAGCCGGACTGGTGGTGTTGTCTCCGAGGTCATGCGGGGTCGGCGCGGGGCGCGGTGTCGTCACCGTTCATCTCGGCCTCCATGGCGGCGCGGATCTTGGCGCGCTCCGCCTCGAACCGCTCCGAGGGCCACTCGGCTTCCACGCCCAGGCGGCGGGCTCGCGCCTCGGCGACACCCTGGTCAGTGGCGTGGATGCCGGCGGCGAGCAACAACTCCTTGTGCTGTTCCACCCGCCTACGCCGACGCACCGACTCCGTGACGTAGGCGCTGGCCATGCGGTTGCCCTGGCTCTCCAGGATCTGACTCACGTCCGGGGGGACGGAGATCGTGAAGCGACGCTGAGGCTCTGTCATACGATCAGCCTACCCCTGTCATACTGTTGCCATCGTCGGGGCTCGCGGTCTCGACGCCCTCTCCAGGGCGGCCGGAGCAGGACGCCGAGTCGACCACGCGCGTGGTGTCGGCGCAGGCGAAGGCGGCCGGTCGCTGCGCGCAGTCCCCGTTGTGACAGCCAGGTTTCGCGGCTTCACCGGTGGGGCAGAGTAGCCGCTACAGAGCATCCGGGCCGGAGTTTCCGCAGCTTGCCGGCTCGGAATCGTCTCGCCGTGCGCCGGGGCGCGGATGCCCTCCCCGGTCTTTCGCCGAGGAGAGGGGGAGGGCGATGACGGACCCCGAAACGGCTCGACACCGACGCCGGCCGGTTGTTCGGCTGGGGGCGGCGGCTGCCGCGCTGGCGCTCGTCGCGCCGCTGGCCGCGTGCGGCGCGGACGACGCTGGCGGCCCACCGACGATCAACCTGTACTACCCGCCCGAGCAGAACCTGCAGAAGGTCGTCGACGACTGCAACGCGCAGGCCCAGGGACGGTACGAGATCGCCTACCGGGTGCTGCCCCGGCAGGCCGACGACCAGCGGGTGCAGATGGTGCGCCGGCTGGCCGCCGAGGACAGCGGGATGGACCTGCTCGGCTTGGACGTCACCTGGACCCAGGAGTTCGCCAGCGCCGACTGGATCCGGGAGTGGACCGGTCAGGACAAGGCCGAGGTCGAGCAGGGCACCCTCGCCGGGCCGTTGGACACCGCCCGGTACGAGGACAAGCTGTACGCGGCGCCGAAGAACACGAACGTCCAGCTGCTCTGGTACCGCAAGGACCTGGTCCCGCAGCCGCCGAGCACCTGGGACCAGATGATCAGCGCGGCCCAGCAGCTCAAGGACCAGGGCAAGCCGTACCAGGTGCTCACCATGGGCGCACAGTACGAGGGTCTTGTCGTCCTCTACAACACCCTGGCCGAGAGCGCCGGAGGCAAGATCCTCAGCGACGACGGCAAGAAGGCGGTGATGGACGACGGCACGGTCCGGGCGTTGGAGCAGCTGAAGAAGTTCGCCACGGCGGGCGTGACCTCGCCGTCGTTCAGCAACGCCACCGAGGACCCGGTCCGGTTGGAGTTCCAGTCCGGCTCCGGCGCGTTCCAGGTGAACTGGCCGTTCGTCTACCCGGCCCTGCAGGAGGCGAACCCGGAGCTGGCCAAGCAGGTCGGCTGGGCTCGGATCCCCGGCATCGACGAGGGCACCCCCAGCAAGGTCACCATCGGTGGGGTCAACCTGGCCGTCAGCTCCTACTCCAAGCACCCGGAGCAGTCCTTCGAGGCGGCCCGGTGCATCCGCAGCGCCGAGCACCAGAAGTTCTCCGCCATCAACGACGGAGTGCCGCCCACCATCGAGGCGGTCTTCGACGACCCGGAGATGACCGAGGCGTACCCGATGAAGGACACCATCCTGGAGGAGTTGAAGGAGCCGGCGACACGTCCGCTGACCCCCGCCTACCAGAGCATCTCCACAGTGATGTCGGCGATCCTGTCGCCGCCGTCCGGGATCCGTCCGCAGCAGACCGCCGACGAGCTGCGCGGCGCCATCGCCGACGCCCTCCAGTCGAAGGGGGTCCTGCCATGACCCGGCCCGCCACCACCGAAACACCTGAGCAGACCGACGGCCGGCGCGCCACCGTGCCCACCCAGCGTGGCGGCCGGCGCAAGCCCCCACTGAGTGAGAACAAGAAGGCCGAACGCAAGCTTGGTCTGCTGCTGTGCGCGCCGGCCGCGCTGGTCATGATCGCGGTGACCGCGTACCCGATCATCTATTCGGTCTGGTTGTCGTTGCAGCGCTTCGACCTGCGCTTCCCCGACCAGCGTGAGTTCATCGGGTTGGAGAACTACGTCACCGTGCTCACCAACGAGTTCTGGTGGACCGCGTTCGGGGTGACCATGCTGATCACTGTGGTCACCGTGGCCGTCGAGCTGGTCCTCGGCATGGGCCTGGCGATCATCATGCACCGCACCCTGGTCGGCCGCGGCCTGGTCCGGACCTCGGCGCTCATCCCGTACGGGATCGTGACAGTGGTCGCCGCGTTCTCCTGGCGGTACGCGTGGACGCCCGGCACGGGCTACCTGGCCGACCTGTTCAGCGACGGCGCGCCACTCACCGAGCGGGCCAGTTCCCTGGCGATCATCATGCTGGCGGAGATCTGGAAGACCACCCCGTTCATGGCGCTGCTGCTGATGGCCGGGCTGGCGCTGGTGCCGGAGGACCTGCTCAAGGCGGCATCCACCGACGGCGCGACCGCCTGGCAGAAGTTCACGAAGGTGATGCTGCCGGTGATGAAGCCGGCAATCCTTGTCGCGTTGCTGTTCCGCACCCTGGACGCGTTCCGGGTCTTCGACAACATCTTCGTGTTGACCGCCGGCGGCAACGAGACGTCGTCGGTGTCGATGCTCGCCTACAACAACCTGATCCGGGGCCTCAACCTCGGCATCGGTTCGACGATGTCAGTGCTGATCTTCATCACCGTGGCGATCATCGCCTTCGTCTTCGTGAAGCTGTTCGGCACCGCTGCTCCGGGCAGCGACGACGGGGAGAGGCGCTGACATGGCTGTCGAAACCACTACCAGGGCAAAGCTGCGCTGGGGTCTGCTCGACGTCCTCGTGGTCGTCTTCGCGCTGGTCCCGGTGCTGTGGATCGCGTCGCTGTCGTTCAAGACGCCGGCCACCCTCACCGACGGGAACTTCATCCCCCGGGAGTGGACGCTTGACAACTACCGGACCATCTTCGACACCGACCAGTTCGTCCGGGCGCTCGTCAACTCGATAGGCGTCGCGCTGATCGCCACGCTGATCGCTGTGGTGCTCGGCGCGATGGCCGCGTACGCGATCAGCCGGCTGGACTTCCCCGGCAAGAAGCTGCTGGTCGGCGTCTCCCTGCTGATCGCGATGTTCCCGCAGGTGTCACTGGTGTCGCCGCTGTTCGAGATCGAGCGTCAGCTCAAGATCTTCGACACCTGGCTCGGGCTGATCCTGCCGTACATCACCTTCGCGCTCCCGCTGGCGATCTACACGCTGTCGGCGTTCTTCAAGCAGATCCCGTGGGATCTGGAGAAGGCCGCGAAGATGGACGGCGCCACGCAGGGGCAGGCGTTCCGGCGGGTGATCGCGCCACTGGCCGCGCCGGGGCTGTTCACCACGGCGATCCTGGTCTTCATCTTCTGCTGGAACGACTTCCTGTTCGCCATCTCGCTGACCTCGACCGAGCGGTCCCGCACGGTGCCGGCGGCGTTGTCGTTCTTCACCGGCGCGTCGCAGTTCGAGGACCCCACCGGGGCGATCTGCGCCGCCGCCGTGGTGATCACCGTGCCGATCATCCTGTTCGTCCTCTTCTTCCAGCGTCGCATCGTGTCGGGTCTGACCTCCGGCGCAGTCAAGGGATAGGTGAGTAGTCATGGCTGACATCGTGCTGGACAAGGTGAGCAAGAGCTTCCCGGACGGGACCGTCGCCGTGCAGGACGTCGACCTGGAGATCGCCGACGGCGAGTTCGTGATCCTGGTCGGGCCCTCGGGCTGCGGAAAGTCCACCACCCTCAACATGATCGCCGGGCTGGAGGACATCAGCTCCGGTGAGCTGCGCATCGCCGGGCAGCGGGTCAACGACAAGGCTCCCCGGGACCGGGACATCGCCATGGTGTTCCAGTCGTACGCGCTGTACCCGAACATGACCGTGCGGGAGAACATGGCGTTCCCGTTGCGGCTGGCGAAGCTCGACAAGGAGACCATCGAGCGCAAGGTCGACGAGGCGGCGAAGGTGCTGGAGCTGACCTCGCTGCTGGACCGCAAGCCGGCCAACCTCTCCGGCGGCCAGCGTCAGCGGGTGGCGATGGGTCGGGCGATCGTCCGCCAGCCGAAGGCGTTCCTGATGGACGAGCCGTTGTCCAACCTCGATGCCAAGCTGCGGGTACAGATGCGCACTGTGGTGTCCCGCCTGCAGAAGCAGCTCGGCACCACCACCGTCTACGTCACCCACGACCAGACCGAGGCGATGACCCTCGGCGACCGCGTAGTGATCATGCGCGGGGGCGCGGTGCAGCAGGTCGGGCCACCGCAGGAGCTGTACGACCACCCGAAGAACCTCTTCGTGGCCGGCTTCATCGGCTCGCCGTCGATGAACTTCCTGCACGCCGCCGTGCAGGACGGCGAGTTGCACACCGCCCTGGGGCAGGTGCCGCTCGGCGACCGGGTCCGCCGGGAGTTGGAGGCGGCCGACGCGCCCCGTGAGCTGATCCTCGGCATCCGGCCGGAGCACTTCGAGGACGCCGAGCTGGTCGACGACGACACCCGTCGGCGGGGCATGGAGTTCGAGGCGCCGGTGGACATCGTCGAGTCGATGGGCTCGGACAAGTACGTCTACTTCACAGTCGAGGGTGAGAAGGCCAGCGCCGCCGAGTTGGAGGAGCTGGCCGCCGACGCGGGCGCCGCCGACTTCGCCGGCGCCGGCGGCAACCTGGTGACCCGGCTGTCCGCCGAGTCCCCGGTCGCCGAGGGGCAGACGCGCCGAGTCTGGTTCAACCTGGAGAAGATCCACCTGTTCGACCCGGCCAACGGCCGCAACCTGACCCTGCACGAGGGTCGCGCCGCCGGCGCGCTCGCCGACTGACAGCGTCAGATCGCGCCGATCTTGCAGTTTCGGTCGTCGACATAGGTGGAATGTCCCCTTGTGCCGGGACAGCAAGTGCAAGATCGGCGCGGCGGGGGCGGGCGGGGGGAGGTGCCCCCCGCCCGCCCTGCGCGGCTCGCCCGGGGGTGGCAAGGTGGGTGGGGGTCGCGTCGTGGAGCGGGGGACGGGATGAACCGACGATTGGCCGCGCTGGCCAACGCGCACGGTGTTTCCACCTGGTACGAGGACTGGCGGCACCGCCGCGTCGAGGTCGCGCCGGAGACCGTGGTGGGTGTGCTGGGGCTGCTCGGGGTAAACGCCACCAGCCCGTCGGCGGTCGCCGACGCGCTCGCCGCCGCCCGTGCCGTCGACCGGGGCGCACTGCCGGAGACGGTCGTGCTCACCCAGGGCCGCAGCCGGGCGCTGCCCGGCCCGGGTGTGGTGACCCTGGAGGACGGTGGCCGCCGCGCGGTCGACGGTGAGCTGCCGGCGGACCTGCCGCTGGGTTGGCACCGCCTGGCCTGCGCCGACCGGGAGGTGACGGTGGTGGTGGTGCCGCGCCGACTGCCGGTGCCGCCGCGGACCTGGGGGTGGATGCTCCAGCTCTACGCGCTCACCTCGGAGCGTTCCTGGGGCATGGGCGACCTCGGTGATCTCGCCGAGTTCACCGGGTGGGCCGGTGCCACCGGGGCGGGGCTGGTGCTGCTCAACCCGCTGCACGCGGTCGGGCCGGCGCATCCGGTGGCCACCTCGCCGTATTCGCCCGCCAGCCGACGTTTCGTCAACCCGCTGTACCTGCGGGTCAGCGACACCGCCGCGTACCGCGCGGCGGACGCGGCGACCCGTGCGGTGGTCGACGCGTTGCGTCCCGACCGGGGTCCCCTGATCGACTACGACGAGGTGTGGGCCGCCAAGCGGCACGCCCTGGAGTTGCTACACCCGTACGCCCAGCCGGTGGATCTCACCGCGGACCCGGCGCTCACCAGTTTCGCCACCTGGTGCGCGCTCGCCGAGCGGCACGGCAACGACTGGCGTGCCTGGCCGGCGGAGCTGCACCACCCCGACGCCCCGGCGGTCGCCGAGCAGCGTCGGCAGCTCGCCGACCGGGTCACCTTCTACGCCTGGCTGCAACACCTCTGCGACGAGCAGCTCGACGCCGTCACGGCGGCGGCCCGTTCGGCGGGAATGCCGGTCGGCGTCGTGCACGACCTGGCCGTCGGCATCGACCCGGGCGGCGCGGACGGGTGGCAGCTCGCCGACGTGCTGGCCCAGGGCGTGCGGGTCGGCGCGCCACCTGACGACTTCAACCAGCTCGGCCAGGACTGGGGGCTCGCCGCGTGGCGCCCGGACCGGCTCGCCGCCACCGGCTACGCCGCCTACCGGGACATGCTGCGTCGCGTCCTGCGGCACGCGGGTGGCCTGCGGGTCGACCACGTCGCCGGCCTGTGGCGACTGTGGTGGGTGCCGCCGGGCGGCGGCGCGGCCGAGGGTACCTACGTGCGCTACGACGCCGAGGCGATGCTCGGCATCCTCGCGTTGGAGGCGCAGCGGGCCGGCGCGGTGGTGGTCGGTGAGGACCTCGGCACGGTCCAACCGGCGGTGACCCGAGGGTTGCGCGGGCGCAACATGCTCGGCTCGACAGTGCTGTGGTTCGCGCGCGACGAGGCCGGCGACTTCGTCGCGCCGGCCCGGTGGCCGCGTAACGCCCTCGCCACGATCTCCACCCACGACCTGCCCACCGCGCCGGGCTTCCTGACCGGTGAGCACGTGCGGGTGCGCGACGAGTTGAAACTGCTCGGCACCGACGTGGCGGTGGAGCGGGCCCGCGCCGCCGGCGATCGGGAACGGCTGCTCACGATGTTGCGCGCCGAGAACCTGCTGTCCGAGCCGGCGGCGGGGTCCGAGCCGGCGGCGGGGTCCGAGTCGGAGGAACCGGCGGAGACGCCCGACGACGGCGAGGTGGTGGTGGCGATGCACGCCGCGCTCGCGGCCAGCCCGACCCGGCTGCTCGGTGTCTCCCTCTACGACGTGCTGGGCGAGGTGCGCCAACCCAACATGCCGGGCACGGTGGACGAGTACCCGAACTGGCGGCTGCCGCTGCCGGCCAGTGTGGCGCAGATCCGCGCGGACCCCCGGGTGACCCGGGTCGTCGACCTGCTCAGCGCCGCCCGCCCCCGACCGGCCGACCGGAGACCCGCCGACGAGGAGTGACGCGACAGGCTCAGGTCAGCCAGTCGAAGCGGGCCGGCAGCCCGAGGAAGGCGGCGTAGCGCCCGAGCGCCTGCTCCACCCGGGCCCGCGCCGCGACGTCGAGCGTCGTGAGCTGCTGGATCGTCACGGTGACCGCGGCGCGGCCGATCTTGCGCTTCCACACGCCCACCACCCGACCGGCGCGGACCACTGTGGCCTGGAAGATGCCGTTGTTGCCCGGCACCACGGCCGCCTGGTGGGCGGGGTCGAGCATCAACGTGCGGTCCCGGAAGCCGAGCAGGTACTCGTCGAAGCCGGGCAGCGCCAGCACGTCGTCCGGCGCGGTGCGCGGCGCGTCGGCCAGGGCCGCGTCGACGTACATCGGGGTGCCGTCGACCCGTACGGTGCTCAGCGCGTCGCCGGCGGCGGCCAGGCCGCGCCGGGCGTCGGTGAGGGTGAGGCCGCTCCACCCGGCGAACTCGCGGTCGGTGACCGGGCCGTGGCCGCGAACGTAGCGGTGGGCGAGCAGGGCCAGCGCCTCGTCCCGTTCCAGTCGGTGGGGTTCGGGCGCCCACTCGTCGAGCAGGGCGAAGGTCTGGTCGGCGCCCACGTTCGGCGCCACGCAGGTCACGCCGCGGACGCTCGCATACCACAGCAGGTGGTAACCACGCTGCCCGTCGGTGCCCAGGCCGGCCGCCCGCAGGGTGGCCAGGCACTGCGCGCGGGTGAGTCGACCGCCGCCGGCCAACGCGGCGCCGAGGACGCCCACCGCACGGTCCGCGTCGGCCTCGGTGAGCCCGAGCTGCGCCCGCCGGGTCGCCGCGCCGGCCAGCGATCGTACGCCTGTCAACTCCAGCATCCAGCGGGCGTCGGCGGACGGAACGAGGTGCACGGTGCCCCGCATCGGCCAGGTGCGCAGCGCCTCACGCCGCTCCAACGCCGCCTGCACGTCGGCGACGCCGTGACCGGGCAGCCGGGCGCCCAGCGACCACAACACGCTGGCCAGGTCCTGTGCCTGCATCGCGCCGAACCACTCGACCACCTCGGCGACGGTGCCGGCTCGGATGCCCGGGTGTGGGCGTAGCAGCAGGCTCGTCATCCGCAGCGCCAACGCGTCGGCCGCGCTGAGGTCGACAGGCATCGGCAGCCCTTCCCGAGGAGAGGACCCAGTTTAGGAGCCGTCCGCATCGCCGGGGCACCCCGGCCGGTACGCGAGGGCTCAGTTGACGAGGTCGAGGCCGGTCAGGTCCGCCGACAGAGCCCAGAGGCGGGCCGCCGCGCTGCCGTCGGTGGGGCTGGCGTCGGTGCGGCGGCAGTCCACACAGTAGTCGCCGCCGTTCGCGTCGAGGTGCGGTGAGGTGGCGGCCCAGACCTGGGTGGCCGCGCCCTGCTCGACGGTCTTGAACAGGCCCGGAGCGGAGTTCCCGTCCGCGTCGATCCAGCCAGCGGTGACCATCTCCTCGACGCCGAGGTGTCGTTGCAGAGGGGTGCGGATCCAGCCGGGGTTGACCGAGAAGGCCCGGACGCCGTGCGGTCTGCCGAGCAGGTCGAGGTGTCGGGCGAACAGGATGTTCGCGAGTTTCGACTGGGTGTAGGCCTCCCACTTGTCGTAGCCGTGCGCGAACTGCACGTCGTCCCACCGGATTCGCCACGACCTGTCGCGCCCGGAGGCGACCGCGACGACACGAGCCGCGCCGGCAGCGGTGAGCGCGGGCCACAGCAGGTTCGCCAGCGCGTAGTGGCCGAGGTGGTTGGTCGCGAACTGCGCCTCCCAGCCGGGTCCCACCCGGGTCTCCGGGCAGGCCATGACGCCGGCACTCGCGATCAGGATGTCGAGGGCGGGATGGCTGCTGAGGAACCGTTCGGTGAACGCGCGGACGGAGGCGAGGTCGGCGAGATCGAACTGGTCGACCTCGATCTCGACTCCGGCCACGTCGGCGAGCGCCCGCCGCGCCACGTCCGGCCGGAGAGCTGGGACGACGACCCGAGCCCCGGCCCGGGTGAGCGCGAGTGTCGTGGCGAGACCGAGGCCGGAGTAGCCGCCCGTGACGACAGCGGTCTTGCCGGTGAGGTCGATTCCGGTGAGGACGTCCACGGTCGTGCTGTGGGCGCCGAACGTGGTGTGGGTCGTGTCGCTGGTCATGCCGCGGACGCTAGGTGCTAGACCGAGGTCTAGGTCAACGGGTTACCGTCGACACCATGACGGACGGGGGCCTGAGCATCGGGCAGGTGGCGCAGCGCACCGGCTTGAGTGTGCACACCCTGCGGCTCTACGAGCGTGAGGGCCTGCTGGCCAGCGAGGTGCGGCGTGACGGGTCGGGCAGGCGCGTCTACAGCGCCTGGGACGTCGAGTGGCTGGCGAACTGCGTCACGTTCCGGGCCTCCGGAATGCCGCTCACGACGATCCGCCGCCTGGCCCAACTCGTTCGGGCGGGCAGCGGCAACGAGGCCGAACGGCTCGAACTGCTCCGCGCACACCAGCGCCACATCACCGAGCAGTTCGCGCAGCTACAAGACTGCCTCGACCTCATCAACGGCAAGGTGGCCAGCTACGAACGACACCTCGCCGCCGGCGCCTCCGGAGATCCCTGGCACCAGCAACGCCAGCCCGCGCCGGAAGCGCACCGGATCGGCGGGGCATAACGGGCCGCGCACGGGGGATGCGGCGGCCGGAAGTGCGCGCGTCGCGCGTGCGGAAGGGAGCGTCATGACTGCCGCAAGCGAACCGGCCCGAGGTGCCGGCGCACCGGCCGGGTCCCGCAGCCATCGGGGGGACGCCCGCGCGAAGACGAGCGCCGCCGCGACCTTCGCCCTGGTGTTCGGAGTGGCCGGTCTGTTCAGTGTGTTGACGGCGATCCTCGCCTGGCTGGGGCTGGTGCTCGGCATCATCGGGATCATCCTGGGCATCGTCGGCCTCAAGATGGCGCGCCGACCCGGGGTCACCGGTCGCGGCGTGTCGATCGGCGGCCTGGTGCTCAGCATCCTGGCCGTGCTGATCGGTCTCGGTCTGGCCGCGGGAATCAGCACGTTCGTCAACAACGAGAACGCGGTGGACCGCCTGCAGACCCAGGTCGACAAGCTACGCGACAAGCTCGACTGACCTGCGCGTACCGGTCTGGGCCGGCCCGCCACCCGTCCCGGCCGGCCACAGTAGGGTGGGCGGCGTGCTCCGCCAGGTCACCGCGATCCGCTACGTCACCCCGCTGCGCGAGGGTGGGTCGCTGCCGGGCGTGGTGGAGGCCGACGACCTGGGCACCTACGTGGCGAAGTTCCGAGGCGCCGGGCAGGGGCCCAAGGCGCTGATCGCCGAGGTGATCTGCGGTGAGCTGGCCCGCCGGCTGGGGTTGCGGGTGCCGCCGCTGGTGGTCCTCGACGTCGACCCGGTCATCGGGCGGGCCGAGCCGGACCAGGAGGTGCAGGAGCTGCTGCGCGGCAGCGGTGGCGCCAACCTCGGGATGGACTTCCTGCCCGGGGCGCTGGGCTTCGACCCGGTGGCGCACCCCGTCGACGCGGCGCTGGCCTCCCGGGTGCTCTGGTTCGACGCGTACGTGGAGAACGTCGACCGGAGTTGGCGCAACCCGAACCTGCTCGTCTGGCACCGGGAGCTGTGGCTGATCGACCACGGCGCCTCGCTGTACTTCCACCACAACTGGCCGCGCGCCGAGGCCGCAGTGCACCGGGCCTACCGCGCGGAGGACCACGTGCTGGCGCCGTACGCGTCGCGGTTGGCCGAGGCCGACGCCGAGCTGACCCCCCAGGTCACCCCGGAGCTGCTCACCGAGGTGTTGGCCCTGGTGCCGGGGGAGTGGTTGACCGCCGCCGACTTCGAGACGGCCGACGCGGCGCGCGACGCGTACCTGGACCACCTGACCCGCCGCGTCGCCCGCACGGCCGACTGGCTGCCACCGGGGAGCGCGGCATGAGGCAACCCTTCGAGTACGCGCTGATCCGGCTCGTGCCCCGCATCGAGCGCGGCGAGCAGATCAACGTCGGGGTGTTGCTCTACTGCCAGCAGCGCGACTTCCTGGCCGCGCGGACGCACCTGGACGCCGACCGGGTCCGTGCGCTGGCGCCCGACGTCGACCTGCCGGCGGTGGCCGCGGTGCTCGACTCGTGGGACCGCACCTGCTCCGGTGCCGGGCCGGCGACCCGGATGCGGCTCGGTGAGCGGTTCCACTGGTTGGCCGCGCCGCGCAGCACGATGATCCAGACGGGGCCGGTGCACACCGGTCTCACCGTCGACCCGGCGGCCGAGCTGGACCGGCTGATGGCGACCCTGGTCCGCTGAGCGGAGGCCGAGGCAGGGCACGGGAGCGGTGATCGTCCCCTGATCGCGCTACGCCAGCGCCGTTGCCGGCGGAGCGCGATCCCCCGTTCAGGTGCCCGGTGCGGGGCGGCGGCTCGATCCCGCCGGCACCGATGGCATCAGGATCGTCGTCCGCGCGCGGCGGCGGGCCGGAACGACCGGGAAGTTGCGGAAAACTTGAGCCGATGGACCGGAATCTGGGAGCCGCCCGGCGCTGTCGTTAGAGCACGCCCGCAGCGGGTAGTCGCGGGAGCTGATCCGAGACGAGAAGGGGACACGCTGATGGCTGCCCAGACCAAGGTAGCGGTGATTTACTACAGCGCCACCGGCATCACGTACCAGATGGCGCAGGCCGTGTGTGAGGCTGCCGGGGATGCCGGCGCCGACGTGCGGCTGCGCAAGGTGCGCGAGTTGGCGCCGGACGAGGCGATCCGCTCCAACTCCGGCTGGCAGGCGCACCGCCTGGAGACCCAGGACGTGCCCGAGGCGATGGTCGACGACCTGGCCTGGGCCGACGTGGTGATCCTCGGCGCGCCGACCCGGTACGGCATGGTCGCGGCGCAGCTGAAGCAGTTCATCGACACCACCGGCCCGCTCTGGGCCCAGGGCGCGCTGGCCAACAAGGTCTACTCCGCGTTCACCTCGACGGCGACCTCGCACGGGGGGCAGGAGACCACGCTGACCTCGCTCTTCAACGTCTTCTACCACTGGGGCGGCGTCGTGGTCACCCCCGGTTACACCGACAGCAGCCAGTTCATCGCCGGCAACCCGTACGGCCCCTCGCACACCAGCAACAACGGGGAGATCGCCCCGGACGCCGTGGCGCTCGGGGCCTGCGCGCTCACCGCCCGGCGCGCGGTGCAGCTGGGCGCCGCGCTGAAGGCGGGCCTGGCCGGCTGACCGACGGACGGGGGCGACCGGTGGCACGGGCGGGGGCTCTCGGCCCGTCCGCGCCACCGGTCCATCCAGCCCTACCCCGGGGCCGGGGCGACTATGCGCCTGGGCGCGTCGCGGACAACTCGTCGGTGCGCGTCGCGGGCAGCAGCTCGCTCACCAGCTCGCTCAGCACGGCGAGCCCGTCCGGGCTGAGCACCGACTCCGGGTGGAACTGCACCCCGGCGAAACCGCGCCCCCGCAGGGCGTGCACGGCGCCGTCACCCGGGTCCCGGGCCAGCTCCACCGGCCCGTACGCGGAGGCCACCCGGTCGGCGCCGGCGCGGGCGGTGAACGACGAGTAGAACCCGACCCGGCGGGGCCGGCCGAACAGCAGCACCTCCCGCTGCATCCCCTGGTAGGGCGCCTCCCGGCGGTGCAGCGCCAGCCCCAGCAGCCCGGCCAGCACCTGATGGCCGAGGCAGACCGCGAGGGTGGGCCGGCCGCTGGCCAGCAGGCCGGTCAGCAGCTTGCGCAACGCCACCATCTTCGGCTCGTCGACGCTGCCCGGGTCGCCCGGCCCGGGACCGGCCACCACCAGGTCGTAGTCGTCGACCGGGCCGCTCGCGTGCCACGGGCGGGTGGTCACCGCGAGACCCAACGCGCCCAGTTGGTGGGCCAGCATCCCGGTGAAGGTGTCCTCGGCGTCCACGATCAGCACCCGGCGGCCGACCAGCCCGGGCAGTCCGGGCGCGTCCGGTGACCGCTGGTCCAGCCAGAACCGCGCCAGCGGTGCGTTGCGCGCGGCCAGCGCGTCGCGTACCGCCGGGTCGTCGGCCAGCCGCGCGAGCGGCCCGCGGTCGCCGACGGACGCCGCCGGCCCGAGGCCGAGCGCGGCCAGCACACCGGCGGCCTTGGCGTGCGTCTCGGCCACCTCGCCTGCCGCCGTCGAGTGCCGGACCAGGGTCGCGCCCACCGGCACCCGCAGGCGGCCGGTGGGGGAGATCTCGGCGGTCCGGATCAGGATCGGGGCGTCGAGCGTCTGCCGGCCGGCCTCGTCGTGGCCGAGCAGCGCCAGCACGCCCGCGTAGTAGCCCCGGCCCCGCCGCTCGTGCCGGGCGATCACCCGGCAGGCGTTCTCGATCGGGCTGCCCGTCACGGTGGGGGCGAACATCGTCTCGCGCAGCACCTCGCGCACGTCGCGGGTGCCCCGCCCGGCGAGCAGGTACTCGGTGTGCGCCAGGTGCGACATCTCCTTCAGGTGCGGCCCGATCACCTGCCCACCGTGCTCGGCGACGGTGGCCATCATCTTCAGCTCCTCGTCGAGCACCATGTACAGCTCTTCGGTCTCCTTCGGGTCGGCGAGGAAGCGCAGCAGGGCCGTCCGGTCCGCGACGCCACCGGGGCAGCGGAAGGTGCCGCTGATCGGGTTCATCATCACCAGTCCGTCGTCGACGCTGACGTGCCGCTCCGGGCTGGCGCCGACAAGCGTCCGGGTGCCGGTGTGCACCACGAACGTCCAGTACGCGCCACGCTCGGCGATCAGCAGCCGGCGCAGCGCGGCCAGCGCGGCTGCCAGCGGCGGGCCCTGCACGGTGGCGTGCAGGGCGCGGTGGATGACGAAGTTCGCGCCCTCGCCGCGGCCGATCTCCTCGGACAGCACCCGCTGCACGGTCCGCGCGTACTCCTCGTCGCTGACGTCGAAGCCGGCGTCGCTGGTGCGGACGGGTTCGTCGGGCAGCGCGGCCAGGGCGTCGGCCAGCACGATCCGCTGGTGCTCGCGGATGTGCAGGAACTCCAGCGGGGCGCTGTCGTCGACGCAGGCGAAGCCGCGCTCGGTGATCTGCCGGTACGGCACCAGGGCCAACGTCCGCGCCCCGGGAGCGCCGGGCGGCAGCGGCAGGTCGGCGAGCGCCTCGACGGTGTCGACCGGGCCGGTGAACAGGTCCAGTTCGTCCGCCCCGTCGCGGCGCAGCAGCGCGAAGGGGCCGGGGTCGACGCCGTGGGCGACGGCGGCGAGCAGGTCGGTCAGCTGGGTCATCGGGGTCTCCGTCGGGCTGGGCGCCGCCGTGGGGCGGCCCTCCGGCCGGGAGATCCGGCGACCGCCTCGATGGCGGCCGCGTGGATGGAGCTACGCGCGGGAGATGGCCGCCGGGTCGGCGGGCCACCAACTGATCAGACGCGCGAGCATGTGATCCACCCTACGCGCCCGTCGGCCGGCTGGCACGGGGTAACTTGACCGGCGATGAACATTCTCGCGCTCGACCTGGGCACCTCCTCGGTACGCGGGCTGGTGCTGGACGCGGACACGCAGCCGCTGCCCGGCGCCCTGGCCCGCCGCAAGGTCGACCTCGCCATCGGCGACGACGGCACCGGCACGCTGTCCGGTCGGGACTATCTGGCGAACCTGGTCGAGTGCCTGGACGAGCTGGCCGACTCGGGGCACCTGCACGACGTCGGCCTGGTGGCGGTCTCCGCCCAGTGGCACTCGGTGCTGCCGCTGGACCGCGACGGCGCCCCGATGGGCCCGGTGGTCACCTGGCTGGACACCCGGCCCGCCCCGGTCGGCGGCACCGCCGGGCCGGCGGACCCGGACGGCTTCCACCAGCGCACCGGCTGCTGGTGGCACCGTTCGTACTGGTCGATGCGGCTGCCCTGGTTGCGCGCGCAGTCCGGCACCCCGATCGCCCGGTTCGTCGGTCTGCCCGAGTACGTGCTGGGTGAGTTGCTCGACGAGGCGCCCATGTCGATCTCCCAGGCTTCCGGGACGGGTCTGCTGGACCTGCGCACCCTGCGGTGGGACGAGGAGGCGCTGACGCTGGCCGAGGCGAGACCGGATCAGCTGCCGCCCCTCGGCGAGCTGGACTGGCACGGCCGGCTCCGGGTCGACCTGGCTCGTCGGTGGCCGCAGTTGGCGCAGGCGCGGTGGTCACCGCCGGTGGGCGACGGTGGGGCGTCGAACGTCGGCTCGGGCTGCGTCGACCCGAGCCGGGCCGCCGTCACCGTGGGCACCTCCGCTGCCGTACGACTGATGCAGCGGATCCCGGCCGGCGAGGCGATGCCCCGCCTCCCCGAACGGCTGTGGCGTTACCGGGTCGACCACGACCACGTGGTGACCGGGGCCGCGTACGCCAACGGGGGCAACCTCTTCGCCTGGGCGAACCGGGAGTTGCGGTTGCCCCGGGGCGCCGAGCTGGACGCGGCGTTGGCGCTGGTGCCGGCGGGTGGTGGCCGACCGGCGGACCCGCGCTTCGGTGGCGACCGGGCGCCCGGGCTGGCGCCGGCGGGCAGCGGTGAGCTGCGCGGTCTGAGTTTCGGCACCACAGCGGTCGACATCCTGGCCGGGCTGATGCAGGGGCTGTGTGAGCTGGTCGCCGACGATCTCGGGGTGCTGGAGTCCACAGTCGACAAGCCTGTCGGCGTGGTGCTGGGCGGCGGCGCGGTGGCCGCCTCGGTGTGGTGGCGGCAGGCCTTCGCCACCGCGCTCGCGCCGCGACCGGTGTCGCATCAACGCAACCCGGAAATCGGCGCCACCGGTGCCGCGTTGGTGGCGCTGGGACGCTTCGGTGACGCGATCGAGCTCGCCGACATCGGCCGGACGGACGAGCTGGTTTTACCGACCACGGCAGGACGTTCCCACCCGCAGTATCCTTCCTGAACCTCGGCCTCGCCCGGGCCGTTGACAGCGGTACCGAGCCTGGTTGGATGGACTGCGCTCCCCCGACCGCGGTGGACGCGGTAGGACGGAGGAGACAGGGTGGCGGCAGGTCCCGACCCGGCGAACGGCGCGGTGTCGAACCATCGCCGACGCCGCTTCGACGTCCGAGTCGTTCCGCATCGACGGCGGTCGCCGTTCAGGCTGCGCGACTGGCGGATGAGCACGAAGCTCGCCACCGTGCTGGTGGTGCCGTCGATGGCGTTCCTGCTGCTCGCCGGTGTGCAGACCAGCACGCTTGTGGGGCGGACGACGGCATTGAACGACTTCTCCAGTCAGGTCGGCATCGGCCGGCAGATCACCGCGGCGGTGCACCAGCTCCAGCAGGAGCGCGACCGCTCGGCGGGGGAGCTGGGTGAGCTGCGTAAGGGTGGTGACCGGCAGTCCGCCGCGAACGACCTGAAGCCGTTGCAGGCGGCGACGGACAAGGCCATCGTGGACCTCAGCCGGGCCGCCGAGCCACTGGCGGACGCGGACGCGTCCTGGCGGGTCGCCTTCTCCGAGGCGCTGGAGGCGTACGACCAGGTGGTCGACATTCGCGCGGCGATTCCGCCGGCGGTGCTCAGCAGCGAGACGATCCTGTCCAACTACCACCGGGCCGTCGGGGCGTTGCTCGACCTGCTCGCCGAGCCGACGCCGGGTCAGAACCAGCCGGCGTTGAACGACGCGGTGCTGCGCTACGTCCAGCTGGCGCGGGTCAAGGAACTCTCCTCCCGGGTGCGGGCCCAGCTCTACGCCGCCGCCCGCGCCGGTGCGTACGGCACCGATGACCGGGTGGTCCTCGCCGACCTGCGCGGGCAGCAACTCACCGCGCTCGGGGCGTTCCGGGTGGCCGCGACCACGGAGCAGATCCGCCGCTACGACGAGACCTCGGTGTCGCCGATGTTCCTGGTCGCCACGAGTTTGGAGGAGCGCAGCCTGTCCTCCGGTGGCGCGTCGCCGCAGGTGCTGCCGTCGGAGCAGTGGTGGTCGGCCAGCCAGCAGCGTCAGGAGTCACTGCGCCAGCTTGAGGCGGGCGTGCTCGACGACGCCGTACGCCAGGCCGAGGAGGCAAGCGCCGACCAGCTGCGGGCGACCCTGCTGGTCGTCGGCGGGGTCGTCACGGTCCTGCTGGCCGCCCTGCTGATCTCGTTGCTCATCGGGCGGTCGGTGGCCCGGTCGATGCGGATGTTGCGCAGCCAGGCGCTGCGGATCGCCCAGGTCGAGTTGCCGGACGCCCTGGACCGGCTGAAGACCGTCACCGGCGGGGTGCCCCGCATCGAGGTCGCGCCGGCGGTGGTCCGTTCGCTCGACGAGATCGGTGAGCTGGCCGAGGCGTTCGTGGCGGTGCACCGCAGCGCGGTCACTGTCGCCGTCGAGCAGGCGCTCATGCGGCGCAACGTCAACGCGATGTTCGTCAACCTGGCCCGGCGCAGCCAGGTGCTGGTGGAGCGCCAGTTGGAGTTGCTGGACGACCTGGAGCGCGAGGAGAGCGACCCGGACCAGCTGGAGAACCTGTTCAAGCTGGATCACCTGGCCGCCCGTATGCGCCGTAACGACGAGAGCCTGCTGGTGCTCGCCGGCACCGACTCCACCCGCCGGTGGAACCGCCCGGTCGGCCTCGGCGCCGTGCTGCTGGCCGCCGCCGCCGAGATCGAGCAGTACCAGCGGGTCCAGATCGAGTCGGTGGCCGACGTGCACGTGGTCGGGCACGCCGTCGGCGAACTGGTGCACCTGCTGGCCGAGCTGCTGGAGAACGCCACGGCCTTCTCCCGCCCGGACACCGTCGTGGTGGTGACCGCCCGGGTCGAGGCGGAGACTGCGCTGATCGAGATCGTCGACCGTGGTCTGGGCATGAGCCCGGCCGCGCTGGTCCAGGCGAACGAGGTGCTGGCCAGCCCTCCGGCAGCGGACGTCGCGGCGGTGGAACGGATGGGCCTCTTCGTGGTCAGCCACCTGGCGGCCCGGTTGGGCGTACGCGTGCGCTTGGACGGCGGTGCGGACGGCCTGGTCGCCCGTCTCGCCCTGCCCGCGGTGTTGCTGGCGCCGGCGGGCAACGTGGAGCTGGATGCGCCCCCGTCGGCGCGGATGCTGGCGGCGAGCGCGGCGCGGGGGGTGGCGTCGCCGTCCGGGGCCGTCCGGCAGGCCGCTGCCCCGACCCCGGGCGGCGCGGTACGGGACCTGCCGGTGGCCGGCCGCCCGCCGGGCGTCGGCGTGCCGCGTCAGGGCCGCCCGGTGCCGGTGCGCGCCGAGGACGTGTTGACCCCCGCTGCTGCCCGCGGTAACGGCGGCGGCTGGTATTCCCGGCAGGGACCGACCGCTCCGGCGGTGCCCGCATCGGCGGCGCCGCCGGCCATCCCGGTGACCGCCGGCACCAACGAGCGGGGGCTGCCGGTGCGGGTGCCCATGGCGCAGTTGAGCGCGGTCACCCGTTCGGCACAACCGATGTCGGCACCGACCCGCACCGACCCGGACCCGGAGGCGGTCGGCGGCATGCTCTCGCGGCTCTACAGCGGAGTACGGCGCGCCGAAGCTGAGGACACCACCGAGATACCCGTGCCACCGTCCGGGGGGCACGACGAAGGGGGACGACGACAGTGACGACGTTGAGCCAGGAGGCGCGTGACCTGAGCTGGCTGGTGAGCGCGTTCGCGGAGCGGGTGCCGGGTGTGGCGCACGCGGTGGTGGTCTCCTCTGACGGGCTGCTGGTGGCGATCTCCGATCACCTGCCCCGGGACAACGCGGACAAGCTCGCCGCGGTGACGTCCGGGTTGATGAGCATCACGGCGGGCGCGGCCTCGATGTTCGACGGCGATGTCGTCAAGCAGACGGTGGTCGAGATGGGCCGGGGCTATTTCCTGGTGATGCAGATCCGCGACGGTTCGATTCTGGCCACGCTGGCCGCCGGTGACGCGGACATCGGCGTGGTGGGCTACGAGATGGCCCGGTTGGCCAAGCAGGCGGGGGAGATGCTCACCCCGGCCCTGCGGGCGGAGTTGCAGCAGGCGCTGCCCCGCTGAGTGAGCTGGCCGAGGCCCGGACGGTCACCGGCTCACCCGAGCCGAGCCGTCCGGGCCCGGCCGTCCGGGTGGCGGCGCGTTCAGAAGCCGCCGTCGGCGATGACGGAGCGGTACCAGGTGGCGCTGCTCTTGAGCACCCGCCGCTGGGTGGCGTAGTCCACGTAGACCAGGCCCCAGCGCTGTTCGTAGCCCTGGTCCCATTCGAAGTTGTCCAGCAGTGACCAGACGTGGAAGCTCTCCAGCGGCACCCCGTCGGCGATGGCCCGGTGCGCGGCGGTGAGGTGGTCGCGCAGGAAGCTGATCCGACCGGTGTCCTGGACGGTGTCGTCTGCGCTCAGCGTGTCCGGAGTGGGCAGTCCGTTCTCGGTGATGGTGAGCGGGATGGGGCCGTAGTCGCGGGTGATCCGGGTCAGCAGGTCGTACATCCCCTCGGGGTAGATCTGCTGCCACTCGGCCTCGGAGGTCGCCCAGCGGTGTGCGGTGCCGCCGTCGGCGGTGACGTAGATCGGGGTGTAGTACTGCACGGCCAGCAGGTCGACCGGCGCGGAGATGATCTTCAGGTCGCCGTCGCGGATGCCCTGGACCATCCGGCTGTGCGGGCCCAGGTCGGCCAGCAGGTCCTCGGGGTAGCTGCCCTTGAACAGGGAGTCGAGGTAGAGGCGGTTCTCGTAGGCGTCGTAGAGGTGGGCGGCCGCGGCGGCCTGCGGGGAGTCGTCGGCGGGGTAGCAGGGGTGCAGGTTGAGTGCGGGGCCGATCCGGCTGTCGCTGCCGCTGGCCCGCAGCGCGGCGACGGCGTACCCGTGCGCGAGTTGCAGGTGGTGGGCGACCAGGTAGGCGGCGTCCGGGTCCTGCCGGCCGGGGGCGTGGTGGCCGGTGAGGTAGCCGTTCTGCACGACGGTCTTGGGCTCGTTGATGGTGAGCCAGGCCGGCACCCGGTCGCCGAGGGCGCGGAAGACCACGTCGGCGTAGTCGGCGAAGCGGTGGGCGGTGTCGCGCGACTCCCAACCGCCGGCGTCCTGTAGCGCCTGGGGAAGGTCCCAGTGGAACAGGGTGGCCATCGGGGTGATTCCGCGCTCGTGCAGACCGTCGAGGAGCCGGCGGTAGAAGTCGAGGCCGCGCTGGTTGGGCGCGCCGGTGCCGTCGGGCTGGATCCGGGGCCAGGAGATGGAGAAGCGGTAGCTGCGCAACCCGAGGTCGCGCATGAGGTCGAGGTCCTCGGCGTACCGGTGGTAGTGGTCGATGGCCACGTCGCCGGTGTCGCCGTTGCGGGTGCGCCCCGGGACGCGGCTGAAGGTGTCCCAGACCGATTCGCCGCGCCCGTCCTCCTTGGCGGCGCCCTCGATCTGGTACGCGGAGGTGGCCGCGCCCCAGCCGAAGTTGTCCGGAAAGCGCAGCGGGCCGGCGGGCCCAATAGGTATCGACATGGATTCTCCTCATGGATACGGGGCCACCGCCGAAAGATTCGGGAGCGCTCCCATGATAGGGCAGGCGCTGCCGGCCGGTCAGCCGGCCGTCAGAACGGCCGGGCGCTGGCGGGTGGGAGACGGGTGTGGCCCCGAGCAGCGAACGAGGCCGTCCGGGCGGCGCGGCGCGCCTGTCCCGTCGGCCTCTTTTCCTATCGTGTACGGGGGTTTAGTGTGGGGACGGGGGAGGGCAACCCCCGTCCCCACCGTAACTGCACACACACGGGCGAGATTTGGGTCCTGCCGTGCGTGTCGCGCGGGAGCCGGGCCACGCGAGTGGCTCTGGTTCCACCTCCCTCCCTGTGGCGGGACGATGGCTGACGACGGCGTCCGGGCTGGCCCGTCGTCGGCCTTCGGTTGGGTCCCTGGGCTCGTCAGAGACGACCCCAGCGATCTTCTTCTTGGAACCTTGTCGATGGAAGCGCTCCCATCGACCGATGTTGCGACTGTAACGCCCGTCACGCCTTTGTGAAAGACCCAAAACGAGATCGAAACAAGGAGCTGATCCATCGCTCCGTGCGCTTGTTGTGGGAGCGCTTCCATGGCACACTGTCGATTCGACGCGACAGGAGCCACATCGCGTGAGTGCGGGTCCACCGAGGGCAGCCGGCAGCACCAGCTCCGGTCACGGTCACCCGATCAGCCGGCGGGACCCCCTCCCGTGCGGGCCGCATCGCCCCAACCCCGGCCGGGCCCGGGGAAGACCACCTTCCCGGCGCCTCGACATCCCCGCGGACCACCACCCTCGCGGGCAGGCGCCTCGCCGGGGACCATCCCGGCCTGGTCCGAGGAGACACCGCGCACATGAGACAACTGGCAATACGCCGCCGCGTGGCGCTCGCCGCCGCCGCGCTGCTCGCCATCGGTGGGGTGACACTGCCTGCCGGCGCCGCGCAGGCCGCGCCCGCCTGCGACGTGGTCTACGCGACCAACGACTGGAACAACGGCTTCACCGCCAACGTCACCATCAAGAACCTGGGCGACCCGGTGAGCAACTGGACGCTCAAGTGGACCTTCCCGACCAGCGGTCAACGGGTCACCCAGGGCTGGTCGGCCCGGTTCAGCCAAACCGGCAGTGCGGTCACCGCGACAAACGAGTCGTACAACGGCAACCTCGGCACCGGGGCCTCCACCACCATCGGCTTCAACGGCGCCCACACGGGCAGCAACCCGAAGCCCACCGCGTTCACCCTGAACGGCACCCCCTGCAACGGCACCCCGGCCAACCAGCCGCCGACGGTCTCGCTCGGCCTGCCGAGCGGGCCGTTCACCGCGCCGGCCGACGTGCCGCTGACCGCCACCGCCAGCGACCCGGACGGGACGATCAGCAAGGTCGAGTTCTACCGCAACGGACTGCTGATCAACACCGACACGAGCGCCCCGTACGCCTACACCCAGGAGGACCTGCCGGCCGGCAGCTACACGGTGCAGGCCAAGGCGTACGACAACGCCAACGGCATCGGGGTCGACGAGAAGGCGTTCACCGTCAGCGCCGCCAACGGCCCGACGCTTGTCGCCACGCCGTCCGCGGTGAGCGTCGCCGAGGGTGGCACCTCCACCTTCAACCTGAAGCTCAGCGCCGCGCCGACGGCCAACGTGCCGGTCACCCTCACCCGCACCGGCGACGCCGACGTCACGGTCTCGCCGACCACCGCCACGCTGACCCCGAGCAACTGGAACACCGGTGTCACCGTCACGGTCGCCGCGGCGGAGGACAGCGACACCGCAGGCGGCGCCGCCACCATCACCGCCTCCGCCACCGGTCTGGCCTCGCTGGCGGTCACCGCCACCGAGATCGACAACGACACCCCCGGTGGCGACAACACCTACATCGCGAAGTTCCTGGAGCAGTACGGCAAGATCAAGAACTCGGGCTACTTCAGCCCCGAGGGCGTGCCGTACCACTCGGTCGAAACGCTGATCGTGGAAGCACCCGACCACGGTCACGAGACCACCTCGGAGGCGTTCAGCTTCTGGCTCTGGCTGGAGGCGAACTACGGGCGGGTCACCCAGAACTGGGCCCCGTTCAACAACGCCTGGACGGTGATGGAAAAATATATAATTCCGAATCATTCAGACCAGCCCACTGCGGGGTCTGCCGGTACCCCGCAGTACGCCGCGGAGTACAACCTGCCCAGCCAGTACCCGTCGGCGCTGAACCCGAACATCTCGGTCGGTCAGGACCCGCTCCGCTCGGAGTTGCAGTCCACCTACGGCACCGGCGACATCTACGGCATGCACTGGCTGATGGACGTCGACAACACCTACGGCTTCGGTCGCTGCGGTGACGGCACCACCAAGCCGGCCTACATCAACACCTTCCAGCGGGGCACCCAGGAGTCGGTGTGGGAAACCGTCCCGCAGCCGTCCTGCGACACCTTCAAGCACGGCGGTCAGTACGGCTACCTCGACCTGTTCGTCAAGGACACCGGCGCCCCCGCCAAGCAGTGGAAGTACACGAACGCCCCGGACGCCGACGCCCGCGCCGTGCAGGCCGCGTACTGGGCGCTGACCTGGGCCAAGGCGCAGAACAAGCAGGCCGACGTCGCGGCCACCATCACCAAGGCCGCCAAGATGGGCGACTACCTGCGGTACGCGATGTTCGACAAGTACTTCAAGAAGATCGGCAACTGCGTCGGGGCGAGCACCTGCCCCGCCGGCAGCGGCAAGGACTCGGCGCACTACCTGCTGTCCTGGTACTACGCCTGGGGCGGCGCGTACGACGCCAGCCAGAACTGGTCCTGGCGGATCGGCTCCAGCCACAACCACTTCGGCTACCAGAACCCGTTCGCGGCCTGGGCGCTGACCAACACCCCGGAGCTCAAGCCGCAGTCGTCGACCGCGGTCGCCGACTGGACCAAGAGCTTCGAGCGCCAGCTGGAGTTCTACACCTGGCTGCAGTCCGCCGAGGGCGGCATCGCCGGTGGCGCCACCAACAGCTGGGACGGTAGCTACGCCCAGCCGCCGGCCGGCACCAGCACCTTCTACGGCATGTTCTACGACGTCGACCCGGTCTACAACGACCCGCCGTCGAACCAGTGGTTCGGCATGCAGGCCTGGTCGATGCAGCGCATCGCCGAGCTGTACCTGCAGACCGGCAACGCGAAGGCCAAGGCGCTGCTGGACAAGTGGGTGCCGTGGGCGATCGCCAACACCACGGTCGGCACCAACTGGTCGATCCCGTCGGACATGGCGTGGACCGGTCAGCCGACCACCTGGAACCCGTCCAGCCCGCAACCCAACACCAACCTGCACGTCGAGGTCACCGTGAAGGGCCAGGACGTCGGCGTCGCCGCCGCCTACGCCCGGACCCTGATCGCGTACGCGGCCAAGTCGGGCAACGCGGCGGCGAAGGACACCGCCAAGGGGCTGCTCGACGCGCTGTCGGCCGCCAGCGACGCCAAGGGCGTCTCCACCACCGAGAAGCGTGGCGACTACCGGCGCTTCGACGACGTCTACAACGCGTCCACCGGGCAGGGCCTCTACGTCCCGCCGGGCTGGACCGGGAAGATGCCGAACGGCGACACCATCGCCGCCGGCAAGAGCTTCCTCGACATCCGGTCCTTCTACAAGAACGACCCGGACTGGCCCAAGGTGCAGGCATACCTGGACGGTGGTCCGGAGCCGAGCTTCAACTACCACCGGTTCTGGGCGCAGGCTGACATCGCCATGGCGTACGCCGACTACGGCAGCCTGTTCCCGAACGGCTGAAACGACCCGGGGTGGGCGGCGTGGACCGCCCACCCCGGGGTCCGGCCCGGGTCCGGGGAACGACGGACCGGGGCTGGCGGACGGCCTGACACCCACGGTCAGGCCGGGGTGGGCCGGCCATCTGGCCGACGCAGCGGATCGGTCGGCCCACCCCACCGCCCGGACTGGAGCTAGTCGCGAAAAAGCCCAGAAATTCGGGCCCTCGCGGGATCACACCGAGGACCGTGACGGAGTAACGTACGTCACCGGAGAGGCCGCTCCCCCCGTGGCGGCCTCTCCACTTTTTTGTCAGGAGCCCGGCCGCCTTTCCGCCTTGAGGCCGGCGGGCCGGGTCAGCGCGGCGGCGTAACCGGGTGACGCGGCCCCGGGTGCCCGGCCGGCAGTGATCGCCGCAGCACCACCCAGCTCAGCGCCAGCGCCGCAGCGACCAGCGGCCAGGTCAGCGCCACCCGGGCCACCACCAACGCGAGCACCTGCCCACCCAGGTAGAGCGGCACGAACACGGCGAGCCGCAGCAGGTAGGTCGCCGTCCACACCCAACTGGCCCGGCCGTAGCCGCGCAGCAGCGCCGGGTCGCGCCGCCACCGGGCGCGCTGGCCCAGCACCGCACCGACCAGCACGCCGAGCAGTGGCCAGCGCACCACGACGCTGACCGTCCACGCCAGAGCGCTCGCGGCGTTGGACAGCACCTGGATCAGAAAGAAGTTCTCGGCCCGGCCGGTGCGTACCGCGATCAACGCCGCGACGCAGACGGCCAGCAGCCCGATCAGCACCGAGCGCGGCCGGTCACCCCGACGCAGCCGTACGCCGGCCACCACCGCGCCGACGGCCAGCGCCGCGCCGACCCCGCCCCACAGCGACTCGCCGCCCAGCAGCCAGCCCGCCGCGAACGCCAGCGGCGGCAGGGTCGCGTCGACGGCACCGCGTCGCCCGCCGAGCAGATCCGTCAGCGACTCGGCCCGCGACGGCCCTCCCGGACCGGTGTCGGCACCGGCCCACCTGGGCGGACCCGACTCCGGGTCGGCGCCCGCACGCTGCTCCGGACCGGGTTCGGCCGGGCCGCCGTCACGCTCCGGTGTTCCGTCCACCACCGCCTCCTCGCCTCCGGCACAACCTAACCGGCCATTGGCGGCGGGCCACCGCTCGGACCGCCGACACCTGCCGCTACGGTGTGCGGATGCGCGCGACGGCACGGGGTTGGACCGCGGTCTGGTTGGTCGTACTGGCCCTTGTCCAGGCGGCTGCCTTCCTCGCCGTGTGGCGGGTGGCCGTGCACCTCGAGATCGGCCAGTGGGTGGACACTGTCGCCCTCACCGGCAACCGGATCGGACAGGACACCATCGACGGTCCGGTGGACCGGATCCTCAACGCGATGTCGGTGGTCTCGCTGCTGGCCGCCACCGCGATGATCGGGTTCATCGCGCTGATCCGGGGGCGGATCGCCCTGGCGATCACCGCGACCCTGCTGATCGCCGGAGCGAACGTCACGACCCAACTGCTCAAGTACGGGCTGAACCGGCCCGACTACGGTCTCGACCCGGCGCGCGCCGCGGTGGGCAACAGCCTGCCCAGCGGGCACACCACGGTGGCCGCCTCGGTGGCGGTCGCGCTGATGCTCGTGCTGCCGCGCAAGGTGCGGGCCGTCGGCGCGTTCATCGGCGCCGGCTACGCCGCCGTCGCCGGAGTCGCCACCCTCTCCGCCGGCTGGCACCGGCCCAGCGACGCGGTCGCCGCGTACCTCGTGGTGGGCGTGTGGGCGGCGTTGGCCGGGCTGCTCCTGTTGGTGACCCAGCGGGAGCAGGCCGAGATCGCCCCCGGCGACGCGCACCGGATCGCGGCGCTGGTGCTCGGGCTCGGCGGTGTACTCGCCCTGGTCGTCTCCGGGCTCGCCCTGTCCTGGCTGATCGACCTGCGCGGCACCGGGCCGGAGGAGCTGGCCCGCCGCCCCCTGTTCGTCGGGTACGCGGGCAGCGCCGCCGGGATCGCCGGCACGATGGCCGTGGTGATGGCGTTGGTGCTCACCGTCGTGCACCGGTTGGTGCCACGGGTCAAGGGCTGAGCCGTCCGGTGCGTCCGATCCGGGCGGCGTTCTCCGCCGAGTGCGCGCGGCTCACCGAGACCCTGACCGAGCTGGCCGACGATGACCTCGACCGACCCACCGACTGCCCTCCGTGGGACGTCCGGGACCTGATCGCGCACATCCGCACCGGGGTCGGCCGGCTGACCGGCATGCTCGCCGCGCCGGCCCCGGCACGCGCCGAGGTGGACGCCGCCGACTACTTCGGCACGGCGAAGTTCACCGCCGAGGTCGACGCCGACCGGATCGCCGGCGGCCAACGGGAGGCGCTACGGGTGGGTCGGGCGGCGCTGGCGACCGAGTTCGACCGGGCCTGGCGGGCCACCGAGGCGGCGGTCGCGGCCGCGCCGCCGGACCGGGTGGTGCGAACCCGCCACGGCGACGCGATGCGCCTCGACGAGTTCCTGCGGACCCGGGTCGTCGAGGTGGGTGTGCACGGGTTGGACCTGGCCGCCGCGTTGGGCCGGCCGCCGTGGCTGACCCCACCGGCGGCCGTGGTCATCGGCGACCTGCTGACCGGGGGGCGACCGACACCAGCCGGGTTGAGGTGGGACCGGCTGACCCTGATCCGCAAGGCCACCGGCCGGGCGGTGCTGACCGCCGCGGAACGGACCGCGATCGACACCGCCGGCTTCCGTTGGCTCGCCTTCGGCCGCTGACCCCGGCCGTGCGGGACCGCTGCCGTTCGCTGCTGGCCCCGGCCGTGCGGGACCGCTGCCGTTCGCTGCTGGCCCCGGGCTCCCGCTGACCGGTCAGGTCGCGGAGCGCGGCGCGGGGACATGTGGGGCGACACCGCGCAGGTGCGTGAGCACCACCGGGTCGATCCGCCCCGGCACCAGGCGCTCCTCCAGGTTCTCCAACCCGGCCCAGGAGATCAACGCCGCTTCCGTGCCGTCTCCGTGCACCGGGTGGCCCAGCGCGCCGAGCAACGCCGCCACCTCGGCGGCGACCGCGCCGCTCAGGTCGAGCAGGGTGGCCGGGTCGGGCCGGCCGAACAGCATGGTGTGCACCGTGAGCAGGCGACCCAGTTCGGCGACCGGGTCCGGGTGGTCGTCCACGCGCAGGTCCACCACCACGTCGCTGGTGCCGCCGTACCCGCCGCCGCGCTCGACCACCAGCAGGCCGGCGCTCTGCCGGCCACGCCGGTCGCCGCCGGCCTCGTCGCCGGCGCGCAGCGCGGCGACCAGCCGCTCGGCGAACGGCAGCGCCGTTCCCGCCTGCCAGGCCGCACCGAGGGCGTCGACGACCTCCGGGCCGGTGAGCACGTTGCCCTGTGCGGCCCAGCCGTCGCCGGTCCGCCCGCCGGCCCACGGATGGCAGGCCGGCCCGGTCCAGTTGGCGCCCGTTCCGTTGGCCCCCACGACACCGAGCTGGCGGTGCTCCCGCTCGGGGTCGGCGGCGATCAGCCCGGCCACCACGTCGGCGGCGGCCACGCCGGTGCGCAGCAAGGTGAGGCCCTGCGGGCGGTAGGCGAGGTTGACGTGCGCCTGGGTGGCCAGCGCGCCCACCTCGGCCGCGGCGGCCGGCACCAACGCCCCGGCGGCGAGGAACTTGCTGGCGACGGCCACGCCGTGCAGGCGGCCGTCGGCGGAACGGGCGACGAGCGAGAAGGTCACCGGCCGAGGGTAACCGTCCACGCCGCCCCGACGTCCGCACGCGAAGCTCAGAACGGTGGCGCGGCGGGCTCCGGTGGGGCCCCGTGGGCACGACGGGCGTCGATCACCGCGACCGCCGCCAGCACCAGCGCCCCGACAGCGGTCGCGATCACACCGGGCAGGAACAGCAGCGGCACCGACGACACCACAAGCACCGTGATGGCGATCCACCGGGACGGGGAGACCCGCCCGAACACCTCGTACTCCAGGCGGGCCCGCCCGGCCAGGAACAGCGCCGGGCCACCGAGCACCATGGCCAGCCATGGCCCCGGGATCCGCTCCAGCGGATGATTGATGATCAGCTCGTAGCCGATCGCGGTGGCGGCGAGACCGACCACCATCACCAGGTGGGTGTCGGCCGCCGACCGGCCGATGGTGGCGGGGTGGCGGGCCTTCACCACCGCCTCGCCCAGGATCCGCCCAGCCCGCTGGACGTAGATGCGCCACAGCATGATCGAGGTGGCCAGCGCCAGCCCGAACGCCCAGGCGTGCCCCTTCTCGTACGGCCCCCTGCTGTACGCGAAACCCGCCACCAGGATCGTCTCGCCCAGCGCGACGAGGAAGAACTGCTGGTACCGCTCGGCCAGGTGCTCCCCTGCGATCTCCCACTTGGAAATCGTCGAACGGCCCAGGCCGGGCACCGGCCAGCCGCAGCGGGCGGCCAGGTACTCGAAGACCAGCGCCGCCGACCAGAGCACCACCTGCATGTTGGTGCTCAGCATCGCGCCGGTGATCCAGAGCACCCCGCTGACGGCGAAGATCACCGCCATCCGGACCTTCAACCGGCGGTACGGGTGCGCTCCCAGCGCGATCGACAGGATCACCGGCCGGGTCACCTGGGCGACCACGTACGCCACCGCGAACATCAGCGAGGTCTCGCTGAACGCCCGGGGGATCGCGACCCCCATCACCATGCTGCACACCAACGCCGTGATCACCACGGTCTGCAACGGCACCCGGTACGGGTCGTACCGGCTGGTCGTCCACGCGGTGCCCTGCCAGACAGCCCAGAGCGCGAGCAGCAACAGCAGCGTCTTGCCGCCGCCGGTGACCGTCCCCCAGCCGTGCTCCCGGCCCGGTTCCTGGGTCAGGTCCTCGAACGCGCGCGCCGAGATCCGGGTGAGCGCGAAGACGTACACCAGGTCGAAGAAGAGTTCCAGGAACGTCGCCCGGCCGGGCGTGACCGCCGCCGGGACCGGCTCCAGGTGTCCCGCTGCCCTGGAACCCATGGTCAGCGGCCTGCGCCGTCGGTCCGGTCCACCTCGAAGTGGTAGCACTTCCCGCCGGACCGCACGGCCGGAAACCGGCGATTCTGCCCAACCCGGGGATCTTGCTCGGGCCTCCGTCAACGGGCACGATCGATCGGTGACGAATCGATGGGGCATGACGGTGCCGCTGGGCGGGATCGCGCTTTCGCAGCACGACGCCGCCTACGCGGCGCTGGACCGGGCCGGGTTCACCGACGTCTGGTCGTCCGAGGTCGCCGGGACCGACGCGTTCACCCCGCTGGCGCTCGCCGCGGCCTGGCAGCCCGGGCTGCGGCTCGGCACCGCGATCACCCCGGTCTTCACCCGGGGGCCCGGGCTGCTGGCGATGAGCGCGGCGGCGTTGGCCGAGGCGGCGCCGGGCCGGTTCACCCTCGGCATCGGCGCGTCCTCACCCGTGCTCGTGCGGGACTGGAACGCGGTGCCGTTCGACGAGCCGTTCCGTCGCACCCGCGACGTCCTGCGCTTCCTGCACGCCGCGCTGCGCGGCGAGACCGTCGACGAGGTCTACGACACGTTCGCCGTCCGCCGGTTCACGCTCGAACGACCGCCGGCGGTGCCGCCACCGATCCTGCTCGCCGCGCTGCGCCCGGGGATGCTCCGGCTGGCCGGTGCGGAGGCCGACGGGGTCATCCTCAACTGGCTCGGCGCCGACGACGTGCCGCGTGCGCTCGCCGAACTGGGCGAGCGCCGCGCCGGCTTCGAGGTCGCCGCCCGGATCTTCGTCTGCCCCACCGAGGACACCGCGTACGCCCGGGCGCTGGGCCGCCGGCTCATCACCAGCTACCTCACCGTCGGGGCGTACGCCGAGTTCCACCGCTGGCTCGGCCGCGACGAGGCGCTCGCGCCCATGTGGGCGGCCTGGGCCGCCGGTGACCGGCGCGGCGCCAACGCGGCCGTGCCGGACGACGTGGTCGACGCCCTGGTGCTGCACGGCTCACCGGAGCGGTGCCGCGCCGAGGTGCGCCGCTACGCCGACGCCGGTGTCGACGTACCGATCATGGCGCTGCTGCCCACCCCGGAGCTCGCCGCCGGCGGCGCGGCCGCGTGGCTCAGTCTCATCGCCCAGTTGGGCGCCAACTCCGTGGAGGCGTCCGCGTGAACCTCACCGACCGGATCGTGGTGGTCACCGGCGGGGCCGGCGGCATCGGCGCGGCGCTGTCGCGCCGGTTCGCCGCCGAGGGGGCCGCCGTCGTGGTGGTCGCCGACCTGGACGCCGACGCGGCCCGCGCGGTGGCCGAGGGCATCGGCCCGGTCGCGCACGCCCGCGCCCTCGACGTCACCGACGAGGAGCAGGTCCGCGCGCTGGTCGCCGACACCGAGCAACGGTACGGGCGGATCGACCTGTTCTGCGCCAACGCGGGGGTGACCACCGGCGGGGGAGTGGAGGTCGACGACGCCGGCTGGGACCGCGCCTGGCAGGTCAACGTGCTCGCCCACGTCTACTCGGCCCGCGCGGTGCTGCCCGGAATGCTCGCCCGGGGTGGTGGGCACCTGCTGCACACCTGCTCGGCGGCCGGTGTGCTGACCGCGGTGGGCGACGCCGCGTACACCGCGACGAAACACGCCTCGGTGGGGTTCGCCGAGTGGCTGGCCATCACCTACCGGGACCGGGGCATCCGGGTCAGCGCGCTCTGCCCGCAGGGGGTGGACACCCCGATGCTCGCCGACGGGCTCGCCGACGGTCACCTGGGCGCCCGGGTGGTCGCCGCGTCCGGTGCGGTGCTCACCCCGGACCAGGTAGCCGACGCGGCCGTCGCCGGGCTGGCCGAGGAACGTTTCCTGATCCTGCCGCACCCGGAGGTCGCCGACTACGCGCGCCGCCGCGCCGAGGACCCGGACGGTTGGCAGGCCGGGATGCGCAAACTCATCCGCCGGCTGACCGCCTGACCGCTAGCGCACCGGAACGCGTCCGGCGGCCAGGAGATGGGCGCTGGAGCTGATCAGCGCGGGCTCGCTGCTGTAGAGCCGGGCGAGGTCCAACGCCGCGGCGAAGACCGCGTCGGGCGCCGGCCCGTTCGCCGCCGCCTCCGCTGCCGTCCAGGCCGGTCCCTCCACCCCGTGTACGACGACATCGGTCAGCCCCGCGGCCGCGCACTCGTCGGTGATTTCCTCGACCCGGTGGAAGTAGGCGTGGGTGAACCCGATCCGCGGATCGTTCACGCCGTCGCTCAGCAGCGCCCTGGCCTCGTCGAGCAGCCTCTCGTCGAGTCGTCCGGTGGCCGCGAAGTCCAGCGGGCCGGCGAAGCGGGAGATGACGGCGGCCACGACGAGACCGCCCGGGCGGGTGACCCGGGCCGCCTCGCGGAGCGCCTGTAGCCGGTCGGCACGGCGTACCAGGTGGTAGAGCGGACCCAGCAGCAGCGCGGCGTCATACTCACCGTCGGGGTCGGGAAGCGCACGCGCGTCGCCCACCTGCGCCTCGACCGGCGGGTGCCCGTCGCGGGCCTGCGCGACGTGGTTCGGCACCAGGTCGACGAGGCGGACCTGGTAGCCGGTGGCGACGAGGGCGCGGGCGTACTCGCCGGTGCCCCCACCGATGTCCAGCACCCGGGCGCCCGGACCGGGCAGGAGATCTCGCAGGAGCTGCGTCGTGCGGATCCACTCCAGTCGCGCCTGCGGGCGGGCAGTGAGCCGCTGGTCCTCGCGGTAGCGCTGCGTGTAGTAGTCGACGATGTCGCTCGAATGCTGGTCCACGCTCTGATGCTCGTCGTCGCGCACACCAACCGCCAGCGTGTTTCGCCCCCGGGGCCGGCCGCCGCCGACCCTGCCGCCGCCGACCCTGCCGTCGTGATCAAGAAGTTTGCGTCAGGAGTGGACCCGCAGGCGACGCAAAGCTCTTGATCAGCGCGGGGGGCGGCGGGCGCGGCGCAGGGGAGTGGGGTGCACGGACCAGAGCAGGCGGCGCCACCAGGGGCGGGCCGAGCGCAGTGTGGTCACGTAGGCGGTGGCCACCTCGGCGGCGCGAGCCGCCTGGTCGGGCGTCGCGGCGCCGGGGGCGAAGCCCACCTGATTGAGCAGGGCCGCCAACTCGTCGACCGCCGGGCCGGACGCGTCCGCCGCCGTGCTGCCGGTGGGCGCGACGGCGTTCGGGTCGGCGGTCATGTCGTCGCCGGTCGTGCCCGCCCGAGCGTCGTCGAGGGTCCGACGGGCGTGCCCGGCGATCTCGGTGGCGGCCAGGTCGTCCCCCACCGGTCTGCCGGCCAGCCACAGCGCGTCGGTGACCTCCCGCCAGGCGCCGGCGATGCGTTGGCCGGGGTCGCCCCGCACGAGTCGGCTGCGGGTGAGGGAGCGGCGCATCGCCAACAGGGTGAGCAGGAGCGCCCCCACCACCAGCAGCAGGCCGCCACTGCCGCCGGCGACCAGCACCGGCGCGGAGACCCCGTCCGGGCCGGGCGGGGCGTCGGCGGCGGCCACCGGCTCCGGCGACGCGCTCGGCTCCGCGGTCGGTGCCGGCGCCTCCGACGGCGGTGGGTCCTCCGGCGTCGGGCGGAAATCCTCCTCCACCGGTCTCGGCTCGTCATCGGGGCGGGGCAGCGGGTCGAACGCCACCCAGCCCAGCCCGTCGAAGAGCACCTCCGGCCAGGCGTACGCGTCGCCGGCCAGCACCGGCCCCTGACCGCTGGTCCGGAAGCCCACCACCACCCGCGTGGGCAGCCCGGAGAGCCGGCCGAGGACCGCGAAGGCCGCCGCGAACTGCTCCGAGGTGCCCTCCTGCCCGCCGCCGTTGCGGGGCCCGAACAGGAAGAAACCCAGATTCGGGTACGCGTGCCCGCTCGGCGCGTCCGCCACCACCCGGTAGTGCTCGGCGAGGAACTGCTCGATCGCCGACGCCCGCGCGAACGGCGCGCCGTTCTCCTCGGCGAGTTGGGTGGCCAGCCGGCGCATCGGGTCGGGCACCCCGTCCGCGACCCGCAGCACCCGGGCCACCTCGTCGCCGGCGGGCACGTTCGCGGTGGCCAACAGGTTCGAGTCCGGGCGTTCCTCGGCGGAGGTCACCGTGTACCGCAGCCCCGGCGTCAGCCCCTCCGGCCGGATCAGCGTCCCGCTCGCCGGGTCGTACGCCACCCGCGCCCCGCTGACCTCCCGGGGCGTCGCCACGGCGGGCAGCAGCCGACCGCTCAACTCGGCCACGCTGATCTGCTGCCGGACCGTCTGCAGGGTGCTGTCCCGGGCCGCAGTCGCGGCCGGCAGGATCCGACCGGCGTTGCGGTACGTCGCGCCGACCCGCCAGGTCACGCCGTCGTAGTCGCTGAGCACCGCCAACCGGATCCGCACACTGCGCGCGGTGCCCGCCGCCGGGCTGGCCTCGGGCGGTGCGTCGGGGCGTTCCGTGCTCACGTCGAGGAGCTTCTGCTCCGGGTGCAGCGCCCAGCCGGAGATCCGGATCAACGGGTTCTCGTCGAGCGTCTGCACCTGCGGTGGCTCCACGTACCGGCGCGGGTCCACCGGTCGGCCGTCGACCTGCTCCGCGACGACCGGGCCGAGCAACGCCACCAACCCGACCACCAGGGCCACCCCGAGCGCCGCGCTGGTGGCCAGCCGCAGCCGCACCGCCGCGCGTACCCGGGGGGTCAGCTCGGCGGTCGGATCGCCGCCGCCCGGCGCCGTCCGCGTGGCCGTGGCCAGGCCGAGGGCCGCGACCGCGACGAACGCCAGCGTCGACCCGACCGCCGGTTCGGCGTTCGGGCCGACCACGTAGAGGGCGGCGGCGTAGAGCCCCGCCGCCGGCAGGTAACCCAGCAGCACCCGGCCGGTGCGCAGCGCCACCTCCGCGCCGGTGAGCCCGGCCAGCCAGGCGGCGACGACCGGCACCAGCACGGTGTCCGGGGTGGGCTCCACCGGGATCATCGCGGTGAGCAGCCGGGGGATGCCGTTGCGGGCGGCGTCCGCGGCGACCTCCAGCAGGCCGCCCGGCAACTCGGCGCGGGTGGCGGCCAGCCGCAACGACCACAGTGTCCAGCCGGCCATCGCGGCCACCGACACCGGCGCCACCAGCCAGGACGGCAGCCGCCGGGCGGCCACACTGACCAGCACCGAACCCGCCGCCGCGCCGATGACCAGCCAGGTCAGCAGGCCACCGGCGTACACCCGACCGAGCACCACCCCGGCGAGCGCCGTCAGCCCGATCAGCGTCAGCGGCAGGACCGCCGCCCGCAGCACCCGCACGGCGCCCGTCACCACCGGCGTACCCCGTCCCACTCGGCGGCGAACTGCGCGCCGTCCGCCGCGTCGACGACCACCAGCCCGGCGGTGCCCGGCGGCGTCGGCTCGGCCGCGCCGAACACCCCGACCAGCACCGACGGGTACGCCCCGCGCAGCGCCCCGACGTGCCCCAGCTCGTCCCGGCCACCCGGCCCGGTCAGGAAGATCAGCGTGTCGCCGAGCCGGTCCTGCCGCAGCCGGGTGGTGGCCGCCCGCACCGCGTCACCATCGTCGGACAGCTCGGCGGCGGCGAGCCGGTCCAGCGGCCCGAGCGCGCCGCCGCGTGTCGTGACCTCCGCCGGCTCGGCCGGCCCTTTCGGCTCCGCCGGTCCCGCCGGCCCTTTCGGCTCGGCCGGCCCCGCCGGCTGTGTGGGCTCGGCCGGTTCCGTGGCGACCAACAGCAACAACACCGGTAGGTCGGCGCGGCGCGCGGCGGTGACGATCGACGCCGCCGCCTCACAGGCCGACTCGAACGACTCGGCCACCCCGCCGACCCGCTGCGGGTGGGCGGCGACGCGGTTGTCCAGCAGGACGACCAGGCGCGGCAGGCTGGTGTCCACGTTCTCCCGGACCATCAGCTCACCCACCCGGGCGCTGGTGCGCCAGTGCACCCGACGCAGCTCGTCGCCGACCACGTACTCCCGCAGCGAGTCGAACGTGATCGACCCGTGCGGGACCCCGTCCAGCCGGCCATCGAGGCTGCGCCCCGAGCCGCGGGGCACCGCGGTCAGCGGGTGGATCCGGGGGTGTACCCAGACCGGCACGGCCGCACCGTACGGGCGGGCCAGCGCCACCAACCCCAACGGGTCGCGCCGGGTCACCCGCAGCGGTCCGACCGGCACCACCCCGCGACGGTCGGTCGGCACGTCGTAGCGGACCTCGGTGTCCCGGCCGGGTCGCAGGCGCAGCACCGGCACCGGCACGGTCCGCTCCCCGCACCGGTCCTCGGCCAGCAGGTTCGCCGACCGCAGCCGCCCGGTGTTGCGCACGGTCAACGACATGCTCGCCGGCTCGCCGCGCGCCACCCGGTCCGGGTCCGCGCGGCGGGTCACCGTCAGTCGGGGCCGCCAGGCCGCGACAAGCGCGGCGTAGCCGACTGCCGCGCCGGCCGCCGCGCCGAGTAGCGTCAACTCGGGGTACGCGAACCGGAAACCCGCAGCCAGCAGCACCACGGCGGCGACGAGCAGCCCGACCCCACGGGCGGTGATCCCCATCGCGCTGCTGCCGGTCAGCCCTGCACCGGAGCGGGTTGCCCCGACGGCAGCGGCACCGGCACCGAGGCGACGGCCTGGCGCAGCACCTCCGCAGGGGTCATCCCGCGCACCTGGGCGTCCGGGGTGAGCAGCAGCCGATGAGCGAACACCGCCTCGACGAGCGCCTTCAGATCCTCCGGCATGATCCAGCCCCGCCCGTCGATCAGCGCGTACGCGCACGCCGCGCGGGTCAACGCGATCACACCCCGGGGGCTGACCCCGACACGCACCTGCGGGTGGGTGCGGGTGGCCGCGGCCAACCGGACCGCGTACGCGTAGAGCGGCTCGGCGATGTGCACCCGGCGGGCCATCCGGACCATCTCGCCGACGGTGGCGGTGTCGGTGACCGGGGCGAGCGCCTCCGGGGACCGCACGGTCGCGCCGCGCAGCACCTCGACCTCGACCGCCTCGTCCGGGTAGCCGACGGAGAGCTTCACCAGGAAGCGGTCCAACTGCGCCTCGGGCAGCCGGTAGGTGCCGTCCATCTCCACCGGGTTCTGGGTGGCGACCACCAGGAACGGCGACGGCACCGGGTGCCGGACCCCGTCCACCGTGACCGTGCGTTCCTCCATCACCTCCAGCAGCGCCGACTGGGTCTTCGGCGACGCCCGGTTGATCTCGTCGGCGATGACGATGTTGGCGAAGACCGGCCCCGGATGAAACTCGAAGTCACGGGTCGCCTGGTTGAAGATCGTCACGCCGGACACGTCCGAGGGGAGCAGGTCGGGCGTGAACTGGATGCGCCGCCACTCACCCTTCACCGTGGCGGCGATGGCCCGCGCCAGGGTCGTCTTACCGACGCCGGGCACGTCCTCCAGCAGCACGTGACCCTGGGCGAAGAGCGCGGTCAGCGCCAGCCGCACCACCTGTGGCTTGCCGAGCACCACCGCGTTGACGTTCTCGGCCAGCCGGGCGGCCAGGGCGGCGAAACCCTGCACCTCCGGCTGGGTGAGCGGCTCGTGGGTGTTCACGGTCGGTGGTGCTCCTCGCCTGGTGTTTCAGCAGGTGGGCAGGACGTTGATGGTGTCGCCGCCCTCCAGGTTGAGCCAGGCCCACGGGATGTAGTTCTTTCCCTTGTAGTTGACCTGCACCCACCAGGTGCTGCGCTTGTCGTTGTTGTAGATGTAGGCGTAGACCTCTTCGCCCGACTTCTTGCAGTACGCCTGCAAGCGTTGGCCGTTGGGCACCCAGCCGGCCTGCCGGTCATTGTCCTGCCGAGTGACCTCGAAGATCTCGTTGCCGTTGCGGTCGCCGGGAATCTCCCGGGTGCAATAGCTCGCCTCCGGGCCCGATGCGCCGTTGCGGCAGGTCGCGATCCCGTACAGCGGCTGCGTCTTCTGGGCCCGCGTCGCGGTGCCCTTACCGGCGGCGTTGGTGGCCGTCACCGTGAACGTGTAGTTGGTGCCCGGCGTGAGGCCCGCCATCGTGATGCTGGAGCACGCCCCGGCCTTCGTCGGCTCGCCCGTCGTGCTCAGCGCGCAGGTGGCCTGACCGCCACCGGCGTCCACGGTGAACGTGACAGTCGCCCCGGTGGCCGTCGACGACGAGCCGGTCACGGTGACCCGTGGCTCGGCCACCGTGCGGGCGGTGGCGGTGGCCTCCGGGCCCGGGCCGGCCTCGTTGACCGCCTTCACCTTCACCGTGACGTTCTGGCCGTTGCCCAGCCCGGTGACGGTCGTGCGGGTGTCGGTCACCTCGCTGACCCGCCCACCGACGTCCACCAGGTACTTCGTCACCGGCCGACCGTTGGCCTCGGCCGGCGCCCACTGCACCGTCACCGCGCCCGGCTGGTTGGCGACCGTGCCGGCGCGCAGGTCGAGCGGCCGACCGGGCGCCGCGAAGGGCACCACCGTGTTGCTGACCGGGGACGCCGCCGACCCGGCGCCCTTGCTGTTGACCGCCACCACCGTGAACGCGTACTGGGTGCCGAACTCCAGCTCACCGGCGGGCACCACCAGCTCCGTCTTGGTCGACTCACCGGCCGGCGCGTTCGTCCCCGCCGAACTGGCCGTCACCGCGTACCTCGCGATGGTGTTGCCCTGCCCGTTCGCCGCCGGCCACTTGACGAGGACCGTGCCGTCGGGCCGTTCCTGGGCGGTGACGCTCGCCGGCGGGTCGGGCACCGCGGCGGTCGGCGTCACCGGGTTGCTGGTGCGCGGCGGGCCGTCGCCCTTGGCGTTGACAGCGTGCACCGCGAACCGGTACGTCTCGCCGTTGGTCAGACCCTTGACCTCCACCGCACGCTGGTTGGCGCCCACCTCCAGGCGTTTGTCGGCGCCCTCCACCACGTACTTGATGATCTCGGCGCCGTTGGCGGCGGCCGGCCGCCAACTCACCCGCGCCTGGGCGTTTCCGGCGGCGGCGGTGACGCTGCGCGGCGCGCTCGGCTTGCCCACCCGCGGCTTCTTCGGCGGAGGCGGCGGCGGGGGAACCGGCGGCGGGTCACCACCGAGCACGTCGTTGGCGTACTTGTTGACCTCGCGCACCTGGTGCTTGTCGTCCACCACCCGGGCGGTCGCCGAGTCGGGCGAGTTGATGAACAGGTGGTTCTCCCGGACCTCCAACTCCAGCGGCCCGTTGGCCCGCCCACGGATGGTCTCGACCAGCTGACCGGCCGCGTCGAAGGAGTAGATGGTGCCGGTGGCCTCGTCGGCGCAGTAGAACCGGTTCGCCCAGGCCACCGCCGGGCTGAGCCGATCCCCCTCGCCCGGCACGGTGAACGCGTTCTCCTGCCCACCGTCACCGATCAGCAGCACCCGCCGGTCGGCGGTCACCGTGACCGGCACCCGGGGCCCGCTGGTGCGCGCGGGCAGCGCCGCCGGGCCGGACAGCGTCAGCGGCGTCGGGTGAACCTCGCCGTGCTGCACCCGCACCAGCTTCCCGGCGGTGCGGTCGAGCACCGCCACCCCGTCGTCCAGGGTGGAGACCACCAACTCGTGGCTGGCGTCGGCGACGTCGTACGACTCGACCCGCTGCGGGCTGAGCCCGACGCCCGCGGGCGCGGCCGACGCCGGCGCGGACGGCAGCTTGGCAGCGGTGATCGCCGAGACGGTGCCCTCGCTGGGCACCGCGATCCAGAGCCGACCCTTACCGTCGAAGGTGCCGCCGGTGATGCCCGGCGGATAGCGCACCGGCTCGCCGACCGGGGTCAGCGATCGCGGGTCGAGCTGCCGGACGATGCCCTGCACGGCGTCGACGACGAACGCCGCGTCCTCGTGCAGGGCGACACTCACGCCCAGACCGGGGGTGGTCCGGGTGGTCGCGCTGAGCTGGAGGGTGGCCAAATCCAGGGAGCTGACCTGCCCGGTCTGCAGGTCCCGCAGGAGCAGCAGCCGGTCGGTCTGGGTGATCTGCATCGGATGCTGCCGGGCACCGGGGATCTCGGTGCGAGTGTCCACCCGGGCGGTGACCCCGTTGACCCGGGCCAACTCGCTGCGCGCCGCGCTCCACAACCAGGAACTCGCGTCGTAGTTGGCCACCGCGTTGTCCGCCGCGCCCAACCCGAGGACGGTCAGCCCCATGGCGGCCAGCAGCGCGGCCACCGTGCCCACGGTCACCAGCCCGCCGCGCAGCCGGGACCGGGAGCGGGGGGCCTCGGTCCGTACGGCGTCGTCGATGCTGGCCACAGCCGGCTGCCTCCCCTGAGTCGTGGCAGGTGGCGCGCCTCACGGCGACCCCTCCCCTGAGCCGGGTGCCATCATATGGCGCTGGTGGTGGCGGGGGAACCCGCACCGTCACCCCTGTGGATACCGAGCGTGTGCGTTGTGGACGTCCAGCTCAGCCCGGTTTCCGCTTGACTCGGCCCGGTTCCGGCGCGACTCAGCGCGGCGACTGTCGGCCCGAGGGCGTCCCGCTCGGCGTGGCTTCGCGCTCGCGCGCGGTGCAGACCTGGCCCGAAGTCGCAAAGCTGTCAGTGGAGTAGACCGCCAACACGGTGAAACAGTGATCCACTCGTGAGTTCAACCCGTTGACCGTGTAGCTGGTCCGGCCCGGGTCCACGGTGGCGATCACGCCCAGCGCCTGCCCGGCCCGCCCTGCCGCGACCATGAACGGCACCGCGCCGCCGGTCGGGTCCGTCCAGGTCAACGTGATCGTTGTCGAATCGTCGCGCAGCTTCAGGTCGCCCGGCGCGGGCCCGGCCGCCGTCGGTGCCGGTGCCGCAGCCGTCGGCGCGGCCCCGGTCGGCGGCGGGTCGTCACGGGTCAGCACCACCGCGCCCAGGCCCGCCACCGCCACCACGGCCACCCCGGCCGCCACGACCGCGCCGATCAGCGCCGCCCGGTTGCGGCCCGTCGACCCGCCCTCATCGGCGTACGCCGGCCGGTGCGCGTCCGGCACCGGGTGGTACTGCTGACCCGGGTACGGCGCCTGGTACTGGTGCTGGGTCGGGTACGGCGCCGGGGGCGGCTGCTGGTGGTACTGCTGGACCGGTGGCGGTGCGGCTGACGGTGCCAGGTCGGCGCCGACGGCCGGGGACCAGGCCGGCTGCGCAACGGGGCTGGGCTGCGCGGCGACGGGGCTCGCCTGAGCGATGCTCGGGTACGCCTGGGCAGCCGTGGGGTTGGCCTGCGTGGCGGTGGGGTTCGTCTGCGCGGCGGTGGGGTTCGGCTGCGCGGCGGTGGGGGCGGGCTGGGCGACGGTGGGGTTCGGCTGCGCGGCGGTGGGGGCGGGTTGGGCGGCGGTGGGCCAGCCCGGGCTGGTTTCAACCCCGGCCGGGCCGCCGTGCGACGGCACGGGCCGGAACACCTCGGTCTGGTCGGACAGCGCGCCGCTGGCCTGCCAGGTCGGCGTGGCCGGGGCGTCGAGGATGCCCAGCCCGGAGTCACCGCCCGCACCGCCCGCACCGCCCGCGTCCATCGTGGTCTGCCCAGTGGTCGTTGTGCCCGTAGCGGTCACGTCCCGTGTACCCGTCGCGGCCTGCGTGGGAGTCGTGGTCAGGACGGAGGGGTCGGCACCTGGAGCGGCCAGGGGTTGCGGTGGGGCGCTGCTGCTCCAGGGCGGTGCGGTCAACCCCCAGGGCGGTACGGGCGGTGCGCTCACCGGAGGCGCGGAGACGGGTGGTCCGTAGGGCGGCGCTGAGACGGGCGTCCCGAAATCGGGCGGTGCGGACACCGGGTAGGTGTGCCCGGGTGGCGCGGAGACGGGTTGGCCGTAGCCGGGTGGTCCGGAGGCCGGATAGCTGTGGCCGGGTGGCGCGGAGACGGGTTGGCCGTAGCCAGGTGGTGCGGAGACCGGGTACGGCTGGGCCGGTGGTGCGGACACCGGGTACGGCTGGGCCGGTGGTCCGGAGACCGGGTACGGCTGGGCCGGTGGTCCGGAGACCGGGTACGGCTGGGCCGGTGGTCCGGAGACCGGGTACGGCTGGCTGGGGGGCGCGGAGATTGGATGTGGGGTCACCTGCGGTGCGCTGATGGGGTGGGCCGGTGGTCCGCTCAGCGGGTACGCCGGCCCCGGGTGGTCGACGGTCGGGGTAGGCCCGCCCGATGATGCCGCCTCGGCACCGGACACATTGTGCGACGCGGTCGGCGCGGTTGGCCGGGCTGCGGCTCGGGCGGCCTCTTCGGCGAGCAGCGGCTCGATCTGCCGTACCCGGATCGTGGGGTCGTCCCAGCGCGGTGCCGGCACCGCCGGTGTTGCCGGCGGGGCGGTCGACGCCGAGGCGGTTGGGGCCGACGGTGAGGGTGGCACGTCGACCACCGGTGGGGTCGCCTGGTCGGCCACCCGCTGACGTGGTGGCCCGGACGGCGGTCGGCGTGGTGGCTGCTGCGCGGCCGTCGTTGTCGGCGGACCCTCGGCCCTCGGCCGGGGCATCGGGTCGACCGCTGGCCGGGACGGTCCGGACAGTTGCCCGTCGGAGCGTCGGCCGGGCGGCGTCGCGGGACCGGAGGGCAGCTGGTCGAGGCCCGGGCGCGGTGGCCCGGGTGGTTGCTCGCTGGCGCGTTGACGGGGTGGCATCGAGGTTGCCGGTGGCGCGTCGACGCGCGGGCTTGGCGGCATCGCAGGCGTAGGTGCGGCCGACGGCGGGCCTAGCCGTGCTGGCGCGATCGAGGAGGCTGCCGGCTGAACGGGCGTCGCCCGAGGGGCCGGAATCGGTGCCGCGGAGGCGTCGCCGGGCGGCGTGAGTGTGGCTGGTGCGCGTACCGCTGGAGGGGTTGATTGGGGTGTGGCCGGCGGTTGCGGCGGCGCCCAGGGTGAGACGGCCGGCGGCGGACCACCGGCGGAGGGCCGCATCGCGGCGAGGGTGGCCAGCGACAGGGTCGGGCCGGACAGCGCCGACCGGGCACCCGGCTCGGTGACCAGGCCCGGACCGGGAGTCGGCGCGGGGTGCTGCTCGCCCGGCGTCGACGCGGGTGGGCCGAGGTAGTCGCGGGCCGCGCGTACCGCCGGGTGGTTCTCGCCGAGCGCGGCGGGCCCGGCAGTGGCGACGCGTGTGTAGTTGCGGCGGGCCTCGTGCCGGTTGCCCAACTCCTCCGCCACCTCGGCGAGCTCGAAGGCGAGCGCGAGCATCAGCGGGTCGGAGTGCTCCCAGCGCCGCTCGCCCGCCGCGAACGCCTCCTCCAACACTCGGCGGGCGGCGAGCGGGTCGTCCCCCTCCCGGTGCAGCCGCGCCAGCAGATGCGCGGTGTGCAGCACCTCGGGATGGTCGGCACCGTACGGCGGGGGAGCGGATTCGGCGGCCTCCGCGAGCAGTTGCCGGGCGGCGCTGAGATCGCCCGCGGCGCGCAGGGCGAGGGCTCGGTGCTGGGCGGCTGCCAAGGGGGAGGGATGGGACACGTGGCAATGCTGCCGTCAGAGGGCCGCCGGACGCTACCCGTACACGCCTCGGCGATGTGTCGGTGCGGCTGTTTGAGGCGGCTTGAGCAGCGGCGGGAGCGCCGGGGAAGGGGCACCGGAAGGCGATGTGCATGATCCACGGGCGGCGTGTACAGTAACTCCCCGTGCGGCCCGCCGTGCCGACCACCGGATGGAAAGATCATCTGGTCGGCGAGGTAGGCTTAACGTGTAGGTCCGGGTGGCGGAATGGCAGACGCGCTAGCTTGAGGTGCTAGTACCCGTATAGGGTGTGGGGGTTCAAGTCCCCCCTCGGACACAAACCTTTACCCCACGGTGCGCGCTGAGATCGACTGCAGCGCGCACCGTTTGCGTTTCGGGTTGGTAGGTGAGCCGGAGTCCGAGTTGTCGGTAGACCTCGGCCTTGTCGGTGGGGTCGGCGTCGCGGAGTACGGCGGCTATGTCGCCGAGTGCGTGGACTAGGTCTTTGATCTCGGTTCGGCTCATGCGGCGTGGGTGGTTGCTCGAGTGGGCGTGGAGGTCTGCTTCGGCGCGGGCGCGTTCGGCTTGGGTTTGTGAGATCCACTCGGTCACGACTGCGGGGTCCGCGCCGGCGTCGAGGGCGGCGCGGTAGCGCTCTAGCTTGGTGTCGCATTCGGTGATGATCGTCTGGGTTGTTGTGGCGAGTGGTGGTGGTTGGTTCGGTGGCTGGGCGTCGGTCATCGCGGTGATCGTCTGTTCGATGCGGCCGGCTGCGAAGGCGGACGCCAGCCAGGTGTCGAGCGGGTCGGTGAGGGTGTCCTCGCGGAGGTACACGTTGCTGGGGTGTTGGACCTGGTTGGCGAGGGCGTATTCCTGGGGGAATCGGCAGCGGTAGTAGGCGTCGCCGTGGCTGTACTGGCCCTGCATGCGTCGGTCGCAGGCGGCGCAGTAGATGAGGCCGCGGAAGACGTAGGGGTTGCGGGTGCGCTGCCGGACGTGTTGACCGCCGGTGCCCCGTCCGCGCCGCTGCAAGATCGCTTGGGCCTGTTCAAATATCGCGTCGGCGATGAGTGCTTCGTGGGTGATCTTCTTCGAGACCACCCACTTGTCACGGGCGTTCCAGCGCATGACGCCGGTGTGGCCCATTGCCACGTCGTCGACGTCGAGCAGGACCTCGTCGGTGCGTTGCTTGTTCCACACTTGCCGTCCGGTGTAGCGGGGGTTGGTAAGGATGACGCGGACGGCGCTCTTGGACCAGGCGATGCCGCTGCGGTGCCGGTTGCGGGCGCGGTCGTGCGCTGATGGGCAAGGCACGTGATTGGCGGTGAGACCCTCGGCGATGGCGAAAAGGCCGATGCCGGCGAGAAACTCGGCGAAGATTCGCCGGACGATCGGCGCGGTCTGTTCGTCGGGGGTGAGGCCCTTCAGGTGTTTGCCGTCTGCGGCCTTGGCAGGGTTGGGGTGGGGCCCCAGGTCGCGGAGGGTGTAGCCGTAGGGTGGGCGTCCGCCGAGGTAGCGGCCTTCGAGGAGGGTCTGGGCGGCCATGGCGGTTCGGACGCGGAGTTTGATGCGGTTGCGTTCGCCTTTGCTCATGCCGCCGAAGACGGACATGACGAGTTCGTGTGCCTCGTTGTCGGGGTCGATGGCGCCGCCGATCTCGGGCACCCAGAGTTGGACGCCGTAGTGCGCGAAGAGCGGAACCGTGAGACCGAATTGGTTGCCGTAGAAGGCCCGGTGAGGTTCTCCGACGACGACGGCGGAGAACCCGCGCCGTGGGTTGCGTAGCGCTGTCAGGAGGGTGTTGGCGTGGGTTCGGCGTTGCCAGGGCAGTGAGCGGCTCTGGCCGACGTCGAAGTACTCGGTGACGATGCGGCCGCCGTGGGGCTGGATGAGGGCTGTGGCCCGGGTGAGTTGCCAACTCCGCGACGACTCGGGGTCCTGGTTGTCCTCGGTCGATACGCGGCCGTAGAAGGCAAAGGCTTGTGGTTGAGGGGAGGTCATTCGTTCTCCTGCTTCGAGTTGTCTGTGCGGTGGTCGTTGACCCGTTTGAGTAGCTTGAGTAGGGCAGCAGCTGCACCGGGATGCAGGTCGGGTGGTTGGCTGGGAGCCACCAAGCTGTCGACCCCGGTCGTTGCGCTGCCGTCGGCGTTGTCGACCGTCCATGAACCGTTGTCTTCGCAGGACTGGTCAAGTTGTTTGTCCCGTGCGGCTGCCGATGCGAGGCCGGGCCGTCCGGACTGCTGACGTTCGTGACCGGATGGCTGCGTCATGTGCCTCCGTCCGGCGGTCGACCCGGTCGAGACACTCGCCAGGATCTGTGCGTCGCTGGCCCCTTGGCTTTTGCAATTCCGGTCCGTGCAGCTGCAGAATCGTGGACGACGCCAGTGCGGGCACCGTCGGCAGGCGGAGCTACGGCCCTGTAATTCGGTGTCTGGGTGATTGGCACCAGGGCGACTGGGTGGGTGGTCATGGGATGTGTCCTCCGAGAGCTGGTCGTGTCCTGGCTTGTGCAGGCAGGAAGAAGCGGCCGGTGCCCTGAGGCATCGGCCGCTCAGTTCGATCGGGGCAGGGCGAGTTGCTTTACTCGGTTGTCAGGCCCGTTGGTTTCGTCGGGCGAGATGGGGCGCAGCGGTGGCTCGGCTGTCAAGAGCGGGTGCTGGTTGGGCACGAGCACGGCCCGGAGTATCTCGACTTACGGCTAGGTAGGCAGGTTCGAAGCGGGGTCAAGGCTGGTGCTGGCTACGTCTCGTGAGCACGAAGTCTGCGTACTCGTCCCCAGCGACGCCCTGGTTTACCCAGCGGTGTGGGGAGGCTCCTGTTGCATGCTCCGCCAACTCCAACGCCTCGGCCGCACTTGCAACATGAGCTAGGACGCGGCCGGAGCCCGTTTCATCGTCGTCTTCAGGATCGAGTGGCGGGAATGTGAGGAGATCCCGGTAGCGCTCGTCGTCTAGGTCCTGCACGTCGTGAACTGAAACGCTGTAACCCTGTTGCCAGGGCCAGACAGAGACCCAACGGACACCCGGACTACCCGCCACGCTGACGGGTCCAAGGAACTGCTCGACTGCCTTGCTGCGACCGAGCGCGCCGAGGGCGAACGCTCGGGTGAGGTATCGCATGCTCGAACGGTAAGGGAGAACCCTCCAGGTGCCAAAGAGGAGTTGGTTCGCTGGAAGCTCTGGGCTGCTTCCGAGGTTAGAGCGCTTCGTTCACACCGAAGAGGTCGCTGGTTCGATACCAGCATCGCCCACTCTCAGTTTTTGCAGGTCAGAAGCCCGTTACCGGAGTTGTCGGTAACGGGCTTTGCGATATGTGCGGCTTACATTGGGAGCGGATTGGGAGCAGCGCGGTTGGTTCTCGGTTCGGGCCGCCATGGACCTGCCCGGCTGAGTGACCTGATTTGCGGTCCCGAGCGGGCCTGCTGGCTGGTTGAGGAGTCCTACCGCTATCGGCGCCCACATCACGAGAGGGTGCCCCCGCGTTGCGGCTCACGGGCTGACTGATGGCCGCCGGTCCGGTGATCCGCCCACGCGCCGGTCCACATTGCGAGGTCGCGTACCCAGCGCTCGGTGTTCTGCCGGGACTTGGCCGCCCACTTTGTTGCGTTCTTTGACGCGAAGTTGTCCAAGACCTGTCGGTCGGTCGCGGTCCATGCCGGAAGCTGCGCTATCCACTCTTCTGCCTGCTCGGCGCTGTGGCCGCTACCGATCAGCCAGGGGACGAGCATCGCGAGTTCGACCCATGCGGCGGCCTTGGTTGCCCACGCCCAGTCCACGATGCGTAGGCCGAGTGGGGTCACGATCAGGTTCGCCGGGTTGAGGTCCGAATGAATGAGTGTCTCGCCGTCCATCGCCGGGTGCGCGAATCCGAGCCGGGTTGCCGGGGTGAACCACGTCTCGTCGGGCGCCGGCGTCTCCTGAAGTGCGTTCAGTGCGGCTCGGAGCAGATTGAGATCCGTGCTGGCGGGAGATAGGTCGGGGTGGGGGCCGGCAAGATGCTCGGTCCCCACCACCAGCCAGCCATCGGATTCGAACTGCCACAGGATTGTGGGCGGGTGCCGGTCGATGGCCCGGGTTACCGCCAGTTCGTAGCGCAGCGACCGAACGCTCAACTCGTCGGAGGCCGCCTTGACGAAGACCTGTCCGGCCGGTCCGGTCACTGTCGAGGCGATCTCAGCGTGGTCGCCACTGGGAGCCGGGGCGACGTCAAAGGTTCCGCCGACCCGTTCGGCGATCCCTGCCGTGACACTCTCCGGCAGAGCGGTCCAATCGCTACGCATCGGTTCTCTTCTCTGCTACGTGCCCGGCTGAGGCGGGATTGGCGGACAGCAGGGCTCAGCCTCGCCACCTGAAAATTCGAGGTCGACCCGGTAGCCGGTCTCATGTCTCGTCCTCGCGAGTGGCGGATGGGTCATGGTCGCAGACGTCGATGACTGGTGTGGCCCTCGGTCGCCGTCGTCCTGGTTGGCTGGATGTCGCCGTGGAGAGGGCTGCGGCGCATGGAACAGATGACCGGGCCTTCGGGCAATTGAATCGCTGATTGTGGGATGTAGCCGTGCCGGACATGCAGGCTCTTGGCATCGGGGGTGGTGCTAGTCCAGGACAGCAGGTTCACATGGTCGAGTCGGCTGCGATGGTGGCTGAGCAGGGACGTGCCGTGTCCGGACCGCCTGGCGCTGGGCGGCACGGCGAGGAACACGAGGTGGTAGTGGGGCTCACTGGGTCGATCTTTGGCGAGTAGCCGATCGAGTAGGTCGAAGCGATCGCTGTGAGGGCCTGCGGCATCGCCGAGGCGGGTGGGGTAGTTCGCTGGTGGCGGGATGGGGCGGTATCGGTGGAAGCCGACGGTGGCGGCGGTGGCGTCGTCGGTGAGGTGGACGTCGCCGTAGAACAGGGCGTGCTCGACCCAGATGGCGAGGACGTCGGTGAGGATTCGACGTCGTGGGCCTGGGTCGGGGATCAGCCATGTTGCGAGAGGGCTGGGATGGAGGGCGTCAGCGATGAGTGCGGCGACGTGGTCTTTGTCCGCCCATCGGGCGGCACGGATGCGCGGGACAGTGTCCATGGCGGGGATTCCTTAGAAGGCTCTTGGTTGCGGGGTCAGGAGTAGCTGCTGCTGTTGGCGCGGGTGTGGACGAGGAACAGTTGGTAGTCGTCGACCAGCGGGCCGGTGCGGTCGCTGCCTGGTCGTGGTGCGAGTGCTGATCTTTCGTAGGCGAGTAGTTCGCCGGTGGTGGGGTTGAGGATCAGCAGGAAGCGGATGTCGTCGGAGGTGGCGCTGACGCCGATGCCGGTTCGGCCTGCCCGGTCTCTCACCGGGCCGTGGTAGGTGATTCCGGGGGTGTCGCGTAGGACGGTGAGGATCGCGGTGCGGGCGGCTTGGTTGGGGGTGCGCCAGCCGAGCAGGCTGGCGAGGCCGCGGATGACGGCGGTGGGTCCGAGGAATCGGGGCTGGGTGGCGTCGATGTACGTGGTGAGCGCTGTCGGGTCTACGGCGATCGGTCCGATGGGTCCGTCCAGCTCGCCGGGGTAGTAGGTGCTGTCGTCGGTGGGCTGCTGACCGGTGGGGTAGCGGCTGCGGATGACGCGTCCGGAGGCGTCGTCGGCGCGCCAGCGTTGCTCTTCGAACAGCACGATCCGCGTGGTGGTGCTGTTGCCCGCGATGGTGGTGTCCGTGGCCCATTGGAGTAGGTGGACGTAGGCGAACCGGCCCGGGATGGCGTCGCAGCCGGACGGCCCCGCCGCGACCGCTGTGAGAGCCTCCCGCGCTGGGGACGACGCCGGCAGACGCGTTGGCGACGGGTCAAGTTTCTGCTGTGCGCGTGCCTTGAGCTGGGCCGCGGTCAGGGCGGCGGGCGACGGACACGGCGCCACGGCTGGGAGAGACCCGGTGGCGCTGGAAGGCGAGGGTGCGGATTGGGCCGGCCCGGCGGTGCCCGTCCAGATCGAAATGGCCGTGGCGGTAGCGAGCAGGCCGAGCGCGCAGGCTGCGGCAGTGACCTTTACGGCTCGCCGGCACACCGGGTGGGGCTTGTCGGTCGGAGGTCGCATGTGGGGCAGGTTGTTCACGGTCAGCCTTCTTGAGGTGAGGTGAATTGGGGCTAGCGGTAGGCGGCGGTGGCGAGGTCACCGACCGCGGCGTCCACGGCGGCGCTGATGTCGCGTACCGGCTGGTAGTGCTGCCCGGCGATGGCCTTCAGACGAGCGGCCAGGGCTGGGGTGTCGTCGTCGAGGTAGAGGTGGTGGGTGAGGCCGAGGTCGGCGACGAGGCCGGCGAGCGCGGCGGTGTGGTTGTCGGGTTGTTCGTAGCCGGCGGCGAGGTAGCGCAGGCGGGAGCGGGCGATGACCGCCCATTTGCTGTCGGTGGGCAGGTAGGTGTCGGTGCGCACGAGGCCGCCGAGGCGCCGTCGGGTGTGGTGTCGCAGGATTCCGCCGGCGACGAGTCCGGCGCGGGTGCGGTCGTAGAGGTCATCGGAGAACCCGCGCAACCACACGCGTAGGGGTGGGTGGGTGTGGCGGATGGTGGCGGTCGCGGCGTCGGCGATCAGGTCCCCGACCGGGCGGTCGTTGTGCGGGTGGATTCGTTGGTGGCTGGCCGGGCGGGTGTCGTCGTTCGGGTCGAGGGTCACCCGCCCGGCCAGGTACAGGTCGATCAGGACCGCGCCCGCGAGCCCGAGGGCGAGGGTCTGCCGGTGCACGTGGGGGTGTCCGGTGTCGTCGTCGTGGCCGAGGAGGAACAGCTCATCGCGCAGGGGCAGGCGCGGGATCGACGCGGGCATCGGCGGGACTCCTACCGCAGCCTGGCGGTGAGCCGCCGCAGCCGCTCGTGTGCCCCGTTGTACGCGGGACCTTGAGCGGGGAGCAGGGTTTTGTCGATGGCGGCGAGGACGGTGTAGTTGGGGTCGCACACGTTGCCGATCGGCGCCCGCCCCGCCTGCGACACGAGCTGGTAGGCGTCCAGGGTCTCCAGGCCGGTCAGGGCGCTGGCCCAGCCGACGAGGTCATGCTGGGCGATGCGGTAGGCGTCCTCCAAAGGCCTCGCGCACCCGATCGTCAGGATGTCCCGGTCGGTCTCCAACCGCGGCCATGGCGTGCTCACGCCTTTGATGACGTCGATGGCGAGGGTGGTGGTCGTGGCGATCTCCACGCCGACGCCGCAGGCCTCACCCTCGCCCTGGCGGGCGTGCCCGTCGCCGAGGGCCAGCATCGCCCCATGAACATTCACCCCCAGGTAGAGGGTGGTGCCGGCGCGCAGGTGCGGGGTGTCGAGGTTCCCGCCGTGCGTGTCGGGCACGAGGGTGGATCGGGCCTCGAACCCGCCGGGCGCGACACCGATCGTGCCGATCATCGGATCCAGCGGCAGGTCCACGCTGTGGTCGCTGCGCGTGGCCTCGAACCGGACGGTCCCGGCATGCCGGTCGATGCCGTACACCCACACCCGCTCCTCCAACGCAGGCTGCAGGGTGGCGGTGTGGGAGGTGGAGGTCAGTGCACCGAAGTGCGGCAACGTCGAGGACACACCCCAGTCCCGCGCGGGAACGATCGCGGCGAGGTGGACGGCGAGGGTGTCGCCGGGCTCGGCGTCCTCGACGAAGAACGGCCCGGACACCGGATTGAGGTACGGCATGCGGCACACCTGCGACGGCAGGTCCGCTGGCCCTCTCACGAGACCACCGAAGCAGTCCTCCGTCACGACGGTGAACACGTCACCGCCGCGCACGTGCGCCACCGGCATCCGACCGCCGAACGTGTACGCCAGCTCGTCCCGAGCCGGCCGGTAGGTAAACGAATCCATGCCAGTCACACCCGCTCCACGTGACGCGCCTGCGGCTGCGCGGGCGCCAACCCCGACAGGGCAGGTCGGCGGCCCGACAGGTACAACCCGGCCAGGACGATCATCCCGAGGGCGAGCCACGCCAGGCCGAGGCGCTGGGCAGCGATGTTGGCGTTGACCACCACCCACACCAAGATTGCGAAGCCGACGGCGGGCATGACCAGGTGCGCCCACCAGTTACCGCTGCGCTCCCGAATGAGGTGATGCACCACGACCGAGACGTGCAGGACCAGGAACCCGACCATCGCCCCGAAGTTGATCAGCGACGACAGCAGAGTGATCCCATCCGAACGAGTCGCCATGAACAGGCCCAGCGCCAGGGACACCGCGCCGGTGAGCAGCGTCGCGTTGATCGGCACGTTGCGGCGGATCGACACCTTCGCCAGGAACACCGGCAGTTGCCGGTCCCGGGCCATCGCGTACAGCAGCCGCGACGTGGCGACCTGCGCGACCATCGAGTTCGGCAACCCCCACGCAATCGCCGTAGCCACCGCGCACACCGTCGCCAGCCAGCCACCGCCGGCCACGGCGGCGGCGTCGTAGAAGGCAGTGCCGTTCGGATCACCCTCCACAAGGAGGGTGCCGGGGTCGGGGACGAGCATCGCGGCCAGCCACGTCTGCGCGATGAACAGCACCCCGGCCAGGATCACGACGGCGGCCATGGCGCGGCCGATCTGTCGGGAGCCGCCCTTGGTTTCCTCCGCCAGCATGGAGATGCCGTCGAAGCCAAGGAAGGACAGCACGGCGATCGACACCGCACCCGCCACCAGCGACCAGGTGAACGTGTCGGAGTTGTAGAAGGCGTCCCAGCTGAATCGGCCTCTACCCGAGGCGAGTGCCCAGGCGGCGACGGCCAGGAACACCGCCAGGACGATCAGCTCGCCGACGAGCATCACCCGGGTGACGGCCGCCGTCATGCGGATTCCCACCGAGTTAACGATCGTGTTCACTGCGACGAAGCCGAGTAGCCACAGCCACACCGGCACCGCCGGGACCGTGGCGTGCATGGCAACCGACGCCACCAGGTACAGCAGCCCCGGGACGAGGACGTAGTCGAGGAGGATCACCCAGCCAGCGAGGAACCCGACCGGCGGGCTGATGCCGCGCCCTGCGTAGTTGTAGACGCTGCCCGACATCGGGAAAGCCCGCACCATCTGCGCATACGAGAACGCCGTGAACACCAACGCCACCACACCGACCGCGTACGCCAGGGCGACCATCCCGCCGGAGCCGGCGTAGACGCTGCCGAAGATCGCCATCGGGGCGATCGGCACCATGTAGACCAACCCGTACGCGACCAGATCCCGGAACCTCAACTGACGAGCCAACTCCTGCCGGTATCCATAGCGGGCCAAATCCTGCTCGTACACAAATTCCTCCGCGGGTTTCAATAATCAGTGAATGGAATATTGCGTCTGCCAAATACGCCGACCGAGTGAAGCAGGCCATCGATGCACCTGCTCGTGGACAGGCCCGTCGGCGGAGAGTTGCCGGCCGATCGACGCCAGCAGTTGCGGCGCGATGACCGAATGCGCCACCAGCGGTGGGATCAGCAGGGGCATAAGCCTCCTGGCAACAGGCACGGCCACCTCCCCTCGGTGAGTTGGCATCGCTGGCTGGTGACTACAGCGCAGCGGCGGCGATGACGCCGGCATAGAGCGACCTAAGACGAAATTGATCAATGTCGGCCAGTCCTGCCAGGGGGTTCTGACAATCCACTGACACTCCCGGCATCGCCAATATCCGCCGTAGATACATGTCAGCGGATTGTCGGAGATGAACGGCAGCCCTTATCGACACGGCCACCGACGATTTTTGATGTTTGAGTCAGCGCCCGCGTCGACGTCGCTGGCGATGAGGGACCGCAGCCGCGATGCGGCGTGACGGTCTGCCGTGTCCACGACCCCTTGGGAGGGCATGCACCATGACCATTTCATCCATGCCGGAGGTCGGAGAGGTTGGCCGTCGGGCCGCCGAGATCCTCGACAAGATGCAGGCGCACCCGGTCTACGGCCGGCTGCAGAGCTCGTCGATGAAGTACTCCACGTGCTGGGCCACATTCACCGGCTACCCGGCAATCAGCCGTTGGTCGCTGGAGCGCGATGCCGCGCCGCTGCTGGACGAAGCGCTGCGCGTGCTGGCGCTCAAAGCTGCCGTGTTCGATCTTTCCGGCGGCGACGAGCGTGCCGCTGAACTGCTGGTGCCGGCGCCGGTGGACGAGATGATCCACGCCGTGCTGGCCCAGTTCACGCTGATGACGCGCCTGCAGAGCGACTTGGGCGTCACCTTCCCCCATGCCACCGAGTTGGAGGAGTTCACCTACATCCGCGGGGGCATCACCGACGCCTACTACGCCGCCGCCGGGTGGGGAGAGCAACCTCTGCGGTACTGGCTGGACTCGGCCGAGGTGAATCGACGTCTCGGCCTGCTCAACGAGCGCTACCAGGCGGCTGGCCTCGGCCGGGATGGACGCAGCCACGACTTCGACTTCGACCGGAACGAGCCGCTCGCCGCCAGGGTCAGCGGTTAGCCAACTCCACCGACAGCACCCGCCGCAGGGCCGTCACCGCTTCCTTCGCTCCGAACCGTTCGGCGGCCAGCCGCTCGGCGCGGGCAACAGCGGCGAAGATCCCTTCGGCGGGTGCCTGCCGCAAGACGGCTACGAGCCACCCATCCAGATCGACCACGTCGGCGGGTAACTCCAGCGCCGCCGCCGTCGGCGCCGGTCGGGGCGCGTGATCGGGGACCAGTTCCCCGTCCGAGGCGTACCGGCCGGCGGGAAGGCCCACCCGGAACGGATGAACGCAAACGGCGACACCGTCCGCGGTTGCCCGCCACCCCAGGTCAGGTCGGTACGCGAATTCGGGTCCCGGCCGGTCGATGACATCGAACTGGCCCGGCCCGAGCCGCTGAGCCGGACACACCACGCAGGTCTGTTCACACCATTGCGGAAGGGGCCCCGGCATGCCGCCAATCGTACGGCAATCAGGAGGTACCAGGGTATGACGGTCTTATCGCCTCCCCGCCCCGCCGCGATCGAACGCGCCCTCCGCGACACTCGAACGTGGTGCTCGGGGCACACCATCGACGACCGACCAGCCCTGGTCCACGCGCTGCGCGTCGCAGTGACCATCGGGCAACACGTCCCCGCCCCAGCACAGGACGTCATCGTCGCCGCGCTCCTGCACGACGCACCGGAGTTCGCCCCGACAGAACCAGACATCTACCAGACCCTTACCGCCAACTACGGGAGCGAGGTCGCCCGGATCATCGCCGCCCTTCAGGCCGAACACCGCGCCCTTGATGAACCCGACCCGCCCATCCGCGTTGACGACCAGCCCGTCCTTCTCGCCTCGACCGCCGACAAAATCGTCGCGCTGACCTCGCTGCTACGCCGGGCCCAGAGCACCGGCAATGCATCGGACTTCTTTGACCGGCGCGCGGCGCTACGCGGACTACTGCCGTACTTCCGGGCTTTCCAACGCGCCGCACATCCTCGGCTGCCAGCCAGCATGTCGGCGCACCTCGACGCCGCCCTCACGCCGCTCGAGCGCACCACTGCTTGTGCGCAGGGCGCGGGCGCACGGTGAACAGCACCATGCTCGACGAGCAGCTCCGCACGCAGCTACGAGGGGACCTGCTCGCCGCATCACGACGGGTACCGACGCGGCGACACATCATCCAGACATGGGAGCTGTCCTCGGTCGAGCGCTGGTTCTTCCCCGATGGCAGCAGCCTGATCTGCAAGATCGCCACCGCACCGTTCACCGGCGAAGCGACCGTCCTTTGCGCGCTCAACAACCAGCAAGCCCCAGTCCCGCTGCTGAACGGCTACACAATCCGCCCCAATGGTCTGGGCATGCTGATGGAGGACCTTGGCGAGCCGAGCCGGACCGCGACGCTCGCGGAGGCTGCCGCCACGGCCCAATGGGCTCACGCCACTGCCGGCATCCCCAACCTCCCGACCTTCGACGAAGAGGGCTTGGCGCGGCTACCAGGGCAAGGTCTGGACGCCTTAGACGAGCTCCGTCGGCAAGGGCGCTTCACCCACGATGCGGAAGGGATTGAAGCGGTGCTGCAGCGACTCGCTGCCACCGCACGACACAGGGCCGACGGTGCCGAGCGACCACCGTTCGGGCTGTGCCACGGCGAATTCCACCGCACTTCGCTGCACGTCAGCCGCACCGGCTGCCGCCTCGTTGACTGGGCCAAGGCGTTCACCGGACCGGGCCTACTCGACCTAGCCACCTGGTTCGGCACCCGCAGACCAACCGAACCCCGACTCCTCAGCAAACTCATCCACGCCTACGTCGCCGCAGGCGGCCACCCCGATGCCGAAGCCGACCGGGGCGGGCTTCCCGCTGCCCGATGGGCGCTGGGCTGGCACCGGGTGTGGGCAGCCTGGTGGCTGCTCACTACCGCCGCCGCTGGCCACCACCCTGCCTCCGCCGATCGGCGCCATACCCAAGTCGTCCTCCGGCAACTCCAGGGCGCACTGGACCTGCTCGGGACACCCTCGCCTAACAGCGCCAGCCGCCCATCACCTACTGCAGGAAGATCCTCGTGAAGCGCCTTATCGTCAACACCGACGCCTCGTTGTTCTGCTACTTCCGCACCTCCGTCGGAGGCGACGGGCGCAAGGCGTTGGTGCAGTTCACCGAACGGTGCAACCTGCACGCGCCCATTGCTTCGTCTCCTCGAATGCCGCCGGGTCCGACCTGTCCCGGGTCGACTTCATCACCCCGTGCTACCACGGCCCCTCGCCGCCCGCGTCGAACGCCTCACGCGCCAAGGGGCGTAGTCGCCACCGTTGTCCACCGGTAGCTGCGGTGTTCTCGACGTAGCGCAATCAACGATGCTTGTCGGATGGTCACCCGGGCGGGTTGCTGGTGGCGGAGGTCGTTAAGGCGGGTGCGGATTGGTCCGGTCGGTGCCTGACCGCCGCTGTAGGCGATCGTCACATGTGGCCGGAATCCATCTGAGGCCTCCGGCACGGTCTGCCATACCGCGCCGATGGCACCTCGGATGGTGGCGCGGAGGTCTTCGAGGCGATCCCAGGGACGGACGAGCAAGCCGATTCCTTCGGCGTCGGGGTCGACCGGCCCGAGCGACAACTCCAGCGGCGGCAGGCCGGCGCAGCGTCGGCGAGTCTCGGCAACTACCGCTGCGACGTCGGTGTTGGTGACCTCGTCCGTGAAGCCGAGACCTTGCATGGTCAGGTGGAGCCCGTCGAGCGGCACCAAGTCCAGTCCGGGCAGAGCGAGTTGACGTTGCAGGTCGGCGACGAGGTGATGGAGCTCAGGTTGATGTTCGAAGGTGAGGTGCCAGGTGTAAAACTGGCGGTCGGCACGCCAGCCCGGCCGCCAGTACCAGTGGTTGGTGAGTCTGGGCAGGTCCTGGTAGGCGGTCCAGCGCTGGTGCTGGCTGGCCAGTTCCCGGCTGCTCATGACAGCGATGGTAGAGCGGCCTGCCCGGTGCCAGCGACCGGTGTGCGGTCGGCGAGCAGATCGGCGACGTGCCGTAGCTGCGGGTGGCAAGCGAAGGGGTGGGCAGCGGCGAGGAACTGATAGGCGCGTTGGTTGACCGATTCGAAACGCTGGTCCGCGGTGAGGGTGAGCGCCTCCACCGCCAGTGCGCCTGCTTCCTCGGGGTCGGGGCTGTTGGCGTGTAGGTGCGCGGTGGCCAGGTCGAGGCGGCATAGTGCACGCGGGCCAGCCAACCCTGCGGTGTCGAACGCGGTGATCGCGGTGGTGAGATGGTTGGTGACGCCCGCGGTACGGCCGAGCGCCAGGTATGCGGTCGCCGCGTTGGCCGCGGTCCTGGCCGGGCAGTACGGGCCGAGGGCGAGACTAGCGCTGACCGACGAGCCGGCCGGGTAGTCGGAGAGCATGGTGAACGCGTGGTCGACTGCACGGTCGACGCCGTACCGGTCGCCGAGACGGGCGAGGGCCCGCGCCTGACCGTTGATCGTGAGGCGGATGCGGTGCCCGCTGGTGCCGCCACGGCGCAGGCCGTCCTGGGCGTAGGCCAGCGCGTCATGGTAGTCACCGGCGTAGAAGGCGATCAGGCTTTGCGTGGCCCGTGCCCAGGCTTGCGCGTCGGACTGCTCGGCAGCCTCGGCGAGGTCGAACGCTTCGGCGGCGTAGGCGTGCGCCGCGCCGAATGCGCCGAGGTCAAGGGCGAGTGCGCCGAGAAGTCCGGACAGGTGAGCGGCGACGGCGTAGAGCCGCGCGCGTTGCGGTGGGTGCTGCCGGCCTGCCATGAGCTGGTCGACGTAGGAGCGCAGCGGTCGCATACGCGCTATGAGGATCACCGGGGTGAGGCGCTCGTTGTCGGCGATCGCCTGCCGGACCTCGTTTTCCAGATACGCGAGACGGATATTGTCATCGACGGACGACTTCAGCGTCAGCCGGCGTGCGTCGATGCTGTCCTCGCGTTCCCACAGAACAGCACCACCATTCGCTCCAAAGGCGTCATGGCCAGCATCGGTCGGCGTCACCGGCCCCGACGTGCTCCTTGCCTCCTGGATCGCCGTTGAGCGTCGTCGTTGACGGTTCAGCTCGGTGATGCGGTCATACTCACCGACGAGCACGCCACCGGCCTGCAGCACAGCGTCGCAGCGCGCCCAGAAGGCACGGTCCGGGTGCTGGTGACCGGTCTCCGTGTTCGCCACGGAGCTGCGGCCGTACTGCACGAGCCGCGCCAAGTCGTGCTGGGTGTGACCGCCAGCCCTACGCAACTGCGCGAGCCGGCGGCCGAGCTCGCGGCGGGCGGCCTTGATCTCGTCGCTGTCGGCCATCGCTAACCCCCGGTCTACTGCAGACGTGCAGTCACGATGTGTGTAGACGATAACTGCCGCCTGTGACAAATCTTCCGGCCCGCCGAGCAGCGCCGAGCATCTGGCCAAGCACCACTGCGGCCGATGGCCGCTGCGAGATCGGGCAGCATCGTCAAGTTCCCATTGTCGAGCGCGACCGCAGCCCGTGGCAGGACCACAATGTCGAAGTCTTGTCAGAATTTGATGTCGGCATCTGCCGACAATGTCGGCGCACCGCGCTGCGGGCGTGTCGATCGGCCGGCGTCCTACGGCGACACCGCACCTGGCGACACGCAGCAAGAACGGGAGGCCGACGCGTTCGAAGCGGAGTTCCTGACGCCGCGCGACAGCATCGTGCCCGAACTACCCGCACGGGTGGACCTACGCCGACTGGCCGAACTGCAACGCGAGTGGGGCGTGTCCGTGGACTCACTGCTCTACCGGTGCCGGGAGGTGGGGCTGTTGTCAGACCAGGCAGCTGCCCGGGCGTGGCGCAACCTCGCGCAACTCCGCGGGCAGCCGGGATTCGTCACTGGGTCGGTGAGCCGGTACCCCGGCGAACAGCCGGTGATGCTGCAGCAGGCGTTCGAGATTGCCGCGTCCCAGACCGACCTGACGGTGCCGAGACTCGCACACGAGCTGGGTTGGTCGGTGCCGCGCACACGGAGCCTGCTGGGCGTTGAATACCAGCAGCCGGTGCTGCGGCTCGTGCCGTAGAAGGTCAGAACCCGGCGGCATACACACGAAGGACAGAGACGAGCAGCGGCTTCGCGGATCAGCAGGCCCCGTCTAGCAGCAAGGTGGGCCGGCTGCCGCCGCCCGGTTATGCGCCAGCACCCGCCGGGCCGAACATCCTGTGGCCGCATCTGGCGCCGTTCCTGCCCGGGACCCGCTGGGTCAGCGACATCGTCGGGCGGCTGCTGAAAGGCCACATGGCGGTGCGGTCCGCTCTGACCGAGCAGGACGCCGCGACCTATTCCTTCGCAGGGCGGTACGGGGCTCCATCCGTGCAAGTGCGGGCGTAGATATTCCGGGCTCGGCTCGATGGTGAAGTCGATCCTTGTGAGCGTGGGTGTGCCGACTGTCGGGTCGATCTCGTCTGCTTGAGCGCGTGCCCAGGTCAACCAGGCGGCGAGTTCGTCGTTGCTCGCCCCCTGACTGGCGGCGGAAGTGTGTTCGAAGGCGTCGCAGAACGCCCGCATATCTGCGGCGTTCCGCCACTGTTCGAACGCGGTTTTGAATGTCGTCGTGCGGTGGTCCTCGACGGCGAGGCGGCGGGCTTTCGCGATGGCGTGCTCCCACTTCGCCGTGCGTTCGATGTCGCGGCGGCGGCGCTCCTCGGCCGCCTGTTGCTCGGCGATTCCCGCTGCGGCCCGCCGTTCCTTCTCGCGCTGCCTGAAGGCGGCGGAAATCCGTTCGTTCTCCTCGGCGGCTTTGATGATGGCGGCGACGATTCGGCTGGTCTGCTGTTCAAGGCTCGAGGTCGCAGTGTTGCGCCAAGTCAGGAGTTGAACGGGCGGAGCCGTTTCGTCCGCCGTTCGTCGGCGGTGAGCACGTGCGGTATCTGGTCATACTCCTCGAAGACGTAAAGCGACCTCCGCGCACCGCCGACCTTGTTGAACGGTTTCGGGCTCTTCGTGGTGAGGTTGACGCCGACGCGGCATTTCCGGTCCGCCCCGGCAGCGTCGATCGTGTGGAGCAGACCGAGTACCCGAGGCATCGATTCCGGTGCCACCTGCAGGTTGGCGGGGTCCTGTCCGAGGGCTCCGTAGTCGGCCGGCGGCGTGGCGCGGATGGCGCCCTGGTTGAGCCGTAGCCGATTCCAATCGGTGTCGTAGGGCTGCCCCGCCGAGTACAGGCGAACGATCAAATCGCCGGTGTTGCGGCCGGATTGCCGGAGGTCGTGGGCGTCCGGCACGAGTTTGTGCTGTTTGGCAGCGTGGATGGCACGCCGATAGCTCGCGCGGGTCCCGGCGTCGGGATCCGGCACGACCACGGCGTCGCCTCCGGTCTAGAGCCGCTCGATCAGCGCGGTCGCTTCTTGGATCACGGACGGCTGACAAGCCCTTGCACCGTGGGTCGCCTCGGGACGATCTGCCCCGGAAGGTCAGGCCGTCGCGACCGCTGTGCCGATCACCGCCGGGTGTTGGCCGTTGTCGAGGTAGTGGCGGCCAGGCTCGATCAGGGTCGCGGACCACCGACCGTCTCGACGTGACATGGTGACCAGGCGGCGCCCCTGCAGTGCCCTCGCGGTGTGTTTCGCGCCGTCGCCGGGCATGCCCGCGTCGCGACATCCGGCCTTGACCCAACGCAACACCTCGAGTTGGTAAGGCTTCAGCGGTGCGCGATGTCATCCATCGGGTGAGTTATACCGACGAGTTTCCTCCTCGGCAGAGACCCTCACGATCTGGTGAGCGTTGGCCATCAGTTGATGTCAGAGCGCTGCGCGAGCGGGTCACACTGTGAGATGGCAGGGGCAGCATCCGAAGGGCGGTTGAGGTGGCGTTCGATGCATCGCAGTACGTCGTCGGCGACGATTGGGCGTACCGGTCTCGGGACACTGCGGCGTCGGAGCGCGTTCGCATCAAGGCTGTCACGCCGAGGAAGGCCAGTGCGAGCATTGAGGTGGAGTTCCTCGGTGACGACGGCGCCGGCCGCCGTCTGCAGACCGTGTCGTCAGCCCGGTTGAAAGCCCGGTGGGTCGACGTTGAAGCCTACGACGCCCGGCAGGCGGACTGGCAGCGCATCGACGACTTCGAGCTCGACTCCGTCGAGCGGAGCGCGGTTCTCACCGTCTACTCCGCCCTCATCCCTGAGGATGTGGCAGAGCTGGACTGGCGTCCGGTCGAAAACGCAACGATCTTAAAGGATCGCGCGAAGCTGACCGACATCCTTCAGGTACCCGTAGGGGAGATCCTCGCGACGGTTCAGTGGTTCACCACCGATGACGCCACGATTGTCTCGCCCGCCGGCGCTGTCATCATCGCGGAGGCCGCCTGCCGAGCCCACTCGCATACCATCCTGGAGCACGTGATCGAGGAGGAGGCGGCAGCCCGGCACAAGTGCAAACACGGTGGCCCGCATCCCATCCACAAGGGCGAGAAGTCCAGTCCGGAGTGGGAGTACCGGTGGTATCGCGAGCATGTCCGGCCCGAGCACGAACTTCTGCGGCAATGGTGCGGCCACCGCGCCGTCGTAGCCCACGAACGCCTCACGGCCGCTGAAGCGGAGAACCACCGCCTCGACCTCCTCGTCGTGCAACTCATCAAAGCTCTCGACGTCGCCGGTGACACCACGCAGGCTGAACGATTCGCCGAAGAACACGAACGCGACCGGATCACCCCTTACCTCGCCCGACCCGTCGTCGACCGGCCGCTGCACTGGTCCGAGATGCCGGTGCGTGAAGTCCCGGTCTATCGGCGCCGCCGCTGGTGGTAGACGACCATCACTGCCACAGTCGCTCATCCTCGGAGCCTCAGAACCTCGGAGTCATGACGCTCAGACCGACCTTCACTTGCCGCTTGCGCTGATTCGGAAAGCGCTTCGATGAGCCACCTAAGTCCGACGAGTCGCCTGTCGGTGCCCCTTAATCCGCTGTGACGTAAGTGGAACACCAATATGAAGCAGATTTGCTTCCTCGGTGGTCATGCATGACTCTATGTCATAAAAATGGACGGGAAGGCCGGCTGCGACGGCCGCTGTGGCGGTATTGTAGAAGCTCCTCAGGATGAATTCCACGAAGAGGTATGGTGTGATGGGGGCAGCGGCAGGGATTCGGCAATTCGAGTACTGGCCAAGGGTAAGGTGAGACTTGGGGTGCAATAGGCCTTGAGCAACTCCGTCTCGGTCGTCGAAATCGAATCGGAGTGGCACTGTAACCGCGCGCTTATCTACTACATCCGCGTATAGAATGTCCTCCAGGTATAACTCGGGATTGTTCTGGAACTCCGAAAGATCGGGTGAGGGCAGAAACGCAAGCCGGTACTTTTCAATCCTGCTCCCCACGAACTCATAGCTCATCTGAATCAGTGCTCCGTCGAGCATCCGTATGCTGTAAGAGCGGTGGCGTAGCTGATGCTCGTAAAGCTCCTTATACGCAGTGTTTCTGAGCATCGTCGCGAAACCGCCGTTCGGATAGCTCACAATGAACCTGTCTGAGCCGGTCTGGGTTATCGCCGGAAAGTTCTGATCGTCGGCAAGTCCGCTCTCGATCAAAAATTTGGTGAGAGTGGTAATCTCGGAAAACAACTTCCGATAGCTTGGAAATTGCTTAGTCATCTCGGCTCTGGAAGTACTCGCGAAGCTTCGCCACCAGGTCTTCGTCCAGATCATCAGGCAGAACTCGGCCGCTGTCGAGGTCACTGATAAGACCGGCCAGCCGTTCCCGCTGCTTCTTCACCGCGTTAGCCTCATCCGGAGTCATGTCACGATGGACAACTTGCAGATGGGCTCGCTCCTTATCTGTCGGGTAACGGAACCGCAATTCGAAGTTGGCGTCTCGCACCGCCTGGTATTCTGCGGCTAAGCGCCTCATGCTCGGCCCGACACCAACGACACGTACCCAAGCCTTGCTTCTGGTGATTGCGGTGAACAGGCGGTTTCGAATACGGGCCAAATTCACCGCCGCGTCATAGCTCTCTTCGGCGTTTACGACGTAAATCATACCCGCCTCGTTTCCCTTGGCTCGGTAGACGCCGGTAAAGGTTACGCTTTCGCTGTCGGACCGAAAGAACACGTCCGCGACGGTATCCACGCCGGCGATATGGCTTGATATTCCACGGTCCGCCAGTAGCTTACGGATGGGCCCGACACTCCTGCGCGTGGTTAGCGGGTCCGGGTTGATAACGACAATGTCGTCATGAGTCAGTTCGTCGTGAGTGAGGTTGTGAGAAATTTGTTCAGCGACCCACTCGTTCTGTTCTCGCGCGGTGTCAAAAATGTGAAATTGGACGAGGTCATCAATCGGGGAGTGCTCCTCCAAAAACTTCGGGCTGCTATCCTCGGTTCTTGTTAAAGCCACGCCAGTTCCCGGAGTGAGGCTTCCATTTACAATTTTGTATCCGATATCGGTCCAAAGGTCGGCCTCATCAAAGATTTGCACGAGGCCGAGACCACCCCGCACGGGGCGACGGTTGGTGCCGAATCCCAGTGCATGCGCGGTCGCGAGCACCGGGCGTGAGTTGCGATAGCATTTCTGGAGGATGATGTCTCTCATGCCGCCAGTGCTGTACGATTGTTCATCGAATGTAACGAGGGGCTTACCCGTAGCATCAAGCCCGAAGATTTCAGCGGCCGAAGGAAGTCCGGAGCTCGACAGGTTCTGGAGTTCGTCATATGCGTACACAAGCCGCTTAGGGTCGGGCAGCATGGAATAGCAGAGTCGCAGAAATTCCGGTGGGAAGTCCTGGGCTTCGTCTACCAGGATCGCGTCATAGGTCGGAGCGGGTTCGGTGACCGCAGATAGCGCCGACGCGCATGCTCCGCTGAAGGCGTCCCGTTGGCCGAACATCGCTTTAGCGCTCATAAAATCAAGGTACTCGACGTCATTTTCAACGCAGAACTCGTGATACACGCCTTCGCGACTCGGGCCACCCGGAGCGCCCCACGCGTTAATGATGCGCAGATTGTTCCAGTCCGGCTCTTCGCCTGCCTGATCAATCGAGAAGTTCGTAATGAGGCGCGTGAACTGAGCTTTCAAGGATCGGGTGCTGAAAGTTACCGCAATGCGCCAGTGGGGGTGCTGGGCGTGTAGGTATGCTGCCTTGAGCGCAAGAACGATCGTCTTGCCCGACCCGGCAAGGCCACGGATACGCTGGACACCGCTGACAGTTTCGATTACGGCCTTGCTTTGAAGGTTGTCAAGCGTGGCGATGGATTCCTCAAGGCGCTGCAGCTTGGCACCACGCGACTCTTGACTCTCGACCTTCCTCGTTCGCCTTGCCCGCCTGATCGTTGAAATACTTTGAATGGCCGAAAGCGTCCGGTCGTAAATCTCTCGATCTGCGTCGGCCCATTCGATGCCGGCAAGGACGTGAGAGAAACTCTCGGCATTGGCTACGAGGTAGTCTGATTGGTTAGGAATCCCACGTGTGGCCAAGGCGGGGCCGTAGGTGACCGTCGTGATCGGTATTCTTAGGGAGCGCCGGCGCACTAGGTCACGGTGCGTGAGAAGTCGGGACTCCAGTTTGTTGGCCGCGTCGTCCTGTCGGTCCTGGTATTCGCCAAGAGTAGTGCCCTCGACCAGGTCGAATAGAACGATTCCTTGTTCTGGTGAAACGAAGACCGCGTCGATCGGATGTTTGTGGTCCACAGCGTTGATGATTGGATAGCCAATGAATAGCTGCCCGCCGAAGGCGGGATTCGATTCGAAGAACTGTGCTAAATTGCTGCTCGCCGCTGGCTTCTCGTTCGTGCCTCGAACGATCATGGTGCTACCAGCCATCCGCGATTCCCCTACCTACTTGAAGCTGTACGGCACCCAGCGGAATGCTCAGCTGGATGCGTCCAGGCAAGCAACCGGGTGGGCGGATCGTGTCGACGGGCATAGCTTACGGGCCGACTCTGACCTCCGGCCGCTCCTGTCGGTCGCATCGTTGGTGTCGCCCTGCCCCCTCCCACACCGGGGTTACGGCCGGCGAGGCCACACCGCAGACGGGGAAGCTAGTTTGGCTACAGTGCGTTGCCGCGGTCATACGCACCTTGCTCCCAGCCTGTCGCCGATTGATGGGCCGACGACCCGAGCCTTCTAAACCTGAGTGTTGTCTGCGTTAGTCGCGTGCTGCGCTCGACGTCGGGCCTGTTGTGCAGACGACCTCGCGTCGATGTCCTCCGGGTCGGACTTGGGCACCGGCATCGGGCGGGCCGCGATCCGCGGCAATCCTTCCGGAAGGGTCGGCGCGCTCGGCCACCTTGACCAGCTCCTGGGTGGAACTTACGGCCTACGCGTGTGCGTTGCGTGCGTGGTTGACCAGGACCCGGCGGCCGAGTGTCTGCGAGTAGGTGGACGCCATAACGAGCAGCGTGCCAGTGTCCACCGAGGGAACTGCCGTCGCGGTGACCGTGGGGATGGTGGGCTTCCAGTTCCAGCAGCAGCCGCTTGCCGCGCAGGGGCAGCGACCACCACGGCATCAGCTGCCCCAGCGCTCCGGCTAGCTCGATCCAGGTCGGGGTGTGGATGCACTCGGGCATCCCGTGGTAGCAGCCCCTTGAGTTCCGGCCCATGCCGTGGCTAGAAGCCGCCGAACACCACGACCACCGCGCCGTAACCGCGGGTCGCGAGCTGCTCGGCCCATTGCCAGGTGCCGTGCCCGCCAGCCGCTGCGTAGCGGCCACACCAGTCTACGGGGCCTTGCCGGGTGTTCCAGCCCAGCGCGACCGCGTCGGGCAGCTTCACCAACCGACGAAACGGGGTTCAGCGGCATCGCCGGCCAGGCGGTCACCGGCACCCGGCATGACCACTGGTCGCCCCGACCACCACAGCTGACCGTCGGCCACGCCGGTCGCGGTCAATTTTCCGGTCTTGACCCACCATCGCACCTCAGCTGGGCACACCCGGCAGTTGCCCCACCGCGCCCATGCCGAGCCATCTGTGGCTCTCCGGTTCATCCACGTCCGCAATCCGCTGTACCCAGAGGCCGGCTCTCTTACTGCCGCATCAGTGGGGTCCGCTGCACCGGCTGCCCGTCGCCGCTCCGGTTTCCGGCCGCAGGCACCCACCTGTCGCCTCAACCGGTCGACATTCGGCCACTGACGGTCTCGCGGAAGTGGTTACCAGGCCGGTTGTTCCCGGCGAAAGCAGGGCCCACGGGCGCCGAGGCCGCCGAGGCATTCCAGGTCGTTTGGCGCACTCGATGAATTGCAACCACGTCGCTATTTGACCCTCCAAGGACGCATGTCGGCGCGGGAAGATCCGACCGCATCACCGTCGACACCGTGACCGCCTACAACTCCCCGAGGATGCGGGTGCGTTGCTCGCGTACTCGCCGTCGCTGATCAGCCCTGCTGATAGGCGGCGCGACTTGCGGAGCCGGTTGGCGATCGTGCTGGGCGGCGGATATGTCGGATCGAGATGTGGATGGCGAGAGAGACGCCCGCAAAACTCGGCGTAGACGCACAGGTAGCGGGCCAGCGCCCGCCGCGCTGGTGGCGCTTGGGCGTCGATCGTGGCAATGAGCCCGAAGCGGACCCGGCGGCGGGTGGCGGGCAGCTCCGTCAGGTCGATGATCGGCGTCCAGCGCACGCCGGGCGGGGCGATGAGTTCGAGAACGGCGCACTGGCGGGCGTACTCCTCGCGGATCTTCGCGGCCTTCCGGGAGCGATAGTACGAACCCGCAGCAGTTCCGCCCTCCTCCGGTGGAACTGCGCTTCAAGCTGGTTGGCCTGGCGGACCGCCTGGTTGCGGGCGTTCTCCGACGTCCGCAGGTTGCTGACATGGCGCTCGGCTTCCGCCCTGAGCCGTTCCTGTAGGGCGCGAGCTGGCGTTGCAGGCGGGATGGCGGGTTTGCTCTCCGGAACGGTGCGCTGGCCCAGTTTGCCCGGAGGGCGGCTGACCGGGACCGTTGTAGCCATGGGGTAGCTGACCGGGCGCACTGGTACCAGCCAGCGGCGAGGGCCCGAATGCCGGCGGTGTCGCAGTCCTGTGTGAAGCAGACGATGATCAGATCGGTCATCTCCCAGGTTTCGCCGCCCGTCCGGAGCCCTCCTCTGCCGAAGTGTCGTACCTGGCCTGTTAGCTGAGAGCGCGGCTGTGGGGCAGGTTGATGTACTGGGATGCGGTGCCGTTGAGTGTCGAAGTTAGCAGGGCGTCACCGCTAGCTCACGCCGGGCAGTTGTACGAAGCATCCGGAATGTCACGCCGGGTGGACGGGTGAACAGGACCTCGAGTCTCGTACGGTTGGGAGCTATGGCGTTCGAGGCGGGGCAGCGGATCAGGCTGCAAGCCCACCAGGAGATCACTGGGTGGGTCGAGGTGGTCATGGCGCAGCGAGCCGTGGCGGGTTGGACGCTCATTGTGACTGATGCCTCCGGGGGTCTTCAGAAAGTCGACATCGACACGGCCGACGTTCCTGCAGTCGAGTTATTGCAGGACGATGGAGGCGCTGACTCCCGACGGGTCCTGGCCGGTTTGTGGACGCGTTGGATGGAATTCGCCGCAGCTAACGCGAGCGCGACGCTACTGGCGTCTTCGCCACTGCGTCCCTATGTCCACCAGTCGAATGCCGTCTATGGAGCGATGCTGCCGCAGCCCAAGTTGCGGTTCCTTCTAGGAGACGAGCCCGGCACTGGCAAGACGGTGATGGCTGGGCTCTATTTGCGAGAAATGCAGCGATTGGGGTTTGTCAACCGGGCGATCGTAGTCGCACCGGCTGGGTTGGTCTCGAAATGGCAGGGGGATTTCCTTCGATTCTTTGGTGGCGAGTTGCGCCGCATCACTAATGAAACGGTGAAGCAGCACGGATTGTCGGCTCCTCACGACATGTGGATTGTTTCGCTTGAGTTGGCGGCGGCCAACCCGAGCGTGCAGGAGGCGATACGCCCGGATCGGGCGGGCTGGGACGTGGTGGTGTTCGACGAGGCCCATCGATTGACTCCCACAGCGCAAACCTTTTACCGAGTTGGTGAGTTGCTGGCTAAGCGAACGCCCCGCGCGCTGCTTATGACTGCTACCCCGCACCGAGGTTCGGAGTGGCTGTTTCGCCACCTCATGCATCTGGTTGATCCGGAGGTCTATCCCGATCCTGGGGATGACGCCAAAGCCGACTTCTCATTAGTAAAGCCCAGCGGTGTGCATTTCCTGCGTCGGATGAAAGAAGATCTGGTTGACTACGATGGCAAGACGCGGCTGTTCAAGGCCCGTCGCGCTGCGAACCATCGAGTGCCGATGAATAGCGTAGAGTACGCATTTTACCGTGAGGCGCTCGACCTTGTTGACCAGTATTTTCCTACCTCGGCGGCCCCGTTGGCGGCCCGGGTGTATGGCAAACGCGCCTCATCGTCGCTATACGCCCTGACCGAGACATTGCAGCGCCGCCGCGACGCGATGGGCGGACAATTGCCCTCTGTAGCCGCTGCGGAGGTTGATCCGCACGACGAAGATCCCGTGGCGGCGGACGAAGCTCGCGTGGTCGCCGAAGCTTCAAAGGCGGCGACGGCGGAAAGGCGGGCTCTGGATGACCTGCTGGCGCGGCTCCAGCCGCTAGCCGCTGGGGATGACATGCCTGTCTCCAAGTGGAAGTATCTCGTTCGTGATTCACTGAGCGCGAATGGCATAGAGCCGGGAAACGGTAAGCAGGCGGTGATCTTTACCGAGTATGCGGACACCGCCGATTGGTTGGTCGGCCGCCTTCGCAAGGCCGGTTATAGCACTGAACGCTACTCCGGTCGTGACCCCCACGTTGTGCGCGACGAGATCCGCGGAAAGTTCAGTCGTCATGCGTTTCAAATTATCGTGTCCACCGACGCGGGTAACGAGGGAATTGACCTTCAGACGGCCCACGTGTTGGTGAACTGGGACATTCCGTGGTCGTTGGTGCGGCTGGAGCAGCGGATGGGCCGAATCCACCGGGTTGGTCAGCGTCAGGACGTCTTCCTATACAACCTGATCGCGGTCGGCACCAACGAAGGAGACGTCCTGCAGGTGCTGCTGGACAATTTCGTCACGGCTGCCAACCAGCTCGACGGGAAAGTCTTTGACTCCCTCTCGCTACTCGGTGAGATGGTCGATCTCAGCGATGAACGGCTCGTCACGCTGCTGACGCAGACGTTTGTCGACGCCGACCGCCGGCGAAAGGCGTTGCGAGCCGTCAGCGCTATCACCGCAGAGCGAATCAAGTCTGTCGCCGAGCAACGGCACCGCCAGGAGGCGTCGCTGGCATCAGGCGTTGACGTGATCGAAGCGGTGCGATTGCTGAACCAGGACGTGCTGGAGCGAGTTAACCCGGCGGTCGTGGAGGCGTACCTGCGGCGGCTGTCCGACGCCGGTTTACTGCGAGTAGTTAAGAGCGCTGCCGGAGAGGGGCTCCTTCACATCAGCGCTCCCGACGACTTCCCATTGCCCGCCAGTCTCGGTGGCCGGCAAAGTGCGCTGGTAGCGACGAGTGGTGCCGCGTTGGCCAGAGCCAGTGACGGCGGAGCCGACACAAGCCAGGCGTTCGCGCTGGGACCTGGAGAGTCGGCGTTTCGTGACCTGGTCAGCCGTGTGGGCGTGGAACTTATGGCCGACCAGTTGCGTGGGGCACTGGTGAGTGACCCGACCAGCGTGAGCGATTACGATCTTTTCGTCTACGCCGCCGAGCTGATCGAGGGTGCAGGTCTGGCGGGGAAGCCCCGCACTTCTCCGTGGGCGGTGCTGATACGCGTGGACGACACGGGGGCCCGCCAGGTGCGGTGGGAGTTGCTGGCAAACCTGCTCCCTACCGACGTGCCCGCGGGACCTTCCCACCCGGCCAACGTCGTAGATGCTCATGCTTGTGCGGAACGAGCCAGGGCCGCCACAGTTACCCAACGTCAAGTCGCGCTTACGAGGTGGGTGGCGCACGCGGATCGCGAACTGCGTCGTCTACCCAGCGAGCTGTCCCGTGAGGTGACGGGGCGGGCCGAGCGAGTGGTGCTGCGCCAGAACCTTGAGAGTATGGTGGCGCAGCGCCTTGACCAGCTACGTCAGATGGTTAACGTCGAGGTCGACGGCCTCCGGCAGGTTGCGCATGTCAAGGTCGAGGGGGCGGGCGCTGTCCCCAGACCGGAGGAGAAGGATTCTGAGTTGATCGCGATGCGGCTCGTTACTCGGATGCTGCGGGAGCAGCATTGGAGCGTGGCCGACGTGAGTCGCGAGGGCCGCGGCTATGACCTACTTGCGACTCGAGCAGGTCAGCAGCGCGCAGTTGAGGTCAAGGGCGTGTGGCGCTCGGCGGCCAGCGACGGAATCCGCATGACCGGTAACGAGGTTTTGATGGCGGCGCAGTACCGCAGCGAGTATTTGTTGTGCGTGGTAGACCATTGCGAGGACGGGACCGGCACGCTGTTCGGCCACTACCGAGATCCGGTCACCACCTTCAACGAACTCATCCGGCCCGACGCGGTGTTCCGAGTGCCTGGTTCGGCGCTGTCGGCCGCGCGAGACGAGGGCGGTCTGGCATGACCCGGATGATCGAACGATGGTTCCCCTGCGCGGAGGTCACCTCCGCGGCCAAGTCCGGCTGGGGAAGCGGGCGCAGTGAGAAGGCCTTGTTCACGTGGTTCGCCGCTCGTCCCTTGGCTCAGGCCAGAGCGGCGGTGTTGACCAGCCTCTTGCCGTGGCCAGATGACGAGGCGGAACAGAGGAGACTGCAAAGGCTGGTCCGTGAGGCGATGGCCGGTTCAAGCGTCGCATTGCAGGAACTGACGGCTGTCCTCGGCGAGGCGTACCCCGGTGGCTGTTCTGTGCTCGATCCGTTCTCCGGACGGGCGATGATCCCGCTGGAAGCCGCGCGGTTAGGCGTCCGCGCCTACGGCATCGACTACTCTCCGGTCGCCACCCTCGCCGGCCAGTTGCTTGCCGACTACCCGGTGCGGGATTGGGCTGGGGAGCCCGAGCTGCCGTACGCCAGCTACTCGTACACGGTTGACGGGAAGATCACCGATCGATTGCTGGCGGACGTCGAGGCCGTACTCAAGGAGATCGGACGGCGGCATGAAACCGCGATGGCGGAGTTCTATCCGCAGGTTAACGGCAAGCGGCCATGGGGTTATCTGTGGGCGGTGACTCTGCCGTGTCAGGAATGCGGTCGGCGTTTCCCGCTGACTGGATCCCTTGTGCTGCGGCATCCGCTGCCAAAGCGTGACGACCCCGGGCAGAGCTACCGCATTGAGGTCGACCGGAAGACCGACACGTTCCACGCTGTTGTACACACGGGCAAGCCGTCGTCGCAGCCGACGCTAATGGCGACGATGCGCGGAGGCAAGAAAGTTCTCGGCAAATCGGCGATCTGTCCGTTCTGTGACCATGTGCACCCTAAGGATTTGCACACGCGGCTCGCCTCTGAGGGCCACGGCCGTGACGAGTTGCTGCTGGTCGCCGATCTCGACGACGAGGTCGGCAAGCAATTCCGTGAGCCCACCGAACGGGAGAAGGCGATGGCAACACGCGCGGGCGAGGTGCTGGTCAAAGAACCAGACTTCGCCCCCGGCGTTCCGGCCGTGCCGGACGAGGCGATTCCGGTTGGCAACAGTGACACTATCCGACCGTCGCTGTACGGGGCACATACCTACGGCGATCTGTGCAACGACCGTCAGACTCTGAGCTTCGTTAGATTGGCAGCTGCCATCGCCGATGTCGGTCGTGAGTTGATCGACAAGTACGGGATAGGTCCCGACTACGCGGCAGCGCTGTCCGGCTACGCCGGTTCAGCTATGGTTCGGAAGCTAAAGCGCTCAACACGTGGCTCTACCCTCGACGTGCTGTCGCCAGCGAAGTCAAGTTATGTGGGCGTGGCCCACATCTTCGCTAACGAGGCCAGTGTTGCCTTCTCATACGATTACCTTGAGACCGGGCTCGGACCGGGGTCGGGTACGTGGGCTTCGACAGTCAAGGAAACCGTCCGGGTCCTGGGTGGCCTCCTGCGCTCCGCCCACGGCCGTCCCGCCACCATTGAGCGAGGCAGTGCGGTCCATTTGCCCTACCGCACCGGGTCAATCGCCGCCGTAGTTACTGACCCACCCTACGATGACATGATCGATTACTCGGACGTGTCGGACCTGTTCTACGTCTGGCTCAAGCGCGCCCTCGGTCCCACCCACCCGTGGTTGTCCTTCACCTCCGATCCCCACGGCCTTCAGGAAAAGGCCGAAGAGATCATCGTGAAGCGCTTCTTCGCCAAACGCACCGCAAGTGACCATCGAACCAGCGGCTTCTACGACTCTATGATCGCGCGAGCCTTCCGTGAGGCAGCACAGGTGGTCGCAGCCGATGGTGTGGTCACAATCGTCTTCGGCCACGGTGATCCTGAGGTCTGGCATCGGCTGCTCGGCGCGGTCAGCGCTGCCGGCCTAGTGCTGACTGGTTCGTGGCCTGCCCAGACCGAAGCCGGAGGCTCGGCAGGATCTGCCAACATCGTCACCACCTTGACGATGGCATGCCGGCCGGCGCCGGACGGACGAGCCACGGGTCGGGCCAGCATCGTCGAAGCCGAAGTCCGTCAGGCAGTCAAAGATCGGGTGCCAATGTGGGATTCGGCTGGCCTGGCTATCCCCGATCAGCTGATGGCCTCGGCAGGCCCAGCCATGGAGGTCTTCGGCCGCTACAGCACAGTGCTCGACAAACTGGGAAATCCGGTAGAACCCGATCGGTACCTGCTCGTGGCCCGGCGTGCCGTGGAAGAGGCAGCAGCGATCGAGGTTGACCACCTGCCGCTGGAGTCCTTCGACACTCGAACCCGGTTCGCGCTGTTCTGGGTGCGGCTGTATGGCAAATCGGTGCAGCCACGGTCCGAGGCGCGGTGGCAGGCGCTCGCCTCCGACATGGACGTCAAGTCGCTACGTGGACTGCTAACCGACAGCGACAAGGGTGTCCGCTTCATCGACGCCCGCACATTTCGCGGCGGCATCGACGACACCTCACCGATCATCGACGTCGCCTTGGCGATGGCCAGGGCATGGCCGGACGGACTGGAGTCTGTGGCACAGGTGCTCGCCGATTCCAAGCGTGACCCCGGTGACGCCTACCTGTGGGCGTGCATCCGCTTCCTATCTTCCCGGCTACCGGAAGCCGACTCGGACGGGCTAGCGTGGGCCGGTCTAGTCCGCCATCGTAACGGAGTAGGATCGGCGATTCGCGGCGTCCAGGCGGTCCAGAAGGCCCTTGACGAATCCGCGCCCAAGCAGTCGACGCTGTTCTAAGAAAGGGGAAGGCGTGACTCCGCCAGTCACTCCGTGGTGGGAGGCGCTAGAAGTCCGGCCGGAGATCGTCAGGACGCTCGGATCGATCGATGACGTTCAGATGTCACTGTTCGACGCGGTGTACCCGACCGCGGACCAGCCGCTCTACGCCAAGCCGCGCTACTACGGCGAAATCACTCACCCTTCACCAAATTTCAGCTCGCTCATGGCGCAGGTGGCCGTCCGGCTCGCCGGCGGCGATGACTACACGCGCGCCCCTGCGCTGTGGTGGCTGGACCAGAACATGGGCGGCGGTAAGAGCCACGGCCTGATCGGCCTCTATCACCTCGCCACCGATCCTCGAGCGCTGGCCGACACCGATGTCGGCCATGCCACGTTCGACCTCGCCGGTCAGATCGTGGGCCGGCCACTACCCGCCGACCTAAACGCACCGATCTGTGTGGTCCTCGCCGCCGACAACATGACCCCCGGCACCCCGATTCGAGAGCAAGACGGTCCCGCGCAGACCCTCTACGAGCGGTTTTTGTGGCGGCTCTTCCGAGGCAACTACGACCACTACCAGCTATACCAAGATCACTACTCTGACAAGTCCAAGATCGTCGAGGCGCTGCGGCTTGCTGGGCGCCCTGTGTTGATCCTCATCGACGAAATCATGAACTACGTTCGTCAGCTGTCCATGCAGGCCCTCGGTGACCTGGAGATCAAGGACATGGCCTTCCTGCGTGTTCTGCTCGACGCAGTCAACGACGTGCCACACGTCGCGATGGTCGTGGTCATGATCCGCTCCGGTGCCGATGACATGCAGCTCGATAGCACCGGGCAGGAGCGCCGGGCAGAGCTCGAACAGCTCCTGCGGCGCAACGGCAAGACCGCAACGGTCAATGACAACACGGATTTCGCTGCCATCCTACGCCGTAGATTGTTTACCAACTCGGCACCGGACGAGGCTGTAAGCGCCACTGCTGGGCTCTATGCCGATCACATGACTGGATCCTGGCGAAGTAAGGTCTTTGACCAGCTGGCGGTCCGATGGGTCCAGGAATGGCGCGCCGAGGTGGCACGCAGCTACCCATTCCACCCTCAGCTCATCGCTCTCGCCGAACAAGAGTGGGCAAACCTCTCCGGCTTCCAACGGGTCCGATCTACGATCCGGATCTTCGCTGCAGCCGTGCATGCTCTGGCCGAGCGAGGATCTACCGGCCAGTGGGCGCCACTCTTGATCAACATCGGCGACCTCCCGCTGTCCATTACCGCAGTAAAGGAATCTGTCCTCAGCTCTGGTCTCATCATCGATACCCGGGCTCAAAGCAACTACCGCAACATCGCCAACACCGATATCGTCACCGTCGACGATACCTCCGGCTCGGCGCGCAACCTCGACCTCGACCGGCAGGGATCACCCTACGCACGTACAAATCCTCGGGCGGCAGAACGATCCGCGACCGCGCTATTCCTCACTTCCATCGTCAGTTCCCGCGCTGACGGCAAGCAGGGCGCCAGTGAACCCGAGCTCAAGGCGGCGAGCTTCGTGCCCGACAGCTCATACACGTCCACTGACGCGGACGGCGTACTGAGCGAATTGAAGGATGTTGACGGCCGTGGTCTGGCGGCCGTCGAGGCGATCCCTGGGCGACGGGGTCAGCCACCGCGTCTGTTCCTCTCGACTACGCAGACTCTCAATATGCTCGTCCGGGCGGCCCGCCAGAGTGTCACTGACGAAGACCGCGACGAAGAGATTGCCAAGGTTGCCAAACGCATAACCAACACCGGCAGCTTCAAGGACAAACTGTTCGTAACGGCTGAGGTGCATAGCGCTCCCCGGCCGACTCCACGTGAGGTTCTCGAGACTGCCGGCATTGATGACGCGCGATCGACCAGGCTGGTTGTCCTTGACCCGCGCTACTTCACCTTAAGTAACGGCGCTGATGAAGAAACGCGCCGAGGCATCAGGGCCGCAATGGGCCTGGGAGATGACCGCATGCCGATGCAGTGGGCATCATCGGCCGTCTTTGCCGTGGCCAACACCCACCGTCGCAGCCTCGCCCGGGGTGCGGCTACCGAATACCTGTCCTGGGGGCGGGTCGCCGCGATGGTAGACGTGCGAGCCGACCTTGAGCTTCAGCAACAGGCCAAAGACAAGCTCGAGGACGCCAAGAAGGCACTCGACACCGCTGTGCGGAGAACCTACCAACATATCTTTTACCTCGGTATGGGTGACAAGGAAGACCTACGCCGGGAACACTCCATTACCCTCGAGCACAGCAACCAGTCCGCTCTCGACGGCACCGGCGTCTGGACTCGCCTGGTTGAGGCGGACAAAGCATTAGGGCCGGGCACATTCGACGGTCGTGCGCTTTTACATAACCTTCGCGACGATGACTACGGCCGACCGCTCGACGAACTACGCGACCTGTTCTGGAACTCACCTCGCATGCCGCTGCTTCCGAATGGTGAACGCGACCTCCAAGAAGCGATCTTTGACGCCGTCGACAAGGGTGCCATTTTGTTGGTTGGCGCCGATGGGGAAGATCGAGCCGTCGGATCACCGACTGAGATCGGCGTCGGCCAGGCAGGACTGCGCCTGGCCCGGCCACAAGTAGCGCCGGCTCGAGGGGATGCAGTCGCTGATGACCCAGGCCAAACAGCCGATCCTGATAGCTCGACTACCGCGGGCGCGGATGGCGGCGACTCGACGAAGAGCTCGACCGGTAACAACGGTGAAGACGGGGAGAGCCAGGAGGCAGAAGTCGAGGTCGCCTTCTCTGGAATGGTGAGCCTGCGTGACGACGAAAGGCGCAACGCCCTGCGCCTTCTCCTCCTCAAGGTTGCCGACAGGGTTGACGATGGTGACGCTAGCTATATGGAAGTGCTGCTGAAAGTCCGCGTTGGTCAGAAAGCTGGCAAGGAAATTGGAGATCTCGCAAGAGAAGCTGGCGTGCGGCCGACTATGCGAGATGTCTAGGGCGCAACTGTTAGCAGGACGTAGATAACGAGCGCAGAAGGAGCGGGGTGCCAGCTGGCACCCCGCTCCTTCTGCGTTAGCGAAGAGCTTCCCGATCGAGGACCCCTTTGGATTATTGATTGCCGGACGCCCAACAAAACACTTGACTTACTCTCGTCCCGGAGCGTTCATGGACGCCGACCGTTTCCCACTACGATCGGCGGGCGAGGTAGTACCATCCATGAGCTCATACATTGGGACAATCGGCGCCGACGGGTTCCGCTTTCGTGCAAGATCGGTCAACCACTTGAGTGCCCCAAAGGGGGGAACTGTTCAGTTGGCCGCGATCTGGCGGTGGACGTTCGACGAGAACACTCTCCTCATGGCTAGGACATTGCTGAGAAATGATTGGCATTGTCTCTCGGTTGAGGCTTCCCGCAACGATTCCCTCGTGGACAACGACGGTCGCCAGCTCGTTCCCGTTGCAGGAGTGGGCTTCGCCTATAAGCGTGGCCGGCGTAAACCCCCGATAGTTGGAGACGTTTCGCTAGGTGTCCCAGGAGGAGCAGAATGGATCTACCTCATCGACGGGGTAGGTCGATCTAGACTCTTCGTGTACCAACAACCCGATGCTAAGTTGCGACTCGTCGGAGCTTGGCGGCTACAAGAGCTCCAAGCCGGTAGCGGCGGTAGTTCTGCGGCCGCTCGGCCCAACTCTTAGAAGAAGATATTCGATCCGTGCCGGACGAAGAACGGTCCCGTCTACCGTAGCAGTGTTCTAGCCGGTGGCGACAGCATCGATTTTCGTAGTCGACGACCATGAGCCAACGCACGCTGTCCGCGCATCTGGCCGGCGAAAGGGGCTGTCAATCCGACGTGGACGATGTTTTCCGTAATGACACCGACTGGAAGTGATCGTCCGATGTGTCACCCGCAGTCCGAAGAGAATTCTCCCCCCGACTAGTGCTTCAGCCGGGGACTGTGATCATGGCTCGGCGAGGGCTTACCGGGTGTATTGGCTGGTCATGGCACGGTCTTGGTGACGGCGCCGGCGGATTGGCCGGGGCGTTGGGCCAGTGCGGCCGCGAGTTGGGCTTCGATGATCAGAAGGTTGACGAGGTGGCGGAGCTCGTCGACGGTCAGCGGGACGAATATCCGGCGGCGGCCTTGGTGCTGATCGAGGCTGAGTCCGTTCTTTTTGCGGCTTGGAACGACTCTCGATTTTCCACCGGCTGCCGGCGGCCGCGACGAGGGCACGCAGCGCGCTGGAGGCACGCTGGAATCGTCCGGAGAGCTAGTTCCACGGTGACGTCGCCCTGGAAAACCTTCTGCTTATCGACTGGGAGTTGGCATGTGTCACCAACTTCGGGGACATGCGGCGTGGGCGATCCAACTTGTGGCCCGCAATCGCGTCGACGCTGCTGACCGCGGACGACCGTCAGGCGTTCCGGGAATAGCTGTTCGTCGATGAGGAGTAGTCTTTTCAGGCGAACACCATAGTGACCCTTATGGACGCTGTTTTCGTGCATGATCGGGGATGGCAGCCGTTTTCGCCAGGCTTGAAGGAGCTCGGTGGGTCTGCTGCTACTCCGGCGAGATAGACGCGATCGCCGGCGCCTGCGGAGGTGATGTGGAATTTCTGCCACCGTAGACCTGGCGGTGCACCCGTTTGCCGGGGGCGTCGCCGTCGGCCACACCGTCCGCCGCGACACCTGCCTCGACGAGTTGCGGGCCCGGCTTGCACTGGTAGGCGACGTCCCTTGAGGGGGCGTGCGCATTGCCGGCGAGTAAGGCCATCGGTGTCTACACCTACGGTGCAGTAAACCAATGCTCTGCCGGTACCGTAGCAGCTGGGCAGGCAGACCATAGCTTGGCAACTCAGGAGGCCGGCTTCACGTCAAGCAGCGGAAACTCAGGTACTTGAGACCAATCGAGTTTCTCGGCGACTTCGCTGGCGGCAAGGTTCGCCAGATGGGCCGCGCACGTGACGTATATTCGCGCGCAGGTAATCGCGCCGTGAAGGGCAAGAGAATGAGTGCCTGATGGCATTCGCCTCAGCACGCTACTCGCAGTGGCCTTGCCCTTGAGTGGACCGGGCCAATGCTCGGTCCGCCAGCCGCTTGCCAAGCCGTGGGTTAGGCAATGGCGCACCTGCATCCACCCATCTGCCTGCGACACGGCGTCTGCCCACGGAATTTGCACCTGCCTCCACCAGCTCTTTCCTACTGGCGGTGGATCCCATACATCAACGGCAAATCCGACACCGATCTTCGACGAGATGCCATTGAACTCTCCAATAAGTTTGTCACGGAACACCGCGACAGTGGGATTGTTCATGGAAACCTTCGCGGCTATCTGGCCCAGGCTGCTTCCACGCGCGTAGAGCGCGGTGGCGAGGAAGTCTTCCGCGAATCCTTCGAACGCCGATATGACACCGAGCGTTACGGCCGGGGCAAGCGCCGCGAAGTTTCCTGGGTTGCCCTGCTTACGCGGATGCAGCTGAATCAATCGCGACGGCACCTGCAGAGATCGCGCGAACCGCTCCACCGAGGGTTGGAGGTTGGCTGGTAGCAAGTGTTCCTCCTCATGAAGGCGATCAGCGCGAGTGTTACCTCGCGACTCTCGCTCGTGGCCGTTCGGCGGGCCAGCCATGCGATCATCCCTGATCCCCTGCAGCATGTGTCAATGCGGCAGTGACAGTAAGGCCACCTTCATGTACTTGCAAATCCGCCCATGCGAACATCCGGGGACCGCCTCCGCGTAGCTCGCGAGTCCGAGGAACACGCCCCAACTCGCCAGCTCCTCTGGCTTTCGTCGTCCTCGTTGTCGACACCCACGGAGATGTGGCCCCGTCTGAGCTTCTTGCTGATCCACTCTTCGATGTCCACGACGAGTCGCTTGCTACTAGCTAGCATCCCTATCCAGGGCCTTGCCAGCGGCAGCCGGCGGATCGGCAGTACGTAAAGTTCGCCTTCAGCGGCCTCGCGGAGCGAACCTGCCGCACTAACATCCAATACTTGGCCTTGCGGCACGAGCGGCTTCCAGTCGAAAGTTGGCGTCTCCTGGAGCGTCCGGCGGTTCATCAGCTGCCAGTGGCAGCGCTTGGTCCCGGGGTGGCAGAGCACTACCGCAACGGGAAGCTGTGGTTCAGCCAATATCTGACATGTGGGGCGTCGGCCGGGAGGCCAGGAGCCGCCCGTTGCCGCCGGCTGGAACCAGCTCTCACCGCTCTTGATCTGCAGTGCGAGCAGCCGCCCGCGCGCGTCTTCGCCGTCTACCACCTCAATCTGCGCGTCAATGCCGCGGTCCTCCGTGGACTGCTCACGGAACAGCCACGTCAGCTCATCCTCGACGGCTAGCTTGGTTTGCGTCACGCCAATGCTGGCGACTTCGGCGGTGGGTATGCGACGCATGCCCACATCATCCCTGCCGAGTGACACGCTTTGGCGCTGGCCGGCTGGGCAAGGAGCCGTCGCCAACCGTGCCGGTCGACTCCACGAGGCGGACCAACTGACCCACGAGCGACATGGACGCGCTTTAGGCGCTCTAAGCAGTAGGTTGTCAGCGTCTTCCGCTAGCACCTCGTGGAGGAAGATCCGCACCACGTCGACGTGCTCGGGCCGACTCAACTCGGTGGACCTAGTTCTGCGAGGCGCTTCACCGCAGCGTTTGTGTCGGCGCGTCAAGCTAAGTACGGACTCCGTCACCCGGAAGTTGACGTAGGCGACTTGGGAGGTTTGCGTGGCCGACACGAGCTGGATCCCGATTGCGAGCGCGGGTGTTGGTGCCGCTATTGCCCTTGCCGGGACGGTGGTCAGCAGTGTCCGGTCCGACCGCGCTCAGCGCAGCCGAGACCGGGAATTAGAGCGCTTGAGTACGTATGTTGACTTCGCCGTGGCGATTCACGACGCTCATTCCGCACTGCGCGACGTAGCTCGTGCCGTGACGAACCCCAAAGAGCGGGCTGTTGCCGCAGGGCAGACCCTGCAAGACTCCAAGGTATACGGCATTCGAGAACGATTGTTGATGTCGGCGACGATCGAGATGGCGAGGGCCAGCGAATCCGTATTTTTCGCGCTTATCGGAATCCGAGACGCTGTCCGTGCCGGCACCGACCTTTCCGGGGCCGCATACCACGACGCCTACCACGTGTTTGCTGACGTGATCTGGAAGTTCCGGATCGCCGCCCGCCAGGAACTGAGCCAGCGCCCGATCGCGCCTGCCGACCTCGGCCGGATTACCTGGTCCGAGAGGGAGGAATGTCCAGTCTGCGGCCAGTCCGTCTCGTCGGCTTGACGTGGGTCGGACGGCCGACTCCCGTCCGTCGCGTTGAGTGACATCATGGTCGCCATGATGGACGGCACGGAGGATCGGACCCTCCGCGTGCTCGCAATCGATCACCACTGGCCCTCCGCCCGCGGCGGGGTTGGCACGTTCAACCGAGACCTGTGCATCGCCCTCGCTAACGCCGGTGCCGAGGTGTACTGCCACGTGCTGAAGGCGACACAGGAAGACCTCGACCACGCGCAGCGAAGTCGCGTCCGGTTGCTGTCCACGCGCGTTCGCAGCGGCTCGGAGGGTGAGCGGATGATGCCTCATCCACGGCTTCCGATGAACGTGCCGGTCGACGTGATCATCGGACACGGCCGTGTTTCCGGAAGGTTCGCGGAGCAATACCGAGCCCACTGGCGCAACGCCGTCTACCTGCATTTCGTTCATACCGATCCGGACGAGATGGAGTGGCATCGAGACCCGGCGGAGGACCCGCAGGGTCGCCTGGCCGAGCTGAAGTGGAACGAGGAGCTTCTCCTGATGCAGGCGGCAGACGGCGTGCTCGCCGTCGGCCCCCTCCTCTACGAGCGGGCAGCGATCGATCTTCAGTCGGCCGACGACCTAGAGGTGCGGCCGATCCGGATCGACCCGGGATTCGACTCGCCGGACGGAAACGACGTGAGTTGGCGGAGGCCACTTTCGCGCCGACGGAAGACGCGGATCCTGATTCTCGGGCGACTCGGTGACGCCGAGATCAAGGGCGTCGACATCGCCGCACGCGCGGTCGCGGAGGCCATCCGGATCCGGCCTGGCGACGGCCGAGACATTCAGCTGATGTTGCTCGGTGTTCAGGATGGTCAGCAGCGCGCGACTCGCGAGGCGGTCCAGGGCTGGGCCGATCTCGAAGGATTGGACGTTCGTCTACGCCCGTACACGACCGACATCGAGTCCGTACGGGACGAGCTCGTTCGCGCCGATCTCGTGCTCATGCCGTCCCGGGCGGAGGGTTTCGGCCTGGCCGGTGCCGAGGCGATCAAGTCCGGAACGCCGGTGCTGGTCAGCGGCCGGAGTGGGCTGGCTCGTCTGCTGGAAGAGAGAGCGCTGGGTTTGGTCGTGCCAGTGACGAAGAACGCCGCTCGGGACGGGCAGGAGTGGGGACAAGCGATCGCCCGTGTGCTCCGACAGCCGGCCGAGGAGCGTCTCCGGGCCGCCGCGGACCTGCGCGATCGTCTGCGGTCCACGGTGACCTGGGCGAAGGCGGCAGACGACGTTCTAGAGACGGCGTCAGTCCTGCTCCGGGCTGATGCATGGAACAGGCCGAATCACGTCGCCGTTTTCATCTGCCATGCCGGCGCAGACGAGTTCGCCGACCGGCTCACCCGGAGCACGAGACTTTCCATCGACCATGTGACCCCGTTTCACTGGCCCGACCGTATCTCCACCGAAGCCGCCATGGTCGAGGTCCTCACCAAGGCGGAGGCCGTGCTTTTCGTCCTTACCGCCGAGAGCGCCCGGCTGAGCGACGCCAACTTCTGTGCCGCCTTTCTGCGGCTCGCTGTCGAACGGAACAAACCGGTCGTCGTGCTGCGACAGCAGTACGGCGCCCGGCCACCCGTCGACCTTCCCCGCAGCGTCGAGGTCGACTTCACCAGTGGTTATCGCAAGGGTCTCGCCGATCTGGCGGTCGCCCTGGCCACGATCGACAGCGGCGGGAAAGTGCCGATCGCTCGGGCGGAGCCGGGCCGGCCGCGGACGGCCGTGCTGCATCCCAACTTCCTGGTGATCAACGAGATGCCGTCGATCGCCACGGTCATGTTCCGGGACCGCAAGAGGGAGAGGGGCTTCCTGGTGAAGGCCGTGTCCCGCCCCGGTTTCCGGCTGGTGCGGCTCGAGGGCGGCGACGGCATCGGGAAGACCGCCATGCTGCGGACGCTCCGCGACGAGCACATAAACGGCGAGGGCACCACACCCCTGCGAGCCTTCGTGTACTTCTCCGCTCGGGGATATCGGTGGATCACTGTGCCGACGCTGCTCGAAGACCTATTGGCGGCGGCTGGTCCGGCCGCACCAGCCGGTCTCGTCGAAGATGTGCGCGGCAACCCGTGGAGGGTGATGCTACCCAAGGTGACCGCGGCGCTTGGCAGGCGCCCGGTTGCGGTCGTCATCGACGACGCCGACGAGCTCTTCGACGACTCTGGCATTTGGCGGGATCGTGACCTCGCTGACCTCCTGCGTGACCTTGCCAGGCATGACAACGAGATCAAGGTCGTCCTATCGGTCCGGGGCCCGGAGGCCGGCCGGCCGGTCACCCCTGACCCGGCGCTGGACGGCCGTACTGAACGGGTGAACCTCGACCGCGGGCTTCCGGTCCCGGATGCCAAGTCATTCCTGAAAGGACTGGCCGGCGATGAGACGATATCGGTGGACCGGATCGAGTTGTTGCTAGACCGCACCGGCGGTCACCCGCGAGCACTGGAACTCGTTGCCGGAATTGTGCTTCGGAACGACCTGGTCGCCCTCGATACCGTGACCCGCGCGCTCAGCGAGCCCTCCCAAGCGTATTCCCAGCTCTTCCAATTCTTGTTCGAGCGCCTGAGCCTCGACGAGCGCCGGGTAGTGCAGGCGCTAGCCGTGTTCGCCCGGCAGGTCCCGGCGAGGGCCGTAGCCGCCCTGCTCAAAGAGATAGCACCGGCACTGGACGCTGAGCCTCTGCTGAGGTCGCTCCGGGCGGCGTTCGTCATCCGCGGATATGACGAGCACTACTATCTGCCCGCGGCAGAGGCCGAACTCGCCCGTGCCTCGCTGATCACCGAGGACGAGGTGGGCTCGTCGAGCTCCCTCACGGTTGAGGCTCTGTGGCGGCGCGGGGTGACGTACTTCGCGTCCCAGCGATTGCCGGAGCCGAAACGGGCCGAGGATCTCTGGCCCCAATACGGCGAGGTGGAGCTCTGCCTAAGGTCATGTCGCTGGGAACACGCCCTGCGGGTGATGAACGACATCGATGACAGGTTTCTGACGCGATGGGGTCAGAGCCACGTCCTCGGCTCCTGGCGCGAGCAGATGAGGGGCAACCTCAGGCGGGGCGACCTGGAGGGCTCCAACCTTTCGCACATGGTCGCGGCTCGGCGTCAGTTCGAGGGTCACACCGACGACCTAGGCGACATCAGGGAAGCGCTGCGAATCGCCGAGTGGAGCAGCCCGATCAGCGTGCCGACCGTGACCGTGCAGATGGCCAATGCTCTTGTGGGACTGGGACGAACCGCAGACGCCGAGCGGTACTTCCGGCGGGCGACGGCAGACGCGGCCGGCGACGATCTGAGGGGCGTGGAGATCGATGCCCGGGCGGGCCGGGCGCAGTGCTTGGTCAAGGCGGGCGCGTTCGACGAGGCCGAGATGGAGCTGGACGAGGCCGCGCGCATCACCCGGGAGTTGGAGCCGCCTCGCTTCCGGGACGGTAAGTGGATCCATCTTCTCCGGATGCGGGGCTGGGTGGCGCGTCAACGCGGCGATTATTGGCTCACCAACCGGCTTCTCCAGCGGGCCTTGGAGCTGGCCGAGGAGACCGGCGATGATCTACCGCGCGGTCAGGTACTGGCCTCTATGGCCACGAGCGCGCTGGTGACGGCGCTCCCCGACACGGCCCTTGACCTGGCCGTTCGAGCCGCCGCGGTTGGCGTCCGCCTGGACAACCACAGGTTGCTGCGGGAGGCGAATCTGGCCCAGAGCCTGGCTCTGCTCGACTTGGCGGATATCGACGAGGCCGGAAAGGCGGCCGAACGCGGCGCCCGATATGCGACTCGGCCCGGCGCGCTTGGAATCCTCGGAGTCCAGGGTCTGATCGCGTTCCGCCAACATGATCACGACAAGGCTCGGCGGGTGGTCGGCGAAGCGCTTGACCTCCTCCGTGCCCTCGATGGGCGTGACGTCCGCGACGATCGGGACTACCAGCTTTGGGACGCCGAGGGGGTCGTGCGCTGCGGGTCGGCCCTGCTCGGCGATCGTCCGATTGAGGAAGCCATCACCGCTTTCGAGAACGCCCGGGCGATCGCGGCCGAGCCCGGAGTGCTCTCCTACAACGACCTGGTCCTCAGGCAATTCGGCGAACGCGCTGAGCCGACGATGCTCACACGCGCACACCGGGCTGCGTGCGGCGCGGGCCATGGCGGGTTGATGGCCGACCGGCGCTTCACACCTTGACGAGTAACCACCGCGGCACGAGCTCCTCAGCGTTAGGCCAGCTGACCAGGGCGTAAGGGCGGCCGTGCAAAGACCTGAATCTAAGGATATGCCCGAAGTGCGGGTCGGTGGAGGGGTCCAGGTCGATGAGGTTCAGCCGCACCGCCTGCCCGACGACAAGCTCCCTGCTCGCCGGGTTGTATCGGCAGTGATTCCAATCGTCGTCGTCAGACCACGGCGTGTCTGGCATGCCAAAGTCGTCATCAACCATCATTCAACCCCTGATCGGGACGCTACGGCCGGGCTCAGCTGCAGGTCTATGACGACTCCGGTGACAGGGACGCGCCACTTCGGGGGTGGTTCCTGTCGCACACCAGTCGACGGAAAAGGCCTCTCGACGGTGGTGTTGCGGACACCCCGCAGCGGAAGATCTAGCCGGGAGGCAGCCAGATCGATGATTGTTCGCGTTGCCGTGGTTGATCCGCTGCCGTTGTGCCGCCGCGGCGTTGCGGCCGCGCTGGGGGAGCTCGGCCATGCAGTCGACTCGCCCGACGACGTGGTGAGCTGGCTGGGCGATGTGGATCAGGCGGTGGTTCTCGGACTCTCCCGCGACTTCGGCTGGGACGTCCTCGCTGACCTGCACGAGCGTCGCCCCGCGCTGCCGATCCTCGTGCTGATCGACAAGCCGGACCTTCGGTCATACGTCCGAGCGGTAAAGGACGGTGCCGGGGGCGCTGTGGCGCGTTCGTGCTCGCCGCTCGAACTCCAGCGGGTATTCGCCGCGCTGCTCGACGGCCAGGCCCTCCTTCCCGTCGAAGTCGTTCGCTCGCTCGCCACCGACGACCGTGCAACCGATGTGCCGTCCGAGCAGGAACGGTCCTGGCTTCGGCAGCTCGCCGACGGCGGCACGGTGGCTGACCTTGCGGAGAGGGCCGGCTACTCGGAGCGCATGATGTTCCGGCACCTGCGGGAGCTCTACGGCCGGATTCCGGCTCGTAACCGTACCGAGGCGCTGATGTATGCCCGTGATCGCGGTTGGATCTGAGTCGGTCGCGGCTGCGCTGGGCTGCTCTGGCGGGTTGGCTCGCTAACCACCGAGGCTCCGCCGTTCCTCTAGCAAGGACGCCTCCTTCAACCGGCCCGCCAGCGTCCGTGCGAGCGGTCGAGACCCGCGGACCGTGGCAGGCTGGGCGTCGGCCCGCTCACCGGCGGGCGGGTCGGTCGCAGGCAGGATGGCGGATGGCGTCAGGAGGGCAGCATTTCGCGGCGCTGCCCGACGTCGTCCGGTGCTGGGTTGTGTGGCCGGCTTGGTTCCGCCGCTTCGTCTAGGGTCGATGGCGTATCGCGTTGGGTCGCGGCACGGATGAGGTGACAGGTTTGGCAAGGACTGTGCAGATCCGTACCTACACAATCCGGGCGGGGCTGCTGGATGAGTGGGTGGACAGGTGGCAGCGCTCGGTGGTCCCGCTGCGCCGTGATCTCGGTTTCGAGATCCATGGGTCGTGGAAGGACCGTGCGCGGAATCAGCACATCTGGGTGATCTCCCACGAGGGCCCCGAGTCGTTCGATGAGGCCAACGAAGCCTACTGGGCCTCCGATTGTCGCAAGACGCTCGGCTTGAACCCGGACGACTACCTGGTGGGCGAGGAGACCCGCGAGGTCGAGCAGACGCTATAAGTTGGCGTCAACGGGTAGCAGGTGCGCCTGCCGCTCGTCGTCGGTGAGCGCGCGGAACACCCGTGAGCGTGCGACTGCGGTCAGCTCGACCAGGTCGACGGATTCTTCCCAGACGCGGGCAGTGCCGTCCGCTGAGCCAGTCGCGACCTGTCGCCCGTCGGGCAACCACGCGAGGCTGGTCACGCCGTCGCGGTGGACGCCGATCACCTCACCGTGGTCGTCGTCCGCGCTGCCCCAGACCCGTACGGTGCGGTCGTCGGAGCAGGACGCGAGGCGCTGGCCGTCCGGTGCCCATTCCACTGCGCGGACGCGCTTGTCGTGGCCGCTCAGCACCCGCGGCTGGTCGGCACCGGTGAGGTCCCAGACGCGGATGGTCCAGTCAGCAGAGCAGGTGGCGAGCCGGCGCTCGTCGGGTGCCCAGCTGATCGCGTCGACGTAGTTCTGGTGGCCCGAGTGGATGGTGCTGTCGCCGGGGTGCTCGATGTCCCAGATGCGGACGGTTCGGTCGTCGGAGCCGGAGGCGAGGTAGCGGCCGCTCGGCGACCAGGCGAGCGCGCCTACCCAGTCGGCGTGTCCGCGCAGGACACCGGCGGAACTGCGTGTGCGGACGTCCCAGACTCGTAGTGAGTTGTCCTTGCAGCCTGCTGCCAACCGGGACCCATCCGGTGACCAGGCCAGCGATTCGACCTCGGCCCCGAAGCGCACGTCGCCGTCGGCGCCGATCAGGTGGGCCGAGCCGTCGCGCAGGGCCACGGCGATCACGTCGCCTGTCGGTGAGCAGGCAAGGGCCACGACCGGTTCCGGCCACGTCGTGACGGCGGCTGTGCCGTCCGGCTGCCAGGTTCGTACGGTGCCGTCGGCGCCGCCGGTGACGATCCTTCCCGTCCGGTCCAGCGCGAGCGCGGTGACCGGTCCGTCGTGTCCGGCGAGGAGTCGGCGTTCAGCGCCATGCGGCTGGATAGTCCACAGCCGGGCGGTGCCGTCACCGGAGCCGCTAAACACCCGTCGCCCGTCTGGGGACAGCGCGACGGACCAGGCGACCTGGGAGTGCCCGCGTAGCTCGGCTACCTCGCGCAACCTGTGGACGTCCCAGGCGCGGATGCTGCCGTCGCCGCTGGCGAATACGACGGTGCGGCCGTCGGGGGACCAGGCGACTGACCAGACGGGTGATCCCTGACCGCCGATGACGTGTCGGGTCTCGCCGGTCGCCAGATCCCAGACCCGTAGGGTCTGGTCACCGGAGCCGGTGACGAGTTGGCTGCCGTCGGGGGACCAGGCGACGGCCTCGACGAAGTCGCCGTGCCCCGTCAGTCTCTGCTCCGCTCGACCTGTGGTGAGGTCCCAGACAATGACCGACCGGTCGTGGGAGGCGGAGGCCAGCCGGCGGGAGTCGGGGGAGAACCGCAGGCCCCACACGTCCCCTTCGTGGCCAGCCAGATGAGCGGCAAGCTCCCAGGTGGCGGTGTCCCATACCTGGACCGTCCGGTCCCGGCTCGACCCGGCGAGGCGGGACCCGTCTGGTGACCAGGTGACACCGCGTGCCACGTCTGTGCAGGGCAACACCGCGACCGTTTCCGCCGTTGCCGCGTCCCACACCCGGATCGTGCCGTCGCGGGAGGCGGTAGCGAGCCGGGTGGCGTCGGGGGACCAGTCGACGGCGTCCACCATGCCGGTGTGCCCGCGTAGTACCCGGACGACGGTGCCGGTGTCGGCGTGCCAGATCCGCGCGGTGCCGTCTCTGGACGCGGTGGCCAGATGCGCGCCGTCGGGTGACCAGGCGACACCGCGGACGGCGTCAGTGTGTCCGGCGAGTACTGCCTCGGTGTGGCTGAACGCCAAGGCTGCCATCAGGGCCCGGCGGGCGACGGGCGTTGGCGGGCACTCCTGCAGGGCGGCGGAGGTCAGTAGCACCGCGAGTTCCGGGTATCGGTCGACGTTGCCGAGCGCGAACTGACCGATCGTCTCCGACACCCGGTGCAGGAACGCGGTGTCCCGGCTGCGGGAGGCGTTCACCAGGGCGCGTGCGGTGGGGCTATCTTGGCTGGCCGACTCCATTGCTTCCAGCCACTGCCCGGCCAACTCCAGCCGTTCCCCGGTGAGGAGGTAGTCGGCGCTGCGACCGGCGTGCACCCAGTCTGCCGCCCACCGTTCCAGCTCGGTTCGCCGGCGCAGTTGCTCCGCCCGCGCTTCCATCTGCTGGCGCAGCGGCGCCCACTGGCGGAACAACGCCTCGTGCGCGACCTGCGCGTACGGTTCACCGTCGGTCACGTCGGTGGTGAGCAGCCGGGCGTCGGTGAAGACGGCGATCACCCGACGCTGACTGTCGGACAGGTCCCGCAGCGGCACCCGGCGTCGGGTCGGCTCGGTGCCCTCCATCGCTACCAGACGGAGCAGGGTGTCCAGGACGTCCTCGGTGCTGCTCTCGCGGCGTACGTCCGCCATGACGCTGTCGGCTTGGCGGCCCAGCGCCCCGGCGACGCCGCCGAGCGCCTGGTACGCCTGGCGGGTAGCCGTCTGGCCCGGCCCCGCTGCTCGGTGCAGCTCCTGAAGCAGGTACGCCAGCAGCGGCAACGCGTCCGGTGTAGCGGTGTCCGCGACGATCTGATCGACAAGTCCGTCTTCGAAGCGCAACCCGGCGAGCTGGGCGGGCTGCTCCACAACCGTGACGAGGTCCGCCGGCCGCATCGTGCCCAGCGCGACCGGGTTGGCGAACAGCTCCGGGCGCGGACCGGCGAGGAGATCGGCGAGGAACTCGACGCGGAGCGTTGCGACAACCCAGAGCCTCCGGTCGGCGTCGAGCGCCGTCACGATCTGCTCCAGGAACATCGCCTGTTCAGCAGGGCTCGACAGGGTTACCAGTTCCTCGAGCTGGTCCAGAATCAGCAGGACCCGCCCGCGCCGATGGCCCTCGCGAGCCCGCCAGGCGGTCAGATGACGGGCGATGCTGCCCGGGCGGGACCGCACCTCCCGCAGAGCGGAGGCCCGATCGGCTGCGCCCAGTGTCACCGCCAGGTCCGCGAGCACACCAAGCGGTTCGCCCGCCGGCGTGACCGCTGGCAACGCCTGCCACCGTCCCACTCGCAGCCGGGGAACCACGCCAGCATGCACCAGTGAGGATTTGCCGCTGCCGGAGGCGCCGGTAATGCAGACGAATCGGGCGGACGCGTCCAGACCCAGCTCATGCAGGCGTCGCACCAGCTCAGCGACCTGCTCCTCCCGGCCGAAGAACACCGACGCGTCCTGCTCCGTGAAGGCAGACAGCCCGGGATAAGGGCTCCGATCCGACCGCCACACCGGCCGAGGACTACGGGGCGCCTGCCACCACAGCACCAGACCATTCCCGACGATCAGCACCACCAGCAGCACGATCAGCGCCGGACCGGCAACCTGACGGATCCCGGCGCTCAGGGGTGACGTGTCGGCATTGGCGAAGAAGTTCGCCGCGATCTCCAGCAGGACGGCGATGATGAGCAGCGACAGTTGAAGGGCAATGGGTGGACGTCGACTCGGCCGCACCAACCCTCCCAGCGATGATCCCCGATGGGCTTACGGTAGCGGGTAGGCGCCCGCCCCGCGTATCACGGCTGGGTGGCGCGGACCGTGCTACGCGACGAGAGCCACGGGCGTCAACCAGGGCTTCGCGGTGGCGCGTCACTTGACGAGCACCGCAACTGCGCCCACCTCCGGGAGAACATCGCGACGATGCGGGCCAAGCAGTCCCGGGTCGACCTGCGCTGCCGGGAGCTGGGCGCGCAGTCGTTTAACAGCTGACGCCGTACTTCGCGTAACCCGGAACAGGCAGCCGGCGAGGCTGCGTTGAGCCGACCCGGCTCGCGCCCGCACGCCAGCCGCAGAGAGCGCTCAAAGTTTCCTGGCGGCTTCCTCACCCCTTCACAAACACGCCCTTCGATGGCAACGATCGTCAGAGACGGTTGCTGTCCACCCAGTGCCGAGGAGGCCCCTATGCGGGTAACCCCAGTCTCTGCCCGTTTCCCACGCATCACGCGCTACGCCGCCGCAGTCGTCCTCGCCGCCGTCGCCGCCTTGGTCGGCATCAGCGCGCAGCCCGCGTCCGCCACACCGCCCGGGATCCCCTCGAAGGCAACGGCCCAGTCGCAGCTCAACGCCTTAACCGTGGCGACGCAGGGGTCAACGAGCGGCTACTCGCGGGACCTGTTCCCGCACTGGATCACGATCAGCGGTAGCTGCAACACCCGTGAGCAGGTCCTCAAGCGCGACGGCACCTCCGTCGTCGTCGACAGCGCCTGCGCGGCCACCTCGGGTCGCTGGTACAGCCCGTACGACGGCGCGACCTGGACAGCGGCCTCCGACGTCGACATCGACCACGTCGTCCCCCTCGCCGAGGCCTGGCGCTCCGGGGCCAACTCCTGGACGACCAGCCGCCGGCAGAGCTTCGCCAACGACCTCACCCGCCCCCAGCTGATCGCGGTGACCGACAACGTCAACCAGTCCAAGGGCGACCAGGACCCCTCCACCTGGCAGCCGCCCCTGTCGTCGTACCGGTGCACCTACAGCAAAATGTGGATCACCGTGAAGTACAACTGGGGCCTGACCCTACAGACGTCGGAGAAGTCCGCCCTGCAAAGCATGCTCAACACCTGTAGCTCCTGACCACGATCCTGGCGTGGGGGGGGGGGGGCCCCCCGGGGGCGGGGGGCGGCCCCCCGGGGGAGGGGGGGGGGGGGGGGGGGG
>NZ_JBNCKM010000001.1:935826-985085 GCF_049841535.1 Micromonospora sp. DT53
CCCCCCCCCCCCGGGGGGGCGCGCGGCCCGCGCGGGGGCGGCGCCCCCCCCCCCACGCCAGGTGCTATGCCTGCTGTGGCGGCTGGCTATCGCCGGACTGCTTGCGCCACTGCCCGCCCGCGTCGGCGGCGAGGAGGCGCTTGACCATGGCCAGGGCCTCGCCTTCGGCGTCGAACTCCCACCGAAGCACCCGCCCGGTTTCGGTGTCCCCGGCTCGGGCGGTGACCCTCCACCGGACCTCGCGCGTGAGCCACACATCTCGGCGGCCCAGGCGTCCCCAGATTCCGTTCCACCAGCGAGCCACGATGTCCTCCACCGGGGCATCGTACAAGTGTTCGATTGACTGTTGGTCTTGGGTGGCGATGTGGTCAGGCTGGAGTTATGCCGTTCTGTGCTCGGATCACGGACCGCTCCGGCTTTGGTCGGTTCGCAGGCCATGCCGATCTCACTGGTCCTGAGTAGGCGCCCGCGCCTGCGGCTTACAAAGGATCATCGAGAAGAGGGCTTGGACGGACGCGCGGCTTCCCCGCGAGGACGCCGCCCCCGGACGGGCTGGGTTGCTGCTCTCTTGTTTCCGCCGCCACGGGTGGCTGCTCGTCCATGGTGCGCTCGTCCACGCACCTGCGGCAGGTCCGCCGTCGCGAGCACCACGCCCGCCATGGTGCGGATCGTGTGGGAGCAGAGCGGGCTTATGGCTCCATCGGCGATCCCGGCCGTGGGCGTGCCTCCTCGTTCGGAGTCGGATTATGGTCGGTGCGCGACAACCTGTGAAGTTGAGGCTTCGACGCTGTCGTTCATGCAGGCAGGCCTTTTGGGGGGCGGCGCGTATACGCAAAACGTGAAGATCGATCTCTCTGGCTCTCGCGTTTCTTGACGGGCAGCACAACTTGCTGGCACGTCTCCCGTGGAACTTCTAAATCCGGCGCGCCGTGGATATGTTCTGCAACCTCTGAAATGGCAAATGCATATCGCGACTACCATCTCGCCAAGAACCTGGTCGCGCCTCGCGCCTACCGGTAACAGTCTGGCACGGTTGGCTAGGGCTGCTTACACTCCGAACATGCACGTCGTTGTCGATGTCGATGTCGTTTCCAGCGGCGTCGCCGGCTCCCGTACGGGGATCGCAGAATGGACGTTTGCCGTAGTGCGTTCGGAGGTGGAGTCATGTCGGAGTTGATCTGGAAGAAGAGCAGCCGAAGTATGGCCGGCGACAACAACTGTGTTGAGGTGTCGCCCAGTTCGGCGTTTGTCAAGGTTCGGGATTCGAAGAACCCGATGGCGGGGCGTCTCAACTTCACAGAGTCAGGTTGGAAGTCTTTTGTATCGGCAATCAAGCGCGGCGCCTTCGGCGGTACCTCCACTCGCTCTTCATGAAGGGCCGCTAGTCGGCAATTTCCGCTGAACAAGACTAAGGTCCTTGTCAGGCCGGGCGGGGCCGCTCGCGGCGAATCCTCATAGCGGCGATTGTCGCTCAAGGTCGGCATCGATCGCGGCAATCAGGCGCGCCGTCTCATCCTCCGACGCCGCGATGGTTTCCAGATGGGCGAAGTCCTTGTGGTATCTGTCTATCGCTTCGGTGTCGTCTTTGGTGACCAAGCTGGTCTGGCTGCTCTCTAGGAAGAGAATGTCGTCGTCTTCGGGTTCGGGAAATTCTAAAAGGACGAACGATCCTCGCAGTCCAGGGTGAATCCCGCTGTCGAGAAGAACGACCCTGACGTGCACGTGGTCGAGCGTTGCGATCTTTCCCAGATGGCGGAGTTGGTGGCGCATCGCGTCCGCGTCTCCGGCTGGCCGCCTCAGCGCAGACTCGTCAATGATGAAAAACATCTCCGGTGGGTTCGGCCGGTCGAAGATCTCCTGACGCTTCATGCGGACCTCGACTTGGCGGTCTACCGCGTGTGTCGACAGGTCAGTTCCCCCTACGCCTTGGATAACGGCGCGTGCGTATTCCTCAGTCTGAAGCAGGCCGGGAATGACTTGGGGTTCGGCCTGGCGAATCGTCTTTGCGGAGCTCTCGGATCTCAGGTAAGTGAGGAAGTCCGGGTTCAGTACATCCCGATAACGCCCCCACTGTTGCCTACGGCCCTCTTTGGCCATGGCCGCTAACGAACTGATCGTCTCCGAATCGGAGACGTTGTACTCGTTAAGAAGCGCCTTCAAGTCGGAGGGGGAGAGCCCTACCTGTCCCGTCTCGATGCGTATGAGCTTGGACGGCGACCATCCGACACGCTCCGCCACCTCCTTCTGCGTCAACTGTCTAAGCGTTCGGAGTCGACGTAGCTCAGACCGTAGCCGTCGCCGCTGCACGGCCGGATCGACATCAGCCGCCATTGTCGGAAACCTCCCTAATGTCGGGTTCGGAGCAGTCGAGGGGCGTGGATAGCTACAAAGAGTTAGCATCCGAAAGCCCTTGGTGGTTGGTGCAGGTCATTCGTCGGCGAGTCGCTGCCCCGCCGCGCACGCGAACGGTAGCGTAGCTACTCGCTACTTGGAACATCCAAGTAGTGCGTCCCACTTGGCGCTACGTGACACCGGGGGTCGCTACCACCACCGCATATCGAGGCGACGCAGTCTGTCCAAGCCACACCCCTGTCTCTGCTTATCCACCCAGAACGAACCGGAGCCCCGCGGTGCCGAGCACAACTCCCTTCGACGACGACAGCACCCTTCCCGGTAAGCAGGCGGCATCACCCCGAACACCGCCGCCCGAAGTGCCCAGAGCGCGGAGGCCTGCCCCCGACGCGGACACCACCGAGCGGCGTGGACAGTACGAAGATCCACCCGCTGTTGAAGGTGTGGGCGAGCCATTGACCGGGCCTGCTGTCGGCTCGAGGCCAACTAACGGCCAGGCCGCCCTACGCAGTCCTCGCGAAGGCGCCCCCCGGCGGCGGGAGGCGGAGGAGGCAGCTCCAAGCAGGCCAAGCAGGAACGCCCCGCTGGTCCAGCCGCCGGCCGCAAAACCCACCCAGCCAGCGCTCCGCGGGCCTGACTGGCTCGTCACCCTCGTCGACTTCTTCGAGCGTCGGGTGGATCGCACCGCCACCGTTGACGAAGAGAGAAGGGTCGTCTGGATTTACACGAGGGCGGTCATGGCCCTCGTCGTCGTACTCGTGCTTACCCTCGGCGTCACTGCGCTGCTGGTGTCTCAGCTCGGTTGGCTGTCATGCCTGTTGCCAGCTGCGGGGACCGCCGCCTTCGCTGGTGCCAATAGTCTGCGGGCCCGGCTCACCAGCCGCCGATCCCGGCGGACGCAACGCTAAGCACCTTCCGCCGCCAACGCGCCAGAATCTAGTCGTCGCTGCGGTCGCTGATGAGGCGAGCGAGGGTCGGAGCCAGCACCACCTGTGCCGACCAACCCGCGAGACCGGCGCCGGCGATGGTGCTGACCGCGATGATCGCCGTGCGAGTGCCCGTACTCAAGCCGTCGGCAAGGAGCTGCACTAGGAGCGTCGCCACCAACAGCACCGCGCCGGACACGATGGCACCCACCGCGACAACGATGCCAACTCCCACCACTCGACGTCGAGTGGTGGTACGAGCCTGATCTACTGCTCCGCGATCCACGTTCACGTGTCCACCCACCACATCGGGATCGACATCCATTAGTTTCAGGCTACGTTGCCGTCGCGCCGGGCAAGCGTTCAGCCCTGTAGCGTCCACCACGCCGTCGTCCACCTTATTCCAACACATGCGTTGGCCATAGACCCTGTACGCCCTTGGGCGCGCCCGTCGCGCCGCCACCAAACCCTTCGATCATGGCAATTCCCCGAGGTGACACTAGTGCGGAGCCGCGAAGATTTGTCCGATGGTGAGCGGGGCAAGCCTAACGCGAAGTAGCAGTCAGTGCTCAATGCACGCCGTAGCGTTATCGGAAGGGCGAGAGCTTCGTCGCGAACATAGAAGTTCCACGAGATGTGGTGACTAAGCCGACCCAGATCAACAGGCCTACGAACCAACCCGTCAACGCCGCTTGGCCTGTGGAATGCCGTCTGTGATCAGGATTGCCTCGGACAATTCCAACAAAGAGGTCGAGGTTCTCGCTGGGCGCTCCCTGCCGGGTCGAGATTGAGTCCCGCGTTCAGGGCCGCGATTGCGCACCTCGGGGTAGTCATCCTCTTGATCATGTCCATAGTGGATGCAAGCAGGGTGACCCCGGCCTGCGGGACGCCAGGGGTGCTGTCGCCCGGCGAGGGAGGCGGTGTTTCAAGCCGTCGGGCCCCTCGACGCTCCCGGGGCGCAATCGTCCGCCTCGCCTGGTCGTACCCACTCTGATTGCGCTACCTCACGGTGGGGCGTGGGAGTACCTCATCGGCAAGGTCATCGGACCCGCTGCCTCGGAAGAGCGATGTGGCAACCTTCGGCGGCCTGTGGATTAGGCGTGTGTTCGGGCGTATGTGTGGTGGGGCGGTGCCTAGCCGACGCGCACGAAGCCCGACGCATCCGGCATGTCATGGCTTGCAGTGACGATTGGGATTGATGAATCTTGGCTGATCACCGTAGGGTGGGAGGTAACCGATGAGCCCGTGGAGCTTGGACGAGGTGGACCGGTGGCTGGACTGGATACACCAGCGCCACAACGAGTTCGACTACCGCTACATCTATCTCGCGTACCTCGCTGCGGGTGCCCCTGTGGCACGTCAGGGCGAGATCACCGTGACGGTCCATCCGGACGGTAACTGTTTGCTTCGGGCAGGCGCCGATGATCGCGGGCTCGTGCTGGCGGGCGACCAGGAGCGGATGCGGTTCGCTGAGCATCTGCGGCAGCGGTACTGCAGTGACCGATATCCGAGCATGCGGGCGTGGGAGACGGCCCAGCACGAGGATTTCCTCGATGAGGTCCCTTGGCGGTTCGGCGGACATTGACGCTGGTGCGGTTTCGCCTGGCCTGTGCTGGCCGTGAGTGATTGACAGGTGACGTGAATGTGATCCTCATGTTTGACTATGGACATGCGGTCGGGGGAAGCGCGGTTGTCGATCGATTGCGGCAGCGCCGGCACCCAAGCCGTCCTGGCGTGGGCCGATGGCAGCGCGCACGTGTTGTCATTCGACGGGAACCCATCCCTACACATCGCGTCATATGTGGCCGCGAGCGGACAGGCGGCGGGGCAGCCCGCAGGGTTCATTCCGGGGCCGCGCCATCCGGTGGAGGACGCGACGGCAGGTGACGCTGGGGGCGACGCGTTGGAGGTGGCGGCGTCGCCACTACGCAGGGTCGCTGACGAAGCCGAACGAGTCGTCGGTCAGCCGGTGCGGGATGTGCGGGTGGTAGTCCCGGCGGGGTGGGGGCCCCGGCGGCGGACCTGGATGCGGCAGGTCGCGCACCGGGCGGGGTTGCCGCAACCGCGTCTGGTGGAGGCCCCGGTGGCGGTCGCCGATTATCTGCTCGCCACTGGTGTGCGGGTGCCGGTCGGTGCGTTCCTTGTCGTGTGTGATGTCGGCGCTGGCGCGGAGGTGACGGTGCTGCGCCGTGGGCCGGCTGGATTCGAGGTCCTCGCGACCCTCGCGGACGCCGCGGCTGGCGGCGCGGCAGTCGATCAGGCGCTCGCCGACGCCCTCATCGGCGCGTCGATGGGAGAGGGGCAGGGCCCGTCGCGCGCGTCGGTGGCGCACAGCATTCGGGTGGCCAAGGAAGCGTTGGTGGCCCATCCGGCTGTCACGGTTCCGCTCCCGGACCGGCCACCGGTGATAGCGAACAGCGCGATGCTCGACGAGGCCGTCCGGCCGGTGGCGTGGCGCGTCGCGCAGTTGACGCAGGAGACAGTCGCCGCCGCCGAACTCACGGTCGGCGACCTCGCCGGTATCTACTGTGTGGGCGGCAGCGCTCAGCTACCGCACCTAGCGGCGGCGATCGCCGAGCACACCGGCGCCGCACCCATAGTCGTGCCCGAGCCGGCGCTGGTCGCGGCCCGCGGCGCCGCTGACGTCGGCGCCGTCGATACCGAAACGGTCGAGCGGGTGGAGGTGCCGGTGCCGCCCGTGCGGCGGGCGGCGGCGATCGCGGTACCCGGCTTCGCGTCGCTGGCCCTGATCTGGCAATGCCTCCTGACCGCCGAGGAGCATGGGGTCCTCGGCGTGTACTACTCGGTGAGTGTGAACTGGGGCGAGTTCACGATGGCGGCCGTGATGGCCCTGCTGGCGTGCCTGGCCGCGGGCACGGTCCTCGGCTCGCTGATCGCCGCCCGCAGTCCCACCCCCGGCACCCGAACCGAAGGGGGAAGAGTCAGCGTCGGGATCCTCGCCGCGGTGTCCCTCGGCGCGGCGATCGCCGGCCTGTACGCGGTGGTCACCAGCCAGTACTTCGGTATGCCCGTCGGTCCGTACCTGAAGTGGGCGCTGTGGCCGATCGCGCCGGTGTCGGTGATGGCCGTGGCGATGGCGGTCGTCGCCGCCCGGCAGTGGCGTGCCCCGCACGGCGGCTGGTCGGCGTTGCTGGCCGCGCCGACCGGATCCATCGTCGCCGCCACGCTCGGCATGGGGTTGATCCAGTACTCCCTGACCGCCGACCGGTGGCCGGATCGGATCCTGTGGATCGACATCGCCGGCCGCGTCGGCGGTCTCCTTCTCGGCGTCGCCGTGGTCATGGCAGTGGTGACGCCCCTGATGTTCCGTCTTATTCTCGCCGCCCCGCTGGCGGTGATCTTCGCGGCGATCGTCAGTAGACGGGCCGCAGGAATGCTCGGGGTCATCTACGCCATCGCCGTCGCGACCTGGTGGGCTACTCGGCTCTGGAGCCGAATCCTGCGCCCCGCACCGCCCAACCGCACCGCACCACCCACGGGCCCGGTTCGGGCGGACATATCACCGGGTGGAGGCGGGTGACATGCGGTGGTCGCGGCAGCTGATGTCGCTGCTGTTCGTCCTCACGCTGCTGGCCGGCCCTCCGATGGTGCTGCTGTCACTGGTCGGGCCACCCGCACTGGGTTGGCCGACCGCCGCGCAGGCCCGGCAGTGGGTGCAGAACCCGCTGACCGAACAGACCCTCACCGCCGCGCTGACCATCGCGGCCTGGCTGGTGTGGCTCCTGCTCGCCTACACGGTCACGGTCCGGGTGCTGACCCGCCTGAGCGCGACTGCGTCGTGGCTGCGGCGCATGCCGCTGCCGACACCCTGGCAGGCCACCGCCGGTGGCATCGCCGGCGCGGCCGTGTTCGGCGTCAGCTCCCACGCGATCGCCGCACCGCCACCGCCGCCCATGCAACCGGTAGCGGCAGGAACTTTGGATGAGGCTGGTAGGCCCACGCCATCAGACGGCGACGTCCTGGCAGACGAGGGGATCAGCGTCACCGGCGGCTGGCTACCGCGTGAGACAGCGGAGCAGGTCAGCGCCGCGGCGGCGCTGGTGTGGCTACGTCGCCGCCGCTCCTACCGGCCCCGCCCGCCCGGTCCACCGAGCCGCGAGGACACGGACCTGGCTCCGCTGCCCCCGACAGTGGCGGCCGTGCAAGCCGCCCTCGCCGATGCGACGCCACCGCCTACCGAACCCGGCGCCGCATCGGCGGGCTCGTCGCTGCTCGACCGGCCAACCGTTGGCGGGGCTTTCCACCGAGCTGGGGTCGGTCTCACCGGGCTGGGAGCGCAGGACGCGGCGCGAGGCCTGCTCGTCACCAGCCTCCTAGCCGGCCGTCATCACCCGGCAGTGTCCGTGGTCGTCACCCGAGCCGTCCTGGCCAGGTTGCTCGGCCCCAACACCGCGGAAACGCTGGGCCCGCGCCTGCCGGGGCTGGCCGTCATCGACAACCTCGGGCAGGCAGCGGGGTTCTTCTCCGGAGACCACCCTGATCGTGGACTGGGCGGACGAGACCAGGCACAACGGAACACGCAGGAGGGCACCGGCCCACCCGGACCAACCCTCATCGTCCATGTTGCGTCCGCGGCGGACAACGCCGAGACCCTGGCGGGTCTGGCCATCGCTTCCGCCGCGGTGGCCGTGCTTGGACGGTGGCCGGCCGGCCAGACATGGCAGGTCGACCCGTCGGGGCGCACCCACTACCAGGACGGCAGCGGGTCAGCCGGGCCACGGATGTGCGTCCTTAGCCAGGTCACGGCCACCGATCTGCTCACCGTCATCGCCCATCCCGACCCGGCGCCGCCGGAGCCTGGCGCTTCCCGCCCAACGCGCCACCCCGCCCTGGCAGGCCGGTCCCTACAGTGGGAGGCCACCGCCCAGGACCACCCCGTCCGCTCAGGCAACGACAGACGACGCCTTCAGCTGCGCGTGCTGGGCGAACCGACACTGCTGTTGGACGGCCACCCTGTGGAGATCCGGCGTACCGCCGCGCTCCAGGTCCTCGTGTTCCTCGCCGCCCACCCCGTCGGAGCCGACACCCGACAGCTGACCGACGCCATCTGGCCGGGCCTGCCCCGCCGCTCTCTCACCGGCCGCCTCTACACCACCCTCAGCGACCTCCGCGCCACCATCCGGTCCACGGCCGGGGTGACCATCGTCGAACACAGCGACGACCGGTACCGCCTCGACCCCACCGCCGTCATCGTCGACCTGTGGCACTTCCACCACGCGGTCCGCGACGCCATCACCACCGTCACCACCGACCCGAAGACCTGGAAGGCCGTCATCGACGCCTACCCCGGTGACCTCGCCGCCCGACGGACCTGGCCCTGGCTCGACCCGTTCCGCGAGGCCACCCGCCGGCACGTCATCGACGCGCACGTGGCTCTCGCCAGCGCCAGCCCTGACGTCCGTGAGGCCCTGGCATGGCTGCAGGCCGGCATCCGCATCGATCCGTACAACGCCGACCTGCACACCCGCGCGGTCAGCGCACTCATCGCCCTCGGTGATCACGACGCGGCGGAGCATCTGCGGAAGGATTACGCCCGTCGTCTCGCCGCAGCGGGCATCCTTCCCACCGACACGGCTCTCACGAAGGCCACCCTCAGGGACCATCCCGCCATCCCCACCCGGTAACGCCCGCCGGCTCCGAGCACGGGCGACCCGATTCGGGATAGCCCGAACTGTGCGACCCCCCATGCGCCTCCGGCTCCGTTCCCGCTTTCGGCTGCCCCGTGCTCGGTCCCAGACAGCCAGCTCGTCCTGCTGACAACGGCGCGTCCCGGCCTCAGCAGACACCGCCGGTCGCAACGTCTCGACTCCTATCGACTGCCTGTGATCTGGGGTTGTGAGGTCGTGTGAGGTCGTGTGAGGTCCTGTCAGCCAGCGGAACCGCTTCGTCTTCTGCCGCTCGCCCTACGGTCGATTCGTGGCCAACGGTTCACGGCGCTGCCAAGCCGGCTCGGTGCCGGTCGGCGTCCGGGTCCTGCACAGGGCAGCAAGGGAGGGGCGATGAGGTCCAGGGTCGCTTCGGCCGCTCACACCTCGGCGGCCACGCTGCTGGTCGTCGCTGTGCCGGTCACGCTCGTCCGCGTCGGCAGGTGGTCACGCCCGCAGGGCTCGTGGACGACCCTGCTGCGCGGCTGGGTCGAGGAGCCCCTCAGCGGCGGCTTCCTCGCCGGCATCGCCTACGTCGCGGCGTGGCTGCTGTGGGTAATGCTCGCCGCCGCCATCACGGCCCGCCTGTACGCCCAGGCCGCCCGGATGTCACGGCGACTGCCACGGCTGCACATGCCCGGGCCGCTGCAGGGCATCACGGCGGCTGTCCTGGGCGCGACCGCCGTCAGCACGGCGGCCACCGCGACGCCCGCCCACGCCAGCGCGACAACAGCCGCCACCGCGGAGACGACCCATGCACCGCACGGGCCAGCAGCCACCGCGCGTGCCCACGCCGACGACCAGACCGCCTCACCGCCCACCGGCAGGGACCAGGCCAAGCACGCCTACACGGTGCGGCGTGGCGACACGCTGTCCCGCATCGCGCAGGACCGCCTCGGCGACGCGGACCGCTGGCCCGAAATCTTCACCGCCAACCGTGGCACCCGCTTCCCCCACACCGGTGGGACACTCCGCGACCCTGACCTCATCTACCCGGGCTGGACACTGCGACTACCTCCCACGCTCGAAGCACCACGCCCATCGCCCCGACCGGCGCCCGCCCCAACGCCGACGACAACAGCCCCGTCAGGATCGCCCAGCAGCCCGACCGGAACGGACACCGACGACGGCCTCGTGGAGTCCACCCCAGCGCCAACGTCTGCGCCAGCCGACCCGGGTTCGGCGTCGGGACCAGCGGCCACGCCCCCCACCCGCACCGCCGACGACCGAACCACCCCAACGCCGCGACCTCAGCCAGGTGTTTCGCTCGGTACGGGTAGCTGGCTCGACATGGGACTCGCCGCCGCAGTCCTCGCCGCAGTTGCCCTCGTTTGGGCACACCGCCGACGGCGCTACATCCCTAGGCAACCCACGACGCGCCCACGCCTCGACGACCCGAGTGTCGAGCCGATGCCAGCGGTGATCACCCGGATCCGTCGCGGCCTACGGGCCCTGACACCGAGCACGAGGACCATTCCTGACCCCCGCCCCGACCTCGACCCTCCGCCCGACGAACCCGTCGTGGACGCTGACTCGGACCCGGCAGACGCGGCCGACAACGAAACCTCCGAGCTCACGGCGCACAAGTCGCAGCCGGCTATACCCGCGCCGGCCCGCCCGCTGATCGAGGTATGGCCGCCTGCGGGACTCGGTCTGATCGGGCCCGGAGCCGAGGCAGCGGCCCGAGGCATGCTGGTGACCGCCCTCGCCGCCGGCGGACCAGATGACCCCAATGGCTGCCACCACGTCGTCATCGCCTCGGACACCCTCGCCCTGCTGTTAGGCACCGCAGCCACGGGGGCGGACACCCCGCGGATGAGCGTCACCAGCGGACTCAACGACGCTCTTACGCTGATCGAGGAGCAGACGCTGCACCGCGCGCGCATGTGCGGCGACGACGAGGTCGACACGATCGCCGACCTGCGGGACCGGGACTCCATCGCCGAGCCCGTGCCGCCGACGGTGCTGATCGCCGCCCCCACCGCTGCTCATGAGCGCACCCGCATCGCCGCGCTGCTCACTCAAGGACGCCGACTCGACATCCACGGCGTCCTGCTCGGCGCCTGGCCCGACGGCGACACCATCCTCGTCGCCGAAGACGGCTCCACCAGCATCACTAAGCACGACACGAATCAGCACAGCTGTCCTCCCGCCGTCGGCCGCCTGAGCGTCATCAACCGCAGCGAGACCACCGAACTGCTGCGCCTCCTCGCCGAGTCCCATACCGGCGAGCCTCAACCGCCAGCACCCGCGCAGCGCTTCCCACCCGACAGGCTGGTCGGCACCGCCCACGCGCCGAACCCCACACCCGAGAATTCTGCCGCCCCACACCTGCAGGAGCGCCGCGACCACGCCGGGAATGAACCGCACCCGGCGGGCGACGAGCGGCCTTACAGCACCGGCGGACGCGTCGACGTTCGAGTGCTCGGTGGGGCCTGCATCGTGGACATGGACACGACCACGCCGTTGCGGGCGAAAGCCCTCGAGCTGCTGGTCTACCTCGTCGTTCAGGACGGCGAGGCGGCACAGGACAACATCCTCGACGACCTGCTGCCCGACGCCCCGGCGTCGAAGGCGCCGCACCGCCTGCACACCTATGTGTCCGCACTACGCAAAACCCTCGTCCTCACCGGAGGGTCCGCCACCTACCTCACTCACCCGTCGCGCCGCTACGCCCTCAACCGCGACGCCCTCGACACCGACCTGTGGCGGATGCGCGCCGCGCTGCGCGACGCCGCGCTCGCCACCACCGACGGCGACCGCGCCGCCGCACTGCAGCGCGCCGTCGACGCCTACGACGGCACACTCGCCGACGGCTTTGACTACGAATGGATCGAGGCATACCGCGAGGGCATCCGCCGCCAAGCCCTCGACGCCCACCTCGCCCTCGCCGCCGCTACCCCTGACCCGACACAAGCCCTGGCCGTCCTGGAAGCCGCGATGCGCCACGACCCGTACGCCGAAGCCTCCTACCAGCAAGCGATGCGCGCCCACGCCGCGCTCGGACGCCTCGAGCAGGTCCGCTCCCTACGCCGAGCCCTCACCCGCCGGCTCGACGAGATCGACGCCGAACCCAGCGAGGACACCCTCAGACTCGCCGACCAACTCATCGCCGACCTGCGCCGGCAGAAGCCAACCGGGAAGACCGACTCTCACACCAACGGACAACACTCATGACGACGGACCCTTCGGCGGCACCCGACGCACGTCGTGGCAGCCTCCACGATCAGCCCAACAGCGGCGGCGACGGCCCGCAGGCGACGAACTGGGACCGCAGCGGCACCGAATGGCCCCTGCGAGCAGCCGTACTCACCGGCCACCCTAAGCCCGCCAGCAGCCCTCAAGGCGGGTCGACGCATCCACAAGCTTCGTCCCCGACGACCCTCGACGCGGTGGACGCCGACCTGGCCACAGCAGTCCGGCACGCCGCCTGGATACGCCAGGTGTTCTACGCCTTAGTGCTGCTGGTCGCCCTCATTGGACAAGTCACCGGCACCGTCCAAACACTCGGCGTCCCGCTGGTCGTCGCGGTCCCGGCCGTCGCGGCGCTCGAACTGGGCGGCGTGGTCGTGATGGCCAACGCCGACGTACGACGCCGCCTCGGCGAGCGGGCAATCGGATCACGCCTGCTGTCCGCCGCGATCGCCGCCGGAGCCGTCACCTTCAACTGGGCCGCCCACCCCAACCACCTAGTTGGCGGCTTCTACGCAGGCATGTCTGCCCTTGGGTACCTCGTCTGGCTGATGCACGCCGGCAACCAGCGCCGCGACCGCCTGCGCGTCACCGGGGGCCTGCCGCCCACACCACCCGCCTACGAGGCGTTCGGGCACTGGATCTGCCACCCCGTCATCACCTCCCGAGCGCGGTCCATCGCCAAGGCCGACGGCCTCGACCTGTACAAGTCCCTCACCGCGGCCCGCACCGCGATCGCCCGCCGACGCCGCGACGCCGCGATCGCCAAGGTCCTCCATCGCAAGATCAGAACCGCCGTAGACCCCACCACCGCCGACATCGCCGTCCACGTGTACGACCTAGACGAGATCGCCGCACGCCTCGCAGCCACCGCCGACTACAACGGGCTGACCATGCTCCTAGCCGCTGACCTCGTCCCAGAGCGGATCATGACGGCCCACAGTACCCGTCACCGCCGTCGCTGGTTCAGGCGAAACCGCCTCGCCGTCGCACCACCGGCACCTGAGCCCGCCCCCTGCGCGCCGCAAGCGCCCACCGCGGTGGCGGACACGCCTTGCGATGACCGGCAGGAGCCGATTACAGAGCCAGCTGAGAATCCTGCGCCGGCCCCGAGCGGCCATCAGCAGAGTGCGGAGAGCCGCGACGCTGGCCCGCCTGAGGCTCTGGCCCCGGACGATCCGGCCGTTGGGGACCCAGCAGATAGGACCGTAGACGACAAGGACGTCCATGGCGCGATCGCCGACGAGGAGACGGACGACGGCGATCCGGATGCAGCCGCCGACGACGCCAACGACGACGAGGACTCGGAAGTGCCCCGGGGAACCGCGCAGGCAGTGGCCTACTGGCTGCGCAAGGAGCCGAACCTGGACCCTGAACTGCTCGCCGAGAGGATCGGCAGGTCACTGCGATCGGTCTACCGATACCTGCCGCCGGACTACCCCCGCCGACCGGGGATCGCCAGGCGACGGACCCGACGCCAGCCGGCCCCGCCCGACGTGCGAGCCACCGCGAGTGACGTCAACAGGCACCCCGCCCGCCCGACGAACGAGGAAAGGGCCGCACTTCCTACTCGAGAGCCCGCAGGTGGGCTAACACTGCGGAAGTGAGACCAGTGCAGGATGTGGCCCTCTGTGAGGGATGGCCGAAACGAGGTAGGCGAACAGGCGACGGAGTTTCGTTGCTGCTCAGCGGTATCAGGCTGCTGTCGGCGTGCCGGCTCCCGTGCAGAGACAGGTACAGCTTGACGTACAAGCCTGCACCGGGGCAGGCGAAGTTTTGATGGTCGCTACCTTGACGGTTGTGCGACTGACCGGCATGCAGGGTCGATGACGTTGCGTGACGGGCGTTCAGTCGACATCTCCACGCGGCATCCGGTTCTAGCGGGCGAGCGGATGTCATCCATCAGCGCTCGTATACGCCGTTGCGAAGCTAACGCTGGCACTGGCATACGCTCAGCTACGTGGCTGACGTATTTGATCGGGTTCAGGCTATGCCGAGCATAGCCAAGCTTTGGCCTGGAGAGCCCGGCGTTGGCAGCGACTTTGCCTCCGACGCGACGCATGCGCCGATCTCCACCTACACCGTCGCCCGGGTCCTTCTCCTCGACGCGGTGCACCGGCTGCAAGCTGCGGCGCAGATTGCGCATAACCCCGATCTTGCCAGCCAGGGGACGCATTTCCTGCTGCTACGTCCGGCCTTGGTGTCAGCGGCCAAGGGCGCGTGGCTAGTTGGGGCAGCGGACTCCGCAGAGCGCGTGAGCCGAGCGATACGGTTGGTAGCTGACGACCGTCGTCAGGGCGCCATCGCTATGCGTAAGGCGGTGGAGCAGGGTGCACCCGCTTCGTTCGGGGCTGTTGGTAATGCGTTCGAACGATCGCGAGAAGTCGTTATGTCTGCGGTGCGAGACCTTGCCCCCGAAGTGCACAGACGGCCGCCGCGGGATGAATCTATGATTGTGGACCTCGGATCCGAGATTGACAGGTATTACGGAACAAATACGGCGACGTCGGACGTCCAGTTGCTGTGGAACATGTCTAGCAGCCTAGCCCATGGGGAGCGGTGGTATTCAACGCTGAGTGCTGGGCCACGCCGAGCGCCCGTCGCGGAGATCTTGACCACGCGATCGTTCGACATAGTGTGCAGCGGACTCAACGTCACTGGATTACGGACTCTCACCCTCGCGGCCGCGCGCAACCCGAGCTGAGGGGAATTGCCCAAACCCCTCGGCGGGCGATGTATCTAGCACCGCAGGTCAAACTGTCCTCGCCAACGGAGGGGTGCCTACGGGAGTTCGTCGATGTCAGCGAAAACGCTTCGCTCGCAAGTTGGCTCGGCCCTCTCCGCAATATTGTCATCGCCGGATTCGTCCGTTTCGGTGGTGCGGTTCGCTGCCATCGCCAGCTCACCCTTCAGCAGGATTGCTTCGGCGAATGCTTGTTCCGTCGCAGTGTCACCGGCTTCATGGAATGCTTGGCGATACAACTCGAGCGCGTATCCAGCCGGGTCCTCCAACCGGGTGTCATTGCTATCTTCATTGGCCTTCCATATGGCGTCGGAAGGCCAGTCCTCTTCAACCGCACGAGTCAGCTGGGGAACAAGGTTTTTGCGAACGTAATCCATGAACGTCAGCCGTTCATCGACCTTGAGCAGCTTTTGCCATGGCCCGTCCTCCAGCCATGCTGGGTCAACAAATCGGACAGCCAATCGCGCCATCTGATTGCACGCCGCTCTCCGGGATTCTTCAGATAGCCGCCCCATCGCCAAAAGTCGACTCAAGATTATTGGCTCTGGCTCGAAGGAGGCGAAAGAGCCGAAGTTGAGGAGTTTATTCTCAAGCATTTCATCGACCTTCAGGTATGCCTGCAATAGGTCATCGCCTCCCCTGCGGGCCATGTATCGACAAATATCTCCAGTCCAGCATGAGCCATCCGGCCATTCATTGAAGATGGCCAGGAACCTTTCGGAGACGGCCCCGAAGAGGGCCGGAGGAATGCGCATCAGGGTCCCCTCTAAGGGGGCGGCATCAAACGGTAGGCAGTCCGTGCTGTCAAGCAAAGTCGAGTCATCCATTTCAGTAATGATTGCGGAGATCAGGTTCGGCTTTTCGGCGAGCCAAGCGGCGAAGCCCTCACGCAAGGTTGGATGAATGAAGTTGTACGATTCGCGACCCTCGCGAATCTCCTTGCGAAGAAATGTCCCGACAAGAGATCCTACGGATGCGGCACATGCGGCGGGCGTCGATCCTGCCGCCTCGATCACATTTCGCTCCGCCTGCGTGACTCTAAAGTATGTAGAGAGCCCTCCCGCGCCCGCTGAATAGATCAGCGCTAGGGCTGCCTGTGCTGCGTTGTCTAACTCGAAGTAGACATCCGTCAGGTATTGCTTAGGGCGAGCAATAAACGAAATTACTCCGCTACGGTCGAGGGTAAGCCCGCGAGTGAACGCCTGCAAACCGAGCCTTCGCGCGGACTCTGGTCGAAATGCGTCAGCGTCTGCAGCCGCCTCGAGGTGCGGCTTCATCAGGGCACGAACCTTTGCAGGTTGATCACCGGCAGACAGGTGGTTGTAAAGGATCTGATGCCGTTCAGCGCGGCTGATATCCGAGACATCTACTGTGATTTGCTGCTCCGTGAGCAGCGGGTAGGCGTACGTCTTCAGCATTGGCCTTGCGTCGCTATAAATGTAGCTCCGCGAGGTCAGCACGATCTTGGCGCCGCCCTTGATTGCGCTCATTATCAGCGGCAAATCACGAGCCCAATCGAAGGTCAGCCTCTCTTCATGCCTTACTACCCCAAAAGCATCGTCTACCCAGAAGATTTGATTTGGCTCATTCGGGTTCCAATGCTGCACCAACTCGCCCGACGTGCGTGCCCTCATCAGAGGGGTGGACCAATTATCCGCAGCACTTATTGCTAGCATTCGAGCAATCGCCGACTTTCCCACGCCCGGCTCACCCAAAAGCATTACGAATCCGTGTTCTCGTAGAGCAGATGCCGCCTTCCGATATGCTGCGGTGGGCACGAAGGTCGATATCTCCTCCGTCGCCGATGCCGCAAGCGCCGATGCTTGCGCATACGATCTCTCGTCTAGAATTTGAGATAGGTCTCCCAGGCCGTAAACGCGCGGAACGAACATCCGAAGTTCACGGCTAGCCGCGATCGTGTCACAAATCCATTGCCCGTCTAAGATGAACACCTCTCGGGCGCCTTCTTTGAGTAGCCGCTCGCGAATCTTCTCTTCCGATGCGCCGGTGACCCGCGCATTCGTAAGTAAGACGTAGGTCTTGCAAACGCCGCGCCCAACCAAACCGCCTACTTTGGCGAACTCGTCAGCGAGCATCGAAGTTGATAGCAAAGCGCCCGGGATCTTACTGTGCTTGCACTGGACCACAAATGGACCGGCGGGGACCTCATCAACATTGTGTCCCTCAATCCGGACCCACGTACCGTAAAATGCCCCGTCGCGGCCGGCATCATTGGAGTCTGCGAAAGCCGTGAAGGTTTGTCCCCATACCCGCCGCATGACTGCGGCGCAGAGGTCTTGGAAAGCCCTCCACCCCAGGGTATGAAGCGCAAAGTTTGGAGATCCTGGTGCTACAACCTTGGCCGCGGCAACCACTTGGCAGTCCCTTCGGCTAGCGAGGCCTACCCGACGGCTGTAATCCTAGGCCCGGTGCAGCTATCGCTGGGCGCGCCTTGCGGTCCCGCCGCAAGGCCTGGCACGAGCCCGACCATCCGCGCGATCACCGCGCCCGGTTCATCGAGGTCGGCATCTGGGTACGTGTGTGGACTCCCGGTGTCGGAAAGACCGTCGGGCGGCGACCTCACGGTCTGCTCGATCAGCCCGGTGTAGTTCACACGCCCGGTCATAAACCCCAGGCTGCCCTGGAGCTTCCACGTCACCGAGCATCCGGATTTGCCGCGTTCCGGGCACGCATGCGCCTGTGATGGGCTAACCGAGCTTGGCCGGACGGAGTAACTCCGCCTGAGTGGGAACTCGGGTCGACCCTCTTTGGCTCCGTCGTCATGTGGATCTTTGTACGTAACGGCGTACCTACCTATGTACTCCGATCTGTACGCCGACAGCTGCCTTCGCTGGTGCTGCCACCTTTGTGGGCCAGCGGTTCGATTGTGCCCGGGATCCGGGCACCTAGGGCGTCCGGATCCCGGGCGGCGCCGCTTTTTCGCGCTACATCTGGGCGATCAGTGGCTGTGCCTGAGGGGCGAACCTGTACCCGCTGTCCCAGGGGAACCGGCCCTGCTGGTCCGGCCAGACGAGCTGCTGGAGGCGGATCTGGTGACGGCCGTAGCGGGCGATCGCCATCCCGGGCAGCAGGTCATGGGTGGGTGACCCGTCGATGATGATCGCGTCGTAGCCGGCGATGAGGTCGCTGACGCGCTGGCCGTGGCTGAACCGTTCGGCCCTTTCGTAGACCCGGCGGGCGAGGTCGTTGAGCAGGCAGTGGGCGACCCCGGGGGGTAGCCCGGCGGTGAGCAGTTCGGGGTAGTGGTGGGCGGTGAGTCCGACGGTGTAGGCGAACGGGGTGCTGGTGTCGGGGTCGTCGTCGGTGGGCAGGACGTGCGTGACGGCCCAGCCGATCGTGTCGATGATCTGTTCTTGGCGTCGGAGGACGTCGTCGATGTTCGCCATGGTGGGTGTCTCCTGGTCACTCGAGAGAACGGGTGGAGTCCGGATCGGGTGGCTCGACTTCGACGAAGCCCCAGAGTCGTTCCATGACCTGGAGTTGCCAGGTGCGGTAGCGGTCGGCGAAGCCGCGGCAGACCGCGGGCGGGACCGGGCTGCCGGCGTACGGCAGGGTCGAGTGGCAGATGATGTAGCCGGCGTCGCCGCGCGCCGCGGTCACCATCTGCTTGAGCCGGCCGGGGTCGAGGTGCATCGGGTTGCCGGGCTTGAAAATGCAGGTGGCGCACTCGCGGGCGAGCACGCGGGTTTTGCGCAGGTCCGGGTCGCCGACGTTGAGCCGGGCTGGACGACCGGTGGCCGGTTCGTCAGCGGGCTGGGACATGCTGTCCATCGTCAACTCCTTGTCCTTACGGCGCGGGGCCCGCATCCATGGATGCGGGCCCCGCGAGTCCAGGTGAACGGGACGGCCCGGCGCCGGGTCGGCGCCGGTGCGGTTGTCAGAGCTGCCTCAGCCAGGTCAGCACCGCGTCGATGTCGGCGCGGCGTAGCCCGCGGCACGGGTTGACCGGGCGGAGCAGGGTGGGCGCGCCGCCGGCGGTGCGCAGGTCGGCGGCGAAGCGGTCCTTGCCGCCGAACTCGTCATCGAGGACGGCGAGTGGCCGCCGCGCGGCCCAGGCGTAGAGGGGGCCGAGTTTGCTCTGGTGGCCGAAGCGGATACCGCCCGCCTGAACGGGAACGTGCGGCCAGGTGGCCGGTAGGCCCAGCCGTGGCGCGATCCATTCGGCGGCGAGGTGGTTCCAGCTGGTGCACCACACCGGCAGGGCGTGGTTGGCCAACTCCCGCAGCCACTGCCCGTGCTCGGGGTGGAGCCAGACGGTGCCGGTGACGTGCCGGCCGTCGGGGCCGGGCCCGTCGTAGCGGTGCGTCTGGTAGCCCAGCGCCGTGGCGTGGGTGGGGTCGTCGGGGTTGAGCACGCCGTCGACGTCGACGGCCACGATCGGTGCGAGGGTGGGGCGTGCCAGCGGTGGGGTGCTGGTCACGGCCGGGCCTCCTGAATGGTGACCGGGTGCAGGGGCACGATGAGCCGGTCGGCGGTGCGGCCGGGCCCGTCGTCGGGTTGCCAGGTGTCGGCGGCGGCGTGGGTGGGGAACGGGCCGACGGCGGCGAGCCGGCCACCGGTGCGGTCGAGCAGCACGAGGACGGCGGCGCGGGCGTCGTCGAGTGCGGGCCGTAGGGCCGCCGCGAGGTCGGTGGGCAGGTCGACCCAGCAGGTGGCGGGCAGGGCCGTGGCGGCGGGGTCGTGCAGCGGTGTGGGCCTGGTCGCGGCGAGGGTGGTGCTGCCGAGCGCGAGCGTCGCCGCGTGGGAGTCGGCCGCGGTGGGGCCGCTGGTGGGGCCGTGCGCGGCGAGGTCGCCGCCGGTGTGGACGGCGAGCAGCGTGTACGGGTCGCGGATCTCGAGTGAGTCGAGGATCGCGAGGGTGATCGTGTCCCCGGTGTGCAGGTCGGCCAGGGTGAGCATGACCGGCCGGCCGTCATGGTCCCGGTTCCAGGTGATGACGTCGAAGTGTTCGCTGGCGACGTCGCCGAGGCGTCGCCAGGCGCGGTTGTCCGTGTCGAAGGGGTATTCGCTGTCGGTGCCGTAGCGCATGGGTTGGAACTCCTTGTGATGGGCATCGTCGTATCGCGTCCGACCCCGGTCGGTCAGGGCCAGTCGGGGACGCGACGCATCCACGCTTCGATGAGGCGGGATGGTCAAGTCGCGGACCGGCGGCCGGTAGCCGGCGGCGGGGCCGCGCGATCTGGAGGGCTGGGGTACTCGTGGGACGCCGCCCGCGGCGCTGCCCGGCCGCAGCCGTTGCAAGCGCCGCGCGCGAGGTGGGATTGGTTAAACCCCGGACGGGTCGGGTCTGGCCGGGGTTCAGGCCTGGGCGAGCGCCGTGACGGCGGCGTCGGCGATCGCCGTGATGGCTTCGACCGGGTCGGTGACGGTCAGGGTGGTGGTGTGCGTGAAGGTGTTTCCCCAGATCTGGTCCGGGTCGATTGGCTCGCCCGCGGCGGGCGGGTCGGCGGGATGTAGCCACAGCACGGCGCAGCCGGCGCGGTGCAGGGTGGTGACGAGGCGTTGTCCGGCGGGGATGTCGTCGAGGTAGCCGTCGGAGACGACGGCGAGCATCCGTAGGGTGCGGCCGTGGCGCAGGTCGAGGAGGTGATCGGCGACCTTGACCGCTTCGGGGAAGGTGGCGGTGGCGAAGTCGGTGCGCATGTGCAGCACCTGCCTGGGGAAGGTGCGCGGCGGTACCAGGACGGTGGTGCGGTCGCCGAAACCGATGGTGGTGGTCGTCGCGTCGGCGCGGCGGGCGGCGTGGGCGAAGATCCACGCCGCAGAGGACATCGCCTCGGTGTAGCGGTCCATCGAGCCGGACAGGTCGACCAGGATCGCCAGGTGCAGACGGGGCTTCTCGGGCGGTAGTTGGGCGCGTTGCTGCCACGGGGCGGCCGTTGGCAGTTGCCCGGCGGCGGTTTGCGCGTCGGCGGTGATGGCGTGGCGGGTGCGCAGCCGCCCGGGTGGGATCGCGGAGGGCCGCCGGCCGGGTTCGGGATGGCTGGTGCGGGCCTGCCGCAGCCGGTTGGCGAGGTCGCGGGCCGCGCGGTGTTCCTGCTCGGTCGGGTCCCGGCGGTCCCACTCTGAGGGTGGGCTGTGGCGGCGGGCCAGCATTGATGCGGCGTACTCGGCCGGGGTGACGCCAGCGGCGACGGCGAGGTAGTCGACGAGGGCCGCGGCGAGGCGGCCGGCGAACAGGCCGGCGTCCGGTACGGGGGTGTCGTACTGCTGGTCGGGGTCGATGCCGAGGACCTGACACCAGCGGCGGGCCAGGCAGATCATGGTGTCGGCGTCGGTGTCGTCGCAGATCTGGGCCTCGCGCCAGATGTCACGCAGTTGGCGCAGGCGTTTGCGTCCGAGGACTCCGGTGACGGCGGCGCGGACGGGGCGGACGTCTTTGCTGGTGACGATGCGGGCGTCGACGCGGGCCAGCAGCAGGGCGGCGAGTTGTCCGGCGTGCCATGGGTCGTCGACGGCTGCGTCGTCGGGGTCGAGGAGGGTTGTCACGACGTGGCGCAGCCAGCGGCGGTCGCCCCGGCGGCGGGTGCGTTGGCGTCCTTCGGCCCGGGATTCCTCGAGCATGTTGGCGACGTCGGCGAGGATCGGCGGGGTGCCGGGCGGGGTGGTCCAGCGGCTGTGCGCGGCGTGCGCGGCGCCGTGCACGAGCAGCCCGTAGCCGGTGGGCACGAGGCGCTTGTGGCGGGCCTTGGCCGGGTCGGTGATGTCGGGGCGCTCGGCGATGTAGGTGGCGTCGACCTCGATGCGGTTGAGGTCGGGGTAGAAGCACTCGGGTGCGTCGCCGGCGGCGCCGGGAGCGACGAGGACGGTGAGGTCGGTACGGCCGGTCAGCATCGGGACGTGTTTGGTCCACGCCGCGGACCAGTCATGCCAGTCGCTGGCGCCGGCCGGCGTCGGCGGTGCGCCCTGCTGGAGGTGGGTGCTGGGGTGTGACACGGATTGGCTCCTTCCAGAACTCTGAGGTGGACGGTGGTTAGCGCTTGCCGAGGGCGAGCGCGGTGATGGGTGTGCCGGTGTGTCGGGACAGGGCGGCGGTGACGTCGTCGCGGGCGTCCTCGGGGGCGATGCCGGCCAGGTTGGCCAGGGCGGCGGTCAGGCCCAGGTGGTCGCGGACTGTGACGAAGCCGAGCAGTTCGCGCAGCTGGGGCGCCCACACGGTCTTGCCGGCGGCGAGGTCGGCGTTGAGGTCGATCGCCGCGGCCACGACCTGCTTGGGGACGCCGAGTTGGCGGGCGAGGTCCCAGTCGGTGGTGACGTGCAGGTGGACGGTGAACCGGGAGGCCAGGGCCTCGGTGAGCACCGCGCCGTGCACGCCCGGGTTGTGGCCGGCGACGATGTAGAACCCGTCGACGGCTTGCACGGCCTCGTTGCCGTTGGCGGGGATGGTGATGACACCGCGGCCGTCCATGGCCGGGTACAGCACGGCCAGGACGCGGGGCGGGATGAGGGTGGCGTCGTCGACCAGCAGCACCCGCCCGTTACGCATGGCCGTGACGAGGGGCCCGTGGACGAATTCGTAGCCGCCGCCGGGGATCGGGTTGTAGGAGCCGAGGAAGTCGTCGACGACGGTGTCGCCGGTGCCGGCGACGGTCAGCAGGTCGGGGAACGCGGCCTCGACCATGGCGGTCTTGCCGGTGCCGGGCGGCCCGTATAGCAGCACCGGTACTTGCTGGGTGCGGAGCCGTCGCAGTTCCTCGACGTCCCAGCCCTTGCCGAGCCGCCTCGGGTGGTACAGCGCCCCGTTCGGGCGCGGTACCGGCGCGGGCCGGGACTGACGGCCACCACCAGCACTGCCGCCGGAGCGGGTGCGGGGTTCGGCGGGTGGGAGGGTGCCGGCGGCGTCGATGCCGGGCTGGGTGATCTGGAAGCGGTGGTGCGGGTCGCGGTGGTGGGTGGCGTGCCCAGCGGCGGCCATCTTCTTCAATGCCTCGAACACCGCCCCGGACGACGGTGCGCCGATCGCCCGGGTGATCTCGCCGACCTTGAGGATGGTGTCGGGGTGGTCGGCCAGGTGCAGGGCGACGTTGCGGTAGAGGTAGCCGGACCGGCCGGAGGTGGCATCGGTGGTGGGCGTCTCGCCGGTGCCGGCTGGGGCCGGGTCGTTCTGCGGCGGACCGGCCGGCGGGACTGGCGTGTGTGGTGTGGTCATGTGGTTGCCTCGATTCCAAGGGTCGTGCCCGCGCACCCGTCTCCGGGTGCGCGGGCGGTAGGTACCGCACAGCGGAGACGGGTGGGGCCAACCCCTGCCGGCCTGGTCGGGCCGGGCAGGTGGGCGACCACACCCCGGTGGTGCTGAGGGGTTGCGGCGACGCGTCAGTTCGCCGCTGGTGGGTGCTGGTTGGTGTCGATGTCGGGCGGGCGGTGTCGGCGCCGACGATGCAACGCCCCACAGCTCAATCGATCAAGTCGAATTGATGCGCGGGTGCGGGATGGCGGGGCGCCCGCTGACCGAGGGTGCATGTGAGAGTCGGGACAGATGCCGGTGGCCCGGTCGTGGTCAATCGGCGCAGCCCCGTTCGCAGCCTTGTGGGTCGCACTGTTGTCCGTCAGCCATCCGGGCCAGGGCCCGCTGGTCGTCGCTGTCCAGGCCGTCGAGGAACGGCCAGTCGAACCCGTCGGCGAACGCCTTGACCTTGGGTGCCCCGTACATTGGATAGCTGGCGTCGTCCATCGCCGCCGCGATGTCGTCGCGGCCGAGGAGCCAGGCGAGTTCGCCGAGCTTGTCCACCGACCGGCTCGCCGAGTTGCCACGGTGGTCGATGATCTTCCCGACGGCGAATCGCAGGTAATCCCGGGTGTAGCCCTCGTGGTCGACCCGCTGGCTCCACTCACCCGGGTGGCGGGGCGTGAGGACCTGGCGGGCGTGGTCGAGATCGAGCGCCTCCACGAGCACCTCCTCCCGGAAGCCGAAGATGTCCCAGCGGTTGGCCCGGAGAGTCCAGACCCGGGTGACGATTTCCTCTTGGGTACGGATGGCCATTTGGGTTTCCTCCTGTTGGTCTTACCTGTCGTGAAGGCAGCGGCCGGGTGGCAGCGGCCGATGTTGGCTGGCTTCGGGTGACGCGGTGGGGCTTGGTCGGGGTCGCCCGGCCTATGCCTGATCGGGGTCGGGCAGGTCGCCGACGATCCGGTCGCAGGCGTAGGGGTCGACGGGCTCCCAGCACCAGTTGCGGCCCATCACCACGTACCGGCCGTCGCCGTCCGGGGCGATGCGTTCGATGGCATCCGGGTCGCCGGACATGGCACGCTGGTCGGCGACGATGACGTCGCCGTCGAAGGACAGGTCGGCCAGCGCGGCACCGATCCGGCTGTCCAGCTCGTCCTCCGGCACGCCCTCGTCCCGCAGGCTGTGGCGGTACTGGTCGCGGTGCCGCTGCTGGTCGGTGACGATCGCCTCGGCCACGGCACGGGTGCAGGAGAACACCGCCCACCCGTTCCAGTGGTCGATCAGGGTGCCGACGAACCCGACCATGAAACGGTCGTCGCCATCCGGGCCGGTGGTCAGCGCCCACTCGCCGGAGAACACGCCGACGTCGCCGACACGGACCTTCTCGGGGCGCAGGTGGGACACGTCGCGGCCGGTGGGGCTGGCCGCGAGGTGACAGAGGTCGGCGAGCCGGTCGGTGGCGGCGGTGTCGAAGGCGTCGCGGTAGACGGTCATCGCGTCGTCGCGCTGCTGGATGCGCAGCCCGAACCAGCCGCTGACGTCGCCGGTGGCGTCGGCGAACAGCTCCCATCCGGCGGTGTCGACCGCATCTCCGGCCAAGGTGAAGCGGGGCAGGGCGTCGAGGACGGCGGGATCCCTGTCCTTGATGCTGGCGAGGACCCGGCGGGCGGTCAGGCGGGTGTCGTCGCTGGCCCGGGCGCCGATGGTGTCCTGTGCCCGCGACCCGGCGGCGGTGTGGCCGGCCTCGGTGCCAGCGGCGCGCATCCGCTGCAGTGCGGTGGCCCATCTGGCGGCCTCGTCGACTGGCCCACCGGTGGGCGGCGGGGTGGTGGTGACCGGTTGGATGCGGTCGCCGGCGTCGAGGCACATGGACAGGGCCGAGCCGCTGTCCCAGGTGACCTCGACGATGTTCTGCTGCTGGTCGTGGCGGCGGACGGTGCCGGTGTCGCCGGGCCGCAACTGGGTGTGCGGGTCGCTGGTGTGGACCATGGCGACGCGCTGGCCGGGCTGGTAGGTCATGGTGCTCTCCGATCGGCGAGTGGATGGGACGCGGCTGGTGGCGGCGGTGGCATCGGGTCGAGCGTGCTCATCGGGTGCCGCGTGTCGCGTTACCCGTGGTGGGGGCGTGCGGTGGCCAGGGCTTGCGGGTGATGTGGGCGCCGAACATCGGGTCGGTGGCGACCGAGGAGCCGCAGCGGGTGCAGCTGGTGGCGGTGTCGTGGCCGTAGCCGGCCATGGACGGGACCTCGACGTGGTCGATCTCGTCGACCGCGCCGCAGACGGTGCAGACGGTCATCTCCGGGCCGCCGTCGGCGAGGGCGGGTGCGGTGACGAACAGGTCCTCGATCGGGTCGAGGTGGTGGACGCTGTGTCGCAGCCAGCGGCCGTGGACCGTCGCCTCGTACACCACCAGCAGCCGCTGGTCGGGGCGCAGCAGGTACATCCACTCGTCGAACCCGTCGAGGTCCTCTCGCAGCGAGCCTTGCCGGTTGGTGTTGTTCTCGGTCACAGTCGGGTAGCCGAGTCCCGCCACGGGTGGCTGTCGGTGCCATCGCCGGGGCTTGGGGTTGACGGCGAGGCTCCACCAGTTGCGGGCCAGCAGCGCGGCGGCCATGGCGTCGGTGTCGTGGCCGAACGTGTCGGTCCAGATCCGGCGCAGCAGCGGCACCAGGACCTCCGGGTCCTCGCCGAGCTGGATGGACCGGGCGGTGTACCTGCCGCGTAACGCAGCCACACCGATCAGTGCGGGTGTGCTCACGTGCATTTCCTCCTTAGAGGACGTGGGGGTGCGCGGCGTCCCGGGTGGGACGACCGCCGGACTTGGATGGCATGGGCCCGCCGGTACTGCTCGCGGCCGTCGTGGGTGACCGCAGTACTCGAACCGCGCGGTGTTCCTCCGAGCGGCCACCTGCGGTGAGAGAAGGCTGCGGCTCAGGCGGGCATGTCGGTGGAGGGAATTACCGTGCTCGTATGGCTGCACGGATGGACGACGCCGGCGACATCGCGGCTGCCCTGCGGGGGACCGCTCTTCAGGGCCACCCCGTGGGCGAAGGGCTCGGCCGGACCTTCTTGGTGGAGCAGGTCGATCCTGCTCGGCTACTCGATGCGTGGCATGCTGCTCATGCGGCCATGCCGGCTACCGGTCGGTGGCCCGTCTTCACGTTGCCGGGCGACCTCGACCACGAACCGGATGTTGATGAGCTCGCCGACCTGGACCGGGTGGCTCGGACGCTGGATCCGTGGTCGGTGTATCAGCGATACGGCCGCGAGGACGCCCAGGACCAGGGAAAGGTTGAACGCTATGTTCGGGCGTTTCTGGGTGACGACATGGTCGCCGCGGCTCTCGAGCAGCTGACGCTACCGACCACCTCGACGGCGCTGCAGAGGTGGACCTATGACACCCTCCTCGCCGATCCGGAGCTCGCCTTCCGAGCCTTCCGCGGGTCCGAATACCTTGTCGGCACGAGCAGATGGCACACCTGGCCCGAGGTGCAGCTGGTGCTGCTGCCCACGACGTCGCAGTGGCTGGCCCCCGCCTGGGTGCCCTACTTCGGAGCCACCCGTGACAACGGCATTCCAGCGTTGGCAGCGGCCATGTGGCAGTGGGATCAGCGGTGGGGCGCCGCCCTCATCGCCGCCTGGGGAACCATGCTGCAGCTCACCGCGCAACGCCGGCCGCAGCCCGGCCCGCAGGCGTGGGAGCTCGCCGGGCAACTGTTGGCCGTCGGTGGCAGCTTGCAATGCGAACAGTGGCAACTCGCGATCGCCCTTACCCGAGGCGACGCATGGTTCCTGCACGACCGCCCCTGATCGGTGCCCCATCACCGTCTGCCTGCTGGGAACCGGCGTTATTCCGGACGTGTGGTGTGCCTGCGCGTCTTGGACCTTGGCGGTGCAAGGTCCCCCGTGCAATCACAACGACCCTGCTGGTAGGACTACGCGTCGTGGTAGCTGTCTTCAGCGTCACCTAGCCCGTGCGGTGGCGGCGCTGCCGGACTCGGCACACAGCGACGGCGTCGCCTGGCCGAAACTGATGGCCGACGGTGTCCGGGGTTGAGAAAGATCGCGATCCCGACGCCGGAGAGTAAGCGTCGGCCGACATTGTCGGGCAGCAGCAGCCGGTGTCACTGGCCGGCCGGCCTCTGGTTCCTGCCGAGCTCTGGGCAAGCTACGCCCTTCATCGGCGAAACGGGATAGTGCTCCAGGGCGATGCGGTCCAGCCAGCGCACGGCGGGGGGCCGAACTGCAAGTGCGTAGCCTCTGGCTATGAGTCGACGGGGATGGTGCCTGGTCGTTATCGCCGCCGTTGTGCTGGCTCTGGTGTCGCTTGCCTCAAACGTGACGACTCAAAATCAGCTCGAAGGCAAGGCGGACACCTTGCTGGCTGGCCGGTTGACTCTGAGTCAGTTGGTCAACGCGGGGACGGTTTGGGCCGGGCTGGCAGTGCTATCCGGGTGGCTCGTCCGCCGCCCCGCGCCGGCCGTTGCCGCTGGAGTCATCGCCTTGCTCACCGCTTCCGTCGTGCACTACAGCGTGGGGATAGCCTTCGGCATGTTCGATCTGAACGTCTGGGCGGCCAACTTGCACTGGCTTTTGGCGGCGATGGTCGTAGGAGGACCGCTCGGCCTGGTGGGCGCGATCGCTCGCCGGTTGGATCCGTGGGGGGTTGCGGCCCGCCTTGTCGTCCCCGTCGGAGGCGTGCTCGAGCCGTTCGTTGTCGGCCGGTTCACCACCCCCGCGATCCTGCCTTGGCCGAACCGGGTGGCCGACATCGTCAGTGGACTGGCGCTGTTGACGGCCGGAGTGGTCGGCTGCTTTCGAGTCCTTGCCACTGGCAGGCGGCGGCCAGCAATGAATGAGCGGCGGGCTACTGCCGACCGCTGAGACGCCGTCCGTGTTGCACTGCCCCTAATGAGACGCCGAGCGGGCCTGCGCATCGGTATGGCGATACTGCTCGTCGCGACTGGAACCACGGTGGGCGGGCGGTGGATGACTGCACTTCGGCGGTGCCATTGATCCCGGTGGCATCGGGACGCTCCTGCGGCGGTCGACGAATGTTGCATAAGATGCATCACCGCTCGTTTGCGGCGAGCGGGGCGTTTTGTGCGGCCATGAAGGGCACCGGGTCGATCGCGCCGTTCGGGCTGGCATCGCCGTTGTGGTGCACCTCGTAGTGCAGGTGCGGGCCGGAGCTGTGGCCGGTGGAGCCGACGACGCCGATGGGCTGGCCGACGGCGACCGGCTGCCCGACCGTCACCATCGGGGGTTGGTCCATGTGGCAGTAGCGGGTGAGCAGGCCGGCGGCGTGGTCGATGTCGACGTACCAGCCGCACCCGCGCGTGAGGGCGGGGTCGCCGTCGCGGTGGCAGCCCCACTCGGCGCCGGTGTCGGCGTGGACGGCGTTGCAACGGACGGTGCGGACGGTCCCGGCGGACGCGGCGCGGATGATGGTGCCGCGCGGGGCGCTGAGGTCAACGCCGTCGTGACCGGGCCGGTCCGAGCTACGAAAGCCCGACCCGACAGGGGCGAGGACCGGCTGTGTCCACGGGCCGGTGGCCTCGCACCCGGCCAGGCCGTCGGTGGGTAGGCCCGTGGTGTCGGCGATCGCGGTGACCAGATGGGTGGCCGGTCCCTCCCATGTCGCGTAGGCGTCGGGGAAGGCGCTGACCTGAACGGCCTGGGCGGCCTCGGTGAGCGGCATCGCCTGCCAGCCGCGGATCGTTGCCAGCTCGTCAAAGAATTTCTCCGACGCGTAGACGGGGTCCTGAAGCTGGGCGGGGGTGCCCCACCCTTGGCTGGGGCGCTGCTGGAACAGCCCGACCGAGTCCCGGTCGCCGCCGGCTAGGTTCCGCAGGCTGCTCTCCTGCATGGCGGTGGCGACCGCGATCACCCAGCCGCGCGCTGGTAGCCCGAGGCGGGCGCCGGTGGTGACGATCGCGGCGGCGTTGCCGACCTGGTCGCTGTCCCAGTCACCGATCGCCGGCCACAGGATCGGCGGCCCGGGTGGCGACACCGTCTCGACTGACGTGGACCCGGAAGTGGTGACCATAGGGACACATTCGGCGGTGGCCGAGCCGCCGGCGAGGAGTCCGCCGAGCCCACCGGTGCAGAGGATGAACACGGCGACGAGCGCCACCGCGACTGACACCAGAGACCGGAGCTTCACGTCGGCCCCCAACGGGCGAGGGGATAGGTGAGGTAGGGAGCGCGGTAGGGCGTGGAGGGGCGCTGGACGAGGGGAGAGGCGTGGCCGGGCATGACGGGTCCTCCTGATTGCCGGCTAGCCGAGGCTGTGGACACCGACCGGATCGCCGTCGCCGGTGTGCACGGTGACGGTGTCGTCGGCCGGGCTGATCACGTAGATCCACGAGGCGTCGAGGTCGACCGCGCGGCTGAGCGGGAAGACGGTGGCGGGCTCCGGCTCGGTGTCGTCGAACGTCACACCGACACCGCCGACGGGGTGCTGGTGGGGCAACGACCGGGTGTCCGGGGTGACGTCGGATCCGAGGTAGTACCAGTCGTGGGCGAGGACCGCGTCGATGAGGGCTTGAGTGTCGCGGCGGGCGGTGGTGGCCCAGATGCCGCGCAGGTGCGCGACGAGCGCCAGGGGGTAGCCGTCGAAGTGGACGTAGCGGGCGTGGACGGTGCTCGGCTGGGCGGGATCGGTGGCGCTGACGTAGCAGATGGTTCCCACGGGTCGTGTCTCCTCGTCGTGGTGGGGTGTTCGGGTACGACGACGACCGCACGGCCGTGAATGGGCCACGCGGTCGAAGGTCGTGAGGTCTCTCGGTCCGGGCCGGGTGGTGTTGGTCGTTGCGTCTGGGCTGCGGCTACGCGGCGTAGGCGGCGGTCAGGGTCGCGCCGGGGACGCGGCGGGGCAGCCGCTGCGCGACCCGCGGCAGTAACTGCGTGGCAGCGGCGACGAGACCGTTGGCGAACCAGCCGACGAATCCGACGGAGTCGCGGGCCGGCCGTTGTGGTGTGGGTTCACGGGCGGGTGCCGGCTGTGGCGGTGGTGTGGCTCGCGCGGCGCGCATCGCCCGTTGTGCCTGCCTGGCGGCCGAACACGGCCCGCTCTGGTCGGCGCACTGCAGGTTGGCGCACCGGTTGCCGGGTCCGGGTTGGTGGGCGGTGAGGACATCCACGGCCAGCCGCCACAGCAGGGGGTCGGTGACGTCACGGGGGAGGAGGGCGCGGTGAGACGAGCGGGTTCGGCTGCGGTCAGACATGGCGGGTGACCTTCCGTCGGGGTTGTGGGCAGGGGTCACCGTCCGGTCGGCACCGGTCGTGTGTTGCCTGATGGACGACCCGGACAATGACCTGATTGATCGACGCTTATCTCTCGATGAAGGTCAAGTCGTCTGGGTTGGTGCCGTAGGGCACGTCGTGCGACGCGCGGGTGAGGTGGGGACCCGCGCTGCCGGCGTGGCGTCGGCGGCAGTCAGAAGGCCGTCGGCGTGATTCGGCCAGGTCTGCTGGTGGTCTGGACGAGACGCGCCAGTGCGGAGCGAGTGGCCGGTGCGTCGTCGTGGTCGTCGACGCGGACCACGGGGTGCGGTTCGCCTCGCAGCCTCGTGATCTGGTAGGTGCGGCGGTCGGCGTCGACCGCGTCAACGCGGCGGATCTCGTGCAGGTCGTCGGACTCGACGAGGACGTCCTCGTAGCAGACGGCCCAGGCCAGCAGGCGGAGTCCGGGGGTGGGATCGGCGAGGAGGTCCGTGATCAGGCCGATGTCGACGCAGGCCGCGAGGGTGGGCCGGGCGACCGGCTGGTTGATGTCGAGCGCGGTGGTGAGGTCCGGTAGGAGGTCGGCGAGTCCGGCGCGGTAGCGGCCCATGCGGGTTTCGTTGAGCGGTAGGTGCACGGCGCGCATCTGGCGTCTCAGGCCATTAGGTGCTGATGGGGAGGGCCGGTCCTGGACGAGCAGCAGGAGAGGCGGGCGGCCCCAGCCGATAAGGTCGGCGCTGGCCTCAATGTGCAGCAGGCACCCGGTCAGGGTGTGAACGGTGTTGAAGGACATCACGGGGATCGGGCTCCTTGACATACGCAGAAGCCCCGCAGGCCGGATCGGCCTGCGGGGCTTCTGGTGCGTGCGGGGACGTGGTGCGGTTGGCGCCGGGGGCGTGTTACCGCAGGTCGCGGTAGCGGATGACGGCTCCCGGCGGCGTGGCGTGGTCCGGGTCGTGGGCGCGGACGCCGCAACGCGTGCGTTTGGCCAGGTACATGGCCTGGTCGGCCGCGTGCAGGAGGTCGCCGGGCAGCATGTCCGGCTCGGCGAGCGCGTAGCCGACGCTGGCGGTGACGATCACCTGCTGCCCGGCGATCTCGTACGGGAGCTCCGAGATACGCCGGTGGGCGGCCTCGGCGGCAATCTCGACCTCGCCGTCGTCGCCGTGCACGACGAGGGCGAACTCGTCACCGGCGAGATGCGCCGCCAGAGCGACCGACGGCCCGAGGGTCCTCAGTCGGCGCCCGACCTCGCGCAGCAGGTCATTGCCGTGCTCATGGCCGTAGGTGTCGTTGACCTGCTTGAACCGGTCCAGGTCGATGAGGACGAGCCCGAGCGGTTCCCCGAGCGAGAACGTGGCCTCAAGGTGGGCCCACAGGGCCCGCCGGTTCGGCAGGTCGGTCGTGTCGTTGTGCGTGGCCAGCCGATGCCAGTAGGACCGGTCACGGTCGCGGGCAGCCAACGCCTGCCGCTGATGGTGAATGATGTGCCGCTGCCGGGCGAGCAGTGCCGCGGCGACGGCGAGACCGGCGAGGACTCCGCCGGCCGCCGTGAGGTACGAGCTCAGATGACACACTTGACGTCGCTCCTTCTGTACTAAGGAGCACCGGGGCGGGCGTGGATCCGCCAAGTTCGACGCCCGCCCCGGGCTACCAGCGGTAACGGATCTGCTAGGTGGTTGCCGGGGCGAGTTGGAAGGTCGCCGGCTTCTCGGCGACCTGAACGGCGACACCGTCGGTGACGAGCTTGTGCACGGCGTTGACGACCGCGCCCGCGCTGGCCTTGGCCGAGTCGGTGCCCTCGTTCGCCTGGTCGATGGCCTTGCACAGTTCGCTGGTCTTGAACGGCTGCCCGGGATGGGCTTCGAGCACGTCGAGGATGGCCCCGCGCAGGCTGCCCTTGGACCGGCGCGGCTTGCCGCCACCTGACGCGCTCGCAGCATCGGATGGGCTGCTGGGCGCCGCGGGTTCGTCGCTGCCCGCCGGATCCAGATTGGGCGCGGATTCTGCCTGACCGGACGCGTCGGCTGCGCCCGGATTCTCGGCGTCGGCCGGGGAAGCCTCGCCGGCCTCCGCCTGCCTGGTGGTCGGTGCGTCGGGGACGCGGTCCGGCTTGGCGGGCGGGTCCTGTAGGGCTGGCCGGCCCGCGTAGCCGTCGGGCGTTGGTCGGCGTTCGTCGTCCGGCTGGAGACTGGTCGACTCGTCGTCCGGTCTCGCCGCCATGGCGGTGTTCGCCTCCTCTGCCGGTCCGGGGGCGCCGTCCGGTCCGTGAGCCTCGTCGGCGTCGTCGTCCGTCACCGCGGAGGGCGGGTCACGCCTGGCGTCGGTCGTGGTCGCCTGCGGGTCGCCGCTGTCGGTGCTGGTCGTCGTGTTCGGCAGGTGCCGCCAGAGCGTGCGGCCGTCGTCGGCGCGCAACGATTCGGCCTGGCCTGCCTCTGCAAGGGTGCGAAGTCGTTTGGTGGCCGTCGAGTAGCCGACGCCGGCGCGCTGCGCGATCGCGGCGGCCGTGTCCTGGCCAAGTGCTGCCAGAGCGGCGGCGACCTTGTCGAGGGCGCTCGGCGCCGCAGTCTGATCGGTCGGGTTGTCCATGAGTCCTCCCTGTGGCTGCTGTTGCGTCTGCCTGGATGGGGGCGTGCACTGATCCACGCTTCGATGGCGCCTCGTGATCAAGTGCGGTGACGGATCTCGGGATGCCATCGAGCTCGGGGCCTGTCAGGCCCCGTGCTGGTGGGGCGGTGCGGCTATGGCTGGCCGAAGACGTGGTCGCAGCGGCTCGGGTCGACCGGTAACCACGGCAGGCCCCAGCCGATCCGGTACCGCCTGCCGGTGGGCTCGACGAGGTGGACGCCGCCGCCGAGGGACACCGGACGGGTGATGGTGAGGGTGTGTCCGTTGAAGCCGACGGTGCGCCAGTCATCGCCGACGTAGGTGGCCATCGCGTCGAACGTCTGGGTAAGGGCGGTCACGGCCTCGTGGTCGAGGGCGAGTTCGAAGCTGCCGTTCCACCAACCGGTCACCGTCGCGAGGTATCCCTCGTGGTAGCGGTGGAAGCCAGGGACCGGTTCGTAGCGCAGCCACCGGCCGGAGAAGACGGCGGTGCTGCCCTGACGCGGCGTGTAGTCAGGACTCGTCACTGCTGGCCCTCCTGTGGGTCGATATCGCCAGCGGTGGAGGAGGCGCCGGGGCGGCTCGTGGCCGTGACCGTGCGGGCGCTGGACCAAGCGGCACCTGAGGCCTGCGCCGACTGGGCGAGCGAGTCGGCCGCGTCCTGCAACCATGCGTGGACGTCGTCGACGGCGTCGATGACCTCGCTGCGCCTCTCGCTGTCATCGAGGCTGGTGAGGTGTGCCTGGCGGGCCTGGTCGAGGAGGTAGGACCCGATCTGTGCGTGCACCCGGGCGAGCAGCCGGGTGCTGCGGTGCAGGTGCCCGATCAGGGAGGAGACGTCGGAGGGTGCCGGCAGGGTGAGCAGCGCGCTGAACGGTCCGGTTGCTGTGTGCAGCCAGCGGGTGAGGTGCTCGGCGGCGGTGATGGCGCTGCCCAGTCGGGCGGGGTCGTAGGGACCGTCGACGGCGAACAGGCGGCTCATGTCGTCGAGCCAGGTGTTGGTCTGGCTGTCGACCGGTAGCGGGTCGGCGACGAGGTCCGGCTGGGAGTGTTGGCCGTCGGCTGCCGGGCAGATGGGGCTGTTGTCGGCCAGATGCCACCACGGGATGCCGCCGCGGTAGGCGTTGGTCCAGTGCGTGGCGGGTTGGTCTGCCACCGGCTCGTCGCAGACGGGGCAGATCGGAAGGTGAATCATGGAGGGTGTCCCTTCAGGCAGGGTGATGTCGGCGACCAGGGCTTGGTCGCCGACGGCTCGGTGCGGTGCGTGGGGGTTGGTGCCGGCGCTCGCCGGCTTACGCGCAAGAGGGAAAGGGCGGCCGTCTCGCTGGCCGGCAGCGCTGTCAGCGCCCCTGCCAGGGGCGGCTGGCACGCCGGGGCGAGATGCGGCGGCTCGCGGGTATCTGCCGACACCGTGAGCCGGTCGCCAGGATGGTGAGCAGGGCATCGCGTCGGCGCGTGCGGCGACCCGAAGCTGCGCGATGAGGTGCGCGTGGATGGCTAGCGGTTCGCGGCGCTGCGGCGCGGGGCGCGGACGCAGTCGGCGGCGAGGCGGGCGACCTCGCCGATCAGGACCATGACCCGGCCGCTCGGGCGTGTTTCCTTCTTGGCGGGCTCTGTCAGAGCGCGACCGCGAGCAGTCGCTGGTTGGGGTCGATGGCGGAGAGCAGCCGGTTGGCCTGTTCGAGGTAGGTCACCCGGTCGGCCATGGCGTCGCTGGCCGGGGCCAGCTTCGCCCCTTCGGCGGTGATCAGCGCGTCGCCCGCGAGGGCGGTGAGAGCGCTGTGGTGCTGGTAGGCCATGCAGCCGGCCTGGTACATCTCCAGTTCGCTGAGGCGGATCTGCCCGGCGCCGTAGGTGGCGGCGTTGTGCATCCGGATGGCGTTGACCCGGGGCTGATGGGTGAAGTCCGCGACGGCCGTGTCCCACGGGTATTGCTGCGGGTCGGCCAGGTGGCGGGCCTCGTAGACGTGCCACGGCGTGGCGTTGCGGGTGCCGTGCACGGCGCGGCTGAACAGTTGGTGGCGGATGCCCGCCCCGATACCGGCGGCGTGGCGCATGCCGGTCAGGTCGAGCAGTCGCGCTGGTCCGCCGGCGCAGTAGGCCGGGCGGCCCTTGCGCAGTCCGAACATCTGGCTGCGCTGCCACAGGTGCAGGGCGGGGCTGGCCCAGAAGCGGGGCGACAGCGTGCCCTGCACGCCGAAGTTGCGGTCGAGTTGGTGTGCGGTCAGGGATTCGCGGGGCAGGTCGCCCGGCACGCAGACGATCATGGTGTGGATCGTCGCCGTCGGTGTGACAGCCGGCGAGGTGGCCTTCCGGGTCGGGTTCTTGGGCATGAGTGGTCCTCCTTGGGGGTGGGCGCGTCAGGCGCGCGGAGATGACCGGCCCACTGGGGTGCGTGGGTCGGTTGCGGGAGAGGTGTGGGTGCGGGTTGGTGGGGTGCGACCTGGGGTCGCCGCGCGGCGCGGTGCCGACCGGCCCCGGGTGGGGCGGGTGGGCGGGGCGCACCGGTGGGTGCGGCGGTGGTTCCGAGGTGGGACCGGACCGGGGTGGAGATGTATGAGGGGGTGTTAGTGCCGTGAACGGTAGCGGCCTGTTCTGTCAGGCCGATCCGACGAGTTGATCCCCGAAAAGTGGGGCTGACCTGCGCTGTGAGTCATTCCGCTTCGTAGCGGAGTCGTCGTCGGCGGGATGCTGTGAGCCTTCACGGCGCTCACAGATGATCTTATTTGCTGACAGACGTCGGCGACGGTAGTCGGCTTGCCGGAGGTGCTCACTCAGGCAGGTGTCGGCGGGCTGGCCTGCGGTGTGAGTTCTACGGGTGGTCGAAGCGCCGTGGGTTGGTGACCGTGTCAGGGCCGTGGTCGCAGGGCAGCTCGTGCAGGTACCGCCGGTGGGTGGGGTCCGAGACGAGGGTCCACACCCGACCTGCCGGGTCGGGGCCGTGGACGGCGGTGGCGATCGGGCTGGCGGTGGGCAGTCCGGCGAGCGCCGCGAGGAGGCTGGCCTCGCGGCGCCGGCTGGGGACCCAGAACAGCACGGGGTAGCGGGGGCCGAAGGTGGTGAGGCGTTCGTAGCCGCGCAGCTTGGCGACGACCCGGGCGAGGTTCTCGGTGTCGTTGTCGTGCTCGAGGAAGAAGCCGGTCGAGGTGTCGCCGACGGTCCAGACGCCGTGCCCGTCGGGGCGGATGCCCGCTTGGGCGTAGACGGTGGTGGCGTGCTGCTCGGACCACCAGCGCGACAGCCGGGCGTCGGGTGTGTGGCGGGCGGTGGCGATGAGGTCGGTGAAGAACTGGTTGACGCCGAGCAGGTGGTTGACCTGGCCGCTGGCGGCGATCCGCTTGGCGCGTTCCAGGGAGCTGCGCGGTGCCTTGCCGCTGGTGCCGGTGGGGTCGTGGTAGACGGTTGGGTGTAGCTGCAGTCCGACGGGTCCGAGGGTGTAGAGCAGTGATCCGTACCGGCCGTGGGCGCCGCTGCGGCCGAATCGGTGCAGCACGTCGAGGCGGTGCAGGATCGTCAGCCGCCGTTGGGCGGTGCGCCGGGTGTCGAAGAGGGCGCTGGTGATTTGGTCGGTGGACAGCAGGTAGTGCTCGGCGAGCAGCCCGAGGAGGGCGTGGTCGCGGGGGACGATGCGACCGAAGACGGCGAGCGGATCGGGGTTGCGGGAGACGGGGGGAACGCGGGAGTACACGACGGATGCTCCTGGGCAGGATGAGGTCCCCTCCCGATCGGGAGGGGTGTCTGGAGCGAGGGAGGTCGGCGCGGAGGGCCTGTCACGGCGTGTGTGCGGCACTGACAGCCCAGGTCAGCACTGTGCTGCGGATGCCGGCGGTCACCGGTGACGATCCCGATGGTGAGCCGGTGCGCGACCCGGGTGACGCCACCGTCTGACAGAGGAAGTTAGCTCCGGTCGCTCTTTGGACGGGGTCGACGTTCGTCGGGTCTGCGGCTGAGCCGTTCGACGAGGGCGTCGATGGCGCTGGTGTCCTGGCTCGGTACCGCCGCGGCGGCGGCCTGGCGGATGGCGGTCGCCTCTCCGACGACCGGCTTCGGCGGCCGGGTCTTCATCGTGAACGCCGGGGTCTGGCGGCCGTTGACGACCAGCCGCGCGGCGGCGGTGTACGCGTCGAGGTGGGCGAGGTCGTGCTCGCCCAGCTCCGGCAGGGTGTGCCGGGACAGGACCTTCGCGTCTTCCGGCGCGACCGTGAAGTACACCTTGTTGCGGGCATTGGCCGACGCCGCGGCGAGCAGGTCGCGGGGGAACTGGGCCAGGTCCTGGTGGGCGAGCACGAGCGACAGCCGGTACTTGCGGGCCTCGGCGAGCATCGTGTCCAGGGAGTTGGCCAGGGTCAGGAAGTTCTGGGCCTCGTCGATGATCAGGGTCGCGTCGCGACGCCGGTCGGGTGCGACGCCAGCGCGAGCGGTCGTGGCCTGCCACACCTGCGCGAGGATCAGGGAGCCGAGCAGCCGACTGGTGTCCTCGCCGAGCACACCCTTGGGGATGCGGACGAGCAGCACGCCGCCGTCGAGGACGCGGCCCATGTCGAAGCTCGAGCGGGGGTAGCGCATGGTGCGTTTGACGAAGTCGCGCAGCAGGAACGCGCGCAGCCGGGCGAGGACCGGTCCGATGACCTGCGAGCGGAGGCTGTCGTTGAGGCTGTCGTACCACTGCCAGAAGCCACTGAGCCCGGCCGGGTCGTCCAGGTCCACCGTCATCGCCGAGCGGAACTGGGGGCTGTTGAGCAGCGGGGGGATGTGCTGCAGGGTGACGTTGTTGTGGCGCAGCAGGGTCAGGCACGCCACCCGCATGACGTCATCCATCCGCGGCCCCCACGCCTTCGCGAAAATGTTCCCGAAGATCGACACGAGGTTGTCGACGACCAGGTCGGGGTCGTCGCCTTCGAGGGGATTCAGCGTCGGCGGGTTCTCCTGGTCCGGGTCGAAGAGCACGACACGGTCGGCGACGCCTGCGGGGAGCCGGTCGAGGATGTCCAGGACGAGGTCGCCGTGCGGGTCGATGACGACGGTGCCGCGGCCGGCCTTGATGTCGTCGACGGCCATGTTGACCAGCAGGGTGGTCTTGCCGGAACCCGTGGAACCGATCACATGCATGTGATACCTCGCGTCCGCCACCGACAGCCCGACACTGTGGCCACCGATCTCGGCGTCGCCGAGCATCTTCACCCCACGCCCGCCGCCGGGAACGGCGACCGGTGCCGGCATGGACGCGGCCCGCGCCCGATCGAGGCCCGGCACGGCGAGGTCCTGCGGCAGGGCCGCGAGGGCGGCGAGTTCCGGGGCGGAGGTGAGGAATCCGGGGCCGAGCCGGCGCGCGGCGAGGACGGCCACCGGTGCGGGCATGCGGGCACGGTGGGTGAGCCGGTTGCGGCCGGTGTGGATGGCGAACGCCGAGGCGAGGGTGTCGGCGATGCCCCGCAGCCGGCCGGTCGGGTCGGCGCCGGGGCGCCGGCTGGTGGTGGCGACGGCGTACCGGATGCCGGTCTGCCACAGCGGGTGCGCCGTCTTGTCCAGGATCGCCCGGACGTCGCGCTCCACGGTGGGATCCCGACGGGACGCGGACGCCGCAGCGCGGCCGGTGCCGCCGCCGGGCAGGAACGCGTCCAGCAGCCACCGCACCGGCGCGGCCGGGTTGATCGCCGGGACCGCGGTGGTGCCGGCCCGTAGCCGCCCGGCCGCGCGGCGGGCCCGCGCCGCCCGTCGGGGCGTGGCCGGGCGGGCGAGGATCTGCACGCACGCGTACTCGCGGGGTTTGAGCTGCGCGCCAGCGGCCATCAGCGGGCGCAGCGGGTCGGTGTCGTGGTCGGTGACCAGCGGAAGCCACTCCGCGTACACGGGCAAAAGTTGCCCACCGGCCGCGGGATGCGCGTCCAGGGGGATCGGCGGTGCCGGGTTGTCGTCGGTGGTGGTGGCCGAGCTGGGCCACGCCGCCCGCACCGCGGCCTCGACCGCCCCCGGGGGGACGGTGCCGGGTACCCAGATTGAGATGAGTAGTTGTCGGCCGGACCACGTGTACTGCCACACGACGTGCGGGGCGCCGTGGAGCAGGCGCCGCCGCCGTGAGGGGGTCAGCACGCCGGCCAGGTTCGCCCACAGCGCGCCAGCGCTGTGTGGGTCGACTTCCGGCGGTGGCGCGATCGTCACGAGGCGCGCGCCGCGGGCGTGGTGGCGGTGCCGCCAGATCTCGACGAGGTTGCGGGCCGCGATCCACACGATCAGCCCGCCGGCGGCGACCGCCGCCAGCCACGGCCGCTGTGTGGCCCACACGGCGGCGTCGATCAGCGCGGCCGCAGCTCCGGTAGGGGGCGGGATGGGACCGGCGCCCGGCCCGCTGGTGGGGCTGGGCGCCGGTGACACGAGCGCTGAGCTGAGGGCTTCGGTTGGTGGTGTCACAGGTCGCCCTCCTCGTTGAGGTCGGCCAGTTCGGCCGGATCGGTGGTGCATAGGGCGTGTTCCGCGTCGGAGGCGATCGACTCGAAGCTGGTCCTGCTGGCCCCGGAGATCAGCAGCCCTTGGCCGCGGCGGGTCGAGAGCAGTAGTCGCCGTTCACCGTTGGTGAGCCCGAACGCCTCGCCGACGGCGTCGATGGCTTGCGGCGCCTGCCGCAGCAGCACCTGGGTGGAGGCGTTGGACACCACCGCCTGGCCGAGGTCGGTGCTCAGCACGTCGGCGGCGTCCTGGGTGATGACGGTCAGTCCGGCGTTGCGCTTGCGTGCCGCCTTTGACATGCGGAACAGGAAGCGGGCGCCTTCGCCGTCGCGCATCAGCAGCCACGCCTCGTCGACCACCACGAGCCGCCGCGGCGACGGGCGTTGTGGGGCGTCGACGGTGCGCCAGATCGAGTCCAGTGCGAGCAGGGTGCCGACGGTGCGCAGTTCGTCGGGCAGGTGCCGCAGCGACCACACGACCAGGTGTCCGACCGGGGTCTGGGTGGTGGGTGCGTCGAACAGGTCGGCGAAGCTGCCCTGCACCCACGGTGCGAGCCGGGCGGCCAGCGTCGCGGCGGCCGGGTCGTCGTCGGCGCGTAGCGTGGCGGCCAGGTCGCGCAGCAGCGGCGCGGGCCGGTGGTGCGTGGCCGGGTCGGCGGTGATCCCGGCGGTCCGGTAGACGGCGAGGATGGCCCGGTCCAGTGCGGCGCGCTCCGCCGGCGGCGGCTGGTGGCCGAGTAGCACGCTGATGAGCGTGTGCAGGAACAGAGCGCGGCGGGTCAGCGTGTCGGGTCGCCGGTCGCCGGCGGGCAGGTCCAGGGGGTTGATCTTCACGCCGGGCAGGCCCAACCGGACGATGCTGCCGCCGACCGCGTCGGCCAGTCGCAGGTACTCGTCCTCGGGGTCCACCACCGCGACCTGCACTCCCTGGTAGAGGTTGCGCAGGATCTCCAGCTTCACGAAGTACGACTTTCCAGCCCCGGAGCGGGCCAGGACGATCGAGTTGTGGTTCTCCTGCGTCCAACGATCCCACCAAACGACGCCGGCGCTGGCCGGATTGATCCCGTAGAGGACACCGCCGGTGGCCGGCGGGTCGCCGGGCAGCGGTGCGGGCAGGTCCGGGCTCGACAGCGGAAACGCGGCGGCGAGTGCCTGGGTGTCCATGGTGCGCTGCATCCGCAGCCCATCGCAGGCGAGGGGCAGGGTGGTGGTCCAGCCGGGAAGCTGTCGCCACGTCGCGGGCTGCACCTCCAGAAGGGTGGACGCGGCGGCGGCCCGGACCTGCGCGCACGCCTGCAGGAGTTCGTCTTCGGTGCGGGCGTGCACGCTCAGGTACAGGCCGACGCGGAACAGCTTCGCCGCGCCTCGGGCCAGCCGCTCGGCCAGGTCACCGGCGTCGTGGGCGGCGGCATCGACGTAGGGGTCGGCGAGCTTCCCGCGCTCGGAGTCGGCCCGCCGGGAGGACTCCAGCCGTGCTCGCTGTGTGCGCAGCCGGGACGCGGCGATCGGGGCCGGCAGCGGCTCGATGTGCAACGCGAGGTCGAGCCGGCCCGGCCAGGACTGCAGCGGCTCCAGCCACGCCGGGCCGACCTCCGCCGGGTATCCGGTCACGACGAGGGTCGCGGCGAAGCCGTCGCCCACGCGCAGCCACCGGGGCGTGACCTCGACGGCGGCCGGCGCGACCGCCGACGCCAGCGAGCCCGCCCGCGGCGGTGCGCCGTCGTCGCCGGACCGTCTCTTCCTCATCATCGTTGGCTCCTTGTCCTGCGGGAGGGGGCAGCGGCGGTGATGACGGCGTCGGGCGCGGCCAGGCGGCCCGGCTGCGGCGGCCGGTACGGGTCGGCGGCGCTGGCCAGGGCGGCGGTGACCGCCGAGCCGTCCAGCACCCGCGGGCTGACGCCGAGGCCGGCCAACGCCCGCACCGTGTCATCGGCTCGCCGCCGCGCGGCATGCGCGCGCTCGCCGGCAGCCGCGCGGGTGACGACCAGGACCTGCCGACGCAGCGGGTCCCGGCGGGCGGCGAGGTCGCCGAGGAACTCCGCGTGATCGGCGCACGCCGCGCGCAGCCGCGGATGCGGCTGGGCGCCCGCGGCGGCGGCGAGAGCCCGGCTGTGGGAGGCCAGGTCAACCGGTTGCGCGGACACGACGATCTGCGTCGGCGTCGACAGGCTGTTGAGCCACCGCCCCCACCCCTCGATCAGGGCCGCCTGTTCGCCGGGTGTGCGCAGCGCGAGGTTCACCGTGGTGGTGCCGACGATCGCCGCCCGCGCGTCACCGAGGCTGATTGCCCCGTCGTCGTCGATGGCGTCGGCGGGCAGCCGCAACGGCGCTGGCAGCGGCACCCGGCCGCTGGTGGGGGTCTCGACCCAATCCGGCGTCCCGGTGTCCGCCGCGACGGTGGCGGTGGACAGTGACCGGGGTGTGCGCGTGTAGCGGATCGCGTGCAGCAGCCACACATCCATGGACAGGCCGTCGCGGCGGCCCAGCGCCAGGCCGATGACCAGCCCGCCGAGCACCACACCAGCACCGATGAACACCGGCGCCGGCACAACATCGTGCAGCGTGCGCCACGCGGTGTAGAACAGCAGCGCGCCGGCGGCGACGACCGCCAGCTGGTGGAACGTCAGGCCGTAGGCGACCTTGTCGGGGGCGTCGACGTCGGCGGGCATCCGCGCCCTCATCGGCGCTTCGGGATCAGGTCGGGTCATCTGATGGTCCTCCGAAGGGTGTTCAGGCCGGGGACGGTGCGGGCGAGCTGCTGCACCACGACGACGCGGACCACCGCGCCGAGCATGGTGCTCGTGCTACGTCCGGTCTGGCCCGCCCACCGGGCCAACAGTGTGGGGATCTTGACGGTGGTCCAGAGCAGCACCACCACGACCAGGAGATTAAGCGTGCCGCCCGGGTCGACGGGCAGGCCGAACACCGGCAGCATGGTCGCCGGGTCGAGCAGTGTCTGCTGCCCCGCGGTGAGGAAGAACGCCTGCGCCACCGGTATCGCCAGGCATCCGGCGTAGGCGCGCCACCACAGCCGGGCGAGACCGTCGGTCTGCGGCAGCGCGTGGCAGGCCAGCGCCAGCGGCGCGATGCTCGTCATCACCAGCAGCGCCACGAACCGGCCGATCAGCTGAAACGCCGCCGTCACGACCAAGACGGTGATGAGGAGAATCAGGACCAGGAACAACAGCGGGACGGTGCGGTCCTGTGCCGCAGCGAGGTGGGTGCGGATCGCCGTGAACGCGCCGTCGCCGTCGTAGCCGCCCTCGCTGATCGCCGCGGTCAGGGCGTTGGCGAGATCGACGAGCTGGTCGCAGGCCAACTGGGAGAAGTGCGCGGCGGTGAACCCGACGACCAGCCGCGGGAGGAGGTCCTTGACCGTGTAGCGGGATTGTTCGTCGCCGCCGGCGACCATGACGAGCACGCCAGCGGCGACGAACGCCAACACGAAGACGGTATCCACGATCCAGACCGACCGGCCGGTGAGCGCCTGCACCTGCGGCAGCACGGTGACCTTCGGTGTGGTGAGCAGGATGCTGGTGATGAGGTCGAAGATCGCGCTGAGGCAGGCCAGAATCGCTGCAGTGAGCCAATCAAGAACATGGTCGAGAACCCATCCCATGACGATCAGCCCCCGACGATGCCTCGGACGACCTGCAGCAAGATCGGGGCGAGGACGGCCAGGCCGTAGCCGAGCAGCGCGTTGCGCAGGGCGAGTTTTGCCTTCTCGACCTGCGACGGGTCACCACCGGCGGTGACCCAGTAGACGCCGGCCAGGACGAGGAAGAGGGTGGCGACGGCGGCCAGGATGCCCATGACCCAGGTCTGCAGGTTGAAGATCACCATCGGCAGGGAGTTCACCGCCGGTTCGACGGCCTCGCCGGGATCGGCGTACGCGGCGGCCGGGACGGCGAGTGCCAGGCCGACGCCGGCCAGCGGTACGGCGACACGCAGTGCGAGACGAACGACTCGCGGGATTCGGAGAGTGCGCTGTGGGGTGCGAGACATTGCGATTCACCTCCCGCCGCCCCCGATCACGAAGACGTCTGACCGGGGGCGGCGATTGCTCGAAGCGGTCCGATGGGACCGCCGCCGGGCGCAGGCGAGAAGCGCACGAACCGCGTGAGCCCCGGGAGGAGCTCGTCCTCCCTCATGGGTGGGTTGCGGTCATCAACGTGGTGTCAGCGCATCAACTGGCGCGGCACCCGAGGCGCGCGGATCGCGGCTCCTCGTGTCGCCCGGCGGCGGGCGGGACCGGCGAGCGGTACAGCTCGAAAGGTCCCGCACCCCCAAACCGGGATTTGTGAGCCCGGGCGAACACTTGCCGCGCTCACCGCGGTCCAGGCAGGCCTCACGGGGCTGGTGAAGGGCTATCACTGCTCGACAGCCTTGCCTGCGGGCGAGGACTCACAGCCGGCTCGGAACCGCTCTCTGTGCGAGCGGTGTGAGGGCCGCCGGGGCTCACAGTTCTTGACAAGGCCGAAGTGGTTCGCCCGTCCGTTCCAGGGCGCTTAGGACGACGGCCGAAAGTTCTGATCGTCGGAGCGGAGGGGTACGGCTGAGCGGTGCCTGCGCCGCAAAACGTGCCGGCGGGCAGGCCGGCTGGCAATCCTGCGCTGGTCTTCTGCTGCCAGCGCTGCGCGCTACCTCCGGAGCAGCTCTGCTGGGACGGGCGCTCGGCAAGCGGAAACGGCTGTGGCCCGACGTGGTGCTTCGGGCCGGCCACAGCCGTGCCGGTTGGATGTCAGGCGGCTGCGGCAGCCTGCTGCCGGGCGGCTTCGCGGCGGGCGGCCGCGGCACGTCCTGCGCGACGCCCGCCGCGCTGCTCGGCCTGCTGCCGCAGCCGCGCCGTGGTCTCCGGCGACGCGATCCCGGTCAACAGCCCGTCCGCGAGGGCCTCGGCGACGCGGCTGTCGATGCGGGACAGCCGCATGCGCAGGGCGTCGACGCTGACGCCATTCCTCGCGGCGATGGGCTCGATCGCCCGTCGACCGAGCCGCACGTCGATGTAGGGCTGCTCATCCTCGGGGTCGACGATCCCGAGGGTCACCGCGCGGCGGACCAGGAGGTCCGGATGCCCGTACGGCACCGGCGGGGTGCGGGAGCCGGAAACGAGGTGCTCAATGTTCTGCACCGGCAGGCACTGATGCTGCTGCAGCCGCAGGTCCCGCCCGGCTCGCCACGCCGCCTTGCACAGGCTCGCGTACGGCGCGGGTTTGCCCAGGTCGGCCCGGTCGCGAAGCGCGGTCAGGAACCCGGTCAGGACTTCGGCGTCGATATCCGCAGGGTCGCCGGTGTAGCCCTCGCCCAGGTGGGCCGCGTACTGCTGCAGCGCCGGCATCGCCATGCCGACCGCGGCGATGACCCAGTGCGGCCCGTCGAGACGGGCGCGTCGGATCAGCTCGCGCCACACCTCGTCACGCGCCGTGTAGGCGCGGGGGTGGCGCAACAGCCAGTCCCGCAGCGCGGGCAGCGGCATCACCGGCTGCGGCAGACGCGCGTCGCAGAAGAACGCCGTGCAGTCGAGAGCCAGCGGCGCGGGCTCGCAGGTCAGCGCGGCGAAGGCGGTCGCCGCCGCGTCGAGGGCGGACGTCGGCCAGTTCGTAGCGTCGGACACGCTCATGTCAACACTCCTGTGACACTGAAGGGATGCGAATGCCGTCGCCGGCGTTGTCACGGCGATCGGTGGCATCGATTGCGCCACAGCAGGCTCACACGGTCCTGACAGAGCCGCTCAGGGCGCTGTTCGTCGCCCTCGACTAGGCCTCTGTCAATGGCCCGCCCGCCCGGCGCGCCACCGCCGCTGATCGTTGGCAAGAGCCTGACAAAGGTCGGCTGACCTGCCCTGTGACACCCTGGCAGAGTCTGTGACCGCGCGGTTCGAAGGTGGTGGCACAGGCTCACGTCGTGAGCCGCGAGATGGCGCGGACGACCTCACAGAGGACACACGCGGCCTGCTGTGACAACCGGGTCGGCTCACAGCGCCGCTGTCACCGCTCGCCGGGGACGGCCCGCGCGGACTGCCGACGTACCCGTGACAGTCGCGGGCAGGCTGTCACCGCTGGACATCCCGCACCCTGTCACAGGCGACGCGCCGCGCCGATGACAACGGCCCGGCACACGAAGTTCGGCAACCTCTCACAGTGCTGGTCAACGCTCATCCACGTCGACGCCCGACGCGTTCTCTCCAACCGGCGCCGGCACCGTCAGGGCGTTCTGTCAGTGACCCAGCGTCACAGACAGAAATGAGTGGGAACGATGCCGGTCCCGTCGCGGTAGGCCACCTGCCGATGGCTACCGCCACGTCCCGCGCACCAGGCAGGACGAGGAAAACCGGGACAAGCCGCTGCCGGGTCGCGCGTTGTGAGCGTTTGTGGGTTCGGCAAGTGTTCGCCGAGGCTCACAAAGCCCGGTTTGGGGATGTCAGCGCTTCACGGCGCGGCGCGGAGCCGACAGCACATGAGCGAGCACACGCCGCACCCACACCAGCAGGCCGACCACACCAAGCCGGCCGACGCCACTCTCATCGACCTGATCGCCGGCGACCCGCCGGTACCGATCACGGTCTGGCGCACGGCCCGTACCAACGCCGACCCGCACACCAGCCTGCCCACCCGTCTGGCCTACCGCCTCGTCGCCGCCTACAGCCGGCCCGGGGAAGCGGTGGCCGATCTCACCACCGACCACGTCCTCGCACCGATCTGCGCGCAGGGCGGGCGCCAGCACCACCGCGCGTGGTTCACCGACAGCTCCAGCCTGATCATCGGACCCGCCACCGCCGGCCCGCAGGCGCCCACGACCGCAACGAACCCGCTCACCGCGCCCGACGAACTGGAGGCCGGCGACGCGCAGGACCCGCCCGAGTTGGTCGACTGGTTCGGCGACGACCTCACCGACCCCGACCTGCCCGGCGCCGACGCCACGGTCGTCCGGCCGCCCCACGACGGCCCGCTGGACGCGGCCACCAGCCTGGTGGTCGCTACCTGGCCGCTGCATGAGGCCGGCACGACGGCCCGGGTCCGCCTCGCCTGGCTCCTCGCTGCCTGCGCGCGGCTACTGCGCCCCAGCGGCTGCCTCGTCCTCGTCGTCGGCGTCCCCGCCGGCACGCAGCCCACGCCGGAGGACTTCGGGCCGCTCGTGGCCGCCGCCTCCGCGGCCGGACTGGGCTACCTGCAGCACATCGTCGCCGTCGAGGCCGACACCGACGGCGACCAGTTCGTCTACTACGGCACGGATGAGGAGCTGCTCACCCTGGTCCACGCCAACCCCGAGCAGTGGTCGGTCGCCCACCTGCGGGTGCACGCCGACCTGATGGTCTTCACCCCGCACTCGACTCCAGGGGTTGGGGTGGAACGGCGCCGTGGCCGCGACGGCGGTGAGCGCCATGGCTGAGCACACCACTGCAGGATCCTCCGGCGCGAGCGAGCCGGACACCAACAGCTCCGCAGTGGGCGAGGACTACCCGGGACGGCACCGCGAGTACGAAGGCCGCCACCGCGCCGATCCTGGGGGTCTGTCCGTCTGGGCTACCGCCCAGTCGACCGGCCCTGTCCAGCGACGCGGCCGGTACGTGCCGGAATCGGTCAAGCATCCCGCCCGGATGCTGCCCGCCATCGCCGCCCACGCGGTCGCCGTCTACACCCAGCCCGGCGATCTGGTTCTGGACCCGATGTGCGGCATCGGCACTACCCTGGTCGAGGCCGTCCACGCCGGACGCGACGCCTTCGGCATCGAATACGAGCCGCAATGGTCGAACATCGCCGACGCCAACATTCGCCACGCCCACGACCACGGCGCCAGCGGACGCGCGTCGGTCATCCGCGGCGACGCGACCCGGCTGATGTCGCTGGTGCCGAAGGCCCTCACCGGGCAGGTGGCGCTCGTGGTCACCTCACCGCCGTACGGGCCGACCGTCCACGGCCTCGTCCGCCCCGGCGAGCACGGGGTCGTCAAGTACGACGACCGGTACAACGACGGCGAGGACAAGGGCAACCTCGCCTACCGTGACCTGACCGGTCTCGCCGACGGCTTCGCTGAGATTCTGCGCGGCTGCGCGACCCTGCTACGACCCGGCGGCGCCGTCGTGGTCACCGCCCGTCCGTGGCGCAAACGTGGGGAGCTGGTCGACTTGCCCAGCGCCGTGATCGCCGCCGGTCTGCGCGCCGGACTCGTGCCGACCGAGCGGTGCGTCGCCTTCCTCGCCGCCGTCCGTGACGGGCAGCTCGTCGCCCGCCCGTCGTTCTTCCAACTCCAACAGGTCCGCAAGGCCCGTACGTCTGGGGTGCCGATGCACCTCATCGCCCACGAAGACGTTCTGATCTTCACCAAGACGCGCACGGCTGAGGACGGATCCGGGGTGGTCACGTGAGCCCACCCACCCACCGTTACCTGTCCATGGGTGCCGGCGTGCAGAGCTCCACGGTGCACAGGCAGCGAGTGCCGCTGGACAAAGTGCAGCTGCGCCCACGTCCTCAACCCACAGAAGTGCCTGGCTGTGGCCCCTGGTCCTGCCCACACGGCGAGCCGGTGACAGGCGACGCCGGGCGCGGGGAGGTGACGTGAGCATTGCCCACACCACCGTCTTCCGCATCGGATCGCTGTGCACCGGCTACGGCGGCCTCGACATGGCCGTCGAGCTGGTGCTCGGCGGCCAGCTCACCTGGTACGCCGAAACCGACCGGCACGCCCGCACCGTCTGCGCCTACCACTGGCCTGGCGTACCCAACCTCGGCGACATCCGCACCATCGACTGGACCCTCGTCGAGCCCGTCGACGTCCTCACCGCCGGGTTCCCGTGCCAGGACATCTCCAACGCCGGCAAGCGCGCCGGCATCACCGGAGAGCACTCCAGCCTGTGGAGTTCGATCGCCGACGCCGTTCGCGTCCTTCGACCGCCGCTCGTGTTCGTGGAGAACGTCGCCGCCCTCCTACGGCGAGGATTCGACGTCGTCGAAGCCGACCTGGCCACGATCGGGTACAACACGAGCTGGCTATGCCTACGCGCGTCCGACATCGGCGCCGCCCACCGCCGCGACCGGCTGTTCCTGCTGGCCGCACCCACCCCACGACCCGGCGGAGGTGCGGACGCTGCCGACACCCTGCGCCCGTGACGGCAAAGGACCCGGCCACCAGCACGGCCTACCCGACCTCATCGAACCCTCGGGCTCCACCCACGGCCTCCTACCCACCGACACCGCAGAGCGCACCGCTCGCACCAGTCACCACGCGCACCCGCCCACCGGCGCCGCACGGCTACTGCCCACCCCCAGGGCGAGCGACACCGGCACGCCCGGACGACGCGCGGGTGCCGGCTTCCGGCCCCCGCTGTCCGAGGTGTTGCTGCCCACCCCGCGGGCCACCGACGGCGAGAAGGGCTGCCCAGGGCAGCGCGGCTCGCACGGGGACCTCACCCTCCCCTCCGCAGCGGTGCGGGTCCCGGCCCGGATCCTGCCCACCCCGCGCGCGTCCGACGGGCGCGGCCCAGGGCGCCACGGCGACGGCGGCGCGGACCTGCGCACCACCATCGCCGCACTCGGGCAGCCCGACGAGCAGCGGTGGGGCGGCTACGCCGACGCCGTCGCCCGCTGGGAGCTGCTGCTCGGCCGCCCCGCCCCCGAACCCACGCAAACCGGCCGGCACGGCAAACCCGTCCTCGCACCGCCGTTCGTGGAATGGCTCATGGGCCTGCCCGAGCACTGGGTCACCAACCCCGCGCTCGGGCTGCCCCGCACCACCGCACTGCGGGTCCTCGGCAACGGCGTCGTCCCGGCCCAAGCGGCGACCGCCCTGCGACTGCTGCTCTGCCAGCACACCTAGCGCTGCCAGCCCCCGGGTGGGGGGGGGCGGGGGCCGCCACCCAACCACCCCCACCCAGCCCCCCCCCCCCGGGCCCCCCCCCCCCAACCACCCCGGGAGGGG
>NZ_JBNCKM010000001.1:985095-1054649 GCF_049841535.1 Micromonospora sp. DT53
CCGCCCGCCTACTCTCCCTGGCCCCCCACCCACCGGCCCCCCCCCCCCGGGGGCCCGGCCGCCGCCCCAACCCCACCCCCGCCCCCCCCGCCCCACCACCCGCGGTGCCCAGCCGCCAGAACCTCCGACGTTCGGGAGTCCACCCATGCCTGCCAACCTGCCCCGCGCCCGCCGCCGACCACCACCGGCCACCCCCACCTATAGCACACAACAGCGGGCCACGACGAGCAGGCCCTGTAGCTCTACACCCCAGCCGAGGCCGCCGCCCGACTACGCGTCCCGCCGCCTCGGCCACCGCCTCGCCGGCGTGCGCGGCATCTACAGCCACGTCACCGAACCGATGATCACCACCGTCTTCGATGCCCTTCAACGCCGGTGGGAAACCAACCAGCCGACCGCACTGTCGACACCGTCCGACGACTGCGCGCCGTCGCCTAGCAGGAGAGGATGAGTCATGTCTCAGGCCTTCGTAGCGGAACCACCGTGCGCGGTGTGTGGGCGACCGGCAGCACACGTCGAACTCGTCGCACCCGGTACCCGACCTGCGGACTGGCAGCGCTGGTCATCGCAGCAACGCGACGCCTACGACGCTGCCCGACAGCGTCACGACGACCAGCAGTGGTGGCTGCTGTTTTCCGGGATTGAGGCGGGCAACGGATCCGGCCGACCGGTGGACCTGGCAGAGGCACAACGGATCGCCGACGCCTTCGCCCAGCCGTACCGGTACGCCGCCGTAACCTCCGCGGGCTTCTACGACGACGCCGGATTTTGCGGCCAGTGCGACGCCCCGTACTGCTACCACCACTGGAACGTCTCCAGCACCGGCTACGGACGATGCCCGCGAGGCCACGGCAAAAGCCTTGATCCACACTGGTGGCCCGATGATCTTTAGGAGCCCTAGGCGGCGAACCCAGTGGGAGCACGTGGCTAATGCGTCCGCGCAGATGGCGGGGACGCCGTGGTCGCGCTCAGTGCGTCCAGCCGGCGGCGTGCAGACTGTTGTGGAACCAGCCGCCTTGACTGAACGGCTGGATAGTTTTGTCGTCGCCGACGTGGTGTGGGAAGAGGGCCAGGACGTGGGCGAGGTCCTGCTCGGCCGGTCGGGGCAGTTGAACGAGTGCCTCATCGAGTGTCAGGCCGCTCGCCTTGACGAACTCGGGGTGCTTCCTGAGGTATGCCGCGACGTGGTCCACTACGGCGGCGAGACGCTGGCGCAGTCGGGCGGCGTCGGGTGCGTCGCGGCTGTCCCGTAGGTCAACCAGTTGCCAGGCCGGCCCGAACACCGGCACTAGTTGTCCGCCTGCCGCGTTGCAGAATTCCAGGGCCCCCCGACGGGTGTCGGCAGAACCGAACCCATCCTCGATCATTTGCCGCACGTTCGAGTAGACGTGTGCGAAGGTGTCGTCGGAGGCGATCGCGATGATCGTGGTGATCGTGCGCGGGGTGGTGACAAATGTTGTCGAAGATTCGTCCACTCTGCTTTCCTCCCGTACAAGCATGATGTGGAAGCTCGCCTATCTCCCATAGGCTAGGCAGTCAGGTCAACCGCTGACGGGCCTATGGGGCCCGACGTCTAGGGGCTCACCTGCGTCGCATGATCGCGTGCAGTGTCCTGCTGCTCCCAACCTCCGTCACGTTAATGAGTTCCCACCCCGTGTGGCTGAGGTAGTCGGCAGCGGCGAGTGCCTGGCCGATGCTGGCCCCGCCGGGGGCATAGGCGGCCACGGCAAGGTGCCGGTGGGGGTAGGCGCGTAGATCGACCAGTTGCTGCAGAACCGCCGCCGCGGTGATGGCGCGGGAGCGAGCGACAGATTCGATGGTCTCGCGGGGCATGCCTCGACGATAACGGTAACCAGCACGGGCGATCGCCTGGCGCAGCTGACGGTATGGTCAACACCGTGGAAGCTCGGTCCCGGAAACGGGCGCTGGTGGTCGGCCTTCTGGTAACGCTCGCGGTTACCGGAGGGTGTGACGACGGCGGATCAGCGACGCCCCGTGCCGTCACCACCTCGCCGAGCGCCGGTACTCCCGCCACCAGTAGCCCGGCGCCCGCCGTCGGCCCTTCCTACGACGCCACCAACCTCGACCTGTGCCGGCGCACGGACCTGACGCCCCTGGCGGACTTGTCGGTAAGGGTCGCTCGTACCGATCCGAAGCCGCCACTGGCGCGCCAGGGCTCGTCGTGCCTGTTCGAGATGCGCACCGCGGACGACCACCAGGCGAACCTGCTAGTGGAAGCCTCCTCGTTGACTAGCACCGAGGAGGCGGAACGCCTCTACACGGCGACGCAGCAGGTGACCGGCATGACGGCGGACGGCCCCGTCGCCGACGTCGGCGAGGAAGCCGAAGGGTTCCTCAAACGGTCGGACCCTGGCTTCAAGTACACCGAGTACATGCTCCACGCCCGGGCCGCCAACCTGGTGGTGAAGGTCTGGCTCGCGGTCGGCGGCGATTCCTACCTGCCTAAAGAGGCACTCGCCGCGAAAGCTCTGACGATCCTCAAAGCGACCTTCACCGCCGTGCCGCACGCCTGACGACAGGCTCTACCCGCGCACGGCCTCGGGCCAACGGCCTCCGGGGAGCTTGGAGTAGTCACCGACCTGCGTCGCGATGTCCCGGACATTACCCAGCGCGTCAACGAAACGCTCACCGATCCGCAGGAGGGTGTCCAACCCCGCGGTGACGATATCGCCGACAGACTTCGCCAACGTGTCGATGGCCCAGGGAATGTTGATGACCGTCGTCGCGTCGACGGCGGCCTGGGCGAACTTACCTGCCAGGTTGGTGACGATCGTCGCTAGCTCGACCGCGTAGTCAACGTTGGCCCTAGCGATCTTGAACAGCCACTGACTGATGAACTCCGCCTTGAGAACGGACTCGTCGACCGCCGCCCGCTGTTTGCCAGCCTTGTCGGCGTAGGCGCGCGCCGCGTCGCCGGTCCACTTGACCAGATTCTGGTCGATTGGCTCACTGATCGCGAACGACAGCTGGGAGACGGGCGTCTTCACCTCGGTGATCCACCGGAAGCTCATCGAAATGAGCGACAGCACCGGCATCTGGTGCTCCAACGCGTGATCAACCCGATCCATAACCTCCCGCAGGCCGCGGCGCGCAGCGTCAATGTTGTGCTTGATCCACAGCAGCGCCGCCGGGCCGATGAGCCACGCCCACTCGTTGACCCGCGAAACGACGTCGTTGAACCCCTCGACGGCAAGGTCCACGCCGACGCGGATCTGGTCGAAGGCCTTGTTGAACGGCTCGCCGTATTCCAGGTCCGGCGGTGCGGGCTGCATGGGCTTAGATCCTTCCGGGTCGCGACGTCCGTGTTTAGGCTTTGTAGATCGTGTTGAGGTCCAGCGAGACCACCTCATCGGCCCGGTCGTAGGCGTCGGCGACGCGCCGAAGGGCTTCACCGACCTGCTCAAACTCCGTCGCTGCCCCGGCGAGGATCGCGACCATGAAGGTGTGGAAGTCGCGGTACGCGGCTGAGTGGACGCCGGCGTTGACGTCGCCGATGTAGAAGGCAGAGGCATCCAAGCTCAGCCCGTCCGTGGCGCCCTTGATGGCGGTAGCGCTGTCGGACAGCTGCAACCATTTGCCGCCCTCGGTACGCAACGCGTCGGTGATGACGTTCAGCTCATCCACGCGACCACCCCTCAAGGTCGTGTTGATCTGCCCCTGCGAGGTCGAAGGAGCGAAGGACGGACCGTGCGTCGAACTGCAGCTGACCGGCGTCGGCACGGGCGATCCGTCCCGTGTCGCCGGTGATACCGACAATGCTGTTCGCGCGAATCCGCAACGTCAGACAACCGTTGGGGCTGGTCATGACCTGCTCGACTGGGGAAACGCGTAGCTGCGCCACCCGATCCAGCTCCGCGTCGAGGCTCTGCAGCGTGCGCCAGGTCGCCCGCGACCACACGTCCTCATCGAGCTCCGGCGACGCCTGCACCGCGGTCGGTCGTGGCAGTGTCGGCGGAGCCTGCCCCTGCTGAAATTCCTTCAAGGCGGCCTGTTCCAGTGCGGCGCCGACGGCAGCGCTATAGGCCTCAAAGAGCACCACCGGGAACCGAGCCACGCCAACCTCGCTACGCCACTCGCGGCCAACCAGGACAGCTTTAACCCGCCGTTGCGTATCGACGACTACCGAAACCGATCCGGTGGCATCGGATCCGCAGAAACCATCCGTTTGGGACGGATTCCCGCCCTCCCGCAATACCTGCTCGACGCGCTGCTGAAGCGCGGCCTCATCACCGAAAAAATCGAGGCTTGCCAGCGACAGGCGTGGGTCGCGTCCGTCGCTCATCCGTCCCTCAGTTTCCTCAGCAACCAGCGGGTGCCCAATGGGCCCGATCTCCAAAGGCACGACCACCGTACGTGAAACCTCGTCAACCCGCAGTACCCGTGCCCGCCGTCCTGCGATGCCCTCACCGGGGGAAACTGGCCGAGTTCGCGGATCGGGCGGCTGCCGATGCCTAAGCCTTCGAGCGCAACGCCCGAGGTGCCTTCACTCGTCGCTCAGCCGACGATCGCCAAGGCACCATCGGTCGGTACCGACGGTGAGGTCTAATCGCGTACCACGGGCGCACCGACTGTTCCGTCGTCTAGGACGTCGGTCGTACACAGGGCTCTGACCAGGCTATTCGAGATCTCGTTGGCTGCGGTGAGGTGCACCCAAGTACGGGCCAGCTCTATCGGCCGGCGTCGCAGGGGGCCTGCCTCGGGCACCGCGAGCAGCGCCGATCGGCCTACCCTTACCGTCCGAGCCGACGCTCGGCGCCAGCACGGTGCCGAGAGTTCATGGGTGACTGCTGGAGGTGTCTCGTGCGGTGGCTCCTGCAATGCAACCCGACCAAGTGGCGCATCCATGATTTCGTCGCCGATGGTCATGAGATAACCGCGTGGACGGCAACACGTCACCTCGGCGATATCCGTCCTGATCAGGATATTGCTCTCTGGTTGACCGGAAGCACCGGCGGGGTGGTAGCGGTGGGCCACACCACCGGTCCTCCAACACCGGTGGCAGAGGGGCGAGTCGACGATGGCTATTACGCCGAGCCGCCTGATCCTGTCGCCGCCCGCTGGGTGGTGCCGGTCCGGCTCACGCGACGATTCTTGGACCAGCCGGTGCCACGCACCGCCCTCGCTGGCGATCAGGACTTCGCTGATAGCGCGATACTCACGCGGCCGTGGTCGGGCAACCCGTTTCCTCTGACAGACCGACAGTGGCTGGCCGTCGCACGACACTCGTTCGGCAGAGGCACCTCGGTCAACGGCCAGCTACCCGCCGAGGCGATGACCGGCGCGACCGACCTCCTACGCCGCTTGGTCGGCCGGCCGCTGACCACAGCATCAGGCCGACTCAACACCGTCATCGAAGTACGCCCTCCACACGTCATCGTCAGCACCGAACGCAGCCCCAACGGCCAGCCTGTACCGGTCGCCTGGGTCGACGATGCCCTCAGGCGCCTCCTGCGCGACGGGTGCGTCGAGCTTCACCCGCGTACCAGTACCTACCGGAGTGCGTTCATCGGAGCGGTACTGCTCACCCTGCCGGGTGCCCGCTCGTCCGGTAGCCCTCCTGTGATCACCCTCGACGCTCCACCGCAGCTCGACGCCGCAACCGGCGCATTCACCTTCGATGGCGACCTCGAACGGTTCGGCGTAGCCACTCATCGTGGTGAGCAAGCCCTGCTGCGCCAGCGCCTTTTCGCCTCAGCCACGGACGCCGACTGTGCTATCTGCGGGGAGACGTACCCGGTCCGCTTCCTCCGTGCCGCCCACATCAAGAAGCGCGCGGTCTGTACGGAACAAGAGGCACGCGACCTCGACCACATCGCCATGCCCGCGTGCCTACTTGGGTGCGACGCCCTCTTCGAGGCTGGCTACATCGCTGTTGACCCCACCGGTCATGTCATCGTTACCGGCGACCCGGGCAACAGGGCCGCGCTAGATCAACGGTTGGCAGAGCTGGCAGACCGACGAGTAGACGCTCACACGACCAGCAGCGCTGCCTATTTCGCTTGGCACCGCGAAAATACCTTCCGCAGCTGACGCAGCAGTTCATCGGCGACGATCAGCATCGGACGGCATGGGGGCAGCTGGGGGCCGGCGTCGCGATCGCCCGCCCTTACACCGGTAGAAGGCCTCCGAGGCCGCGTCTTGCCGAGGTCGAAGTTGCCGCTTGCGATTGAAGGTCGCACGTTCGGCACTGGCCTTTATGCAGGTCACCGCAGGCATGGGCCCGCAGGCCCCCTGCTCTCACGCCGACACGGTCGTAGGCGTCCTGACCCTAGGCCGGGGATCGGCTACCGCGCCCAGCGTCCAGTCAGCCAAATATGCAGGCGACGCGCAACGGCGGCTATTGCAGGGACCGGGGGATCTCCGAGGGCTAGCCACGCACTACCAGCACGGCAAGCTCGGCCTCCACGTCGAGGTACCGAGTTTCGGCCAGAGTGCAGCCGCCGTCCACCAAGCTGCGATTTGCGTGCCGACGGCGCATAGACACCTCTGGCCCGCACCTGGAGCCTCGCCGAAGGGGGCCGGATAGCGCCGGGCGGCGGGGACGGTGGAGGGAGTTGAGAGAGCCGCTTCGAAAGCCGATGGGATCTGCCTGCTGAGCCGTCACTGCCGCACTGAATCAGGGCTGCGGCTCTCACCTCGCTGAGGCTCAGTGAGCCTCTTCAAGAATCGACCGGTTGATTGGTACGTCGCGCAAGAAGCGGTCCCGAAGGCGACCATCCAGCGTGGCTGCCTTCTTGAGCACCAGTGCTCGGGCGAGGTGGAGCGACTCGTTGGCCTCGCCATCGTGGCCCAGCGCACGCTGCACGGCCGCGTGCCGGTAGAGAATCTCCTCTGCCACAACCGCGGCGAGCCGCCATCCTGCCTCGCGCAGATGCTCCGTCGCACGTGCGCTGAACCGCAAAGCCTGCTGACCGTCACCGCGGCTGAGATGCCACTGTCCTAGCAATGAAAGGGTGACAATCTCGCTACGCCGCATGCCGGTGCGTTGGGTTTCATCAAGGCAGTTCCGCAGCACGTTGCCAGCGAGCTCGTCGTACGCCGGATCGGCGTCGACCATGCTCAAGAGGCTCGCCGCGTACAGGTTCGCGACCAGCGGCGCCAGGTTCGCCTGCCAGGTCACCGCTGCCTCAGCCTGCGCGTCCCTCAGCTGGCGTAGTCCCAAGGCGTCCCTGCGGTCTTGCACGCGGCGGGCCCCGAGGTACGCCAGGTTGACGGCATGCCAACCGTCTGGCTCTTCTTCATCGCGAGATCCGACCGCCTCGGCTAGGCACTGTTCGGCCTCCGTGTAGTTGCCGATCCCGGCCTCTACCTGCGCCAGATAGTTGAGACCGATCGGTAACAGTCCCAGGTTGGGGCGTCGCCGCACCTGCGGGATGGTGGCCCGTAACCGGGCCAACGCAGCACCCAGCCTGCCTGCGTCGTAGAGGTTGACGCCGATCTGTAATGCGACCATGTGGCGGGCGCGCTCGACGACCGGATCCTCGGACTGTCGCACGGAGTCGTCCTCGGAGGCAGCGGCCTCTGCACGGGCCAGGACTGCCAAGCCGCCCTCCACGTCAGTCTTGGGTAGCTGCCGCCCGTACTCGCAGCCCGCCAACAGGATGCTAACCGCGTCGCCGTTCTTCAGCGCCTCGTGCCATGCCTCCCGTAGCAGAGGGAGCGCGGCCGGCACTCCCCGTGTGTACAGCAACACTTTGCCGTGCAAGTACTGGGCGCGGATCCGTAGATTGGCATCCCCGGAGCCTTCTGCCGCCCGCATCGCCTCCGTTGACAAAGCCTCCAGGCGCACGGTCCCGTCTGGTTCTGGTCTGGTCCGCCAGCTCAGCTCGCTGGCCGTCAGCAAGAGCTCAACTAGCTGGGCTCGGAGCCGGCACGTCTCCTCGTCCACTGGGGCGCGCCGAACACACTCGAGGCCTTGCTCGGCGATCTTGACAACCTCGGGTGCTGACGCACCGGTTTGAGAGAGCCGACACGCGACAAAGTGCGCTACTCGCCCGGCCGCGGGCCAGTCCCGCCCCAAGCGGTGATGTCGCACAAGCTCAAGGGCCAAATCCTGCGTCAGATCTCGATGATCCTCCGAGTACTCATGCAAGACCCGCCCGATCCGCCGATGTCGATCCCGCCGTTGCCACTCGCTCTGGTCTCGATACAGAGCCTCCTGCACCAGGTCATGCTCGAAGGCATAGCGGTCAGCCTCCAGCCGGTCGTCCCACGTGTTTGGCGGAAGTAGCTGCAGCAGCCCTGTGTCCCTGGCTAGCCGGTGCAGCCGATCCGCGACCCCGTCATGACGCGTGTCGAGAACCCTTGCCACGATGCTGCTGTGAAACTCCCGTCCCTCAACCGCTCCAACAGCCAACAGCCGACGGTCGTCGTCGCTGAGGCGGCTCAGCCGCGCGGCCACCACCAGCCGCACCTGCTCGGCCAACTGAATGCCCTCAGGATGCGGTGCAACCAGGTCGCTCGGTAGGTGGTCAGGGGTTGACGGCAGCGCCAGCTCTCGTCGATTGCTGAGGGAGTACCGAAGCAGGAGCGGATGCCCACCGGTGTGCCGGGCAAGCTCTACGGGCGCTACGTCAGGCGCAGACATCCGCTCGGCGTATTCGGCGATGGCCGACACAGGCAGACCCCGTAGCCGCATCCGCTGAGCGAGCCCGGTGACGACTAGGTCATCCACAAGCAGGCGCGCGGCTTGATTCGCCACGAGTTCGTCGTCACGACCGGCAAGGACGAAGAGAACCCGCTGATCTTCGGCCGCCCTGGCGAGATATGACAGCACTGAACACGAGCTCTCATCGATCCGATGGAAGTCATCGATGGAGATGACCACCGGGAACCTCTCCTTGAGGAGGTGTAGAAGCGCATCCGCCATTGCCCTCGCAGCGGTGCGGTTCTCGACCAGCGGAGCGCCGGGCACCGGGCCGGAGAGAGTCTCCGCGACCATCTTCAGGGTCGACCCCACTCCCGGAACCAACGTCAAAAGTTCTGGCCAGCGCTGCTTCACCGCCTCACCGGACCGTCGTAGCAGTCGCCTCCTCTTGGGCCTGTTGCGATCGATCAGCCAAGCCAGGTCAATGAGCGGTCCGTACGCCTCCAACTGCCCCACCTGAACGTGGCACCCCACCGACAGGAAGTCAGTCGGGGTGCCTGCCTCCTGGACGTGTCGGAGCAGGGCACTCTTACCGATGCCAGCCGGACCTTCAATGATCAGGAAGCCGCCATGGCCATCACACGCGCGATCAACCAGCGCCCGGACCGCGGATTGCTCGTCCTCTCGGCCGACGAACAGTTCAGCGGGCATCAGACCTCCCGAGAGCGAACACCATCAAGGTACTTCGATCCTGGCAGAAAGCCTCCACATACCTCCGGACGAGGGAAGGTTCGGGAGATCCTCCCCGACGCCGTCGAGACGAGGACCCCCTAGGTCCTCCATCCGCCCGGCTTACCTGGCGGTGATGCGGCTTCAAATTGCCTGCTCGCCCCGGCTTCGTTCATCGAGCTCGCGTCGGTAGCAGAGTGGCCAGCTCGTCCCGGCCATGGCACAGCACTGCGGGGTACTGGGTCAGCCCCGCCGTCGGGTGTAACGGGCGATCTCGCCGAGGCGACGGCGCCGCAGGGGGCAGAGGCGGCGACGCTGCATGAGGCGGCGTAGCCGGAGACGGTTGGCTGTCAGCGTTTGTCGCCCATCTGACATCGCCGATGCTCCGCTGACTCACGTACGCTTCTGCACCGTCCATTGCCTGCTGAGGCGCGGAAGGTCATCTGTGACATCAGAAGAGTTGCGCGAGATTGAGCGCACCCTTCGACACCTGCTCATGGAACACGACATGGCCTGGGTGTTGGAGAACGTCGACCGGGCTTTCGTCGAGGGTGTATTGCAGGAGCGGCCGGTGGATCGGGTCCGCCGAGTTCGCTTGGATCAAACATATGAGGACCTGCGCGCTGCGTGGGAACCGCGAGGCGCGGTGGACTTGGAGGACGTCGTCGTAGCGGGAGGCCAAGGGACTTCTGTCCCGTCACCGAGCACGACAGGCAACACGGGTGTGACAGTGCGATCCCACACCCACCTCGAACGCGTCCTCCTGATCATCGACTCGATGCAGCGGGTACTTGTGGAACTGCCGGAGGCTGTTGCCCAGACTTATGCACGTCTGGCCGAGGCAACCGCCGGTGAGTTGTCGGGGTTCGACCTGGAATTTGCGAGCGACATGGAGGAGTCCTCGCCGGAGAAGACCCGCGTGTCTTCCGGCCAGCGGCGCAGGCCGTCCGGTAGGCACGAATTGGAGCAGGACCGGCAGCGACGGGATCAACTCAACTGGCTTCTGAATGAGCTCAAGCAGGAGGCGCAGTCATGACGTCGAAGGACGATCTGATCGCGGCCATTCGGACGATACTTGCCACTAGCGGTACCCCCTATTCGAGCACTTTTGAGGCGCACGACGCCTACGAAGGTTACCTGTTCGCGCTCGTCGCGTCGGTTGGCCGCAAATGTGGCGCGACCGTTGGCTACGTAGCCGTCGCCGGCGAGTCCACGCGGAAGCTCGTCTTCCGCACCGCTCCTGGGATGCTCTACTCAACGACACATCCGTACACACACGCGGAACTTCAGTTTCCCGGAGCTCCTGCACTCGAGGTCCATCTGGGGGTACGTGTCCAGGGCACCTCACGGGTACTGCACGAGTGCGACGTGCTGGTGCTGCCGAAGGACGAGGCCGACCGAAGCCGCATCAGCCGGGTCGCACCACGGGGCAGCAAGGCAGTGCTTGCGATCGAATGTAAGTTCTACGCCGCCCATCTGCAACTGAACGTCGCACGTGGGTTCGAGGGACTGCACGCCGATCTCGGCCTGCGTCACACGCTATTCGTCTCCAACCTGCCGGCTCCTCGTGTCGCAACCTACCTGAGCCACCGTAGGTGCTCCTGGGAGCAGCGGGTCCGACCCGGATCGCCCCAGGTGAATCACCTGGAATCGCTGATTCGCGAGGCCTTCAAGAATCATTGTGCCAAGCATGGGCTCGTGTTGCCGTAAGCCGGGCAATCAACCTCAATTCTGGGTACACCGCCGGTAGGCCGACGCGCCCACCGTCAGCCCCGGCCTCCGCAACAGCTATGTGGGGTGTCGAGCCCCAGAAGAATTACAGCGGTACGTCCCGGCGCCCGGGTCTTAGCGTCCGATGATCGTCTGCACTGTTGTAAGTCGACTTCGAGGCCCAGCCAGCCGTCTGGTTCTCGAGCATCGAAGTAGCCAGCGTTGGAAGGAACTGTTCGACACCTGTCTCTGCGCGTCGCCGTCGAGGCGGCAGCCCCTCCCTAACACATGGAACATCAATCCCACCGGCACTGCGTTGACCAGGGCTCTCTGCTCGGTGACCTCTTCGGCGGACTCGAAGGCGTCAGCGCTGGCGCTCGCCCCGGGGGTAGGGCGGCGTCCGCTCATGTCTATGAGCGGACGCTCGGTCACGCGTTTCTCCGAGAATCCTCGACAGCAGTTCGCGGACCGTAGCGTGCGTAGCCGTTGTCGTAGCCGGCGCGCGAGCCGTCGTTAGGCCCGTTGGGGACCGCGCCGCCGGTGAGGTCGTCCGGCGGCTTGGCGCCGAGCTGCCGGAACAGCACGTAGTCCGACTCCGGGCGCAGCGTCCGGACCGTCTTTGCGGCGAAATCGCTCGGCGCGAGAAGCGGCTTGGCGAAGCCGGACGGGTCGGTGCCGCAGGCTCACAACACACCCCCTGCCGTCGAGGCCCGCTCGGACTCGACATTGATCACGATGTCACACGTGTCTGGCTACTCTCGGTTATCTCTCTGACGGGATCCCGACATGCAGGCAAAGGAAAATCTCCTTCTCAAATGCTTTCTGCAACTTGCATAACTCAAGGGCATCGGAATGTCCACTTAGGTAATGATTTCGCATCGTCGCGGAATACACGACCAGTCTCCAAGGCATCGGACATCCTGTGCGATGAGGCGCCAGGCCTCCGAGGCGGACATCACACCCCCGCGGCTACACGCTGAGTCGTCACTCACGCTCGATCCGCCCGTTATTCATCAAGCACGGGACACTCACGTTCTTCTCGGTGCACCGGTGACCGAGAAGAACAAGGAGGGGCCAGACGAGGTCCCCGAAGAGCAACGTCCCGCCGACCGAGCGTCGCAGCCAGCGCCGTCCAGTCCGGCCCGAAGGGGAATGACGGAAGCGGCCATCGCGGCTGAGCTTGCAGCTGAACTACTGCAAGCGATAGGGCGCGATGGCCTTGCCGTCGCCGCCAAGGCCATCGCCCACCTGCTGCACCTGATCGCCGTCTTTGGAAGGAAAGACGATCAGGCGTAGCGATATTGGTACGGGGTCGGCAGCCAGCCGGCCCCGTACCATTCGTAGTCAAGAACGACGTCCACGTCTAGTTGTAACGGACATGGGACACCTTGACAGGCTCCGCTACTTCGTACTCAAGCGTCGATCTGGTCCTCAAAGCACACCGACCCGATGCCCGACTGGTTCAGCCCGCAAAGTCTCGAGCGGCCGGTCGTTCCTGTTCCTTGCCGTGTCCGGGCGCCGTTAGGTCCGGATGCGGGCTACGCAGCGTCCCACCGAGCCGGTCTGGGTGCCGTGCGGACGTGTCGGTGGGAAAGCACTCGATCTTGGCGGCATTAGGCGCTGACAACGGTAGTGGCGGCAGGGTTGCCTGGTGAAGACGCGTGCTGGTGCGCGGCTTGGAGTGGTGGACGATTTTCCTCCCGTACTGTTCCTGCGTGCTGGACAATACGAGCTCTCTGCGTCTTCGCTGGGCGATTCTGGGGCCGCCCCTTGCGATGGTCCTCATGCTTGGTGTCGTTGTCGTGCTCGGCGCGGTGAGGGGCAGCGATCCGGCGCTGTGGATGCGTCCGGCGGTGGTGGCTCCGGGCGGCCCGCTGGTGCTGCTCTGGTGGCAGGTGGTGGTCCGTCCGCGGCATCGCTGGTGGGCCCTTGGTGCCGCTCTTGCGGTGACGATCGTTGCCTACCTGGTGCTGTACCGGCTGATCCTTAGCGGGCTGCCGTTCCCCTGGGACGGTGTGGTCAGCTTCGCGGTCGCCGGCTGGCTGGGAGCCTTCGCCTATGTCACTGTCACTCAGCGACCCGCGGCGCCGATGTCTTGCGATAAGACCTCCGAGGGCGGCACGATCGCGCCGAGCGAGGTGTACCAGGAGCATTTCGGCTTTACCCGCCGCGACCTGCTGCTCATACCTACCAGCGCGGTCTTCGTCGCCGTCGGCGTCGCGCTTCTCCGCGACGGACCTTTCCCCGGCTTGGGTGCCATCGTGTTTGGCGGCGCGTTCCTGCTGCTGCGGCTCGTCACCGTGCTGGGCCGCCGTGTGGCGCTGCGCGTCGACGCGGCCGGGATTACGTTGGGTCAAACGCCACCCTGGCCGTCCTCACACACCGCGGTGGTGCCGTGGTCCGACATCGAGGCTGTCGTGCTGTGGACGCAACAGGCTGGCCTGACCGCGGTCCCGTACGTCGGGCTGCAGCGGCGCCCCGGCTTGCCGCCGCTGCCGGGCTCGGCGCGCTCGCGCGGCCTGCGGTGGATGAACTGGGCGCTCGTCGCGCACGTGCCGCCGGCCGTCCTTGCCGACAGCCGGCCGGCGACCCTTTGGCGGCTGCACCGCCCGAGCCTTGAGGCGGCGGTCCGCCACTTCGCACCCGCGGTGGAAATCGTCGACGCGGGCTGAGGTTTCGTCGTTAAGCCTGTGGAGGTATTCATGCGGGTGTTGATGGAGTAGCCGACGATCCGAAGGTGTTCCGGTGCCGACCCAGGACATCCTGATCGGCCGCTGGTCGAGCGGTTTTGCCGATGGCAGCGCTAGCGAGCGGGCTGCACGTCCAACGGGCACGTTGCAGGGCATATGGATCCCAGCGCCTCGCCGGTCCGCGCCGGCCGTCGGAACGGATCAGCACCGCAAAAGTCATCAATTGATGCCTCTGCACGTCCCCGTTCAGGCGGCGGTGCCGTCCTAAACCATGGAACGTCGATCCCACCGGCAATGCGTTGACCAGGGCTCTCTGCTCGGTGACCTCTTCGGCAGATAACTGAGGCGTCAACGACCCTCGGGCCGCACTGCTCAGCCGGTGGTGTTCGTCCACCAACCTCCTGCTGGTGCTCGGGGATCGGGCAGGCGCGGCCCTTGGTCGCTCAACGGGTGGTAACTTACCGACCCCTTCGTTACGAGAAACGAGATTTGGCGTGATCGACTCCCAGACCGAGACTGGTTCCTCTGCGGGCTCGAAGCCGCCGCGTCGATGGGTTGGGGTGGCAGCGGTGTCCGTCGTGCTGCTGGCCCTGCTGGGCGGCGGAGCAGCTTATTGGCAGTTTGCCGGCCGTGGGGATGAGGATCCGGGACTGACGGGGTGCCGCTCGGCTGGGGTGTTGGTTCGGGCAGGGCAAGGGGAGGTTGTGCCCGCGGATGAGGTCCAGCGGGTGGGTGCCCTGTTCGAACGTTCGACTCACGGTGACTTGAAGTCCGCTGGCGTGTTTGTGGCCGGGATGGTGCAGCGGGTGCAAGACCCTCGCAACACCGGTCCTGGCGCTGACCTTTACCGTGCCGAGCTGAGTCGAGCTATTCCCCGCATGACCTCCGCCTGTGAGAGTTACCAGGTCAAGGTCAAGGCATAGTTCAGCCTGAGGTCTAGGTGATTGGGCGACTCCGGATCATCGCTTGGACAGTCTTCGGGCTCGGCAATGTGACGGGCACGGGTGCCCGTGCGCTCGCCTTCTCTAATCAGCTCGACCGGGGTGGGCCTGGGAGCAGCGGCGCCCAGGCCCACCCGGTTCACCAGCCGCTGGCCAGCTGTGCGCGGGTTCCGAGGAGGCCGCCAGAGGTGGCGGGATACATCCAAAGGTTCCCAGTCGCGTTGTCCCTGGCGATGACGTCTGGCTTGCCGTCGCGGTTGAAGTCGGTAAGGCCGAAGGAGGTGTAGTTGGTCCAACCGGTGCCAACTTGTGTCACGGCGGCAGCCGGGAAGTCGTAGAGCTTCAGGTTTCCGGTGCTTGTGACCCTGGTGTAGATGTCTGGGGTTGCGTCACCCATGACGTTGGCGATGCCGAACGTGCTGAAGTCGGCTGTCCATCCAAAGTCGATCTTGATTCGCTCGGATGCTTTCCCGCCCTTGAGGTCTCCGGGGTAGTTCCACAATTCGCCAGTTGCGTTCGCGGTGATGATGTCGTGGAAGCCGTCCTTGTTCCAGTCGATGACGCCGTAGGGGCGGTAGCTGCACCATCCGGTGCCGAGCATCGTGGGTGCGGGGCTTAGATCGTCTGCAGTGCCGAGGAAGACCTGCAGGTTGCAGGAGGTGTTATCGCGGACGACCAGGTCTTGGTAGCCGTCGTGGTCCATGTCCGCGATCCCGAACATGGTGAATTGGTTCCACCCCGCCGATATGAGGCGGGGGGTGGGGTTTAGTTGGTTGTTCTGCTTGCGGTACTTCCACAAGTTCCCGCTGGTGTCGGCGGCGTAGACGTCGGTCTCGGCCGTGCCAGTGCCGGGTGGCGTCCACGTGGTCGCCCCGAACGGCGTGAGAGAACCTGTCTTGGTGGTGTTGCTCGCCCCTACCTGCGTGGGCGTGAGGGCTCGTTTCCACACCTGGAGGTTGCTGATCTTCCCTGCGTAGAAGGCGACGGGGGCAGCCTGGTACTTGTACCGACCCACCACGAATTTGCCGGTGCTCGGCCAGGTGGGGGTCGCGGTGAACAGGGCGGTGCCTTTCAGCACGCCGTTGACGAAGAGGGAGATCGTTCGGGTTTCGGCGTTGTAGGTGGCGACCAGGTGCGTCCATACGCCTAGCGCGGTGCCAGCCGGGGTCACGACCTGGGTGTAGGACCAGCCGCTGTCGGTGTTGCCCATGCCGAAGCGCCAGGTGTTGTCACTCTCGTTGTTCCATAGGAGGAAACGTGACGCGTCCGCTCCGTCTTCGGACGCGATGACCCCTCCGGCCGTTGTGGGCTTGACCCAGGCCGAGAGGCTGAACGATTTCGTCGTGTCGATCAGAAGTTCGCTCCGTGACAGCTCACCCTTCAGAGCGGGGTTCGGAGCCGCCGTTGCGGGGTCCATGTTCAGCATGAGGCTTGGACTGAACATGTCGCCGCTGCGCCATTGCACGCCATTGGCGGTAGCGGTAAGGGTCTTGCCGCCGGTGGAGTCGATGGCGTTCGCGGCGGCGCCGTCGCTGCCGTTGGCGGTGCCATCGTTGAGGAGCCAGGTGTGCTGTGAGGTGATCAGGGTTTGGGTCGGCTGGGCTTCGATCGGGTTAGGGCTGGTTGTGGGGCGCACAAGCCAGGCTGTGGCAGTTCCGTTGGCGCCGACGGCCCACAGATCCGGGTCGGTGTCGTTGTCGATATCGGCGGCCCGCAGGGTCAGGGTCGCTGCCTTGTTCCAGTTCGCGGTGGCGAGAGTGCGGGTGTTGTAGGTGAGTTTGGCGGTGTCGAAGTCGAAGCTGAGGTTGGTCCAGAGGTGTAGTGCGCCGGTGGTGCGGTTCCAGAGGAACATGGCGGTGCCGGTGGAACTTTGGGTCGTGGCGAGAATCCAGTTGTTCCAGTCGGTGCCGCCGGTAGGGGTCAGGGCGGTGGTGCGGGTGGCTTGTTGGTATCCGCCGGGATACCCGGTCGGGTAGTAGGTGAGGTAGTAGCCGCCGGTGCTATCGCCGCTGGTGCCGATGAGGTCGGGATAGGGGGAGCCAACACGGCGGGTGTCGCCTGCGTTGGCGATCTGGATGGGAGAGGCGCCGGCCTCGTCGAGGAGTGACTCACGTTGGATCAGGGCTTGCTGGTCGCCACCCCCCTCGGGCTGGATCGTAGAGCCGTCACCATTAGCGTGCAGCATGACCCCGTTGCCGGCGGTGGGGTAGTAAACCAGAACGTCCTGCAGGCCGGTGCCGAAGAAGTGACCGGTGAGTACCCGGGAGCCGTCATAGTCGGCGGCGGTGCTGTCGGTGGCGACGCCGGTGCCTTCCACGCCGATGTTGGTGATGTTCGGGTTGACACTGAGCGACCCGTTGTTCTCGGCAAGCCAGAGACCTGAGGACAGGTTGTTCGACGCCCCCGGGGTCAGTAGGTCGGCCTTGCCGTCGCCGGTCATGTCGCCATCGGGGGCGGCGGCGGCCGGGTCGGCGTTGAACATCTTCAGCGCGGTGTCACCGGCGTTGCCGCCAGCGGAGATGCCTGTGACGACGACGGTGTTGGTGAATCGGGTGGGCTTGAGCGTGATTGAGGCGTTACCGGACGAGGCGGCGATAATGACCGGTGGTGCGCTGTTCAGCTGGTAGCTGTAGCTGGTGGGGGTGCTGCCGCCGGTTGGTCCAGTGACGGTGAAAGTGACTGGTTGACCGACTACAGGAGCGTTGGGGGAAGTCAATTCGACCTCGGGTTTGCCGGTGCGGGTCGGGTCGAAGGTGAATTTGCAGGTGACCGACCAGTCGCTCGGGCTACGGAAGTCGGTGGCCTGGACTCTCCAGGAGAAGCTGGTCACCGTGCCTGTGCCAGGACCCGTGTAGCCCGCGTACTTGCGCAACTCACTCTGCGGAACGACGAGAACGGCCGTGCTACCGGAGGAGGCGGTGAGCTTGTTGGGATCCGATGCGGCGACGCTCGCGCCGTCGCTGGTCCGGGTCACCTTGAAACTGACACCGAGAACGCCACCGTTGCGGTCGGAGACCGGCGCGTACAAGGACACCGAGGAATCACCCACCACCGTCGGTGTTGCCGCGGTGCATGAGGTCGTCGGAGAGGTTTTCAGTCCGGTCGGCGTGTTGGGCTTGTGATTGTAGAAGATCTCCAGTGTGGGGCTGTTTTCCTGGAACTCTTTCCAGCTCTGCGGATCGCTTGCCTCGCTGGCGGCTTTCATCCAGAGGGTTCTGGTGCCCCTCTTGTCCGCTACGTCTCTTGCTACCTGTGCCTTGACATCAAACGAGACCGGTAGGGCCGCGCATCCGCTGTATCCGTAGGCGAAGCTCTTGCTGGCCGCGAGAGGGCCGTTGCTCTGATCGTCCCAGAAGTTCCAGGTCGCGTTTCCCGCGCTGAGCGTCGTGGCAGGGGCGTAGACGTTGACTGTCTTCGCCGTGCAGTTCCACGACCGGGTGTTCGTGATCTTGAAAGTTGCGGAGCTGATTTCGGCGTTGGCGAGTGTGGCGTGCGGGATGGAGAAGTTGATGAGCGTGTTGGAGCGTTGCTCTCCGGAATTGCCGACCTGCATGCGGTTGTACGGATCGGGCGTGTTCATCCAGTAGTTCGATGATGGGTGCTGGTAGGAGATGCTGGCCCACCCGCCCCGGCCAGATCCCGTGGGTGTCCAGTTGAACGTGGGGTCGATATAGACGGGGTAGACCGTCTTCGAATCGGTGAGAAGCTTCCGGTCAGGGGTGAGTTCAAGTTTCCCGGTGCTGATCTTCACCTTGATCGGTGCAGTTCGGGCGCTTCGTCCCGCGGTGGTGGGGGACGAGGTCGCCGCGCCGCGGGCGGCGGTGCCACCGGCGGCGTCGGTGGAGGAGTCCCACATGATCGGGGCGGGGGCGGTGATGACGGGCATGCCGGATCGGTCTCGACCCGCGATGTTGCCGTCCGCGTCGGCGGAGAGGGCGAACCCGGTGGCCTCGGTGCTCATGGCAAGAGTGGTGAGCTGCGGGTTTGCCGCCGCCTCCGGGGTGTGCACCACGAAGACGTGGGAGAAGGCGCCGTCCTGGCCCACGGTGACGCTCAGGTCGACGTCGGGAAGCACGCCTGGGTAGGTAGCCGTGGCCCCGGACAGGGTGGGGGTGGGAAGGGGTAGCGGCGCGCCAAAGGTCAGCGCGCGGTCACCGGAAATCATCTCCGCCAGAGGTTCGGTGCCCCCTGGGGACAGACGGACCTCGTTGGTGGTCAGCGTGGAGGTGATGCTGCCGTCGGCGTGCCGGACCAGCGTCGGATTCAGCGCCTCCCACTTGCCGTCGACCCAGCTTCGGGTCGGCCCGGCGGACTGGGTCAGCTGAATTTGGCCATCAGGCCGAGCGGTGACGACGGACGTCGACGTGCCAGAGGCGGTTGCCTCGACTGGCTGGCCAGTGCGCCGAGCCTCAGCCACCGCCTGATCAATGCCCAGCGACGGGGGAGCGGAGCGTTGCGCCGACTGGGCGCTCGCTGGCTTGGCCACGGCGGGCACCGGGCTGTGCCAGTTGACGGCGGCGGTGAGGAGCAGGCTTGCCGCCGCCGCGGACGCTGTTACTCGCGTCCGGTGTAGAGGACGGTTTCCGGGCATGAAGAGGTGTCTCCCCGTGTGTCAGAGGGCGTGCCGGTGCACGCTCGTTGGCGGGCACAGTGAAGCAGCCAGGTCCGGATGCGGGAACGCCGCGCGTCGGACCGGGGTGTCCCTTTAGGGGACTCTTCAGCAGGTCTGACCAACCCGAGACGATCTTTCGTTATGACTCCGTGACCTGCGCTGGCCCGGGACATGAAACATTGTTCGCGCCACGGGGGTGTGCGACCTGACACCCTGCGTGGTTTTTGTCGGTCATCACTCAGGCTGGGGTTCGCATGGTCAGGCACGGTGGATCACGGCTGCTGACACAGCGCAGGCGTCTGATCGCGCTTTTCTCGGTGGCTGCGGTCGCTGCGGGAACACTGGTGGGTACGCCGGCGGCGGCGAACCCGGGTGGTCCCGCCCGGCCACCGGTGCCGTCACCGGGCAGGTCGGTCAAGGGTGTCAAGCCCTTGCCCAGCACGTTCGTGACCCCACGCGACGCGGCGAAGGGTAACTACCGGCCCACGCGCACCACCTGGCCGAAGGCGGCCGTCGCCAAGGTCGACCTGTTCGCCGCCGGCACCCGTTCCTCGGCGCCGGTCAAGACCCACGCTGCGGGCACCCCGGTCTGGGTGCAGCCGGTAACCAAACCAGGCGCCGCCTACGACGGCCCGACACACGTCGACGTACGAGTGCTCGACCGCGCGCTGGCCGAATCCGTTGGCATAGACGGCGTACTGGTCAGCGTCGCATCGTCGGCGACGCCAGTCTCGACGGCGGCCACTGACGCATCGGTGCGGGTCGGCGTCGACTACGCCGACTTCGCTGAGGCTTACGGCGGCAACTACGGCCTCCGGCTCAAGCTGGTCCGATTGCCCGCCTGTGCACTGACGACCCCGAAGCTGGCACAGTGCCGCACCGTGGAGCCGTTGGCCGCGACCAACGACGCCGCGGCGAAGACGGTTTCGGCAGAACTCCCGGTCAGTCCCGCGTCGGGGCAGGCCGGCTCGGCGAGCTCTGCCCCCTTTGTTATGGCGGCGGTGGCCGGCGCTGGTGACGAGGGTGGTGCCGGCGGCACCTACGCGGCAACGGATCTGAAGCCGTCCGGTTCGTGGAACGCCGGCGGCAGCACCGGGTCCTTCAGCTACTCCTACCCGTTGACGGTCCCGCCGAGCCGCTCGAAGCTCGCACCGCAATTGGCCCTGTCATATGACTCGAGTGCCGTCGACGGGCAGACCTCCGCCACCAGCGCTCAGGCGTCCTGGGTGGGCGACGGCTGGTCAACCCCCCGCAACTACGTCGAGCAAACCTTCGTCTCCTGCGAGGACGAGCCGGGTGGCAGCGCCTCGCCAAAGGAAACCTTCGATCGCTGCTACACCGGACCCATCCTGACGCTGTCGCTGAACGGCTCGTCGACGTCAATGATCTGGGATGCCGGCAAGAAGACGTGGAAGCTGCGGAACGACAACGGCTCGGTCGTCACCCAGGTGACCAACTCGAACAATGGCAGCGGTACGTACAACACCGACTACTGGCGGATCACGGAGCCCGACGGTACGACGTACGAGTTCGGCCGCAACCGGCTGCCCGGTTGGGTCGCCGACAAACCGGAAACCAAGTCGGTGGACTACACCCCGGTCTACTCGCCGCACGACGGCGACCCCTGCTACGACTCCGCGGGTTTCGCCTCGTCAGTGTGCACCATGGCCTATCGGTGGAACCTTGACTACGTCAAGGATGTCCACGGCAACGCCATGGCCTACTACTACAAGCAGGAAACCAACTACTACGGCCGTAACGAGGGCACCACCGACGTCCCTTACATCCGCGACAGTTGGCTCACGCGCATCGACTACGGCTTCGCCGACAACAACGCCTTCGGCACCGTGCCGAACCAGGTTGTGTTCAACACCGGTGACCGATGCCTCTCGGGTACCTGTCAGCCCTTGAACGCCACCAACAAGGCCAATTGGCCCGACGTGCCGTTCGACCTGATCTGCGATGAGGGCACCGACTGCAAGTCCTGGAGCCCGTCCTTCTTCTCCACCGTTCGCCTCAGCTCCATTCAGACCCAGCAGTACGACACCGCCACCAGCAAATATCTGCCAGTGGACTCATACGCGCTGGCCCACACGATCCCGCCCACCCTCGACGTCACCGCCCCGACCCTCTGGCTGAGTTCCATCACCCGCACCGGCCATGACCTCACCTCCGGCGGGTCGGCTGCCTCGATCAGCCTGCCTTCGGTGTCGTTCACCAGTGTCAAGCTCCCCAACCGGGTCGACACCTTGGGTGGCCTGCCCTCGTTCTTCCGGCAGCGCGTCGAGACCGTGACCACCGAAACCGGCTCGGTCATCACCGCCAGCTACGAGCTGCCGGAACCCTGCACCGCGCCCGTCAGCGTCAGTCCGGCCTCGAACACCAAGTCCTGCTACCCCGTGTATTGGACCCCCGAAGGCCTGACCGACCCGCTGCGCGACTGGTTCCACAAGTACGCCGTCACCCGCGTCACGGCCACCGACCCAACCGGTGGAGCCCGAATCACGTCGACGAATTACAAGTACCTCAATGGTGCCGCGTGGCGCTATGACGACAATGAGGTGGTCAAGGCCAAGTACCGCACCTACGGCCAGTTCCGTGGCTACGGCAAGGTCGAGACCCGCAACGGTGATGGGGTCAACGACCCGTACACGCTGTCGACGTCCACCTACTACCGCGGCATGTCGAAGAACAACAACAGCACTGTCGTCAACGTCACCGATTCCGCCGGAGGAGTCCACGAGGACGTTGACCAACTCGCCGGTCGGGAGTTGGAGACCACCACGTACCGTGGCGACGGGGGGCCGGTGGAGACATCCGCGGTCACCTCCTACTGGGTGTCCGAGGCGAGCGCGACGCGGGACCGCACGGGCCTTTCCGCGTTGACGGCCAACAAGATGGCGCCGATCCAGACCTGGACCCGCCAGGCAGTCACCACCACCGGCGCCACCACGTGGCGCTACAGCCAATCCGACAAGGCCTACGACACGTCGGTCGACTCGCCGACCTTCGGTCTGCTCAAGCACTCTTACGACCACACCGTGCCAGCCAACCCGGCGTACGACCGGTGCACCACCACCTCGTACGCGCCCGGGAACGCAACCAAGAACATCACCGGGCTGATCAGTCAGGTCGAGACCGTGTCGGTGGCCTGCGGCGGCTTCACCCAGGGATCACCCGCCTCCGAGCCGGGCAGCATCAACACCCTCACCGCGCCGGGCACCGTCAACCGGCCAGCGCAGGTCGTCTCGCACCTGCGGACCTACTACGACGACACAAGCTTCGCCACCGCCTTCCCGCAGACCACCGCACCGGACACGGGCAACGTGACCATGGTCCGCAAGGCGTCGGACTACGTCTCCGGCGCCTACGTCTACCAGACCACCGACCGCGCCGAATTCGACGCCCACGGCCGAGCCACCGCGTTCTACGACGCGAACGGCCACAAGACCACCACCACCTATACGGACAACACCGTCGGCCTTACCACCGGCGTCTCCACCACCAATGCCGAAGGCCACACATCGTCGTCGACCCTCACGCCGATGCGTAACCTGACCACCGTCGCCACCGACTCGAACCTGGTGTCGACTCGTCGACAGTTCGACGCGCTCGGTCGTGTCAAGGCGGTCTGGGCGGCAGGCCGTGCCACCAGCAACCCGCCCCACCAGCGCTACACCTACACCGTGCAAAAGACCGGGCCGACCGCGACGACGACCGAGACGTTGAACAACATCGGCGGTTATGCCACGTCCACGGTCATCTACGACGCCCAGCTGCGGGTCCGTCAGACGCAGGCGACCAGCCCGACCGCGGGCCGTCTCATCACCGACAACTTCTACGACAGCCGGGGCTGGGTTCGCGCCACCTACAACGGCTGGTGGGATGCCGCGAATAACCCCGGCACCGCCCCGGTCTCCGCCACCGACCTTAAGAAGACGGTCTACAACCAGACCTTCAACACCTACGACGGCGCGGGTCGGATCACCCTGACCGAAGACGCCCGCGACAACCAGGTCGTCTCCTCCACCAGGACCGTTTACAACGGCGATCGGACCACAGTCATCCCACCGGCCGGCGGCACCACCACCGCCACCATCACCGACCCGATGGGTCGCACCGAGAAGCTGCTCCAGTACACCTCGGCGCCAACTCTGAACCGCCCGGCGAACGCCTTCACGGGCACCTACTACCTCACCGGCGGGACCACCGTCGTGACCAGTTACGGCTACGACGAGCACGGCAACCAGTCGAGCCTCACCGACGCCGACAGCAACCCGTGGAGCAGCCAATTCGACCTGCTCGGCCGGGTGATCAGCAAGACAGATCCGATTGCCGGAACCAGCAGCACCAAGTACGACGCGGCCGGCAACGTCACCGAAGCCACCGACGCCCGTCTCAAGACCGTCTCGTACACCTACGACAAGATCAACCGGAAGACCGGCAGCTACGCAGCCGCCGCCTCCGCTCAGTCATCAGCCAACCGGCTCGCGTCGTGGGTGTACGACAACGACAACTCCGCGGTCGAGAACATGGAAAACCCCGTCGGCAAGTTGACCACGGTCACCGCCCACCGCCAGGGCGCCGCCTACGTCACCCAGTACAAGGGGTTCACCGCATTCGGCGCCTCCACCGGAGAGGCGATCACGATCCCCGCCGCCGACGGGGTACTGCTCGCCAACACCTATACCTTCAACCACAAGTACCTGGCCGTAACCGGCAAGCCGTACAGCAACACCTACGAGGCCAAGGGCGGCCTCCCTTCCGAGACGGTCACCTACGGCTACACCAGCGCCTTGGAGTTGCCCAACACGGTCGGGAGCCTTCTGGGGGCCTACGGCAACTCGACCTACTACGACGCCTGGGGCCGGGCCACCGGCGGCGGAATCAACGCAAGCAACAGCCAGGCGACGCTCCTCAACGTCTACGACGAGCACACCAGCCGACTGAAGCAGCAAAAGATCACCAAGACGACGACCACCACCAAGGACATCGGCCAGAGGAACTACGAGTACGACCTGTTCGGGAACATCATCAAGCAGGTCGAGAGCCGCTACGATCCCACCGCAGCCGCGGAAACCCAGTGCTACTCCTACGACTCGCTGCGCCGAATGACATCCGCCTGGACAGCTAAAGACGGCTGCGCGACCAAGCCGAGCACCGGCAACCGCTCGATGATCGGCAGTGGAATCGGTTCCACCAGCGCCTACTGGACCGAGTGGACCCTGGACTCGCTGGGCAACCGCAAGAGCCAGAAGCAGTACTCCACCAGCGGCGGCACCGACACCACCACCGATTACGCCTACAACGGCAACGGCAAGAAGCAGCCCCACACACTGACCAGCACCACCACCACCGGCGGCCTGACTGGCACCACCGCCTACAGCTACGACCAATCAGGCAACATGGTCACGCGCAGCGCGGGCCAGGGCAGCCAAACACTTACCTGGGACAACACCGGGGAGCTGACCGCCGTCACCGGCGGTACCGCCGGCAACAGCTCGTTCCTGTACGGCGCCGACGGCAACCTGATGATCCAAAAGGATCCCGGGAAAACCACTCTGTACCTCCCAAACCAGCAGATCACCCTCAACACCAGCACGCAGACCCTCACCGGCGTGCGGTACTACCCGCTGCCCAATGGCGCAACCGCCGTGCGTACAGGGGCCGGCACCAACTACAGCTACATGCTCCCCGACCACCAGGGCACGCCGAGCCTCTACCTCAACAACACCGCCCAAGTCCCGACGTGGCGCCAGTACACCCCCTACGGCAACCCGCGTGGAGCCACCGTCACCGCCCCGGACAACCGCGGCTTTCTCAACCAGCCACTCAACACCAACACCGGCCTGACCCAAGTCGGCGCGCGCAACTACGACCCCGCCACGGGCCGCTTCGTCTCACTCGACCCCCTGCAAGACCTGACGGATCCGCAACAGTGGAACGGTTACGCCTACGCCAACAACTCGCCAGTCACCTCCAGCGACCCGAGCGGACTGATCCCGGCAGACTGCGCCGAATTCGACTGCTACGGCTACAGCCCCACCACCGGCTGTCCCGGAGGCTGCGGCACCCCCGAGAACGAAGCGTGGGGTCTGAGCAGCGGAAACACGGGAACCGTACCCGTCAAGCAAAACGACGTCCGGGTCCTCGCTCGCACCATCCGCGTACCCAAGACCGTACCGCTGGAGGAATTCACCCGCCGGTGGAATGAACAGCGCGGCGCATGGTTCGGACGAGAGTTGTTCTCCAACGCTGAGTTGCAGGCCAATGACGAACGTGCCCTCGCCATGAATATCTGTCACGAGATGGGCCGCCCTGGCGGGTGCCAACAGTGGATTGAAGACCTCTACAACCCGTACATCGACTTCCTTGCCGCGAACCTGCCCAGTGACGATCTCATTCCGGGTGGGACTGGCGCACTCGGCGCTGCGGCGGGCGCGGGACGTGGAGCTGGGGCCGCGGCCGGTGGGCGGCCCCCTTCCGCAGGCGGTTGTAAGAGTTTCAGCGGCGACACCCGGGTATTGATGGCCGACGGCACTACCAAACGGCTGGACGAGATCGACGCCGGCGACGAAATCATCGCTGCCGACCCGGAAAGCGGCGATCACGGGCCACGGGTTGTTGAGCATGTCTGGGTACACCCCGACGAACTGATCGACCTCGAGATAGGTGGGTCGGTTCTCACCACTACCGAAGACCACCCCTTCTGGAACCACACGGACCGACAATGGCAACAGGCCGACCAGCTTGACCGTGGCGACCTGGTGCTAAGCCCTGATGGTCCCATCCAAGCCGTCGGTGGTGTACGCCCCGCGTCGACTCGTTCCGCGTTGGCCTACAACCTGACAGTAGGCGGTATTCACACTTACTATGTACTCGCCGGCAACATTCCGGTACTTGTGCATAACACCAATATGCCGATCGGATGCGGACCCGGCGGTGAAGCAATTTATGAAATTCCTGCCGGCTCAAGCGGCGGCCCGGGCGCTGGCCAGCGAATTCCGCCCCGGATGCTTCGGGACTACGATGTTGGCGTCAACGCTGCGCCGGGAAGCACTGCGCCGCTGTGTTCATACTGCCGAACAAACTCGGCGACATCGATCGATCATGTCCAGCCACGCAGCAGGAACGGCGATCTAACCGACGCAAACACAACCCCAGCCTGCACAGCTTGCAACAGTTCCAAGGGGGCACGGGTCGCCCCCGTTAATCCTCCAGCAAACTACACCGGCCCATGGCCGCCACCCTGGTGGCCGTCCGGGATGCGCCAGTGAGCGGCTAGAATTAGGACGTGGACCTGGCGAGCTGAGCCTCAACCGCTCATGCTGGCCAGGTTCCCGCCATTTAGTGGCTCGATCTTCTTAGGAGGCAGGTCCGTTGACGGCTATAGACCCTGGTGCAGATTATGATTCCGCTGGCGGGATGCCGGAGGAAAGGTCGTCATGAAATTTATTACTCATGACTCGCCCGCCCTCAGAAGTGAGAGCAACTATATATCCAGAGTGGATCTAGAGCGATTCGGGTTCCCGGACCTGTTTGAGCAGGTGTGGCTCCGCCAACGAAAAGACGGGCTTTTTGAGCTCTGCTGCATCCCGTTCCGCATCTACGGTTTAGCGCTTCGAGATGTGGTCCGGGCAACTCCGGATGGCTCGCTTGTGGTCGAAATTGCTGAGCCCTCCGGGGCGAGGGTGCTACGAGTCCTCCTAGCTCCGGACCAAGGGCACTTGGCGACCGGACGCCAGAGGATCGAGACTGCCGCTCGGGACGCGGGCTTGCTCTTTGAGTGGAGCGGCGACCGCCACATCGCAGTGGACGTCCCAGCCGATGCGGACGTCGATGGGTTGCTTGGGGTGGTTCTCGAGGAGGAGAAAGCTGGCGCGAACTGGGAGTGGGCTGATGTTGAACCCTTCCGGTGACACCCGCGTTCCACCACCTATGTGGATTCGGCCTGTCCGCAGCGATGATGCGTAATAGAGGGCTTCGCTGGCCGCTTCGATCGCGGCCTCGCTGGCGAACGCCTCTGCGCGGTCGCTGCGCTCTGTACGTCCGAGATGACCTCTGCGTGCCGAGATCCCTATCAGGAGATGGGCAGGTCGCCCTGTTGGCAGCGAGAGCGGGCTCACGGGATCCACAGGTGTATGAATGGAGAAGCGTCCAGTTTGGCCTCAGGCAGTGTCGGAAAACGGTCGATCTGATGAGTCCGATGCCCCGTCGGCGCCCTCTTCTGACGCTGTCGGTGCGGCGATCGGCCCTGGGCTACAAGTTCCCGGACTCTGGCCAGTTGGACCAGTGCGTGTTGGGCGGCATGTCTGGCGTGTATTGTCCCACGTCTCCTGTCGTCAGCACGTCGGCGAGCTGGTGGAAGGTCATTGACTGACTGGGAAGTGTGTCTTGGAGAAGGTCTGGGTGGTGCCACTGATCCAGCCGCATGATCTCGGGGATGTCGGGCGGGATGCGCTGTCGCAGCTCGACTTCGTCGGCCAGGAGCAGCTCCCGGTGGTCGGGACGAGACGGCGGAGCACGTCGACCAGTTCCTCACCCCGCTCGGCGGCTACCGTGATCCGCCGGCCTCGCACCACAATCCGGTTAGACAGTTGCCCAACACGTGTAGGACGTCGATGAGGTTGCCGGCCCTGGGGGAGTATCCCAATGCTTCCACGATGAGCGCCCACCGTTGCCCCTCGCGGTAGGCGTGAAGTCGGGCATCGACCGCGTAGTAGTAGCCGTGGCATAGGTCAGGAAACATGAAATCGGCGGCCGCGGTGTCGAGCTGGTCGAGAATCTCGGCGGAGCGCATGGCCTTGCAGTGTATCCACGCGGTCTCCACCCCGATCGATGGGCGCATCTGCCGTTGACCAGGCGCGGCGACTTTGAGTGTGCGCCACGATCGACCGATGCGGCTGCGGGAGCCAGCGCTGGTGCCGACGAAGCACTCGATCGGCCGCCGGCGGCCCGGTGCGAGTCCGCTTGGGGGAGCAGGTTGGGAGCAGCAGGGTGCCCTGAACAGCCTTGAACTGCGTCCAACGGCGCCGAACGGCGCTCAACTGCACCCACCCCTGCCTGCGGCTCTACGTTGCCGCAGGTCAGAGTTGGTGCGGCGTCCTGTTTCCCGCGGAGTGCTCCGCAGTTCGGGGGAGCAGTTGACGGCACTCTATGTCACCTGGGAGGGGGTCTGCGCAGGTCAAGGCGGTAAGGAGCCGATGGTTGGCCTGGCCTTGCAACTGGGAGCAGGCTGGCGAAGAGGTCGCCGCGACCAAAGTGTTCACCGACACCGGACAGAGGCGAAGGCTTTGACCTGCGGTGATGCGATCGAGCGGTGCGCCATGACCTCCCAGTGAGTGGCGAAGTGGTCAAGTGCGCTGCTCCCAGGACGGCCGGCGCCGGCCAGCGTCTCGGGTCGCCTAACGCCGTCCCTGTAGGTGCGCTGTGGATCGATGTAGAGCGTTGCGGGTGAGCTCGGTGGAGTCCGCTGCGGTTCCGTCATTCGAGACGCCGATCCCACGTGCAACGCCCTGAGCAGGCACTTCAAGCTGGTGACCTCTTCGGCGAGTCCGAAGGATTCTGCGGTGGCACCTTCTGTGGTCGGTAGGGCGGTCTCCGCTCATGCCGTACTGAGTGCGGCTCCGAACGACAGGGCAGTGCTCTGTGATCACCTCACGGCGACAGAGGCCATCGCGATCGGCTACTCACGCGGCAAAAGTGAAGATTCTGCCGTTGGGTGGTGCCTGCTGAGGTTGTCCGTGGAACCGATGAGCGCCGACAGAGAACAGCACGTCAGGTGGTGCGTGGAATGCCTCCTCGGCGAAGCCGGCGTCGGCGAACCAGCCGCGTATCGCCGGGGTGAGGTCGGGACCGCGGCGGGTCCTGGTCCAGATCACCGTCGCGTCAGATGCGCATAGCGGCAGCAAGGCGTCGATGGTTACTCGCACGTCGCCGTCGCTGATATTGCATAGCACCCCGGTGAGAACGACCATATCGGCGGGGGCGGCCGTGCGGTACGCGGCGAAGTCGCCGGCATCGGCCTGGGTGGCGGTGATCCCGTTGAGTCCAGCGGTGGCGATGCCCATTCGGGCGGCGGCCACGTTGCGAGGGTCGAACTCGATCAGCTCTGCGCATACCCGGTCGGCGTCCGACCGCGGCGCAAGGGCGCCGATGAGGTCATGCCCTTGTCCCGCGCACACGCTGACGATCCGGAGCGAGGAGTCCGGCCGTTGGTCAAGCCAGTCGTTGATGTGCTGCTGAACGAGCCGAAGCCTCCGCGACAACGGCGATGTGTCGTCGTCGTAGGGCAGGTGCCAGTTTACGAAGCCATGCTGCCACCGGTTCGCTCTGCTGTGCCCCAGCTTCAGGCGCGCGGAGCTGCCGCCGACAACGGTATTGCGGCATCTCGTCCGCGGTCAGCGCACGAATGCCATGAACACCGCCCAGTCGGCAGGGCGCGGCACGCCCTTGTCAAGGGCGTCGAGTTGTGCGCGGCGCAATGCATCTACGAGATTTGTCGTCTGGTAGCGGACTTGGCGGACGATGTGAGCCGCGAGCCGCCCTGCCCCATTATCGGTGGGCGTGCCGACGGCCGCGACGACGCATCGCGCGCCGCCGACGAGCATCGACACGGCCTGCCCTGCGGGAAGGTCGTGCGGGTGATCGGGCGACCATCCCGGCCCGTCGGTGGCGAGTAGAACGGACGACGGCCAGTGCATGCCCATCGCCTCGGCCGCGACGATGTTGTCGCCGCCGAGATGCAAAGTCTGGTCGATGCCGCGGCCCGCTGCATTGCAGGCGATGTGGGCGAACCCCCACGCTGCGGATCGGCTGGCCAGCACCTCACGCAGGCGCCGATTGATTGGTTCCGGCATGGCGGTTGAGCTGATGGGGCAACGGAACAGCGGGACCGAGGCCCGCCCGTGGGGCAAGCCCCAGGCCGCACGCTCGGCATTTACGTTGACGCCGCCTTCGTTGCGCCCGACGAGGTGGATCAGAGCCTCTCCGGCGACGGCAGGCGCGTCCGGCTCGATGATGGAGGTTAGTGAGGGGCTAAATGCAAGCGCAGCCCGTTCGATGAGCCGGGTGCCGTTCCGGTCGATAGCGAGAGCCGGCCACGGCACGGTCTGCAGGCCACCGAACGGAGAGATCAGAAGTTGCAACGGCCGCGTCCGGTCGAGCTCGCTCAAGCGCTGGAGTAAGCCGTCCGGCAGAAGAGCAGCAGCGTCCAGCCGCCCCGCGAGATCTTTGTCAGCGCGATGTTCGGCGCTCCAGTCGTTGGATGGCTCAGGAAAATGCTCGAAGGTCGCGTGACCACCCGGGCGCAGGATCGCCCGGAACCAGCTCCGGGTGGCGCCCATTGTGTCGTGCAGTGCGACGTAGTCGAGGGCGTAGCGTGACCCGATCGCATCGGTGAGCCGATCCAAGCTCGGAGGAAACGGAAGGACCATGTCGGCCAGCATCGGCGAAACCGCCTGTTCGAGCTCAAACCGGAGCTGGTCGCGCCGTTCGTGGCCCGCGTCCGACGCCGCGAACTCCACATCCTGGATCTCCTCGACGATCGCTGCCACTCGGCCGCCCATCGGCTTGCTGTCGACGCGTATGCGGCCTTCGGTGAGGCTGTCCTTGGCGGCAAGCGAGGTCAGGAGGCCCAGGGCCGCCGCCCGGTCGCCCGGTAGCCGGGCGGCCAGCAACGCGAGATCACCGTGAATTCGCTCGATCGCCAATGTCAGCGGCGCGCGCGTCGAGCCGATGACGACGGCATGCTCCCGACGGAGTCGGCCGAGCAAAGCGAGGGCACTCTCTCCGAGCCGGACGGCGTCGGTGCGCTCGTCGTTTGAGTCACCGAGGACCAGCTGTTCGGCCGCTGCCAATGTCACGGACAGGCGCTCAATCAGGCTCGAGTCGTCGTCGCCCGGTGACGCTTCCACCGTTGATTGAGCGCGGTCGAGGTGGCGGCCCGTAGCCTCCCGATCCTCCTGTGCCCAGGCCACGAGTGCCTGGGCGAGATGTATTCGATGCCGGGCGAGGGAAGGTCGGCCGCTCCGGGGCATATCCCCGAAAATCAGCGTATCGGCCCTCCCGACCGTGCCAGCTGCGATCGAGGTCGCTATGCGTTCGAAAGCCAGGTAATCGGCGTAGGCGTCGGCACCGGTCCCGGCAGTCCAGTTGCCATTGCCCACCATGTCGGCGGCGTCACGCAGCCGACCCGCTATCCGAAGATCACGAGCAGCCCGGTAGCGCAGGATCACCCCGAGGGTCAGGTCCTTGATGTCTGGCGGGTCACCAATTTCTCGCAGGCTCCGGGCACGTAGCTCGGAGACGTCCACCGGGCTTTCGAGCAAAATGAAGAAGAGGGAGCAGAACTGCACGATGGCGGCGGCGGCGTCCAAGGCTCGGGCTCGCGTGTGCCAGCGCTTGTCGTTCGCCGCCGCTCGCAGGTGGATTTCGAGGGCCACTTGGAACGGGTTGTCCTCCATGCTCGGGCGGCCTGACTCGGCGCGCTGAAGGACGACTGCGAGCGCCGTCTCGGCTTCGATCGACACGCGGAGCAGGTCGTCGCGCGCGATCACACGGCGCATCGCGTCGACCGGATCCTCCGGCGACAGCCGTGGCGGTTCCGGCCAGGCGGTCCCTCGGCCGTGGCGATCTCGCGAGTTGGCCCGCCGTGCCGATTCGAGATGGCCGCGCGTGCGCCGGGTCGCCTCGATCAATGGCCCGGTCCGCAGGCGCAGCGGCCGGCCGTACCGCGCGGGTCGGCCGTTCTCGTCGGGCCCCGGCCCGAGATCCTGGCGGAGATAGGCGTCGTAGACCGTATCGATTACGTGCGCGATCTGACTCTGCCGGAGGCCGTCCATCAGCCGGGCCCCAATGCTCGGCCGGAATTCGAATTCGGTCTCTTCCGGGCCTGGCTGTCCCAACAGCGCCACCGGTCGCATCAGCCCACTTAGGAGGACCTCGGCCAGGTGCTCCAGGCCGGCGCCCGGCATCGTGGTCCGGCGCACATAGTTCATTACCGGCACGGTGAGGGGCCCGACCGCGGCGAGCCGGGCCGCGAGCCGTGCGGCCACCGGGGACGCGGTCGCGAGGAAGCGACCGACCGGATCACCGTCGTTTTCCCTCGGATCCGGGTTCAGCCCCTCGACGGCCCAGCTGTCGCTGAGCGGAACAACGGCAGCCTGCGGGATGGCCCGGCCGGCCAGAAACGCCGCCCAATCGCTGAGCCAGTCTGCGCCGACGTGGAAGATCGGCACGGCGGCCGCGCCGCTAACCGCATGGCCGTCGATGGTCATCGCGCGGTTGGGCGCGGCCGCCGTGGCCGGGGTCAGCTGCCCTACCTCGACCGCAAGTGCCGTACGTTTCCACAGGCGTTGCGGAAGTGGCTGCAGAATTACTGTCGGTGCTTCGTCCGACCACTGACGAAGCAAAGTCCCGGCCGCCGGGGTCCGCCAGGACGGGTCGACCGCGTCGGTGATCACGACGACGGCGCAAGGGGCCACCGGGTCCGAGCTGGCGAACCGGCTGACCGGCCGGTGACCCTCGGCGTCGGCGCTGACGACGAGCCGGTCACCTCGGGCGTGCAGATAGCGGTGCCGAACGGTGCGGAACAGACCAGACCGTTGGAGCAGAGTGCGCAGCTCGCCAGCGAGCGGTTGCCAGAGAATCATCGAGCGGCTCTGGTCGGAGACGATCAGTAGGTCCAGCCAGCGCCGGTCGGCCGGGCGCAGCACGGGCCACCAGAAACCAGAGTCGGCGCGGTGCCGCGCGGTGGCGTCTTCGTCTAGAACCGAGCTGCCGTGACCGGACCGCCGCCGGTTGATCGGCCGGAGCGCGCCCATCAGGGACAGTGTCGCCGGCAGGTTCGAGAATGCGGGGCTCCGGACGATGATCGACTCGTCATTGCCGGCGGTTTCGGCCGGCTGCGGATCGTGATCGCCGTGCGTCGGCCCCATGCCGTCACCTGATGCCTGCGTCCGCTCGGATGGCGGCGTCTCGGGCGATGGCGCGGCGACCGGTGCCGGGCCGCTGCGCGCCGATACCTCGGCCGCCCGACTTTCTCCCGGCCCCGGCATTGACGGCCGGTCACCGGGGAACCGGAGGCGGGCCAGCCACAACAGTTCGGCAAGTTCGAGGCTGTCGCGAGCACCCACGCTTCGAAGTGCCCCGAGAACGCGGCCCAGGTCTGCTCGTGTCACGCCGGGTCCAGGCGCTGCAGTAGCAGATCGACAACCCGCTTGCGACCCTCGCTGTCGCCGGTGCCATAGCGGCCGACCATGTACACCGCGTTCAACAGCTGATCGGTGGCCACTTCGCCCCGCTCGCCTGCGGCAAGGAACGCCTCGACCAACTCGTCCAGGATGACGGCGTCATCGCCGAAATGCGCCCGTACGATCTGAATCAGCTGCTCCTCGGACGGCTCGCGCAGGTGCAGCTGAACGCAGCGGCGCAGGAACGCCGGTGGGAAATCCCGGTCTCCGTTGCTAGTGAGCAAAATGAAGGGAAAAGCCGCGCAGACCACCCGACCGCCCTGGATTTTCGGCTTCCGGCCCACGTCGGCACTTCCGACCTCGATGCCGGGCCGGGTTGCCGCGATGCGCGCCAGTTCCGGGACCGTGTATTCACCCTCTTCGAAAATCGTCAGCAGGTCATTCGGAAAGTCGATCTCACTCTTGTCGATTTCGTCGATCAGCAGGGCGCGCGGGCGGTCGTGCGGCAACAGGGCAGTCCCGAGCGGCCCGAGCCGCAGGTAGTCGGCGACGTCCGCGCCGGCTCCCATGGCGGCATCCTGAACCCGGCCGATGGCGTCGTAGTCGTAGAGGCCGTCCCGTACCGTGCTCCGGCTGACTATCGGCCAGTGCAGCACTGGACCGAGTTGCAGTTCGTAGGCGACTGCGTAAGCCAGCGACGACTTACCCACGCCTGGCTTGCCGGTTACCAGCAGCGGCCGGCGCAGCAGCAGAGCCGCGTTAACCGCGTCGATCTGCTCGGCCGTGATGCCGCGGTAGGTGGCGCCGCGGCGTTGTTGCGGCGGCGGCATGGGCGGCAGGCCCGCGGTGTCCTCACCCCAGCAGGCATCCGGCGTGCCGTCGAAGGTGCGCCACGGCGGCGCTTTCGGCAGCCGGTCGATGCCGTCATGGGGTGTCGCGCTGCCGGTGTAGATCTGCGCATTCATGGGCGACTCCTCGGTAACGATCGGTCAGAGGCCGGGGGCGGCGAGCGGGGACGCCGGGAGCTGCCGCGACGGGTCGTCCCACATCAAGACGATTCCCTCGGTGAACGGCGGCTCCGGCCGGCGGCGAATTTCATGGGTGAGCCGTGGGACATGGTGTGCTGGGGCGCTCAGCAGGCGCCGTTCCAGCTCGATGTGGAACTCGGCGGCCGCTCCGTGCGAGGTCGCCGTATGGGCCGCCCGCGTCCAGACGAACCCGGGCACTCCGGCGCGCAGTCCGTAGCGGATCGGCGGCAGGTCGAGATCGCCCGAGGGCAATCGGTCCGCCAGCACGATGACACCCTCTTGCTCAGCGGAGTCGAGGAAGTCGTGGAAGGAATCGTCGTCATGCAGTCCGGCGCACGTCCGGCACACCACGGGCACCGGTCTGCCGTCATGGATCCGCGACATGAGCGTGCGCCAGCTGGCTCGCCACCGCCGGTGGGCTTCCTTGTCGTGCAGGCGGCTGAGTGGGCGGACGACCGTCGGGTACCGGCGCCCGAGCAGCGCACGGTCCGGCCGGAGCCGCCATTTCTCGACCGGCTCGTCCCACAGTTCGTCCGGCAGGACGAACTCGACGACTGGTTCGTCGTCGCTATCGGCTATTTCAGCGGCCAATTGAGTTAGCCCGTCGTAAAGGACCGGTGCGAGCGTTTCGGCAGCTTCGGCCAGCGTCACGGCGTCCGCGTCCGGGTAGCGAGCCGTATCCGGATACCAGGAGGTGAACCCGTCAACATCGGTGTGCAGAAGCACAGTCGGTGTGTAATAACGTCTTCCCACGCTGGCCTGCGCGTTCGGCCGCACGGCAGGCGACATCACCACGATCACCGCCGCCGTCGCGGCGGCGGCCGTCCGGCCGGCGTGGGGCGGCCGGTGTTTCGTCATCCAATCCGCGAGCATCCGGATCTCCGGCCGACCGGGCAGCTGCCGGGCGATCCGGGCGGCACACCGGAACACCGGGTGCTCAGCGGGATCCCCCTCGTAGACCAGCTCGGCGGCGGCCCACAGCAGTTGGCCGTAGTCGTCCAAGGCTCCGGGCGCCCGCGACGCCGGCAGCCGCCAGACGCCGTGAATCCAAGTCGCGGTGAGCTCGGCCGTCGTCATCGGCGCCACCTCGGCCAAGGCGTCCGCGAGGTCCCGCTCGGCCTCGTGCGGCAGCAATCCCCGGCCAGTCTGGTTCAGCATCTGACGGCGATGATCGATCAGCAACGCATGGGTCGCGGCTGGCATCCTCGACCGGCCCCCGCCGGCGGCGGTAGCCCGATATTGCCGGTTCCGGAAGAGCTTGGCCTCACCCGCCGTGTTGCGAATTCCCGCTTGCGGCGGCGGAAACCTCAGATCCATCATGCGGGCGCGAACCGCAGCATAGATGGCGGACACGTTCAGGTAGGGCGTGCCGAGTTCCGCCACACCGGTCCGCACGATTTCCAATAGGTGTCCGGTGAAGGCCGTGTAACCGTGCGGACCGTGGGATTGGGACGTGAGCGTCCGGGAGCACGACGTCAGCACGTACAGCCCTTCGGGCTCCTCTCCCGTCGTCCGGCCGGGCGTCACCAGCGGAAGTTCGGTGGCCGCTCCGCTGTGGCAGCAATCAAGGATGACGACTTTGACACGAGCTTTGCTGTCGTCGACCAGACTGGCCACTCTGCTGTACGAGGCGTGTTTGTGAACTTCCGTCCGGCTCGCACCGGTGACCGCGAGGTGAAGATCGCCGCGTCTCGGAAGCAGGCCGTGACCACTAAAATAGACCAAAAGCATGTCCGTGGCCTCGGTCGCGGCCACACTTATCGGATCGAGCATCGCGTCTTGGGTCGGTGGGTCGAACACCGTCCGGCAGGCTTCCGGCAGGAGCGGCGCCTCCGGCCCCTGAGTCAACACCTCCTTTAAGGCGACCACGTTGCGGCGTACCGCATCGGCGTCCTCGAAATCCTCAGACGTGTACCGGGCGGAACCGATCAGCACCGCGCGGGAGCCGGAAGCGGAGGCTGCGCTCATTCGTCGCGGGCGTCCAGCCGATGCAGAATCGAATCGACGACGTCGTCGGCTCGAACCAGCTGCTTGGCGTCGGCTTCGAGCGAGACTTCACTGTCGCCCCGCTTGACCTGAATCTTGACCCGGCGGCCCGTCACCCGGGCGGTAAGCCAGCCAGCGGCACTTGAGATGAGTGCGACCAGCAACTCCTTGGACGCGACCGCGCTTTCAAGAGCCTGCAGCGTTCCGCCGCTCAGTTCGCCCGGCTGCGGCTCATCGATCAATGGCCTGGTCTGGTCGCGTAAGGTCGCATCGTCGTTGATCCACTCGAGCAGATCAGCGAGCTGATCCTCCGGGTCGTCCCCGGACAGCGAGATCCGCACGTCGAGCGATCGATCGGCATCTGGGGTACCGTCCACCGGAGCAAGATATAGCAGCCGCGGCCTGCCTGGATATCCGCCGGAACGGGCGTTCTACGGCAGCGTCCCAGGGAGAGCTTGCCGGAACCCGGCCGCCCATCTCCAACATCCCGGCAGGTACGTTCTCGATTGATCCGAAATTCGTCGATCTCGCCTCGGTCGCCGTCGCGCTAGACGACCAGCTCGAACTCGGCGCGGCCACTGGGGGTAGACGCCCATCACCGCCACAGTCGCTCGTCCTCGGCGCCTCGGAGTCATGAACACTCAGCCGACCTTCACTGGCCGCTTGCGCTCATGGGTGCGGCGTCCTGTTTCCTGTCGAATGCTCCGCAGGCTCCAGCAGCAGTCGGCAGTCTTGAACAGGACGGCGGGCGTTGACCTGCGGTGATGCGGGCGAGCTGTCCGGCGTGTGTGAACTCCCAGCGGAGATCGAAGAGGTCCATCTCCGCTGCTCCCGCCTGGCCCGTGCCGGGCTGTCGTCGCGGGGCCGTCAAGGGCGATCGAAAGATATCGCCGCATCGACGTACGGCTTTGGTCCGCCTGTGTTGCTGTCGGTAGGGCTCCCGGTAACCGATGCTCAATTCCTGCCAGCAACCTCTTGGCCAGGGCTCCTTGCTGGAGACCTCTTCGGCGGACCCGAAGTGTTGGGGTTCGCTGCTCTCCGGCCTCGCTGGTGCTGTCGACCCCGGCCTGCCGACGCTTGTCACGCAGTCAGGCTGCGTCGATGGCGACTGTGGGTGCGGTCGTGGTGGCGTCGGCCTAGAACCGCCGCCGGTTCCTCCTGCGGCGGAGCAGGATCAGGACGGCGGTGGCCCCAACTGCGGCGGCCACCGCGACGGGCATCGAGCGATCGAGGCGGTGAGGAGGCGTTGCGGCCGTAGGTGGCGTGATGAGGACAGGCACCTTGGTGAGATCCTGCGATTGGGGTGGCGGGGCCACGGCTTGCGAGCTTGCCGCGCGTTTTCGGCTGCGGTTCAGCAGCAACTGAACGGCAGCCTCGATCGCGAGCATGATGCCGCCGCCGGCGACTCCGGCCAACGCGCCGGCCATGAATAGGTCGCGCTGTTGTTTAGCCGCCGTGTCGAGCAGCTCGCCAGACAGGCGGTAGCTGAGCGGTCCCGCACCGCCTGGCAGTTCCCTGGTCCAGCGAAGGATGCCGGAGTCTGGCAGCTGCGGACTGGCGGTCTGCGCATTGAAGTCGTCGGGTTGGTTGTAAAGGCGGATGGTCGCCTTGGATCCCGGTGGCAGCGGGCGGAATGCGACATCTCCGGCGGATGCGGTGGGTAGGGTCGTGATTCCTGGCAGGACGTAGAGCAGCCGAGCCCCAGAGGTGCGCGTGCCTGTCATTCGGCTGACACCAGACAAGATCTCCTGCCGCAGGCCCGCAGCGCCACCTTCCAGCGAAACACGCGTGTACATGCACCGCGACATCGATCCGCCGAGCATGGACCAGTAGTCGCCGTTCTCGGACTTCGGCTGTACGGGTTTCCACTTCACCGGCTGGTCAAATTTGTTGACCATGTCGATACCTGTGGCCAACTCACCACAAATCAGCACAATGGCAGCGGTCGGTGGCGCGGTCTCGGGCACGGCACCGAACTCGTGCTGCAGGACCAGCGCCAGGGAGGTCGTGCCCGCCTTGCCGGTTCCGGGGTTGTAGGCGACGTCAACCTGCACCGGAGTGGTTACGTCGGTCTGGCTCGCGTCGAGCGCGACAGCGATCACGCCACGGTCGGCGAGTTGGGGACTGCGGCTGAAACCGGTCGCGGCGAGTTGCCAGGCCCAAGCCGTCGCTCCCACCGTCACAACGACGGCAAGGGACAGCAGCCAGCGGTTCTTGACCAGCTCACGGCGAAGTCCGGTCTCGAGCATTCGCTAACCGTACGGGCCTGAGGCGTGGTCGATCGACAGGCATCTCGCTTAGGCAGCCCTACGAGCCCGTCTTAGTCTGCGGACGACATTGGCGAGGGCAACGTGTTCGTAGGTAGCGCGCCCGGCTTGAGATGAGGATGGCGAAGTGCGGTGAAGTACCCGCACTAGGCGGAACGGTCCGCCGTCGACCTCCACGAGCGTGGCGGGTCCCAAGGTCTTCCCTCGGCAGCGACTCGGCGGTTGACAGGGCGCTGCGGTTGTTCATGCCTTGCTCCGGCCGCCGCCCCCGCGTTCCGGTGCCTCCTCGCTCTCCTGCTGAAGATTGACGGCATGCACAATCCTCGCAGTTTCGGCTTCGTCGTTGCCCCGAGCCTGCAGGTGTTCTAGATCGACCTGGAGTGATGCGGGTCAGTGGGCCGACGTCCGCTGCAGGTCCGTCATCTGAGATATCGATCCCACGGGCAACGTGCTGAGCGGGTCCTTCGGAGTGGAGACCTCTTCGGCGAGCCTGAAGGCGTCAGCGCCAGCCCCCGTGGAGGCGGTAGGGCGACGTCTGCGCATGTCGTTGGCAGTGCATTCGATCGCAGTCGAGACCGGAGCCTGAAGTTCCCAAGGCTTCAGATATTGGGATGCACCTTGGTTTGAATGCCTGTGTGACGGATGCCCTCCAAGGGCACGACGACGTCGGCAAAGAAGGATTGACCGCCCAGTCCTGTCACTACGTATGCGTAGAAGGCTCTTCGGTGCGTCCAGACTACGGCGCGGTCGAGGACCAACAGCTCTTCAGCGGCCGGAGCGGCGAAACCTCGGTCGCCGGGCGTGGCGACAATGGCGGCGACAACGGCCGTCGCGATGACCTTGTCAGGCTTTCCGGGATCGTGAGAGGCGCAAAACGATGGAGTCGCTGTGCGTACGGACGTCTGGAACTTACGCAACAGCCCCGCTACCTTCTCGTAGGGCACGTTTGCCCCGATGCCTTCGGCAAGCAGGCCCGACGAGGTCATCAGCACGAAGTCGAGGACCTGGCCCCACGGCGTCGGATACGTGTAGGAAGCGACGTCGCCAGCCGCCCAGACGATGCTTGGCTGTTTGACGGGCTCGCTCAGACCCTCAGCACGGCGAGACTGTTCGAGTGCCCGCTCCAGGTCGCTCACAACGACTTCGCCCCTGAACATCCATGGAAGGTATCGGACCGCTTTCCTCCGTAGGTCGTGGGCGGCGGAGGATGTCGCGGGTTGCTCGTGCGCGCCGGCGGCGAGGAGCAGTGTCGGTCAGCGCTACGTTTCGGCGGTGCCTGCTGGCGTCAGCGACCGTCTATTTGATCTTCGGAGGCCGCTTCCCGGCCCGATGTGGCTGTCGTCTTCAGACGACAGGGTGACGCCATTCCTTGAGCCGACGCGCGGGGATGTCCCTGGCAGACGGCCAGAGCTGCACCCGCCACCTGTCGCCGGGGGTGACCGAGCCGGGCCAGCCGTCGTTGACGAACCCCCGACCCGCTATGCCCGCGGCGAACCGACCGCTGGGCACCTCGAAGTTGGCGACCGCGTCCGTCGGGCTGAAGTAGCGAAGCACGCCATCGACGACCAGCAGGCTGGCCTCGAACGCCTCCTCCCAATCCTCGTGATCATCAGGCGGCCGGTCGTGCCACACCTCAAGACGGAACGGCATCGAGAAGTTGTTCTGGTGAGGGGAGATAACGATGACCCCGTTGTCGTCTGCCGCAATGCCTGAGCCGTTGATCGCTTGTTCGAGCAGGGTGATGTAGTCGGCATCGGGCGCCGGATTACCGCAGAGGCAGAACTGCCCGTAGTCGAGCCGAACGGATCTCTCCTCGATCTGGAGTGGTGTTGGAGCGCTCACGTAGGGCATTGTGCACCGCCGGGACCAAGCCGCCGACCACGGCAGGCGGCCGGAGATCGACAATTCCCAAGCTGACAGTCCGTGCCGAAGGGCTAGCCCGTCGCCGGCTACGAGAGTTGGTCCTCATCACCGAGGTTCACCATGAACGGCGATCCGGGATGATCCGGCTGCCATCCCAGGTCAAGCGCTTGCCGTATGGCGCTGGCCACCCCTGAAGGCAGCAGCGGAGATGCCGGAGCGTTCATCCAGTTGCCGGGATGAGGGGACGCCAGCCGGACCACGAGGGTGGCGCAGCCAGGCGGGTCCGTCCGCTCAACAGCAAAGCTCGGCGGCGACCAGGTTAAGCCCTGGCTGTACGTCGGCTTCCGGCGGACAAACCAGCGATAACCCTTGCCATCGACAACGATCGGCCTACTGCCTCGCTTGTTGAGCGCCACCGAACCTCCCGCCAGGTCATGGCAGCATTTCGCAGCCGTACCGCCATTCGTACAGCCAACACGGTCAGCCAAGGCCGACGTGATCCGACAGCGGCAGACGCCTTGAGCAGGGGAAGGGTACCGCCACCAGTCATCCGCGATCTTCTTCTAACCTCCAGGCCGTAGCTCATTCGAGCAGTCCCGGAACCCGCTCCTGAAGCTGGACTATCACCCGCGACAGCCCGGCGTCCAAGTCGTTGCCGTCCCACCGCACGAGTTCCCCGCCCAGCGGCTTGCCCGACACCAGCACCGTCCAGCGGTCCCGCACGCGTTCGCCGTCCATCTTGACGATGGCGGTTACACCGTTTTTTGGGGACAGCCTCGCCGAGGGCTGGACGATTTCCGGTGCTATGACGACGTCGAGTGACCAGAAACGATCTACGTGCGCGCGGCTGTCAAGAGCAAGGGGGCGTCTGCGATCATGGCCGGATGTTCGAACCGGGGTCGCGTTCGAAGCAGGTCAGCACCTTCATGCTGCCCGAGGACGAGGCGGCATTCGACGAGGCTCTGGGGCCCGCGATTGCCGGTCTTGGGCAGTGGGAGACCCATGATCAGCGGGCTCGGAGCATCTCGCTGCACGACTCATTGCCGGTTGCGATGTGCCACGACCGCACGCAGGCGTTCTTGCGGCTGCTCGGCCGTGACGGCGAAACCTTGGGTCCCCTCATCCAGTACCTGCGCACCTCCGTTGTGACCACGGACGAGGCTGTGCTCGCCTTTACCGGCGGTCGGTACCGGGCAACGGCTGAACGGCCCGAGGCGATGTCGCCGGGCAGGCTGGCGTTCAAGTGGTTCCCTGAAGACGAAGCGGACTGCGTACGGCGGGACTTCGTCCTTCTGGCTGGCATGGCCTGGAAGGCCTTGCAAGCGGTCACCTCACCCCACATCGATACCGTCGCGGGCAGGCCGCTGCGGCGGTACCGGGTCGGGGTGGCAGCGAAAGGATGGGCGCTCGGTCGCCCGGGTCTTCAACTGCACGACTACGCGTTGCGTCTGAGGATCCGCCCGGGCATGCCACCGACCGTGCGCGGTTCCTCAGGGCATCGGTCCTGCTGAGTAACCAGACGCGGTCCAAGCGACGGCGATCGGGGTTCGCGAGGTGTGGATCGATGCCATCCTTGGGGAAGCTGCGGGGCATGTAGGCCTTGAGGACCACATCGTCTTCGGCTGTTGCGTTGGCCCTGTAGTCGACGGGTTGCCAGGCGCGGAGCAGCCATTGCTGGCCGCGCTTGTGCTGCGTGGCGGCACTACCGGAGCCCTACCCCGGCTACCTCCCGACGCCGCACACCGGCGGCCCGGACATCGTTCAGCCGGCCGCCAGGCGATGACGCTGGTCTAGGTCGGCGAGCGCGGGTGCGTCTGGGAAGACCAGGTCCAGGCTGACCCGCCAGAAGCATCCTGGCGTACCCCTGGGATGTGGGGGCGTCAGCTGCCGTATCCCTGTGGTGGAGTGCGTGCCATGGGTGTGCTGTACGACTACTTCCGGGCCAACGACGACGCTGCGGCTGTCGGGTTGATGAAGGATTTCGAGGGCGGACCGTTCGCTGTCAGCCGTGGCGGCGTAGCTGTGGATGCGGTTGATTTGAAGGGCATCGAGCCGACGGTGACCCTCGGCAAGCTGGTGAGCTTCGTTCGACAGGTCGACTGGGATGTGAGCCTGGTCGACCTTGAGTTGTTGTGGAGCGGGGACGAGCAGGACGGGCCGTGGCTGATGTCGCTGGACCGGGCCGCGCGGGACACCCTCGCCTCTATCAGCGACGCCCGGGTGCGGGAGTTGTCGGCGCATTGGGGGCGGATCGAGGAACTGGCGTGGAGTGGGCCACTGTCTGACGACGAGATGCTGCCGGTGATCGAGAAGGTTGCCGCCCTTGCTCAGCGCGCCCGGAATGCGGGCGAGGATCTGTATTGCTGGTGCTGCTTGTGACTAACAAGGAGGCGGTGCCGGGCCCGGATAGGGGGAGCAGACTGGGAGCAGCAGGGTGCTCTGAACGGCCTTGAACTGCGTCCAACGGCCCCGAACGGCGCTCAACTGCACCCACCCCTACCTGCGGCTCCACGTTCGCGCAGGTCAGAGTCGGTGCGGCGTCCTGTTTCCCGCGGAGTGCTCTGCGGTTCTGGGCTCCGATCGGCAACTTCCTATTTCTCCTGGTGAAGGATTGTGCGCAGGCCAAGGTGGTAAGGAGCCGCTGGTTGGCCTGGCCTTGCAACTGGGAGCAGATTGGGTGCAGGTTGGCGAAGAGGTCTCCGCGTCCGAAGTGCTCACCGATGCCGGACAGAGGCGAGGGCTTTGACCTGCGGTGATGCGCCCATGCGGTGCGGTGTGACCTCCCAGTGGATACCGAAGAGGTCAAGCCTCCAGCCTCCCGACTGGCTGGTGTCGGCTGTTGAACTGGGGCCTGCCGGTGCCGATCACGAGGCCAGCCCGCATCGATGCACGGCTCTGGCTGTCGTTGCGGTGGCGTCGGTACGGATCCCGCGAGCTGAGACCCAGATCCCACCGGCGAGCCCTTTGAGCAGGGCTTCCTGAACAGTGACCTCTTCGGCGAATCCGAAGAGTCAGCCAGTTTGCTCCCGGTCGTTAGTCGGACCGCGTCCGCTTATGTCTAAGGGTGCCCCGTACCGACCTCGACATGATCGTCCTGGACGCCCAGGTGATCGAAGACCTCATGACGGGCCGGCGGAAGGACGTCGACCCGGTCGAGGTCGAATAGTGGATTACCGCCCGTATCGCCAAGCACCTCGGTAATCCCCTCTTCATCGAACTCGGCAAGCGGCTCACGGCGCTGCGGGAGAAGTACGCCCACTCCCAGCAGGCCAGCCTGGACTTCCTCAAGGAGCTGTTCGCCCTCGGGCGGGACACCGTGGCCGCCGAGAAGGCTGCCGCCGAGGTGCCCGCGAGGACCGAGGCAAGGCGGCGCTCACCGAGCTGTTCCAGTCCCTCAAGGGCAACGGCACCCCGATCATCGCCGAGAAGATCGTCGACGAGGTCGACGAGGTCGTTCGGGCGGTGCGGTTCACGGGCTGGCAGGACACCCGTGAGGGCGACCGACTGGTCCAGCAGTCCCTCCGCAAGACGCTCTGGACCAAGTTCAAGATCCGCGACAACGACGTTTACGAGCGTGCCCTCGGCTACATCCGTGAGTACTACTAACGCCTGCCTGCTCGGCGCAGGCGCAGGCCGCAAGGACGGTTGATGCTACGCACCGCTACCAGTTCTGGCGCCAGCATCTTCACATGCCCGGTCTTCGTACAGTGACGGCGCGATTTCGCGGAACGCGTCGTCGAGCGAGTCGATGGGAAGCTCGCTGTATTCCCACGCCTCGGTGTACCCGTCCTGCCGATGGACCACGAGCGACGATCGGGTGCGGCGGAGCCCACGGCTGAGGAGACCGCGGAGGAACGCTTGCTCCAGTTCGTATGCGCGTCCGCCGTCCATCTCGTCGCTGATCTCAATCAGCTTCCAGCCGAACCGGCGTAGCTTCTTCAGCCGTGCTGCCGGCACATTCGTGATCCCGATCTTCCGCTGCTGCTGTCCTTCGTAGGTGCGGCGAAGCAGGTACAGGTACGCGGGCAGGGTGGGGCGGAACCCGGTGACGGCGCACGTGGGACATCCATGTCCGGTGCCGGCTGTCCGATTCGCCACTGACGTGGTCCAGAGGTGGGCTGGGTCGGTGCGGCATCGCCAGGTGAAGCGCTTGTGGGTGCCGGCGAGGATCTGATCAGGGGTGCGGCCATCGTTGAGGGCTGGGTCGAGTTCGGCGGCGACCTCGGGGAACCGGGCGGCGAGCGAGTTGGTGCGCGACAGGCGCATGCCGGCGCAGCAGGGGCAGCACTGTCCATTGATCGTGCGGGAGTACACCTTGGCGGGCCAAATGTGGTCCGGCCCAGCTGAGCATCGCCAGACGAGGGTACGGTTGCTGCGGCCGACGACTTTCTCTGCGGTGAGCCCGTCGTTGAGGGCGGGGTCGAGCTGGGCGGCGACCCCTGGGAAGAGGCTTGCGAGCGAGTTCGTGATTGATACTTGCCACCCGGCGCAGGCCGGACAGCCGGTCCCGGCACACGTGCGTTTGTCTACCGACACCCTCCACTCATGATCGGGGCCCTCCGGGCACTTCCACCACACTGCCTCACCGCTCCCAGCGACGATTTGATCGGGAGTTCGATCACCGTTCCGGGTGGGGTGCCACTGGGCGGCAATGTCTGGGCGCCGGGCCTGGAGGGAGTTCGTCACTGATAGGCGTAGCCCCGCGCAGCATGGGCACCCGGCACCGGCGACAGTCCGGGTTCGGATGATCGTCTCCCACTCATGGTCCGGGCCCTCGCGGCAGAGCCACCAGACTCGTACCACGCTGCTTGTACCGATCACATCGGCCGGAGTGCGGGTGCCGTTCCTACTGGGATGCCACTGCGCGGCGACGTCCGGGTATCGGGTCGCGAGCGAGTTCGTCTTCGACAGCTGCCGTCCACCGCACGCCGGGCAGCCAGCGTCTCGGGTGGTGCGCCCGCACACCGGGGTCGACCACACATGGTCGGGACCGGCATCGCACCGCCAGACGGCTGGGGTCGCACTGCCAGCAACGATTTGATCGGCGGTGAGACCGCCGTTCAACGCCGGATCGAACTGTGCCGCAATCTCCGGAAACCGGGCAGCGAGCGAGTTGGTAGGGGACACCTTCTTGTTGGCGCAGTACGGGCAACCGGTCCGAGCGCGGGTGCGGGAGTTGGGGCTAGCTTTCCAGTCGTGGCGTGAGTCGACTGCGCACTGCCACCACACGAGCTTGTTGCTCTGCGCGGTCACCTGCTCAGGACAAAGCGTCCCGTTCCGGTCGGGGTGCCACTGCGCAGCGACCGCCGGAAACAGCGTGGCTAGGCAGTTAGTCGACGACACCTGATTGCTCGCGCATGCGGGGCAACCGGTCTTGTCGAAGGTACGGCTGTTCGGCGAGACCCGCCAGGTGTGGTCCGGCCCCTTGCCGCAGATCCACCACAGCGGCTTGTTGCTGCCGGCAATCACCTGGTCGGCGGTAATCCCTTCGTTGCGGGCCGGGTCCAACTGCGCCGCGACGTCAGGAAACAGGACGGCGAGGGAGTTGGTGACCGACACCTTCTGGTTAGCGCAGCACGGGCAGTTGGTGCCCATGGTGGTGCGCTGCACAATCCGAACCCGCCACTCATGGTCCGGGCCCCTGTCGCACAGCCACCACACCACCGTGCCGCTGCCGAACACGACGGTGTCGGGGGTCAGCTCACCGTTCTTCGTGGGATGCCACTGCGCGGCGACAGCTGGGTAGCGGGCCGCGAGTGAGTTCGTAACGGATACCCGTTTGTTGGCACAAAAGGGGCAGCCATTCCCCCCGGTCGTACGCGAAGAGATCTGCGCCTGCCACTCGTGATCAGGCCCCAAGTCGCACCACCACCAAGCCGTCCGATTGCTGCCGAACACGGCGGTGTCCGGTGTCAGGTCGCAGTTCTGAGTGGGATGCCACTGGGCGGCAACGGCTGGGTACCGGGCCGCAAGGGAGTTCGTCACCGAGACTCGTTGTCCGGCGCAGAACGGGCACCCTGCACCCGGCCTTGTCATGTTCCCAACGACGGCCTGCCACTCGTGGTCAGGTCCTTCGGGGCACTTCCACCACAGTTTCCGTCCGTTGCCGGCTGACAGGGTTGCCAGGTCAAGTGCGGGATTGAGGTCCGCGTGAATCATCGCAACCAGGTGCGGATACCCGTCCCGCAGAGTCAGACCGCGCCGCAGCGGCACGGTCCTATTGTCCGGAAGGGATTGCTCGGAGCCAGCGGGCGGAGTTGCGACGGCAGGGTCGAGCTCTGCAAGAACAGTGGAGTCGACGGCTTCTCTTGGCACAAGCAGCAGGGTATTCGCAGAGTAGGACCCTTTGGGCTCTCGCCGCTTGTGAGCAGATGGTTCGAGAGCTCGGGAACTCGCCTGCCCGGCTGGTCAGCTGCCCGGAATCTCGACCGATCGGGGCCAGGGTATCTGCGATGGCCCCGAACGTCGGCGGGCGGGTGCGGCACGAGGTTGGGCTGCAGATGGCGCAGCTCCCCCTGACCTGGTCCCAGGAACCTCGAGCGAGCCGATCCACAAGGCACCGACAGTCGATATGGCTTTCGTTCGGGTCGAGTTGAGCGCGTACGCAAACGAAGGCGCCGTTGGGCCGAGCCCGGGGCGGGGACGTCGGCGGATGCCGGTGAGCGGGCTGCGCTTGTCCGCCAGGCCGTCACTCCGGCGGCCCCGGCGAGCAGCAGCCCGGCCAGCGCGACCGCAATCCATCCCCGACGTCGGCGTGATCCCGACGGCCTAACGGGCGCGGGTTCCGGCACCGTGGATTCCATTGTCGTGCTCCCTCGGTTCGGGCGTGCTGCCCGCGCACAGCACTCGGGAGAAGCGCCGGAGGGTCAACGGCCCTACCGGACCCAACTCCCAATCGTGATCTTGGGGATCTCAGTCTTCGGCGAGCGGCGTACCGACGCCGCATCAAGATCCAACTGGCTGGTCGCGCTCAGTCGGCCAATCGCCATCGGACAGGCTCTACGCTGTGGCAGTCGGCCATCGCAAGGTCTGATGCCGTGTCCACAACACACAGACGATCATGCGGTGGCCGTCCTCGTTCCCGCGCGGGAACGATCCGAGGTCACCTCACGAAAGGCGGCTGCCGTCCTAGGGCGGCAACCGCCGTATAGCCGTATAAGGGGCCGTCGCCGATGGGGTCCGGGGGCCCGGTGGTGCTGCCGCCTCGCTAGTGCAGCGGCAGTGCATGGGAACAGCCGGGTCGTGTCGAGAGCAGCCAGGTTCGCCCGTGTCAGCATGCACAGGGCCACCCTGATCGGCCGATGCTTGTCCTGCGGCGTTGTGCAGCGGCGACCCTAATCAGTGCGGGACTGTCAGCGTGACGACGACGGCGGGTACAGCCTCCTGATCAGGTACAGCACCACCGGCGCGCTGGCCTTCGACGCTACCGAGCCGGCGACCCTAGCTCAACTGCTCGCGTCGCTAGGACCGCCGGAGCGGCGGGGATTACTTCCGAGCAGCCGCGGACCAGGTCGGGTCTCTCGGGCAGGACGATGCTTCGTCTGGCGGCTCAGCAGCGGAGCAAACCTAGTCCGCCCCGGTCCTCCGGACGGATGTACACCTCGGAGATGAATCCCTCCTTGCCGTCGGCCGTTTGTGCCTTGTACCAGAGACTGGACGTCGAAAGGCCCGGATTCCGATCGTCGATTTCGCTTGCGTCTTCGCCGTTGGTCATCCGCGGACCGGCGGTGTGACAGGTGGCGGTGATCCGCATGCCAGTGGTCAGGTCGGTGCCGGCAATCCGGCAGTCGCCTGGGCGGCAGTTTGGCTGGGGTCGGGTCGACAGGAACGCGGGCACGTCGTCCTCGCGTGTGTCGATTGGTCCGTTGGTGACCTCGTTCCGCACTTCGATGATCCGGTTCTCGGGCCGCGTGGCGAGGTAGGCGATGGCCCCGGCCAGGAGAACCACCGCGGCCACGACCAGACCGATGACAACCCGTTTCGCCGTCAGCCAGCCCAGCCTTCGATGCTTGAAGAGTTGGTCGGCAGAGATTGTGGCCGCGACCACCGCGAGCGCGACGAACCCGGTCACCACCACCGCGGTCGCGCCTGTCACAACGGCACCAACGAGCTGGGCGACTGCCGACACGAACTGCAGGCCGGCGACGACGGCGATCGTCACCTTGCCGCTGAAAAACGAAAGAAAACCAGGCTGGGGCTGCTGGCGACCGACCCCGGTCAACGTGACTCCCCTCTTCGAATCAGCAGGACGGCAGGCCGAGACCACCACGGTCGTCGGCGCGGATGTAGACCTCAGAGATCCAGCCTTCCGGCCCGCCGGCCGCACGAGCGCGATACCAGAGGGCCGAGGTGACCAGCCCCGGGTTGCCATCGTCTACCGGGTCATATCGCATCCCGTTTGTCATCTCTTGGCCGTTGGTCCAACAGATGGCGGTCAGGCTGTCGCCTGTGCTCAGCCACGTGTTGGGGATCATGCATCCGTTGAGCCGGCATTTCGGAGCGGTCTGTGTCGACAGGTACGCCTGTGACGAGTCCTCACGCATCCCGGTGGCACCGTTCGTGACCTGGTTCTGCACCACAATGGTGCGAGACGGGGAATGAGGCGGAGGCGGAGGCGGCGGAGCCTGGTTCTGCTGCGGCGGAGGGGGCACCGACGTCGTCAGTCCATCGTTAGGTGTGGGCGGCGCCGGCGCCTTCGGCGTGGCCTTCGCGGGCGCGGCAGTCCAGCTCACAAAATCTGATGAGTAGGGCCCTACCTCAACCCAATACCGGCTGCCCTCACCGCTGCGGCAGCCTCGGTCGCTACCGGCGTTGCCGTTCTGGTCCGTACGGAGGTCGAACTCCCGGAACGGCACGGTCTGTTCGGGTCGGACTTCTGGATCCGCGTCGTCGTAGCACCCCACGCGGTAGGTGTGGTTCGACGCGAAGCCGCGCAGGGCGATCGAGTAGTAGTACCCGCCCTGCGCTGCCGGTTCGCCCTGCGTGAGGGTCAACCGACCAGGCTTGAACGGGTACTGCGCCAGGATCGCGTCGTCGCAGGCCGGCGCCGGGCCCGGCTGCTGCACCAGCAGCCCGAAGACGAATCCCGAAACCCCCGGGTAAGGTCCCTCCGCTGCCGTGACGTAGTACCAACTCCGGGAGTCCCTGTCCGAGAGGTCGACGTTCGCGTCCTTACTGATGCAGCGGACGGTCACCCGCAGTGGGCCCGGCAGTGAGAACAACTGATTGTCGTTCTGATCTTCGCGCCATCTGCCCTCGGTTGGCGTGCGCCGGAAATTGATCTTCGGATCTGGGTTGTCAGACTGTACGTGACTGACACTCGTCAGTTCGCCGGGCGCAACCCGATCAATTGAAAGGCCTGCCTTCGGTGTTTCAGATCCCCGGCCGTGCCACGCGACGATGGCGAACACGCTTACTAGGGTGGCCACCGCGACAACCGATCCGAGAACCTTTCGCACGAAACCCTCCATGCCAAGCTGTCGTCAATCTCGGCCGAGTGTGGCATGCGCCCGCCACCATCGCGAATGCATAAGAACTTCATATTCGCGCCTGTGCGAAGAGCGATGGGAGAGTGGCTCCGGCTGGACGACGTCGACGACCCAGGAAGGCGTCGGCTGCGCCGGGCAACTCGTCCGGAAGCGTCCACAACACACTTCGGCGGCAGCTCGAGGGCCAGCCCTAGTACTGCAACGGCAGTTGGTCAGGGTAGCCGTGTCGTCGGTAGTGGCAGGTTCGGGCTTGGTGTTGGCGTCGTCGGCGCCATCGTGACCAGGCCCAGACGTGCTCGGGTGGGTGGGTTGATCGCACTCTGAGTGCGGTGAGCAGTCGTCGGATCTCCGGTACGGTGTAGCCGATCATCATGTCGTCGCCCGGGCTGGTTCCCCTTTTGCGGTAAGGGATCGGGCCGCCCGTGCAGAGCGTGACGAGGCTGACCGGCACCCGTTCGGATCGGCCGAGAAGCAGGCTGCGTTGCTGCGGATGAAGCACGCCGAGTTGGCCGCTCGTAACCAGCCCGGCGGGTATTGGGTGGCAGCGGCCGACCCGTGCGCAGCCCAACACGCGATCACCGGAGAGGTATCACTCGACAGCGTCCGACGGGTCGCTGTGCTGACCGACGGAGCAGCCCGTCTGGTGGCCCTGTTCGGCCTGCTCGACTGGCCGACGTGCTCGACGCCGTGGCCCAGGACGGACCGACCGAGCTGATCAGCCGAGTCCGCGCCATCGAGGCCGCCGACCCGTCCTGCATGAAGGGGCACGCAACAAGCGCAGCGACGACGCCACCGCCGTCTACCCAGCCTGAGCAGCGATTCCGCGAGCAGGGTTGCCGGCTGCCGCTGTCAAGTCTCAGGACGTCCGTGACAGATGGGTATCAGGACGCGCGTAACGCTCCCTCGGGTGCAGGTGGCCCGTTCTTTCCCGTTTGCCACAGCAACCGTCGAGCGTCTTTGGTGTCCAGTGCGCGCAGACCCCGTTCCGCCCGACCGCTGAATGACTCGTCGTCACTCAGCAGTTCCGCAGCGAGCAGCTCGAACGCCGGAGGCGAACGGGCGTCCCCGATGAGCTCCAACAGCCAACACCGCATGCTGTAGTCGGTCTCGCGACCAAACTCGTCGACCAGCTCGTCAACGTGCTGCCCAGCCATGGCCTGCAACAGTCCAAATCCATCCTCCGCCAACTGCGGATCCCGACTCCTCATCATGCCCAGGGCGCGCCCGAAGTTCCCGATCGACGTGCGTATGGCACGCTCGCGGTTGTGCTCCCAGCGCGTGGTGAGTTCACGCCTGCGTTCGTCATCGCCCATCGGTGCAGGCTGGCGGCGGCCTTTGGTCGCCGCATTGCCTTAACCTCGCGGACGCAAGATCCGGATATGTCATCCCCGTCCCGAGACCGCGCTGGCACGGACGTCCCGAGACTTGGCAGCCGGCTGCCGGCGATGCCTGGTCTCGGATGATGTTTGACGGACGGCGTCGGAGGATCCTTGACGCCAGGTCATGATCGATTAGGTCTACTGCCTACGGCCGATGGTAGGGCTGGTCACCCGCGTGAGGCGGAAGGGCTAGCGTGTTTCGTGTGCCTGAGGAACCCGACGAATATTTCCTGATGCACGAGGAGTCGGTGTTGGCCAGTCTGGTCGAGCTGTCCGGCGTCGAGATTCTGTGGTGCGACGACTTCTACGATGGAGCGATCGACGGGCTGGCCCGGTGGGATGGGCGGGAGTTCTGGTTTGCGGGGGTCTATCCACTGGACCATCGCCCCCGGCGCTGTGTCCTGCATGAGATCAGGGCCGTGGGCGTCGAGGCGGCGTCAGCGCTGCACCGTCAGCTGGACGCATACGCTGAGGCATCCCGCCACGGACGCTTGGACTCGACACAGGAGAGAGCGTGGGGCCAGGTGTGGGCGAGCCGACCGGATTATCGCGGTGCCCCGGCTGTTGGGTGGTTCACCGCCTAGCCTCAGGCTCAAGGTTCAGCCAGTGGAGCTGGTGCGCCTTGGTGCGGTTCAGGTCGGTGGTGCTGCGTCGGGGGACGGCTTTGATCGGAGTGTCGGCGTCGTAGACGGTGACGGTGTGCTCGTGCTGCGGAGTCGTCGACGTTTCCGGTCGTGCCAGCCAACGATGTCGGAGTTGTCGATGGTCTTCTTCTCGCCAATGGTGGTGCGGGGTGTTCGCGGCGAGCCACGCGTCCACCATTTTGGTGATCAGCCCTGAACGTTGCCGTGACCCGGCCGGCTCGGCCATCCGAAGGGGCGCGCGGGAGCCAGCGCTGGTGCCAGCCAAAGCACTGGGCCGCCGGCTCACGATCGCTTCGCAGCCCGCTGCGAGGCCGATTTAGGGGGAGCAGGTGGGGAGCAGCAGGGTGCCCTGAACGGCCTTGAACTGCGTCCAACGGCATCGAACGGCGCTCAACTGCACCCACCCCTGCCTGCGGCTCTACGTTGCCGCAGCTCAGAGGGGGTGCAGCGTCCTGTTTCACACGGAGTGCTCCGCCGGATCTCGGCAGTAGTCGACGACGCTCTATGTTCCCTGGCAGGGGAGTATGCGCAGGTCAAGGCGGTAAGGGGCCGTTGGCTGGCCTGGCCTTGCGCCTGGGAGCAGATTGGGTGCAGGTTGGCTAAGAGGTCTCCGCGCCCGAAGTGCTCACCGACGCCAGACAGAGGCGAGGGGCCTTGACCTGCGGTGATGGAGGTCGAGCGGCACGGAGCGACCTCCCAGTGGATACCGAAGAGGTCAAGCCTCCAGCCTCCCGACTGGCTGGTGTCGGCTGTTGAACTGGAGCCTGCCGGTGCCAATCACGAGGCCAGCCCGCATCGATGCACGGCTCTGGCTGTCGTCGCGGTGGCGTCGGTGCGGATCCCGCGAGCTGAGACCCAGATCCCACTGGCGAACCTCTGAGCAGGGCTTCATGAACGGTGACCTCTTCGGCGAGCCCGAAGGCGTCAGCGTCCGCGCCCCGCGGAGGCGGTAGGGCGGTGTCCGCTCATGTCGATGGGCGGGTGCCGAGGGCCTCGCTGTCTGCATGACAGCGGAGTTGACCCTGCACGCGCTGGCCGGCATCGGTGCCCGTCGGCGGGGTCATAGGCTCGCCGGGTGATGGACGAGGAGACTGCGGAAATTGTCATCGATCGCCTGCTCCTGGCGTTGGCGGCGCAACTCGACACGTCGGGGAGTCCGGCCCTGGCGGCCGGTGCGGCCGAGGCGCTCGCCGACTTGAGCAGGTCCCAGCCGATGTCATCTTCGGCCAGGCGGGCCATCTGGTTCACTACGGCGCGGACACCGAACCGCTGAAGACTCTCATCCACGCGATCACGGCCATCCAACGCGATGAGGCTCCGGCAGATGCCCTGCTCAAGCCGGGTGACGAAGTGCGACTCGTGGGTGAGGTGCCAGAGAGTCTTGCCGACTACGACGAGATGTGGCTGCGCGAGACCAGGTTCGTCGTCCACTATGTCGGTAGGAATGCGATGGTCGACGTGCAGCCGGACCTGGCCGAGGATTACGTGATCGCGATGGTGCCGGCCGCTAGCGTGGAACCCAGGCGACGGGAGAGCACCCCATAGCATCGCCGCATCCGCTTAGGGATGACTGTCGTCCATGGGCCTGGTGGATACATTTGCCGCAATCATGATGCCGGAGTGGGCTTACGGCGACGCGTGCCCGCCCACGTCCGCTTCCGCCGCGATCCGCGCGACTGCGGCTGAACTGGTAGGCCCTGGTTGAGCCGTTTCGGGAGCCCGCTCACGATGAGCGGGCTCCCCGGAGCCTGGCCCGGCTCGAACGGTGCTGCCACCCCTGGGTCAGTGACGTGCGGTACCGGCGCCGCACGTTGGGCAGGCCGGTCTACGAGATTAGTACGTCCAAGCCCTGGTGGGGAGTTCGTATACGTCGACGCTTGTTCCTGCTCCCCATTCCGGTGGGGCCCCGCCAGCAGCCACGGCCGTAGCTGCGGGAGTGGCCGCGATGAAAGCGCTCCGTGGTGCTGGCTGGCAGCGGGCCTGGGACGATCTCGCCATGGCGATCTATGACATTGCGCTGGTGCTTCTGGTCAATTCCTCGGAGGCGGTACTCCTGCAACATCGCGATGATCAAACGTCGGCTTCTCCGAACCAGTGGAGCCTGCCGGGTGGTCACGTCGAGCCGGGCGAGACGCCTGAACAGGCGGCGCACCGGGAGCTATTGGAGGAGACGGGCCTGAGGACGGGTGAGTTGCGTGCGTTGTGGAGCGGCCCACGCCCGTACGAGGTTGGCTTCCCGCACACGGTGACTGTTCACGTTTTCCGCGGCAGGACTGATGCTCGGCAACAGGATGTGGTGGTCGGTGAGGGCCGGGCAATGGTGTTCGTCCCGCAGGGTGAGGTTCTCGACCGCGACCTGGCCGTGACGACCGCCGCAGTCCTGCCGCTTCACCTCGACAGCGCCAGCGAGACGCACTGATTTGCCGCCGACCGCGCGGCAGCATTGATCAGGACGATGCGTGAACACGGAAGATGCGTTCGGCCCAGTACTCCGGCGTCTCGTGGTAGACGATGTCGAGTCCGACGATCCAGACACGCGGCATGCGACCTGCCGGCTCGGCATCCGACCACTGCCGGTTGATCGCCACCACGGCCTCGTCGCGCGTCATCCCGAACAGGGAGACCATCTCGTCCGCTGTGTCCCTGCAGAACTGGAGTGCCTCTTCGTCGCCGGCGCATCGGAACTCGCCGTGCGAGCGCAGCAGGCACTCGTGCACCAGATACTCAACATCAAAGGTCTCGTCGCCGATTCGGAACGACGCCCTACGGCGGCGGGTCTTGTTGTGGAGTTCGACACCGGTCCGCCGGTACTCGATCATGAAGCGGTCGAGGTAAGGCTTGGGTCCTAGCGGCACATACCCATGAAACTGATTCGCTGGTGCTTCTCCCATAGGAAGCATCTTTCGGACTACGGCACATCCTGGCTACTCACGCAGGCCGCCGTCGCCGCCCTCACCTGGCCGCGAACGCGCGGTCATGCCGCCGTCCGTGCGCGCAGGTAAGACGAGCCGTCACGCTCGGTGTTCGGCGTCCGTGGAGCCCAGCATCCTGAACTGTCGATGAGCGGACTCCTTCATGTGCGGAATCGGGGTGGGCGCTGCCGCCCAGCCGGCCGTCCCTGATGCCGCTACCAGATGATGATGCCCCCGTGTACCGCCTTGGCGCGCTCCACAGCGTGCCGCACGTTGGTCAGGTAATCGAGGATGCGATCCGCGTCGTATCCAGTCGCGGTGGATAGTTGCTCGACGTTCTCTGCCAGGAGTACGCACTCCTGCTCGAAGGCGTCGAGCTGGCTGGGCGGGACCTGGAGATTCCCACGGTTCTCGACCGTGATGTCAGCGAGTTGCGGCAGGAACGTCGCGCCGAGACGCCGAGCGGCTGCGGAACCCCACAGCTTGTAACGAGAGCTTTCAGCTCCTACTCCAGTGCTGGTGCCCGGCGGATCCACGACAACGTCCCGACCGGCGTAGGCGTCGTCGTCCGGTATCCACACTGAGATATCGAGGCTCATCCCCGCACTCCCGCCCTCTCTCGAATCACGGCTACTGTAAGCGATGATCAAATGCACTGATCTGCCGCTGGTCGTGGAGGAATGTGTGTCACTGTCTGCGTTCGGCTACCCAGTGGGCGAGGCCGCCGCCGGGGACAGCGACGAAGCGGAACCCCCGGAATCCCGGCGGCGGCAGACTCGTGACTGTGAACGCCTCGTACTGATCGTCCGGCTCGACGACGAGGACTGCGTCGTCGGCGAAGGTCAGGTTCAACCGACCGTCCTTGCGGATCTCGCCGGCCGTGATCTGCGCCTGGTGCCGGTCGAGCACCGGTGCCAGACCTGTCGACGTCGACGGGTCGAACCGGCTTTCGGCGCCAGGTGCGCCGTAGGAGAACTCAGTTTCGATACGGATCTCGATCCACGACTCGACTATGAGCGTGAATGCAAAATCCATCCGCAGCTGTGTCACGACGCCGTCGCCCACCGGTAGCAGCCACTTACCGGTCTGCTCGATCAGCCCGGTCGGTTCCACGCGCTCTGTCATGGACCCATGTTTTCCTGGATCCTCCAGGTCGTCGCCGAGTATCCGGATCTGCCGCGCCGCGGCCCAGACCACTACATGGTTGCCGCCGCGCTTCGGCTCACGTATAGACACGGCAGAGCTCTAAGGCCGAGGTAGCGGTCTGCGCCCCGGTGCGACCCCGGTTTGGGGGGAGCAGGTTGGGAGCAGCGGGGTGCCCTGAACAGCCTTGAACTGCGTGCAACAGCGCTGAACGGTCCTCAACTACACCCACCCCTACCTGCGGATTCTCGTTTCCGCAGGTCAGAGTCGGTGCCGCGTCCTGTTTCACCGCGGAGTGCTCTGCGGTTTTGCGAAGCGGTCGACGACGCTCTATGTCGCCTGGTCGGGGAGTGTGCGCAGGTCAAGGCGGTAAGGAGCCTTTGATGGGCCTGACCTTGCAACTGGGAGCAGGTTGGGCGCAGGTTGGCGAAGTGGTCTCCGCGCCCGAAGTGCTCACCGAAGCCGGACATAGCTGAGGGCTTTGACCTGTGGTGATGGGGTGGTGCGGTGCGGTGTGACCTCCCAGTAGAGGTCGAAGTGGTCAGGCCTATTGTTCCGGGATGGCTGGCGCCGACGGGTGTCTCGGGTCGCCTAACGCCACGCCCGTACGTCTGCGGTAGATCGATGTGAAGCATTGCGGGCGAACCTGCTGGAGTCCGTCACGGTTCCGTCATCTGAGACGCCGATCCCACGGGCAGCGCCGTGACCAGGCCCTTCAGGCTGGAGACCTCTTCGGCGGGCCCGAAAGCGTCAGCACCGGAGACTCCGACTCCATCGAACGCTGGCGCTCGTCGTGCTGCTCGCTATTCTCGCCGGCGCTCACCTGCCAGCCATCGCCATCCTGGCCGGATCCATCGGGGCCAAGCGTCCCCGTTCGGCGACATGGTCAACGTCCTGGCCCACCACGGCTCCACGGCTGCCACTCAGGGCATCCACGGTCTGACCTCGGCGTTGATCGCGACCATCGGCCTGCGGATCCTCCGCGAGACCAGCAGGCACCACAAGGCCCGGGCCGCGGCAGATCGTCGGGAGTTTCCTCGGCGTCGACGCGTCGACCACAGGCTCCCCCGTCGGTCAGCGATCCTTCCGACAGGAAGCGGGCGGCGGGTCACCCGCCGCCCGCTCGGTCGCCATCGGCCAGCTTGCTGCGCCGGCGTCGGGCAGGCAGACGATTGCCCACCTACCGGCCCAAGGTTGCGGCAGTGGGGCATCATGCCGGGCGTGGAACCGTACCCCGAGGACAGCGACCGAATGCAAGGGCTTGCGAAGTCCGCCGAGATGGCCATTTCGTTCGTGCCCGTCGCCGGCAGCGCCCTCCAGGTTGCCTTCAACGAACTCGCTGGCCGGCGGCTTGCCGACCGACGCACCCGATGGCTGAACGACCTCGCCGCGAAGGTGCACGAGCTCGAAGAGCAGGTCGGCGACTTCGCACAGCTCATCGGCGAGGACGCGTTCATGGACGCGGTGACCACCGCCGCGCAGATCGCCGACCGCACCTCACGCGCCGAGAAGCTCGAGGTGCTGCGCAACGCGGTCGTCAACTCCGTGATGCCCAACGCGCCCGACGTCGACACTCAGCAGCTCTTCTTCGACATGATCGACCGGTTCACCCCGACCCACGTACGAATGCTGCAGCTGCTGTCCGACCCGCCTGGCTGGTTCGACCGCCACGGCGTACCTCGGCCGAACAGCTCCATGGGCCCGAAGACAGGCATCATCGAGGCCGGCATGCCGGAGCTTGCCGGCCGCCGCGATCTGATCGACCGGTACGCCGGTTCACTCACCACCGCTGGCCTGATCAACCAGTCGCTCACCGGGATGATGACGGAGAACGGACTGTGGGCACCGGCGACGACTCCACTCGGTGTCGAGTTCCTGGCCTTCATCGCGGACCCCGAGAGCAAGGTCGACTAATCCTCGGGCCGCTACGGGCCGGCCGCGGGTTCGTCACGCGCGGGCTATGGACACTGCTGCTGAAAGATCGTGATCGGGCACGTCGCGCCGGGCCCGTGCAGGTGAGAGCATGGAGGAGACGCAGGTGACGAGTACGGCCTCGGACGGAGGGGCGGCGGAGGCGTCGATCGACCCATCGTGGTGGGCTCCCGCGGTGGTAGATGAGAACGGCCTCTCACGCGGGAACGAATGCCCCGAGGTGCTTTCGCTCGACCTCGCCCGCCTGAGGGCTGAAGCTCAGGTAGATGCAGGAGAGGACAGCCTCAGGACGCGCGTGCTGGACGTGCTGGCGAAGGCGGCGTCCCCCATGCTGGTTCCCGACAACTGGGCGGAGCCGTACGCGCCCGCCATGGAGTTCGGGAATCGTCGATCGTTTGTCCCAGACGACTTGAGCAAGCCGGAGCTCGAGTTGCTGGCTCGCCTCGTGCCCCTCATCGAGGAGCCGGCCCTGAGGGCCAGGGTCGCTGACATCGCGTGGTCCTACGGCAACCGGGGCAACATGGAACTGCTGTCCGCTGCAGTGGATGCGTACCGCTCGGTGCCGCTGGAGCGCGACGCCTGGCTTGATGCGGGTCGTGACGGCTGGCGACGGGCGCTTGAGCTGTCGGTGCGCCGGGGCAAGGCCGGCCGCCAAACTGTCATGCAGATGACGACGGAGCTGGCCGAGTTTCTGCTTGCCAAGGACAGCTCTGCGGGTTTCATGCTGACCGAGATTTCGGACCTGCTGCGCAAAGTCAGGTCCGTTGATCAGGCACCTCGGGATCTGGCCGACCACTTTGTGTCGCTTGCCGCTACGGTCGCCGGGAACCATCGGCTCAGGCGCGCGTACGAGCGCCACGCCTGTACCTGGTTCTCGCGGGCGGGCGAGACAGACCTCGCCAATGAGTGCATCGAGCGCGTCGCCCAGGCGTATATCGACGAGGCGGACGAGCGACTAGCGCAGGACAGGGGCGCGCTCGTTGCCGGCACGTTTATCGAGAAGGCCGTCGCGACCATACGTGGTCTTCCCCGGAGGTACCGCTCCGCACGCGCTCTCGACGGGCAACTCCGGCAGCTGCGGGACAGGCTCGCTGACATCCGGGAGCATTCGCTAGAGGAGATGATGCTCATCCAGTCGGACCCAATCGACATCACTCCCTTTGTTGAGGATGCGCGCAAGAGGGTGTCTGGGAAGGAGCGACTCGAAGCACTCGTGAGTCTCGCAGGAATCGTGCCGCTGATCGACGCCAAGAAGGCGGTGGCCGAAGAGCGAGAGCGTATGCAGGGGAGCGTCTCGGGTCTGCTCGAAGTCTCGACGTTCAGCACCGATGCACGCAAGGTCGCTGCTCGGGCGGGACTCGGTGTGGGCGAGCTGCCCGAGGAGGCAGTCTTCGCCGAGATGGTTCGGTCCTTCAGGTGGAGGACCGACCTCCACGTCAAGGCACTCATATACCCTGCCCTCGAGGTGCTGATGCTCGAACATCGCTTCGACACCGGATTCCTCACGGAGATCTGCTACGAGTCGCCGGCCGTTCCTTCGGGGCACGCCGGCCTGTGGGCGCGTGGGCTGTGGCACGGGCTTTCCCGTGACTTCCCGTCGGCTATTTCAATGCTTGTACCCCAGGTCGAGCAGCTGGTGCGCATTCACCTGAAGGCCCACGGGATCTTCACACTCTTCGTAGACGAGAACGGCGTGGAGACGGAGAAGGGGCTCAACACCCTGCTTGAGATGCCAGAGTCTTTGCAGCTGCTGGGACCTGATCTCACCCTAGAACTGCGTGCCCTGCTGTGCGAACAGCTCGGCCCAAACCTGCGTAACGACCTGGCACACGGGTTGCTCAACGACCCACAGTCCTGGAGTGCTGCAGCGGTCTACGCGTGGTGGTTGTGCCTTCGACTGGTGGTCCTGCCCTACTACGGCATGCTCATGGAGGCACAGGCAGAGGCAGGTTCTGCGGGTGAGGCAACGGAAGTGGAGCGATCTAGCTGAGGGCCGCTGCGGGAGCGATCAGGTCAAGGTGCCGCGCGGACCACAGCACCACCTAGCAGCGCGGGCGGCGTACCAGGTGCAGTGCTGGACGCCCGCTTTCAAACCGACCCTCCTAGGACGGTCTAGGGGGTGGTGGGGAAGTTTCCGGGTGCCAGCATCGGGCCGATGTGAGAACCGAATGCGCCGTAGCGATCGCTGCTCCGGAGGCCCCACGGTCAGTGGCGCCCGGCCAGGGCGGGGAATGCCTAGTAGGCACCTTCCAGGTCCTCGTCGTGAAGCGGACCAGCCGGCCGACGCGGTGGCAAGAAATGCGGCCCTTGGAGACCCGGCGCCGGGGGGTGGTCCGCGATGGGAAGCTTTGCCGCGGCCTCGGCGTAGGTGTCGTCCCCGGCCACCTCGTCCTTCTACTGCCCTCCGTTGCTAGGTGTGGGGTCAAGCTGCTGCACGCTAGTGCGGCGCGGCGGCCGTCTCTCGCCGAGCGGTGGAGCAGTGCGAACGCGGCGAAGACGCTGCTGGTCGACGCGATGCGCGCCGCCATGGTGATGCCGGGCTTCTACGACCGGGCCGAGGAGGAGATGGTCGCGGCCCTGGCGGGCGGTGACCCGCGCGACGGGCAGACCGCCGGGATCGACCGGCTCAACCGGCTGCTGGTCGCCCGGTTCATCGCCGCGCGCGAGGCCAACTCGTCGACCGAGACGCCGGGCGGTACTCCAACCGAGAGCACCTGGTGCTGCCGTCGCTGGACCGCCTGGTGACAGGGCTACTAGCTGTCGGAGGCAGGCCGAGCTGGAGTACGAGGACGCCGAGGGCTACATGGAGGACGCCGAAAGGGTGCGCCGATCGAGGCGTGCAGCTGCCCGAGAGCGAGGTGGAGCCTGCGGCCGAGCTGGACGACGCCGACGGCGTGCTGAGCCGCAGGCCGACGACGGACCCGTGCCCGGACGCTGACCTCGACTCGGCAGAAACCGGCGGCGAGCAGTGAGCGTGACCCCTGCCGGTCGGCCGCAGGGAAATATTCTGATCGACTTAGATCGATGAAGGAGGAGCATCTGATCCCGTAGGCCTACGATGGCAGATAGAGGCTCGATGGTCGCAGCCCTTCGGATGACCATCGCTTGGCGGGCGGAGCCGGCCGGATGGTTAGGGCGGCAAGACCGTCGGGCACTCCGAGAGCATCCAGCGCCCGGCCGAGCCATGCCGGTTCATCAGCGCACATTTCAGCCATGAGGAGATACTGCCCCGGCACGGCCAGGCGACGGTGGACGACGATGCTCTCGCGCATCAGGCCACCTGGCAACGTCCGCCGAAAGGCTACACCACGGTGGCCAATATGATCGATGTCGTTACCGGGAGTGCCGACTCGCTGCTGGCCGGAGGTGAGGACCACACCCAGGACATGCGGATGGGCGTCGAACAACGGGTCCAGGGCCTGGCGAAGTGTCTCCTCCTTACGCGGCAGGGAGTCCTGGGCAAACGTGGAAAGCGGCCATAGGGCGCCGGCGTCCTCCAACCACAACCAGGCTGCTCCAGCTGACTCCGTCTTGACGGCTTTCGCCACAAGCGCACGCAGCAGACGAGGGCCCTGATCCGCCGCCCATACCGGGCCGGAGACCACCGTCCCGGCCGACGCCGGGCCGGGTCGCACGGTGAGAGTCGCATCTTCCAGCGCAACCTCGACGATTGCGCTGTCTGCCGCGGACTTCTGCGCGGCGGAGCTCACGGCCTCCCTCCACTGATCGGTCGGCTTGTGTGGCAGTTCGCCGTCCCAGTGCACCCCGTGCCGATGCTCGAGCTGCCGGAGAAACGCTTGCGCCTGGTCCACCTGCTGGTTGTACTCCAGGAACTTCTTATCCGGCCCGAGCGTCCGCAACTCAAGGAATACGTCGCTGCTGGCGCGAACCGCCCGCAGGTCTCCCGGACCGCCTTGGGGCTTACTGGGCTCCAGTATCACCCTGGCACCGGCCACCTTTGCCTGCACCGCGAGCCTCGCCAAGGCAAGGTGATGGCGGAATTCGTCGGCGACAGGGTTCGCTCGGAGGTTACGGCGCAGATGACCGACGCCCGGCGTCGCAGCATCAACCAGGTACTGCAGACGCGCCCACAGCCCCACCACGGTTTCGAAGGCACCAATGCCCATCAACGAGGCGAAGTATCGCCCCATGGTCGGACCAGCTACACCGTTGACGGGCCGCACGGCCTTGTGCAGCCAACTCGGCCCGAAGAACCCTTCGAGATCATCGATCATGCGAGACGCCGTCTGACGGCCCAGTGGTGTCAGGTAAGTAGCCTCCGCCGGATCACCGACAGCGATGGACCAGTCGAGCTCACGGCGGCCTGCCTCTACGTCACGCCATCTTTCGTTCACAAGTCAAGCATCCTCGATGCCGCCAACGATTTCCGTCGCCCGGCCCCCGGGAGCCCCGGTCACATTCAGGTGACCAGATGCCAGCGGCCTGGCCAGTGGAGCATGGTCAGGCACGAGCCCAAACTCACCACGATTTACCGTGGCTCTTCATTGACCTAGTTATCGCTCAGCCGGGCGGGAGCGCGCGACGGTCGGATCACGTCCGGCGCCAACGCGCGAGAGAGCCAGACAGTTGGCCGCTGTCGGCGACGCGCGAAGACTGAGTCTCTGGCGGTGGGTGAATCTGGACCCCCGGTTATCGGAGGTGTCTCGTGCAGTGGCTCCTGCAGTGCATCCCGATCAAGTGCCCGAAGTGCTCACCGATGCCGGACAGAGACGAGAGCTCTGATCAGCTGTGATGCAGTTGAGCGGTGCTGCGTGACCTCCCGCCAGAGATCGACAGGCGTCAGCGGAAGGCGTTGGCTGTTGCGGGTGCGTGACGCGCCGACGCGTCATCGAACCTCGTTGGTCTCGGTCGCGGCGGTGTCTCCTGCTCCTCAGTGATCGCCCGAAGCCCGGCTGGTGCTCGGTGCTGCGCGGAAGCGTTGCCGGATACGGGAGAGATGGGCGCGCACCGTGGATGGGCGGATGTGGAGTTCTCTAGCTATGGCGTCAGTCGTGAGGCCGGATGCGGCGAGACGTAGCACGGTGATCTCGCGCTCCGAAAGGGCATGCAGGAGCTGCGCATTCTTCGCGATCGCGGTTGGGCTGGCGTCAATGGACGGTTGGAACCTTGGGTTCCAGCCGAGCGCTAGTCCCTCTCCGAGTCCCCCGTCGGCGAGGTAGCGGGGGTGCGGGAGTCCCTGCTCTGCGGACTGTCTGGAAACCGCTGTGTAGATCACGTCTAGAGTCAGCAACCTGTCGTGTTGCTCGGTGCCGCCAGTCAGGACTCCGAGGAGCGACTCAGTGAAGGCGGGGTGGCGTCGGTTGGGGGGAGCGAAGGCCGCTCTGTTGGAGGAGGTGGACGTCAAGACGTATGTGCCGGTTACGTGGGTGAGGTCCGACGCCCTGGCCATTAGACCTACCAAGGCCCGTCCCGAGAAGCAGCAGTCGAGCACCACTAGGGTTCGGCGGGCGTGCGAGTTGGCTAGCAGGTTCCGGATCTCGTCGTATCGCAGTGCGGTGTAGTCGGCGTCCGGCCGACTGTCGCGCGTCGCCAAGAGCAGTTCGCCGGCCCGTGAAATTAGTCCGTGCCCAGCGAAGTAGAGCATCAGGGTGTCGGTGGCCGATCGGCTCGCGTCATCGACGGTTCGCAGGACGGTCAGCGAGTCGGCGGGATCAATCAGTGCGACAGTCTTTGATCGGTCAAATCCGCCGGGCCGACGTCGGTCGGTCAGGATCTGATGCAAGTCCGCTGTTCCGTTCGTGGCACTCGGGATGCTGGGGAGCTCTCGATAGTTGCCAACACCGACGAAGACCGCCGCGGACCTCTCGACGGAGGGAAACTCGGGCGGTGTATCTGCGGAGGCAAGCTCCGACACGTTGACCACGTTGTGGTTTCCGAAGGACGCGTTCGACGCGTTCACTGGGCCAATGCTGTAGCGATGTGGAGCGACAAGTTTGTCGCCGGCGACTCGGGCGCCGCCGATGTCGCTGATTCCCGCGGGCTGTCCGTGCAGATCGGCCAGGTGCGCATCGTCGTCCATGCCGCCTGGTTCAACAGATCCCTTGCCTTCCTGCGCCTCGGTAGTCCCGGGGAAGGCTCCGCTCTCGCTGTCGTCTGGCGGCAAGGAAGTAGTGATCTTGGACTCGGGGCTTTCAATCGGAACCGCCACTGCTCTAGCGCCGGTGTCAAGCGTGTCCAGCGGACCGAGCTTGTCGTAACGCTGGGCGGCGCTGTAGAGCTTGTCGAACTCGTCGAGGAAGGTCCGTTCGTCCTCTTCGCTGCGGATCTGCGGGCGACGGCCGTAGTGGCCGAGCCACTCGACTAAGTCGAGCAGCAGGGCACCATCGGGTGGCAGCCGCGGCTGGGTGAAAATTTGGTGGATCTTATGGTGACTGCACCCAAGCCCTTTCGCCATCTCGCGGGTGCTCGGAGCGCCGGCGCGGGCGTGTATCTGATGGAGTCGGAGCAGGAAGTCTCGCAACCGGCCGGGCGGGACTGCGGGGAATTGAAGCGTAGGCATGGCTCCCTCGTCAGCGTCCGTCACGGCGTGTAACCGGCTGTCATCGGGTGTAATTTCGGCCATTCGAGTGCTGCAATACTACCACTGTTGAAGCAGAGAGGAACGCCGCATCAAGGGAGCTGCAAGGTGACCGTCGACCCCACCGCTGCCGCAAAGAACCGGAAGCGGGCCCAGCAAGAGCCGAGCGAGCCGGCCCAGCGCGAACGCTCGCAGCGCGTGGTCGAACCCCGGGCGTCGGGGTCTGGCATGCCGCCGAGCGTCCAGCCACCTTCGGTTCGGGTAATTCTGGCCTTGATCGGCATCGACCTAATGCTCATGGGCTTCTGCGTCGTGCTGGCACTCATTGATCAGCCGACGCTGGCGGGCGCGGCAGGAACCGCCGCCCTGGTAGTCGCTGGCGACATCGTCCGACGATTCCTGAACTACCTCGGCCGGGACGATCATCAGCCGCCCGCCGGCTCCTCGCCGCCATCTCTGCCCACGTCTCCAGCCGATCCATTGCGGCACGAGCCAGACTGTGACATGAACAGGTCGTCGTAGCTGTAGTAGGGGTCGGGGCGTGTCCGGCCGTGCTCATCGGTTTGGTCCGGATGTGGGGTCGCGGTCGAGTATGCGGAGGTTGACGTGCCCACCCGAACCCGGCCAGGTGCGCGTGCCACCTGCAGATGGAGTTGGTGGTTGTCTGCGGGGAGCAGGTTGGGAGCAACGGGGTGCTCTGAACTGCTTTGAACTGCGTCCAACGGCAACCAGCGGCGCTCAACTGCACCCACCCCTACCTGCGGCTCCAGGTTTCCGCAGGTCAGTGTCGGTGCGGCGTCCTGTTTCACACGGAGTGCTCAGCCGCATTGCGCCTCAGTCGACAGCAATCTTTGTTGGTTGGTGGGGGAGTATGCGCAGGTCACGGCGGTAAGGAGCCGCTTGATGGTCTGGCCTTGCAAGTGGGAGCAGATTGGGTGCAGGTTGGCGAAGTGGTCACCGCACCCGAAGGGCTCAGCGACACCAAACAGGGACGATGCCTTTGACCTGCGGTGATGTGTTCGAGCGGTCCGGTGTGACCTCCCAGAGAAGACCGTAGTGGTCACCTCCCTGACGCCGGCGGCGCTGAGCAGCTTCAGGTAGCAAGTCGACGGCTGGGGCGTCCCGACGATGCGGCCGGGTGATAGGTGTCCGTCTCTGCGTGCGCCTGTCTGCCTGTCCCGAGTCGTCCTGCTATCTGGAAGATCAATCCCAGTAGCACCGCCTTGACCATAGCTTCCTGCTCGGTGAACTCTTCGGCGATCCCGAAGGGTCAGGATCCGTGGCCCTCGCTGGTCACCCGGACGGCACGCTACGGTTCTTGAGGGTCGGGATTGCTGATCCCCACCCCTGAAGAGCCTCTGACGGGCGGACTTTTGCGTCTTTGTAAGGCGCCGGCGATCACGATGGCTGGTAGCACTCCCAGGCATGCCACCGTCATCCAGGCAGCCCAGGCATTTCCGAGCCAGTTCGGTCCTCCGCCAGTCCTGCGGGCGAGGACCATGGCCAAGGCGCCAGCCAGGCACATTCCGACCGGAATCAGGGCAACGATGACTGCTGCTTTGCTCGCAGGCCCCGTCGGCCGCGATGTGTCTCGGACTGTCTTGCGATAAAAGGCGCGGAACTGGGAGGCCGCTGAGGTCCCCTCCACCGTAGGGCATGCGTGCCGTTGCACGGCGGACGCATATGCCTGCTCTGCAGCCGAGTTCGAAGGGCTGATGGATCCGTCTGCAGGGGAAAACCGGAACAATGCGACGTTGACGCGATCCGCGTATGCGGTGGCATCCGGGGTGAAGCCCGCGTTGCACAAGAAGTACACGCGAACCCGCAAACCCGTCGCCGCGCCGACGAGTTCGCGTACCGGCCGCACACCTACCGCTGTCCCATACCATTTCACTTGCGCTGCGACGTCCGTGCCAGTCACGTCGATGCCACCATCGGCGCCCGACCGGCTGCGCCGTGCTGTGCCATGCCCCAGCCACTGAAGCCAGCGCACAGCGTTCTCCTCCGCGGCCGCCCACTCGCTGACTGGCTGCGGCGCTGGCGCCCCGGGAGGGTGCTTTCTGTCTTCCGGCTGCATCGAAACCTCCGGCAACGCGGGTCAGGCGGAGCCGCGACAGTAGCAAATCCATCCACTAACGGTGTATCTCATTTGGGTGATCGTCGTGCTCGGGCATCTGCTTCCGTTGACGAGGCCACTGATCCGTACGCGGGTGCCAGATGGGCTGTCGGCGGTAGCGGCGCCGCGACCCCGCACGCGCCGGTTCGTCCGAAAGGTGACGGTCGGCGGTGGGTAGACGACCGGACGGTCTGGTCGGATCTGACCTTGACCCATGGTTCATTCTGGGTGGCGGCTTCGCGAGCGTCGTCGAGGAGGACGACTTCGCGGCGCCGGGTCGGCGCGCGTGGAAGTACGGGGCAAAGGGCGTCTGTGGGTGCGCTCGGGGCGGTGTCTCACCCCCCGTGGCGTTGGTGCGACGTGGTGTCGGAAACCCTACCCATTCACGATCGGTGCCGGCGGCTATGGGTCACTCGGGACGGTGCGAATTCGTAGACTGGTGCTATAGCTCGCAACGATGATCATGTCGAATAGAGGTGGCCGTGGTGCGACGCCGGAGGCGCCGGTTTGTATGGGCCGGACGCGTCATCTTCGCCGTGATAGTGGTCGCGGTAGTGGTCTACCTCGCCGCGGTCGGGCTCGACAAGGCGGACAAAGTGGCCAGTTCTATCGGTGCTGTAATAGCGTTGGTCGTATTGGGCGCACCGTACCTGTTACCCCCACCCCTGGCAGGAGGTACTCCGGTGTCTAGTGCGGATCAGGTTGAGGATTCGGGGAAGGCCTTCGCCAAGGGTGGAGGTCGGGCCAACACGGGCCTTGAGGCTACTGGCGACGGTCGGCCGGCGCAGGTCCTGCGATCGGGGGACGCGACTGCCGAGGGCCCGGGTTCGGTGGCCAACACGGGTGTCCAGCGCGGACGTCGGGCGTGACCACCAGCGATGACTTGTTCCCATCGAGGAGTGTCGACGCCGTATCAGCAGCCGTCGTCGACTCCGGCGACGCGGTTACGCATAATGGTGGTGTCGCAAACACCGGCGTCATGGGCGATGTCACGGTCGAGCACCATTACTATCCCCGCGCGGCAGTACAGCCGATCTGGCCAGTTCAGGTGGGGCGGCCTCCAGCCTTGGCGTCAGCGTTCCAACCTCGAAGGAGGCTGCGAGAGAAAATCCTCGCCGCCCGCCATCAGGGCGACGATCTGGGTTTGAGTCACTCGGATAGCGGACGTTGCAGCGTAGGTCCGGGAACCCGGGTCTTGGCGGGTGGTGGAGGTGTCGGTAAGTCTCAGCTGGCAGCCTGGTTTGCCCACGATGCTTTCCGGCACGGCACGGAGATGGTGGTGTGGGTGGCTGCCAGCAGCCCCGACCAAGTCATCACCACCTACGCCCGGGCTGCGTTACGGGCCGGTGTGGCTGGCGCCGACGGGGCCGACCCGACCGTGGACGCCTCGGCGTTTATGGAGTGGCTGCACACTACCGACCGCACTTGGCTCGTCGTTCTTGACGACATCAGCGACCCGGCCCACCTGGCGCGCTGGTGGCCGCCGCACCGGAGTACCGGATGGACCCTGGCCACCACCCGTCTGCAGGACGCCACCCTCGCCAGTTCCGGCCGGCAGATGGTCGACGTCGACGTGTACACAGCGGGCGAGTCGACGGCGTATCTTGGCGACCGGCTCAGCAGTGCCGGGTTGGCCGAGCTTTTCGACGCGTGCGCCCCCGAACTAGCCGCGTCGTTGGGATACCTGCCTCTGGCGCTGTCCCACGCTGCTGCCTACATGATCAACCAGCAGGAGGGATGTGCGGCCTACCTGGCTCGCTACACCACCGGTCAGGAGTGGCTGCCCGAGCTAATGCCCGACAGCGCCGACCCCGACGACTATGGCCGGCCCGTAGCCGTCACTCTTCTGCTCGCCCTAGATGTCGCTGATACCGCCAACCCCGTCGGTCTGGCCCGCCCCGCCTTGGCATTGGCCGCTTTCTGCGATCCCGATGGCCACCCCGACGCGCTTTGGGCCACTGCTGCGGTCACCGACTACCTTTCCGCCCACCGGACGGGCGACACCGGCCGGCCAGTCAGCGCCGAGCAGGCACGTAAAGCCCTGCGTTTGCTGCACCGTTTCGGCCTGCTCATCCACACCCCCACCGACCGCGCCCGCGGCGTACGTATCCACGCGCTCACCGCCCGCGCCGTCCGGGAGGCCACTGTCGACACGGAGGCGCTTGCTCACGCTGGCGCAGATGCGCTGCTGCAGCTATGGCCAGCCGACGACCACGCCACCACCGACTTCGTTGAGACGATGCTTGCCAACGCCGCCACGTTGGCCAGCGTATCCGGCGATTTTCTCTGGTCCCCCGGGTGGCACCCGCTGTTGTACCGAGCTGGCATAAGCCTGCTCCGGGCCGGCTTATTCGCCCAGGCCGTTATCTACTGGCAGCACATGGCCGATCAGGCAGCACGGCTGCTGGGCGACGAGCACCGGGACACGCTGACCGCCCACACCAACCTCGCCGCCTCCTACTCGCGGGCGGGGCGCACTGGCGACGCGATTGCCATTCTGGAGAAGGTAGTTGCCGATTCCGCTCGGCTGCTCGGCGATCAGCACGAGAACACATTCGCCGCTCGTGCCAACCTCGCCATCTCCTATCGAGAGGTGGGGCGTACCGGCGAGGCAATCACCATTGAGGAGCGGTTGGTCGTTAATGGGACGCAGCTACGCGGCGGGAAGCACCCGAACACGCTGCTCGCCGGAATAAATCTCGCCGCCTCCTACTCGCGGGCGGGGCGCACTGGCGACGCGATTGCCATTCTGGAGAAGGTAGTTGCCGATTCCGCT
>NZ_JBNCKM010000001.1:1054748-1254869 GCF_049841535.1 Micromonospora sp. DT53
TCGGCTGCTTGGCAAGCATCACCCGAACACATTGGTCGCTCGCGCTAATCTCGCCCTCTCCCACTGGCAAGCAGGACGCAGTGCGGAAGCGGTCACAAGCTTTGAGGAGGTGGTCGCCGACACCGTGCGATTGTTCGGTGACGAGCACCCGAACACTTTGATCGCCCGCGCCAATCTCGCCGCCTCCTACACGCGGGCAGGGCGCACCGCCGACGCTATCACCAACCTTAAGAAGGTAGTAGCCGACTCCGCGCGGCTGCTCGGTGACGAGCATCCGGACACCTTGAGTGCGCGCGCCAACCTCGCCAATGCCTACCATGAGGCGGGATCCACGGCCGAGGCGATCATTATTGAGGAGCAGGTGGTCGCCGACCGGGTGCGGCTACTCGGCAGCGAGCATCCGGACACGCTGACCGTGCGCGGCAACCTCGCCGCCTCGTATTGGCAGGCGGGGCGCACCGCCGAGGCGATCATTATTGAGGAGCAGGTGGTCGCCGACCAGGTGCGAGTACTCGGCGGCGATCACCCGCACACATTGACCGCCCGCGCCAACCTCGCAATTTCCTACTGGCAGTTGGGGCGCACCGCCGAGGCGATGACCACCCTGACGTCGGTGGCCGCCGACTTTGCACGTCTACTCGGCAACCAGCACCCGGAGACCGTAGCGGTGGCTAGTGCGTTGCAGGCATGGCAATCAGAAGCCTAGTTCCGTTCTACAGCGGGCGGTCGTCGGTCGTTCGGCTCACCTCCCGCGCTGTCCCGCGTTTCCTTATAGTTGACTCTGTGCTCCGCGTGGCAGGTCTACCGGTGCGGCTCAGCACGCGTCGTGGTCGCGACGCCGACCCCGGCAGCGCGGCTCGAGTGGGCTTCGGGTGTGAAGTGGTCGTCGGGCCAGCATTGCCGTAGGGGGTCGCAGGGACCAGCGGCATCATCCGGGCATCGTCGCGAAGAGACGACATTGGGCTCTACCTGATGCTCCGATCGGGCAGGTCATCCCGGTGCTGCGCCGACTGCCCGCCTATTCTTCGGGGGTCTCCTCGCTCGAACACCCCAAGGGGCTGCCCGAGAACCCCGGTCGGGTCAAGGTCAAGCCGCTACACGGTCGCCTTCGGCGAGCCTTGAAGCGACGCTTGGCAGCCACCGATGAGACTCGTCCGGCAGGGCACTCCACCTTGTCACCCTGGCCCTGGCCCGCTCCACGGTTTGTGAGTCGGCGGCAGACAGGCGCTTGCGCGGGCGGTGGTCGACAACGCTCCGGACTTGCAGCAGAGGGCGTCCACGTAGCGGCTGGGTGAACTGCTATGTCACAGGGACAGTGGCAGGCCGGGAGTAGTTGTACACGACATAGCCTCTGTAGACGGCGAGTTTGTCGTACAAGGCGCGGGCGTCGGCGTCGATCTCGGTGTTCCAGTACAGGCGCGGGGCACCGTGTTCATCACCGTCTCGGGCCACGCGCTCGATCATCGCCGTGGCGATGCCTCGGCGTCGTGCCTGCGGGTCCACGAACAGTTCGGCCAGGTAGCATCTCCCGGCACCCCAGACGCTGGCGTGGAACAGGTAATGCGCGATGCCTACCATCTTGCCGTCGAGCCGTGCACTGATGCCACGTACTACCTGCTTGCCGTTGATCAGGCGCTGCCATGTTCGTTCGTAGCGGCGATCGTCTACCTCAGTCGCGGGTCGACCCGGTCGGCCGGCCCAGTGGGCGTGGAAGCTCCGGGTCAGCCTCTCCCATTCGTCGTGGTCGAGTTCGGTCAATGAGTCAATGGTCAGCACGGTTGCCATCCTCGCATCGCCACCGGTGCCCGACATGCCCAAAGTGTTCTGCCGCCACTGCAGCTCCACGTTTCCACGGGCCAGAGCCGGTGTAGCTCCCCGGTTGGACTCCGAAGTGGCCGGGAGTCCTAGCTCCCCGCCCGGCTGGTGCCAGCTTTGTTTGGAGCCTTCCGAAACGACGACCCTTCACCATGCCCGCTGCCTAGTCGCCGGGGGGTCGCTCGAGGAGCGGTGCGCGTGGGAGTAGTTGCAGGCCACGCCGCAGCCCGCCGCGTGAAGGTATCTGCGCTGGACGCGAGCGTTCGCCCGGTTCTGCCCGCGTGATGATTGCCGCCGAACAGCCGGACGCCACGGTGGCGCTGCTCGCTCAGGGCATGGTTCCGGAGGACCGCCTGGGCGTGGCCCCGGAGTCGATGCGCCTGCTGCTCTGGCAGAGGTCCGCCGACGAGATGGGCGAACGTCGCCAGGCGTCGTAGGGTGCCTGCAACCGCATCCGGGCCACCGACGGCGCTTAATGAATCCGGGGCCGACCGTTGCTCTGCCTTTTACCCGAACTCGATCATGTCCCGCAGGGTCACCAGAGGCCGAGTCTCACGCTCGGGCGCTCCGTTGTTCGTGCGGTTCCACCGAATGCCCGACGAGTCGGTGAAGCTGACTGTTACGTGGCACATCTTGATCTCGAAGTCCGGGTTGTCGCCGGTGCAGAGGTGGGGCGGCTCCACCGTGATCACGACCGATTGATGATCTTTGGGGCCGATCATCTCGGTGCCGTTGTGCTCGGCGGTCTGGCCGCCGGGCAGAGTGACGGTTACTACTATGGAGTGGATCGGGTCCGGGCCGAAGTTGTGGACGTGAAGAGCAACTTTGCTGAGCTTGACCACGCTGCGGTCGATATTCTCCACGAGGGATCCGCGTGGGTAGTCCAGCCCTGCTGTGGCGACCGACCGAGCGCGGCTCTCCTCCTGCGCTCGGTTCGCATCGGCGAGCTGACGACGAGCTTCCTCGGCGGCACGGCGTTCGTGCATCAAAAGCGCCGTGGCGGCGACCGCGGCGGCCAGGCCGGCGGCGACCCCCGCGATGCTGCCCCAGGCCTGCATCCAATCGGTGGCTTTCAGTTGGTCTGGGCCAGCCTGTGGGGCGTTTGCCACCGCCCATGCCGCGATGCACAACACGGTGGCGAGCAAGAACAGGGCGGCGGTGGCGATGAGTTGCCAGGTCTTCCGATCGAGCTTCACCAGGGCATCGTGCCGTGCTTCGAGCGGCCGTGGAACCGCGGAACCTGGGGAGCAGGTTGGGAGCAGCAGGGTGCCCTGAACAGCGTAGAACGGCGCCCAACGACGTCGAACGTCGTTCAACTGCACCCACCCCTGCCTGCGGCTCTACGTTTCCGCAGGTCAGAGTCGGGGTGGCGTCCTGTTTCACCCCGGAGTGGTCTGCGGTTCTGCACAGTGGTCGACAAGGTTCTATGTGGCCTGGCAGGGCAGTGTGCGCAGGTCAAGGCGGTAAGGAGTCGTTGGTGGGCCTGGCCTTGCAACTGGGAGCAGATTGGGTGCAGGTTGGCGAAGTGGTCTTCGCGCCCGAAGTGCTCACCGATGCCGGGCGGAGACGAGGCGCTTTGACCTGCGGTGATGGAGATCGAGCGGTGCGCGTGACCTCCCAGTAGAGGTCGAAGTGGTCAGGCGCTGCTGCTCCCGGGATGGCTGGCGCCGGTCGGCGTCTCGATTCGCCTAAAGCCACGTCTGAAGATGTGTTGCAGATCGATGTGGAGCGTTGCGAGTGAGCTTGCTGGAGTCCGCCACAGCTCCGTCATTCGAGACACCGATCCCACTGGGAGAGCCTTGACCAGGCCTTTCAGGCTGAAGACCTCTTCGGTGAGTCCGAAGGCGTCGGCGTCGGTGCCCTGCGAAGGCGGTAGGGCGGCGTCCGCACATGCCGAGAAGAGTGCGCGCCTTCAGGCTCGTGCTCGAGGCGCACCGCGATGCTGCCGAGCGGGCCTCAGTGCGGTGGGACTCTGCAGGGCATACGCGTCCGGACATCTGTGACGGCTGGATGGACGGTTGTGGGAATGGTCAGAGCGGTTCCCACACGTGACGCCGTTTCCACCTCTCGTCGCCGGCTCGGAAGTCCTGCAAGAAGCGTAGGGCTGCTTCACGGTCGGTGGTCCGGCATCGGAAGTGTCGGTCGATGGAACCTTCCTGGTACTCCAGCGCGTATGTCCCGGCGGGTACTCCGGCAGCGTCGCCGTAGCCAACCTGGACGAACCATCCGTCGGCGCGTTCAAGAATCACGTAGCCGTTGTCCTTGCCGACTTGACCGATGATCCATTCCAAGCGGCCCGCGTCGGGGTCGGGCATCGTCGGCAAGCTCTCCGACGAGAGCGTAAAGAGCGCTGCGTGGCCCGGCGCGTTCGGGTTTACGACGTGGTAGCCCGGTTCGTAACAGATCAGGCCGTGCTCGGCGGCGAGCGTCACGACGGCGGCACCGACCTCGCCCGCCCGCGACCAGACACACGAGACGGCCACGATCGCGTCGGAACGCTCGGGAGTCATGCTCCACACTCCGAGCCGGTCGACGTCATCATCACCGAGACTTTCCAGCGGCGGAAAGCGATCGAGCAGTGCGTCATAGAACAGCCCCACCGCGGGATGCGCGGCGAACACTTCTTGTCCGCCGTCGCTCCAGCGCTGCAGCTTTGCTCGCGCCTCGGCCGCAGTGACCGGTTGGTCCTCGTGCCAGACGTACAGGTCAAAACTCACCACAACCCCAAGTGCCTCAGCCAGACCGGCGACGACAGCCTAGGTCCCGCGACCATGCATCCGGATCAGAGGCGCGTCGGTGGCGACCCCGAGAACCCGCGCAGGGATCTGCCGCCGACGGTGATCGCAACGGACAGGCCGAGAGCGTGGTGGTCAAGCGGACACCTCCGCCGGCACCTGACCCACCGCGCGGCGCTGGACGACGGGTGCCGACCAGCGCCGCGCGTTACAGCTTCGCGGGGTCCAACCCCAGCACCATCGGCACCTCGTAGGGCCAACTCGGTGCCGACTGGCCGACGTAGACCGCCGCCGCGTCTGCGGTCACCTTGACCACCGCGCGGAAGAACCGCATGCAGTCGATCGCGTCGCTGAGCCGCACATTCGACGCCGGCAGGGCCTCGGCCGTGGTCCGGTCACGCACCCCTTGGAGGACGTTGACTATGGGCAGTGCCGCGTGGCCGTGAGCGACGCCGTGCCGCACGTCCAGCCACTGAGTCATCGCCGTCCTGACGTGGCTCGGCGTGACGCGCACCTTGCTGCCCCTCACGCGCTGTTGCCAGGTCCATGCCGGCTGCGGGTCGAACCCGATGCGTCGGAGCAGCGTCTGCGTCTGTCCGGGGCCGGGCGTCGAGAACCTCTCCACCGACGAGTTGAAGTCAGTCTCCCACTGCCTCATCGCGCCGATCAGCAGGGGAGGAGCAGTGACGGCCTTCAGCTGCACCAGGGTGGCGTCCCGGAGCGCCATCGCCAGGTCCTGGACGAACGCCTGCCAGGTCGCCGCAGCGAACACCACCACGCCTCGGTTCAGCGACGTCTCCTCGACACGGCGGCCGCGGCCACCGTCGCCGACGGCGCGATGAACGACGACCATGTTCTGACAGTGCCCGAGCGCCTTGACGAAGTTGCGCACCGTGTCCTGAACGTCCATAGGACCCCCCGTCCGATTTCGAAAAGCCCTCAGGGCTTGATGGATTCTCGCGCCTACTGCAACGCCGGGCAGACCCGCGGCGGCGGGCGTAGCGTCGCCGGGGTGCAAGTGCGGCTGCCCCCCGGTCGACCGAAACGGGCGCCGCTGGCGGATCGAGGTGCTCGCCGCAGGCGATATAGGTGGTGGAGGATCATGTTCGGGGTGGGCGATGTCGTGGAGGTGCGGAGTCCGGTCGACGTCGCGCAGCTCCGCGCCCGGCTCGGGAATGCGGATGTCGTCCAGTTCAGTGAGCCGCTCGCCGAGGCGGAGTATCGGTCGGTGGCCGCGCTCGTGGGGGATCATCCGATGGTCCCGCTGCGGGTCTACGGTTTCGATGACGACCTTGCGACGCTGCGGTTCTTGCGCTGGTTTCCACTTGTTCGCCGGCTCAGTGTCGCGGGCCTGTGGCACCTGGCCGATCTGGCCCCGTTGGATCAGTTGAGCGCTGATGTGGAGTTCCTTGACATCGGCGAGACCCGGAAGCCTCTCGACCTAGCTCCTGTTGCCCAGTTTCGTCGCCTTCGCCGGCTGAGGGTAGTCGAGCACCGGCGTGGGCTTCCCGAGCTGCTGCATGCCAACCCGGGCCTGCGGGACCTGTCGCTGTGGCGGTTTTCCGTCGACCACGTCCTGCCCGTCATTGCCTTGCCGCACCTGCAGGCCTTGGCGCTGACCCTCGGCTCGTTGACGCATAGCGAATGGCTCGCTCAGATCCCCACGCTTCGCTACCTCGCGCTGCGCCAGGTGCGAAAGCTCAGCGACCTCACCCCGGTGACACGGTTGCGCGCGCTGCAGTGGCTGTGGCTGGAGACGCTCACCGTCGAGCGGCTTCCGGACTTCAGCTCCAGCATCATGCTGACGCGCGCCGAATGCCTCGGGATGCGTCATCTCCGCCATCCGGCAGCCCTGCAGGGCCTTGCCGCGGCACCGCAGTTGCGGGAACTCCTGGTGGCAGCGCCGCACCTGCCAGTCGACGCGGTCGTACCCTTCCTTGGTCACCCGACACTCGAACGCGCCGAGGTCGTGCTGGGCAGCCGACGGCGCGACCGCGACGCCGATGACCTTCTGCGTCTGCCACCACCACGTCCGGACACGCAGTTCGCCGCGATGCACGAGCTGACCCGCATCCTGTAACCCAGGCCCTGCACGTCCGCGGGTGACCTGCCCGCTCGGGCAGCCCCGCAATTCCTGCACCGACCGTAAAGCCCGGACTGGTCGCGACGACCCGAACGCTCCCCGGCGCCACCGGTCCGGTAGCTGGTGTGGTCAGTTGGACACTGAGCCACCGGGTGGGGCCCTAACCAGTGCATCCGCTGCGACGACCACTTCGGCGGGCCCGAAGATGTCAGCCGCAGCGCTCGCGGTCGTCAGCCGGGGGGTCCGCTCATGCCGAGTTGAGTGCACGTAATCATGTCAATGCTGACACGCCGAGACACTCCTTGGAGCTTACGATCAACCTTCTTTTACACCGTAAGGAAGGGCAAATATCCATTGTTGAGACATATCTCCCCTGCGCGGCTCGAACCATGGTTGCCAGCCATTTTCGGCGCTCTCGTTCAAGGCGAGAAAGAGATGACTACTCGCAGATTGAATCCGATAGCCCACGCCGTCCGGCGTCCCACTCAACCGCCACCGCTGTGAAGGCGAGCCATTGGGCTCACGCATCTCAGGATGAGGATCCTCGCTTCGCTGATCGGTGGCGTCCAGGGCCAACCCGTTCGACGCGGAAACGATGAGCACTTCACCTTGGACGCCGCTTGGCTGCACTGTCCACAGTTGCTGGGGCTGCCCGTGCGCCGCCCAAACGATGACGCCGTGGTTGGGCTCCGCGGCGTATGCGGTGTCGAGGCCCTTGCCGCAAGAGCGGGCGAAGATGACAAAGGGGCCGGCCTCCCTGCGTCTACCCTTGAACACGGTCCGCACATCATCAACGCCGATCGTCAGAAACGGCAGCTTGAGCTCCACCTTGATCCGTGGCATCGGCATGGGAGGAAGATACGCCATGTCCGTCAGGGTGGGCGATGATGTCGGACTGACGACGCAACGATGATCTTGAGTTGCGCCCCGGATAGTGGTGCAACGCCGCTGGCGTGATCGCAGACGACACGGCTCGGGGCTGGACGAACGGCATGGCCTCCCCCGAGCGAGTCAACGCCCGCAACAGGCCACCGGCACCGCATCCTTGAAATGGAGCATGCCGGCCGATGGCGGTTCGCCTGATCCGCCACAACGTCTGGCCATCTCGGTCGCTTCAACAAACTCATCTGCCGCTGACAATGCGCGGCGATCGTGAGCGTACTTCCCGATCAACCGATGCGGCTGTGGGGGCCAGTGCTGGTGCCAGCCAAAGCACCGGTCGGCAGCTTACGAGCGGTCGGCGGTCGGCGGTCGGCGAGCCGGTGCGAGCCGGGTTGGGGGAGCAGGGGGGGCAGCGGGGTGCCCTGAACGGCTTTGAACTGCGTCCAACGGCATCGAACGGTGCTCAACTGCACCCACACCTGCCTGCGGCTCCACGTTATCGCAGGTCAGAGCCGGTGCGGCGTCCTGTTTCCCGCGGAGTGCTCTGCGGTTCTGCGCGGCGGTCGACAACGCTCTATGTTGCCTGGCAGTGGAGTGTGCGCAGTTCAAGGCGGTAAGGAGCCGTTGGTTGGCCTGGCCTTGCAACTGGGAGCAATTTGGGTGCAGGTTGGCGAAGAGGTCTCCGCGCCCGAAGTGCTCAGCGATGCCGGACGGAGACGATGGACCTTGACCTGCATTGATGGAGATTGAGTGGTGCGGCGTGACCTCCCAGTGAGTGGCGAAGTGGTCAGGGGGCGCTGTCGCAGGACGGCTGATGCCGGCCGGCGTCTCGGGTCGTCTAACGGCCGTGCCTGTAGGTGCGCTGTGGATCGATGTGGAGCGTTGCGGTTGTGCTCCGTGGAGCGGGCCCGGTGCTGTCATTCGAGATACCGATCCCACGGGCGGCGGCATGACCAGCCCTTTCAGGCTGGTGAAATCTTCGGCGGACCCGAAGGCGTCAGCGTTGACGCCTCGCGGCGGCAGCAGAACGGTGTCCGCACATTCCGATGAGCGGTGCGCCGGGCCGTGGCCGCCGGCTTCGCGGCCGAGCGGCACCGCCTGGCCACGATGGCGAACGCGGAGCAGATCGCGGCGTCGATCGGCCGGGACCGGAAGACCCTTGTGGCGGCGATGGCCGCCGAGGTGCACGGCAAGTAGGGGAAGAGAGCGCTGTGGGCTGCAAGTGCGGCGGCAAGGCCCGGGGCGGCACCGTCTGGGTACTGTCCTACGAGGATGGTCGGGCCGGCGGTGAGTTCGCGTCGAAGACGGACGCGGAGATCGCCGATGTGCGTAAGGGCGGCGGTGGCATCCTCCGCCAGGTGCAGAGGTAGAACGCGAGGGGTGCGGTGCCCATCGGCGCCGCACCCCAAGAGCATCATCTGGGCAACGGGCTGCCCGTTCGACGGCTACAGCACTGGCGTGCTGGCCTACCTGCGTCGGGGCATGAGGCGGCGCATGAACCCCTTGAGCTTGCCGTGTTCGTCTTCAGGCAGAGCGATCATCCGCTTTTGCCAGAGCCTGTCCTTATGCCAGTTAGTCGGCCGATAGTTCTTAACCTCTACGACGACACCATCCTGGTTAAGGTGACGGGCGTACTCGGGCTTCCACTCGTCCACATAGAAGACAGCCTCTCCCGGTTTCGGATGCTTGACGACTTCCAGGACGATCTTGGTAGACCTTCTCTGTTGCAGGTAGCGGTCACGGAGCCAGCGGAGGGCCTGAATGGCAGCCCTGGGCGCAGCTCGACCGGCAGCTTCGAAGGCGAACCGCACGGCGGTCAGGAGCTTGAGCAGCTTGCCGGGCCGGTCGTCGATGACTGCCATCCACTCCTCGGCGTACCCTGCGGCCATCTCGGGGTCCGTCGTCCAGCGGTAGGCCGACCACCGGGCCAGCTTCCGCGCGGCCCAGGGCGAGATGTCGGTGACCTCGTTGACGACGAGTCCGAACAGGATGCCGAGGATCATCTCCCAGTGGTTCACGCCTGGCACCAGCCGAAAGCCAGGCGGGTCCGAATGGTCGACGCGGTCTTGGGCTGCCGTTGGGCGATCAGCTGTCGGGCACTGGCCACGCCGTGTCCGGTGAGCTGGTAGTACCGGCGGCGAGGCTTGCCGGGTTCGGTGTTCGTGTCCCAGCGGGAGGTCACCCACCGCGACTCACCGAGCCGCTCCAGGATCTTGTAGATGGTCGGTCCGGACTTCCCCGTGGCCTTCATGATCGCCCAGCCGTGCAGCTCGTGGTCGTCGGCTTCGAGTAGGGCGTTCAGGACGGCCAGGAGTGGTCCCGTTACGCGCACAGGTCCGTCAGGCATGCGCTTAATGATAGTAGGTGAAATAAGGCTCGTCTACTCTCGACGCGCCGTCACATAGGAGCCCACTTGCATTGGGGTCGCCTGGTGGCGGGCACGGTCCGTCGAGGTGCAGGCGTAAAAAGGCGGTGCGGTGCCGACCGGCACCGCACCGCCTCGCGTCTATCTCACGGGCCGCCACCTCCCGCAGGAGGTCGCGCGGCCTCCTCGGCGGGCTGCGGTACGGACGCAGCAGTCACCTCGGGTTGCGCGGTCTGATCCTGAGCCTCAGCATGCGAGTGGAGGCCATCAGGATTGGACGAATACTTGATGCGGAACGCGACGGTTTTCCAGTCGACCTCGAAGCTTCCGCCCTTCCTGTCGACCTGCCTCACCAGCAGGACTACGACAAGAAGAAGCAAGATCGCGATCGCCGGGGGAGTGGCCGCCGCCGCGCACGCGGTAGCGGGAACTCCCACAGTTGCGGACCTAGCTGCTCGTCATGGGCATGTGTGGCGCCCACCTTTCGTGGCTCGTCGGATGGCACACCGCACGGGCAGGCTGGAGCGTTCTGGTCGCCTGTCCGTGCCGACGCAAGCTTGGTGGCGAGGTGAGGCCGCCTCCGTCACGCCGAGGACCTCCAGACATCACCCATGCCTGGGATCCATTGGTTCCCTGCCATGTTGCAGCCCTGGCTGCCTTGATCGGAAGTGGCCCTCACTGGGTTACGCTGTGCGCTGAACTGCCGATGCTGGCTGCGGGCCGGTCGGACTGAGATTTCTACCGTGCTGAGGAGCCGACGGTGGAATTCGAGATCCCTGGGAGCCTGGACGGGCTCGACCTCGACGCGCTGGGCCAGCTGGAGACGCAGGCCGTGGCGGCGTTCGACGCCCTGCGCGACGACCCGGCCCTGGACGCTGCCGGGCCGGGAACCACATCGTCGGTTGGGCGGCTCGGCCCTCCATGCTGCCGGTGTGGGCGCACAAGACAACCGAGCCGGAGAACCGGACGGCCAGCTTCGTGCCGGATCCGCAGTTGGTGCTGCCAATCCCGGCGGGCGGGACGTACGCGCTGGTGGAGAGTGTGTGGTTCCGGAGCACGATCACGGCCGACTTCAAGGCTCGCTTCGTGTTCAGTGCCGGGTCGGGAACCGTGCGGTGGAGCGCGGACGGGCCGTCGTTGGCTGACGCGACGACGCGGAAGGCGTGGCGGGACTCAGCGGCCGCCGGCGAACCGCTCACCGGGCTGGCCCTCGGCACGCGGTTCGGCCGCAGCGAGCGCTGGGGCCGGAATCGGATCAAGGAGGCCAAGGCGGAGCTCCAAGCCGAGGAAGCTGCCGGCAGCGACGCCGCCGGTTCTCCGACGACGACGGCGGAGAACCCGCCGTGGATTGCGTAGCGCCGCGAGCAGGAGATTGGCTTGGGTCCGGCGCTGCCATGGGAGGAAGTGGCCTCCAGCAGGACCTAGTTGGCTTCCGGACGTCCTGGCCGGGTGGGCCTCCCGAAATAGGCCGTTAAGTGAGGGTTTGCCTTGGTAGAGGCGCTGGACGAAGCTTCGCTGTCACGGCACCACGTCGTTCGCCGCCTGACGAGACACTGGGGTCGGGGTGGATGTCAGATATACGACCTTGGGCTGGCCCGGGTAATTCAATCCAAAGGCGATGCGGCACGATGAACTTATTCGATCACCGCAGGACGCCAAGGATGGTGCTTAATGTCAAGCTCCTCCGACTTTGACGCACTTAGAATGGTTTTTCCCGCCCTTGTGCACATTCCGCGACGGGCTGAGCGCCGCACAGGCGATGCTATTCGAAGGACATTTGTTGATCTTGGCACCCTAAGCAACAGCCTCTCCAGCGAGGAACATCAGATTGTGTACGGACGACGAGGAACCGGCAAGACTCATGCGCTGGAGAATCTCGTGCAACATGTCCGATCCGACAATGCAACTGCCATTAGTGTCGATCTCCGGACCATTGGTTCTGCGGGATCATATTACCTTACTGCGCCCGAGGGGGTCGCGACGAGCGCAACTCGCGTGATAGTCGACCTCCTCGAAGAGACCCATCATCAACTTCTGGAACGCAGTCTGGAGTTGATGGACGACGGCACGGATATTACGCAGCTGGTGCGTCACCTGGACTCGCTTGCCGTTGCAAGTGCAGATATTGAAATCGTCGGTAACACTGAAGCTTCGGAGGAATCGGCAACTTCTAACCGGGGCGAGCAGACGTTCAATGTGTCACTCTCCTCTTCCCCCGCATTTGCCCTGGGGGAGAATAGCGCCGAGGAGAGGACGAGGATATATCGCAGATCCCAGGCCGGGTTGGAACGCTTCGCCCTGAAGTTTGGCCCGATCGCTCGATCACTCGCAGGCGCAGTGTCCTGTTTGCCACACAACTCTCTATGGGTGATACTTGACGAATGGAGCGCACTCCCGCTCGAGGTTCAGCCCCTCGTGGCGGACTTTCTTCGACGCTGCATGCTCCCAGTCAAGGGTCTGGTAGTTAAGATCGCGGCAGTGCAGGCTCGTTCCCAGTTCAACCGATATGGCGGTGGACAGTACCTTGGCATGGAACTGGGTGCCGACATTATGCAAGACCTTGACCTGGACGAATATTTGGTTTGGAATGCACGCAACAGCCGAGCAGACGAATTCTTTATGCGGCTATTTGCCCAGCATGTCAGCGAGTATTGGCGAACGCGAAAAATTGAGCTGACGGCCGACGAAGCAAGGCACTACCTTTGGCGAGCCATACCCTCCGGCGATTTTCCTTATCTAGTTATGGCGGGGGGAGGGGTGCCGCGCGATGCGATCAATGTTGCCTCAATGGCCGCAGGTGAATCGGGCCGCGATCCGATCAACTGGCAGCACATCAGTGCCGCAACGCGGAAGTGGTTCTTGAATGATAAAGAGAGCCACATCAGATCCGATCACGCAAGTCGCCGCGTTTTGCAGAACCTGAGGGCTTATGCCGAAGCGCAGCATCGAAGAGGTTTTATGCTTGACCGTCATCACGACGGCGCTTCCCCAGAGATTCAGGATCTATACGATGCACGTATCATTCATCGCATCGCCCGCGGTGTTGGGCCCGGAGCGAAGTACGATGCCTTCCTTCTTGACTTCGGGTTATATGCCGACATCGTATCGGAATCGGACAGTCTCAAGGGGTGGCGAGAGAACTGGCTCTCGAAGTGGAGCGACTTCGATCCAACCAAAGCGCCGGAGGTTCGCCAATCTGTCCTGGCGATGGAGGACCTTCGCCGCGTCGTGCGCTGAGGAAGGATCCTCTTATGGACGCGCCAGCCGCGCCGGCGAAGCCTGAATGCTGGAAGAACGCGGCGCGAACTCCGCTCCACCTTGCCGTCAAACGGGAGTTCTTTCGAGAAGAGCCATTACCAGATGCCCGCAGGCCTGTCAGCCGTCGCCAGGTATGTGCCTACTGTCTCGCATGCCAGGGTGATGATCAGTTTTAACCGCCTCATCGGCCTCGCTCTCACGTGATCGTCCCGACGCTGGGCAGGGATCACAATGGCGCATCGTGATTCTCTGTCGAGGCCAGCGGCCGTCACCGGGTGAGGCCGACCAGCGTGGAGAGCCGCGCCACGCCGGCCGGCGCCGGCTGCGCACGGGCAACATGGGCGATTACTGTACGCGCCAACGGCCGGCACCGAACCTCAGCTGGCGTGACACTATTCGCATCCACCAACGCCCGCGCCGCCGCACGCACGTCACCCACGCGCAGGTTAGCCCGCGCACATCCACCAGGTACGCGCCCCGATACTCCGCCGGCAAAACGCCGCCACCCTCCCGCCGCACGATCACCGGATGCCGTCGTAGCACCTCGTCGCCGTCACTCCGCGACGCCGCCACCAGCACCCGCGCCATCTCGACGCTGATCGGCCCAAAGCTGGTGCGGCGCTTGTCGTCGTACCCCGAAGGTTTGCGGGAACGCCCGCGGCCCGCCCGTCGGCGCGGCGGTGCTCGCCGCAGCCCGCGGCAGTCAGAGCTGCCAGCACTAGCAACGTCCCACCCAACGCCGGTTGCCGGGGACAGGTGAGGGTGCACCTTACCGCTAGACTTGCGTGAGCCTCAGAGTCGCGCCGAGCACCATCGGCGGTGGGGCAATGGTTCGTGTGGCCCCTCGGACACCAAAGTTCGTGGATATCCACGCGAGATCAACTTCCTCTCGCGTGGGGACGCGAGCCGTGACGACTCATATGTGCGCACCGACCCCAGGGAGCCGGCGCCACCTGCGCTGACACCCTCGCCCTCGTGCTGGCGGGGGGCCTAGGTGAGCCACGGCAGGCTGCGCCCTCGCCGGCCCGACGAGCAGATCGTCGAGGCGTTCGTTCCCACCCCACTGCCGGTCGCATCGCCGGAGCCGGCGCCGCTGCCGACATTGCCCGCGCCCGCCGCCCGCACGGGTGATGGCGTGCTGTTCGACGTGGGTCGACCCGCCGCCGCCGGCCGCGTTACCGCTCGTGCGCTGCTGCGGGCGTTGGGCTGGGCACCGGGCCTCACGCTGCACGTCGACGTCGTGACCGGCGCAATCCTGATCACCCCGGCCGCCGAAGGCGCGCACGTCGTGGGCACCCGCGAAGAGCTGCCCCTACCCGCCGCCGCCCGGCACCTGTGCGGCATCGCCACCTGCGAACCCGTGCTCCTGGCTGCCCTGCCCCGCCAGAACCGCATTGTCGTGCACCCCTCAAACACCATCACGGTGGTCCTGGCCGACCTGCACGCCCGCATCCTCGCAGAGCCCTCATGACCACGGATCCCGATCGTGTCGCCACCGCCCGAGCGCTGCTCGAGCACCTCGGCCTCACCGCCGCCGACCTCACCGGCAGTAACCGGCCTGCCGTGCCGACAGTCGCCGAGTACCTTCCCGCTGTGGTCGCGGCGGCGAGCCCTGGCACCCGACGCACCTACGGCAGTTCCTGGCGACGGATGGTCGCCGCCCTCGGCGATTGGCGCATTGACGCGGTGCGGGCCAGCGACATCGAAGCCCTCATGCGGCAGGCCGCCGCAGGCACCCGCCCTCGCCGCAACTCCCGAAAGGGCCGGCACGCCGGCGAGCACCTCATCGCCGCAGCCCGCGCCTTCTACAACCGCGCTATCGCCGACGGCTACCTGACCATCGCGGACAGCCCGGCCCATCGGGTCCGCAAACCTCGCCGGCTGCCCAACACCCGCCGCGCCCTCACCCCCGACGAACTGTCCGACATCAACGCCGCCGCCCGCAGCGGCGGCAACGACATCGTGCTCGACGCCCTGATCCTGCGTCTGCACAACGAAACCGCCTGCCGACGCGGCGGCGCTCTCGCGCTACGCCTGACCGACCTGGACACCGACCACGCGCTGATCCGGCTGTCCGAGAAGGGCAGCACGCAACGCTGGCAGCCCATCACACCGATGCTCGCCAGCCGACTGGACGACCATGCTCGAGCCCGCGGCGCCGTCGCACCGACCGATGCGCTGCTGCGCTACCGCAACGGCCAACCCGCCACCTACCGGCGCTACGACCCGCTGTGGAGACGCATCGGCCGGCAGTTGCCGTGGGTCGCCGCCCAGGGAATCACCACGCACTGGCTGCGCCATACCACCCTGACCTGGGTGGAGCGGCATTTCGGCTACGGTGTGGCCCGCGCCTACGCGGGCCACACCGACAGCCGCGGACCCGCCACCACCACCTACATCAAAGCCGACCTCACCGCCGTCGCCACCGCCCTCGCAGCCCTCACCGGCCAGCCACACCCACTGGCCATTGAACAGCGAGGGCGTCCATGGCCGCCGGCGTAGCCCGACGGGCCGTCGATCCGGCGGACGTGACCAGGTCGAGAACTATCGTTCTCGCGCTGCACGCCTTCTCAACGTCAGACTGATGACCTGCAGTTGCCTCTGGCTCTCCCTGAAGAAGGGGGCGCGTGTTGCTGGGACGCCTGCTGCAGATGTGCGGTGACGATGGTTTCCGTGGTCAGGAGCCTCCTGCGGACCGGGGTGCGTACATGATCAGGGCGACGCCGATCAGGCAGATGCCGGCGCCGATGACGTCCCATCGGTCGGGTCGGAACTTGTCGACGATCATGCCCCAGGCGAGGGATCCGGCGACGAACACGCCGCCGTAGGCGGCGAGGATGCGCCCGAAGTTCGGGTCGGGTTGGAAGGTGGCGACGAATCCGTACGCGCCGAGGGCGATGACTCCGGCGGCGATCCACCACAGGCCGCGGTGCTCGCGCCAGCCCTGCCAGATCAGCCACGCCCCGCCGATCTCGAACAGGGCGGCGACGACGAACAGCAGGACAGAGCGGACTACGGTCATCGGTGGACCGTATCGGGCTGCCCGCGGTCCGCCGTCATGCCGGTGACCCGGTCGAACAGCCGCAGCCGCTCCCGCTGGCGCAGGCGCCGCGGTGAGAGCGACGGATCGTCCACCACCAGGCGCCGCCAGCGAGGGCGGCGAGAGTCACGGCGATGCCAGGCCTCCACGCGCCGGCGGCGGCCCAGCCGGCGCCGGACAGGACCCCGGCGGCGAGCAGCAGCGGGATGGCGCAGCACGCCGCGCAGGCCAGCCCAGCCAAACCCGTCATTCCAAAGGGCAGCCCTCGACGCGCCCGGGCACCGAGCTGGTCAACGATCTTCGGCATCCGGGACTCCAGTGACGGCGATGGTGGCGAACGGGATGGGGCAGCACGGCTGTCCGGCACACGCGACGAGGTCGTCGCAGCCAGCGTCCACCGCGGCGCGCAGTGTGACGGCAATAACCTGCAGGTCGGCGACCTTCGCCTCGACCTCGGCGAGCTTTGCGCGGGCGCGGGCTTGCAGGCCGGCGTCGGGGTGGCGGCCGTGGCGGAGTCGGCCCGCGTCGAGCAGGTCGGCAACCTCGTCAAGCGTGAACCCGAGCCGCTGCGCCGCCTTGATCACCCTTAGCACGGTGACCGCCTCGGCGCGGTAGAGGCGATGCCCACCGAGGCTGCGCTCTGGTTCGGCGAGCAGCCCGCGGCGCTCGTAATAGCGCAGCGTCTGCGGGTTCACCCCCGCCGCGGCGGCGACCTGGCTGCTGCGCAGCCCGTTCACGCCGTCATCCCGGCGGCGGCCCGCTGCGCGAGCGCGTCGAGGACGTCGACGTGCGCAGCCGGCACCTGCACGTCCAGGCGTAGCGCTTCGGTGTCGCCCGTAATGGTGAAGGTGAAAAACGAGCAGCAGGCGCTTTCCCTGTCTGCCAGGTCCCGGGCGGTCGCCTCGACGGCCAGGTCGAGACGCCACCGCAGTGCGGTGGGGGAGAGCCGCTGCTGCGCGAGCAGGGCGGTGGCGAACAGGTCGTCGAACTCGGCCAGCCGCAGCGGCCGTTGCACGCTCGGCAAGGTGCACGCCTCGGGCACCCATGCCTGCTCATCACTGCTCATACCTATGACGGTAAGCCTGTACCTGGGTACCGGATGCAAGCCCACAGGCTCGGCGAGTTCATGGGTAGCCGTGCGACTCCGTCACCCTCTGATCGCCAACCGGTCCGACTGCGCGGTGCAGTGCCTCATTCCCGTGAGGGGTGCGCCACCAGGGCAGAAGGCAGGCGCTGAGGTCGACCCGGCTGGGGGTGTCGGTGCGGGCGAGGTGCACCGTCGTCAGGTCGATCCGCAGCGCGTTCGCCCGGACTCGTTCGTGGACCCGCACGGTGCTCAGATGCGCCACCACCCGATCCGATACTTCTGTGATCAATCACGTCCCCTAACGACATCCAGGCCCTTGTTGCAAGATAATGGCAACAGCCAGACCGTGGCAGCAATGAGAGGACGTACCTGATGGCCGTGTACAACCTGCCCGATCTGCCCTACGACTACGGCGCACTCGAACCCGCGATGTCCGGGGAGATCCTGGAGTTGCACCATGACAAGCACCACGCGGCGTACGTCAAGGGTGCCAACGACGGCCTCGACCGGCTTGCCGAGGCCCGGGAGAAGGGCGACTACGCGACCCTGGTCGGGTTGGAGAAGACGTTCGCGTTCAATCTGTCCGGGCATGTGCTGCACTCGATCTTCTGGAACAACCTGTCCCCGGACGGCGGTGACCGTCCCGACGGTGAGCTGGCGGCGGCGATCGACGAGCACTTCGGCTCCTTCGACGGCTTCGCCGGGCAGTTGTCGGCGGCGACGAAGGGCGTGCAGGGCTCCGGCTGGGGTGTCCTGGCCTGGGAGCCGCTGAGCCAACGGCTGATCGTGGAGCAGGTCTACGACCACCACGGCAACGTCGGGCAGGGCTCGACCCCGGTCCTGGTGTTCGACGCTTGGGAGCACGCCTACTACCTGCAGTACCGCAACGTGCGTCCGGACTACGTGGACCGGCTGTGGAACCTGGTCAACTGGACCGACGTCACCGCCCGCTTCGACGCCGCCCGCGCCGCGACCCCGAAGATCTGACCCGGCGTGAGCGGGTACACCCCCGAAGCGGCCGAGATCGTGCAGCGCGCCGCCGGAGTCATCGCGGCCAAACACCGCGGTGACCTCGTCGGCGCCGAGGCGCTGATGTCGGCGTTCAGCTCCGAGCAGGCCCGTACTCTCGGCTTCTACCTGTTGGCCGATCTCGCGCTCGGCCTGGTGAAGGCGCAGAGCGGCCAGACGATGGACGACCTGGTCCGGGAGTTGTCCCTGCTCCTGGCCGACACCGCCCAGACACCACCGGCCTGAGGTCTGTCGGGTCCCGCGGACCACGCGGGACCCGACGGACGGGGTCAGCTTCCGCATCGCCCATCGGGAGGGTCTTCTCGCCGCGCCCCGGACAAACAACAGCGGCGGGAGACTCAGATCCCCCACTTCGAGTTGCTCCACAGATGTCGCCAACGGGGCAGCTCCGGTGCCCCAACCTCGATCAAGCTCCCACCTGGACGGTGGCGGGGTCGAGGTGGCGGAAACTGTTGGCATGCCCTCGACGATGCTCGTGGTCGGTCCGAAGCTCGGTGTTGCGCTGGTTGTCCTGACCCTTGTGGCGGCGGCCGTCGTGACCCTCGGAAAACTGGGCCATGGTCGGCAGGTCATCGTCGCCGCCGTCCGTGCCGCGATCCAACTGGGCGCCGTGTCGCTGCTGATCGCGGCCACCGTGGTGTCGCTGTGGGCCACGGCCGCGTTCGTCGTCCTGATGTGCGTGGTAGCGACGGTCACGTCCGGTCGGCGCATCACGGGCGGCAGCCGAGGGTGGTGGGCAGGCGCGCCGATCGTCGGAGGAAGCATGCTGGTGGTGGCCGGGCTGCTGCTGGCGGGCCTGGTGCCGATGCGCGGCATTGCGGTCATCCCGGTCGCGGGGATCCTCATCGGTGGGGCGAGCCCCCTCGCCGCAGGGGTGACGCAGTTGGTCGTCCTCGTCGGGCTCCTCGCCGTGGAGGCCGTCGCCGTCGTTCTCACCGTCGAGTTGGTGGCCCGCGGCCGTCTCCAACCCACGAGGTCGAAACCCCGGAAGAGCCGTCGGTAACTTCTGAACAACGGGTACCCGGCCAGTCACCTGCGCGTCATGCGGAACGATGCGCAATGGGGTCTGTCGCTGGGCCGAGGGCGGTGGCGGGCCGCTCGACACACCGACACCGACGGCGCCTACCTGCTGGGCCGGGCTAAGTGGGGGCGCCAGCGCGGTGACGCTTCACCCTGGCGTCAGGAAGGCGATGCGAGTTTCCGCGGCATGACGATCGACGACGAGGACAACCTCGTACCGCACACCCTTGGGCAGACTCGCCGACATCCGAGTCATTGATTGCCAGATCGCGGCCGAGACGGCATGGGACCGCATCCAGCAGCGGCAGAAGAAGAGCCCCCGACGGGCGTGCACACACCGGCGCCTACCCCGTCGACCAGCGTGGACTGGACACCGAGCCGCTACTGACCGGCCCGGGTGTGGTGGCGCTGGCGGCAGCCGACCCGCTGGCCGCGCGGACCACCGTGCGGCTGTCCGACCTGGCAGGGCGGCGCCTCCCGGACGGAACGGGCTGCTGCACCCCTCTGGCCGTTTCCGGGAGAGGCCTTCGGTCAACCTGTCAGCGGGTCGTTCGTCGGCGTCGCAACGGTGGAGATTCCCTCGATCAGCACGCCGAACATCCAGGACAGCCGCTGCCGTCCGGAGCCGGAGAACAACGCCTCGCCGGCGCGGGCGATGTGGGGATGGTTGTCCGCTGCCGCCTTCCGCAGCGCCTCGGTCAGGGCGTAGTGCTCACGCTCCGCCTCGACCGCTTCGTCGCGGCTGCCCTGCTCGGCGGCCGTGGCGGTGCCGTGCTGGATGAGCAGATCCACGCCCCACGCCGCCTGGGCGACCGGTACGCCACCGGAGTGCAGCAATCCGAGCAGCGTGTCGATCAGCCGTACGTAGTGCGGACCCGACGGGCGCAACGTGAGCACCGAGCGGGCCAGGCTCGGATGGCCCACCAGGAGCGTGGTGTAGTCGGTGAGTACCCCGACCAACTCGCTGCGCCACCGCACACCTGGGGCGCCCGGATCCGGGAGGCGGAGGCCGGCGAGCAGTTCGTCGAGGATCGCGCCGTGCAGCTCGGCCGGTCGCCCCGGCCGGGCTGCGCCAGGGCCCGCCGTCCGGCGGACCCTGGCGAACAACGAAGAAGATCAGCGCAGGGTGTCGATGTCGATGACGAACCGGTACCGCACGTCCGAGGCGAGGACCCGTTCGTACGCGTCGTTGACTGCGTCGGCGCCGATGACCTCGACGTCGGGGGCGATGCCGCGCTCGGCGCAGAAGTCCAGCATCTCCTGCGTCTCGGCGATGCTGCCGATGCTGGAGCCGGCGAACGAGCGTCGGTTGCCGAACAGCGCGAAGACGGGCACCGGTAGTGGCTCGGGCGGGGCGCCCACGCTGACGAGCGTGCCGTCCAGACGCAGCAGGCCGAGGTAGCTGGCCATGTCGATGGGTGCGCTGACCGTGTTGATGATCAGGTCGAAGCTGTTCTTGAGCGCCTCGAACGTCGCCGGGTCCTTGGTGGCGTGGTAGTGCTCGGCTCCGAAGCGCAGGCCGTCGTCCTTCTTGCTCAGCGTCTGTGACAGCACGGTCACCTCAGCGCCCATCGCCGCGGCGATCTTGACAGCCATGTGGCCCAGACCACCGAGGCCCACCACGGCTACCTTCTTGCCGGGGCCAGCGTTCCAGTGCGCCAACGGAGAATAGGTGGTGATGCCCGCGCACAGCATCGGCGCGGCCGCCTCGTACGGGATGCTTTCCGGCACCCGCAGCACGAAGTCCTCGTTCACGACGATGTGGGTCGAGTACCCGCCCTGGGTGACGGTGCCGTCCCGGTCGACGCTCGCGTACGTCTGGGTGTTGCCCTTGAGGCAGTACTGCTCGTTTCCGGTGCGGCAGTTCTCGCACTCGCGACACGAGTTGACCATGCAGCCCACACCAGCGCGGTCGCCGACCGTGTGGCGGGTGACGTCGGTGCCGACCTCGGTGATCCGGCCGACGATCTCGTGGCCAACGGTGAGCGGGTAGGGAACGCTGCCCCAGTCGCCGCGCACGGTGTGGATGTCGGAGTGGCAGATGCCGGCGTAGCGGATTTCGATGAGAACATCGTGCGGGCCCAGGTCCCGCCGTTCGATCGTGGTACGCACGAGCGGTTCGGTGGCAGAAGGCGCGGCGATGGCGTTGACGGTGAAGATGATGTCCTCCGGTGACGTGATGCTGACCTACCTGCACCTCACCACAGGTGCGGCGGCGCTGCGAGTTTCTGCCAATGGGTGTACTGCCAGTACCCCTTACACAAGCGGGGCGCTGCTCCAGCCGATCAGGCCGGCAAGGAAGAGTCCGGTACGGCCCTGGAGTTCAGGGCGCGCTGTGAAGAAGGACACCGTTACCTGTTGTTGCGGCGCCCGCCGCCGTCTTTTCCGGGCGGGCGGGCCAGCACGACAAGGCCGATCATCGAGAGCGCCGCGCCGGCGACCATGAGCAGTGCCATCGGCACAGCGGTGTGCTCGCCGCCGAGCCCGGCGATCGGGGCGATGATCCCGGCAGCGACCCACTGGACGAACCCGAGAATCGCCGAACCGGTACCGGGATGCTCGGGCACCTCCGCGGAGGCGAGCGCGCCGCCGTTGGGGCCGATGAGGCCTTGGGCGCTCATCAGCACGAAGAAGCAGACCACCGCGAGCAGCATCGGTGTGCCGAGCCACAGCGCGCCGACGAGCATCGCCACACCCGCGGCGAGGGCCGCGACCTGCCCGACGAGAATGACCTTGCGGGTGGCGACCCGCCCGGCCAGCCGTGCGGCGATCAGCGCCGCCACCGTCATGCCGCCGGCATTGACGGCGAAGTCGACCGAGTACGCGATCGGCGACATTCCATTCATCGACTGCAACACGAACGCGGAGGTGGCGACATACGCAAAGAGGGCACCCATCGCTGAACCGCTGACCAGCAGGTATCCGACGTAACGGCGTCGAGCGAGGACCTGCCGCCCGGCAACGGCGAACGCCCGCAGGCCACCGCCGTGGCGGCGTTCGACCGGCAGCGACTCCGGCACGGCGAGCAGCACCGCCAGCGTCATCACCACACCCAGGGCCGCGACGACCCAGAACGACACCCGCCAGTGCGACATCTGCAGGATGATCGCGCCCAGCAGCGGACCGGCGATCGGGGCGACGCCGCCGACACCGGCGATCACGTTCAGCAGGCGGACCAGCCGCGCGCCGGTCGCCAGGTCGACGATAACCGCCCGGCCGATCACCATCGCCCAGCCGCCACTGAAGCCCTGCACGAGCCGGGCGACCATCATCACGCCGATGGACGGGGCGAGAGCACAGACGACGGAAGCGACGCTCATCAGCACGATCGCGGCGATCAGCGGCCGGCGCCGGCCGCGCTGGTCGGAGACCGGCCCGCCGATCAACTGGCCCAGCGCCATGCCGACGAAGAACGTGGTCAGGGTGAGCTGCACCTGCGTCGCGGACGCCGACAGGTCCCCGGCGACGCGGGGGAACGCTGGCACGTACATGTCGGTGGCCAGCGGGGCGATCGCGGTCAGGAGGATCACGGTCGCGACCAGGGCGGAGGTGATCCGGGCCTGGCGGCGTACCGGGTCGGGAACGACGCTGGCTTCGGTGGCGGACGTGAGCGGGGACATCTCGTCCATCCGGGTGGTTGATACCGCGGTCATGCATCAAGCAGATCTCGCAGGCTGCGCCCGAAAAAGGCCCTGACAATGGGTGTACCAGCAGTACATCGCACCTCCCCGCGGCCCGTCGTATCGTCGAGGTCGTGGACAACCGAGTCGAAGTACGCGAGTTCCTCACCACCCGCCGCGCCAAGATCACCCCGGAGCAGGCCGGGATCCCGACCTCCGGGCAGCGCCGGGTGCCAGGGCTACGGCGCAGTGAGGTCGCCGCGCTGGCCGGGATGAGCGTCGAGTACTACGCCAAACTCGAACGCGGTCAGCTGGCCGGCGTCTCCGCCAGCGTGCTGGACGCGATCGCCCGTGCGTTGCGACTCGACGACGCCGAACGGACTCACCTGCTCCGCCTCGCACAGGAGGCGAACGGCAGTAACGCGTTGCTGCGGCCGAGCCGCCGACCGAAGCAGTGGACGGCCCGGCCCAGCCTGCAATGGTCGCTCGACGCCATCACCACTCCGGCGATTCTGGTCAACAACCGGCAGGATCTGCTCGCCGCCAACCACCTCGGCCGAGCCATGTACAGCGACGTCTGCACCGACCCGGCGAACGTGCCCAACTTCGGCCGGTTCACCTTCCTCGACAGCGCCGCCCGCCGCTTCTACCCCGACTGGAACCTTGCCGCCGACATGACCGTCGCGAACCTGCGCACCGCAGCCGGCAAGGACCCACACGACAAGGGCCTACACGACCTGGTCGGCGAGTTGTCCACCCGCAGCGACGACTTCCGCCGCCGCTGGGGCGCCCACAACGTGCGCACCCACGGCACCGGCACCAAGAAGTTCCACCACCACGTCGTCGGCGAGCTCACCCTGGCGTACGAGAGCATGGACCTGCGCGCCGAGCCGGACCTCACCCTGACCATCTACGCCGCCGAGCCGGCCTCACCGACCGCCCAGGCGCTGGCTCTTCTCGCCTCCTGGGCCGCCACCGCCGTCGACAGCGACGAGTCGGTGCATCCGCTGTAACGGCCATCACATCGCGGGTGACCTTCTGCGGGGCATGTAGGCCTCGAGGTCGACATCGTCTTCGGCTGTCGCGGTGACCCTTTAGCTGACGGGTTACCAGGCGCGGAGCGGCCATTGCTGGACGCGCTTGTGGTCACTTGCGGTGGTGCCGTGGTCCGGCATCGAAGCTGTCGTGCTGTGGACGCAATATGCCGGCCGACCACAGTCCCGAACGTCGGCCTGCAGCGGCGGCCGGGTCCGCCGCCGCTGCCAGGCGCAAGGGCGCATGCTGCCCTCAGGCCGCGCCGCGAAGAAGCCGCGAAGACGGACGGGCGATCAGTTCCAGGGGTCGGCGTTCGGATTCTCGCCGAGCAGCCGCGCACTCTCCAGGCACAGGTCTTCGCCGAACAGTTGGTTGCCGTGGGAGTCGGTGCCCCACGCGTCGTCGGCGCAGGCAGCGATGGCCCGCCATGTATAGCCTTCAGCCCGCCATTGCCTCACTTGGCGCACGATGTCCGTGGTCAGGGTCAGCCCTCACGCCTCCAGCACGTGGCCAATCTACGCTGAGCGTCCTGACGTAGCCGCCGGTGCGTCCGGATCTGCCGCTGAACATGCGCGACCCCTGCCAGCTATAGATGGTCGCAGTATGGAGAGCAACGACGGCCAAGGGGAGTAGGGCTCTCTGCTCGGTGACCTCTTCGGCGTGCCCGAAGGAGTCGGCAACCCCCATCACGTGACTGGCTCTGTCGCCCGCTCATACCGATGAGCGCGCGCTCGCTGAGGGGCTGGACATGCCTCTGCAGTTAAGACGCCGTCTACCGACCGGAAATGATCCGTGGGTGCGTGGCTATCAAGAGCACGGGGCGCCTGCGATCATGGCGGGATGTTCGAACCCGGGTCGCGCTCCAAGCAGGTCAGCACCTTCATGCTGCCCGCGGACGAGGCAGCGTTCGACGAGGCTCTGGCGCCCGCGATCGCCGACCTCGGGCAGTGGGAGACCCACGACCAGCGGGCCCTGACCATCACGCTGCACGACTCATTGCCGACCGCGATGCGCCACGACCGCACACAGGCGTTCCTGCGGCTGTTGGGCCATGACGGCGGCACCGTGGGGCCTCTAATCCAGTACCTTCACACCTCCGTGGTGACCGCTGACGAGGCGGTGCTCGCCGCTACCGGCGGTCATTACCGGGCGACGACCGAGCGGCCCGAAGCGATGTCGCCGGGCCGGCTGGCGTTCAAGTGGTTCCCTGATGACGAAGCCGGCCGCGTGCGGCGGGACTTCCTCGTCCTTGCTGACCTAGCCTGGAAGGCATTGCAGGCGGTGACGTCGCCGCACGTCGAAACCGAAGCGGGTAAGCCCTTGCGGCGGTACCGGGTCGGGGCGGCAGCGAAGGCGTGGGCGCTCGATCGCCCAGGTCATCTTCTGCGCGACTATGCGTTGCGGCTGAGGATCCGCCCGGTCCACCGCGTCCCTGACGTCGCCGGTGCCGGCTGATCTGGCATGGACCGCGCCCCGGTACGTGGCCGTTGCGGGGTGTACGAGTTGGCATTCGCCGACGGCAGCGCTACGTGGGACAGGCTGTCGACGTGGTGGCACGGTTCTGCGCCCACCGCCGGACCTGGTCCGACGCTGTGGAGATCGCCCTGGGGATGCGGCACTGGCTGCTTGGCACCGTCTGTCTTCAGACCCCTGAGGTGATCGAACGGCTGGCGAGGCCGGGCTGACACCGGTCGCCGCCCGGCTGGCCCTTGTCGCACGCACCGCAGGTCGGCACCCCGCCGGTGACGAGCACCGGATCTCGCCCTCGATCGAGGCGCGGCTCGCCGAACTGCTCGATTCTTCCGGCGACATCGATCGAAGCCCGCTGGATGGCCCGCCGCCAGCGCCTATCGATGAGCCGGCGCAGGCACAGGACAGCGATGGGAAGTCATCCCCAAGTGACCCGCAGGAGCCGGAGCACATGGTGCCGGTGGAGACGTTCGTCTTCACCGGCCGGAAGCACCAATTCCATGGACCAGGCGTCAGCCGACGTACTCGGCGGGCCTCGCCTTCGGCAGGGTGGGCGCCGGTGCGAGCGTCACGGCGAGGACGACGGCGCTTTCGCTCCCGGCCCACGGCTGTGCTGTTGCCATTCCCGGCCGGGGATCCGGTCGGCGAGGTCGTCGACCCGGATCAAGGTGCGACCGTCGTTGACCGCCGGCGGCGAGACGCTCGGGCTGGGCGCACTAGGTTGCCTCGGGCAGGTGGAGCCTGCGGTCGATCAGCGCCCGCCCGGGCGGGTGACGTCGGCCGGCACCACCGCGACCTAACTGTTCCCGACGCGCCCGGCGGTGCCGGTGTACTGCCGCTGCTCCACCGGCCGGGAACGCACGTCATCCCAGCCGGCGTCGGCCTCCCACACCGCCGTCCGCATCAGACGCTCGACTGCTCGGGCTCCGCCACCGCCGGGGTGTCCGCTCTGTCCGGCCGGCCGCGGAGCGCGGGCAGCATCATCAGCGCGGCCACGACGCTCAGCGCGGTCAAGGCCCACCACAGTGCGGCCGGTGTCCGGCTCAGCAGCGAGGTGACCAGCAGCGGGGACAGCGCGGTGGCGCCCCCGACGAAGAGTTGGTTGAACGCCAGGTATGCGCCCTTCTCCGCATCCGGAGGCAGACCGGTGAGCATCAGCAGCGCCGCCTGGGAGACTGCGAGTTCACCCAGGGTGTAGCCCGCCATGCCGGCCACGAGCAGGCCGATCCGGAGCCACGGCGGCGTGTCGGCGGCCACCAGGAGCGCGGTGTAGAGGCCGACATACGCCATTCCGCCGAACGCGAGCACGGTCGCCGGCCGGAACCGGTCCAGTACCCGGCTCAGCGGGAGTTGAAGGACGGCAAGCATCGCCGTGTTGGTGGCGAAAAGCAGACCGACGGTCCACGACGGCATGGTGAGGTTGCGCAGGAGGAACACCGGCATTCCGGTCTCCACGGCCAGCGCGGCCGCCAGCAGCAGCGCGTTGGCCAGCGCCACCCGCATGAACGCGAGGTGACCCCAGGGGCGGGCGGGCCGGCTGCGTACCGGCCCGTCGGGCGGCACCACCGCAGTCGGCGTGCCACGGGCGACGAACCAGAGGCCGGCGGTCAGCGCCAGAGCGGTCGCGTACACCAGCCCGAGGACCACGAATCCCCGTGGTGAGTCCACGATGAACGTGCTGGCGATCAGGGCTCCCAACCCGATCCCCGCGTTGAAGACCACCCGGGACAGGGCGAGCCACTGCCCGGTCTCCCCCTTGGGGGCGAGCCGGTACGCCAGCAGGGGCGCGGCGGCGTTGTCCGCTCGGGTGGCGAGCGCGAGCAGGACGCTGAAGGCCGCGAGGGGCGCCAGTCCGGGGATCGACACGAAGCCGACGAAGCAGAGTGCCCGCAGGAGTGCGGTGCCGACCAGGACCGGCCGGGGACCGATCCGATCGACCAGCCGGCCCACGAAGATGAGCGTCGGCAGCACGACCAGCGCGGTGACGGTCAGCACGACGCCGACCGCGCGCAGTGGCTGGCCGGAGACCGCGGTGTAGAAGAGGAGGCTGAAGGGATAGAAGAAGCCCATGCCGAAGGCGTTGAGGAAGCCGGCCGTCCCGAAGAGCACCACCCCGGGACCACGAGGTAGGACCCGAGCGCGTGGCGCCGCCCCGCTCACGTTCCGGCCCGTCACAGGAAGAGCAGGTGGCCGCGCTGCTCGGTCGCCACGCAGCCGCGCGACCGCTTGGTGTCCACGCTGCCCAGCCCGTAGTAGAGGTTGCGGACCCCGGCCATGGCGGCCTCCTCGATGAGTCGGTAGTAGAGGATCTCGAAGTAGATCGGGGCTCCGCTGCGCCGCTGGTAGGCGTAGTCGTAGCCGGTCTGGCGGGCGTACCAGCTGTCACCGTGGCGCAGGATCAGCGCGAAGCCGCGCACCGCGCCCTCGGCCTGAGCGACCACCGCGAAGGCGTCGTCGCCGAAGCAGTCCCGCACCTGGTGCAGGATGGGCAGCAACTGGTCGGGGCGCAGGTCGATGTCGTACTTGGCGAGGAGTTCCGACTCCAGCTCGGCGAAGCGGGGCAGGTCGGCGCCGTCGAGGGATTCGACGGACACCCGCACGCCGGCCTCGCGGATGCGCCTGCGCTCGGCGCCGATCGACACCCGACGCTTGCGGGGCAGCCCGGCGAGGTAGCCGGGGAACCCGTCCGGCGGGACGCGTAGGGAGCTGTAGTGGCCTGAGGTGAACCGGCCGTAGCCGCGTTCGGTGAGTAGCTGCCCGAGCGCCTGCTCCTGCTCGTCGAGGTAGAGGAAGCACACGGTGCTGGCCCCGCCGTCGCGCGCGAGTGTCTCCGCGCCGGCGACAAGGGCCTCCAGATCGGCTGTGGTGGTCTGCGGCCCGGTCAGGATACGGGTGCCACCGACCTGGCGCCCGCCCGCGAGCAACGTCGGCATCAGCCGTCCGGTCGGGTCGTCGCCCAGCCCGGCCAGCAGCTCGGCCGCGCCGGGCAGCCCGGCCGTGACGCTGTTGCGCAGCACGACGTCGGGCCGGCCGAGAGCCCACGGCACGGCGGCGGTGGCCAGCGCCGTGGCGAGGGCGGCCACCGGTCGGCCTGCGTTCTCGGTCCAGAGGTACGCCATCGGCACGCCGGCGGTCGCCTCCACCACGTCGAGCCATCGGCAGGTGAGGAAGATGTCCGCCGGCCCGGCGAGCTCGTCCCACCGGTCGCGGGGCAGCTCGCTGGCCCGGTGTACGACGTGCACGTCGGTGGGGGGTTCGCGGCGCCCCGGATCGGTCCGCACCGATCCCACTTCCCGAGAATCGGGCCCGATTGCTGGTGGTCCGCTGTATGACATGTTTCTCCGATCGTCGGCAGCGGTAAATCCTAACCAGATAATCAACATGTGCAGGGTGACCTGCGTAGGACCGTGGAGTGATCCTGCGAGTTGCATATAGGGATTGACGGAGGTCGCGTGCAGCGATAGCTTGGTCGCACTGGATAGTTGTGCCTAACGGGGGCCTCGCCCAGTTGATCGCCAATCCCTGGCCGCATCGTAGCCGCCGGTTTCCGAATTCATCGCGAGGATGGTATCCGTGACTGCTGCCTTGTCCGTCGTCCGTACGGCCACCGATGTGATTGCTTCCGAACTGACCACTGAAACGTTGATTCAGCTGGCAGAACGCGAGATCGGCGCGATCCACGTACGCGGCTACTACCCGGCTGACATCGCCGCCGAGGTCGCCCAGAAAGCCATCGACCACCCGGCCCTCGGGCATTACCACAAGCAATACACCAGCAGCGTCGGTCGTGTCTACATGCCGCACATCGACACCAAGTGGGATCCCGAGCTGACCCGGAAATACCACGACGCCGCACTTCCGGCAATCGCCGACGTCAGGGGAATGTTCCACCCCCACCTGTCCCCGGTGGACCGGGTACGACTGGAGCTCCAGGAGCTGTGGCCGGCGGGCGCTAACCTGCTGCGCCTGCGCAAGCGCGCCTGTTTCGTCGGGGCGTTCCGGGTCTTCCAGCCCACCACCTCGGAGTTCTACCCGCACAACGACGCGATCGACCAGGAGACCGACGCCCCGGAGGTCCAGGGGGTGCTCAACCAGCTGGTCGCCAACATCTACCTTCAGGTGCCCGAGGAGGGCGGCAACCTCCAGCTCTGGCTCCGGGAGCCCACGGCGGAGGAGAAGGAGATCATTCTCGACGTGGAGGGGCTCGACCCGAAGACGGTGGAACGGCCTGTCCACGAGATCCACCCGTCCGCGGGCGACCTCATCATCTTCAGCCCCCGGATGCTGCACGCCGTGACCCCGGGCCACGGGAAGCACCGCGTCGGTGCCGCTGCCTTCATCGCCTCCAAGGGGCGGGAGGAGCCGCTCGTCTACTGGAGCTGACGGTGGCCTTTCCCGGTCACCGGTCCGCTCCCGTCGACAGCCCACCCCGAAGGATCGCAGCATGCTTCCGGCGCTGGTCCACGCGTGCGCACAGTCCCACCCAGATCGCACCGCCGTCGTCAGCGGGGCGCAACGCATGTCCTACGGCGAGCTGGACCGCGAGGTGTCGAAGCTCCGCCGGCGCCTGCACGGCGAGGGCATCGCCCGCGGACACCTCGTGGGTATCCACCTCGACCGTACCGCGCAATCGGTCGTGGCCCTGCTGGCCGTGCTCGGCTGCGGTGCGGCGTACACCGTCGTCGAGCCCACCGACCCGGTGGCCGAGGGGGTGGGCCGACTCGTCCAGGCCCGGCCCGACCTCGTCATCACCACCGCGCGTCATCCGGAGGTGTCCCGGCACGGGCTGCGGACCCTCGACGTCGCGGCCACCACACTGGCCGGTCCGCCCACGCCACCGACGGTGGTCGCCAGCGACGACCCGGCGTACGTGCTCTACACCTCGGGCTCGACCGGCGTGCCCAAAGGCGTGCTGGTCACCCACGACAACATCCGGCACTACACCGAGGCCCTGCGCGACCGGCTCCACATCACCGGACCGATGCGCTACGCCCACGTGACCACGCTCGCCGCCGACCTGGGCAACACCTGCCTCTTCCTGGCCCTGTGGACCGGTGGGACGCTGCACCTGGTCGACGACGAGACCCGCCGCGACCCCCAGGGACTCCACCAGTACCTGCGCCAGGAAGGCATCGACGTGGTCAAGACGACCCCGTCGCACTGGGACGCGGTCTTCCGGGCGGTTGGGGAGGCCGGCTCCAGCGGGCCGCTCCTGCGGTTGCTGATCCTCGGCGGCGAACTGCTCGACCTGCACCTGGCCCGGCGGATCCTCGCCTCGGGAATCACCCGCACCCTGGCCAACCACTACGGCCCCACCGAGACGACCGTCGGGGTCGCCGTACACACCCTGAACGACCCGGCCGACCTCGACGCCCTCGGCGACGTCGGCTCCGTGCCGATCGGCACCGCCCTCGGCTCGACCCGGCTGGTCGTGCGGGACGCGGAAGGACGGCTGCACGAGCGGAACGCCATCGGCGAGTTGTACGTGGCCGGCCCGACCGTCGCCCTCGGCTACCGGAACGACGCGACGGCCACCGCCGAGGCGTTCATCGACCGGCTCGGGGCGCACGGCCGCGCCTACCGGACCGGCGACCGGGTCCGCGTGGACGCGGACGGGGTGTTCGAGTTCCTCGGCCGGGGTGACCGGCAGGTCAAGATCCGGGGTTACCGGGTTGAGCTGGACCACGTCGAGAACGGACTGCGCCGCCTCCCGGCGTTGGCCGGTGCGGTCGTCGTCCACCGGCCGGCGCAACGGCCGGTCCTGGTCGCCGCAGTGCTCCCCGCACCCGGCGCGGGCCGCCCGGAACCGGCCGACCTGCGCCGGCGGCTGCGCGGGATCCTGCCGCACTACATGGTGCCCGACCGGATCGAACTCCTCACCACCTTTCCCCGCACCGACAACGGCAAAATCGACCATCGCGCCCTGCGGGAACTCGTCGAGGCAAGGATCGCCTCGCGGAGCGGACCGGCGCCGGTCGCCGACGACCCGGTCCTGGCCGACGTGGTCGCCGCCTGGCGCAGCGCCCTCGGACACGACGCGTTCGGCATCGACGACGATTTCGGCACCGTCGGCGGTAGCTCGATCGACGCCATCGGGGTGATCGCGAACCTTCAGGTCCAGGGCTATCCCGTCACCACCGCGGCGTTTCTGGCCGCGCCGACCGTGACGGCCCTCGCCAACCGGTTGCGCGTCGGGGAGACCGACGCGGGCCCCGCCGGCCCGACCACCCCGCCGGACGACGGCACCGCCCTCTCCCCGGCCCAGGCCTGGTTCTTCGGCCAGGACTTCCGGCAGCCCGACCACTGGAGTCAGGCCCTGCTGCTGGAGGTCGCCGACGACGTACGAGTACCGGAACTGACCGCGGCGGTGCGCGACGTGGTCGACCTGCACCCGATGCTGCGCACGGCGTTCGTGGCGGCGCGTGGCGAGTCCGGCGTCCCCCGCCGGGAGGTACGGCCGGTGCAGGACGTCCTCACCACCTCACCGCTGCCCGCCGAGGAGCGGGCCGCCGCCCGGCACGTCCGCGACGTGGCGGGCGCCCGACAGAGCGAGATCAGCGTCCCGGCGGGACGACTGTTCACGGCCCACCTGTTCCAGCGGGCGGGTGAGGCGCACCTGCTGCTGATCGGCCACCACCTCGCCGTCGACGCGGTGTCCTGGCGGATCCTCGTCCACGACCTGACCCGCTGCTACCAGGAGCGGCGGCAGGGCCGACAGCCCGGCCGCCCGCACCGGCAGGCGGACTTCGGCGCGTGGGCCGCCCACCTGCACCGGCACGCCGGTGAGCTGCGCGCGGACCTCGGCCACTGGGCGGATCTCACCCGTTTCCCCGCACTGCCATCCGGGGCCGCCGGGCACAACCGGGAGGCGCACGCCCAGGCGGTGTGGTTCGGGTTGTCCCGCAGCGAGACGACGGCCCTGGCCGCGGCCGGGCCCCCGCAGGCGGTCCTGCTGGCCGCGTTCGGGCAGGCGCTCGGTGAGCTGCGCGGCGTCGAGGAGCTGGTGGTCGACGTGGAGAGCCACGGCCGGGTGACCTTCGAGGACTCAGTGGACGTCTCCCGGGTGGTCGGCTGGTTCACCTCCACCTTCCCGCTGCGGGTCCCGGTCACCACCGGGGGCCTCCCGGCGACCATCGCAGCCACCTCTGCCGGGCTGGACGGCGTACCCCGGCTCGGCGTGGCCTACGGGCTGCACAGGCAGCCCCGCCGGGCGGAACTCTGTTACAACTACCTCGGTTCCTTCGCGCTGCCCCGCTCCGGGGACCTGCGACCCCGCGTCTCCCGGCACAGCGTCGGTCCGGTGCGCGGCCCGGACAACGACCGCGTCTACCCACTCAAACTCACCGCCCGGCTGCACGACGGCCAGCTGATCGTCGACCTGTCCTTCACCGCCGAACTGCACGACCCCGAGCAGATGCGGGCGGTCTGTCGGGCCACCCGGGCGCACCTGCTGCGCGCCGCCGGGTCCGGGCCCGGGGCGGGACGCCTGGTCATGGAGCACGGCTCCAGTACCGGACTGCTGCTCCAGGTGCCGCACGAGCTGCGCGACCTGACCCCAACGCGAACCGACGCCGTCCGGGAGTACAGCTCCGTCCTGCTGACCGGGGCCACCGGCTTTATCGGCGTGCACCTGCTGCACCTGCTGCTGACCCGGACCGGGAGCCGGGTGCACTGCCTGGTCCGCGCGCACGCCGGTGCTCCGGCCGTGGACCGGCTGCGCGACGCGTACGCGTGGTACCTGCCCGGCGAGCGGCTCGACCGGTATGCCGACCGGCTGGTCGTGCACACCGCGGATCTCGCGGCGCCCGGGCTGGGCCTGGACGAGCGGACGTACGAGGGGCTCGCCCGGGAGGCGGAGGCGATCTACCATCTGGCCGCCGACACCCGGCTCTTCGGCGACCGGGACTCCTTCGCCCGGCAGAACATCGCGGCGGTACGCGCGATGGTCCGGCTGGCCGGCGCCGGACGGGCCAAGGACCTGCACCACGTGTCCACGCTCGCGGTCTGCGGGACCGGACCGGACGGGCCGCCGGTGGCCTTCTCCGAGGAGAGCCTCGATGTCGGCCAGCGGTTCCTCAACGAGTACGAGCGCAGCAAGTACGCGGCGGAACGGGTCGTCCACGAGTTCGTCGCGGCAGGTGGCCGGGCGTTCGTCTACCGCTGCGGCAACGTCAGCGGGCACTCCCGGTCCGGCCGGTTCCAGCGCAACGCCGGATCCAGCCGGCTGGTGCAGCTGCTCCGGGGCTGCGCGCACCTGCGCCGCGTGCCGAGCCTCGGCCCGGACACGCTGACCCTCAGCCCGGTGGACGTGGTGGCCGAGGGGATCCTGGCGATCTCGCGCAGCGCCGCTGTCGACGGGGGCACCTTCCACGTCGACAGCCGGCACACCATGACGTACCAGGAGGTGTTCGACGCGCTGCGGGCCGTCGGCTGCGTCCTGGAGCAGGACCCGGCGCCCACCTTCGCGGACCTGTTCGGCCGGTACGTCGAGGCCGGCGACGAACGCACCTCGCTGGCGTACTTCTGGGCCAGCCGGGCCGAGCGCAACGTTCGGTACGAACGGTCCCGCACCCTGCGCACACTCGCCGGACTCGGCGTGGAGTTCCCCGCGCCCACCCGGGACTGGCTGATCGCATACCTGACCCGACTGGTCGATCAGGGAGAGATACCTGTGGTGAAGCAAGCAGGGGTGGGACGTGACTGAGCAGCGCGTGGCGGTGGTCAGCGGGGCGTCGTCGGGCATCGGACGTGCGGTCGCCGCGCACTTCGTCCGGCGGGGTATCCGGGTGGTCGCCGCCGGCCGGAACGTCGACGAGCTGGCCAAGCTCGTCGACGAGTTGTCCGGGGAGCCCGGCGAGGTCCGGACGGTCTGCGCCGACGTGACCGAGCCGGACCACCCGGAGCGGCTGCTGGCCGCTGCCGAGGACTGGGGACCGGTGAGCATCGTCGTGCTGTCGGCCGGGCAAGGCCTGCCGGGCACCGTGCTCGGCTCCGACCCGGACCGGTGGCGGGAACTGGTCGAGGTCAACTACCTCGCCGTGCTGCACCAGCTCCGCGCGAGCGGGGCGTACCTCCGGGCGCGGGCGGAGGCCGACGGCGGCCGTCAGGTACGAGACATCGTCGTCATCGGCTCCACCGTCGGACGGCAGGTCTCCGCGGCCAACCCGGTGTACGGCTCGACGAAGTTCGCGGTGCACTCGCTGGTCGAGGCGCTACGTCAGGAGGTGTGTGTCCACAACGTCCGGGTCAGCCTGATCGAACCGGGCTTCGTGCGCTCCGGCTTCCAGGAGGCGGCCGGGTACGACATGACCTGGTTCGAAAAGGTCATCCAGGAGAACGGGCCACTGCTGACCCCGGACGACGTCGCCGAGACCGTCGGCTTCGTCGTCGACCGCCCCGCCCACGTCCACCTCGACGACATCCGGCTCCGCCCCACCCGACAGCGCGTGTGAGTACCGTCCGTCGGTAGGCCGAGGAGAAGGAGTCGCTGGTGGAAGGTTTCGTCGAGAGCCTGTTCTCGCTCAACGGGCGCCGGGCGGTCGTGACCGGAGGAAGTTCCGGTATCGGCAGGTCCATCGCGGACGCGCTCTGCCGGGCCGGCGCGCACGTGGTGCTCGTGGCCCGCCGACCCGAGCAGCTGCGTGAGGCGACGGAGGCGCTGCGGGCCACCGGCGGGTCGGCCGACTGGCTCAGCGCCGACCTCGGCGACCGCGCCGAGCTGCACCGGGTCGCCGACGAGCTGATCGACCGCCACGGCGACCCGGACATCCTGGTCAGCTCCGCCGGCGTCAACCTCCGGCCGCACTTGGACGAACTCTCCGAGAGCGACTGGGACCTCACCATGCGGATCAACCTCGACGCGCCGTTCGTGCTCGGGCAGCGGTTCGGCCCCAGGATGGCTGCCAACGGCTGGGGCCGGATCATCAACATCGCCTCCCAGCAGGCGATCCGGGCCTTCGGCAACAGCGGGGCGTACGGCGTGTCGAAGGCGGCCCTCGCCGCACTCACCCGGTCCCAGGCGGAGGCGTGGTCCGCGCGGGGGGTGTGCGCAAACGTGATTGCGCCGGGCTTCGTGCACACCCCGCTGACCGAGCCGGTGTTCCGCGATCCGGAGCGCGCCGAGGCCATGGCCCGGCGCACGATGATCGGCCGCAACGGCGAGCTGGCCGACTTCACCGGTGTCGCGGTGTTCCTGGCCAGTGGCGCCTCCGCCTACCTGACCGGTCAGACGATCTTCGTCGACGGCGGCTTCTCGTCGACCTGAGCCCGCTCACCGTCCGCCCGCACGTCCTCGAACTGGGGGGTCCGTTGTCGCACCAGAGGCCGGTCGTCGTACTGGTCGACGCCTACACGTCGGGCAAGTACCTGCTGCCCGAGTTCACCGCGCTGGGCGCCGACGTGGTACACGTGCAGAGCACGACGGAGCTCATGTCCTCCATGCCGGAACCCGATCTGTCCGGCTACGCGGCGCGGATCCTGCACGAGGACCTGGCGAAGACCGTCGAGCAGCTGCTGCCGTACGCACCGGTGCGGGTGCTCGCCGGTCAGGAGCCCGGGGTGCTGCTGGCCGACGCGCTGTCCGGGGCGCTGGGACTGCCGATGAACGACGGCGGCCTGTCCGAGGCGCGGCGCGACAAGTACCGGATGACCGAGGCGCTGCAGGCGGCCGGGTTGCACTGCCCCGCCCAGCTCAGCAGCGGTGACGTCGAGCAGCTGGTCGGCTGGGCGCGCGACCGCGGCTTCCCGGTGGTGGTGAAGCCGCGGCGGTCAGCCGCCGGGGACGGCGTCCACATCTGCGCCGGCGAGGCGGAGGTGCGGGCGGCGGCGGCGGCGGTGCTCGGCTCGGAGACGATCTACGGCGAGGCCAACCCGGAGGCCCTGGTCCAGTCGTACCTGTCAGGCACCGAGTACGTCGTGGACATGGTCTCCCACGAGGGCCGCCGGTACGTCTGCGGCGTGTGGGAGTACCGCAAGCGGCTCCTGCCGTCGGGCCGGAACATCTACGACCGGGAGAGCCTGCTCGCTTCGGACGAGGCGCCGGCGCCCGAGCTGACGGCCTACGTGGACCGGGCGCTGGACGCCCTGGGCGTACGCTTCGGTCCCACCCACGCCGAGGTGATCGTGACGCCGGAGGGCCCCGCGCTGGTCGAGGTGGGCTGCCGGATCGCCGGCAACATGCACCCCGGCTTCCACGACCTGTGCGCCGGGGCCAACCAGGCCACGCTGACCGCGCTGGCGGTGCTGCGCCCGGAGCAGTTCCTCGACCGCCATGCCGACCGCCAGTACGCCAAGCGGTCCGAGGCCGTCTGCTGCACCACCGCCACCGAGCTCGACGGCACCGTGGACCGGGTGGACGAGCGGGTCGCCGCGGAGATCGCCGCCCTGGACACCGTGTACCGGTTCGACCTGAAGATCGCTCCCGGCGGGCGCATCCGGCCCACCGTCGACCTTTACTCGAGCACGATGCGGATCTTCATGAGCGCCGCGAGCATGGCCGACATCGACCGCGACTACCAACGGATCGACCAGCTCAAGGAGCAGGTCTACCGGCTCCGGGTAGCGGAGGGTGCGCGATGAGTGTGGTCGTCGTCCCCGTCGTACCGGCCTCCGCCATCCGGCCCGCCGACATCGCCCGGGCCGCCACCGCCTGCGGGTACGCCCCGACCTTCGTCACCTCCGCCGGATCGATGGAGCCGGCCGAGCAGGAGGAGTACGCCCGGTTCGGCCCGGTGCTGGAGTGCGACCCGGAGCGCCCGTCCGAGGCGGTACCCGCGCTGCGTGGCCACGCCCCCACCGCAATCGTCACCTTCAGCGAGGGGATGGTGCCGACGACCGGCGAGCTGGCCGTGGGGCTCGGCCTGCCGTACCACGACCGGGACACTGTCGCGGCGCTCACCGACAAGTGGACGCAGCGCTGGCGGCTCGCCGAGCACGGCGTGGACACGGTCTGGTCGGTGGCGGTGACCAGCCGGGAAGCGGCGCTGGAGGTGCTGGCGAGCCGGCCCGGACCGGTGGTGGTCAAGCCTCGACGGAGCCAGAGCAGCCGCGACACCTACCTGGTCGAGGCCGCCGCCGCGCTGCCCGCCGAGGTCCGGCCGAGCGCGCAGCGCCCGTTCGTGCTGGAGGAGTTCCTGACCGGCCGGGACGAGGGGGACTTCGGCGACTACGTCTCGGTGGAGTCCGTCGTCGTCGACGGCGAACCGGTCACGCTGGGGGTGACCGGCAAGTTCCCCCTCCTGCCACCGTTCCGGGAACAGGGTCAGTTCCTCCCCTCCCACCTGCCGCAGGACGAACTGGACCGGGCCGCCCGGCTGGCGTCCGCCGCGCTCCGGGCCCTGGGCGTACGCCGAGGACTCGCCCACACCGAACTGAAACTGACCCCCGACGGGCCGAGGCTCATCGAGGTCAACGGCCGGATCGGCGGTTTTCTGGGTGACCTGTACCAGCGGGGCACGGGGCAGGACCTGCTCACCCTCGGGATGGCAGCGAGCTGCGGACTGCCGGTGACGCCGCGCGCCGCGCCGACGGCCGGCGGGGTGCACTTCCAGTACTCGAACCTGCCTCCGACGTGCGGCGGGGTGCTGCGCGAGGTCGCCGGGGTCGAGAAGGTCCGACAGGAGACGGGGGTCGTCGGTTACGCGACCCGGATCGCAGCCGGCGCCGAACTGGCTCCCGGGGTGATGACCTTCTTCATGGACCTGCTGCGCGGCGACGCGACGGACCATGCCTCGATGCTGGCCACCATCGACCGCTGCCTGGCCCACCTCCAGTTCTCGTTCGAGCAGGCCGACGGCACGGTCAGCCACTGGCGGGCCGGCCGGGACGGCCTGCACCGGACGACCGATGGCAGGTAATCCGCCACCAGGAAGGGTGAGCTCATGATGAAGGGTTCGGTCAGCGTCAACAGCCCGAGGATCCGGGCCGTCACGAACTGGGTCTTCCTGCGTGCCGCCGGCGGCGCCCAGCGGCCGCGGATCATGTCTCCGGAACAGTTCTTCCCCGAGGCCCGCCGGCTGGAGGCGAGATTCCCGGCGTTGAAGGCCGAGGTGGAGGAGTTGCTGCTGCGCCGGGAAATCCCCCGCTACGGCACCTTCGACCCGGTCCGCGCCGCCCAGGTGTCGGAGGACTGGAAGCTGTACTACGCGTACATGTTCGGCCAGCCCAACGAGCTGGCCCGAACGGAACTGCCCACGCTGCTGGAGTTCGCCGAGTCCACGCCCAACGTCGTCAACGCCTTTGTCTCGATCCTCGAACCGGGGGTGCCGCTGCCGTCGCACCGGGACCCCTACGCGGGCGTGCTCCGCTACCACCTGGGCATCCGCGTCCCGACGGTGAAGCCGCCGCGGATCCGGCTGGAGGACGAGTACTACACCTGGAAGGAGGGCGAGGGCGTGGTGCTCGACGTCAACCACGAGCACGAGGTGACCAACGAGAGCGACCAGTCGCGGATCATCGTCATCGTCGACTTCCACCGCCCGCTGGGGTTTCTCGCCGGTCTGCTCAACCGGTACATGCTTCGCAAGAAGCGGAAGTGGGCGCCCCAGTTCGTGGAGGCGTCCCGGTATGACGTGATGCACGCCGCCTGAGCGGCCCGGTGGGCCGCACCCTGACCATCCTCGCCGCCACGCAGCCCGACCCCGACCCGGAGATCATCGCGCTGACCGTCGCCGAGATCCGCCGCACTTAACGACCAAGGCCGTGGCCAGTGGAATGCTGGTCACGGCCTTGATTCCTTTCACTTGGTGAAGCGATCTTCGAAGATGTCGGAGAGTAGTCCATCGTCGATGTATCGTCTGCGTCCGGATTCGTGCGATGCTGTGCTGAGCAGTGCGTTTTGCCGCGCTGCTACAACCAGCAAGGGGACCAGTAGCAGATGTTGCGCGTGGTCGTCTTGCCGGTCGAGGGCCGATTGACGCCGAAGGAGGTGGAGTGCTCTCCGTCCGTGGAGCAGCCCCACTTGAACACGACGTTCATGCCCGAGGTCGGAACGCTGTTGAAGTTGAAGTAGTACGGCCGCGTCATGCCGCTTCCGCTTAGGCTCGCCCAGCCTTGCTCACCGTTGGACGCCTCGACCCAGGCCCACTGCACGGTGTTCGTGATCGCGTAATTGCAGCCCACTTTACCGTTGAGTGTTACGGCCGGTTCCCAGGCCCAGGCAGATGCGGGTGCGGGCCTTGCGGTGACGGTACCGAGGGCGACTGCCAGCGCGACTCCTCATCCGCCACCGCGGGGTGGGCTTCCTGGTGTCGTCGGACCATGCCTGCCATTGCTCAACCCAAGCGTCGAAAGCACGCACAATCCGCCCCGGCGGTGCCTCGTGCCTGTCATCGCCGCTCAGCCGAGCGTCCAACAGGCGCGGCGCAGAACCAGCGAACCTGCCCACGGGGTCCATGTCGATCCACTCGTGCAGCAACTCCGGCGGCGTCGGCTCCGTCGGTGGCCGAGACGGACGCAGCCGTATGATCACATCATCGGCAGGGCTAGCCATCCACTGAACGCCCTGCGGTAGGGCATCGAGCCAGATGACGGGATCAGGCGCGTCCGGGTCTTCCAGAATGTCGCACACTGGGTCCCGCTCGACTGCGGCCGTCACCTCAGCGAGAAACTCGACCAACTTCGTCGTCTTCTCGATCGCATCCTGACTGAGAGTCACGCTCGCATGCACCCCCTGTTAGTTGACAGGCAACGTCACAGACGGCGCTGCCTACAACCAAGATCACAAGGGTGCTGCCGTGCGTGCAGCATGAGTGAACGGTCCGGGCAGGGGCGCGGCCCAAATCGGGCACCCGTCGCCACCTCGCCTCTGCGGTGTTGTCGGGCGCGCCGCGATAGTCTGCAACGGATGAAACCGTCGGTTCGAAGGTGAGGCTTGCCCGATGGGTACCAGCTACGAACCGATGAGTCTGGCCAGGTTGGCTACTCATCTGGTGTCCGCGGACACCGACCAGACTCGCTGGAAGCTCGTATGGGAGTTTCTGGAGGAGTACCGCTGGGAACCCGCCGAGACCAGGGCCGACCTGTTGAGGGATGAGCCCGGGCTAACCGGGGACCCGCGGTGGGACGCGCTGCTTGCCGCGCTCGCGGAGCACCTGCTGGCTCAGGCGGATCTTGCTCCGCCCGCATGGGTCGACGCACGTGTGCTGCGCCGGGCATGGTTCCCGGCCGAACTGGCCATCCACCGGGCCGACGCCCTGGCGTGGGCCCCGGCTGCGTTCCGTAAGCACGGTGTGTACCTCTCCGTTCACGACCTGGCTGCGGCGTGAGCGGATCAGACGGCGTCCTCATGGGGCGCGCGGAACTCGAACGCGCGTTCGCTCACCTGGGCGACCGGCTTGTCCGCCGCGGAGTCGTCGCTGACATCTTTATTGTGGGTGGTGCCGCGATGGCGCTCGCCTACGACGCGAAGCGGGTGACCAGGGACGTCGACGCGATGTTCGTTCCGCACGGAGTCGTCCTTGATGAGGCGCGTGCAGTGGCCGACGAACTGGGGCTACCGCCGTGGTGGCTCAACGAGCAGGCCAGCGTTTATGTCTCCGGCAAGGACGACCCGGGCAAGCGACGAGTCTTCGACCACCCTGGCCTGCGCGTGATGGCCGCCTCGCCGGAGCACATCTTCGCGATGAAAGCGCTCGCGGCGCGAACCCGCGACGTGGACGACCTTCGCGCCCTGGCGGCGCTGGCCAAGGTAACGACGGTGGACGACGCTATACGTCTGTGCGCCGACTTCTACCCTGACGAAGCGATCTCGCCACGAGGAATGGGAGTTATCCGCGAACTTTTCGGATGATTCGGATCCCCCGCGCAGCGCGGCGGTCAACGTGATCACTTCCGATGGCTCAGGCCTCTAAGCAGGATCCTCACCTGTTCGCCGAAAGCGCGTGAAACGTGACCGTAAAGCGCGGCGCTTGCTCAGAATCCTATCTGCGGTTGTTCGCCTCGGACATGGAACAGTTGGTGCCGTCGGGGGAGAGGTGCTTCGGGAATCTGCCGTTCCTGTTCAGCGTCAGGGACGTGCGACGGCAGGATGGACAGATCTGACGGCTGCGTGGACGCCTGCCTGTCTTGAGACGTGACGATCCGCAGTGTGACGAGTCGTTCCCGAGCCATTGCATTCCTTCTGGGCGCCGTAGCTGAACAAGCCGTACGTCTCTTCACCGTAATGTTTCGGCAGAGTCTTGATCTTCGTCAGCTTCAGACGCAGACAGCAGACGTCACGGTGAGCCAAGGGTGGCGACCTCCCGTGTCGGACGCTCTCGGCACCGATCGGCGTCCAGACGGGATTTGCCACTGCATTCGCTGTAACGCTTCAGGGCTGATGCGCGGGGGAGCCATGAGCGGATGCTGCCCGAGGCCCGATCGAGGTCCCCTCTACTCAGGGACAACGCATGTTGAGTCATGCACGGAAAGTATCGATCAGAGTGCGTAGGGTCAAGTGGAGTGATGCTCTGCGCGAAGCAGGTGCGGGGTGGCCTCGAGGCCTGCCCCGGCCTGGTATGCCAGCCTGCTCGTCAGGGCTTATGCCGTCACCATGACTGTCTACCCCAGCTCCGACACTGCGGCGGTCCGGCGACTCATCCGGATCCAGACCCTCGCCCTGGCGGTGCGAGCGCAGATCTGCGCGTTGCGGGAACACCTCGTTGCATCGCGTTGGTCGGCGCTGGATGCTCTGGCGCTGCGCGCGGTTGTGGTGAATTTCAGAGTTCGACGAAGGCGGTGAACCTGGTGCGCTCGCTACCGAAGAACGCGAGCGGCACGGGTTGCCGTCAACGCCGGTCGACTGAAACTCACCAGGACCCCTGCGGTGGGGCTCAAGCTTGAGGCCTGCGCGTTTATTTCGGTCAGTCGGTAACCGGGCCAGCTGGCTGGCAAGATTGGTCCATACGCGGCCCGACTTCGATTCATGCTCACGCCCGGTAAGGAGCGCGCGAGGTTGAGCCAACCCTGAACGTGCCGTAATTTATGAGCATGTGCACCCGAGATGGAGCACCGATGATACGTACAAGAGTTCGAATCTCGGACACATTATTTCCACACGAACTGTGATGGTTGTTCGTGTTTTGCGTGATCCCCGTCCCGTTGGGCGGGGATTTTTGCTGTCGTGGCGAGGAAGCTCCCCGCCGGGGTGAGCGGGTAGGTCACGGTCTCGGCTTCGATAGTCCATGCGTGGTGGTCGCACACAATGATCATGTTGTTGGTGCGTAAGTAGGCGGCCAGCTCTTCCGGGTCGGGGCTGCGCAGTGCGGGATAACGGGGGCGGTCGCGGCATTCTTTGATGCGTTGCCGTTGGCCACGTGGACGTGCTGGTCCACGTCCACCTCCGTGCGGCTTAAGCCCGGCGCAGGGCGAGGCCGGCTTGGTAGATGCCGGGCACGTCGCGCAGCCGGGCGGACACAAAGTCGGTGACGCTGACCAGCATCGGGCCGGCGGTAGCGGTGGCCGGTCCGGGCGTCCAACGCGTTCTCAGCACGGTCGAACCCATGACGGGGAGCGGCCCAGCAGGCCAAGGAGCCGCTGAAAGGCGGGGGCGTCGGCGGGGACCTGGACCTGAGTGTTGAATGCGGCGCCGGAGCTGCGGGTGCTCGGTGTGTCCGGCTACCTGGAGGCGATCGCGTACGCACTGGTCGCCTGCTCCTCGGTGACCAGCGTTGGGTGGGCTATCTGCCGGGAGATGACCCGCGGGCGGTGCTCCAGCGCTGGATCTCAGGGTGCATGGTGATGGTGCCGTCAGGCTCGATGTCGGTGTGGTCGGTGCGTTGCCGGTTCCAGACCTGCCGGCGCTGATCGCGCGGGGCAGGTCACTGCGGCCGGTGATCGTGGCGCTGGCCGCCTGGGGAACTGGCAGCTGGCACCGCAGGAGCAGTGCACCCGGGCTCTGGTGCGTGCCGGTCCAGCCGCGGGAAGCCAGTCAGCCGACGAGGCGGCCGGGGCTGTGGTCTTGCTCGCGCAAAAAACTGCCGCTCCATGTCGCTCAGGGCGGTCAGCTCAGCGGCGGACGCAGCCGTTCGTCGTCGAAAACGATCTCGATCAGCGGGCTGTGCTTGAGCCAGTCCTCCAAGCGCTGGCGCTGGGTGACGCGCATGCGCAAACCGGGCTCGTCCTGCAGGGCGACCACCGCAGACAGTACGCGATGGCGCACTGCGGGATCCTTGACCGGAACTGCCGTGGCCGGCAGTTCCGCCTGGATGCCGTTCTTGAGGTGGAAGGTGAAGTGCGGGTGCGCCGACAGGTTGGCGTGCCACCTTCGGGGCACCGGCATCCCGCTGAGGTACCAGCGGCCGTCGACATGGTGGAACCAGATCTCGATGCGCCTCGGACGACCGGTGCGCCGGCCCAGGGTGGTGATGTCGATGGTGCGTGCCTCGCGCGGCGAGCCCGGGCCGATGGCCAGAGCGCGCCGGACCGCGCCCACGTTGTAGCTTCTGTCCGCGGCTTCGGTCATGGTCGGCTGCCTCACTCGTGCCTCACGGAAATGGCTCTTGGGGCAAGTCAACCGTCACACCGGGAGGGCTGCTAGGGGCATCCTGGCGGATCCTTGCACGATCCTGCCCGCGCGTAGGCACAGCAGGGTGACGAGCCGGGCAGTCACGCGAAGGCCAACGCGCCCCTGGGCGCCGGACAGTGGCGGGGGCGCGGCTGACACAGCCCAGGCCTGTCCATCCAAGAGAATTGGGCAAGAGGCGAAGAGGATCATTCTTTTCGCGGGCCCGGCACAGCGGTCTCCTGGAAGGGACACACTCCCACGGATTCCGACGAATCCTCAGGCCCCAGGAGGCACACCATGAAGGTAGCCGTCGTCACCGGTGCAAGCTCCGGCATCGGCCAGAGCGCCGCCCTGCAGATCGCCCGGCGCGGTGCCGGCGTCATCCTGACCTACAGCTCCAACGAACAGGGCGCCAAGGACACCGTCGCGCGGATCGAGCAGCAGGGCGGCACGGCCGTGGCGCTGCACCTGGATCTCGGCGATATGGCAGGCTTCACGATCTTCCGCGAGACCGTTGCCGAGGTGCTGCGTGAGACCTTCCGGCGGCACTCCTTCGACCACCTGGTCAACAACGCCGGATTCGCCGGCATGGCGATGATCGAGGACACCCGCGAGGAGGAATTCGACCGACTCACGAATGGCCTGTTCAAGGGGCCCTTCTTCCTCACCCAGGCACTGCTGCCGCTCCTCGCCGACGGCGGCGCCATCGTCAACCTGACCAGCAACTCCACGCTGCCTCAGGTGACCGCGCCGGGATACTCCGTCTACGCGGCTCTCAAGGGTGCCGTGGCGGTGCTCACCCGCTACATGGCCAAGGAGTTCGGTCCCCGCGGCATCCGCGTGAATTCGGTCGCACCGGGAGCGACCGTAACCCGCTTCGCCGACGACGCGTTCAGCAAGAACCCGGAGATCATCCCGGAGCTGGCGAAGACCTTCACTCTCGGCCGCGTCGGCGAGCCCGACGACATCGGCATGGTCATCGCCATGTTGGTCTCCGAGGAAGGCCGGTGGATCACCGCCCAGGACATCGAAGTTTCCGGAGGCCAGAACCTCTGAACTACTCCTGCTTGGGCTGTGAACTGTGCGCCAAGCCAAGTCCCTTCCGTCCAGACACGCCGCCCACGGTTCACTCCGCGACGGGCCAAGACAGCCGCCCACAGGCTGCCCTGCCTGGTGGGCACCCCTGCGGAGTCCATGAATGTGTGCCCAATCCTGCCCGGCCAGCGAGCCCGTGGAGAGGTTCGTGCAAAAATGGATCCATGTCTGCCCTTGGCGAAATGCGTGAGCTTCTTGACCGGCATGCGCGGCCCGACATGAGCACGGCGATCGACGGCATCCAGGTATGCAGATTCACCCAGCCCAGCGCTTCGGCGACTGGGATGTCCGGGACTGTGCTCGCAGTCATCGCCCAGGGCGGCAAACGCCTAGCCCTGGGCGAGCGCCTCCACGAGTATGGGCCCGGCGAGTACCTGATCGCCTCTGCCGATCTCCCCGTCACCGGCCACGTCCTGGACACCGGGCAGCCCACCCTCGGATTCGGCATGACTCTCGCTCCCGCAGCCCTTGCTGAACTCCTGCTGGAAGCCGACCCCCGAGACCTGCCGGCCACCCCACGTACGGCATCACCCGGCATTGCCGTCTCCATGGCCCCGCCTGCACTACTGGACGCCATCGTGCGCCTGCTGCGGCTGCTGGAGCAGCCTGCCGACCGCAAGATCCTCGCTCCCATGGTCAAGCGGGAAATCCTCTGGCATCTCCTGCGCGGCGAGCAGGGAGTCGCCATCCGCCAGCTCGGTCTCGCCGACAGCGGACTGGCCCACATCAACCGCGCCGTGCGTCAGATCCGGGAGAACTACGCCACCGCCCTCCGCGTGGAGAGCCTGGCGAAAATCGCCGGCATGAGCGTCTCCGCGTTCCACCGCAACTTTCAGACCGTCACAGGGATGAGCCCCATCCAGTTCCAAAAACGCGTCCGTCTGCAAGAAGCACGGCTCCTGCTCGCCAGCCGCCCCTCAGACATCACCGGTGTGGGCCTCAGCGTCGGTTACGCCAGCCCCTCCCAGTTCAGCCGTGAATACCGCCGCATGTTCGGCACACCGCCCAGCAAGGACACCCAACTCCACACTCCGCCAGCTGAACTCGTCACTGCGCTGCCTTGAGCTTGACCCTGTCGGGGTCTTGGTGTTTCCCGGTGCGGCAGCATGATCAGCGGACATGCTCGGGCGGAGATTACACCCAGGTGGCGGTCGAGCCGGTTCCGCCGTCGGTGGGTCGGCGCGGCGGGGATCGGCCGGCGGGCCGGATCGATTTCGGGTACGGGCGCAGCGATGTGTCGTCGTTACCTCGGGCCGCGTGGCTGCGTTCGGTGCGGACGGTCCTGATGACCACGCCGAACGAGCGCTTCGCCTACCTCGACGGGCGTGGCGTACCCGAACTGCATGCGGCTCTGAGCGACTACCTCAGCCGGGTCCGCGGCATATCGGCCCGTCCGGAGAACGTCGTGATCTGCAGTGGCTACGGTCAGGCATCGCGCTGGTACTCCAGGTGCTCGCGGCGCGCGGCGCCCGCAGGTTGGCCGTCAGCCCGGCCCACAGACTGACACCGGCCGTGGGGGCGGTGTCAGTCTGCGACGCCGGCTCCCAGCAGTCGCGGCGCACAGTTCCACGATTTGTTCTCCTGCAGGGTCAGCTGAGCTTGGCGACGACCCGTGTCGGCAACAGCCGGACGGTCGCCGCGATCGGCTTCCACGGCCAGGACGGGACGATGGCGCTGCCCGGTTCGCGTTCGATGGCCTTGGCCAACAACCGGGTGCCGAGGTCGGCCTCGATGATGAACGGGATTTCCCCGCCGCTGGTGTCGGTCATCTCGGTGCGGATGTATCCGGGGTAGAGCGTGGTCACCACGATCGGCGTACCCACGGCGTCTGCCCCGAGGCTCTGCCCGAACGAAGCAACCGCGGCCTTCGACGCGGCGTAGGTGGCCAGCGGGCCGGGCAGCCCGCGCTTGGCACTCATCGACGACATGAGCACCAGATGCCCCCCCACGTTCTGCTCACGCAGGATGCTCATCGCGGCGGAGCACTGCAGATACGAGCCGAGCACGTTGGTACGCAGAAGGGCGAGGTTGCCCTCCTCGTCTGAGGCACGGCCGATCGGCCCGCCGCCGGCGATCCCGGCGTTGACGATGATGCGGTCGAGGCTCCCGAGGGCCGAGCGGAAGTCCTCGAAAACCTCGTGGACCCGACTCGGATCGGTCACATCGAGCTGCCGCACCTCGACCGTGATCTCTGGGTAGGTCTTGGTAAGAACCTCCCGCAGCTCCGTCAGGCGGTCGAGGCGGCGTGCGCACAGAGCCAGGTTGCGTCCGCGAGCGGCGAACTCCCGGGCCAGGCCCAGGCCGATCCCGGAGCTGGCCCCGGTGATCAGGATATTCCGGCGGAGCATTGTCTTCATCCCTTCTGGCGGCGGGCGGCGTCTGCGGGCGGCGGCGAACAGTTCGCGGACCGCACCGGCCACCCCGGGTAGCGTGGAGAACCTGCGAGTAGGCACTCTCAGCCTCAGACGCACCAGAGCAGGGGGAGTTCAATCGTCGCCGCGGGTGCGCATGGAAAAACCTCGGACGATCCACCGCTCGGTAAGCTCGTCGACCAGCCGCTGCGAAACCCGATCGAGAGCAAAGACGAAGACCAGGTCGAAGAAGAGTTCCAGAAGGCTCGGCCGCTGCGGTTGCCCCGGTTTTCGAAGCAGCGCCGCCGCCCTTGTCGACATGGGCCGCCCATTCCTGCCGGCTTCGCCTTTCTGGGTATTGGTACCACGCCCGGGGCTCGCCGAGTCGATACGAAAGGAAGTCGGCATGACAACCCACGGCAGCCGACCTGGTGTCACTGTCGGTGGTTCCGGCCCGCTGGATACGTCTGCGCGTCAGCGTTGCCACGACTACCGCCAGGGTTGCCTCTGATTTTGTGGGGTATGCCCGTTCCGCCATTCTGGCGCCATCGGATCACCCGATCGGGCCGGTGAGCCGCGGACATGCCGGAGGGCAGGTACCGGATGGATCAACAGGCGCGGGCGCGCGCCGGGGCCGACGGCGTGGTGGAGCTGCGGGTGCACGGGGTGTCGGCAACGGGGCCGGATGACCTGCTGGACCGGCCGCACGTGCAGCAGGTGGCAGGCGACCGCAGGGGCGGCTTCTACCGACTTCGCCCGGAACATCACGACGGTGGAGAGGCTGCCGGAGTCACTCTGGAGGCGTACCGCTGGAAGAATCTGCCCGCCGGCACCGCGGTGCGAACGCTGTCGATGGTGATCCTGCTTCCGTTCATGCTGATCAATCTCGCCATCTGGATGCGTCCGGCCGGGTCCGGCGCCGATCCGTTGATCAAGGCTCTGTGCCGGCTGTTGGCGCTCACCGTGACCGGGATGTACGTGCTCAGCATCGTCGGGATCGCGCTGGATGTCATCGCGTGGAAGTGCATGTCCTCGCCCGACTGCCTGGCCGGGCGCAGTTGGCTGTCGTGGCTCGGGGATCGTCCGGCTGGACTGCGCCTGGCTGTGCTCGCGCTGGCGCCGGTCGCCGCCATCAGCCTGGTGTGGGCGATCAGCGCACGCCCGGCACTACCGTTTCAGACCTCCCGGGCGGCCGACCAGCCGAACCCGGTGTCCCGCCGGCTCACCGCCGTCGGGCGATGGGACAGGGAGCCGCTGGTCGGCCGGCTGCGTTCAATTCATGTCGCGGCGGCGTTCACCACGCTGGACCTCAGCCTGCTTGGCGCACGGGCCGCAGAGAACATGTCGGTCGGCGTCGTGGCGCTGGCGGCGGCTGCCGGACTTGTGCTGATCACGTGTGTGGCCCTGCTCTGCGCTCCACCGCTGACCGCGCAGACGGATTTGCGGCTTGACCGGGCAGCCAGTGTGTTGCGCACCGCCACCCTTGGGTTGACCGTCCTGGTCGAGGGCTACATCCTGACCAGTGCCGCCTCCTGGCCGGAGCGGAATGGGCTACCCGGCCACAACCTGACGGTCGTCGGGTTGTTCATCGGTCAGGTTGTGTTGCTGGCAGTCCTGGGAGCGGTGCTGTTCCTGCACCGCGACCGGCGACCGGATGCCGCGCCCCTGCTCGGGTTCGGTGCCCTGGCGACTTCGGTCGCCGCGATCAGTCTGGTGGTCGTGTTCGCCGCTGAACTTCTCTATCGGGCGGCCGACATTCTGAACAGGGGTGCGCCGACCGCTGAGGCCCTGACCACCAGTCCCCCGCGTTCCTGCATCTGGATAATCATCGGTTTCTCGCTGGCAGTGCTGGCGACGCTGGCCGTCGCCGGCGTGGTGTCGCTGACGTCCCGACCGGGACGGAACCGTGCGGCGGCGTCGATCGTTGCTCGGGACTTTCCCGACGCTCCGGTCGATGCCCGGCCTCGACTGCGGCAGGTGCGCCGAACCATAGCCCGTGCCCGGTTCACCGAGAGGCTGGTGCTGCTCGCGGTGCTCTATGCCGTCCTTGCCGGGCTCGGCATGACGACGGTGGCGCTCGGCCTGGTGCGAACACCTCCGGACGAGCTGATCCAGCGGTACGTAGGGCTGCCGGCCAGCTTGGTCAACTTCGGCGTTGGTGTCGGCAGCTACCTGATCGCCGCCATCTTCGCCGGTCTGATCATCGGAGGGATCTTCGCCTATCGCACCCCCGGATTCCGGCGCTACGTGGGTGTGCTGTGGGACCTCGGCACCTTCTGGCCCAGAGCCGCTCACCCGTTCGCGCCACCGTGCTACGCCGAACGGGCCGTCCCCGAACTGACCCACCGGATCACCCACCTCGTCGACTCCGGCAAGACGGTGGTGCTCACCGGACACAGTCACGGCTCCGTCCTGCTCGCCGCGACAGTGCTCCAACTGCCGCCACGGGTCACCAGCCGGGTCGCCCTACTCACCCACGGCTCACCGCTGCGACGGCTGTACGCCCGGCTCTTTCCCGCATACGTCAACGACGACGTGATTCACGAGATCGCCGGCCGGGTCGGGTGGCGGTGGGTGAACCTGTGGCGGGACACCGATCCCATCGGCGGCCGGGTCTTCCCGCCGTACCGACCCGACGAGACACCCACCGCAGTCGTTCAGAAGGCACCGGTGGACCGCAGGCTGCGCGATCCGTCTGGAGTCATCGCGCCGTCCAGCGACATTTTCCCGCCGCCAATCAAAGGCCACGCTCCCTGCGAGTCCGACGAGGCATTCGAAGAAGCGGTGCGTGACCTCGGCGACCGCCTCGGCGCCACGGACCAGACGTAACGCCTCGGCCGCGTGGGCTGCGCCGGCGGCATCGCCCGGTTCCCGTGGTCCTCGAACCGCTGGCACCCGGCGTCTGCGCGCCGGGCTCACCGCGTCCTACCGGCTCAGCGATGCGCGCTGCCACGAGTGCGTCGAGTTGGTCGCCGGCGAGCGTGGCCGCGTGCCCGACGATGATGTCGCGCTGCTCCCACAGACTGACCGGGATCGGTTCGGTTCATCGCGGCCACCTCGATGACGCGCGGCGCCAACGCGTTCCCTCTGGTGATCGCTCTCACTTCGGCGGGGTGGAATCGAACCGGAGCAGGGATCCCCCGTTCGTTCGGCGACGACAGATCGAAGGGGAGACTATCGTGCCCGTCGAGGCAGCGGCCGACAGCCGCGACATGTACGCCGTGCACCGCGTCTTCCGGCGTGAGTTCACCAACCTGCCGGAGCTGATCGAGGCGGTGGCTGACGGCGACACGCGGCGCGCCGCTGTGGTGGCCGACCACCTCGAGTTCCTGGTCACCTTCCTCCATCATCACCACCAGGGCGAGGACGAACTGGTGTGGCCGCGGCTCCTGACCCGGGGCACCCCAGAGATCAGCCCGCTGGTGCACACCATGGAATCCCAGCACCACGCCCTGGAAGGAACACTGAAGCAGCTCGCGGCGGCGGCCGGTCAATGGCGTACCACCGCCACGGCCGCCAGCCGCGACGCCGTCGTTGGCTGCGCCCGGTACCTGTTGACGGTCCTGTTCGAACACCTCCAACTGGAGGAGGACCAAGTGCTGCGGCTGATCGACACCTACCTGACGGCCGCCGAGTGGAACCAGGCCAGCGAGCACACCATGAAGGCGCTGAAGCCGGGCAAACTGCCGGTCGCCTTTGGCATGGCGCTGTACGAGGCCGACCAGGAGACCCGGGACATCATGCGCAGCACTATCCCGGCGATTCCGTGGTTCGTCTTCTCGGCTCTGGGGCCAGGTGCTTACAAGCGGTACGCCAAGCGGGTGTACGGGACGGCTACCCCGAAGCCCTACGGACCCCGCTAGCGTCCCGAATGGACCACGTCGCCGCGTCCGGGCACGCGATTGGCGTGGTCGCGCTGCCTGATGACGGATGGGAGTTGTCAGAGTTCATCAAACCCCGCCGTGGGCCTGATCACCCGTCCGTTGGCAACGGACGGGGCTACGCTTTCCGGAAATCAAGTGACATATCACTTAAGGGGAGACCGTGCAAGCAGCCGTTATGTCCGATTATGGCGATCCCGATGTCCTGAGCCTGTCCACCGTCGCCGTGCCGGAGCCGGGGCCGGGGCAAATCCGGGTGGCCGTCCGGTTCGCCGGCGTCGGCCCGACCGACCTGGCGATTCGGGCGGGTCACCTGCGTCACGTGTTCAAGCTGGCCGACCCGGCGATCCTCGGGTTCGAGGCGGCCGGCGTGGTCGACGCGGTCGGCGTCGGGGTGCGCGACGTCGCCGCTGGTGATGAGGTCGCCGTCTCGCTGCCCGGGCTGGGCGGCTACGCCGAGTACGTGGTGGCCAGCTACTGGGTCCGCAAACCGGCCGGAGTGAGCTGGGAACACGCCGCCGCGCTGCCCGCCTCCGGCGAGGCGGCGGTCCGTTCTCTGCGCCTGCTGGGGGTCACCGCAGGGGAGACCCTCCTGATCCTCGGCGGCACCGGCGCGGTCGGCACCATCGCGACGCAGTTGGCGGTGGCGGCCGGCGTCAACGTCGTCGCGGCCGTACGCGGTGCCGATTTCGCCGCCGCGAAGCAGTTGGGCGCCACGCCGATCGACTACGCCCGCCCGCTGGGGGAGAGCGTAGCCGCCGTCGACGCCGTGCTCGACGCGTCGGGTCACTCCGATCTGGAGGCTGCGGTCCGCCTGGCCGGTGGCACCGACCGGGTCATCACCCTGTCCGATCCGCACGGTCCTCAGATCGGCGTGGTCCTGTCCAGCGCTATTCCGGACGGGATAAACTCGGCGCTGGCCGAGGCGATGGCCGCGCTCGCCGAGGGACGGCTGACGCTGCGTCCGCAGATCGTCCGGCCGCTGGCCGAGGTGGCTTCGGTGCACGCCGGGCTCGCCGACGGCGCCCTGCGTACAAAGGTTGTTCTGGCCGTCTGATCATTCCGGCGCCCCCGAGGCCGCTCGGGGGCGCCGAAGATTCACACCTGGATCCAGCGCCTGATCAAGGCGGCCTGTCCAGCGAGATGCCCGCCCTCCTCGACGAGGTTCCAGATCGTGACGTTCTCGATCGAGAACTTCTCGCCGTCCCTGCGGAGCGGGCGGCCGTCGGCGAGCCGGGCGTCGCCGCCGATCACTGGACGAGGATGTCGACCGACGGACTGTCTCTCGAGATGGCGGAGGGCGGCTGAACCCGGCCCTGTGCGCCCCGTCTGTGCCTGCGGCAGGCATTCGTCGGCACCGCTGGAGGGGCGAACCATGGACAGAGGTTCATCGTCGGGTACGGGCGGCCGCGCGCACGATCGCGTCGGCCAGGGCGCTGGTGGCCGCCGACGGCTCGCGCTGCTGGGCGATGGCCAAGCCCACCCGCAGGTCGAGGTCGGCGTCGGCGACATCGACCACGCTGACCCCCTCGCCCTCGCTGCCGGCCCGGGGCAGGAACGTCACCCCGAGACCGTTGCGGACCAGGCCGAGCGCGCTGGCCTGGTCGGCGGCCTCGAACAGAACTTCCCGGGCGATTCCGGCGCCGGCGAACGCGCGGTCGATCACGGTCCGGCTGCCCCAGCCGTGGGGGAAGTCCACGAACTTCTCGTCGGCCAGATCATCGAGGGTCACCGAGGTCGCGCCAGCCAGCCGGTGCCGCGCCGGGCAGATCAAGCTCCAGCGCACCGAGCCGAGCGGCCGCACCCGGGCGGCGGGCGTCTGGTCGGTGACGGCCACCATCGCGAGGTCGAGGCGGTCGTCGGCCAGGGCCTGGAAGTGATCGGCCGAGCCCCGAGGTGCGACGTTGAGGCGGAACGTCACCAACGGGTGGGTGACGTGGAACCGGCCCAGCACGGCCGGCAGGTCGACCACCAGCAGCCCGTCGGCGGCCGGTCGCATGCCGATCGACGCCAGCGTGCCGATCCGGACCGTGCCGCGCATGCCGCCGCGGACCTGGTCGACGGTGTCGCGGGCGCGCCGGGCCGCGGTCAGCAATCCCCGGGCTTCGGGCAGCAGGGCTTCACCGGCCTCGGTCAGCGAGATCGACTGGCCGTTGCGGGAGAACAGTGGCATGCCGAGTTCCCGTTCCAGCTTTTGCACGGTGGCCGACACCGCCGACTGCGCCACGCGCAGGCGGCGGGCACCACGGGTGAAGCCGCCCTCTTCGGCCACGGCCAGGAAGTACTCGAGCTGTCGGATCTCCACCCGCCCATCATCGCCGATCGCGATCGGGGTGATCGTCAACCGCTGCCGACACCGGCCTGGATCGGCAGCACCCTTGGACTCGGTAATCGAGCAACCCCTTGGAGTAAGTCATGACAACCACAACGACCAGCCCGGGCGGGGTCGTCACCCGGGTACGCGGCTTTTGGTTCATCGCGTTCGCGTTCGCCGTCGTGATGGCTTTCTCGGCGGCCCCCACACCCCTCTACGTGCTCTATCAGAAACGCGACGGCTTCAGCTCGCTGACCGTCACGGTGGTGTTCGCCGTGTACGCCGTCGGGGTCGTGCTGAGCCTGTTCATGGCCGGGCACATCTCCGACTGGGTCGGCCGCCGCCGGATGGTCGCCTGGTCACTCGTCACCGACCTGGCCGCCGGGGTGGTGTTCCTGTTGCCCGGCCTGGCGTCGCTGATCGCCGCGCGGTTCCTGTCCGGCATCGCAGTCGGGATGCTCACCGCGACCGCCACTGCGTACCTGATGGAGCTGCACACCAAGGCCCGCCCCGGGGCCAGCAGGCGTCGCGCCGACCTGGTGGCCGCTTCGGCCAACCTCGGCGGCATCGGCCTCGGGCCGCTGGTCGCGGGTTTCCTGGCCGAGTACGCACCGCGGCCGCTCACCGTGCCGTACCTGGTCTTCGAGGGCCTGCTCGCGATCGGCCTGATCGCCGTGCTGGCCAGCCACGAGACCGTGACCCGGAGGGGCGTCGCCTGGCGGCCGCAGCGGGTCCAGGTGCCGCGGGCCGACCTCGGCCGGTACGCGGCGGCGGCCGCCATCGCGTTCGCCGGCTTCGCGATCTTCGGGCTGTTCACCTCGCTGACACCCGGCTTTCTGGTCGGCGTTCTGGGCCAGCGTTCGCACGCGGTGGCCGGCCTGGTGACCTTCGGCGTCTTCGCGGCCGGAGCGCTCGGCCCGATCGTCCTGGCCAAGCTGTCGCTGCCGGGGCAGCTGCGGGTCGGTCTGACCGCCCTGGTCGCCGGCCTGGCCATCCTCATCCTTGGCATCTGGCAGGCCGAGTTCGCGCTGTTCCTCGGCGGTGGCCTGGCGACCGGCGCGGGCGCGGGCCTGGCTTTCAAGGGTTCGGTCGCCACGACGATCGCGATCGCCGAGCCGCAGGCCCGCGGTGAGGCGCTGGCCGGGCTGTTCCTGTCCGGATACCTGGGCCTGGCGGTGCCGGTCGTCGGCCTCGGACTGCTGGCGCAGCACCTGTCGACGCGGTACTCGGTGCTGTACTTCGCGGTCGTGCTGCTGGTCCTGATCCTGGCCGCCGCGCGTCCGCTGCTCAGGCCGGCCGCCCGCTAGAACGCCGCGATTCCCGTACGGTGGCAGGCCGGGGCCTGTCGCCGTACGGCATCGAACTTCGTCCCAAGTCCTGCGTCTTTGACTGCGGAGATCTTGGCAGTGAGGCGGTTGACCGTGCGAATCACGATGAACGAGATCATCGCTGGGGTGGCCGACGACATGGATGCGATCGCGGCGGGCCTGGCCCGCCGGCTCCGCGAGGAGCTGGCGGAGTATTCGGTGGTCCCGATCGAGGAAAGCCGCGACTTCATCGTCCGGGAGTTCCGCAGCGTCTTCGCCGGGATTATCGAGGGCCGGCCGCCGAACCCGGACGAGGCCGCACACAGCCGGTCGGTCGGCCGTCACCGCGCCGAACAGGGGCTCCCGGTGCAGACGGTGCTGTCCGCGTACCACATGGGGACCCTGCTGGCGTGGGACGAGATTCGGTCCCGGACGTTGGCCCGGGCGCCGGAGCTGATGCCGGAACTGCTCCCGGTGGTCAACGCGTTGATGGAAGCGCTGCGCTCGTTCAGCCTGTCCGTCGTCGAGGGGTACGAGACGGCCGCCGCGACCCGCCGCACGTCGCGGGTCGCACTCATGCAGACGCTGCTCACGGGACTGCTCAGCGGTCGTCCGGACGGCGAGAACCAGGTGGTGGCGGCTCGCCTGTTCGGATTCGATCCGGACGGTGAGTTCCAGGCCGCCTGTGGTCCGGCCGACCAGTGGCCGCCCGACCGGCTCGGGGCCCTGCAGGACCGTCTGATGACGCGAACCGCGCTGGTGGCGCCGGCCGGCACGTCGGTGTTCCTGCTCGGCCAGAACATTCCGGAGAGCGAGCTGGCCCGCCTGTTCGACGCCGGGCCGATGGCCGGGTTCGGCATGGTGCGCCGGGGCTTGACCGGTGCGGCCGAGAGCCTCATCGACGCCGAACGCGCGCTCGCCCTGGCCGAGCGGCGGGGAGAGATGGTCCGGTTCGAGGACGCCTGGCTGCGTGCGACCGTCCTGCCGCATCTGCCCCGGCTGTGGCCGTTGCTCGACGCCGGTCCGGCCGCGAGTCAGCCACATCTGGCCGAGGCGGTGAACGCCTACGCTGAGAACGGGTTCTCGATCAGCGAGGCCGCCCGGTTCCTGCACATCCACCCGAACACGTTGAAGTACCGGCTGGACCGCTGGCACGAGCTGACCGGCTGGGATCCGCGGACGCTGGGCGGCCTGCTGCGCTCCCTGTTCAGCATCTGACCTCCGATCAGGATCGCTGGCAACAACCCCGACGTCCGTAGCGTGCGGCGGCCACTGCTCAGCAGCTTCGACAGTCGCCCGGCGACGTCCTCGGCGTACACCCGGCGGCCCGCGCCCTGGTCGGCATAACCGTCGGAGACCGCGGTCGCGTACGCCTCGGCCTACGCCAGGGCCAGGTGGATACCGACCCCCCGGAGTTCCCACGCGCGGCGGGGGATCAGCGTGCTGGCGTCGATCGGCAGACCGAACCCGGCCGCCTGGCGGCTGCGTTCGCGGTGAACGGACAGCTCGACAGACCGGGGCCGGTGCTCACGCCTGTCTCAACGGGATGCGGCCGGGCGAGTTCATCCGTACCTCCCGAACAGGCAGCGACTTTGCCGGCCGGTGCGTGTGAGTTCCCGCAGGTCAGCACTGGGCGGCGTGGGCCGACCGGGTCAGGTGCGCGAGCAGGGCGGTGAGGGTGCCGGACTCCTCGACGTTTAGGCCGGTCTCGTCGAGGATCTGGTAGACCGCCGCATCGTGGGCGGCCAGGGCCAGGCGCAGACGGTCGCGGCCGGAAGGCGTGATGCTGACCTTCTGCACCCGGCGATCGTCGGGGCTGTTCTCGCGGGTTACCAGCCGTTGCTTGATCATCCGTTCGATCAGGCGACTCATCCCGCTGATCTGGGTGGTGGACGGGCTGACCAGCTTGCCGATCCGTAGGGTGCCGTGCGGGCTGGCGGCCAGGGTCCGCAACACCTCGAATTCGCTCGGCAGCAGCCGGTGCTGGGACAGCGCGTCGGTGAGGGCCCGGTTCAGCACCCGGTTCGCGCCGTGGAGATTACGAGTCAGGTCGGCCAGGTTGTCGTCGGTGAGTTTCACCTCTTCCATGCCTGGAAGACGTTTCCCGAGGGAGGAAGTTCAGCCAAGTCAACCGCCCGCGGATACCCGCCGGTGTAGGTCGTGTCTCGGCCACCACCCAGAAGCAGTCCTCGGCTTGGGCGCCAGGCGGCCAGCGCGTCCCAGACGCGGCCCGTACGCCGGCACCAGTCGGTCGCCGCGCCACAGGGACAGGGCGGCGACCCAGTCCGGGACGGCCAGCGCCGGGGTCGGGGCCGTGCTCGCCCGCTCGGCCAGCGCCCGGAACTCCCGCACGTCGGCGGTGTCCGGGCCGGCTCGTAGGGGTTGCCCTTCGGCTGGCCCGGCCGACCCTGCCGTTAGCGGCGGGCCGCGAGGACGAGGCGGCCCTTGACACCGTGCTCGACCGGGCCGGACGCCTGCCCCTTGCCCTGGCGATCGTCGCCGCCCGCATGTCCGAATAGGCCCCGCGCCCTGGCCGGATGCCGCCCCGTGCGCAGCAGCAGCACCGCCGACGACCTTCGCTACGCCGACGTGGTCGCCGGTTGGAGAAGGGCGTCGTCGATGAGGATGGACAACAGGTCGGGGTAGGCAATGCCGTCGGACGCGAACATCCTGGGAACTTGGGAACTCTCGGTGAGGCCGGGGGTGGTGTTCACCTCGTTGAGCACCACCCCGGCCGCCGTGACGAAGAAGTCGACCCGGGCCACCCCGCGGCACTGCAGCGCGTCGTACATCTCGGTCGCGGCGATGGTCAGCGCCTTGTGCTGGACGTCGTCCAGCGGCGCCGGAATGCGGAACGGGGCTTGGTCGCCGTACTTGGTGGCGTAGTCGAAGAAGCCGGTGGAGACGATTTCCAGCGGGGGAGCGACAAGGTGGCTGCCGTCCGGCCGACCAAGCACCGCCACGTCCACCTCGCGTCCGGAGACCACCCGCTCGACCAGCGTTCGGCCGCCGTGGCCCAGCGCCTTACGCAGGGCCGGCCCGAGCTCCTCCGGCCTGCCGACCATCGACGCGCCGATGCTCGACCCGGCCGTGACCGGTTTGACCACCACCGGTTCGGTCCAGCGGTAGCCGGCCGCCGTGCGTTCGGTGACGAGCGTGCCTGGTGCGGTGGCGATCCCGAGCGCCTCGGCCACCAACTTGGTCACCCATTTGTCCATGGCGATGGCGCCGGCTCCGACCCCGGAACCGACGTACTGGACGCCTGCGAGCTCGAGGAACCCGGCCAGGGTGCCGTCCTCGCCGTGGGGGCCGTGCATCAGCGGGAGGGCGACCTCGCAGCCGCGCAGCACCGTGACCGCCTCAGCCGCGTCCATCGGCAGGCCCTGCGTGTCGGTCCAGGTGCCGTCTCGCCGTACCGTAAGCGGAACCACCTCGTGGCGGCCCGTGCCCCGCAAGGCGCGCACCGCCGAGGCGGCCGAACTCAGCGAGACGTCGTGCTCGTCGCTGCGGCCGCCGCCGATCACGGCGACCCGAATCTCGGCGCTCAAGCCAGTTCCTCTTTCCAGTCGTTATCGACAACCTGGCGCTGGACGCGCCGGCCGATCCGAGTGACGATCTCGTGCTCGATGGTCGAGGCCCAGCCGGCCCATTCCGCGACGGTCGGCTCGCCGTGGTCGCCGGGTCCGAAGACCGTGACCGTGGCGCCGGCCTCGGCTGTGACGCCACCGAGGTCGATGATGGTCTGGTCCATCGAGATCAGGCCAACCACCGGGCAGCGGCGGCCGTCGACGAGCACCTCGGCCCGGTTGGACGGCGCCCGAGGCAGTCCGTCGGCGTACCCGAGGGGCAGCAGGCCGAGCGTGGTGTCGGCGGGGGCGGTCCAGGTGTGCCGATAACCGACCGGGGTGCCCCCCGGGACCGGCCGTACGTGGATCAGCGGGGCGGTGAGCGTCATCGCGCCGCTGAGACGGGTGCTGCCGGACGGATCGATACCGACCAGCCCGGCGCCGATCCGGACCAGATCGAAGTGGACCGACGGGTTGGTCAGCGTCGCGGCGGTGGTGGCTAGGTGCCGTACGGCCGGCCGGGCCCCTGCCCTATGCGCGACGGCGACGCTCTCCCGGAAGCGAGCCTCGCTGACGGCGTTGTCGACGGCGTCCGGCTCGTCTGCTCGGCCGAGGTGGCTCATCACCCCAACCACCCGGATCCGGCCGGCCAACTCGGCCTCGCGGGCGGCGGCACACAGGTCGGCCCACTCCTCGAGCGAGGCCCCGCATCGGGTCATCCCGGTGTCGACGTGCAGGTGAACGTCGATGCCCCGACCGATGCCACCCACCTCGTCCAGCATCGCGCGGTGGGGCACCGCCACGTGGATACTGGCCTCAGCCGCACCGGCGAGGTCGACGCGCGGGGCGTTGAGCCAGCTCAGGATCGGCACGCTGAAGCCCGCCCGGCGCAGGGCGAACGCCTCGTCGAGGCCGGCCACCCCCAACCAGGTCGCGCCGGATCGCAGCGCGGTGCTTGCCACCTCGGCCGCGCCGTGCCCGAGCCCGTTGGCCTTGACCACCGCCATCACCGCAGCGGTCGTGCGCGACCAAACGGTGTGCACGTTGTCCGCGACCGCACCAAGGTCCACCGTCAGCAGCGGCTGGGTCGTGCCGGCCCGCGTCGGCAATGGAAATCTTTCTGTCACGACTGAACTGGACGGGCGGCCCGCGCCGGGGTTCATCCCGGTGAGTCCGGTCACCCGGATGAATTCGCCATCCGGGTGCACGTCGGCTTCTGACATGCGCAAAGTTTGGATCCCACACAAGTCCGGGTTCGCGTTCCTGCACGGCCTGCCGGCCGATGTGCTCGTCGAGGTGGCGGACGACCCGGCCCGGCTGCCATCCGAGGTAAATGGTGTCGAATTCTGGGTTCCGACCTTCCTCGACCAGCCCTCGATGCTGCCACTGGCCGGGAGCCTGCCCGATCTGCGGGTCCTGCAACTGCCGAGCGTCGGCGCTGACGGCTGGCTGAATCGCGTCCGGGACGGCGTCGCCGTCGCCACCGCCCGCGGTGTCCACGAGGCGAGCACCGCCGAGTGGGCGATCGGCGCGGTGCTCGCGAGCCTACGCCGGTTTCCCGAGTTCGTCCGGGCCCGCCGCTGGGCGCCGCTGCCGGGAGGTGAGCTGTTCGGCAAGCGGGTCCTGATCGTCGGGGCCGGTGCGATTGGCACGGCGGTGGCCGACCGGCTCGCGCCGTTCGGCGTGACCGTGACCAGGGTGGCCCGCACCCCCCGCCCCGCCGAAGGCGTCCACGGCGTCGGCGAGTTGCTCCTGCTGCTGCCGGCGGCCGACGTCGTGATCCTGCTGGTGCCGCTCACCGCCGGGACGCGCGGCCTGATCGGCCGTCGTGAATTGGCCGCCCTGCCGGACGGTGCGCTGGTCGTCAACGCGGCCCGGGGACCGGTCGTCGACGAACAGGCCCTGCGGGAGGAGCTGCGCAGCGGTCGGCTGTCGGCGGCGCTGGATGTCGTCGACCACGATCCGCTTCCCGCCGAGGACGTTTTGTGGAAGATGGCTAACGTGTTGGTGACCCCGCATGTCGGCGCCTGGACCACCGGTATGCGGGACAGGATCTACCGCCTGGTCGCCGACCAGCTTGATCGCTACCTGTCCGGCCGGGAACTGTTGCACCGAGTCGATGAACTTCATCGATCGGCGGACATCGTGGCGAAGCGCTGACTGGGCGGCGACCCTGCCTGAGCAGGCCGGGAACTCGATCAGTATCCAGCGGCGGCCCGGCCTGCCCGGGTGTCGGGGACCACTCACAACGATCCGCCTGCTCCGCTGCCGTACTTTGGAGCGGCACTGGTTTGCGTGAGCTGCCCGACGAGGCGCTCGGCTGGCTGGCGAAGGTGATCGGTGGGATGCGGCCGTGGGCCGACCCGCGTCATCTCGCCGGAGGCTGCCCACACGCCGCAGGAGTTGCGCGACACCTACGGCCCGGGGCTGATCCCCCTCCATCCGGCGTGCCGGCTCCCCGCCAACCAGGGGAGCCGGCACGCTGAACTTCGGTCGTCGCGCAAGCGCCCGCGCCCCGCCGCGGAACCGTCCAAGGCGCACACGCCAGCGACGGCCCCCGGCCCTTCCCGGAAACCGCACCACACCGAAAGCACTCGGGAGCCTGAAGATCAAGATCCCCGGGCGGGTGCTCTGGTCGGCCCGGCGCTGAACTCATCGGCAGTCGCGACGTCATAGCAGGTGTTGGCCCGGCTCTTCGTGAGGCGAGACTCACGGGCCCACGCGGTACAGCACGGGGTTCCGACGGGGACTGGGAATGGGGATCCGGCAGCAACGGTGCTGTCTCCTCGTCTCCGGTACCGCGTCGCCACCCCGTTCCCCGACCCTAGATCTGAGGAAACGAGTATGAGTAACAAGAGCAGGGCCATGGTCGGCGGCATCGCCGCCACCCTCGCTGCCGGGGCCACGCTGGCGATTGGCGCCCCGGCCCAGGCAACCCCGTCCGGACCGGGCGTCGTCGGCACCGTCATCTCGCAATGGACCGCCAACGGGACGGACTACACCCTTCGCGAGATCACGATCCCGACCGGTCAGTCGACCGGATGGCACTACCACGACGGCAACCTCTACGGCTGGGTCAAGCAGGGCACGCTGAGCCACTTCGACTCGACCTGCGCCGTAGACGGGATCTACCCGCTCGGCTCCTTCATCCAGGAGCCGAGCGGCCCGCGCCATGTGCACATCGGTGTCAACCGCGGGAAGGTCCCCGTGGTCCTTGAGGTGCTGTACGTGCTGCCGCACGGCTCGCCGTTCGCGGAGGACGCGCCCAACCCCGGCTGCTCTTTCCAGTAAGCGGTTGGGCCGGCGTCCGTCGGGCGCCGGCCCAAGCGGCGGTTGAGGACGGGCGCTTGGCCGGCGTGGTTCGCTCACGGTCCACGATCGTGGCGAATGCTCGGCGGTCATCCACACCACTGTCGACGGCCGGGCCGTGGTGGCCCGCCGGGAAAAGGGCGTCAGCGATCAACCCCCACCTGGCCACCGCCTGCGACTCCCTCGTGTTCTCGAAGGAAATGTGACCGGCAGCCGGCGCGGCATGCTCGCGGTGCCGCCTCCGGATGTGAACCGGCGGCCGTTCGCTCGGGGCGAACGGCCGCCGGTACTTCCTGCGGGGAGGTCTAATTGCGGATGGTGGCCAGGGCGGTGCTCCAGGAGACGACGTCGTCCAAGACGGTGCCGAGGACCTCCTCGTGGTGGGCCGTGGGCTTGAAGGTCCGATAGTTCTCAAAGTCGGCGTGCAGGCCCAGGACCAGCTGAGTGCGGACCGTGGCCACCTTGACCTCGGCGAGCGTGCCGCGCAGGTGCTCGACCGCGCGGACGCCACCGGCCACGCCGTAGCTGACGAAGCCGGCCGCCTTGTTGTGCCACTCGGCGAACAGGAAGTCGATCGCGTTCTTGAGCCCGGCCGGGATCGAGTGGTTGTACTCCGGGGTGACGAAGACGTAGCCGTCGTACTGGCCGATCGTCGCCGCCCATTCGCGGGTGTGCTCGTTCGCGTACTGCCCGAAGGACGGTGGCATCGCCTCGTCCAGCAGCGGCAGCGGGTAGTCGACCAGGTCGACGAGGGTGTATTCGGCGTCGGTGCGCTTGGTGGCGACCTGGTGGACCCATTGTCCGACCTGCTCGCCGTTGCGGTGGGGGCGCGTGCTGCCGATGACGATGGCGATCTTGAGCATCGAGTTGCATCTCCGGTCGTGTGGGCGGAATCGCCACGGAAGCGGCGGTCCGGGGGCGCCACCATTTCCGTGGCACCCGTCAGGACGGTCGAACGGGCCGCCGGTTCAACGCTCGGCGATTTCGAGGGCGACGGCGCGCTGGTCGCGATGGCCGGCGAACGGTGCAGGGCCGCGGGTTGGACGGAGATCAGCGCGGTCTGTACGGATCCGGCGTACCGGCGGCGAGGCTTGGCCGGCGCGCTGGTCCGTACGCTCACCACCCGGATCCACGGCCGCGGTGACGACGCGTTCCTGCACGTGCGGGAGAACAACCACGGCGCGATCCGGCTCTACCAGGCGCTCGGATTCGTGGTGGAATCGGTGCCGCTGTTCATCGGCGTGACTGTGCCCGGGTGAAGGGCGAATGAACCGGCACCGCGGTAGGCCGCCTTTCCAGTGTGACCGTTTACCCGCTCAGCAGCCCGAAGCGACTGACGTGGCCAGCCGAGTCCGACGGCGCCGCCTGAGTGGACAGTCGCGGCACCGCGCACTGAACCCGGGCCGGTTGTATCCGTCGCAGTGGGCATGACCAATGTTCAGTACGACGCTCGAGATTCCGAGGTGGCTGCTCGATGAAGGACCTGACCGCCTTCTACGCCGTCGTCTCGGGCGTCTGTTTCACCCTGCTCGGCCTGTGGTGGGTGGCCGTGCAGGAGATTGCCGACCTGCGGCGTTCCGAGTTGGGGGCGAGCCGGATGGCGTATCTGGTATCGCTGCAGTTCGCGCTGCCCGGGACCGCCGCTCTGCTGAGCCAGGTCGCCCCGGCGGTGCCGATGCTGTGGCGGTCGGCGTTCGTGATCGGAGGTGTCGCGGGAGCGGTCGGCATCCTGTTCATGGCGCCGCTGCTGCGGGGATCCGGCCGGCAGCGGGCCCTGTCGCTGCTGCGGTGGATCGGTGTGCCTTTGTACCTGCTGATCGTCGTGGTTGCCGCGGCACCGGGGATCGGCGCGGCCCCCGGCGGCACCGGCCTTACCCGCGCGCAGCTCGAGGGTGTGCTTTTCTGCGTGCTGGTGCTGCTCGGTGTGCAGACGGCGTGGGCGGCAGCCATGTCCCCCGAACCGGCCCCGACCTCCTTCCCGGGATGAACCGGGCGTCGTGCGGCACCCGTGCCAGATCGGGGTGCCGCTGGTCGACGCGTCCGGTAGGTCGGGCCGGCGTCGAGGTGGCTTTGCATGCACGCCACCTCGACGAGGCGGAACCCAGCAGGCGTATGGGGTGAGATAGCGCGTGGAGGTCTCGACCGACGACGTCGACTGGACGCCGGTCCACCCGGACCACTTCCGGGATCGGCGGCATTGTCTCCTGCGCGGCCCACAGGTGCGACTGGCCGCTACGTCCGGATGTTCGGCACGAAACGTAACAGCCATTACGGCAACTCGCGGTACGAGATCGAGGTGCGGTGAGAGTGTCCCTGGGAACACCAGGAAAAGCCGGGCCTGGTTGCGCCCTCGGCCTCCCGGCACCATGAGAAGCGAGCAATTTCCGACAAGAGCAGGTTGTGATTTATGAGTGAGACGGTTCTGGTCACCGGCGGGTCCGGGTTCCTGGGCGCACACGCGATCGTGCAGCTGCTCGAGCAGGGATACACGGTGCGGACCACAGTGCGGTCGTTGAAGCGTGAGGCCGATGTACGTGCGATGGTCGCGGCCGGCGGAGCCGAAGCCGGTGACCGGCTGACGTTGGTGGAGGCCGACCTCGGCGCCGATGCCGGATGGACGGCTGCGGTCGACGGCGTCGACCACGTGCTGCACGTGGCGTCACCCTTCCCCGCGCAGGCACCGAAGAATGAGGACGAACTGATCATTCCCGCCCGAGACGGGACACTGCGGGTGCTTCGGGCTGCCCGTGACGCGAATGTCAGAAGGGTCGTTCTGACCTCCTCGTTCGCGGCGATCGGCTACGGGCACCCAGACGAGGGCCCATTCGACGAGACGGTATGGACGGACACTGACGCCCCGATCCGGCCGTACATCAAGTCGAAGACGATTGCTGAGCAGGCCGCATGGGACTTCGTGCAGCGGGAGGGCAACGGGATGGAGCTGGTCGTGATCAACCCGACCGGGATCTTCGGGCCCGCTCTCGGCCCCGACTACTCCGGATCGCTCGGCCTGGTTGAGGCGATGCTGGATGGACGCCTCCCGTTTCTGCCCGACACCCGATTCGGAGTCGCGGACGTACGCGACGTCGCCGCTCTCCACATCCTCGCGATGACCGACTCCCGGGCGGCCGGAGAACGGTTCATCGCAGCCGGGGGATACTCCTCCTTCGCCGATATCGCCCGTGTTCTCCGCGACGGTATGGGCCCCGAGGCGGAGAAGGTCCCGACCCGCCGCATCCCCACCTGGCTGCTGAAGACCCTGGCGGTGGGAGTGAAACCACTACGCGAACTCTCCGCGGACGCGGGCGTGCGGCGCGAACCGGCGCTGGGAAAGGGCGTCCGCACACTGGGCTGGAAGACCCGGCCGACGACGGACACCATCCTCGACACCGCTCGCAGCCTCATCGCTCTCAAAGCGAAGGCCGCGATCTGAGCGTCGCCGCGGCCCACGTCAGCTGCCCGCCCGGGCCGGTCCGGCGTTACGACTGGAACGCCGAGGCGCCTGACGGGCCGAGGGCCCGGCGGGCAGAGGGTGCTGCACGGCTATGATCTCGGACGTGGGCACCACGAGCCTGGGCGAGTATCTGCGAGCGCGGCGCGCCCAGTTGCGGCCCGAGGACGTCGGTCTGCCCGCCGGCACCCGCCGCCGGGTCGAGGGACTGCGTCGTGAAGAGGTCGCGCTGCTCGCCGGCATCAGTCCCGAGTACTACCTGCGGCTCGAACAAGGCCGCGACCAGCACCCCAGCGACCAGGTGCTCGCCTCCCTCGCCGGGGCCCTGCGCCTCGACGCCGACGGAACCGCCTACCTGGAGGCCATTGCCCGCCCCACGCGATCCGCGTCGAGGAAGGCACTCGCCGAGAAGGTGAGCCCGCACATGCAGGCCCTCATCGACGGCTGGCCCACCACCGCTGCCTACGTTCAAGGCCGCCGATTCACTGTCCTCGCTGCCAACCCACTCGCGGTCGCGCTTACCCGCCATTTCGCCCTCGGCGCGAGTCCGATCAGGGCCGCGTTCCTCGCACCCGACATGCACACCCTCTATCGGGACTGGGACGAGATGACCGCCAGGACCGTCCCCTTCATGCGATCCGTCGTCGCCGGGCATGAGGGCGAACCCGAGGTGGCGGCTCTGATCGGAGAGCTCAGTCTGCGCTCCGAACGCTTCCGGACGTTGTGGGCGCGGCACGACGTGAAGGTCCGCGACGACGGCCCCACCACGTTCGTCCATCCGCACGTCGGGCCGCTTGATCTGCGGTTCCAGAAGTTCGTGCTCCCCGAGTCCGGCCAGCTCCTCGTTACGTACCACGCTGAACCGGGCAGTCCCTCCGAGGACCCCTTCCGCATACTCGCCGCCCTCGCCGCCGGCACCCACTGACCGAGGCGGCCCCGGGCCGCGCATAGCGGCCTCCTCTCGGGATGATCGTCCGTCCACCGGGACGACCTGCGGACACGGGATCCACCGCGCGGCACGTCAAGATCCGGTGGCGACTGGGACTTCGGGGGCTTCGGCCTCGGCGAGCCGCAGCTCCTCGATCCGCCGCTGGCGGGATGGACCGGCCGCCAGCTGACCGACGACCACCAGCGCGCACAGCCCGCCGCAGCCCAGCCACAGCACCGCGGTCCCGAGGCCGCCCTGAACGAAACCGCCGGTGACCGGGCCGACCGCCCAGGCCGCGGAGATGAACAGGGAAAGCACTGCCTGGTACCGGCCGCGCATCAAGACCGGGGCGGGCGAGGCGACGGTCGTCGAGGTGGCCGGGAAGTGCACCATCTCGCCGAGAGTCCAGATGACCACCGTGAGCGCATAGAACCAGGCGCCGTCGGCGAACGCGTTGAGGCCGAAACCTACGCCAGCCAGGGCAGCGGCCAGCGCCAGGACGTGGGCGTCCGGCCTGCCCGCGATCATTTTCGGCACGAACAACTGGCCGCCGAGCAGCAGCACACCGTTGAGCACGATCATCCAGCCGTAGACCGCCGGCCCGTTGCCGTCCGCGGTCATGGCGATCGGCAGCGTGGTGGCGTTCTGGGAGGCGACCAGTAGAAGCACGAAGTTGAGGAACGCCAGGAAGATGAACGTCCGGTCGCGGAAGACCGCACCCAGACCCCGGTTCAGGACCGCGGCGCCGATCGCGGACACCACCATCACCGCGGGCGGCGGGGCCACGACCGCCGACGTGACGGCGACCCAACTGACCGGGCTCTTCGTCCGCACCACGCTCGTGACCATCGCGCTCGGGGCGTGACTGCCCTGCGACCGGCATCACCACCAGGTCGGTTGAACCCGGCCTCCGCCCGGGCGTCTCCCCCTCGACCGGACATCGAGCGGAGATTGAGTGATGAATGACCTACCTGATGTGAACGTGTTGCGCGACCAGCTCACCGGTCCGCTGTTCCTCCCTGGCGATCCCGGGTACGACGACGAGTGCGCCACCTTCAACCTGAACACGCCGCTGGCGCCGGCGATCGCTGTCGGGGCGGCCACGCCGGACGACGTACGGAACGCCGTTCGTTTCGCCGCGATCAACGGCCTGGCGGTCGCCGTTCGCGGCGGGGGCCACCTGCAGCCGCGCAGCGGCGTGGGCCAGCTCCTGCTCACCCTGGATCGGATGAACTCGGTCCGGATCGACCCCGTTCGCGCCACCGCCCGGATCACGGGCACCCCGCGCTGGAGTCAGGTGACGTCGGCCGCCAGCGAGCACGGGCTGGCCGCGATGAACGGCTCCTCACCCACCGTCGGCGCGATCGGCTACCTGCTCGGCGGCGGGATGAGCCCGGTGCTCGGCCGGCCCTTCGGGTACGCCTCCGACCACATCCTGTCGATCGACGTGGTCACCGCGGACGGCGAGCTGCGGCAGGTGACCGGGACCAGTGACCCGGACCTGTTCTTCGCGCTGCGCGGCTCGAAGGGCAACCTCGGTGTGGTCACCGCGGTCGACCTGGCGCTGCAGCCGGTCCGCACCGTCTACGGCGGTGGTCTCTGGTTCGCGGGGGAGCGACTGGCCGAGATCCTGCCGGTCTGGCGGGATTTCGCGGCGGCGCTGCCCGACGCGGCCACCACCTCGATCGCCGTCCAACGGCTGCCCGCCGCGCCCGAGCTGCCGGAACCGTTGCGCGCGGCGTTCGTCCTGCACGTGAGGTACGCGTACGTCGGGCCGGCCGCCGAGGGGGAAAGGCTGCTCGCTCCGATGCGGGTCCTGGGCCCGGTCGTCCTCGACACGATCACGGACCTGCCGTACGCGGACTCCGGAACCATCCACCACGACCCGGACCTGCCGCTGCCGTACTTCGACCGGAGCCTGGGCCTGCGTGAGTTGTCCGACGGCACCCTGGCCGCGCTGGTCGAGCTGACCGGACCCGGTTCCGACTGCCCGCTGGTCAGTGCGGAGATCCGCGCCCTGGGCGGTGCCCTCGACCGGCCGCCGGCCGCGCCCGACGCGGTGCCGTCCCGGGGCCTGCCCTTCCAGTTCTTCGCGTTCGGGGTCGGCGGCCCCGACGAGGCCCAGCTCATGCAGGGCTACCTGGCGCGGTGCGTCGACGTGCTGTCCCCCTGGGCCTTCCCCCGCCGGATGGTCAACTTCGTCTCGCCGGAGGAGGCGCTCACGCCGAGGAGCCTGCGTGAGGTGTACGGCGCTGAGCTGTACGACCGGATCGTCGCGGTCAAGGAGAAGTACGACCCGGACAACGTCTTCCGGAACAACCACAACATCGTCCGCGCCTGATCGGGGTTCCTACGCCGCTGGGGACGGAGGAAACCGCGGCCGCCGGTGAACCTGGGACAGCTCGGAACCGGCGGCGCGGCGGTCTGCTCCGCCGCCGGTTCCGGCCGATCGCGCCCAAACGTGCCGGCGAGGGTCACGATGGCAGTCAACAGCAGCCGAGCAGGAGCACTACCGCCAACAGGGCGACGAGGCTGATCCGGCGGCTGCTTTTCGGTTACTTCGGTCACGGCGGCCCGGTTGTCGGTGCCGCGCACGAAGCCGGCGCCGCGGACCACGCCGAAGGCGCCGTCGACGAAGGCGCCCAAGACCAATCCGTCGGTCTGGCATACGAGGCGGGTCGGGGGCACCACGGATCAGAAGCGGGGACAGTCGTCCTCGCCCACCGGCTATGCCTCACCGTGGGCGGCAACGGCGACGTCGCACTGGCCGACCAGGGCAAGGTGGTCTGGCGGATCGGGACGGCCGGCCGTGGTTCCGAGCTGGTGATGCAGGGTGACGGCAATCTGTGCCTCTACAAACCGGCTGGTGCCGGGTGTGGTCGATGCACACCGAGGGCCACAACGGCGCGGAACTCGTCCTCGGTGCGGATGGTTTCGCTCCGGATCGTGTTCCAGGGCCGGTAGCTGTGGACGGGCCGCTGACCCTGGCCACCCTGGGGGCCATTAGTCCTTCGGGTCCATCGCCTGGCGCAGCGCACGGATCGCGTAGTGGGCGCGGGACTTCACCGTGCCGGGCGGGAGGTCAAGCTCGCGTGCCACGTCCTCGATGGACCGGCCGCGCAAGTGCAGGTCGGTCAGCACCTGCCGGTGGGCCGGGCTGAGCTGTTTGAAGGCTCGCACCATGGCCTCGCCGGCCAGTGCGGCGTCGGTGGTGTCCTCGGAGCGGGTGACCCACTCGAGATCGAAGACGGGCGTCTCGCTGGGCCGGATCATTTTCGACCGTACGGTGTCGATGAAGATCCGGCGGGCCACCGTGAACAGCCAGCGACGCTGGTTGAGCTCCTGCTCGGGCAGGGTGTCGACGTGACGCCAGGCGCGCAGCATCGTCTCCTGCAGAAGGTCCTCCGCGGTCTGCTTGTCGCCGCGGGTCATCTTGATGAGATGCCGGAGGACGCTCGGCCCGTGGGTTTCGTGCAGGGTGCGAATGCGGTCGCTGGGCGAAAGCGTGGTGGTGGTCATCGTGTCCTCTGGCGTGATCAGGTCCGGTAGGCGGGTCCCTCGGGCGTGAGGCTCGTCCAGCCCGGGCGTGAGATCGACGCTAGAAGTCCGAAATGATGCGCTAGTGACCGGAAGTGCCGAGGAAGTGACCTGCCTCGCTGGAGCGCATCGGCGCAGGTCCGACGGATGCGAAGACGATCCGGGACGGTCTGGGTTCACCGCGGGGATGGATCAAGCCGTCGTCGGACCGGCCGCTGCGGATAGCCGGTGCCGCGCCGTGCTGATCCCTGAGTCGGCGAGGTGATCGAACTCGGTCCGAAGGGCTACGTCCTGACCGGCATGACATCAACTACGGCGACATCTCTCGCCCGGGCCACCGCCCCGCAGATGTTCGGCAGCGACGGACTCGTCCGCGCCGCGGACGGCACGATGAGCTATCACGATCAGCCGGAAAATCTGGTGCGCATGCTGTCGAACGCGGTCGCCGGCAACGGCCGCCGCGAGGCGGTGGCCGAGGTCGGCGGACCTCGCCTGACGTACGACGAGCTGTGGACAGCGGCACCACCGGTCGGCCGAAGGGTGTTCGGCTCAGTCACCGCAGCCTGCTGAGCGCGGTCACCTCGATGCGCCGGATCGCCGCGCACCACCGGCTGCCGGAGTTCCAGCGAGACCTCGTCGTCGATCCGCTGTTCCACGTGACCGCGCTCAGCGCACAACTGCTGAACACACTGACTGCCGGTGGGACGCTGTTCATCATGCCGGCCTTCGACGTCACCGCCTTCCTGGACATCATCGAGCGGGAGCGGATCCAGTCGCTGATCGGCGTTCCCACCGTCTTCGCGCTGGCCGTCGCGCATCCGCGCCTGAACGAGGTGGACATCTGGTCTGTGCAATCGGTGGGCTTCGGTGGGGCCGCGGCGACTCCGGAGATCATCGGCGGGATCCGGCGCGCATTCCCGGGCGCCCGCCTCACCTACGCGTACGGGATGACCGAGACCTCAGGCCCGTTGCTGTTCCTCACCGACGACTTCGCGCAGACACGGCCCGACTCGGTGGGGTTCCCCGGGCCGGTGTGGGAGGCCCGCATCGATCGGCCGGGACCGGCGGTGTCCTCGGGCCGTGGGCGAAGTCGGTGTATCAAGCGGCGAGCTGTTCGAAGAGTAGGACGGCCTCCTGTACCGGTGGCAACGCGGCGATCTCCTCGGCCAGTGCCGCCGCGCGCTCGCCGAACCGCGGGTCGGCGAGGATTCGCTCAGCCGCGTCGCGCAGGTGGCCTGGCTCGGGCGCGCCGCCCACGCCGAGCCGCAGACCGGCGCCGGCCCGTTCGACGGCGTCGGCCATTGCCGGTTGGTCGCCGAACTGCGGAACGGCCAGGATCGGCAGCCCCGCTCGCAGCGCGGCCAGCGTGGTGCCGCCGCCTCCGTGACCGACGACCAGCGCGGCCCGGGCCAGCACCGGATCCTCGTCGACCCAAGCCTGGGTGTGCACGTTGCCGGGCAGGTCGCGCCAGAGGTCGGGGTCCGACCGGCCGGTGCTGACGATCAGCTCCACCGGCAGTTCGCTCAGCGCCTCGGCGCTCGCCCGCAGCATCCTCGCCCCGTCCTCGCCACCGGGCAGGACCGTGCCGTAGGACAGGTAGACCACGCGGCGCGCGCTCGGTCGCCGGGCCGGCGCGGGTCCGTGACGGAACCGGTGGACCGACGGCGGCCCGCCGGCAGGATCGAAGGACGCGGGGAACGGCGAGATCCAGCTCTGTTCGGGTGGTCCGGGCCGCAAGCCCAGCGGTTCGAGCAGCGGCAAGACCTGCTGCTGCATCGCGCGGGCGAAGCCGTGCACGGTCATGTTGACCGGGATCTCGGGTATGCCGTACTCCTGGGCGGTGACCAGGGACGCCATCTCGGCGAGATCCCGCACGATCAGCGTCGGCCGGAAGCCCTCGACGGCCTTCCGCAGGCCCGGCATCGCCGCTCGCGGGCCGAACTCGCCGAACACGCGTACGCCCCGGCTGTCGACGACCTCGGGGTCGGTCTCGGCCGGCTGGTCCAGCAGGGCCAGGTCCTCCGGCGGGATGTCGTCGAACGGCTGATGCCGGAACCCGGCCGCGACGATCTGCTCGGCGAACGAGCGGGGCGCCGCGAAAGCCACGTCGTGACCCGCCGTGGCACTGGCATTGGCGAACGGGAGCAGTGGCCGGAAATGGCCGGTGTTCGCCGTCGTCGAGAAAAGGATCCTCATGATTCTCCATCCGTCGCTGCCGTAGACGAGGGCGACGGGCCTGGGTTCACCCGGCGGACGGTGGGAAAGGGCCCGTCTCGGGGCCCGCCTCGACGGGCCCCGACCCCGGGCGTTCCTCAGTGCTGATGGCCTGTCATGCCGGCGTGCATCCCCGCCATCCGGTGGTGCAGCTCCAGTGCGGACTGGGGCAGGATGACTAGCGGCCGCATCGTGCCCTCGTCCTCGTGGTCGAGCAGGTGGCAGTGGTACATGAACCGGCCCGCGAAGTCGCCGTACCTACCGGCCACGGTGACCAGCGAGTTGGGGGCGACCGTGATGGTGTCCTTCCAGCCCGTCTCCTCCGGAGCGACCGGCAGCGGGGCTCCCACCGTGATCGGCGTGCGGGTGCCGCCGATCGTCAGGTCGAGGCCGGAGGCGTCGACCGACCGCCGGTCGACGATCTGGAAGTTCATCTGGTGGATGTGCATCGGGGGCGGTGGTCCGGCGGTTCCGCAACGTGCGCAGCTCCGTCGGCATCCTGATTTGCACGATGCCGTTGCCGAGCTGGGAGTCGTCGGGCACCTCCTTGAGCTCCCACATCACCGGCATACCGGACACGGCCGTGGTCAGCGCGAACCGTTCCGGCGTGTTCCGCGGAACGGCATCCAGGGTCAGCCGCCGGAACGAGGCCGGTCATGACCTGGGCCTCGGGAATGGTCGCGCTGTGTGCCGCCATCGTGCCGACCCCGTAGAGGCTGACGCCCGCCGCGGCGGCCCCGGTCATGCCCAGGAAAGCGCGCGCCTGCTCTTTGGTTCCATCTGTTTCCCCCCATTGCCGGCGGCGTGGCTGATGGCCGCCGCACTGGCCACGACGCGCGGAACCGGTCGCGGGTTCAGGGGGCGTCGGCCTTGCCTCCGGAGTTGAACTCGACGCCCGATTCGACGGCGGCTGCCGTCGGCCGCAGTCGTTCGCCGAGGCGGGCGAACTGTTCTCGAAGGCCGGTCGGCGTCTCCCCGCCCTCGGCCACCACGCGGAAGCGGTCATTGGCCTGGCGCCAGGCGGCCAGCGCGTCCCACCGGCGGTCCGCCTCGAAGTACGCCTCGGCGAGCGCCAACCCGGTCTTCATCTCCCAGAAGACGCTCCCGCCGTCGGCGTACAACCGGCGGGCCATGAGCAGGAAGTCGATCGCGTCGGCCCGGTGCCCGGCCGTGCCGATGTGCCAGAATTCGGCCGCCGCGTGGTACAGCCGCCTGCGGCCGAGGTTGCGCTCCAGCGCTTCGGTCAGCGTAGTGACGCCCTGTTCGGTCCGGCCGAGTTCCAGCTGGCAGCGGCCGAGGCCGACCAGGGCGGCGGTGATCCCGGCCTCATGGTTGTGGTCGCGGAACAGCCGTAAGGCGCGTTCGTAGAACGGGGTGGCGCCGGCGTAGTCGGGCGGCTCGGCGAGCGCGTGTGACATCGCGAGTTGGAGCTGGGCGAGGGCTTGTTCCACCCCGGCGCCCAATTCCTCGAAGATGGCCAGGGCGGCCTCGAGTCCGGTCCGCATCTCGTCGTCGCGCTGGTCCTGTCCGGCGAGCCAGGCCAGTTCGATGCGCAGGTGCCCCTCCGCCATGCGGTCGCCGGTCCGCCGGGCGGCCGCAAGCGCCATCTCGGCCGGTCTCTCCAGGTCGACAGCGACCCGCAGCCGGTTGTACGCCGGGAAGGCATCGGCGATGGTCCACCATGGACTGCGTCCTCGGGCGAACTGGTCGGCCCAGGCCCCGCTTAGGTTCTCCAGCTCACCGCGCAGCCAGTCCAGCGCGGAGCGGGAATCGGGGAAGTCGAGGGGCTCGACGCCAGGCATCGGGAGCGTGTCGATGGTCCGCACCACCGGGTCCAGGTGGCGCATGTTCATCGTGTTCAGGGCCTGGGTGTAGTGGTCGAGGACCCGATCTGCCGCCTGTTCCCGCTCGGCTGCGGTGTCGATCTCGGCCGACAGTTCGGCGGCGTAGACGGCGAGTAGGTCGTGCTGGCCGAAACGGCCGGGCCGCGGTTCAGAGATCAGCCGGGTCCGCAGCAGCTCCCGGATCAGCGGGTCGATCGCGGACCGGGGCTCGGCGGCCAGGCTGGCCAGTAGCGGGGGAGCGCTGTCGGATCCGGTCTGCAGGGGGAGCAGCCGGAACAACCGGGCCGCCTGCGGGCTCAGTCGGCGGTAGGACCAGGAGAAGACCGCGCGAACCCCGCCGAGTGCATCATCGTCGAACGCGTCGAGGCTGTCGCGGGACCCCTCCAGCTCCGCCAGCAGTCCCGCGATGCCGCCGACGCGGCCGCGGGCCCGGGCAGCCACGACCGCGACGGCGAGTGGCAGCCGGCCGCAGTAGGCGACGATCCGGTCGAGGTCCTGGTCGCTGTAGCCGCCCTGAGTTCCGGCGCGCCGGCGCAGGTCCTCGCGCGCGTCGTCGATGCCGGGCAGGTCGAGGGCGAGCAGCATGGCTCCCTCGCGGGTGGACAGGCCACCGAACCGGGTCCGGCTGGTGATCAGCACCAGCGAGCCGACCGACCCGGGCATCAGCGGGCGCACCTGCTCGATATCGCGGGCGTTGTCGAGCACGACCAGCAGCCGGCAGCCGGCGGCCATCTGGCGGAACAGGGCCGCCCGCGACGGGGTGTCCGGGGGTACGGCGGCCGGCGGCACCCCGAGCGCGTCGAGAAACCCGGCCAGCACGTCGTGCGGGTCGGCGGGTTCGCCGGTCGGGGCGTATCCGCGCAGGTTGGCGAAGAGTCGGCCGTCCGGGAACCGATCCTCGACCGAGTGGGCCCAATGCACGGCGAGCGTGGACTTTCCGACCCCGGGGATGCCGTCGATCGCGATCACCCCGGCGGTGCCGGCGAATTGGGACAGGGCGGCGGTCAGGGCCGCCATCTCCACCCGCCGCCCGCCGAACAGCCGCAGGTCGGCCGGGAGTTGCTCCGGCGGCGTCGCGGAGGGCGGCACTGCGACCGGGGCCGCCGGTTCCAGCGCCTCGGTGACCTGCTGGTAGGCGGCGGCCAGGGCCGGTCCGGGCGGGACGCCGAGGTGCTCGTCGAGCGCGTCGCGCGTACGCCGGTACCAGTCGGCCACCGCAGTCACCCGCCCGTCCGCGGTCAGCAGCTGGATGACCCCGGCCGCCAGCGACTCGTCGAGCGGATTCGCCTCGGCGACCGCGCGGACCAGGGGCAGGACGGCGGTCGCCGCACCGGCCCGTAGCGCCGCCTGGGCGGCGGCCAGGGCGGCGGCCGCCCGTTCCTCGTCCACGGCCGCGAACGCGGCGGGGAGGGAGCCCGAGCGGGCCAGTCCCTGGGCATAGCGGCCGCGCCACAGGGACAGGGCGGCGACCCAGTCCGGGACGGCCAGCGCCGGGGTCGGGGCCGTGCTCGCCCGCTCGGCCAGCGCCCGGAACTCCAGCACGTCGGCGGTGTCCGGGCCGGCTCGTAGGCGGTAGCCGCCAGGCACCCCGGCCAGCCACGACCCGGCGGCCCGGAACGGCAGTCCGGGCTCGAACGCCCGGCGGATCACGCCGACGTGCCGCCGCACCATGTTCACCGCGTTGACCGGCGGATCGGTGCCCCACAGCAGGTCGATCAGCTCATTGACGCCGACCGTCTGCCCGGCCCGGGCCAGCAGCAACGCGAGCATGAGCTGCGGACGGCGGTCAAGGTCGACCTCCACGCCGTCGCGGAACACCTGAACCGCCCCGAGCGCGGCCAACCTGATCATGGGAATCACTCTAGATCGCCACAAGCCGGGTACGAGACGGCGGAGGCTGATGTCCCACAAACGGCACGGGGTACGCGCCAGCCCGCAGGCTGGTACGGACCTCGCGCCGGTAGCCATTCGGTGGGAGCCGACCACCGAGGCCCAATCCAGCTCGACGACCACCTGCTGATACGCGGTGTATCCGACGTAGCGGGTTTGTGGTTTCCACCGAACGAGGGCCCGTCATTCTCGAAGCTCACGAAGCGATTGCCTGCGAGCGGAAGAGACAATGGTTCAGAGTTCAGAAATGACCGAATTGTCGAGGAGGGGCCGCCGTGCTAATTCCGATGCGTTTTACCATTCTGGGCGGGGTGCGGGCCTGGCGCGGTGAGGACGAGGTGGACCTCGGTGCCCGGCAGCCTCGGCTGATGGCCGCCATGCTGCTGGCCCGGGCCGGTCAGCAGGTGGCGGTGTCGGAGCTGGTGGACCTGCTCTGGGGAGCGGACCCGCCGCCCACCGCGGTCAACGTGGTGCACCGCCACATCGGCGCGATCCGGCGGGTGATCGAACCGGGCCTGGCCCGCCGGGCCGAGGGAGACTGGCTGGTCCGCTCGGCTGGCGGGTACCGGATCTCCGTACCGTCCGACTCCGTCGACCTGCTGTTGTTCCGGGAGAAGGCCGCCTACGGCGCGGCGGAGCTGACCGTCGGCCGCACCGACCAGGCGATCGACGCGTACCAGGAGGCCTTGGCTCTGTGGCACGGCCGGTTCGGCGAGGGCCTCGGCGTCGACACCCACCCGCTGTCCGTCGCGGTCAACCGGGAACGGGCGGTGATCGCCTGCGCGGCCGCGGACGCCGCCCTGAACACCCCCAGGGCCGCCTCGCTGCTTCCGGCGCTGCACGCGGCCGCCGCGGCCGAACCGTTCGACGAAGCCCTCGAAGCCCGGCTTCTTCTGCTGCTGGGGGCGGCCGGACGGCCCGGTGAGGCCATCGGGCGCTACCACCGTTTTCGCGAACGTCTGGTCGCCGACTTCGGGATGGGCCCGGGGCGGGAGCTGGTCGCCGCGTTCGAGCGTGTCCTGCGCGAGCCCCAGGACACCGACCCGGTCCGAGCTGTCGCGCCGGTTCCGGCCGTGCCCGTCCCCGCCCCGCCCGTCCGGTCCTCGGCACCCGCCCAGCTCCCGCCCGGTCTGGCGTTGTTCACCGGCCGCCGGAACGAGCTGGCGGAGCTGGACCGGATGTTGGAGGAGGGGGTCGGCCAGCAGCACGGGGCGGCTGTCCTCGCCCTCGACGGCATGCTCGGGGTCGGCAAGACCACGCTGGCGGCGTACTGGGCCCACCGGGTGGCCGACCGGTTCACCGACGGGCAGCTCTTCCTCAACCTGCGGGAGTTCGGCGACGGCGAGCCGATGTCGACTGCCGAGGCGCTGGCTCAGCTGCTGAGTGGTCTCGGCATGACCTACGACGAACTGCCCCCGACCGTCGAGGCGCGGGTGGCGCAGTTCCGCACCCTGACCGCCGGCCGCAAGCTACTGATCCTGCTTGACGACGTGCGCGACGCCGACCAGGTGCGCCCCCTGATCCCGGCGTCGTCCGGCAGCCTCGTGCTGGTCACCAGCCGCGGTCGGCTCACCAGTCTGGCCGCCGCCGATGGGGCGCTGCTGCTCGGGCTCGAGGTGCCGCCGGCCGCTGACGCCCGCGAGATGCTGCTGGCCCGGCTCACCCTGCCGTCGCCGGCCGGGCGGGAAGACGAGGCGACCCTCGACACCGTGCTCGACCGGGCCGGGCGCCTCCCGCTGGCCTTGGCGATCATCGCGGCGCGCATGTCGGAGTACGCGCCGCGTCCGCTTCGCGACCTGGCCGGCTGCATGGCCGAGAAGCACGGGCTGGACGGGTTCGTCGGTGACGACGCCGACAGCGACATGCGGACGGTGCTCGATCGGTCGTACCGCCGGCTCTCTCCCGAGGCGGGCCGGATGTTGCGCAGGCTGAGCGGTGCCGACGCCGAGGTCGCCCCGGACGTCGCCGCCGAGCTGGTTGGCGTGACCCGTTCGAGTGCCACGACGCTGCTGTCCGAGCTGGTCCGAGCGGGGCTGCTGATCCGGTCCGGTTTCTCCCGGTACGCGATGCACCCGCTGGTCCGGGCGTACGCCGCCGAGCTGGCGGCCCAGACCGTGAAACGGCGCCGGCTGCACCTGGTGCGTGCCGCTACCAGCGACGACCTGCGATATGCCGGCATGGCCGCCGGTTGACCGGGGTGACTCGTCGCCGGGGCGCGGCGACGTCCCAGCCCACGTTTGTCGTCACCCACGATCTGAACGGCCGGGTGCCGAGCCGCGGCCGGAGCGCCACCGGGCCGGCCACCCGAACCGCGTGACCGGCCAGCCTCTCAGTCCCTGTAGACGGTGTCGTAGTCGTCGAGGCTGGGCGGCGCGTCCAGGAACGGCCCCATCAGCGCGAGGAATTCCTGATACAGCGGCGAGCCGACGAAGTCGGTCAGCCGCGCCTCGCGGGATCTCCACTCGCCGGTCTTGACGAACTGATTCGGGGAAACCAGGCTGCGGTAGACCCTGATCTTCTCCGCGCCGCCGCGGCGGAACAGGTCGACGACCTTGTCACGGAAAACCTTGAGAAAATCCTCCTCGGTTCCGGCCTTGACGGTGAAAAAAGCGACTTCGGTTGACATGTGCTTCAGCCTCGCTCACCGATTCGGAGTGGACAAGGAAACGTCTACATCGCCACCGTGGTGAACCCGGCGCCTCTGCCGACGTCGCCGCACGCCGGAACCGTGCTGACCACGTTGCCGCAGAAATGACAAGTCCCGTACGCCTTCGTCATTTCCACAGCACTTCCACATCACTGGCGCCTCCTAGCTTCGTTCCTGGCAACCGAACCTGTACCGGATAGCCATTCACCTCGGAGGGAAGTCATGACCGCACAACTTGACGTGGCCGCGCTGAAGAGCCAGCTGACCGGTCCCATGTTTCTGCCCGGCGATCCTGGTTATGACGAGGAACGGGCCACGTTCAACTTGAACACTCCGCTGATCCCGGCGATTGTGGTGGGAGCGGCCACCGTCGGTGACGTTCAGGCCGCGATTCGGTTCGCCGCGGGCAACGGCTTGGCGGTCGCCACCCGTGGCGGTGGTCACCTCGTCCCGCGCTCCGGCGCCGGGCAGCTCCTGCTGACGCTGGACCGGATGACGTCGTGGAGGATCGACGCCTCGCGGGCGTCGGTCCGGGTTACCGGTGCGCCGCGGTGGGGGCAGCTCATGGATCCGCTCGCCGAACACGGTCTGGCTGGCATGAACGGTTCGTCACCGAACGTGGGTGTGGTCGGCTACCTGCTCGGCGGGGGTCTGAGCCCGGTATTGTCGCGCTCTGAGGGCTTCGCCTCCGACCACATCACCGCCATTGACGTTGTCACCGGCGACGGTGAGTTGCGCACGGCGACCGCGACGGAGAACGCTGATCTGTTCTTCGCGTTGCGAGGCTCGAAGGGCAACGTCGGTGTGGTTACCGCTGTCGAGTTCGGGGTCTTCCCGATCAGCACCGTCTATGGCGGTGGCCTGTGGTTCGCCATCGACAAGCTCGCCGAGTTCCTGCCGCTGTGGCGCGACTGGGCGGCGACCCTGCCTGAGCAGGCCGGCACCTCGGTCGGTATCCAGCGGCTGCCCGACCTGCCGGGGGTTCCGGACCCGCTGCGTGGTGCGTCGGTAGTGCACCTGCGGTACTCGTACGTCGGCGCGGCCGCCGAGGGGGAGGCCCTGCTGGAGCCGTTTCGCAAGCTCGGCACCCCGGTGTTCGACACGGTCGCGGAGATCCCGTTCTCGGCGTCGGGGACCATTCACAACGATCCGCCCGCTCCGCTGCCGTACTTCGACCGCGGCACTGGTTTGCGTGAGCTGCCCGACGAGGCGCTCGTCAGGCTGGTCGAGCTGACCGGGCCGGACTCGGGCTGCCCGCTCGTGAACGTCGAGGTCCGGTTGCTCGGCGCGGCGCTTGACCGGGAGCCGGCGGCGCCGGACGCGCTGCCCACCCGCGGCCTTGCCTACCAGTTCACCGGGTTCGCCGTCGGCGGCCCTGACCAGGCCGAGTTCATGATCAGCTGGCTGAGGAAGGTGATCGGTGGGATGCGGCCGTGGGCCGACCCGCGTCAGATGCCGAACTTCATCTCGCCGGAGGCTGCCCACACGCCGCAGGAGCTGCGCGACACCTACGGCCCGGATCTCTACGACCGGATCGTGGCGGTCAAGGAGAAGTACGACCCGGCCAACCTGTTCCGGGTGAACCACAACTTCGTCCGGAGCTGATCCCCCTCCATCCGGCCCGCTGGTCTCCGTCGGCACGGAGAGCGGGCGCGGTTTGGACCGGCCCGGAATCAATCGGCGCGTCGGGCGTCGACCTCGTTGACCAGATCCTGCAGGACGGACAGGCGCTGGCCGGCGATCGACCGCGGGTCCAGGTTGGCAAGCTGCCCCAGGCGTTCGAGGCGATAGCGGACGGTGTTCGGGTGCAGGCCGAGGTTCTCGGCGGCGCCGGCGATCGACCAGCCGCCATCACCGTAGGCGCGCGCGGCCTGGCCGAACTGTGGCTGATCGGCCGGGCGGCCGGCCCCGAGCAGCGGACGCAACCGGTGGAGATGCCGCAGCATGGTGATCCACAGCCAGTCGGTCCGGAAGTCGACCGGCCGGTGCAGGGCGACGGCGAGGTCGAGCGCACTGTCGGCGTCGAGCAGGGCGGCCGCCGCGCCGGCCAGTCCGGGCCTGACCAGGCTGACGCCGACGGCGGGAGCGGCGAACAGGTCCACCGCGCCTACGTCCTGAGTGATCACCACGATCCGTCCGTTCCGGACGACCCAGTGGGCCGCCTCGGGCGCGACCTGCGAATCCAGAGCGCTCACGACCTGGAAGTCGCCGTCCGGGTCGAAGTCGAGCGTGTGGGCCAGCGCCCGGCAGACCTCGGTGCCGGCCTGTCCGGTGGCGAGCAGGCGGATCAGCTCAGCGGTGTCGCGCCGCTGGTCGTCCCGTTGCCGGCGCCACGCTTCCTCATAGCCGTCGGTGGCCGCTGCGGTGAGGACCGGCAGCCATGACCACAGCAGGTCGGCCAGGTCGAGCAGGCCGTACGGGCGGGGCGGTCCGGCGTACTCGACGAGCTTCTCCCAGATCCGGCGGAAAGCCTGGTGGTAGGCGCTCACCACGCTCTCGGCCGGGATGCCGCGGACGGCACCGGCTTGGCCGAACCGCCGCTCAGCGTCGATCTCGGCGTCGGTCGGGAGACGTCGCTCGGCCAGCCCGGCGAGAACCGCCAGGACCGAATCTGGCCGTACGGGAGCCTGCGCGATCTCGTCGGCGAGGGCGCGGACCTGGCTGATCGCCGTTCCGACCGGATCGTTCATCCCTCTACCATCGCATTGGAGCGGGAAGGTGATCTGTGATGGTCGACGCGAAGGACGTGATGGCCGAGCTCTGCGCCGCTGCCGCCGCCAACGCCGACGCCCTGGTCGCGCGGATCGGGGATGACCTGTCGCCGGCCGGGGGAGAGGAGTGGGGTGTCGCTCTGGCAGGGGTATTCGACGGTGTCGCCCGGCGCCGGCTGCCCGGCCCGGAGGAACTCGCGTTTCACCGGCGCTGGGGCCGCACCCTGGCCGGGCGGGGCGTTCTGGTGCCGGGTGTGGTCCACGCCTACCACGTCGCCGGGCGTCACGCGTGGGCCGATCTCAGTGCGCGGGCACGGGCCGCCGGTGTGGCCCGTGAGCTGCTCAGCCGGGCCAACCTGTGCTGGGCGTGGATCGATGCGTTGTCGGCGGCGGCGGTGCAGGGCCGGGAGGATCCGCCGTCCCGGCTCACTCTGGCCGCTCGCCTGGTAGAGGCGCTGTTCACCGGGCGGGCCGAGGGGGAGATCTCGGTCGAGCAGGCACGGCGGCTGGGCTTCGACCCGGAGGCGACGTTCCAGGTCGTCTGCGCCCGTCCGGCCGCCGAGCCGGAGACCGCGGAAGTGCTGGACGGTCGGTTGCGGTCGCTGCCGGGGGTGGTGGCTTCGGCAGTACGCCCCGACATGGCCGTCCTGGTGCTGCAACGCGTGGAGGTAGGCGATGCCGTAGCGGCGCTCGGCCCGGCGTACGGTCCGGGGGTCGGTCTCGGTCTGGCCCGTGCGGGGCTCGCCGGCGCCGCCGAGAGCCTGACCGACGCGGAGGCGGCCCTGCGGCTGAGCCTGGCCCGTGGCCGTCCGGCGTCGTTCGAGGATGAGTGGATGCCGATCATCCTGATGCTGGACGCCGACCGGCTGCAGCTCTTGGTGACCGATTACGTTGCGGCGCCCGCTCATCTCGAGGAGGCCGTCGTGATGTGGGTCTACAGCGACTTCTCGATTCCGGCGGCGGCCAGGAAGCTGCACATCCACCCCAACACGCTGAAGTACCGCCTCGATCGCTGGCGCGAGGTGACGGGCCGGGACCCGCGCAGCCGTACCGAGCTGGAGCTGACCCTGCTGCACCACAACCTGAACACGGTCCTCGGGCGCGGATCCGAGGGCTAGGCGAGCAGTTCGCGGATCCCTGACGCGGTGGTGTTGGCTCCGAACGGCGCGGGTGTCCGGGCCCAGCCGGGCGCCGTCGGCCAGGCCACCCAACACGACCTCGGCCGACGTCATCGACCAGACCCGGCGCCGACGCTCTGTGGCCGAGCGTTCGGCGGCCTGACCGCCGCCACGTCGTGCCGGGTCGCCGTGCCGGCCGCGATCCGCGTGTCGGTCGCTCGTTCGGCTCAGCGAGGAGCCGTAATGCCTGAGCGTCCAGTTGGTGCTCAGGCATTACGTGACCGTTAAGCCGCCCCCCTTACGAACCTCGATCCGCCGGTTACGCGTTTCAGCTCCTCAGACATGCGCCTGTCCCGCTGCGAGTGCCGAGTCGATGCCCTGACGCGCGCGCTGGTAGAGCGAGGTCACGTCGACGCCGTTGCGTGCCACCGCTTCGGCGAAGTGCTCGAGATCCTTCCGCATGAGCGTACCGAGGTGTTCGGGGGCGGGCTGGTTGTGCATCGCCAGGGCGTACTGGAGGGAGGCGCTGTTGCCGGTGCTGGTGGCGAGTACCTCGCCGAGCACGCTCAGGTCGATCCGCAGGGCCTGAGCGATGGCGATGGCGTCGGTGGCGTTCTTGAGGTTGGCGAAGTTGAGTGCGTTGTTGATCAGTTTTACGGTCTGGCCGGAGCCGACTGGGCCGAGCAGCCGGACCGTGCGGGAGAAGCCCGCCGCGATCGGTTCCAGGCGGGCGTACGAGACGGGGTCTCCTCCGACGAAGGTGGTGAGCATACGGGCCTCGGCTCCCGGCCGCCCGCCGCTGACCGGTGCATCGAGGAAGCTGGCCCCGGCCGTGGCGACGTGCTCTGCCAGTCGCTGGTTCTCCTGGGGATCGCCGGTGCCGTGGTTGACGACGACCGTGCCGGGGCGGAGAGCGGCGAGCAGCCCTTGGTCGTCGAGCAGGGCCCAGATGTCGGCGTCGTCGCGCAGGCAGAGGGCGATGATCTCGGCGTGAGCGGCGAGGTCGGCAGGGCTGTCGGCGACGGTGTGCGGGCTGCCGTCCAGGGCGCGGTAGGAATCGGGTCGGCGGGCCCACACGTACAGATCGAAGCCCTTGTCGGCGATCGCCCGCGCCATCGGTGCGCCTTGGTCGCCCAGGCCGATGAAACCGACGGTCATCGCTTCAGCAGACCTTTGGCAACGTCCCACAGCTGAGCGGCGTTGTCGGCGTCGACGGCCCACGCGGCGACACCCTTGCCGAACATCTCTGGCGGGGCGGTCAGGGTCGGGGACTCGTTGCAGTCCTCGAAGTAGCGGCCGCCGACGCCGTCGAGCAGCGGGGAAGCGGCGAGCAGGACCGAGGTGGCCGCGCCCTGTGGCGGGGTCTTGCGCAGGTGTTCGGGCGTGCGCAGGCCGCCGGTGTGCTTTTGCAGGCCGGTGGCGATCGCTCCGGGGTTGAGCGAGTTGGCGACGATGCCCTCGGCGTTCCACCGGCGAGTGGCCTCGACGGCGAGCAGGACGTCGCCGGTCTTCGACTGGCCGTAGGCGGTCCAGGGGTTGTAGTCGCGGTGGACGTAGTCGATGTCGTCGTAGGTGATGTCGGACATGAAGTGGGCGTTGGAGGAAACCGACACGATCCGTGCTTCGCCGGCGGCAGCCAGGTCGTCGTGCAGGCCGACGGTCAGCGCGAAGTGGCCGAGGTAGTTGGTGCCGAACTGCAGTTCGTGGCCCTGGGCAGTGAGCCGCCGGTCGGGCACGGCCATGACGCCGGCGTTGTTGACGAGGATGTGCAGCGGGCCCTGCCAGGCGCGGGTGAAGGCGTCGACCGAGTCGAGGTCGGCCAGGTCGAGGGGGACAACCCGAATGTCGCCCGGCGTGCTCTCGGCGACCTGTCGGCCCGCGTTCACGTCGCGGGTCGCGATGGTGACCTCGGCGCCGGCCGTGGCCAGGGCGCGGGTCGTCTCGCGCCCGATGCCGGTGGCGCCGCCGGTCACGATGGCGCGTTTGCCGGTGAGGTCGACCCCGGCGAGAACCTCGTCGGCGGTGCTCTCGAACCCGAATGGGGTGGTAATCAGATTGGACATGTCAACGACGGTACGGCCGTGCGGGCGGACATACCTGGGGTTGTCGTTCATAGGAACGTCGCGCGCAGTTTCGCCAGTTTCGACTCCGACTCGCTGCCGGAGCGGGCGTGATGGATGACGAGGAACTGGGCGTCGGTGCCGGTGATGTGCAGCCGCTCGTACATCAGCTCAAGGTCACCCACGGCCGGGTGGTGCAGGGTCCGAACGCCGGCGGCGGTCTCCCTCACGTCCTGCCGGTCCCAGATGGCACGGAAGTCGTCGTCGGTGGTGCGCAGCTCCTCCACCAGATCCTTGAGCTGCTCGGAGCCGGCGTCCGCGCCGAGGACGAGTCGGGCGTTGGCGACGACCTCGGCGACCACCGTGGACCACTGGTCGTACAGTGCCCGGACCGTGGGGTCGGTGAACGCCACCCGCAGCAGGTTGGCCCCTTCAGGCTGGCTCGGGAACAGCGCCCTGGCGAGCGGGTTGGCGGCCAGGACGTCCAGGTATTTGCCGTGGGCGAAGGCGGGCACCTCCTGCAGCCCCTGGATCAACAGGCCGATGCCCTCCGGCAGCTGCTCGCGATCGTCGGAGGCGGGGGTGGTCCGGGGCTGGTCGGCGAGCTTGCGCAGGTAGCTCGCGCCGTCCTCGTCCAGTTGCAGGGCACGGGCGAGCGCATCGACCACCTGCGGGGACGGGCTGTCGTTGCGGCCCTGCTCCAGACGTACGTAGTAATCGGGGCTGATCGAGGCCAGCTTCGCCACCTCCTCGCGGCGCAACCCGCGGACGCGCCGCAGCTTGCCGTCGCGTTCGACGGGACGTAGGACAGCGCGCCGCGCGCGGAGGAAGTCACCCAGGGGCGTCGGCTCTGGCACGGGAACAAATCTACCGATGACCGAGCCGTTTCGTACGGACACGCCGACCCAGCCCAGCCCAGCCGGCACGCTGGGTTGCGGTGCCGCCGGGGCGCTCGCGCTGATGGCGATGCCGAACCCCGCTTGTGCGGACCTACTCTGCGTTGTGCCTCCTAGACGGCACAGAGTTTCGGCTGGTAGGCCTCAGCGCCCGCACAATGCGCGCTGGCCGAGATGAGTCAAACACAAGCGGCTGGAGCATCCCTATCTGACTGCACCGCGCTAGCTGGCACCGCCGGCAAACCTGTGTCGAAGCAGAAGCCCGAATGGCAATGCACTGCGCTTAGGTAGGGCTTGGTCTGAATCGTCCAGGCCGGCGCCGATGAAAAAAATTTGCTCTTCTCATGCGTTGTCAAGCGATGACCTGGGTGTCAGTGATACGCGGCCAAAATGCAGCGTTTCGCCAATCCCGGAATTCGCAGGCTGCGCCGCAGCACTCGCTGCTCCTATTCCACCAAGAACCATTAGTATGGAATGTCAGGCACCGCACTTGATTGACACTGGTCCCGTTGCACGACATCTTGGCCGTGGCCGAAGCCCAGAGGCAGATCAACAGGCAATGTGGATCGACACCGGCGAGCGGGTCGAGTGGCGCCGCGCTGGCCTGCTCGCCGGGTGACGCGTTCCTCGCTAATCGGGCGCCCGTCGCCACCTCGCCTCTGCGGTGTTCGCAGGCGGCGCCGCGATAGTCTGCGACGGATGAAGCCGTCGGCTCGAAGGTGAGGCTTGCCCGATGGGTACCAGCTACGAACCGACGACTCTGGCCAGGTTGGCCACCCGTGCCGGGTGGCGGCCCTGGGCAACGTCACGACGCTGGCATCCGCGGATACCGAACAGACTCGTTGGAAGCTCGTAGGGAGTTTCTGGAGGAGTACCGCTGGGGACCCGCCGAAACCAGGGTCGACCTTTTGAGAGATGAGCCCGGGCTAACCGGAGACCCACGGTGGGACGCGCTGCTTACCGCGCTCGCGGAGCACCTGCTAGCGGGGTTGGTGAGGATGACGCGGATGGCGCTTTTGGACCAGGCGATGCCGCTGCGGTGTCTGTTGCGGGCCCGGTCGTGTGCCGAGTGGCAGGGCACGTGGTTGGCGGTGAGTCCTTCGGCGATGGCGAATAGTCCGTGGCCGGCGAGGAACTCGTCGAAGATCCGGCGGACGATGGGGGAGGTCTGGGCATCCGGGGTGAGCCCGCGGAGGTGTTTGCCGTCGGCGGCCTTCGCGGGGTTGGGGTGAGGGCCGAGATCAGCTCGATAAGGACGGTGACCGTCGTCAGTAGCGACCAGGACACCGGTGTCCGCGCCGAGTCGGAGGGCGTGCGGCGCGAGCGAGCGCATGACCACGTTGCCCAGTCCGCGGCTCCGGTGTGCAGGTGCGGTTTCGACCTGGTCGACGATCCCGAATGCGTCGGCGGTCGTGAGCCTGCCGGATGCGGCGACCTGCCCCTCAAGGTCGAGAACGATAGCGGTGACAACATCGCCGGAGGTCTGAAGCCGTGCGGTGTACGGCGATGGAGGAGCTGTGTCGGAATCGGCCCGGTAGGTCGTCGTCATGAGGTCGCCGGTGTCGGCGAGCTTCCACGATGGCGGGAGAGCGGCACCGGCGCCCACATCACGAGGGCGCCCCGCGCTGTGGCTCGGGGCTGACTGATCGCCGTCGGTCTGGTGATCTGCCCACTCGCCGGTCCACATTGCGAGGTCGCGTACCCGGCGCTCGGTTTTCTGCCGGGACTTGGCCGCCCACTTCGTTGCGTTCTTTGACGCGAAGTCGTCCAGGACCTGGCAGTCAGTCGAGGTTCAGGCGGGAAGCTGCGCTATCCACTCTTCTGCCTGCTCGGCGCTGTGGCCGCTACGGATCAGCCATGGGCGGGCTGTCCGTTGTCCTGCCGGCGGCAGGACTGCCGTGCGTGCCTTGACAGGAAGGCGGAGCAGCAGGACAGTCGACATATTCATGGACGTCAAACTATCTACGGCGAGGTGTGCCATGCGGAAGTCGCTGACTGCTGTGGCCGCCATCGCTGTTGCCATGGTCGCGATGATGGCCGCGATCTCACACGCCAGTGCGGCGAACGCGGCGGCCGGGTGTCGGGTGAACTACGTCGTCACCAGCCAGTGGACCGGTGGCTTCCACGCCGACATCGCGGTCACCAACTTGGGTGATCTGGTCAACGGGTGGACCCTGCGGTTCGCGTTCCCTGCAGTCGACCAGCGGCTCACGCAAACCTGGAGCGCCACCTGGGCCCAGGCGGGCCAGCAGGTCAGCGCGACCAATCTGGGCTGGAACGCGACCCTGGGCACCAATGGCTCCGCGAACATCGGTTTCGTTGGCGCCTGGTCGGGCAGCAACCCCATACCGGCGTCGTTCACGCTCAACGGCGTCACGTGCACCGGCGGCGTCCTGCCCAGCGTGACGCCGACCCGGACGACCACACCGCCGGTCGCTGACTACCCGGCGATCGTCACCTGGCTCAGCCCGACCGCCGGCGCGGTGTACACCACGCCGGGAACCGTCCCGCTGGCGGCGACCGCGACCGTGGGAGGCGGACACAGCATCACCTCGGTGTCGTTCCGGGTGGACGGCGTCACGGTGGCCCGGGGGGTGAGGACGACCGGTGACCGGTACGAAGCGCTGTGGACACCACCGATCGGGGAGCCCGGCACCAGCACCACCTTCGTGCTGTACGTCTCGGCCGGCACCGACCAGTCGCTGCCTGGCGCTGCGCCGCCGCTGCTGGTCACGGTGGTGACGCCGGCGTCCACCGGCACCAACCACCCGCCGGCGGCGGCGCTGAGCACCCCCGGCGGGCAGACCTACTTCCTCGAACCGACGACCGTCACGCTGGTCGCCGACGTCGCCGACACCGATCCCGGGGACCTCGTCACCCGGGTGGAGCTTTACCTCGGCGCAACCCGGCTGGCCGTGACGCCGGCCAACAGCGGACAGCGCTACCAGTTCCAGACGGCCCTGTCGGCCGGCACGTCGTCCACCTTCACCGTGCGGGTCCACGATTCCCACGGCGGCCTCGGCATCTCGAACCCGCTGACCTTCACCATCCGTTAGCGCCTCGGCCCTCCGTTAAGGGCTGACCAAGGTCCTTCCACTGGCCGTCGATAGGTTTGCGAGTCGGCACGGCGCTCTGGGTCAATTCGACCAGGCCATCGGGGTTGGCGGTGACCGCCGTGGTGGGTGAACCTGCGGCGGTCGCCTCAAACAGCTTGCTGGAGCTTTGGCGTTGCGGGTGAGCTTGCTGGAGTCCGCCATAGTTCCGTCATTCGAGACACCGATCCCACGGGCAGTGCCCTGACCACTTCGGCGAACCCGAAGTGGTCGCGGCGCATCGACCGGTTGGGGTGGACGTGACAGACCCTCCATCACCCTAGAAATTGGGTCCCGGGCGTGAATCCTGTTGTGAGAGCGGGACTGGCGATTAGGTCACACTCGATCTCGAGCAGGGCAGGTAGGCCGGGGAGACCCCGGGTAGCCCACGGTATCGGAGGTCGACGTGGACGTCCGCCAATCGACTGTTTCTATTACGACAGCGGACCCGGGTGCCACGGATCTGAACCCGGCCCCTCCACGATCCGTAGCAGTTGAGTAACGGCGTGGGTGAGAGAGATGGCTTCTTGTTCGATTCGGCGAAACGAGGTAAGGCCTGCGGTAGCGATGGTGGCGTACGCGATGGTCTCGGCTTCGGTCAAATACGGCAAGAGCTCCCGTGACGGCTTACAACTCCTAACGAGTTGATGTTGTGGGGTGGTTTCGTCCGTGGCATCCCTTGATCAGCGCTGAGGCATTCCGCCATGCGGGCTGTTCACGATGAGCGGCACGCTGTCTGGTGCCAGGAGATGATGACCCTCGAAGTACTCCAGGTGAACGTGGCCACCGCCGTCCATGGTGGCTACCTCGCGTAGCAGGTCGGCGAGGAGCGACCGGCTTTCCGCGCCACCCTGGATGGTGAGAGAGCTGCGATCGTCGACAGCAATGGCGACGGGGCCCTGCGTCACTTCGATGACGAGACCCCGTAGGTGCCGCGGGTGAGCGGACGGCGCAAGGCTGAGCTCGCCTCCGCTTGCTACCAGGTCAGCGAGGTGACAAAGGTCCGCCCGGGTACCCGCAATGTCGACGCCTTCGGCTGCTGAGTAGTAGTCAAGCTTCACCCCGCAACCGTAGGCTCCCGCGTCTATCTAGCAACTTTCAGGTTTGAGTGTTGAAGTCGGCGCCAGCAGATGATGGCGCAGACGAGGGTGAGGAAGCCTTCGTGGATGTCGTCGCGGATCTCCCAGCGGACGCGCAGACGGCGGAACCAGCGCAGCAAGGCGATGGTCTGTTCCACGACCCAGCGTCGGGTGCCTGAGCCGTGTCCGGTGCTTGCCGAGCGGGACTTCGTGCAGGCGTTGCCACACGCCCGCGTCGTTCCAGTCCCGCAACCGGCGCCAGCAGGTCATCCCCGACCCGAACCCGAGTACTTGGGGCAGGTACTGCCACGGGATCGCGGTGTAGAGCACAAACAGGATCCCGCACAACACCTTGCGATCGTCGAGGGGCTTGCAGCCCGGGAACCGGTGCCGGCGAGGCGGTCGAGGTGGCAGCAGCGGATCGAAGGGCACCGGAACAGGTCGTCGGTTCGGCGCCACGATTCGTGGGGTACCTGCCAGAGTGGTTCATGCCCTTGAGCGCGTACCACCTCAGAACCTCGGTCGCCGTGTCCGACATTCAGAAGGCCGTGGCCTTTTACGAAGGCGCGCTGGGCCTGCGGGCGTTGCGGTCCGGCCCCAGCGCCACCATCGCCGACGGAAGCCGCGTCTATGGCTCCGGTGGCGGGCCGGCGTTGAACGTGTACCAGTCGGTCACTGCCGGGAAGACCCCGGCGACGCTGGCGACGTGGTACGTCGACGACATCGACCAGATTGTCGAGGAGCTCTCCTCGTCCGGCGTCGAGTTCGTTCGCTACGAGCAGCTCGAGCACGACGCCAAGGGGATCACCGCCCGGGCCGGAGGTGGACGTATCGCGTGGTTCCAGGATCCGGACGGCAACACCTTCGCTCTCGAAGCCGACGTGTGACCTCCTGGCTCGCGATCTGGTCCCTTCAGCTGAGACTCCGATCCCACCAGCGCCACGGTGACCAGCGCCTGCTCCGTGGTGACGTCTTGGGCGGGCTCGAAGCGGTCAGCCCTGGCGCCCGCGCGCAGGCGGTAGGGCCGCACCCTCGATAGAGCCATGACTCTTGCTGCCATCCGGTGAAGCCCGGGGTCCGGCGAGTGATCTGCTCGATGACGTGATGTGGGACGCCGTCAGGCACGTCGACGGCGTCGCTGAACTCGGCAGGCACGTCCAGGATGTCGCTGCCATCCGCAGCGGCCGCGACGACGCCGAGTGCCGTGGAAGCCGCCCCGGAGTTAAATACAGTGCAGGCAAAGGCTTTCGGGTTGTCTGCCGTAAATCGGCCCCGGTAGCGAGTTTGCCGAGGTTGACCGCAGACGCTGCATTCGTGCTGAGTCCGCACCGCCGAGCCGGTGGCCAAGGGATCAGGGTGGTATCGAAACACCGGTTCGGTCACCAGCCCGTCATGTCAACGACGTTGGGCACGCCCGGGTGTGGTGCCAGGGCGCAGTGGTGAATCGGATTGCTTCGGTCTTGTCGTGCCTGCCAGGATGCCCGTCATGTCAATCGCCGAGATGTCCGCGGAGGATGCGCTGGTCGCGTTGCACGGGTCGCTGGATGAGCGGCGTCGGCCGGAAGAGGTCGCTCATCTGGTGCTGCGGGTCATCGGCGGCCAGTTGGGGCTTCGTGAGCGGATGGCGTTGGGGCGGGTGGCCCGTGCCGCGGCTCGGTGGAACGGGTGGAGTTCCATGTCGGCGGACTTCGCGCGGCCGGTCGGTGCTGCTCGTCAGGTCGACGCGGCAGTGCGGTTGTTCGAGCTTCAGCACGGCGGCGTTGACCCGGAGGACCCGGCTTCGCTGCTCGATTTCTCGGCCCGTCTGAGCGAATCGCTGGGTGCGGTCGATCCGGTTCGGCTGGATTTTCTGCGGGATCGATTGAACCGTGAGGCCCGCGCCGCGGTGGGGATCGAGTTGTCGAAGCGGCAGTACAACAGGCGGTTTCGGGTGACGCAGCGGCTCTCAGCGAAGGCCGACCGGCTGGCGGTCGAGCAGACCAAGCGGCAATTGACGATGGTCGCGCGGGCCGGGTTCTCGGCGAGCATCGACCGGAGCGCCTTCCTGGCTGATCCCTGGGCCGGGTGCTTCGTGGCGTACCTGACCGCCAAACGCAAGCTGCGCCGAGAGTTCACGCTGGCGGGGCGGGACAACCCGTACGACGACATCGCAGACCTGCTCTTCCAACGCTGCGTCGCCGACTCGGGGACGGACTGGTGGATGATCGCGCAGGCATATCCGACGCCGTCCGTGCTGGCCCAGCTGACCGACGCCCAGCGTGGTGAGCTGCTGGGCCGGTGGTGGACGACGATGCGCCAGATCGCCACCCTACTCAAGCGGGTGTGGTCGGCCAGCGAGTTCGACCAGGCGACCATGATTGTGCGGCGGGGTAACGACTCGTCCACGTGGAACCTGTTGTGCGGCGCGTACAACGCCGCGAGGGCGGCGTGGATCGCGACGCTCGACGCCGCGGGCAGCCTCGTGCTGCTGGATGCCTCCTGTCCGGGTAAGTCGATGATGTTGATCGCGGCGGACCTGGCCGTGTGGCATCGGTCGACCGGCGGTGGCCTGCACCCCGATGTCGGCGTGTGGGCGCGGCTGCCGCTGCCGTGGGATGTGCTCGACGGCACCGCCGCGTGCACCCGTGCCGACGTGGAGGCGGCGTGCGGCGACGGTGGCGTCGACCCGGTCGTGTCGGGTTGGTCGGGGCCGAGGGCGCAAGCAGCCGTCGGGGCGTTCCGGCCGACGCCCGAGTTGGTGCACGGGGTCTCGATCGTGGACCCGGTGTGGGCGTCCATGCTGCGTGCCGCCGGGGCGTTCTCCGGAGGGAAAATCAAAGGCGGTCTAGAGTCCTCGCTGATTCCAGCGGATGTCGTGGTCAGCGACTTGCCCGAACCGGGTGGACACTCCAGCCGGTGATCGGGCAGCATGATCGGTGTCCGTCGTAGCTCAGTGGTAGAGCGCCCGGCTATTACCCGGGTGGACGCTGGTTCGAGCCCAGTCGTCGGTGCGCGTGGAGATCCGTTGTAGCTCAGTGGTAGAGCACCCGGCTAGGGACCGGGAGGACGCCGGTTCGAGCCCGGTCACCGGATCTCCCGCCGCAACCATCCGGTGCACCGGGGAGCAGCGTGAAACGGACATCGACCGCGGCGTCGAGCGGCAGGTTCCTTCCGCGAGTAGTCGGTGAATCTCCGCCGCACGCGTGGTCGTTGCACCACGCGCCGCCTGCTATCCGCTTGTGCGCTAACCAGGCGCGGCGACCCGAAGATGTCAGCCATGAGTGTCCCGGTCGTCAGCCGAGCGGCGCCCGCTCATAGCCGAGATGAGTGCGCCGAAGTTGGCTGCCAACGGGTCTGCCGCAGCGCCTTTCTGCTCTTGAGAGAATGGCTCGATCGAACCGCACTGAGAGCCGATCATTTACGGGTGTTCCTTCCACCACCTGCCTTCTGGGCATGGAACCTCCAGCCACGAGGGTGGCCTGGGTGCCGATCGCCTCGGCGAGCTGCATCTGCTCCATGTTGATCGTTGCCCTGTTCCGGATGGAGGACTGATGCTGGCTCCGCTGCGGTATGGCGCGTTCCGATACCTGGCTGCTGGCCGGACGGTCAACATGCTGGGTAACGGCGTTGCTCCCATCGCGCTCGCCTTTGCCATACTCGATCTGACCGGCTCGGTGCGCGACCTGGGCCTGGTGGTCGGCGTGCGGTCGCTGGCAACGGTGCTGTTCGTGCTCTTCGGCGGCGTAGTGGCGGACCGTCTCCCGCGCCGGCTGGTGCTCGTCGGCTCCAACGTACTGGGTACCCTGACACAGGCCGCAGTCGCCGCCCTGGTGCTGACCGGCACCGCGACGGTCCCGCTGATACTGGCGCTCGGCGTGGTCAACGGCATGGTGAGTGCCCTAGCCCAGCCAGCCTCGGCCGCCGCGACACCGCAGACCGTGCCGTCGGAGCTGATCCAGCAGGCCAACGCGATCATCCGGCTCGGCGTCAACGCGAGCATGATCGGCGGCGCTGCACTCGGTGGCCTCCTAGTGGCCACCGTTGGGCCTGGCTGGGGACTCGCCGTCGACTCGCTCACCTTCGCCATTGCGGCTGCCGCCTTCGCTGGACTCCGGATCGCCGCTCCGCCGGTTACACGTACCCGCAGGAGCGTAGTCGCCGACCTTCGGGAGGGCTGGACCGAGTTCACTGGACGAACGTGGGTCTGGGTGGTGGTGCTCGGCTTCATGCTCCTCAACGCGGCGCTCGCCGGGGGCGTGAACGTGCTCGGTCCGGCCGTCGCGGACGAGACGATTGGCCGTAGTGCCTGGGGTGTGGTGCTGGCGGCGGAGGCCGCCGGAATGGTGGTGGGCGGTCTGATCGCCCTGCGGATCCGGGTACGCCGACTTCTGCTGCTCGGGGTCGCCTGCATGTTCGCCGAGTCGTTCCTACTGTTGGGGCTCGCCTTGGCGCCCACCATGATCGTACTCGTTGCGGCCTCGGCGACGGTCGGCATCGCCGTGGAACAGCACGCGGTGGCCTGGGACACATCGATCGCGCAGCACATCCCGGCCGATCGGCTGGCCCGCGTCTACTCATACGACATGTTGGGGTCCTGGGTCGCCATCCCGCTCGGCCAGGTAGCGGTCGGGCCGCTCTCCGCGGCGATCGGCACCCGCGACACATTGCTGATTCTCGCAGCGTTGGTGCTGCTCGCCGTCCTCGGCATGCTGGCGAGCCGAGACGTCCGTCAACTGCAGGTGGTGGCCCCCGCCCGCGCTGCCGACGCAGCGCAGCCCGAGCCAGCCGACGGTGGACCGAGTGACAGCCGCACCACCAAGCCCACCGAACCAGCCGCCCGCGCCTGACGGCGGCGGACTTCCTCGAGGCCAGCCACACCGCCAGTTCGCAGAGCAGGATCAGTCGACCGCCATGTACCGCGGCTCACTGTTCCGCCGCTGAGAAGGCGCGGCGATCGTGGACGTGCTTTCCCATCGACCGATGCGGCTGCGGGAGCCAGCGCTGGCGCCAAGCATGGGGGCCTTGCAACTGGGAGCAGATTGGGTGCAGGTTGGCGCCCTTCCAATTCATCCCGCCAGATCCGTGGCGCCGTCGAGCTCTGCGAAGAGGAGATGCTCCGCACCGTCCAGGGTCAGATGGGCGCTCATCTTGACGCCCGGCATGCGCCTGGTGCTCGATCCGATGCGCCACTGCCACCTGACCAGCCCCTGGGCATCAGCGGTTGCCGCACCCAGTCCTCTCGCGTGGCTGGTGCGCCCGCTGGGATAGACGATTCGCAGATTGCAGGGAGCATCGGCGCGGGCGGAGGCGAGCACACGGCAGTGCCCGCCGATCCAGGGGGTGCCGATGGCTGCGACGTCCAGCACGAAGATGCCGCACCATTCCCCACCTGGGCCGGGCCATGCGCAGGACGGACCGCCGACCACATCCGCGCCGGCCGCTGACCCGGTTGCGATCGTCGGCCACCCTCGCCCTCTTCGGCGGTCCGAAGAGGCCAGCACCGCAGCTAGGCTTGGGTGAGCTTCAGAGTGGTGCTGAGCGTCATCGGCGGTGGGGCAATTCGTGCGCCCCTCAAACACCATCACGGCGGTCCTGGCCGACCTGCACGCCCGCATCCTCGCAGAGCCCTCATGACCACGGATCCCGATCGTGTTGCCACCGCCCGAGCGCTGCTCGAGCATCTCGGCGTCACCGCGGCCGACCTCACCGGCAGTAACCGGCCTGCCGTGCCGACAGTCGCCGAGTACCTTCCCGCTGTGGTCGCTGCGGCGAGCCCGGGCACCCGACGCACCTACGGCAGCTCCCGGGGGCGAACAGCTGCTGCGAACGGCGCGGGGAAGGGCCGGTGGTGCGAGCCTTTCCCCGCGTTCGGCGCGTTAGCCAGCCACCGCGCTGGCGACAGGCTGCGAGCTGTTTTGTCCTTCACCCGTCCTTCACCGTGTGTCAGGGCAGGGTGATCGGGAGCGGGACGCCCTCGTGGCCTCGCCCGCAGGCGCAGGTGGACGGTTCGGGCGGCAGTGCCGGAATGGCCTGGTAGAGCACCTCACGTAGTCGCTCGACGTTCGCGGCGAAGATGCGCAGCACCTCGGCGTGGCTGACCGCGTGGGCCGCGTCGACTCCGGCGTCGAGGTCGGTGACCAGGGCGATGGGGGTGTAGCACAGCTCCAGTTCACGGGCGAGGATCGCTTCTGGGTGCCCGGTCATGTTGATCAGCTGCCAGCCCTGGCGGGCGTACCACTGTGACTCCGCTCGCGTGGAGAAGCGTGGGCCTTCCACCACCACCATGGTGGCGCCGACGACGGGTTCGTATCCGACATGACGGGCGGCGGCGGCGACAGTCGTGCGTCCGTTCGGGCAGTACGGGTCGGCGAACGACGTGTGCACCGCACCGTCGTCGAAGTAGGTGCAGGCACGTCCGCTGGTCCGGTCGACCATCTGGTCGGGGAGGACGAGCGTCCCGGGGGGCAGTGCCGTGGTGAGGGATCCGACGGCGCAGGGTGCGAGGATCTGGCGTACCCCGAGCGCGCGCAGTGCCCAGAGGTTGGCCCGGTAGTTGATGCGGTGCGGGGGCAACCGGTGGTCGGCGCCGTGCCGCGGCAGGAACGCCACCGTGCGGCCGCCGACGTGTCCGACGGTGACCGGGTCGGACGGGCGGCCGTACGGTGTGGAGACCTCGATCGGCGTGCCGCCGGCTACCAGGTGGTAGAGGCCACTGCCACCGATCACCCCCACCTCAGCCTGGGGCAGTTCCGCGTACCTGGTCATGCTCGTGCCTTCCTGCGGACAGCGGCGGGGGATCACCCGTTCAACGCGCGGACCCGCCGACCCGTCGCCAGCGGATCTGCCGCACGAGGTACCAGACGCCGCTGACCAGGAACAGCGCGGCGGTGACTACCAGCCAGCGGGCCAGGTACGGATGCTGGTTCTGACCGGTGGCGGCGAGATAGGTTTCCTGGCCCTGCCGCAGGATGCCGGGGAGATACACCAGGAACAGCAGCCCGCTGGCGAGCACCGGCACCCGGATGTGGTTCAACGGTGACGGCTGCCCCGCGCGGCCCGGTACCGAGTGGTGTGCGGCGGGCGATCGGCCATCCGGGCCGGCGGGGCCGGAACGCCCGAGCACGCCGCGCAGCACCCGGTCGGCCGACGCGTAGATCGGAAAGAGGACGAGGTCGTGGGCGACGGCCGCGCCGACGAACCAGAGCAGCATTCGGCCAGCCGTGGCCTCTTCGGCGATTCGGAGCGCGACCCAGCCGGTGAGGGTGAAGCAGACGATCAGGAGGACCAGGTGCTGGAGGGACGATCCGTAGGCCGCTCGGAATCGGGGGAGAGGCTCAGCCATCGACGCCGGCCCGGAAGGTGATCTCGGTGACCCATTTCGTGCAGTGCACGCCGGGCAGGGCGGGGACGATCACCCGGGCGGGGAAGCCGTGGTCGGCCGAGAGGTCGGCGCCGTTGACCCGTAGAGCGAGTAGGGAGTCGGCGTCGAGCACCTGGTTGGCCTGGAGGATCGCCTGGTTGAACAGCCCGGCTTTCTCCAGTGACCGCACCTGCGCCGACGCCGGGTCGTGCACACCGACCAGGGCGGCGAGGTCGCGCAGTCGTACACCGGACCAGGTTTGTCGGGTCGACCACCCCTCCACGCAGGCGATCGGCAGGCGGGCGGTGTGCTGGCCCATGGCGAGCAGGCGGGGACGGTCGAGGGTGACGAGGCGATCGCCGCTCCGCACGGTCAACCGCCAGCGGTGCCCGGTCTCGTCCTTGGGGATGCCTGCCGCCGCGGCGGTGCGGTTGATCGGGAAGCCGTTCGGTCCGGTGCCGGGCTGACGTCCGCGGGGCAGTAGCAGCGCGGTGCGGCGCCAGCGACCGTCGAGGCTCTGCCCGATCGTGAGGGCGCCGAGCAGCAGGGACAGACCACCGACCAGGGCTATCGCGCCGCGTCGGCTCATCGTCGGCGCGCCGGGTGCGGTGGCCACCAGGTCGTCCGGATCGGGTGGCTCGGGCCGGGTCGCGGCCAGCGGGGTACGCAGCTCAGCTCGCAGGGGCTCGTGCTGCCCGGGTCGGTTGCGGTCCCGCAGGGCCGGCCGGGATCGGAGCGCGCTGACCATCCGGGGCAGCTTCAGCGTCACGTGTGCCACGAACGCCGCGATGAAGACCCAGGCTCCGAAGTAGTGCGCGGTGTAGAAGTCGAAGCCGAACAGGTACGCGTACTGGATGTTGAGCAGGCCGGTCGCGATCTCGAACAGGATGCCGCCGACCAACAGCAGCAGGGACAGTCGTTCCAGCACCTGGGCCAGGGAGCGGGCCGGCGGCCAGACGAAGAGCTTCGGGATCACCGACCACAGCTTCCCCAGCACCACGGGGATCAGGATGATGCCGAGCGTCACGTGCAGCCCCTGGGTGACCCGGAACAGCCAGGACGGCCGAGTCGGCCAGTCGAACGGCGGCAGCCGTAACCAGCCCACCTCGCGGGGTAGGGCCTGGCCGAACTGGGGGCCGTACGCGGCGTAGTCGAGCAGCCCGGTGATGATCACCAGCGGCAGCCCGACGAGGAGCACGGCACCGTAGACGGCGGTGAGCCACGGACCGCGCAGCGGGCTGCGCCAGCGGTCCCCGGCCAGGCCGGGGACCGGTGGAGGGTGCCGTTCAAGGGCACGCCACCACCGCTGCGGGAAACCCGTCGGCCGGTCCGTCACACCCATACCCCGGGACGCTAGACGCCACAGGTGCCCGATCTGGTGCATTCCGGCGATACCGATCGCCTGGCAAGGCGGGTGAAGTGACCGCGCCCCGGCCGAGTGCGGTCTACGGTCACCGGGATGCGGGTACTGCTCACCGGCGCGGCCGGTTTCATCGGATCGCAGATCGCCGACCTGCTCGTCGCCGAGGGCCACGACCTGGTGGCGCTCGACGCGTTGCTGCCGCAGGCGCACGGCGGGGAACTCCCCGAGTGGTTCCGGCGGCACGACCCGGTGGTCGGTGACGTCCGGGACGCCCGCCTGCTGGATCGGCTGCTGGCCGGTGTGGACGCGGTGTGTCACCAGGCGGCGATGGTGGGGCACGGGCTGGACCCGTCCGACGCACCCGACTTCGTCAGCCACAACGACTACGCCACAGCGGTGCTGCTCGCCGCCATGCACCGGGCCGGCGTGACCCGGCTGGTGCTGGCCAGCTCGATGGTCGTCTACGGCGAGGGTCGGTACGTCTGCGCGACGCACGGCACCGTTCGGCCCGCCGCTCGCAGCGTCGCCGACCTGGCCGCCGGACGGTACGAACCAACCTGCCCAGACTGCTTGGGAGCCCTCTCGCCAGCTCTGGTGCCCGAGGACGCGCTACTCGAGCCGCGAAGCACGTACGCGGCGACCAAGCTTGCCCAGGAACACCTTGCTGCCGCGTGGGCGCGGCAGACCGGCGGGAGCGTCTGGGCACTGCGTTATCACAACGTCTACGGTCCCCGGATGCCCCGGGACACCCCGTACGCGGGAGTGGCCTCGATTTTCCGGTCCGCACTGGCGGCGGGTCTGTCGCCGAGGGTTCTGGAGGACGGCCGGCAGCGACGCGACTTCGTCCACGTCACCGACGTCGCCCGGGCCAACCTGCTGGCGTTGACCGCCGCGCCACCGCGCGGCCTCGTACCGGTCAACGTCTGCTCCGGCGAGCCGCACACGGTCGGTGAGCTGGCCGTCGCCCTCGCCGAGGCGATGGCCGGGCCGGCGCCGCTGATCGCCGGCGGCGGCCGGGCGGCCGACGTCCGACACGTGGTCGCCGACCCCCGACGGGCGGCGGAGCTGCTCGGCTACACCGCCCGGGTCGGGTTCGACGAGGGTGTGGCCGCCTTCGCCACGGATCCGCTCCGGGAACCGGCTGCCCTCGCCGCCTGAGGCCGTCGCCCTGCGGATCAGGAGACCGTCCACAGCAGGTGGCTGACCGCGAGGGCGGTGACCACCTGCCCGGCCAGCCAGAGCCGTTGGGCGGGCGGTGGCAGGTGGGCGGCGGCCACCAGCAGCCAGACCACGAACGGTAGCCAGATCCGTTCCACCTCGGCCTTGCTCAGCCCGGACAGGTCAGCCGCGCCGACCGCCAGCACGGCGGCCAGCGGCAGCAGCACCGTGGGCCCAGCTTGCCGCAGGGCGATTATCCCGGCGCGGTCCGGCCCGCGCCATCGCATCGCAAGGGTCCGCGCCGGACCGGCCGACGCGAGCGCGGTCCGGCGCAGCGCGGGCCCGAGCACCGGGCCGGCGCAGAGCAGAAGCGCGGCCAGGTTCGCCCACACCCAGTAGCCGTACGGGCGATCCGCGGCCCAGCCCTGGTGATACCGCTCCACCACCAGGTGGTAGCCGTCCAGCCACCAGAAGCCGGCCAGGGTGAACGCGGCCACCACCGTGCCGAGCCCGGCCAGTGCCGCGAGCAACGCCGGCCACCGGTCCCGCAGCCGCAGCGCCACCACCGCCAGGGCCAGAACGCCGACCAGCACGAAGCCGTACGACAGGTAGAGGGCGAAGCCGAGCAACAGGCCCCCGACCGCGGCGGCGACCAGTCCGCGCACCGCCAGCAGGGCCAGCCCCGCCGCGACCACCCCGGTGAAGATGCCATCGGCCGAGACTCCCACCCAGACCGCGCCGGGCAGCAGCACCAGGAACGGCAGCACACGGCGGGCTGCTTCCTCCGCGCCGAGTGCCCGCAGCGTCACCGGCACCGACACGGTCACCGTCGCTCCCACCAGCACACATGCGAGGGCAGCGACGGTGGGACCGCCGAGGCCGATCCGGTCCAACCCGACGAAGACCAGTAGCGCCCCCGGTGGATGGCCGGCGGTGTGGGTGGACCACGCCTCCGGCTGGAAGTCGAGAATCCGGGCGTTGAAGCCGGCCAGCATGGTGGTGATGTCGGTGACCCGGGGCACCTCGTGCAGGTATTCGGCCTGCGCGGTGAGTCGCCGGGTGAAGCCGGCCGACCAGCCGTCCACCAGCGCCAACGACATCGTCCATGCGACCGTCACGAGATAGGCCGCGACCAGCAGCTGTCCCCACCCGGCGGTGCGGGACCATCGGACGCCCCAGCCGAGCACCCCGGCGGCGACCAGAAGCGCGGCCGGGGTGCCCCAACCCAGGTGTGGACGCCAGGTGGCGTACAGCGGCGCGGCGTCGGCGTGCAGACCGACACCGCGCGCGTTGAGCAGCAGCCCCACCGCCACCGCGGTGGCGACCAACGCGACCTCGACGCCGAGCACCACCAGGTCGGCGTCGACGCGTCGGGCGGGCACCTCCGGTCCCCGCCGCAGGGGCGCGAGCACTTTCATGACCACCGGACGGTACGGCCATCGCCGGCCCGGTGCTGCGGGAACGGGCAGGACACCACCGTTCGATGAGGGAGTGACGCTGGCGAGGATGCTGATGGTCCGATTTCGCCTATCTCGGGCGGCTTGGCGTCCTAGCGTTTCCGTTATGCCATCACCGATCGACGTGGTACTGCCGTGCCTCGACGAAGCCGCAGCACTACCCGGCGTCCTGACCGCCCTGCCACCCGGCTACCGGGCGATCGTGGTGGACAACGGCTCCCGGGACGGCTCACCGGAGGTCGCGGCCCGGCACGGCGCCCGGGTCGTCCACGAAGCGCGCCGGGGCTACGGCGCGGCCGTGCACAGCGGGCTGGAGGCGGCCGAGACCGCACTTGTTTGTGTGCTCGACGCCGACGGCTCCTTCGATCCCACCGAACTCCCGGCTCTTGTCGCGCCGGTGGCCAGCGGATCGGCCGATCTGGTGGTCGGTCGTCGTCGGCCCGTCGCCGCCGGCGTCTGGCCGTGGCATGCCCGAGCCGGGACGGCGCTGGTCGCGGCGCTGCTGCGGCACCGGGGCATACCGCTGCGTGACCTCAGCCCCATTCGGGTGGCCCGCCGCGAAGCGCTGCTCGGCCTCGGAGTCACCGACCGCGCGTTCGGATACCCGTTGGAACTGCTCATCCGCGCCGCCGCCGCGGGCTGGCGGATCCGCGAACTCGACGTGCGGTACTCGCACCGCGCCGCCGGCACCCGGTCGAAGGTCTCCGGCTCGGTACGCGGCACGCTCCGCGCGACCCGGGACTTCGCCGGGGTCCTGCGCACTGTGGAGCGATCGCGGTGACCGTCCTGCTGGTGATGGCGAAGGCACCCGTGCCCGGGACGGTGAAGACCCGTCTCTGCCCACCGGCCAGCCACGTCCAGGCGGCCCGGATCGCCGCCGCAGCATTGCTGGACAGTCTGGACACCGTACGCGCCACACCCGGCGTCACACCCGTCCTCGCTCTCTCCGGTCGGCTGGCCGACGCCGAAGAAGCCGCCGACCTGACCGCCGCGATCGACGGCTGGCAGATCCTGCCGCAGCGCGGCACCAACCTCGGCGAGCGTCTCGCCAACGCCCACGCCGACGTGGCGGACGCCTATCCCGGTCGACCGGTGCTCCAGATCGGCATGGACACGCCACAGCTCACGCCGGCGCACCTCGACGACGCCGTCCACCGCCTCACCCTGACCGACGCGGTGCTCGGCCCCGCCGTCGATGGCGGGTGGTGGGCCCTGGGTCTGCACAACCCCCGGCACGCCGCCGTACTGACGGCCGTGCCGATGTCCACCGCACTGACCGGACACCACACCATCGCGGCCCTGCGCAAGCAGGGCTTGCGCGTCGATTCCCTACCCCTCCTTCGCGACGTCGACGAGTGGCCCGACGTGCTGGCGGTGGCCGCGTCGACTCCCGGCGATGCATCAGCATGGTCGATCGACGTGAATGCCAACGGTCGTCCTGGGCGGGCCGCGGCAGTCATGCGCGGGCAGTCCGGGGGCGAAGATGCCGCCCATTCGCCGCGGCACGCTACCGGCAGCCGCTTCGCGCGCCAGGTCGCGGCGATCCAGCGCAGCCTGACAGCCGGGTTCCCAGGATGAGCCGTCGCCTACGGGCCAGACCGACCGAGGCATTCGGCAGCGCATTACGGCACCGCACCGACGACCACTGGCTGGTACACGGCGACAACGGTTGGCGCAGCCGCCTACCGGTACGTCGGTGGCACGGACCTGCCGAACCGGCGGTGGCCGCACTCGTCGCCCGGTGCACCGGCCCGACCCTCGACCTGGGCTGCGGTCCAGGCCGGCTCACACTGGCACTCACCCGGGCCGGACTGACAGCTGTCGGAGTCGACATCTCCGCGCACGCGGTCCGCCTGACCCGAGCCCGAGGCGCAATCGCCCTCCAGAGGGACGTCTTCGCCCCACTGCCCGCCGAAGGGCGCTGGGCACACGTGCTCCTGATCGACGGTAACGTCGGCATCGGCGGTGACCCCGTCACCCTCCTCGGCCGGTGCCACGACCTGCTGCGCCCCGGCGGCACAGTGCTCGTCGAACTCGAACCACCGGGTCCCGGATTGTGGCGCGGCCAGGCCCAACTGGCCATCCAGGCCGCCTGCGGTAGTTCGCGCCTCGGGCCGCCGTTTCGGTGGGCCCGGCTCGACACCACGGCGGTCACAGGGGTGGCCGCTGCCGCCGGGCTCACTGTCCGCGAGGTGTTCCGCCGCGATCGTCGCTGGTTCGGCGAGTTGGACACGGACAGCTCTGGCGCTGTCAACCCAACGAAGTGAGGTCGGTGCCGGCGAACGTCTGCTCGGCGGTCCGTTGGCCGGGCGTAGCGGCAGGCCCAGCCGTGGGGAAGCCCGCAGGGCGGGCGGGAAGGATGTGACCCAGCAACAACTCGGCCGGTGATCACCACGGTCCGCCGGGGAGCATCATGCCCGCCCGTGACCTAGCCGAGGTCCGGCGGTGCGGCAGGACGGCCGGGCGACGGTCAGACTTGGGCAGCGAGCGTGACGACCACGTGAAGGTGGCGGTGCTCGCCGGTTCGTGCTGTCCGCGTTGCTCGCGACGGTCATCCTGCGCGCCTGCACTCCTTTCTAGCGGCGGGTGCGCGAGGTGGAGACGGTCGACCGGGACCAGGACAGTGTGCCGGACATCTACGGGCCGCGGCCCGGCCACGCGGCTGGACACTGAGGCCACGCGGCCGTCCGTCTTCGCGAGCTTCGCGGTCAACATGGCTCTGCAGTACACCCAGCGCGGTCGATGGCGCGACTACCGTTACGGCGAGGTTTCGTACATCGTGCTCAGCCTTGCGGCCAAGTCCGCGCTGGCCTGGCTGATCTACGCCAACGTGCTGCGCACCTGACCGGTCGACCGAGTCGAACCTCTCGCTGCTGCACACGGAGGTTGGCTTCGGAGTCGTCAGGGCAGGTGGTCAGCGGCCGGCGTTGGTAGCCGACGTCGGATCGCGGCGTGGTGGACGGGAAGCGCGACAGCGGCCACGTCACGAACGACGGAGTCCAGCAGGCGTTGGACGCGGGGCTGCTGCCGGGAGACGAGTCGAACGTCATCGATGATCATTGCCAGGATGGTGTCGTACGAGATGCTTCTCATCTGGGCGCGGACGGTGCCGTCGTCGTCGCGGACGATGTGGGTCGGGTCGGGGCGGGTGGCGAGCCGGCGCAGGAGGTCGTGTGCTTCCTGCACCGCGCGTACGGCGGTGGTGACATCGTTGATGCCGGGGGACAGCGCGCGTTCGGCGATGTCGGCGAGCTGGCGGAAGCCGAAACCGAGGTCTTGGCCCGGGGTGCGTTCCACGCCGATGGTCACGCCCTGTTCGGCCGCCTCGACTGGCACCGGGCGAGGCGTGGCGCCGGCGGCCTGGTGGATGCGCAGCAGCGGTCCCCCCGCGACGACGAAGTCACCCGGCGTGGGCACGACGGTGACGGCGCAGTCGTGCTCGCGGGCCAGCCGCGCGAGCAGGGGGAGATCGACGTTGCTGACCATGCCGGGTTCCGAGGCCGGCACGGTCTGTGTCACCGCACCGAGGACAACGACCTGCGGTTCGTCGGGCGGAGGTAGGCCGGCGATCGACCGTCGGGTCTGCGCGCCGATGGAACCGATGATGTGGGACACCCGCATCACCGTGGTGATGTGGTGCAGGTAGTAGATGAACGTGGCGCTGCTGACCAGGACGAGCGCTATCGACACCGCCAGGGACAGCTCGGGCAGCCCCTGGTTCGCCTGGTCCGGTAGCGCGGCCAGCACCACCATGGCGAACAGGAACGTCGCGACGAACGTACCGAGCGTCGCCTGGATGATCCGGTCCTGCAGGAAGGTCCGCAGGACGCGGGGGGAGTACTGGCTGCTGGCCAGCTGCAGGGCCACGACCGTGATGGAGAAGACCAGCGCGGTGAAGGAGATCATCGCCGTGATGATCGAGGACAACAGTGACCGCGCGCCGGCGGGGCCGCTGGGCACGACCCCGCCGAAGGGAAGATCCAACTGCAGCTCCAGCGCCGACAGACCGATCGCCGCCACCACCGCGCCGATGGAGAAGATCGCCGGCACCAGCCAGAAGCTCTCCCGTATCTCGGCCAGCCGCGCGGCGGCGGTACGGGGCCGGCTCACGGCGCGCAGTTCATCGTCGTCACATGGTCATCGTGGCGGATGCCCGAACGCCGTGCCCGCTGTCCGCCGATGTCGACGAGTGTGCAGGTGCGGCAGGGTGTGAAGCGGGGATGAGCGGGTAGCGGCGTGGGATGTATCCGCTGCACCTCAGTGACGCCTTGGTCGGGGTCCTGGGGGTGCTGCTGGCGTTCTGGGGCAGCGTCATTCGCCGGGCGATCCTTGGTTGTGGGCTGCCGGGAGTCTGGTGGTGGCGGTGAGCACGGTGGTGTACGGCGTTACCGCCATGCCCGGTCGTCGCTGGTACGCGCGGCGGTCATCGGTCTCCGGTCGATGACAGCGAGGGACCGTCGGCGACCGCTACCGGTGGTCGGCCGAGGTGACGGCGGCTGGTTTCATCGGGTCGGGTGTGTGGCTGGTGATGTCCTGGGTCTCCGAGGCCACCCGGATGCCGCTGTCGGCGAAGCGATCCAGCACCCGCCGGGTGACCTGGTCCTTGACCTGACGGGCGCCGCGCACCGGCACCACGAACCGTGCCGACAGCTCGATCCAGTTCGAGGTGGCGCGGACGAACACACGGGGATCGACCTCCGCCTCGGCAGTCGGGTAGCGCTGCCGCATCGCGTCGATGGCGCTGCGCGCTTCGCCCGTAGAGGAAACGTTCTGCGCCTCCTCGCACAGGATGCTCTCCGCGAGGTGCCAGTCGGCCTCGTAGGGGATGGGCAGGGTCAGCTCCTCCCACAGGTGGTCCAGGACCATGCTGCTGTTGTAGACGGGTGTGCAGAACACGAAGCGGTTCGACAGCGAGACCACCCGGCCGGTGTACTGGCGGCCACGGATCCACGATTCCGGGTCGGTGGACGAACCACTTTCCAGGATGCGGGTGCGCAGGGGGGTTATTTCGAGGACGTCACCGCGCACGTCGCACATCTGGATCCGGTCACCGACGCGGAACTGCCGGCCGGTGATGATGCTGATCCATCCGGCGAACGCGCCGATGACCTCCTGCAGGGCCAGCGCGAGACCGACGCCGATCAGTCCGACGACCAGGCCGATCCGGCCGGCGAACGGCTTCCACAGCAGTGCCAGCGCGAACAGCAACACCACGACGGTCAGGTAGTGCGTCGCCTTGCGCAGGTAGTAACGGTTGGTGGTGTCCTTCACCCGCAGGGTGGACAGGCGCCCGGCCAGGACGGCGATGACGAAGGCCAACACGATCAGGACGACGCTGGTCACGAGGCGACCGCTCACGCTGCTCGTGTCCCAGAGTGCCTCCAGGAACCGCTCCATGTTGCTTGCCCATCGTCCTCGGCGGCGACCGGTCGGTGCGTTGCTGTCGCGTCTGCTTCACCATAGGCAGCCGTTGTCAGCGATTCTCGGAAACGGCAGGTGCGGCTGAGTCGGCCGAACGCGCCCGGCTCGACGATCCGACGTGCACCTCTCCGCGGCGCGTGGGGGATCGTCACCAGACCGTCAGCTCCCGGGCGACGAGCGCCCGCCCGCCCTCGAAGGCCCGGTACGGTCCCGGCGGCCCGAGGTGGTAGCGGCCGGTGAGGTCGCGGTGGGAGAAGCGGATCACGGTGCCCTCGACGGTCACCAACTGCGGCGCGGCAGGCGCCGACCGGCCCGTCGACAACACGAGCAGGGTCCCGTCGGTCAGGTCGACGTCGCGGACGACGAACGCGCCGTCGGTGATGACCCGCTCGACGCTCGCGGTCACGGTGAGCTGGTCGCCCACTCTCGCCCGCGCGACGGTGCCCGGTGCGGTGGTGGGCGTCGGCACGGGGCTGGGCCGCGGCGCCGCGGGCTCGCCGGTGCAGCCCCCAACGAGCAGGACCACCGCCGCGAGCGTTGCCGCTGCTGGGCGTACCCGGCCATGCCTTCTGCCCATCGGTGGTTCCTCCGCTCCGTCGTACCGCCTCAGCACCAAAGTTCCCTGGGATGTGGCGGCACCACCCCGAAACCGTGACGCTTTGGTGACGATCGACCTCAACGGGCATCGCCGCAGCGAGCCCGAGCCGACAGGCCGGGCTCGCTGCGAGCTGGCGGACGGCCGGACCGTATCGGATGGCCCGACCCATCGGCGGCGGTCATCGCCCGAAGGCCCGACCAGCTAGGCAGCGTTTCGCGCCGTGTGTCGGACCTGCCGGTTCGCCTCGGCCACCGAGCAGCCCGTGGCCCGCGGCAGGTCGCTAGCCGTCGCGCGAACCTGTGTTGTCGTGGTGACACCGAAGTCGCGCAGCCCCGAAGCGGTGGCTCGCCCGGCTGCCTCCGCCGCCCACAGGGCGTGTCGTCGAGTCTGGTCGTGGGGTTTGTCGGCCCGCGTCTCGCGGCGCAGTTGCCGGACGGCATCCGCCAGGGATCTGACGGCGTCGGGGAGATCGGACGGCAGTGGCCACGCCGGCCGCCGTCGCAACGGCTGCTCAAGGCGCGTCCGACGATGCTGGTGCGCAACGGGCAGGTGCGGCACGCCGCCCTGCGGCGGGCGCGGGTCGCGGAGAGCGAGATCCGGCAGGCGGCCCGCAGCCACGGTGCCGGGGAACTCACCGAGTTGGCCGCGGTCGTGCTGGAGTCGGACGGAAGCCTCAGCGTCATTCGGCGCGACAAAATTGGTGACGCCAGCAGCCTCGACGACGTGCTCGACCCTGCGGGCTAGATGAGCCCACGGGTGCTGGGCGCCGCTCCTGATGGCCGCCGGGGCCGTGCACCTCCGACGCTATGATCATTCGGAACCAGTGGGCACCGCGAGGTCTGGCCGGCATCGTGATGACGCACGTCTGTGGAGCGTGACCGATGCTGTTGTTGTCGTTCGCCGTTGTCCTTCTGGTGGCGGTGCTGCTCTCGGCGCTGGCCCACCGCACCATCCTGTCCACCGCGGCGCTGTTCCTGGTTGCCGGGTTCATCCTTGGCGAGGACACCACCGGGCTGCTGCACCTGCACTCCGATTCCCCGATTGTGGCGCAACTCGCGGAGCTTGCCCTGTTCGCGGTGCTGTTCACCGATGGGATGCGGGTCGGGTGGGCGGACCTGCGTTCGGCGTGGCGGCTGCCCGGCCGGGCGCTGGGTTGGGGCCTGCCGCTCACCTTGCTGATCACGGCGCTCCTGGCTCACTTCGTCGCTGGCCTGGGCTGGCCGGAGGCGCTGCTGATCGGCGCTGTCCTGGCCCCCACCGACCCGGTGTTCGCGGCTGCGCTGGTGGGCAATGACAAGGTGCCGGCCCGGCTGCGGCATCTGCTCAACGTGGAGTCCGGCGTCAACGACGGGCTGGCCCTCCCGTTCGTGGTGGTGCTCCTGGCTGTCGCCGCAGGTTCCGACGACCTGCACCTCGGAAAGATCGCCAGCGAACTGGCGGTGGGCCTGCTCATCGGTGTGCTGGTGCCACTGCTGGCAATCGCCCTGGAGCGGACCCGCTGGCTTGCGGCGTCCGCTGCGTACGCGCCGTTGAACGGGGTGGCGATCGGGCTGCTCGTGTTGGCGTTGGGCAAGATCACGCACGGCAATCTGTTCCTGGCGGCGTTCGCCGCCGGGATCACCGTGGCCACGTTCGGGCCGAGAGAACGGGCGGCGTTCGAGCATTTCGGGGAGAACATCGCCGAGCTGTTGAAACTCGCCGCGCTGCTGGTCTTCGGCGCGCTGATCTCGGTGCGGTTCCTGGGCGAGATCTCATGGACCGGCTGGGCGTTTGCGGTGCTGGCCATCTTCGTGGCCCGCCCGGTCGCGTTGTGGATCTCGTTCCTACGCTCCGGGCTCGGCGCCAGGGAGCAGGCCGCCGCGATGTGGTTCGGGCCGAAGGGCTTCGCCTCCGTCGTCTACGGGCTGCTGGTCCTGGAGTCCGGCATCGCCGCCGGGGACGAGGTGTTCCACCTCGTCGCCCTGACAATCGTGATTTCCATCTTGTTGCACTCGTCGACCGACGTGGTGATCGCGCGGGCGTTCGACGAGTCGCGGGAGGCGCCCGCCTGGTTCGGCGTGCTACACCGGGTCCGCCGACCGTTGCGGCCGAGGCGGCGAGATCGGGACAGCTCGTCCGCCGACGGGTGATGCGTTGGGGCTGTCGATCGCGGCCCAGACGGTCTTGCCGTCGCCGAAGGGGAAGAAGCCCCAGTCGGTGGTGAGGGCGGCGATGATCGGCAGGCCGCGACCACCTTCGGTGACCTGACGAGGGAGGGCCGGGGTGGTGGAGTCGGGTGTCTCGCCGTCGCGGTCCCGGACGCTGATCCTCAGCGAACCTGCCACGTCGGCGACGGTGATGTCCAGGTCGGTTCCGGCGTGTTGGACGACGTTGCTGACCAGCTCCGAGGCGATGACCATCGCTCGGTCGGCCACCACCTGCATGCCCCAGGCGTCACACTGCCGGGCGACGAGCCGGCGGGCAGCGGCGGGCGACCGCGCGTCGGCGGGCAGTCGCAGGTGCGCGCGGTACGCAGAGATCGGCGCACGTTCGGCGGGGTGTCCGAGCAGAGCTGTCCCGAGGATCGCGTGCTGACCGAGTGTGGCGCGCAGCAGGCGTCCCGGGGGAGTCAGCGGATTGGCCGACACCGCCAGCTCCGGCCCGTCGGTGTGGTCGGTGGCCCACCGGGCGAGGAACGCGCCGATCGGGACGATGTCCGCCGTCGTGAGCGCGTCGAGGTCGACCACGAGGGTCAGCGGGGCGTCCAGGGCACCCGCGAGCAGCAGGGCGGCAAGGTGTGGTTCCGCATCCGGGGTGAGGCCGCCGGCGAGGGTGATCCGGGTGCTCCCACTCTCGAAGTCGCGAAGGACGGTCCATCTCATTCGTGCCACGGGAAGGTCATCTGCCCGTCGGCGAGCCGTAGATCGTGCCGGCCGGCCGGTTGGCGGGACGCCCGAGCGTCGCCGCCACCCCGGTGACCCGGAGCACCTCGGCGACGATTCCGTTGGCGTTGCGCAGGATGAGGACCCGCCCCTGCCGGGCGGCGAACCGGTGGACGTCGACAAACTCCTTCACCGCGCCGGAGTCGATCAGTGTGGTGTCCTGAAGATCGACGATCAGCCACTGCGTTGAGGTCGCCGCGAGCGTGCGCTCCACCGCGTCGCGCAGATGGCCTGAGACGGCCATGTCCAGTTCTCCGGAGAGGTGGAGGGTCCTCGGCGCGAGCCCCGCACCGGAGGACCGGATGCTGAACACGGACTTCCGTCACCTCCTGAGCCAACGCCTCTACGGCACGCCACGTTACCTGCATGGCTGCAGGTAACCTCAGGGCTAAACGGTACCTGCTCGATGACTCCCGTCGTCAGGTGCCGACGCTGACTGTTCCCAGTGCTGCCACCACAGCTCTTCGGTGGGCTCTCCGGCGGCGATCACCAGAGAGTTGATCAGCTCGGCGGGTGTCCGTCGGCGTTCGGCGTCGGCGACGCTCAGGAGGCGTCGGATTTCGGCGGTCCGGCGTCGCATGACATCGCCCACGAGCGTTTTACCGCCCTCTGTGAGGCTCAACCAGGCGACCCGCCGGTCATCGGGTTGCTGACGTCGGGCCACCAATTCCCGCCGTACCAGGCGATTGCATGTTCTCGTCGCCGTCGACGGATGCACCCCCAACAGGGACGCGAGATCCACGGTGCGCAGCGGAGCGCGGGACGCGAGAACGACAAGTGTCCGGTACTGCGGCAGGGTGACCTCGGCGTCCACCGACCCCAGCGTTCGGGCGGTGATCCCCACCAGGGTGCGGGCCAGCGCAGACAGGCCGTCGACCAGCTGATCCTCGGCTGCGGTCGACGCGGTGCCGCCTTCCCCGTACAGTTTCACCCAGAAATGATTGCACGGGTGCACGCATAATCGTCGGGTGGGCCGTTCATGCGGGTGAGGACTGAAGCGCTGCCGGTCGATCGGGCCGCGCGGTGGGAGCGGCTGACGGCACTCCCGTTGACCGGCCTGTCGGTCCTGTTCCTCGTGGTCTACGCGGCGCCGATCCTGCGACCCGGCCTGGCGGAATCCTGGCTCCGGGTGTGCGAGTCGACGACCATCCTGATCTGGCTGACGTTCTGGGTCGACTTCGTGGTGCGGCTGAGCCTGACCAGAGCCCGGCGGCGTTTCCTGCGGGGTCACCTCTTCGACCTAGCGGTTCTGGCGCTCCCCGTCCTGCGTCCGCTGCGCGCCCTGAGACTGATCACCGTGGTCCTGAGCCTGAGCAGACGCGCGGAGTCGTGGGCACGTGGCCGGCTCGCCGTCTACGTGGGCGCCACCACCATGCTGCTGGTGCTGGTATCCGCGCTGGCGGTGCTGGACGCGGAACGGTCCGCCGCCGGCAGCAACATCACGTCGTTCGATGACGCCTTGTGGTGGGCGACGGTGACCATCACGACTGTCGGCTACGGTGATCACTTTCCGGTCACGGGGACGGGTCGGTTCGTCGCGTTGGGGCTCATGATCGGCGGCATCGGCCTGATCGGTTTCGTCACCGGCTCACTGGCAACCTGGATCGTGGATCGGGTCTCCCAGAAGGGCGGCACCGCCGCGGCGACCGCCGACGACATCGCCGCCTTGCGCGCGGAGATCGCGGCGCTACGTCGACAGCTCGCCCCGGAGACATCGCCGGCCGGCGACGATCCGGATCGGCGGAGCCATGCGGCCCAACCCTCCGGCTGAGCGCGGCGAGGGCAGGATGCCGGCCGCCCGTTCCTCCGCCGCTGACGCGCAGCCGGGCCGCTGGACCCGCTGGCTCGGGGTGCGGCTGGCCATCGGATTCATCGCGGTGGTCCTGCTGATCGACGTAGCGGCGGGCACCCATGCCGTACTCATCGGCTTTTTGGCCCTCGCCCCGCTGTTCGCCGCCGCCGTCGAAAGCCCTGGCCGCACCGCCGTTGTGTCGGCCGCCGCGACTGCGGCAGCGGTGGGGGCGGGGCTGCCCAGCGGGATGCTCGGCAGTCTCGATCACCTGCTGCGGGTGGCGGTGGTCATCACGGTCAGCCTGATGGCGGTGTACGTCGCGCGGGCCCGAACGGGACGGGAGGAGCGTCTGCGCCGGATGGCCGAGATCGTGCGGGTCACCCAGGCGGCGATCCTGCGCGAACCGCCGCAGTACGCGGCCGGAGTCGAGCTGGCCGCCCGGTACGTCTCGGCCTACGAGGAGGCCGGCGTGGGCGGCGACCTGTACGAGGTGGTGGCCGACCAGGACCGGCTGCGGATCATCGTCGGTGACGTCTGCGGCAAGGGACTTGCCGCGGTGCGGCTGGCCTCGGCGGTGGCGGGGGCGTTCCGGCAGTCGGCGATCGTTCGGCCCGACCTGACGCAGGTGGCGCGCGACCTGGACGATCTCGTCGCTCGGGAGCCGACTCCCGCCCGTGGCGCGACGTTCGTCACCGCCGTCCTGGTCGAGCTCCGCGGAGGTGAGATCCGGACCGTCAACTGCGGTCACCCCGCGCCCATCCTGCGGCACCGCTCCGGAGGAGAACTGGAGGAGTTGACGGTGTCTGCGCCGGATCGACCATTGGGTCTGGGTGGGCCTCGGACACCGGCGAACGTCTGCTGTTGGGACGTCGGTGACCGGCTGCTGGTGCTCACCGACGGGCTGCTCGAGGCACGTGACAGCCGACGGCGCTTCTTTCCGATGCCCGCGCTGAGGGCGTGTCTGGCCGAGCCGTCGGTGGACAGGTGCCTCGACGCGGTCTGGGACGCCGTGCACCGGCACGTGGGCGGCGAACCACACGACGACATCGCACTCCTGCTGGCCGAGCGCAGCCCAGCGGCCCAATGAGAGACGAACACGCGTCGCGCTTGGCGACCTTGGACACGTCTCCGGCAGCGGATAGGCTGGCCTGCGAAAACAATTCATTGCATCCATGCATGTTTCACCTGACGCTGCCACGGTTAGGAGTCGTGCGTTGGAGTTGACAGTCGACACGACGCAGATAGGGACCGCCACCCGCATCCGGCTGGGCGGGGAGATGGACCTCGCAACGAGCGGACTCGTGCACGACGCGGTCATTGCGGCGTTGGCGTCCGATTCGGTGCGAGACGTCACCCTCGACGTCACTGACCTCACCTTCATCGACTCCACCGGCATGGGAACGCTCGTGGCGTGCCAACGCGCGGTCGCCGTGCGCCGCGGCGCCCTGCGGTTGGAGAACCTCTCGTCTGTCGTCCGGCGGCAGCTCTTCGCCGCCGGACTGCTCGGCCTGCTGGGCGCAGGGGCCGAAGACCAGATCGCCCCCTCGAACTGACCCCCGCCGTCCCCTCGGCCCAGCCCAGAGATCGGATCCCCTCGTGACTCCGCCCCCGGACGCGGCCCCTCCGCGTCGCGCCGCCCTGGCCGAACGCCTCAGACACGCGGCCGTTCGGCCGCGCCAGATCATGCGCTCGCCGTGGGCAGGCCGCGTCCTGGCGGTGGTCGCGCTGGTCGCCGTCACCGCCACGGGCATCACGATCGGCACCCTGCTCGGCGCCAGAGGCGCCAGTGACGTCGGGCCGTTTCGGGTCGCCTTCCAGGTGACCCCATCCACGGAGGGCGGCACGGAGATCGCCATACCCCCGCTGGGGTCGCTCTTCCTCGACAGCCACGACGGCCCCGCGCGACTGACCGTCCGCCTCGATTCGCTCGACCAGCGACGCACCGAGGCTCTGCTCGACGACCCCGCCGGCCTCGCCCACGCCGGCTCCACGGCACCTGAGGACATCCGCGACGCCCTGGTCCGCCTCGGGCTTCGTACGCTCGGAGTGTCGGTCCTCGCGTCGATGCTGCTCGCGGGGTTGACGTTCCGGTCCGTGCGCCGCGTCGCCTGGTCGGGTGGTCTCGCCCTGCTGATCACCGGCGGCACCCTCGGCACGGCCGCCCTGACGGTACGACCGCAGGCGCTGGCCGAACCCCGATACGAGGGCCTGCTGGTCAACGCCCCGGCACTGATCGGTGACGCGCAACGGATCGCCGATGACTACAACCGCTACGCCGAGCAACTCCAACGCCTCGTCGGCAACGTCGGCGAGCTGTACGCCACCGTGTCGACCCTGCCGATCTACCAGGCTGCGCCCGACACCACCCGGATCCTGCACGTCTCGGACCTGCACCTGAACCCTGCCGCCTGGCCAATGATCAAAACCGTGGTCGAGCAGTACGACATCGACATTGTCGTCGACACCGGAGACATCACCGACTGGGGCAGCGAACCCGAGACCTCGTACGTTTCCATGATCGGCCAGCTCAACGTGCCCTACGTCTACGTCCGGGGCAACCACGACTCACCCCGAACCGCCGCGGCGGTGGCCAGCCAGCCGAACGCGGTCGTCCTGGACGACTCCGTCACGACGGTCGCCGGAGTGACGATCGCCGGCATCGGCGACCCCCGGTTCACGCCCGACAAGCAGGAGACCGAGGCCGGGCCCTGGGAGGAGCCAGCGGCGACGGTCGAGGGCACTGGGGAGCAGCTCGCCGCGACGATCCGCTCACTGGACCGACCGGTGGACATCGCACTGGTGCACGACCCCGCATCAGCGACCGCGCTCAACGGCGCCACGCCGCTGGTCCTGGCCGGCCACAGACACCAGCGAAAGGTGACCACGCTGGAGCCGACCGGGGCGGTCACCACCCGGCTGGCGGTGCAGGGCTCCACCGGCGGGGCGGGGTTGCGCGGACTCGAAGGTGACGAACCGCTGCCTCTGGTCATGTCGGTGCTCTACCTCGGCGCGGATCACCAGCTCCAGGCGTACGACGACATCCAGGTCGGCGGCGCCGGCACCGCGCAGGTGAGTCTCAACCGCAAGGTGGTCGACGGCACACCGCCAGTGAATCCGGCTGCGCCGTCCGCCACTCCCGCCAACAATTAGCTTCGAAAGCCACCCCGGCGTCATCCTGCCTAGGCCGGGACCACCTGCGGATCACCGGCGGCGTCGTGGGCGATCGTGGTCTCCTGCCGGTGGGGTTCCTCGCGCAGGATCGCGGCGTGCAGCCACTCGTCCGGGATGGCGAAACCGTCGACGAGCGTCCGCATGTTCGGGCGTAGCTCTTTGAGTAGCCCGTTCACGACGGCGGTGATCGCCTTTGAGCGGGCCGGTGTGAGCCGGCCGTGCTCCAGGAACCATCCCTTGTTGGCCTCGATGACGCTGAGCGCGTACAGATCGCAGACCCGGGAGAGCAGCGCTCGGACCACCGGGTCGGTGGTGTCGTCGATGCCGGCGACGAACGCCTCCAGGGTAATCCGGTCGATGTGCGCGGCGGCGAGGGTCAGGACGTGGTCCTGGACGTCGTTGAAGATGTCGAAGGGATGGTCCTTCTTCGTGGCCGCGCCGTTGCGCAGGCGGCGGACCGCGCCGTCGAGCAGGTGCCTCTCGCGGTCCTCGAAGGCTTTGAGCTGCCAGCCGCGGTCGGTGACGGCTACCTCGTCGTCGCGACCGGGCACGGCGCTGATCAGTCGCTCGATGAGTGACCGCGCGGCGGTGCGTTCGAGCACCATCTCGCGGACCTGCTCGGCGACGAAGGAGGCGCGCCCCCACCCGTCCAGCGAGCCGAAAGCGTCCCGGTGACCGGTGAGCAGTCCCTTGGCCACCAGTTGCAGCAGCACCGTGTTGTCGCCCTCGAAGGTGGTGAAGACGTCGGTGTCGGCCTTGAGGCTGGGTAGCCGGTTCTCGGCCAGGTAGCCGGCGCCGCCGCACGCCTCGCGGCACATCTGGATGGTGCGGGTCGCGTGCCAGGTCTGCGCGGCCTTGAGACCGGCGGCCCGGGACTCCAGCTCCCGTTGCCGGTGCTCGTCGACCGGCCCGTCGCCGCCCTGCACCTCATTGAGCGCTACGACCAGCGCGGTCTGCGCGAAGTGCAGCGCGTACGTGGTGGCCAGGGCGGGCAGCAGCTTGCGCTGGTGGGCGAGGTAGTCATTGAGCAGCACCTCCCGCTCCGCATCGGGTGTGCCGAACTGGCGGCGGATGTCGCCGTAGCGCACCGCGATGGTCAGCGCCGACTTGGTGGCCGCCGACGCGGCGCCACCCACGCTCACTCGGCCGCGGACCAGGGTGCCGAGCATGGTGAAGAAGCGCCGGGAGTCGTTCTCGATCGGGCTGGAGTAGGTGCCGTCCGGCGCGACCTGACCGTAGCGGTCCAGCAGCATGTCCCGCGGCACCGTCACGTGGTCGAAGGTGAGCCGCCCGTTGTCCACGCCGAGCAGGCCGGCCTTGGGCCCGGCGTCACCGATGCGCACGCCGGGCAGAGGGTTGCCCTGCGCGTCGCGGATCGGCACCAACCACGCGTGTACGCCGTGCCGGTGCCCGTTCGTGATCAGTTGCGCGAAGACGACCGCCATCCGCCCGTCGCGGGCGGCGTTGCCGATGTAGTCCTTCCGAGCCGCCTCATGCGGGGTATGCAGATCGAAGGTCTGCGTCCGCGGGTCGTACGTGCAGGTGGTGCGCAGCTGCTGGACATCGGAGCCGTGCCCGGTCTCGGTCATCGCGAAGCAGCCGAAAATCGTGCCCGAGATGATGTCCCGCAGATAGGCGTCGTGGTGCCGTCGGGTGCCGAGGGCCGCGACAGCGCCGCCGAACAGACCCCACTGCACGCCCGCCTTGACCATCAGCGACAGGTCGACCTGCGCCAGCATCTCACTGGCGATGATCGAGCCGCCGACATCGGAGTTGCCGCCGTACTCGGTCGGGAAGGCCGACGCCATGCCCAGCTCAGCGGGGAGTTCGGTGAGCAACCGGGAGATCCGCTCCCGCGCCTGGTCACCGGTCTCGCCGTACACCGGGAGGAAGCGCTCGTCGAGGTGCTCCCGGTGCGCGTTGCGCACCCTGGCCCACGGTCCGTCGAGCACGTCGCGCAGGCGAGCGAGGTCGATGTGGTTGAGCATGGTTCCCCCCTCAGCTGACGGGCAATGGTGTCGGCAGTGCCCAATCAAGAATACCGACGCCTCGGTGAGTCGCTGAGGGAGACCGTGGTGAGAGGGCGCACCAATCACCTGACCCCACGCCTGCCTGATCGCTTCCTCACGACGATTTGGGGTGTCGGATGAATGGGGGACGGTGTCCTCGAACTCGGCCGCGATCGGAAGCCGCGGCACTGCACCGAAGATGAGATTACGCGATCGAGTCACGATGGAATATGACAGTCTTGTGACAATTTCCTATCAACCTCAACAAATTCTGGAACTGCTCTTGGTCGGGCGTCGACCCGCTGGTGGGAGGCGTTCCAGCGGGACGATCGGCGCAGGCTGCACCAATCCTGCCCGGTCGGACCGCTGCCGGACGATGGGTTGCGCAACATCTGCCGGACGACCAGTCCGGCACCGGGGCTCGCGAATTTTTGTGTGCATATCCACAACTCTGCGGCACCGATTGGATTTGTGGCGAGGGCGTCGGTAGGTTTCGCCGCCGGGCCTATGTGACCCGCGGAATGTGATCGATGTTGATATCGACGAAGAGACGCGAAGATGGCGCCGGTGATGCGATACGCCCGCCGGTTTCCGTCGAGAGGGGGATCGTGTCCGCGCTCATAGTGCAGTCGCTCTACAAGATTTTCGGCAGCCGGGCTGACGAAGCGGTACGACGCCTGGCGGACGGCAAGCCGCGCGCGGAGGCGCTCGCCGGGCTGCCGGCCACGGCCGCGGTGATCGATGCGAACTTCGAGGTACGCCCAGGTGAGATCTTCGTCATCATGGGCCTCTCCGGTTCCGGAAAGTCGACCCTGATCCGAATGCTCAACGGCCTGCTGCAGCCCACCAGGGGCAGCGTGCGGGTCGATGGGGTCGAGCTGACCACGCTCAAGCCGGCGGCGCTGCGCAAGCTGCGTCGCGAGAAGATCAGCATGGTGTTCCAGCACTTCGCGCTCATGCCGCATCGAACGGTGCTGGAGAACGCCGGGTACGCGCTGGAGGTCGCCGGGCTGCCCAAGGCCGAGCGGCGTGAGCGAGCTATGGACGCGCTGCGCATGGTGGGCCTGACGGAGTGGGCGGACAACCTGCCCCATGACCTTTCCGGCGGCATGCGGCAGCGGGTCGGGTTGGCCCGCGCGCTCGCGGCCGGCACCGAGATTCTGCTGATGGACGAGGCGTTCTCGGCGCTGGACCCGCTGATCCGCCGGGAGATTCAGGACCAGCTCCTGGAGCTTCAGGCCGAACTGGGCAAGACGATCATCTTCATCACCCACGACCTGAACGAGGCCATGCGGCTCGGCGACCGCATCGCGGTGATGCGCGACGGTCGGATCGTTCAGATCGGCACCGCAGAGGAGATCCTGACCGACCCGGCCAACGGCTACGTGGCGCAGTTCGTCGCCGACGTCGACCGGACCCGGATCCTCACCGCCGCGTCGGTGATGGAGAAGCCCCAGCAGGTGCTCGACGTCAACGCCGGTCCCCGGGTCGCCGCCAAGGCGTTGCGGGAAAGCCAAACCTCGGTCGTCTACGTGACCGGACCGATGAAGCGCTTCCTCGGCACTGTCACCGAGGAGGAGGTGTTGCGGGCGCTCCGCGAGGGTCGCCCCCACCTCGACGGTTACGTGTCGAGCGAGCGGGTCCGCACGGTCACCGCGGACACCTCGGTGGCGGACCTCTTCGCCGACTGCGCGGAGAGTCAGCACCCGGTGGCCGTTCTCGACGAGCGTGACCGGCTGATCGGGGTGATTCCCCGGATCACGTTGCTCAGTGCGCTGGCCGCCGCAACCCCGGACGAGCCGACGCAGGGCCAGGACCAGGTGGAACTGATCGGAACGAAGGGAGCGTCGACATGAGCCTGACGCAGTCGCCGTTGGACAGTTGGCTGCCTCGGGTGCCGCTGGGCGCCTGGACCGAGTCCGCCGTCGACTGGGCCACCGCCACCCTCGGCCCGTTCTTCGACGGTGTCGCCGCGGTGGTCGAGGCGTTGGTGCGACCGCTCAACGACCTGCTCACCGGCGTACCGGCGGTGGTGGTCGTGCTGGTGCTCGCCGGGCTCGGCTGGTGGCTGCGCGGGTGGAAGTTCGCCCTCGGTACCGCGGTCGGCCTCGGTCTGGTGGCCGGAATGCCGTACTGGGAGGAGACCATGAGCACGCTCGCGCAGGTGCTCGTGGCCAGCACCCTGGCGTTGCTGATGGCTATCCCGCTGGGTGTGCTCGTCGCCGAGAACAAGCGGGCCTCCGCGGTGGCCCGGCCGGTGCTGGACCTTATGCAGACAATGCCCGCGTTCGTCTACCTCATTCCGGCGATCTTCTTCTTCGGCATCGGCACAGTGCCGGGCGTGCTGGCCACCCTGGTCTTCAGCATGCCACCCGGGGTGCGCCTGACCGAGTTGGGTCTGCGCCAGGTCGACAAGGAGATCGTCCAGGCCGCCGAGTCGTTCGGTGCGCCGCCGTGGATGGTGCTGTTGCGGACCAAGCTGCCGCTGGCACTGCCCACCATCATGACCGGTGTCAACCAGGTCATCATGCTGGCCCTGTCCATGGTGGTGATCGCCGGCATGGTGGGTGCCGGCGGCCTCGGCGACGTGATCATGTTCGCGTTGTCCCAGGTCGAGGTAGGCAGCGGCTTCGAAGGTGGGATCGCCGTCGTGATCCTCGCCGTGGTACTCGACCGGCTCACCGACTCCGCGGGCGACCGCTTCCCGTCCGCCCGGGCGCAACGTCTCGCGCGGCAGGCCGCCTGATCCATCAATCTCCGCCGACAACCCCTTTTTCCCGCGTACACGGGGTCCGCCGGCATACCCAAAAGAGGAAGGACAACCCTTTTGTTCACGACACTGAAGCGCACCCTCGCGCTCACGGTGACCGCCGCCCTTGCCCTCGGCGGCGCTGCCGCCTGTGGCGAGCAGGACGACGCGTCCGACAACGGCAAGAAGATCACCATCGGTTACATGGCCTGGGACGAGGCGATCGCGGCGTCCCACCTGTGGCAGGACATCCTGCAGGACAAGGGCTACGAGGTCGAACTCAAGAACCTGGAGGCCGGTCTCGTCTACGGCGGTCTCGCCAACGGCGACATCGACCTGTTCCTGGACAGTTGGCTGCCCCAGACGCACGCCTCCTACCTGGAGAAGTACGGCGACAAGCTGGAAAAGCTCGGCGTCTGGTACGACGACGCCAGCCTCAGCATCGCCGTGCCGAAATACGTCGAGGGCGTCGACTCGCTGGCTGACCTGGCCGGCAAGGCCGGCAGCTTCGACGGGGAAATCATCGGCATCGAGCCGGGCGCCGGCCTGACCAAGGCCACCCAGGAGAAGGTCATCCCCGAGTACGGCCTGGACGGCAAGCTGAAGCTGAAGACCTCCTCCACTCCGGCCATGCTGGCGGCCCTGGACGGCGCGATCGCCGACAAGAAGCCGATCGTGGTCACCCTCTGGCACCCGCACTGGGCCTACGCCAAGTACGAGTTGAAGGACCTCGCCGATCCGAAGGGCACCCTCGGCCAGGCCGAGCAGATCAGCACACTCGCCCGTACCAGCTTCGGCAAGGACTTCCCCGAGGTCACCGCGATGCTGAAAAAGTTCAAGATGGACGGTGACCAGCTCGCGTCCCTGGAGGACCTGATGTTCAACACCCACAAGGGCGACGAGGAGAAGGCCGTCAAGGAGTGGCTGAAGGCCAACCCGGAGTATCTCAACACTCTCTCCTGAAACCGCATGACTCGTGGGGCCCGGCCGGTTCGGCGGGGCCCCACGTCGTCTCCGCCAGTCGCTCGACGGCCCGTCACGAACGGGCACGGCGAGCCGTCACCAAAGTGGGCAGCAACCGTCATCGTTTCGTCGTCTAGTCCCGGCCCTCCCTTGGGTAGCGAATAAGAATCAGACGCTACGGAAGGAGCAGCTCATGCAACACGACATGACGGCGATTCTGGTCAAGCTCAGTGACTCCGGGCAGACGATCGCGGATGCCGAGCACGACGTGCGCGGCCGGCGCGTCCTCGACGTCGACGGTGACGACCTAGGCAAGGTTGATGACCTGCTGATCGATCGCGAGGAGCACAAGGTGCGGTTCCTGCGTGTCGAGCACGGAGGAGTTCTCGGCATCGGCGCCACCGCCACCTTCCTCCCCGTCGAGGCGGTCAGCGGCGTCACCGACGACAACGTGCGGGTCGACCTGACCCGGGAGAAGATCGAGCAGGCCCCGACGTACGACCCGGAGGTCGTCGAGGAGGCCGGCTACTACGAGGACGTGTACTGGTACTACGGCTACGCGCCGTTCTTCAGCCCGAGTGGGGTCGCTCCGCCGTACCCGGCGCCCCCGACCCGACGCTGAGTTCCGGGTACCCCCGACCGGCCGGTGTTCGGCGGCTGGACACGGCCGCCGAAACGCCGGATCACCTGTGAGGAAACGTCATGACCTACGTCCCCTGGTTTCTACCCGACGACTTTCCATCGCTGATCCAGGTCCAGCCTGCCTCTGATGATGCCCGGCTGGCCTGCCGGCTGCTGGAGAGCATGCAGCGCGATCCGCGATTGCGTCACGAACGCATCTGCATCGAGGTGCAGAACCGCGTGGTCATCCTGGATGGCGTGGTCACGTGCGCCGACGTGAGCAGGGAGGCCCACGCGCGCGCCTGGAGCACTGCGGGAGTGCACGACGTCAACAACCGGCTACGACCGTTGGAGCGGTGAACGGTCGTCCGGCGGACACGCTGGCGACGGGTGTCCCGTCCGGGTACATGCGGGTGGGGCGGCCGGTCTGATCACGGAGGAACCGGACCGGCCCCCTCGGCCTACCGGCGGCCGTCGCGGATGTCGTCAGGGGCCTTCCTGCGGCCGACCGGTGGCCGTGCTGGGCGGTCTGTCGTTGGCCGCGGGGTCGCGCCTGTCCCGGGCAACCTGCATGCCGGCCACTGTTGCCCGCCCGATCGCGCTGTGGATATCGTTCCTGCGCTCCGGGCTGAGCCTGCGGGAGCAGGCGGCCGCCATGTGTTTCGGGCCCAAGGGCTTCGCCTCGGTCGTCTATGGCCTGTTGGTGATCGAATCCGGCATCGTCGCAGCCGACGAGGTCTTTCACCTGGTCGCGTTGACGATCGTCATCTCGATCCTGGCGCACTCCTCGACCGACGTCGTGATCGCGCAGGCTTTGACGACAGCCGCGACACGCCCAACCGGCACGAGGCGCTGCGGCGGGTACGGCCGGTGCGTCGCAGGAAAGCGGTCTCGCGTCGGCCTGCCGGCGACCCCCCGGCGGCTGCCGCGCCAACCGTCACGAGGAGCGACGGTGAGGCTGCCGGCGGGCAGCCGAACGCCGAGTAGCCCAGTCCAGGCAGCGCAGGGTCACACGGCGGCAGCGGTGGCCGATGACCGTGGCGCCGCCGCCGAGGTCTACGCCGAACGCGAGGGGCCAACCAGCACCCGATGGAGCTGACCCGATGGTCGGACGGGAATGGCAAGGTCGCGCTCCCACGCTATGGCTCGCGCTCAAGGACGACCACGCAGCCGACAAGGCGACGTCTGAATGCGCATACCCGAGCGTCTTTGATCGTCGGTCAGGCACACAGGTCACGCCGGCGGTAGCCGATCGCGCCGGCGACCACTGCTGCTGCGGCGATGCCGGCCATCACCGACGCTGCTGGCCAAGCGGGTGCGGTGGAAGGTACCGCCGCCAGGTGCGCGAACGGCGACAGCGCCCTGATCCAGGGGGGCGCGTCGATGCTGTCGGCAAGGACCTGCCACAGGAACCCGCCAGCGGCCGGAAGAGCGCCGATCGCCGCGACGGCGCGCGGCGCCCGTCCGAGCGCCAGAACGGCAGCTCCCAGACACAGCAGCACAACCGGCAGGACGTTCCAGGCCCCGGCGAGCGCCTCGCCGACCGAGAGGCCGGCATGGACAGTGGCCGTGCCGGCCCACATGGCGACGCCCGCCACCGTGATCAGGACCAGCGCGGCGCAGCCAGCGACGGCCGCTTCGGCGGCCAACAGCCGTACTCGGGTCACCGGTGCGGCCAGCAGCAGGGTGAGACGCCGGGCATTCTCGTCCGCGGCGACGGCGGCGAGCCGCACGGCGACGAACACCCCGGCCGGAACGGCCAGCAGCGCGAACAGGGTGGCCGCGTAGCCCTCGACCGTGCCGAGTGCCGGGAAGCCAGCCTGGGCCGCCATCGTCGCGAACTCGGGGTTGCCGGTCAGGAACTCGGCCATGGACCGGGCGATCAGACCCAGCAGCAGGAAATACGCGCCGATCCCGGCCGACCATGCGGCCAGCGGCCGCGTCGTACGCCGTACCGCGAAGGCGGGCACCGAACCGAGCAACGCGGTACGCGCCGGCCGGCTGTCGGCCGTAGCAAGGATCGCCGCGCCGACGTCACGCCGAGCCGCGAGCCGACCGGCGAGGGCCAGTAGCAGCACCGCGGCAAACGTCAGCACCGACACCGGCAGCCCACGATTGACGTCGAACGGGCGGGTCAGCGCCAAGAGCCCGAACGGGGACAGCCACCGAAGCCAGGCCAGTGCAGGCAGACCGTCGCCGACCATCCGCGTGAGGAGCCCGACGACAAGGACGGCTGCCGCGACACCGTTGGCCGCCGACCGGCTGACGAACAGCTGCGCGGTGACGCCTCCGACGGCGACGAAGAAGAGCCCGACGGCAGCGAGGCCGGTGCCGTGCAACAACGAACCCGCAGCGTCCACGCCCGCAGCGATCATCGCCGCGGCGGTCGCCGCTCCAACGAGGACCGGAACGGCGGCCAGGACACCGAGGTGCTGGCGGACCGCCTCGGCGAGGGTGATGCCGCCGGACAGCAGCAGGCCCCACCGGCCGGCGTCCTCCTCTCCTCGGGTGATCCGGGTGGCGGCGAGCATTACCCACACAGCGAGCAGGACGGCCAGGACGGTGCCCGTGCGCCACACGGTGAACCCGCCCGGCTGGTCGAGGGCGACCGGCTCACCGAACAGGGTGCGGATCGCGGGGTTGCGGGCCAGCGCCGCCAGGGCCGCCGGGTCCAGTGCCTCGCTGCGGTAGCCGACCACCACCAGGGCGGACATGCCCGCGCACACAGCGGTCACGACCATGGCACCACTGCGCACCTGGCGCACCGCGAGCCCTCTGAGCACACGCTGCGGGCGGGCTGCTGCCGCCGTGGCCGCGATCATCGGGCGTTCTGCCCGTAGTAGGCGAGGAAGATCTCCTCCAGGCTCTGCTCCCGGACGACGATCGTCGACACGTCAGCGTCGGCCAGGGCGCGCAACGCCGCGGCGGGGGAGCCGTTCAGGGTGAACCGCACGGTCGCGGCGCCGTCTGTGTGCAAGCCGTCGACACCGAGGACACCGGCGAGGTCCGGTGGCGTTCCGGCGAACGTCGCGACCACCTCGGTGTGGTGCAGCCGGCGCAACTGCGCGACGGACGCCACCTCCACCAGTTCACCGGCGCGCAGGATGCCGACGCGGTCGCAGACGGCCTCGACCTCGGCGAGCTGGTGGGAGCTGAGGAACACCGTCTGCCCGTTGTCGCGGGCAACCTCGACCGCCTGCCGGAACTGCAGCTCCATGAGCGGGTCCAAACCGCTGGTCGGCTCGTCCAGCACCAGCAGAGGCGCCCGGGTGGCGAACGCCGCGATCAGAGCGACCTTCTGCCGGTTGCCCGTCGAGTAGGTGCCAGCCGGTTTGGACACGTCCAGCGCGAACCGTTGGATGAGCTCGTCTCGATAGGCGGTATCGGTGCCGGGGCCGATGCGGGCGAGCAGGTCCAGCACCTCGGCGCCGGTCATCCGTGGCCACAGCGCCACATCCGCCGGCACATAGGCGAGCCTGCGGTGGGCGGCGGCGACATCGGCGGCGTCGGTGTCGAAGATCCACGCCCGTCCGGAGGTGGGTCGGGCAAGGCCGAGCAGCAGCCGGATCGTCGTTGACTTTCCGGCACCGTTGGGGCCGAGGAACCCGAAAACCTCGCCGGCCGCGACGTCGAGGGTGAGGTCATCGAGGGCGAGAAGCCGCCCGTACCGCTTGGACAGATGTTCGGTGCGCAGGGCAGAAACGCCCATCGGAGCCTCCAGAAGCCGCAGCACGAGATGACCTGCCGACCAGACTTCCCGGCGCACCAGAACTCACCGTACTCCCGTGCTCGCCGCCGAGGAATCCCCCACCCGGCGCCGTCGACGGCGGCCAACCGCCGCCCGCCGCAGCCCATGCCTGTTGGTTTCCGGTGTCCGGCAACGGCGTCGGCGGTTTGTCGGCCGGATGCTGACCTGGATGCCGGGCCGGCGGCCGGCGACGATGTGGGCATGACAAGCGACATCGCCCTACTCACCGAGGACCTGACCAAGTTCTATGGTCAGCGTCGCGGTATCGAGGGGCTCAGCCTGGAGGTTCGCGCCGGGGAGGTGGTGGGATTCCTGGGACCGAACGGAGCTGGGAAGACGACCACGATCCGGCTGCTGTTGGACTTCCTGCGCCCCACTCGTGGACACGCGACCGTGCTCGGGCTCGACCCGCGCAAGGACAAGGCCGCACTGCACCGTCAGATCGGCTATCTGCCCGGCGAGCTCGTGTTTCCCGGGCGGGACAAGGCGGAAGACCTGCTGCGCTTCTTCGCCGCAGCACGCGGCGGCGTGGCCTGGTCGCAGGTGACCGACCTCGCGGAGCGGCTCGACCTGGACCTCTCGCGTTCGGTACGGACGATGAGTAAGGGCAACAAGCAGAAGGTCGGGTTGGTGCAGGCGTTCATGCACCGGCCGGCGGTGCTGGTCCTGGACGAGCCGACCAGTGGGCTGGATCCACTCATGCAGCAGGAGTTCCTGGCCATGGTCCGCGACGCCAGTGGTGCCGGGCAGACGGTCTTCATGTCCTCTCATGTCCTGGCCGAGGTGCAGCAGGTCGCCGACCGGGTCGCCATCGTCCGCGACGGCCAGTTGGCCGCGGTCGAGCGGGTTGAGTCACTGGGGAAGCGGGCGGTCCGCGCCGTCGAGATTCACTTCGATGATCCGGTGGACCCGGCCGAGTTCAGCGTCCTGCCCGGAGTCAGTGACGTGGTGGTGTCCGGCCCGGTGCTGAAGTGCACTGTCGACGGCCGCATCGACCCGCTGATCAAGGCGGCAGCGCGTCATGAGGTCGTGGACATGTTGTCGGCCGAACCTGACCTGGAAGAGACGTTCCTGTCGTTCTACTACCACGGGGAAGGAGCCGGCGATGCTTCCCGCGCTGGTGCGTAAGACCTGGCGGGACGACCGCCTGGCATTGTTCGGTTGGGCCGGTGGCGTCGCCGCTTTCACCGCCATCTACACCTCGTTCTACAGCCAGTTCCAGGGTGCCGCGGAGCTGAAGCAGGACGCGTTGCCCCAGGGCATGCTGGACTTCCTCGGCATCGCTGACATGCTGTCGCCCGCCGGGTATCTGCAGGCGACCATCTTCAGCCTGGTCGGCCCACTGCTGGTCCTGATGTGCGCCGTCACGTTGACCGCCCGCACGATCGCTCGGCCAGAGGAGGACGGCGGCATGGAGCTGATGCTGGCCAACCCGGTCTCGCGAGCCACCTTCGCCTGGCAACGGGTAGCCGCTGCCGGCAGCGCGCTCACCGGGATCGCCGCCATCCCCGGCATCCTGCTGATGATCATCGTCCCCTGGATCGGCATGGACATCTCCCTGTCCAACGTCGCCGCCGCGTCCGCCGGCCTGGTCGCCCTGGTGTGGAGCTTCGCCGGCATCGCCTTCCTCATCGGGGCCGCCACCGGGAAGCGAGCTGTGGTCCTTGCCATCACCGGTGGCCTCGCCGTGGCCACCTACATGGCCAACGCCATCGCTGGCATGCTCGACGGGTGGCACTGGGTGCGCTGGCTGTCACCGTTTCACTACTTCATCGGCACCGACCCGCTGCACACCGGCTGGCATCTGCCCGAGCTTCTCGCCCTCGTACTCCTCGGTGCCGCAACCACGGCCGCCGGAGTCATCGCGTTCGACCGCCGCGACATCGGTGTGTAAACCTGAGGCTGGTGGCCTCCGGTGACGGGCGGCGACCAGCACGCCGACAAGGAACAGCCCATGAGCGAGTCCAATTGGCTGGCGGCCAACTGCCAGGAGCTGCTGTACGTCCCGGCCAGTGCCCGGCGTCAGGCAGCGGTCAACCTGGGTGCCCGCGCAGCGGATGAGGGGCTGAAGCTGCGGGAGCTTGTTACCGGTCTGCTGGATGCCGCCACTGCCCACTGGAGCGCCACCCTGGTCGCGTCGACCGACACCGCCGCGGCCGTGCACTCCCGCGCCGAGACACTGCTGGACACCGCCCGCGTCCTGCTCACCGCCGCCGTGGACGGGTACACCCGGCAGAACCGCGCCGAGCTGGATCGCCACGACAACGAACGTGCCGCGTTCGTCAACGACCTGCTCACCGGCCGGGCCGACCCGGGCGGTCTGGCCGAGCGCGCACACCGATACGGGATTCGCCTGTCGGCCACCCACACCGTCCTGATCGCCCGTGCGGCCGGCCTGACTCCCGGCATCACGCACCGCATCGATGCCGCACTTGCCTCCCGATTCGGCGAAGGCAACACCCTCACCACCCTCCGCGACGGCGACGTGGTGTGCATCAGCGCCGGCGGCCTGCGCGGCATCGCGGCCGAACTCGCCCACCTGCTCCTCACCGAACTCGGCGCGGGCACCTGGCAGATCGCCGTCGGCCGCACCCAACCCGGGATCCACGGCCTGGCCACGTCGCTCGACGAGGCCCGTCACACCCTCGACTACGCCGTCAGGCTCGGCTTCACCACACCCATCCTCAATGCCGCCGACCTGCTGGTTTTCCCCGTGCTCCTGCGAGACCGCGACGCCATCACCGACCTGGTGACAACGGTCCTCGGGCCACTGACCACGGCACGCGGCGGTGCCGAGCCCTACCTGGAGACCCTGACCGTGCTCTTCGACAACCAGGGCAACCACACCGCGACCGCCCGGCAGATGCACCTGTCCGTCCGCGCGATCACCTACCGACTCGACCGCATCCGCGACCTGACCGGCTACCACCCCGGCGAGCCGACCCAACGATTCACGCTACAAACGGCCGCACTCGGCGCTCGACTACTCGGCTGGCCGAATTAGCGCACGAACGTCCGGATCAGGACGGCATCGTCCTGGTCGACGGGTCTTCGTGGACATCCGGTACCCCGGCGTCACCGATGATCGTTGGTCACCAGCGGCTACGCCGCGGGCCGCTGAGCCGCAGTATGTTGCAGATGTCGAAGACGCCGGGCACGTCGTAGGCGAGTTCGGCCGCGACCTGCCGCGCGTTCGCGTCACTGACCACGCCGGCGAGGATGACGACCCGGTTCTGCACGGAGACGGTGATCTGTTGACGCCGCGTGGTCCAGTCGATGCTCAGCCGCTGCGCGACAAGCGCCTCGATCCGCAGGTCCTCGCAGTTCGGCTCGGGCTGGTTCGACGTGTCGGCGAACCAGTTCTCATCGGGTAGTGGCCATGGCATGTACACGGTCAGCTCCTAGGTTGTGGCGAGGCCCGGGGGAACCGGGGACGGCGAGCCCGTAACGCTCCGGGATCGGTCAGAAGCGGTGGGAGTCATGAGGGTTCACTCATGCTGTCCGTCCACATCGAACTTCTGTGGTGCGGGCGCCGTGTCGTTCCGGATCATGGCGGGTCGGATGGGTCGATTTTGGCGGTGGCGACGACGAGTACGACGCCGCTGCCGGCGAAACCGACCTCGATGACCAGGGCCAAGAGGTTGAGGGTGCTGGTATCGACGCCCGCCAGCTGAGCGACGATGGTGCCCGCCAGCGCGGCGACCACCCCGACGGACACGGTCAGCCAGGCCGGGGCCTCCCGGCGTCCTGGAATGACGAGCCTGCCGAGCAGGCCGGCAGCGACGCCGACGAGGAGCGCGGCTACGAGGCCAGCGATGCTCATGGGCTTTCCTCGGACGTTCTTCGAGACGGGGTGCTACGGCAGGTGTCGGTCGGCTAGAAAATTCGGTGCCGACCAGTGGGCATTCGACAGGTCGCTAGCTCCTTCTGGCGCCGGAGGCGGCATCGATCAGGAACCCGCGGCGGTCGCCGCGATGGCGGTCGCGCACTCCGACGCCGAACCCTCAGACAGTTTGGCGAGCGCGTCGTCGCGGCTGTCGAAGACGGGGAAGGCTCCGTCCAGGCGCATCGTGTGCAGGACGGTGCGGATGAACCGCGACGGCGCGGCCAGGCAGAGCGTGACCCCGCGGTCGCGGGCGTCGCGGTGGGCGCGGACGAGGTGCCCGAGGCCGGTGGAGTCGATGAGGTGCACCTGGCTCAAGTCGACAACGACATTTCCTCCCATGTCGGCTGCATGGCGCAAGGCGGTGCGCAGGTTGTCCCCGGTGTCGAGATCGACGTCACCTGTCGCGGCGACGACGGTCACGTCGTCGAGGTGGTCGATGCCGAGGATGCCGCCCGGACCGTGGTCGCCACACGACGCCTGGCCGCCAGCAGGCAGCGGGAGGAGGCTGCAGTGCGGGCAGCGGTGCGGGCCGGTAGCGAAGGGGGAACCGCTCCAGCCCTGCTCGGACACCAGGGTCCAGACGACCTCGGCATCGGGGAGCACACACGCGGTGGCCTTGACGGTGTCGCCGCAGGTGTCGCAGATCAGGGTCATCAGGTGGTCGTCCGGGACAACGGTCATTCTGCTGGTCCTTCCTGGAGCCATGTCTACCGATGGGGTGGGACACGGCGATCGTGCAGAGCTGATGCCGAGGCCCGGCTCTCGAGCCTGACGTTTCCGGCGCTGATAGCTGTTGCGCCCGATGGTGGGCAGGGGAGCCCGCCGGGCGGTCGTCAGTGAGCGACTTTTGCCGAGGCGCGACCATGAGCGACAAGCGTCGGCGGTGTGCGGGCCGGTGCCTGCCCGCCCTGCGGGGTGCCAGGCGGCGACGATGGGGCAGTGTCGACGACCGGCAGGACCTGGTGCAGGCGGGCGGTGTGCAGGATGCGCCGGATGCGGGGGTTCGGATCGCGGATGGTGAGGACCCCGTCGGCGCGGGCCAGCCGCCGGTGCACATCAAGTAGCAGGCCGATGGCGGCGGCATCGATGTGCCGGCACCCGGACAGGTCGACCACCACCTGTGCGGGATGCAGGGCAAGCAGGCGGTCGAACACTGCTCCGGTCGCCGGCAGACAGGCCAGGTCGAACTCGGTGACGCACACCTCGACCAGCGGCAGCGTGCACGGCGTGGGTGCCAGTGGCCCGGTCACAGCCACACTCCTCTCCCTCGCGGATCAGGTCGTCTGTCACCCTGCCGGGCGGGTTTGGCGGCCACTACGCGGATCTGTGACAGTTCCGTGACAAAACAGCCAAGCGGCTGCCACGGTTGGCCAGCGGGCCGATCGGCTGGGGATGATGCGGGTATGACGGCCGTACTGGTGATCGAGGACGACGACCGCATCCGCTTGGCGTTGTTGCTCGCACTGGAGGACGAGGGCTACGACGCGGTGGGCGCGGCCACGGCCGAGGAGGGTCTGCGCGCGCAGCGCCGCGATCCCGCCGACTACGTGCTGGTCGACCTGATGTTGCCCGGCCTCGACGGTTTCGAATGCATTCGGCAGCTGCGTCGTGACGACGACGTACCGATCGTGGTGGTCAGTGCCCGCGACGACACGCACGACATCGTCGCCGCTCTGGAGGCCGGCGCCGACGACTACGTCGTCAAGCCGGTGGCGATCAAGGAACTGACCGCTCGGCTGCGCGCCCTGCGCCGCCGGGCCCGAAACGGCGTCACGGGGCACGCGTCGGAGCCCGTGCCGGCGTTCGTCGTCGGCGAGTTGGAGATCAGCCCGGACGGGGGAGAGGTTCGCCGAGCCGGCCAACCCGTACCGGTCACCCGCACCGAGTTCCGGTTGTTGTGCGAGTTGGCCGAGCACGTCGGCCGGGTGCTGTCCCGCCAGCAACTGCTCGAACGGGTCTGGGGGTACGACAGTGGAGACGAACGGCTGGTCGACGTGCACGTCGGCCGGCTGCGGCAGAAGATCGAGTCGGACCCGGCGAACCCGCGGCACCTGGTCACCCTGCGGGGCCTGGGCTACAAGTTGCAGCGATGAGACGCCTCGGACTGCGTACCCGGGTGACCGCCGCGTTCGCCGTCGGAGCGCTCCTGCTCGCCGCGTCGATGGCCCTGGTCTCGTACGAGCTGACCCGCCGCTCCCTGATCGACGAGCGGGAACGCGCGGCCCTGCGCGCCGCGTACTTCGACGCGACAGTCGTCCGTGCCGGGATCGACACCGACACCCCCGACGTCGTACAGGTGCTCCGGTCGCTGGACACCGGTGGCGGCCGCCGCCCGGTCCTGCACCTCAACGGCGAGTGGTACGCGCGCACCGCGGATCCCGGCCCTACCGCGGCTATCCCCGTCGACTTGCGACGTCTTGTGGCGTCCGGGCAGCCGGCGGTGCAGCGGGTCCGCGTCGACGGACAATCCGCACTGGTCGTCGGCGTGCCCCTCTCGGCGACGGCGACGTACTTCGAGGTCAACTCGCTGCGGGAGCTGGAGCAGACTTTCCAGGTCCTGGCGCTCGCGCTGACCACCGTCGCGATCATGGTCGCCGGGTCCGGCGCGGCCCTCGGCTGGTACGCCACCCGGCACGGGCTGCGTCCGCTGACGGCCGTCGCTGATGCCGCCGAGAAGATCGCCGGCGGCGATTTCACCGCCCGCCTCGACACAGCCAGCGACCCTGACCTGACCCGGCTGTCATCCTCGTTCAATCAGATGGTCGACCGCCTCGCGCAGCGCATCGAGCGCGACCGTCGTTTCGCCGCCGACGTCAGCCATGAGCTGCGCTCCCCGTTGCAGACCCTCGCCGCCGCGGCCAGTGTCCTGGCCCGCCGTCGCGAACAGCAGGACGAGCGGACGGCGATCGCGGCGGGGCTGGTCGCCGACGAGATCGACCGTTTCCAGCGCCTCGTCAACGATCTGATCGACCTGGCCCGCAGCGACCAGCCCGCCCACCGTGCCCCCGTGGACATGGTGGCACTGGCCCGGGACGCCTGCCACGCCCTGGACCTGCCCGCGTCGATCGTCCGCGTCGCACCGGAGGTGTCCGCGACGTGGCTGGTCGAGCGACGGCGTGTCGCGCAGGTGCTGGCGAACCTGTTGGACAACGCCGTCACCTACGGGGGCGGTCCGACGGGCGTCCTGCTCGACCGCGACGGCAGCGCGGGCGTCATCGAAGTCGAGGATGAGGGCCCGGGTGTGCCCGTCGAGGACCGAGAGGTCATCTTCGACCGTTTCCTCCGCGGGCGAGCCGCCCACACCCGGGGTGCCGGCGACGGCACCGGACTCGGCCTCGCACTGGTCGCCCAGCACGCCGCCGCCCACGGCGGACACGTCACGGTCACCGACCGCCCCGGCGGGGGTGCCCGCTTCCGCGTCACGCTGCCGGTGAGCCTGACGTGAACCGCCGCCATCTCCTCGCCGTGGGGCTTGTCGCGCTGCTGAGCGGCTGTGGCATCCCCACCGACGACGCACCCCGCGCCGTGCAGCCGCCGCGCGGGCCGTTCCCCACTCCCGCTCCCGCCGAGACCGCGCCGGTCGGGCTGGCCACCGAGACCCTCTGCCTGGTTCGCGACAATCGGATCGTCCCGGTGCTCCGGCGCGTGGACCGCACACCAACCATCGAGGACCACCTGCGGCACCTGCTCGCCGGACCCACCGAGGCCGAACGCGACACCGACCTGACCAGCGCACTGCCGGGAGCGGTCAACGCCGCCGGTGCGACGCTGACCGGCACCCAGGCCCGAGTCGCGGTCGACGGACCCGCTGATGACGCCGGACGCAGCGACGAGGTCCTCGCCTTCGGGCAGATCGTCTGCACCCTCACCAGCCGCGATGACGTCACCAGCGTGTCATTCCTGCGCGACGGCAGACCGTTGGGTGTGCCCCGCGCCGACGGTTCACTGTCCGAACAGCCACTAAGCCGCACCGACTACGCCCCACTGATCAGCCCACGGTGAGCTGGCCACTGCCGGGGTGAGCTGGCCACTGCCGGGGTGAGCTGGCCACTGCCGGGATGGCGGCCGACGAAGGCGGTACACGCAGCGCTCACTCGCTCACCGCCCAGCTGCAATCGAAAGGACCTGGCGCTCCCGCCGGCCGGGGCGCTTGTCCCGCCAGCCCGTGGCCGGCAGCGAGGTTGTCACCGCAGGGGAGCCACTTCTCGCCCAGGGGCGGCACGCCTATTGCCGACCGACCAGGCTGATAGGTTGATCTCAGGTGTGCCGGGAAGTCTGGTCGGCGTTGCGATGACGGCTGACCAGAACAGGAGAAGCGCCGAATGAGCACCCTGGCCTGGATCGCGGTGGCCGTGTTCGTCGCCGCCTACGTCCTCATCGCCACGGAGAAGATCAACCGGGTGGCGGTGGCCCTGGGTGGGGCGTCGATCATGCTGGCGATCGGGGCCACCGACGCCGAGCACGCGTTCTTCTCCGAAGAGGCCGGCATCGACTGGAACGTCATCTTCCTGCTGCTGGGGATGATGCTGATCGTCGGCGTGCTGAAACGCACCGGCCTGTTCGAGTACCTGGCGATCTGGAGCGCCAAGAAGGCCCGAGGCCGCCCGTTCCCGATCATGGTCATCCTGGTCGTGGTGACCGCCATCGTGTCGGCGGCACTGGACAACGTCACCACAGTGCTGCTGGTAGCGCCGGTGACGCTGCTGGTCTGCGAGCGGCTCGGTGTGCCGCCGGTCCCGTTCTTGATCGCTGAGGTGATGGCGTCCAACATCGGTGGCGCGGCCACCCTGGTCGGCGACCCTCCGAACATCATCATCGCCAGCCGGTCGGGGTTGAGTTTCACCGACTTCCTGAACGTCATGGCCCCGCTGGTGCTGATCGTGATCGTCGTGTTCATCGGCCTGTGCCGGATCATGTTCCGCAAGGCGTTCCGCTACGACGCCGAGCGCGCCGCCCGGATCATGGCGCTGCGGGAGGCGGACGCCATTCGCGACCGCCGCCTCGTCGTGATCAGCCTGGTGGTCCTCGGCGCGGTTCTTGTCGCGTTCAGTCTGCACACGGTATTGCACCTGGAGCCGTCGGTGGTGGCCATCCTCGGCGGCCTGCTGCTGCTGGCGTTGTCCCGACTGGACGCGGAGGACGTGGCCAAGGAGGTCGAGTGGCCGACGCTTGTGTTCTTCGCCGGCCTGTTCATCATGGTGGGGGCTCTGGTCGCCACCGGGGTGATCGACAGCATCGCCCGGTCGGCGACCGAGGCCGTCGAGGGCAAGCTGTGGCCGGCCACCATGTTGTTGCTGTGGGCATCGGCCGGGTTGTCGGCGATCGTGGACAACATCCCGTACGTGGCGACGATGAGCCCGATCGTGAGCGAGTTGGTGAACGCCGAAGGCGGGCTCGGCAAGGCTCAGGTGCTCTGGTGGGCTCTCGCCATCGGGGCTGACTTCGGCGGTAACGCCACTGCCGTCGGCGCGTCGGCGAACGTGGTGGTGCTCGGTATCGCCGACCGCGCCGGGCACAAGATCACGTTCTGGGGGTTCACCAAGTACGGTCTGATCGTCACCGTGATCTCGGTGGCGATCGCGGTGCCGTATCTGTGGCTGCGGTTCTTCTGAGGCTCAGGTGCCGAGCATCCGGTCGAGCAGCCCGTCCAGGGTGATCGCGCCGGTCATCACCCGGTTGCCGTCGACGACCGCGACCAGCGGCACATTCGAGCGGGCCATCACCGAGGCGACCTCGAGCAGAGTGGCGTCGGCGCTGACCGCCGGCAGGCCCGGACGGTTGCGCGGCAGCAGGTCCGCGACGGTGCGGTTACCGATGCCCTCCAGGATCACGTCGGCGGCGGCCTCGTCGATCACCCGGGCCAGCGCCGGATCGTCCTGGCAGTAGGACGGCAGCGCCATCCGCAGCACCTGCGTGCCGGCCAGCACCGTCGAGGGACGGCCCATGGTGTCCACCACGATCAGGCCGGGCAGGTCCTGCGCCGCCAGGATCCGCGCGGCCTCCCGTGCCGGCATGTCCTCGGTAACGGTTTCCATCTGGATCGCCACGTCGCTCGCGCGCATGCACCGACGATACGCCCGGGCTGCCGCCCCGACCGCGCTGATGCCACGTGTCAGACCACCCGCGGCCGGCCTACTGCTGGTAGACGTCGGGAACGTCGTCACGGTCACGGTCGACCTGCTCGGCCTCGTAGATCTGCTGGTACACGCGGTTGCGCACTCGCAAGATGACCATGGCGAGCGCGGCGGCGATCAGGGAACCCGCCAACACGGCGATCTTGACCCGGCCGTCGGCGTCGCTGCCGACGCCGAAGGCGAGTTCGCCGATCAGCAGCGAGACGGTGAACCCGATACCGGCCAGCACGGCCAGCCCAGCCACGTCGATCCACGCCAGCCCCGCGTCCAGCCGGGCCCGGGTGAACCGGGCGACGAGCCAGGTCGCGAGCAGGATGCCGATCGGCTTGCCGACGACCAGACCGAGCATGATGCCCACAGCGACGGGGTCGGTGACCGCCTCCGCCAAGCCGTCCAGCCCGCCGACGGCCACCCCGGCGGACATCAACGCGAACACCGGCACCGCGACGCCTGCGGAGATCGGCCGGAACCGGTGCTCGAAGTGCTCCGCCAGACCGGGCCCGGGCCCGGCGTTCCTGGAACGCAGCACCGGGACGGCGAAGGCGAGCAGCACCCCGGCGACGGTGGCGTGCACGCCGGAGGCGTGCACCAGCGCCCAGGTCGCGAACGCCAGCGGCAGCAGCAGCCACCATGAGCGCACCCGACGCTGTACCAGCAGCGCGAACAAGCCCAGCGGCACCGCCGCGGCCAGCAGCGGCAGCACCGACAGGTGAGCGGTGTAGAAGACCGCGATGATGACGATCGCCAGCAGGTCGTCCACCACCGCCAGGGTCAGCAGGAAGGTACGCAGCGCGCTCGGCAGATGCCGGCCGATCACCGCCAGCACGGCGAGGGCGAACGCGATGTCCGTGGCGGTCGGAATCGCCCACCCCTTCACCGCGCCACCCCAGTTCACCACCGCGTACAGCAACGCCGGCACGAGCACGCCACCGACCGCGGCGGCGACCGGGACCGCGGCCCGGCGGGGATCACGCAGATCACCGGCGACGAACTCGCGCTTGAGTTCGAGACCGGCGACGAAGAAGAAGATCGCCAGCAACCCGTCGGCCGCCCACATCGCCAGCGACAGGTCCAGGTGCAGCGCGTGCGGCCCGACGGTGAGCGCCGTCATCGCCTGGTAGCGGTGCGCCCACGGCGAGTTCGCCCAGATCAGCGCCACGACGGCACCGACCAGCAGCAGCGCGCCGCCGATCGTCTCCTTGCGCAGCACGTCGGCGATGCGACGTGCCTCGGCCCAGGAACCGCGGCCCAGGACACGAGGGGGTGACTGAGGGTTCGACGTCACAAGCGGGCCAACTTTCAAGAAGACGGGTCGGAGCCAATTGCCGACCAGACTTCCCGGCGCACCGGAACCTATCGTACCGGCGCCCACCGCTGCAGCGGCCTGGACCACCTACTGCCGGCGGTGCCCCTCGTCACTGCGCATCAGTCGCAGGCGTCTGTTCCCCACACCCAGCACCACCGCTACCACGAAGATTGGCGTGAAACGCTCGGTCAGGGCGACCAGGTGCGGCCGGTAACGCCCAGTCGGGCGGATCGGGCGTCACCGACCGCGCGAACTGATCAAGAGCTGATGGTTGAGATCCTCGACCCGTCGGCGGGTACAGCGGGCAAGCGCGACCCAGCCGAGTTCCCGAGGCGCGAAGGGGTCGCGCTGCCGGTGACCGAGCCGTTCGACTGGTAGCCCGACGGCGACCTCCACTGGAACGGTGCCCAGGTCTAGGGCATGTGTTGTAGTCCGTCACAGCCATTCGTCGATGGCGGCGAGTTGGATGGTGGCTTCGTAGCGGACGGCCAGCTTGTCGGCACGCCATGGATTGAGGCCGCGTCACTGCATAGCGGTGGCCGGGGGATGATCGATTGATTCTGGGCAGCGGAAGGTGTACAGGGAGTAGCCGCGCCCGATCTGCACGCCGACGGTGTCTGGGGAGGCGGTGGGGTTTTCCTCGGACGGGCGCCAGCTGCAATGCATGCCGTTCCAGTCGCTGGAGCCGACCGTGAGAATCAAGGTCATCGTGGTGCCGCAGACAGCACAGTCCATCGGGTACGGATCGGTCAGTGACCAGTTCGCGTACCCGCCGACCTTCCATCCCGGTGCGAGCGACAAGTCGGTCTGATAGTGGGGACCGCTCTCGTCTTCGCCGTCATCCCACTTGTCGAGCCGTTCGCGTAGGTCGTCGGGGAGCAGGGCGGCGTATTGGTACTCGCGGACCTGCTCGGGGTGCACCACGCACGGAACGGGCAGGTACGTGTCGCTGATCACCGGCGGCTCGGGAGGCGCCTCGAGTAGCGGGCCGACGGCGGAACTGTCACGCCAGTAGAGAAAGACGCGAGGGCTGTAGTGCCGGTCCGAGTGGTCCACAGGGCACCACAGCACCTGGAGCAGGTCGGTGCCGTCCGGACCGGCGTAGTCCGGGATATCTCGTCGGTACAACTGCGCGACCGGGACCAACGGGATGGAATCCTCGACCAGGTCGTCCAGGTCCAGAGCATTGGCCGCATCGAGCTCGGCCCGCTCCTCCGCAGTCAAGAAGTCTCCGCCCGGCAGCGGCTCGCGGGCTTCTGCGGTCGCGAGGATATTCCGCCTGCGGTGCAGAGCGGCCGGGGTCGTCAGGTTCCATGGCTCGTGCGCCCCGGCGTCGTCGCAGACCGGCCATACCTCGTCGGCCGGCCATAGCAGCGGTCCGCCGACTGAACTGTCCGTAATGGTCGGAGCGCCGGGTCGGGGATGCAGGCGGGTAGCGGTGATGGAATGTTCCCGCAGTTCAGGGAAGAGTGCCGCGATGTCCAGAGAACGCGGAGGTGTGGTGCGGACCATAGACGTGGATCTTATGGCCCACGTACAGGTCCTGAGCTCCGGGATGGCTGGCAGCGGCCGGCGTCTCGGTTCGCCTAATACTCCAACGTCACTTGATCTGCCGGCTGGCTTACTCGGCTAGCTCATGAAGAAGATCATGGCCGCGAGGCTTGCCCCCATGGCCAGGTGCTCCCAACGGAGCAGGTCCGTGATCGGTCGATTGCGCAGCCGGACGAGTGCGGCCGCCATCCAGCAGAGGTAAGCCGCCGTGGCGGCGCGTAGCAACACGAGCGCCGCGTCATGGCCGGTGACGGTGCCGTGGTCCATCCGGGGCCCGGTGGCCATGTGGTGGATAGCCATCGACCCGCCGTGTTGATGCATCAGCACGGCGAGCGCCATGAGCACGGCCCCGGCCGTACGGTGCCACTCCACCTCCGGGCCGCGCTCGGTCGGACCGCTGGTGACGAGTGCCACCGCGAAGGCGAGGAGCAGCAGCGCGCCCGCGTACTGCACAACCGGTGCGGCGTCGAGGGTCACCGCGACCATGACAGCCACCATCGCACCCGCGAGCATCCGGGCCCTGTGGGACGCGCCCGCCTGCGGCACGACGCAGCAGCAGGCCGACACCGCGGCCGACCCGAGCATGACCATCTCGAGCGTCAGGACGTCACCGCCGGCGTAACGCCGGGGCGTGACCATTGGGCGGTGGGGCGGCCGTTGAGCCGCCACGGGTGACCACTGACCCGCGGCCAACCTTGGGGTGAGTTTTCCCAGTTCTCTTGCCGGCCGTACACGGTGAGGTCCAAGGCGTGGTAGCTGGTCGTCAACGCCTCCACGCCCCGCCCGGTGGTCCAGTAGGTTTCGTAGACCTGGTCGCCGTCGCGCAGGTAGCAGGCGATGAACCCGAATTCGCGACCGTCGGCCAGCGCCGGGTCGGAGTCTTTCGCCGAATACCAGGGGAACGGGTAGCCCATGAACTCCGCGAACGGGGCACTTTCGTCGTAGGGGCCCTGGCAGAACACGGCGTAGGTGACGTCCCGGGCATGCAGGTAGTCCAGCATCTGCATGTGACAGGTCGAGAAGGTGCACCCCTCACACTGATCCCCGTACGGTTTGCCGTCGCGCCACATGTGGAAGTAGGCGATGAGCATTCGGCGGCCCTCGAAAACCTCCACCAGCGGGGTGTCCCCGCCGGGGCCCTGGACCGTCACCGTCGGCATCAAGGTCATCGGCAGCTGACGACGAGCGGCTGCGATGGCGTCTCCTTCGCGGGTATGGGCCTTCTCCCGGACCAGCAGTTCGTCGCGCTCGCGCAGCCAGGTCTCCCGGTCGACGACCGGGGGCGTGGCTGCGCTGGACGCGGGGGTTGCCGTCATGGCTCTCTCCTTCGTGGAGTGGGGATTGGTCACAGGTACAGACGACCGAGTCGGCGATCGTCATCGGTGACCGATGACGGATGGGGTCCGCGGTCGTCAGTACGGTTGTGCGGACCATTCAGCCCCGGGGAGATCACATGTCCGACTCGCCTGACGAGCAGGCGGTCTGGCTGCAGCGCGCCTTCGACGAGCACCGGCGCGAGCTACACGTGCACTGCTACCGCCTCGCAGGGAACGTCACCGACGCGGACGACCTGGTGCAGGAGGCCTTCCTGCGTGCCTGGCGGGCTCGCGACCGCTTCGAGGGTCGGGCGTCGGCGCGCACCTGGTTCTACCGGATCGCCACGAACGTCTTCCTCGACAGCCGCAAGGCGGCCGGTCACCGGACGGTTCCGTATGGTGACCCGCTGGAGTGGTCCACCGAGCTCGGTCCCTATCCAGACGCCCTGTTGGCCGACGATCCGCAGACCGGTCTCGCCGCCCGGGAGACCGTCGAGCTGGCCGTGATCGCAGCGCTCATGTACCTGCCGCCGCGGCAGCGGGCGGCCTTCGTGCTGCGCGACGTCCACGGCTGGACGCCGCAGGAGATCGCCGGCGCGCTCGACACCGCCGTGGCGGCCGTCAACAGCCTCCTCCAGCGGGCCCGCCACACCCTCCGGCAGCGCGCTCCGTCAGACCCGAAGGACTGGCGCCGCCCGCGGCTCACCAGTGAGGACGAAGAGATCCTGCGCCGCTACGCCAACGCGAAGGACCCGGAGACGATCCGGGCACTGCTCGCCGAGGACGTACGGATCACGATGCCGCCCGAGCCGCCGGTCGTCGGGATCGACGCGGTCGCGAAGTTCCTCGGCCGACCGCTCGACTGGCGTACGTTCCCCACCTCGGCCAACGGGCGCCCGGCACTGATCAACTATCTCCGCCGGCCCGGCAGCCCGCACTACGAGGCGCTGGTCGTCGACGTACTCCGGATCGAGAACGGGAAGATCGTCGAGAGCAACGCCTTCATCGGTGCCCGTCACGTCGCCGCCTTCAGCATGCCCGCCACGCTCGAGCCCTAGACCCAGGCCCACAGAAAGTCGCGGGGACCTTTCGCTCCCGGTCCGCAGCTGTGCTGCTGCCACTCGGCGGTGGGTATCCGGTCGGCGAGGTCGTCGACGCGCTTCACAGTGCGGCCGTCGTTGACGTGCACGCGTCGGTCGCAGCCGACGGCCAGGACGTAGCCGATCGCGCGGTGTTCCAGGTCAGCGCGCAGGCCGGGGTCGACGCCGTAAACCTCGTCGCCAGTCACCCACCCGACCGGGACACCGGCGTCCAGCGCAGCGGCGATCATCTGCCGGGCCAGGGCAGGCTTCGCAGCGAACCCGACGTCGTCCGGGACGTCGGCTGCGGTGAGACGGTCGGGGCGATCGCACCAGGATGTCTCGGGGAGGTAGAGCCGGCGATCGATCATCGCCCGCCCCGCCGGTGACACGTAGGCCAGGAACACCCCAACCTGGCTGTTCTCGACCCCGGCCGGCGGTGCCCGTGTACTGCCGCTGCACCCCGACCGAGCACACGCCCGTCTTCAGGAAGCCGGTCTCGTCGGTGACCAGCACAGCCTCGGGGTGGCCGAGCTGCTCGATCAGCCAATCACGCACGTCATCGCGTACGGCGTCGGCGTCCCACGCCGCCGTACGCAGCAGCCGCTGCATCGCCTGCGGATCGTCGTGACCCGTCCGTTCGGCCAACGACCAGCAGGTCTTACGTTCCACGCCCGACAGCAGCCCTTACACGAACTGCCCGGCGGTCCGACGGGGCTCCGCCCGCACGAACCGGTCCGCGACACGCGTCACCGCCTCGTCCAGGATGACCTGCCACCCGGTCGGGTCTACGCCGTGGCCCACGGCCACCGCACGATCTTCGGTTGTCCTCACAAACCATCGATGATCAACGCGGTAGTCGTCCTCATGCCCGCGCCACGCCCAACGCAGAAGCCAATTGACGTTGGAGTACTAAGGCCACGTCTGTGGGCGTGCTGCAGATCGATGTGGAGCGTTGCGGGTGAGCTTGCTGGAGTCCGCCGCAGTTCTGGCATTCGACACAGCGATCCCACGGGCAACGTCCTGACCAGGCCCCTCAGGCTGGTGACCTCTTCGGCGGAGCCGAAGAGGTCACCGCCACAGCTAGACTTGCGTGAGCTTCAGAGTGGCGCTGAGCGTCATCGGCGGGGGGCAATGGGTCGTGTCGCCCCTGTGCCGGCGGATTGCTAGGGCGAAGCGCTGCCGGGCCCGGGTCGGTAGGCGCACAACGCAGGTCAGCCGCCTCCGGCGGCGTGGACGAAGGCGCGGATCAGTGTGGTCTCTGCGGCGCTGCGCCAGACCGGGGCGTACCGCAGGATTGGGCTGTCGACGATGGGCACGAATGCGAGGTCACGACGCTGCCGGGAGGCGGCCGCGTACGACCCGACGGGGGACACGACGCTGCCGGTGCCGATCACCGTGAGGGCCTCCTCGAGCGTGGCCGCTGTGGTGCCGCGCCGGATGGGCCGCCCGGACGGTGTCATGGGCGGGGTGTGCGCCTGCCACACGTAGTCCGGCACAGGCCCCTCCAGGTCCACCACCGGGTGATCGCCGAGGTCCTCCATCTCGACCCGGTCCCGGCCGGCCAGCGGATGAGTGGGGGCGACGGCCAGCACCAGCCGCTCGGTGTACAACTCCGGTCCGACGGTGAGGTCGGGCTCGCAGACGGGCATCCAGAGCAGGCCGATGTCGATGCGGCCCGCGCGCAGCCCGCCGAACGGGTCGGAGGGGAGGATCTCGCGCATGCGCAGCTCGCATCGCGGATGCCGCTGCCGGAACAGGTCGAGGACGGCCGCAATCTGCCGGTGGTGGGTGTCGAAGGTACCGACGGTCAGGGTGCCGACCTGTCCGCGAGCGGCGGCGGTGGCCTCGTCGATGCCGTCCATGATCTCGCGGTAGCCCGCGTCGAGCCGGTCGCGTAGCCGCTCGCCGAGCGGGGTGAGTCGCACGCTGCGGCTGGTTCGCTCGAACAGGGCGCCGCCGATCCGGCGCTCCTGCTGTTTGATCGACTGGCTGACCCGCGCCTGGGACACGTGGAGGCGTTCGGCCGTACGCCCGAAGTGGAGCTCTTCGGCCAGTATCAGGAAGATCTCGATGTCGCGCAGCTCCACCAGGCCGTCTCCCTTCCCTGTCACCGCCCGTCCGGATCCTGCGCCTGAACTGCGTGATCGGGGAAGTTTACGACTTCGGCGCCGAACGATAACCGGTGGCTTAAGCGGCGGTTCGATCTTTCGCGTTGTTCCGCCCGGGTGGCGGGGTGATCGTGGGCCCATGAGCGAAACCTTGATCGACATTGGGATAAGGACGCCACCGATCAGCAGCGCCGCGCCGCTGCTCCTCGGGCGGTGCCAGCCGGCTCGGCGCCAGCAGGTCGAGGGGGAGGCCGCATGACCCGGAATCGGATGACTGAGATGGCGACGCTGCCGACCGGGTTCGGGCGGCTCTGGACCGCGCAGACCATCTCCTCGCTCGGTGACGGAGTCACGCACGCCGCCCTGCCGCTGCTCGCGTTGACGTTGACGCGGGATCCGATGGCGCTCGCCGTCGTCACGGCCGCCGGGACACTGCCGTGGCTGCTCTTCGGGGTGCTCGGCGGTGCGCTGGTGGATCGTTGGGACCGTCGGCGCACGATGTGGGTCGTGGATGCGGCGCGGGCGGTGCTGCTCGTGATCCCGGCGGCAGCGGCCGCGCTCGACGTGCTGAGCATTCCACTTCTCGCGGCCGTCGCTTTTCTGCTCGGCCTCGGTGGACTCTTCTTCGACACGGCCGCCACGGCCTATCTGCCGGATCTGCTCGGCCGGCACCCCCTGCTCCTGGAGCGCGCCAACGCCCGTCTGCGTGGCACCCAGACAGCTGCGTCCGGCTTTGTGGGGCCGCCTGCGGGCAGTGCCCTTCTCGCGCTCGGGCGGGCGGTTCCGTTGCTCGCCGACGCGGTGTCGTTCGCGCTGTCCGCCGTGCTCGTACGGTCGTTGCCGGCCGTGCCCCGGCCCGTTCCGCAGGTCCGCGAGTCGCTGCTTCGGCAGGCGCGGGCCGGGGCCTCGTACGTCTTCGGGGACCGGTTGCTGCTCGGGCTCGCGCTGCGTCCGGCGGTCGGGAACGTCGCCTTCCTCGCGGTGGAGACCATCCTCGCCCTCTTCGCGCACGACCGGCTCGGCATCGACACCTACGGCTTCGGCCTGCTCCTCGCGGCGGAGGCCACTGGCGGCCTGCTCGGCGCGGGCATCGCCTCCTTCCTCAGCCGACGACTCGGCACCGGCACCGCACTGACCTGCACGGCCGCCGTCGAAGGGCTTGCCATCCTGGGCTTGGCGGCTGCCCCGAACCCGTACCTGGCCGGGCTGGCGCTCGCCGTCTGCGGGGCGGGCATGGGCGCCACGATGGTGCTCGGCCCCTCCATCCGGCAGGCGATCGTCCCCGCCCACCTGATGGGCCGGGTCGCCTCCACCTCCCGCATGCTCGCCATGTGTGCCGCCCCCCTTGGCGCCATCGTCGGCGGCTGGTTGGCCGCCGCCTACGACATACGCACCCCGCTCTACGCCGCCGCCGGCATCCTCCTTGCCATGACCGCCGTCACGGCCACCATGACCAGCAACCGCCGAGTCGAATCGGCACTGCGCGACGCCGCCACGACTCCCGGACCAGGAGACCCGGAACCCGAGGGCCCGATTCACGAACGCGCACCCGAATCACCGCAACCCATTGGGGTTTCGGCAGGGTGAGCATCCCGTGGAGGGTCTTGTACTGCTCGATCAGCGTCCGGGCTTCGTTCAGTTGCGTCGGTGTCCAACGGGAAGGATCCGCGCCGACGCCGGGGATGCCGGCCGTCGCGACGTGAAAGCGGTGGCGCAGCGGGGTGGACCGGCGGACGTCGCCTTCTGGCTAACGGTGTTCTCGGCGATCGCGGTCAGCAGGTTTCGGTTGGTCGGCACCCGTCCCGCCTCGGCGACGTCCGCCTCGATCACGCCCGCATCCGTCCCTGTCGCCTCGCCCGCGTCATCCATCCTCGACGGCCATGTCGCCGACAACACCACACCCTCGTTGCGGACCACAAACCCGGCTCCGGATCGAACAGGCCGTCAAACACTCGATCCGGCAACGCCTGCGGCGCCCGCGCCGCCTCCGACAAACCCGCCGGCTCCGCGACCGAACGCCTCGGATCATCCACTGGCAGCATTACCATCGCCGATGCAGAGCCGCCAGTTCCGTCAGTGGCCCATCGGATCATGGCCTGGGACGTGCCGGGGTAGGTCTCGTACTCGCGGACCAGGCGGCGGTGGGCGGTGATCCGGGCCAGGGTTCGCTCCACGACCCAGCGGCGGGGGTGTACGACGAAGCCGCGCTGGTCGGCGAGTTTGCGGACCGGACGCGCTCAACCACACCTCCAACACGCCGACCCTCGCGGGCCCGGTGACAAGGAGCGCGGTCGCCAACCCGATCGGGTATCAGGAGACGGAGGAGTTCGCGGCCGCCTGGAACGAACCAACCAACATCAGCCGGTGGGCGTGAATGCGGTCGTAGATATCGGCGAACTCGCCCTCGTGCATCTCAGCGTTCCTCTCGATAGGCGTCGACCAGCGCTTCCAGCCTGGGCACCAGCGCCGCGGGCGTCGGCAGGGCGTGAATCTCGTCCCGCAACCGCAGCGCACCCTCGGCGTATGACGGATCTCCCAGCAGTGCGCGCAGCCCCTTGCGCAGTCCTGTCACGGTGAGCTTCTCCACCGGGATGCACAGGCCCGCGCCCGCCGCCTCGATGCCATGACCGCGCAGGACGGTCCAGCCCTCCGCGACCATCAGCTGCGGCACACCGTGCACCTCCGCCGTGGAGCGGGTGCCGCTGCCGCCATGGTGGACGACGGCCGAACAGGTGGACATCAGGTCACTGAGCGGAACGAACCCGACAGCGTGCACGTTGTCCGGCACCGGGATCGCCAGTCGCTCCGGGTCCACGGTGACGATCACCTCGCAGTCCAAGCCCGCGACCGCCTCGAACAGCTCAATCGGGCTCAACGCCCCGAGCACGGCGTCCAGGTGGTTGATCTGCCCATGCGAGCGGTCGGTCACGCCAAGCGTCAGACAGACGCGGGGGCGCTCGGGCGGCGTGCGTAGCCAGTCCGGCACGACCGCCGGGCCGTTGTAAGGGACGTAACGCAGGGACTCGTAGTGCAGCCCGAGATCCAGCCGCATGCTGGGTGGAGTGATGTCAACGGTGAACTGACCGGTGATCACCTTCTCGTCGAAGGACGACCCGTGCCGACCCAGGGTGTCCGACAGCCACTCGGCGGTCGGATCCTCGCGGTGGCACGCGGGCAGCTCCGCCGACATGCGCAGGAGGGCCTGCCTGGCCCGCAGGGCGCCGTCCGGGCCCCAGATAAAACGGGCGTACGCGGCACCGACCACGCGGGCGGCGATATTTCCGGCGAAGGTATAGGTCTCTGAGATGACCAGGTCGGGCCGCCAGTCCCGCACAAACGCCACCATGTCGTCCACCATCTGGTCGTCGTTCATGGTGGCAAACATCGCCGAACTCGCCATGTGCTCCAGAGCAAGCAGCCCGGTGTGCGTCCAGGCGTCGGTGTCCGTGTAGTCGAAGTCGCGCACATGATCTAGGCAGCCGGGGAAGATCGCGTTGAGCAGGTCCGGCGCGTGCTGGTCGCCGTACCACTCGGCGGGCCCCGCCGTGACGGCGGTGAGCCCCGCGCCGGTGATGGCCGGCGCCATCGCTGCCTGGCTGACAATCCGAACTTCGTGCCCGGCCGCGCGCAGCGCCCAGGCCAGCGGAACCATGGAATAGAAGTGCGTGGGCGCTGCGAAACAGGTCAGTACGACCTTCATAGGAATACCAACTCTCTGATGAGCGTCGAATCCGCCGTTTACGGCTGCACTGGCAGGAACTCGGTGTGCTGATACTGCAACGGCAGTGGGCGAATGGAGTTCGACTCGTGGTGGGCGTCGGGTTCGTCGGTCAGTACTCCGGCACCGTTGGTCGGACGGAGAACTGCCAGGTCGGGACGTTCCTGGCCTACCGTTGCGGGAAGGGCCACGCGCTGGTCGACCGGCAGTTCTACCTCCCGGCGTCGTGGACCGATGACCGGGACCGGTGTCGGGCCGCGGGGATCCGGACGAGGTGCTGTTCGCCACGAAGGTGCAGATGGCCCGGATGCTGGCCCGAGCCCTCGACGCCGGAGTGTCGGGGGTGGGGGGAGATGGACGAGGCATACGGGCGGTCGAAGGCCCCGCGAGTACTGGTGGGCGCGGGTGCCAGTGCGTATCGGCTGGCAGCCCGGCCGGGGGCACTGGCTCCTGGCCCGGCGCAGCATGACGACCGGGGAGATCGCCTACCACGTCTGCTACGGACCTCGCCGCATCCGCCTGGTCGACCTCGTCCGGATCGCGGGGGCTCGGTGGGCGATCGAGGAGTGCTTCCGGCAGGCCAACAACGAATCCGGCCTTGACGAATACCAGGTCCGTGACCGGCGGGCCTGGTACGCCCACATCACGAAGGCTGCTCGCCGCACTCGTCGTGCGATCAACTCACCCACCAGAACGGGACTGGGCCTGGTCTCGATGGCGCAGACGGCGCCAACACCAAGCCCGAACCTGCCACTACCGGCGACATGGCGACCTCTGAGCAACCGCTGAGTCCGACGGCGGATCTAACATGATCATGCTGTGTCCGTCCCCGAGCCGACCGGAGGCAGGCGGCCACCGGAACCGCCTACGCCGGCGGCGCGCAGCGAGCTGACCACGCTTCTCGTCCTGCTGCTCACCTCGGCCGCGCTACTGGCGCTATGTCTCTGCTGCGCCGCCTCCTGGCTATGCAACTAACCTCGGACCGGCGTCAGCAACCGCCGGTGTTCCGTGCTTACTGCCGTTGCAGTATTAGGACGCCACCGGTAGGTGAGCCAGGCCACCAGTGGCCGGTGCGAGCGGGCGGTCCAGCGGGGCGCCCGTGGAGACCAGACGCGGGTGGCGCAGGGCGATCGCGGTAAGGACAGCGGCGGCGGTGGCATACACCAGTGGCAGGTCCAGCAAACTCGGCAGCGCAGCGGGGCTGGTAAGCACGGCCACCTGAGTGTTGCCGGGGACCACCTCTCCGGCAACTGTCACGTCCGCGCTCGTGGTCGTCAGGTGCAGCCGCACGGGCGGGTACCCGGCCAGGGTTCGCTCGACCGCCCCCTCGACGTCCGGCCACTGGCCGTCGACGAGCAGCGCGGCGGCCGTGCGGGTGACCAGGTCGGCGGTGAGCCGTGGTGCGACCACGGCGAGGAAAAACGCGGGAGTACGGGCGCACAAAGCGGCACGCAGATCGTCGACTGCGACGAGCATGCGCTCGGCGACCGCGATCCCCTGCGGACACAGGAGGTTGTCCAGCACCGGGGTCGCGCCGAGCAGGCTATCCGGCTCGGCACCGAGCAGCTCCGCGTACGCCTTGGCGCACAACAGCTCCGCGGTGGGCACCAGGTCGATCAGCTCGTCGGGTATTCCGGCCACCGGTGGCGCAGGTACGTCGGCCAGCGCGGCGACGTCCACCGGGTCGGCGGGTTCGATATCCTCGGCCGCGACCGCCATCACCCGGGTCCCGGTCGGACGCCAGTCGGCAAGCCCGCTGCCCGCCGCGAGCAGCTCAGCCGCCTGCGCGCCGCCGACCAGCACCGTTCCGGTCGCGCTGCGGGATATCGGATCCGTGCTCACCGACCACGCGTCCCCTGGATAGCCGCGCAACAGCATCGCCAGAGGGTCCCCCTCCGCAGCCCGTAGCCATTGCAGCCCGCGCACGAGCTGCAACCGCCGTCGTAACGCGCTGTCCACTTCGACCTCCCTTCCTGAGTTTCCATTCCTGATTTGCTCGGACGCTAACGCGGCGGCCTCCGGAGCTGGTTGAAATCGCCTAGACGCACACTCGGAGATATCGAAGACGCAGCAGCTCCGCCGGTTGCATGCACGGGCCTTGGTCTGTAGGTCGTCGAGGTTGTCCGGCGTCGACACTGCGCCAGGCGATCGGCGTGTCCGCCCAGGGCTTGACCGCGAACACGAATTGCCCACCGCGCTGGCGGATGAGTTCGGCGGTGGCCTTGACCGTGATCGTCGACCGCGACGGCCGACCCGCGCGGCCAGAGCCAGCACCACCGGCGCCGGATGATCCCGACCCTGCGACGAGCGACCATCCGACACCTCGACCAGCAGTTCCAGCAAGTCGCGACACCTGCGCGACCGGCACATCCCCACCGGCACCGCTGCCACCACACCGGCAGCGGGATTGATACACAGATCCTCACCCCCCGCGTGACACGCCGACAGCGCCAAACCGCGACTCAACCACACTCGTGATCTCGAAACGTTCGGGAGACCGCCTGGACGCGGGATGTGGCGCGCGCCGACGCACCGGTCCGCCGCTTCTATTCGCGTCCTAGTGGTTCTCGAATACCTGATCCGACACTGTGCTCATGGGGAAGGCGGCTATGCCCACGAACGCGGAGATCTCAGTGCTGAAGCGGCATTACGGACGCTGACACCAGCTGCGGTCGTGCCGAATGGAGGGTCGCAATGATCAAACGAGACATCGCTCTCGTGCTCGGCGGCACCGGCTTCGCCGGCACGCATATCGTCGCGTCGTTGCGAGACAGCGGCTATCGGGCCATATCGGTGTCGCGCGGGGTGAGTCCGAATGGCACGGAACACGCCTCACTCGACCTCGGCACCGACGACCCTCGACCGCTGACCGAGCTGCTGCGGCGATACCGGCCCACCCTGGTGGTGAACGCGGCAGGTTCGTACTGGGACCTGGATGAACGCCGCATGCATCGATCGCTCGTCACCCTGACCGAGACCACGCTCGCCGCGCTGGCAGCCCGCCCCGACCTGCGCACCCGTTACGTGCACCTGGGCAGCGTGCTGGAATACGGCCCATTCCCCAGTTCCGGGCAGGTCGACGAGTCTGCGCCGACCGAGCCCGAATCTCCTTATGGTCGAATGAAATTGGCGGCCACCATGGCGGTTCAGGCGGCCATAACACGCGGCGCGGTGGACGGTGTCGTACTACGCGTGACCAACAGCATCGGCCCCGGCCAGCACCCTGGCACCCTGATCGGCAAGGTCGGCTCCATACTCGCAAGTCACCGTGCAGGCCGGGCACGTGTCGAACTGTCGACGCTTACCGCCTACCGCGATTTCGTCGACGTGCGTGACCTCGGCGACGCGGTACCCGTCGCGGCGCGCTCGCGAACCGCGCGCACTGTGGTGAATATCGGTCGCGGACAAGCAGTTTCCGTGCGGCAGCTGGTCAACCGGCTGGTCACGATCAGCGCGGTGCCCGCCGATATCGTCGAATCCGCCACCGCGCCCAGCGCGCCGAGGCCCAGCGCAAGCTGGCTGGAAGTGGCCACCGATACCGCCGAGCAGGCACTCGGTTGGCGGGCCACCCGCAACCTAGACCAAGCACTGCGCGACTACTGGAGCGCACTCACATCCTGAAGCCGCGCACCCGCGTGTCGGGCCGCCTTCTCGATGCGGATCCGCGGCGCGCCTGTGGCGGACGCCCGCGACGACTCCGGCCCCTCGGTGGTGACTACTCGCACCGGCGCGCTGAACTCGATGAGTCGATGCACGGCGGCGTCGACCCGGTCAGGCATGCGGTGGCGGCGAATTTGGTACTGCCGTGGGCGGGTTCCGGGGGCGGTGGGTCGGCTCGTCCACGCTCCGACTCCCGTCGGCCCGTGCGACCCCGTACTCGTACGCGGAGCCGATGTGCACCAGCGGCACGGCCGTGCCATCGCATCGATCGCGTCCACGAGACGTTGGCTCATAACGACATTCCTCGCCGGAGCGCGAATCCAGCGTCTCTCGATGCGCCCTGCTGTGTCCACATCGACTCCTGCTGGAGCGATCTCCGAGCGCGCCGCAGGATGCTGCGCACACGACTCTCGCCGGCGAACCCGGCTGTGAACCTGTGATTGGAGACGAAGATGCGAATTCTGATCGCAATGTGGGACACACCGGGCCATCTGCGCCCGATGGTGCCGCTGGGCGTTACGCGCCCGCAGCCACGACGTCGTGGTGGTCAGCAAGCCGGATACGGTGCCGGCCATCGTCGGCTCCGGACTGCCCGCGTTCGGCGTAGGTCCGGATTTCGACTCCTTCGCGCTGCTGCGCACCGAATCCGCCAGGCGCGATTGGAAACCCGAGACTGAGGTGCTCAGCGCCGATCAGACGGTTGCTGCGGAACAGGAAAGAGAGCGGCAGGTCGTCGGGTTCGGGCTCGCGGCGGCCGCGGCCCGAGCGCACGCTGCCGACGCGGTGTCTTTCGCCGAGCGTGGGCGCTCTGAGCTGGTCGTGTTCGAACCGACCGGACTCGTCGGTCCATTGATAGGCACGTTGCTCGACGTACCCGCCGTCCGACACCTGTGGAGTATCGACTTCACCGCGCCCATCGAGGAGTACGTGCGGGAAGTGTGTTGACCTCGCTCGTCAACGGCTTGCCGCTACTGGCCGTCTCCCACATTCCGGATGAGGTCTTCCAAGGCCACCAGGTGCGCGACAGCGGAGCAGGGCCGAATCTCTCAGGCGCCGCCATCACCGATAGCGACATCGATGCTGCCCTGCAGCGGCTCCTGAGTCCGAATTTCACACTGCCCCAGGTGAACTGCGTGCCGACGTGCTGGCGCGGCCGACACCGTTCGAGGTGGTCGAACAACTGGAACGACTGGTCGGCGATCGGGTGCCTGTCGGGCAGCCGAACTGGCAGGGAAAATGGTCGTGAAAAGGAATCATAATCCCTGGGGCAGGCCGCTTCGGTGGGCCTGTCCATCGAAACGTTCGGCACCGAACGGGTGGACCCCCACCGCATCTCGGCGGCCATCGCCGACGTGTTCGACCCTCGTCCCGGCGCGATCATCCGAGATCTCGACCTTCTGCGGCCCGAATTCTCATGAGACAGAATCTTTCGAGCTCGAGGCGGCACCTGAACGTCGACCTCAAAGGGGATATCTGCATGGAACTCACCGGACAGCACGGAACCCATCCGGTCGACGCGAGTGGCATCGGCGTCTCGAGCCAGGCTCAGGGCGATCGGTCGGCCCAGGTGGACCACGATCGGTTCTACACGCAACTGGGGCGTACCGGCCTGAGGGTCAGCCGCCTCGCCCTCGGCACGGTGAATTTCGGTGGGCGGGTGGAAGAACCCGAGGCCCACCGGCTCATGGACTACGCACTGGCCAACGGCATCAACCTCCTTGACACCGCAAACCTGTACGGCTGGCGCGCCTACAAGGGTTACACCGAGGAAGTTATCGGACGATGGCTGCTGGCGAAACCCGCGCGGCGGGACGAGGTCGTGCTGGCCACCAAAGTCGGCAACGAGATGGGAACGGGGCCCAACGACCGGGGCCTGTCCGCCCGGCACATCATTGCGTCGTGCGAGGCGTCGCTACGGCGATTGCGCACTGATTGGATCGACCTTTACCAAATGCACCGGACCGACTGCGCAGTCGGCTGGGAAGAGGTGTGGCAAGCCATGGAACAGCTGGTCAGCCAGGGAAAAGTCCGTTATATCGGCTCCTCCAACTTCGCCGGCTGGAACCTCGCGGCAGCGCAGGAGTCCGCCCGCAGCCGGCACTTCCTAGGACTGGCTTCCGAGCAGTGCCTATACAACCTGACGACACGGTTCGCCGAAACGGAGGTGCTGCCAGCGGCGCAGGCATATGGCATCGCCGTGCTCGTTTGGTCGCCCCTGCATGGCGGACTGCTCGGCGGCGCGGTCCGCAAGCTGGCCGAGGGGACCGCGGTCAAGTCAGCGCAGGGCCGCGCACTCGCCGCACTGAACGACCAGCGCGACACCATCGTGCAGTACGAGCGGTTGTGCGACGAGATCGGCCGCGACCCCGCCCAGGTTGGGCTGGCGTGGGTGCTTTCCCGCGCCGAGGTCACCGCCGCGGTCATCGGGCCTCGGACGACAGAACATGTCGACGGCGCGATAGCAGCGCTGGAGGTGTCTCTGTCCGAGTCGGAGTTCGCCAGGCTCGACGCCTTGTTCCCGCCTATAGGCCGGGGCGGGCCCGCACCAGAAGCATGGATTTCCTGATCCCCGTCGCTGCCGCATCACACGCCCGCCCATCGGATCCGGAGTTGTATACCGAGAAAGGGAACCCGTATGACAGAGGCGCAGTACAAGAATCCGCAGTATTTGCCGCACGAGTCATCACTGGAAAAGAAGGTGCGTGAGCGGCTCACAGAACTGCTGACAGAGACGCCCATGCCACCCAAGTATCTGATCGACAATCTCCCGGTGTATCTACGGCGCCATCAGCTCGCCGATCTGCTGACCATGGATGCGCTTTACCGCATGCTCCCCGAGATCCCCGGCGTGATCATGGAATTCGGCGTCCTGCACGGACGCCATCTCGCTATTCTGTCCGCACTGCGTAGCCTGTACGAACCGTACAACTCCTTCCGCCGGATCATCGGTTTCGACACCTTCACCGGATTTCCCGACCTCTCCGAAATCGACCAGGTGAGCCCGAGCGCGGCCGTCGGCAGGTTCGCCGTCCCCGACCACGAAGTGGACCACCTGCGCGACGTGCTCGCCGCGCACGAGTCAGGGGACTCGGTCTCGCACGTACAGCGGACCTTTGTGGTCCAGGGAGACGTACGGGAAACTGTCCCGCGCTATCTGGCGGAAAACCCGGAGACGGTCATCGGGATGGCCTTCTTTGATCTCGACCTATACGAGCCGACTCACGAATTGCTCCAAGCGATCCGTCCCCACCTCGCCAAGGGCAGCATCATTGCCTTCGACGAACTCGGGCATCCCAGATGGCCTGGCGTAACCGCCGCGCTCCGTGAGGTTTTCGGCCTCGACCAGATGGTGCTGCGGCAGCTTCCCCACCGTGAGCAGCCCGTGATCTACTTGAAGTGGGGCGAGTGAAATTCATCGCCGAGCCGGCGCTGACCACGGATGATGCGCTGCCTTCCGATCATCGAACAGCTCTGCAAGCATGTGGGCGTAGGTGGTCCGCCATGACGACCGCTACCTGATTACGTCCGAGGCTGGCGGGGCAATCGCTGCTGCGTCGTCCGCGGAAGGCTCGACGCCGTCGGCGTCCGCGTGGGTGCGCGGACCCGATGGCCGGTCCTCACCAGTGCGGTGACGACGTGTCGGCCCACCATGCCGGTGGCACTCGTGACCAGAATCGTCATCGCGTCACCTCCAGCCGGAAGTCGGCGGCGTGATCGTTGGCCCACTGGGCGAACGTGCGCGGTGGTCGCCCCGTCACCTGCAGATAGGTGTCCGTTGGCGGCAGCGCACCCGTCCCGTCGATCGCGTCGGCGAGCAGTGCGATCATCCAATCGGCGGTTTCCTCATCGAAGCCGTCGCGCAGCCACTGCCTGCGCGCCTCGGCCGGATCGAGTTCCTCGAACCGCAGGTGCACGCCGATGGCGGCACCGATCGCGGCGACCTGCTCCGCCTGCGAGACCTTCGCCGGGCCGGTGACGGTGTATGCAGCACCGACATGGTCGTCGGTCAGCAGCGCCGCGACCGCCAGGTCAGCGACGTCGGCCTCGTGGACCACCGGGTAGCCAGCGGCCGCGTACGGCCCGCGCACCACCCGTCCGGTCCGGATCTGGTCGGCCCACCGCAGCGCGTTGGCGGCCAACAGGCCCGGCCGCACATGGGTCCACTCAGCGCCGGAGGCCTCCACCAGCAGTTCCAGCCCGCGGTGCGTCTCCCGCTCCTCGGTCAGGTGCCGCCCGAGAGCGCCGTTGCCTCCGGTTCCGGGTGCGAACCCGGCCGCCGCCGCGGAGTGCACGACGAACCGGGTGACGCCGGCCTTGACCGCCTCATCGACGAACCCGTGGTCGGTCGCGGCGTACACGAAGGGGAACAGGTACACCGACTGCACTCCGTGCAGCGCCGCTCGCCAGGTCTCGGGACGTTCGAAGTCTCCCTGGACCACCTCGGCACCGTCCGGCAGCCGGCCTGTCCGCGGCCGGCGGGTCATCGCCCGCACCGGTCGCCCGGCCCGGGCCAGTTGGGTCACCACGTGGCGACCCACGTTTCCGGTCGCTCCGGTTACTAGGATTGTCACGATGCTCTTTCTCGAGTACCTGGAGTGGGGCAATAGACCGCCGCCGCGAATCCACGGCCCAGGGCGCGGAGGCGGTCACCACGCAGGCTAGGCGAGATTCCAATGTCGCATATGTACGACATGCGAGGCCACCGCGGTCCGATTGTGTCGGTGTTCCGGATGGCGCGGGTACTCCCCAGGCACGGCGATGCTCCGCCGGTGCGCTGCGCGCCGCCAGGGTCGACACCGCCCGGCTGCTCCACCTCAGGGCCCGGCATGAGACAGCCGTGGGCCAGGAACACTTGACCGCCCCGGAGTTGGTGGTGCTGAACTGGGCTCCACCGACTGCGCCGGGCAGAGGTCGTCGTGCACCGGTTGGAGCTCGTCCGCGGTCTCGGCGGCCTTGTCTTCGGAGACCAGCAGTATGCCGATGTGGAAACGTAGGTCGAGCGCCGTGGGGGAGTCGTCGCCGGAGGCGGCGCGTACGTGCTGCCGGTGGAAGCGACCAGATCCTTCAGTTCCTTGTCGGCCTCGTGGAGCGCCGGTAGATCCGTTCGAGGTCACCGATCAGCACTGCGGACTGATTGTGGTGGCGGCTGACCCGCAGGGCATCTGCAAGGTGGCGAAGAGAATTTGAGCCTGGCGCCAGCTCGGAATCTGCCCGGCCGCCTGCGGTGTCCACCACGTCTGTAGCCAGATCCGAGAGCCTGTTATCAGGGTTCAGACTTGTGAGACACCTTTCATCAATCCCTTCAGGTAGCGGCACGTCCCTGACCGGGCGGTGCCAGAGGATCTCCAGCCATCGGTCGCGCAGGGGGTGACGAGATGGTGATCGATGACGGCAGGCGACGTCGTCTGCAACTCGTCCAGGGACTGCAGTGGTTGCGCGCGGCGGGAGGCGACCCCTTCGCCGCGCTGCTGCGCGACCACGACGAGGACCAGCCGGCCCTGTACGCCCGCCTCCGCGAGCGTGGCCCGATCTGGCGGAGCGACACCGGGACGTGGGTGGTGGCCAGGCATGGCGCCACCGCGGCGCTCATGGCCGACCCGGCGTTCGAGGCGCGGCTGTGCGACTGGCGCCCACTCGGCATGCCGGTCATGCCGTTGACCGAGCGGGACCTCGGCCTGCAGCCGGAACAGCGGGCGGTCCTGTCGGACCTGGCCCGGTCATGGGTGGGGGAGGCCGCGCTGACACGGCACGAGCCCCGGTTGACGACGGCCGCCGGACGGACGCTGGACCGGTTCGGCGGCGAGGAGCTCGATCTCGCCGCGGTCGCGGCCGACATGTCGATGGCCATGCTTACCGAATTGCTGGCGCTGCCGGCGGCCTGTGGGCCGCGGCTGGCCGAGCAGGCCTCGCGCGCCGCACCGGCCGTCGACAGTCTGCTCTGCCCCCAGGGTCTGCACGGCACGGATGAGATGTTGACCGCCATCGACGATCTCCGTGAACTGTTCGACGGGCAGCCGCTGCACCTGGTGCTCGGGCTGGTCGGAGCCCGGATCTGCGTCGATCTGCTGTGCAACGCGCTGGTCGCGCTGCTGGCCGAACCGGCGCGCTGGACGGAGCTGCGCGCGGAGCCTGGCCGCGCGGCGGCGATCGTCACCGAGACCCTGCGGTACGACCCGCCGGTCCGGGTGCAGCTGATGGTCGCCGTCCGGGACACCACGGTCCACAGTGCCAAAATCATGGCGGGTGACCAGGTCGCGCTCCTGATCGGCCCCGCCAACCGTGATCCCGATGTCTTCGAGGCACCCGACACCTTCAGGCCCGGTCGCCCGCCGGCACCCGGCGGGGCGGTGCTGGTGCCCGGCTGGCCCGGAGCGTTGTTCCTGCCGCTGGCCCGCGCCCAGGCGGCGGTTGCGCTCACCGCGCTGGTCACCCGGTTTCCCGGCCTCACGGCAGCCGGACCCGTGGTCCGGAAGGTGCGGGCGCCGGTCAGCCACGGCGTCCGCAGACTGCCCGCCCGTACTTAGGCACCCGCGCCCGCCGCGAACCAGGTGGGCGCAGGGCCGCAGCGCCGCGCCCGGACGTCCCGGCCGACGTACGACACGGAAGGTAGCCAGCCATGAAGGTGCTGTTCACCTGTTTCGCCGCCCCGACGCACTACTACTCGCTCGTGCCGCTCGCGTGGGCACTGCGCTCGGCCGGACACGAGGTTCGGGTGGCGAGCCAGCCCGACCTGGTCGACACCATCACCGGCGCCGGGCTCACCGCGGTCCCGGTCGGCCGGTCGGGTTGGTTCGGGATCGATCCGTGGGCACCGGAGCTGCTCGGGCAAATCTTCCCCGGCAGCCTGGACCTGGTACGGGACTTCGACTACACCGGCGACTCCCCGCACACCTGGAACTGGCGGGCGCTGCTGGAGCTCGAACACGTCGCCAGCTCTGCCATGTACGCCACGATGAACAGCGACCCGATGATCGACGGACTCACCGAGTTCGCCACCGGATGGCAGCCGGATCTCGTGGTCTGGGAGATGTACACCTTCGCCGGCGCGATCGCGGCCCAGGTCTGCGGTGCGGCTCACGCGCGATTCCTGTGGGGCCCGGACATCGCGCTGCGCGCACGGCACGCGATGCTCCGACTGGCCGAGGAGCGGCCGCCGGAGCATCGCGACGATCCCACCGCTGAGTGGCTGACGGCCAGCCTTGCCAGGCACGGTGCCCATTTCGATGAAGAGATCGTCACCGGGCAGTGGACCATCGACATCACGCCGCCCAGCATGCGGCTCGACGTCGACGTGCGGACCGTCGGCATGCGCTACATCCCGTACGGCGGGCCGGCCGTTCTCCCCGACTGGTTGCGCACGCCGCCGGAGCGCCCGCGGATCTGCCTGACGCTCGGCCTCACCAGCCGCTCCGACGGCCAGCCGGTCAGCGCGCTCGACGAGGTGCTCGGCTCGGTCTCCCTGGGCGACCTGCTCGAGGCGGTCCGCGATCTGGACGCGGAGGTCGTCGCGACCCTCGACCCGGACCAACTCGGCGAGATCCGGTTGCCGGACAACGTGCGGGCCGTCGGGTTCGTACCGTTCAACGAGCTGCTGCCGACCTGCGCAGCCGTCCTACACCAGGGAGGTAGCGGCACCCGGTCCACCGCGGAGGTGCACGGTGTGCCGCAGCTGATGCTCACCGACCCGTGGGACGCGGTTCGCGGCCAGGCCGTTGCCCGGTGCCAGGCGGGGCTCACCCTGCCCCGGGCCGAGGTCACCGCCGACCTGCTGCGCGACGGCCTGAACCGGCTGCTGAAGGATCCGTCGTTCACCGAGGGGGCGCGTCGGGTGCAGCAGGAGGTGCTCGCCGAGCCAAGCCCCAACGATCTCGCGCCGCTCCTGGTGGAGCTCACGGAGTCCCGTCGAGCCGGAGGCTCGCATGTATGAGGCCGACTTCGCCGACGTCTACGATCTGATCTACCGGCACCGCGGCAAGGACTACCGGGCCGAGGCGCACTACCTCGCCGAGCTGGTGCGTGGCCACCATCGCACGGCGCGGTCCGTCCTCGACGTGGCCTGCGGCACCGGCGGGCACCTCTGCCATCTGCGTGACTGGTTCACCGTCGCCGATGGTCTGGAGATCTCCCCGGAGATGCTGGCCATCGCCCGCCAGCGGCTCCCGGAAGGCTGTCTGCACCAGGGTGACATGCGTGATTTCGACCTCGGTCGCCGGTACGACGCGATCACGTTGATGTTCAGCTCGATCGGCTACGTGACCGACAAGGCCGACCTCGACCGGACGCTGGCCTGCCTGGCCCGGCACCTGACACCGGGCGGCGTGGTGGTCATCGAGCCGTGGGTCTTCCCGGACACGTTCGTCTCCGGCTATGTCTCCTCGGACCTGGTCCGCGACCACGAGTGCGGGCGGACCATCGCCAGGTTCTCGCACTCGGTGCGCGACGGTGATGCGGTGCGGATGACGGTGCACTATCTGACGGGCGACGCCGGCGGGCTCCGGCACCTCAGCGACACGCATCGGCTCGCGCTGTTCACGCGGGAGCAGTACGAGGACGCCTTCGCGCAGGCGGGGTGCCCGGCGGAGTTCATCCGCCCGGAAGGCTGGTTCAACCGTGGCCTGTTCGTCGGGGTCAACCTGGGATGACGCGTCGGCTCATCCGGGCTCGGCCCGGACACACTCGGCGTAGTTCGGCAGCAGATTCCGGCTCGCCGCCTCCGCCAGCGTCGGCGCGGCGAGGTCCCGCGGGGAGCGCATGAGGGTCGAGGCGGGCGGCAGGTCCAGGCCGAGCGCCGGGTCGAACGGATCCAGGGCGTGCTCACGCTCGGGCACGTACGCGCCGGAGAGCAGGTACGACACCACCGTGTCGTCGGCCAGCGCGAGGAACGCGTGCCCGACCCCGATCGGCAGGTACAGCGCACGCGAACCGTCGCCGTCCAGGATGACGGTCTCGTGCCGGCCGAAGGTCGGTGACCCGACGCGCAGGTCGATCACGATGTCTTGGAAGCGCCCGTGGGCGCACCAGAGGTACTTCGCGCGCCCCGGTGGGGCCGCGGTGTAGTGCACGCCACGGAACACTCCCCGCCTGGACGTGCTGACACAGGCCTGGGCGACCGAGAACAGCGGTCGCCCCACCCCCTCGGCGAAGGCCGCCTGGTCCAGCGGAGTGGTGAACCGGCCCCGCTCGTCCGGGAAGTCGGGCACACAGAACTCGAACGCCCCCTCGACGGCGAGCCGGCGGACCGTCACGGCCGCCCCGCCCGGTCGGCCGCCGGGCGCACCCCGGTGACGCTGTGCAGGCACGCCACGAGGCTTCGTGCCTGAACGTTCAGGTAGTGGCTGTGCCGGAGGAGGCCGACCATCTGGTGCAGCGTCATCCAGCGGAAGTCCGGGTGGTCGAAGGCCGCGTCCGGGTCGGTCTCCACGATCATGTAGCGGTTCCTGGCATGGTAGAAGCGGCCACCCTCCTCCGACAGGATCGTGTCGAAGTGGATGCGCTCGGGTGGTGCGTCCAGCACCGCGTCGATGAAGCGTGGGCGCGCGGCCGGCGGCAGCACCGTGTAGTTGCCGGGGGTGCACTGCACGGTCGGCGCCAGCTCCACCACGTCCACATAGCCGGGCTCGGCGCGGGTGTGCACCAGTGCGTGCAGGACGCCGTGGATGCGGGCGACCAGAAAGGCGACCAGACCGGTGCCGACGGGCGCGATCAGGGGCTGCGCCCAGCTGCCGACCTCCCGGGTGCCGCTGCGCACCGCCACCCCCATGATGTCGAAGTAGCGCCCGGACTCGTGGGAGATCCGGCCGTCGGTCTTGCGCCACCCGGGCAGGTGCTTCAGCGGAACCTCGCGGGTGAAGATGTCGGTGTGGCTGCGCGCTTCGGTCACCCAGCTCAGGATGTCGCCCACCGAGTACAGGCTGCCCCGGTCGTCGCTGCACGAGGCGAGCAGCGCGTCATGGAACTCGTCTCGGCCGGCCGGCAGGGCACCCGCCAGACCCGGTCCGGCGAACGGCATGCAGGACAACACGGTACGGGCGTCCATGTTGACCAGATCCTCGGCGTGCAGCAACCGGTGCAACTGGCCGAGGGTGACCCAGCGGAAGCCGTCGAGCAGCTGCACCTCCCCGGTCACCTCGACGATCATGTTGCGGTTGCGCTTCCGGCGGAACCACGCCCCCTGCTCCGACTGGCGGACGTCGGCGATGACCCGGTGCGGTGGGGCGTCCTGGAAGTACTCCAGGTAGGGCACGGCTTTTCCGCCGTGCACCATGGTGTAGTTGCTCCGCGTCGCCTGCACGGTCGGACAGATCTGCAGTCCGTGGTAGTTGCCCGGCTCGGTTTTGCCTTGAATGAGGCAGTGCAGGACGCCGTCGAACTGCTTGACCAGGAAGCCGAGGATGCCGACCTCCGGCTGGCTGATGATCGGCTGACTCCAGCGCGGCACCGGCGCGCCCGGTACGTGCACCTCGAGCCCTTCGATGGTGAAGAACTTGCCGCTGTCGTGCCGGATGACACCGGTGTCCTGGTCGGTGCTCCAGCCGTCTAACTCGTCGAGCCCGACCTGCCGCACCTGCATGGTGCGTCGGGAACGTAACGCGTCAAGCCAGCCATCGATCTCTGCTGCGCCTGATTCGGCCCCGGCGAGCACGGACTCCGCGATGCGTATCGGCATGGCGGTGTCGTGGTTCGGGCGCGGGGCGGTGCCGGTTCCATGATCTGTGCGCACCGGGAAGCTCCTCCGTCGTAGCAGACTGCCGGTTGCTCCACATACGACGGTGGCAGGAGCCGCTCGAGGCCGGTCGAACGCTGGGTCGAGCCTGGCTCGACGCCGGGTTCCGGGCACGCGGCCGGGATCAGTGCGCCGGCGCCGCCTCGGACCGGAAGTCCGCGGCATGGTCGCTGGCCCACTCGGCCAGCGACCGGGGTGGCCGGCCGAGCACCTCCTGGACGGTCGGCAGCACCGGCTCCGGGTTGTCGACCGCCTTGGCCCAGAGCCCGAGCATCCACTCGGCCACGTAGCTGGGCAGCGCGTCCTGCACGCTCGCCCGCCATTGCTCCGGGGTCAACTCCTCGAAGCTGACCGGGCGGCCGATGGCCTGGCTGATCGCCGCCACCTGTTCGGATTTGGTGAGACATTGCGGGCCGGAGAGGGTGTGGATCCGCCCGTCGTGTCCGTCGGCCAGCAGCGCGGTGGCGGCCACCTCGGCGACGTCCACCTCGTGCAGGGGCGCCTGCCGCGCGGCCTCGTGCGGCGCTCGCACGACACCCTCGGTACGGATGGCGTCCGCCCAGTCCAGCAGGTTGGCGGCGAACATGCCCGGGCGGATGTGGGTCCAGGCCAGCCCGGAGTTCTCCACCACTTTCTCGGCGGCGCGGTGGAAACCGCCGATCATGTCGCCGTCGATGGCGGCGGTGGCCGTCGACAGGACGACGATCCGCCGCACCTGCGCCTTCCTCGCGAGGTCGACGACCTCCTCGGTCGCTCCGCTGACCACCAGATACAGCTGGTCGACATCCTGGAAGGCCGCCTCGAGCGTGTCCGGCTGTTCCAGGTCAGCGCCGACGACCTCGACCTGCGCCGGCAGCCCGGCATGCTCCGGCCGTCGGGTGAGCGCCCGCACCTGCACGCCTCCGGCGAGCAGGCGGTCGACGACGTGGCGGCCGACCGTACCGGTGGCTCCGGTCACCAAGATCTTCACAAATGTGCTCCTTAATCCGGATTTCCCACGAGCATAACAGCGGGCACCGATCCATTGAGGACCGAAAGTCCACCGCTGCGCTTCAGGCCCGCGCCTCGAACAGGGCCACGGACCCGTGGACGATGAGGCGGTGGTCGGTGAACCTGCTGGCCAGCTCGGCCGACAGGCCCTCCAGGGAGTCGCCGCGGTTGCTGAAGGTGCCCCTGTCGTTGAGCGTGTCCAGCAGCCGCCGCGCCGCCTTGCTGTGGCGCACCCCGTCCATCAGGACCGTACTGCCGAAGATCCGGCCGCCGGGCACGACATGCGCGCGGGCGTGGTCGAGGACCCGGGCCTTGCGGGCCATCTCACCCGGCAGGCAGTGCAGCAGGAAGTTCAGCCCGGCTGAGTGGAACGGTTCGTCGTCGAGCGCGAACGGCGAGAGCACGTTGCGCTGGAAAGTGACAGGCTGGAACCGCCGCAGCCGGGTGGCCGCCTCGACCAGCACCGCCGAATTGAGATCGACAAGCGCGATGCGGGGCCGCGGGGAGCTGTGCCGGCACTTGTCGAGAAAGTATCCGGTCCCCGGACCGAGGTCAACGTGCCGCGAGCCGATGTTCCGCTCGTACCACTCGAGCATCACCGACGGGTCGCAGCGCCAGACCTGCCGGGAGACTTTCTCGAGCACCACGGCGTCGTACTCGGCGAGCCATTCCGGGGTGTAGACGGCCGTCCCGGCAAGGGTTTCGCGCGCCGTCGGCTCAGACACCGCCGCGCTCCTCGGCATAGGCCTTGGCCAGCCGTAGGTTGCTCATGCTGTTCGTGCTGAGCACCCGACGCAGGTAGCGGCGGGCGTCGAGCACGGTGGTGCCGGGGCCGAGGATCGGCAGCGCGTCGGGCTTGATCGTGGCGGTGTGCCGGGCCGCGAGGATGAAGCCCTCCCGGGTGGGCGTGAACTTCCAGTGCCCGGTGTGGCCGTCGAGCAGCTTCGGCAGGTGGATCTGCTTGTAAACGATCACGTTGCCGGCCAGGCAGATCCGCACTGACCTGGTGGTGTGCGCCGAGCCGTCCGGGGTCTGGGTGTCCATGTCGAAGAACTGGACGCCCGGCGCCGGCTCCTCCAGGGTCAGGCGGGAGACGTGCGGAATGCGCTCCGGCCACTTGTCGGCCTCGTACAGGTAGTTGTACGCGTCCTCGAGCGGGCCGGCCACGAAGAGCGGGTCCTCGAAGTCGACGACCAGGTCCCGTCGCTCCTCGCTGCGCGCGGCCGCGTCGGCGAACCGGTCGACCAGCTCGCGGAGCTCACGCTCGAACCGCTCCGGGTCGTAGCTGCCCGGACCGGACACCGTCTGCTCGGCCCGGATCTCGGCGGATCCCGCGGACAACGACAGGAAGGCGAACTGGCCGCGCGAAGGAGCCGCGTCCGGTCCCTCGGGATCGAACTCGAAGCTGATCCGCAATTCGTCCCGGTGGAACCGCCAGCGCGCCTGCCACGAGCGTACGGTGTGGTCGTCAATGACCCACCAGTGCCGGTACACCTCGGCCCCGTCCTGGTGCCCGAGCCGCTCTGCGTGCACGGAGGGGCCGTGGAACTCGGGCCACCGGTCGAAGCCGGCCACCAGATCGAAGACCAGGGTCGCCGGCGCGTCGACGATGGTGGTGTGTTGGATGGTGTCCTGCTGCAGGGTCGGCACGGCTGCGATACCTCCATGTGGTCGGGAAGGCGACGATGTGTGAGCTCGAGACTCTCCGCGCCGGCTTGAGCGCCTGTGGAACCTCGCTGGACCGTCAGTCCTCGATGAGCGCGACCGCGCGCGCCCAGCCGGCACCGGCGCCGGTGATCTTCACCGGAAGGCAGGAGACGGTGAAGCCGGTCGGCCGGGGCAGGCTGCCGAGATTGGCGAGGCGTTCGATCTGGCAGTACTCGCGCCGACGGCCGGCGACGTGGGCCGGCCACAGCACCGAGCGGTCACCGGTCCGCCGGTACCGCTCGATGATGTCGCCGAACGGCGCGTCGAGGCTGAACGCGTCGGTGCCGATCACCCGCACCCCGAGATCCAACAACAGGTGCACGGCCGGGCCGTCCAGGCCGGCGAAGGTGGTGAAGTACTCGGGGGTGCCGATCCGTTTGTCGGCGCCGGTGTGCAGCAGCACGATCTCCATCGGGGCCGGGACGTGGTCGATCCGCGCGAACTCCTTCTCCAGGTGAGCCGCGCCCACCACCCCGACGCCGGCCTCGGTGAGGTCGAGCACGACCCCGGGTCGGTGGAACCAGTCCAGCGGCAGCTCGTCGATGTGCCGCGGGATCCCGTTGCCGTAGGCGGCTGTCGAGCCGTAGTGCGAGGGTGCGTCCACATGGGTGCCGGTGTGGGTGGTCAGCGTGATCCGGTCCAGCGAGAGGAACTCACCGTCGGGCAGTTCGTCCGGATCGAACTTGATGCCGAAGTGTTCCTGCATCTCCGCGCTCATGTGCAGTGCGCCCTCGCGCGGCGTGAGCACCTCGTGATGGATCGGATCCGGCTCGTAGGCTGCTCCGTCCACCGGGGCGGAGAGGTCGATGATGCGCACGGGCGCCTCCCGGGTCTGGATGGTGACACGGTCGTCGGCGATCCTCGCCGCCGTCGTTCGAGGCGCGGTACAGCCCTGCTCCAGCCGGGCCGTGATTCGAGCGGGTTTCGACGTGTGTGTGCGAGCGTTGCGCCGGACGGCGCCTGCCGCGATGACACGAAGTCGGGAGAAGCCATGGCCGTACCAACCGATCGAACGACCTACGCGACCCTCTACGCGGAAGTGCAGCAGTTCTACGCCGAGCACATCTGGTTCCTCGACGAAGGGATCGTCGAGGAAGCGGTGATGACGTTCACCGAGGACGCCACAATGCTTTCGCCGCCAAAGGTGCCCGAGCCGATCCGGGGGCGCGCCAACCTGCGGGCCGGCCTGCGCCGGGCGGCGGACGCGCTCGCCGCGGAGGGGATCCGCTACCGACGTTGTCACACCATGGTGTCGGTGGTACCGGAGCCCGGCGGGGACCTGCACGTCCGGGCGTACGTGCAGGTCGTGCGCACGCCACGGGGCGGGGCGTCGGTGCTGCACGCGATGTGCGTGTGCGAAGACGTGCTGGTCCGCGAGGACGGGCGGCTCAAGGTGCGTCGGCGAGTGGTGACCCGCGACGAACTGCGCTGACGCCTCGCCGGGCACCATCGCCGGTCGACCGCGCCTCGAGCGGCGGTGGTTAGCGTCGCGGCGTGAACGTTTCGAAGGACGGCACCGCACCCCGCGCCGTGGTGGTCACCGGGGGCGGCACCGGCATCGGTCAGGCCACCGCCCGAGCGTTCGCCGAGCACGCCGACCACGTCCTCGTGGTCGGCCGCACCGAGCGAACCCTGGTGGAGACCGCCGACGGCTACCCAACCATCCGCCCGCTGACCGCCGACATCACCGCGCCCGGCCAGGTGCGGCACATCGTGGACACCGCGGTGCGCGAGTTCGGCCGGATCGACGTGCTGGTCAACAACGCCTCGGCAGCAACGCCCGCACCGCTGGGGACGATCGAGCAACCGGCGGCCCTGGCGGACATCGAGGTCAACCTCCTGGCGCCGATCCTGCTCACACAGGCGGCGATCCCCGCCCTGGCCGCGACCGGCGGCACCGTGGTGAACATCAGCAGCGCGGGCTCGCTCGGACGCCGGGCCTGGCCCAACTTCTCGATCTACGGCGCCACCAAGGTCGGGCTCGACTTTCTGACCCGGACCTGGGCCGTCGAACTCGCACCTCAGGGGATCCGGGTGGTGGGCATCGCTCCCGGGGTGGTGGAGACCGGGATGGGCGTGCGGTCGGGCGCGACGCAGGAGGAGTACGCCCGCTTCCTGGAGTGGATGAAGACCGTCACCCCGCTGGGCCGGGTCGGTGCGCCGGCGGAGATCGCCTGGTGGGTTCGGCAACTGACGGCGCCAGAGGCCGGCTTCGCCACCGGCACGGTGCTGGCGGTCGACGGGGGAGCGAGCGTTGTCTGACCGGCCGGGCCGCAGCCGAGCCAGAATCGAGCTGACCGCTAGAGGCATCGGGCACCGTTTGCGGTAGGGGGCCGAACGCCGGTCCGCAGGCAACAACGAGGAGTGGTGCTGATGTCGAATCCACAACGGTTCGATGCGACCGGAAGCGGTGTCGTCACGTTCGTCAATACCTTCAGCGTGCACGGCTCGCCGGACGATTTCGAGCGGGTGTTCGCCGACATCTCCGAGTTCATGGCCAGCCAGCCCGGATTCATCCAGTACACGCTCTCCCGGCACATCGACGCGGACAAGCAAAATCGGTTCGTCAACATCGCCCTGTGGACCGACGTCGAGTCGTGGCGCAACGCCATCACCCATCCAGAATTCGAGGCCCATGCCAAGGAGATCCGCACCCGCTGCACCAACGAGGCGAACATGTACACGCCTCGGCAGAGCTACTCGGTGCGGTGATCCCGAATGAAACGTCGCGTCGTGATAACCGGTATCGGGGTCGTCGCACCGGGCGGCACCGGTGCCAAGCAGTTCTGGGACGTGATCTCCACCGGTCGCACCGCGACCCGCCGGATCTCCTTCTTCGACCCCGCCCCGTTCCGCTCGCAGATCGCGGCCGAGTGCGACTTCGATCCGGCCATGGAAGGGCTGTCCCCGCAACAGGTTCGGCGGATGGACCGGGCGGCGCAGCTGGCGGTGGTGAGCGCCCGGGAGTGCGTCGAGGACAGCGGGCTGGACTTCCGCACGCTCGACCCGGGGCGCGTCGGTGTGACCGTCGGCAGCGCCGTCGGCTGCACCATGAGCCTCGAACGGGAGTACGCCACGGTCAGCGACGGCGGTCGCAGCTGGCACGTGTCGGAGGAGTACGGGGTTCCGCACCTGTTCAACGCGCTGGTCCCGAGTTCGCTCGCCGCCGAGGTGGCCTGGGGCGTCGGTGCCGAGGGCCCGGTGGGCCTGATCTCCACCGGTTGCACCTCCGGCCTGGACTCGGTCGGGCATGCCGTCGATCTGATCCGGGAGGGCACGGCCGATGTGATGGTGGCCGGGGCGACCGACGCGCCGATCTCGCCGATCACCGTGGCGTGCTTCGACGCGATCCGGGCCACCACGCCGCGCAACGATGACCCGACCACCGCCGCCCGCCCCTTCGACCGCAGCCGCAACGGGTTCGTGCTCGGTGAGGGTGCGGCGATGTTCGTCCTGGAGGAGCTCGAGCACGCCCGTGGCCGGGGTGCGCACCCGTACGCCCAGATCGCCGGCTTCGCCAACCGGGCCAACGCCTTCCACATGACCGGGCTGCGGCCGGACGGTGTCGAGATGGCCGAGGCGATCCGGGTCGCCATGGCCGGGGCCGGGGTGGTTGCCGAGGACATCGACTACATCAACGCCCACGGCTCGGGCACCGTGCAGAACGACCGACACGAGACGGCGGCGTTCAAGCGGAGCCTCGGACAGGCGGCGTACGCCATCCCGATCAGCTCCATCAAGTCGATGATCGGTCACTCACTCGGTGCCATCGGCTCGCTGGAGATCGCCGCGTGCGCGCTGGCCATGCGGCACGGCATCATCCCGCCCACCGCGAACCTGCACGACCAGGATCCCGAGTGCGACCTCGACTACGTCCCGGTCCTGCCGCGCGAACGGCAGGTCGACACCGTGTTGACGGTCGGCAGCGGCTTCGGTGGCTTCCAGAGTGCGATGGTGCTGTGCCGGCCGGAGCGGAAGCGGCCGTGACCGCCACCGTGGTGACAGGGATCGGGGTGGTGGCGCCGACCGGGCTCGGTGCGGTGCGGCACTGGGACAGCACCGTGGCCGGGCGGGGCGCGATCCGCCGGATCACCGCATTCGACCCGGAACCGTACTCGAGCACGCTCGCCGGGGAGATCAGCGGTTTCGAGCCCGGCGAGCATCTGCCGCACCAGCTGCTGCCGCAGACCGACCGCGTGACCCGGCTGTCGTTGGTCGCGGTCGACTGGGCGCTGCAGGACGCGCAGCTGGACCCGGCCGGCCTGCCGGAGTACGGCATGGGCGTGGTCACCGCGAGTTCCGCCGGCGGTTTCGAGTTCGGTCAGCGCGAGCTCGAGAAGCTGTGGAGCAGGGGACCCGAGCACGTCAGCGCGTATCAGTCGTTCGCATGGTTCTACGCGGTGAACACGGGTCAGATCTCGATCCGTCACGGGCTGCGGGGCCCGAACGGGGTGCTCGTCACCGAGCAGTCCGGCGGGCTGGACGCGATCGCCCAGGCGCGGCGCCGGATCCGCGACGGGGCGGCCGCGATGATCTGCGGGTCGATCGACGGGTCGCCCTGTCCCTGGGGCTGGGTCGCGCAGCTGACCAACCGGGAGGTCAGCCGCTCCGGGGATCCCGGCCGCGCCTACCTGCCGTTCGACGTCGACGCCGCCGGTTATGTGCCGGGTGACGGGGGAGCGCTGCTCGTCCTGGAATCCGAGGCGAACGCCCGGGAGCGCGGTGTGCCCTGGTATGGCGAGGCGGCCGGTTACGCGGCCAGCTTCGACCCGCCGCCGGCCTCCGGCCGACCGGGCACGCTGCGCCGGGCGATCGAGGGCGCGCTCGCCGACGCCCGGATGGCGGCGGGCGACGTCGATGTCGTCTTCGCCGACGGTGCCGGGACACCCGGGCGCGACCGCGAGGAGGCGGCGGCGCTGCGGGCCGTGTTCGGGCGGTACGGGGTGCCAGTGACGGTGCCCAAGACGATGACCGGACGGCTCAGCGCCGGTGGGGCGGCGCTCGACGTCGCCACCGCCCTGCTGGCCCTGCGGAACGGTCTGATTCCGCCCACGGTCAACGTGCTGCGGCCGGTGCCGGACTACGAGATCGATCTGGTGACGCGACCGCGGCGGCGGCCCCTCAAGGTGGCGCTCGTGGTGGCGCGTGGCCGTGGTGGCTTCAACGCCGCGATGGTGTTGACGGGGCCCGGTGGCGACTCGACAACGGAGGGAAGGAAGCAGCCATGAGCATGTTGACGCTGGCCGAGCTGACCCGGATTTTGCGGGAGTGCGCGGGCGAGAACGAGGCATCCCCGTTGGACGGCGACATCCTCGACGCCCGTTTCGGGGATCTCGGCTACGACTCCATCGCGTTGATGGAGACCACGGGACGCATTCGCACCGACTTCGGGGTCGTGATCGACGACGACCTCCTAGCCCAGATCGGAACCCCGCGACAGTTGCTCGACCTGGTGAACCGGTCGATCGACCCGGCGGTTCTCGCCGACAAAGGGAGACGGGTTGGCTGACCCGTGCTCGCTGCTGTTCCGTCGGGGGGTGAATGACCCTTCGGCGCCGAACCGGAAGACGCTATCGAAGTCAAAGGGCCGAAACATGCCCAGAGTGACAACGGTCGATACTATGTGATTCCTGGCACCCCCACCTAGCAGGCAAGATGTCCGTCAGGCCGGGGATGTCGTCGACAGTACCTGCCGCCAGAGGCGCCTCAGATAGCACAATTCTTATGCCGTCAAGCGTTGCGCGAAAATCACACAGATTTTATCTCTGGCGATGACGGCTATGTGCGTTCCGCCCTGGACTTCGGTACCATCCCGCGGTGAGTGGGTCCGGACGACTATCGGCCGCGTGCAGGGAGTCAATGTGCATTCAGACTTTGCGATTCGAACCAACGGCTTGACGAAAGCCTTCGGCAAGACGAGGGCGGTGGACGGGATCGACCTCACCGTTACCGCCGGGAAGGTGTACGGATTACTCGGGCCGAACGGTGCGGGCAAGACCACGACCATCAGGATGCTCACCACGCTGCTGCCGCCGGACGCCGGCACAGCCGAGGTGTTCGGCCACGACGTGGTCCGCGAAGCCGAGACCGTCCGCGGGCTCATCAGCCTGACCGGCCAGTTCGCCTCCGTCGACGACACCCTGACCGGCCGGCAGAACCTCAACCTGCTGGCGCGGCTGACGGGGTACTCCCGGGCCGTGGCCCGGCAGCGGGCGGTCGAGCTGCTGGGGGCGTTCGACCTGGCCGACGCGGGCGACCGGATGGTCAGGACGTACTCCGGCGGTATGCAACGCCGGCTGGACATCGCCGCCAGCGTCCTGAGCGCTCCGCGGCTCATCTTCCTGGACGAGCCGACCGCCGGGCTGGATCCCCGCAGCCGCAACCAGGTCTGGGATGCCGTGCGGACGGTGGTGGCCGGCGGGACCACGGTCCTGCTCACGACCCAATACCTGGAAGAGGCCGACCAGCTCGCGGACCGGATCGCGGTGATCGACAACGGCGAGGTCATCGCCGAAGGCACGCCCGGCGAGCTGAAGGCCTCGGTGGGCGGCGGCGCGGTGCACGTCCGTCTGCTGGACGCGACGCAACGCCAGTTCGCGGAGCAGGTGTTGACGCGGGTGCTCGGGGCGCCGGTACGCCCGGACCCGGACCCGGCCCGGCTGTCGGTCAGCGCCTCCGATCCCGGCCGGGCCGGCGAGGCGCTCACCGCGCTGACCGCGGCGGGCGTCGCCGTCGCCGACTTCTCCCTCGGCCAGCCAAGTCTGGACGAGGTGTTCCTGACCCTGACTGCCGGTCCCGCCGGGATCGCCACCGGCGCGGAGGAGAACGCCGCATGAGCACTGTTTCCAAGACCCCTGCGCCCGTCGCCGCGCTCGACCCGATCCTGCGGACCCTTGAGCGGCCCCAGCCGCCCGGCGCCCTGTCCGCGACGCTGACCCTGGCCTGGCGGGCGGCGATCAAGGCGAAGAACACGGCGGTCGAGCAACTCTTCGACGCCATGATGATGCCCATCGTCTTCCTGCTGATCTTCAACTACCTGTTCGGTGGCGCGTTCGCCGGGTCGACCGACAACTACCTGCAGGTGTTCCTGCCCGGTGTCCTGGTCATGGCGGCGGTGATGCAGACCATGGCCACGGGCCACACGATCAGCCTTGACATCGCCAAGGGGATCTTCGACCGGTTCCGCAGCATGCCGTTCTGGCAACCGGCCAGTCTCGTCGGCACCATGGTCACCGATCTGGGGCGGTACCTGGTGACCCTCACGCTGACCGCCGTGCTCGGGCTGGCACTGGGATTCCGGCCGGGGGCCGGAGCCGTCGGCCTGGTACTGGCGATGCTGCTGATCCTGGCGTTCGCGTTCGCGTTCGCCTGGATCTTCACCACCGTCAGCCTGCTGGTGCGCAGCCCGGACTCGATCCAGGCGCAGAGCATGCTGCTGATGGCGGTGGTCTTCTGCAGCAACATCTTCGTGGAGTCGAGCACGATGCCCGGGTGGATCCGGGCGATCGTCGACGTCAACCCGATCAGCCACCTGGCCACCGCGGTGCGTGGCCTGGTGCACGGCACGGTGACCGCCGGGCAGATCGGCCTGGTCGCGCTGTCGATCGGCATCCTGCTGGTGGTCTTCGGGCCGCTCACCATGGTGCTGTACCGCAGACGGAAGAACGGCTGACCGGCCCGCGGCGGGGGGGCGCCCGGCGCCCGCCCGGCGGGGCGCCCCCCCCCCCCCCCCGCCCGCCCGCCCGCGGGCGGGGGGGGGGGGCGCCCCGCCCCCCCCCCCCGCGAGCCCCCGCCCGGCGCCCGCCCCCCCCGGGCGCCCGCGCCCCGCCCCCGCCGCTCCCGCACACCGCTCAGCGCGACCGGTGTGCGGCGGTGAGCTCCTCCAGCCGCGGCACGACGTCGACCGGGCTGGGCGTGGCCAGGAACTCGGCCCGGACTCGGGCGGCGTTCGCCCGGAAGGACGGGTCCTCGAGTAGGCGCACCAGGCTGCTGCGCAACTGGTGTGCCGTGAGCGTCGGCTCCTCCAGGACGATGGCGGCGCCCCGCGCGGCGAGCGCCCGGGCGTTCTCGGCCGAGTCCCACCACAGGTAGGTGGGGATCATCAGCTGCGGCACCCCGTGCGCCATGGCCAGCGCGATGGCGCCGGACCCGCAGTGGTTGATGACCGCCGAACAGGTGGGCATCAGCACGTCGAGCGGATAGAAGTCGAAGAGCCGGACGTTGTCCGGGATGTTCGTCACCGAGGTGAGCTGGTCCGCGTTCAGCGTGGCCACCACGTCCACGTCGAGGTCGGCGACCGCGTCGAACAGCTCCTGGTACGGAACCCAGTCGTCACCGGTCACCTCTCGTCCACCCAGGCCCGCGGTCAGGCAGATTCGGGGGCGGGCCGGTCGCTCCGGCAGCCACTCCGGCACGGGCGCGGCCCCGGTGTAGGGCACGTTGCGGACCGGCACGTCGTTCGGGCCGGTGCACAGCCGCAGCCACGGCACGGTGGTCGCGTCGAGGTTGAACTGACCGACGATGAGGTCCTCGCCGAACGTGCCGCCGGACCGCGCCACCGCAGCACCCAGCCACTCCGCCATCGGGTCCTCGCGCAGGTGCTCCGGCTGCTCGCTCCGCAGCCGGAGGAAGTGGCCCCGCATGCGGCCGATGAAGTCCTGGCCGTAGACCAAGCGGGCGTGCGCCGCGCCGCAGGCACGCGCGGCTACCGCTCCGGAGAAGGTCATGGTGTCCCACAGCACCAGATCGGGCCGCCACTCCCGGGCGTACTCCACGATGTCGTGCAGCACGGGGTCCGGGTTCAGGTGCAGGAAGATGTTTCGCAGATACCAGTCGAAGGTGCGGTTCACCGAGTCCCAGGTCAGCATCTCCGGACGATTCTCGCCCATGTCCACGCCGGCCCGGGCGTCCTCGTCCTGCCAGCTCCGGTCCTCCTGCATCTGCCGCGCCATCTCCAGCGGCTTGCCGACCGACACCGCCGGTAGGCTGGTTCGCGCGATGGTGCTGGCGAGGTCCGGCTGGCTCGCGACGCGTACCTCATGGCCGGCTGCGTGCAGCGCCCAGGCCAGAGACACCATCGGATACAGGTGTGAGCTCGCGGCGAACGTGTTCATGAGCACTCGCATCTCGGTCGCTCCCTCGATCTGCGGGGTGGGTCGGCTTACCGTGCCAGGCGGCGTTCGAGTGCCACTCGAACGCCGGGCTACTCGTCCGGCGCGCCGAACCGCTCGAACGAGCCCCGGTAGAACAGCAACGGCCCGGCTTCCGCCGCGTCTTCGCAGCGGGCGAGACGGTGGACGCGCGTGACCACGATGACGTGGTCGCCGGCCGGGTACTCGGCCTCGACCGTCCCCTCGATCCAGGCCAGCGCCCCCTCCAGGACCGGCAGCCCGGCAGGCGACGGCCGCCACGCCAGCCCACGAAACTTGTCACTGCCCGGAGTGGCCAGCCGGCGGGCTTGTTCCCGCTGGTCGGCGGCGAGGAAACAGATGCAGTGCCGCCGGGCCCCGCGCATCCGCGGCCAGCTGCCACTGGTGCGGGCGACGCAGAACGCCACCAGGGGCGGTTCGAGTGAGACGGAGGTGAACGAGTTGACCAGCAGCCCGATCGGTGCCCCGCCATCGATCCCGGTGACCGCGGCGACGCCGGTGGCGAAGTGACCCAGCACGCGGCGGAACTCCGCCGGGTCTGCGTAGTTCCGGTCCGGTCCAAGCAGATCTTCGAGCGGCTCGATGCGGCTCGCCGCCATACGCGTTCCTTCTGCGCGTGCGGGCCGTGAGCGGCGGCGCCGCCCCGGTGTCTGTCCCCTCCATCGTGACCGGTGCGGCTCGAGCCGGACTTTAATCCACATGGGCCCGCATCGATCGCCGCTCAAGCGGAGTTTGAGCCCTCCGCCGGTCCTCCGGAGGTACCGTCGTGCGGCCATCGGACGGCCAGGAGTGGGGTAACTGCATGGTCCGGACAGATCCGCGCAACTTCGCCGACCCGGGGGCCGGGCAGCGGCCCCGGGTCCGGTGGTGGTGGCCCGGCGGGGCGGTGAGCGGACCGCAGATCGAGCACGAGCTTCGCGCGCTGCACGACGCCGGCTTCTCCCGCGCCGAGATCGCCCTGCTCCCGATGGGCCTGCCGGACTCCGTGCCGAGCGAATCCGTCCGGTCCTGGGGGACACCCGAGTTCACCGAACGCCTCGCCGACGCGCTGCGCACCGCACGGCGGTACGGCATGCGGATCGACCTCACGGTGAGTCCGGGGTGGCCGATGGCGAGTCCGGCCGTCGGCGGCGACCGGAACCACCTGGCGCAACGGAAGCTGGTGCGGGGCAGCCGCACCCTCGCCGGGGGTGCCACCATCGCCGAGATCCCGCCCCCGGAAGGGGACCGGACCGCGACGGACCAGCTCGTCGCCGTGACGGCGGTCCGGGTACTGGTCGATGCCGCCGAACCGGCCCGGCCGGTCATGCTCGACGAGGACTCCGCGGTCGACCTGACCGGCCGGGTGGCCGCCGGCGAGCTGTGCTGGACGGCACCGTGCGAGGGCGAGTGGCTGGTGTTCTCGTTCTGGTCCCGGGCATCCGGGCAGCGCTCGGTGGCCGAGGCGTCGATGCTGGACGCACCCGTGATCGATCACTTCTCGGCCGAGGCCGTCGCCGTGGCGATCGAGCACATCGACCAGTTCGTGCTGCCGGCGAGCCTCGATCCGCTGCTGGCGGAGGCCGGCGGCGACATCTTCGAGGACTCGCTGGAGATCGCCACCGACGCGGAGCTGTGGACCGCGAGCTTCCTGACCGAGTTCGCCCGGCGGCGCGGCTATGACCTCACGCCCTACCTGCCGGTGGTCCGGGTCGACCGGCTCTACCGGTTCGACTGGGAGACCCTGCTCGCGGGCATCACCCCGGACAGCCCAGCCGACTACGACCTGCCCGACGGCCGGGGCCGGCGGATCCGCCACGACTACTACCGGACCCTCAACGAGCTGTACGTCGACCACCACGTCACACCGCTGACGCGATGGGCCAATCGCCGGGGCCTGCGGTACCGCGCCCAGCCGTACGGCAACACCATGGACCAGGTCGAGATCGCCGGGGCGGTGCAGATCCCGGAGAGCGAGGACCTGGTGAGCTGGATCGCCGCTGGTGGCATGACCGACGGCGCCGTGGCCTACGAACGCGTGCTGGACTTCCACCGCGGGATCGCCGCCGCTGCGCACATGACCGGTGGGCGGGTGGTGTCGCTGGAGTGCTGCGCCGTGCTCAACGCGGACTACCAGACCGACCTGGCCGCGTTGCAGCGGCACGTCGACCGGGCGTTCAGTGCCGGCGTGAATCAGCTGGTCCTGCACGGGGTTCCCTACCAGGGCGTGCCGGGGGCCGCGTGGCCGGGCTGGGCGCCGTTCGCCAACGACAGCTCCCCGGAGGTCTCCGACGCCTGGGGGCCCAGGCAGCCGATGTGGCGGCACATGCGCGCGTACGCGGATTACGTGGCGCGGACGGCCACCGTGCTCCAGCACGGCCGGCCCCGGGTGGACGTGGCGATCTACAAGCAGGCGTACTGGTGCCTTGCCTGGCCCAAAATCACGGTCCCCGGGCTCGCCGACGCCGGGTACACGTACGAGTTCCTCACCCCGAGCCTGCTGGAGCACGACAATGCGGTCGTACGGGGCGGGCGGCTCGCCCCGGATCAGGCCGCCTACCGGGCGCTGGTCATCGACCACGAGCCCGCGATGGAGCCGGGAGTCCTGCGGCGGATCCGGGGGCTGGCGCGACAGGGCCTACCCGTCGTGGTGGTCGGGCCTCCGCCGTGCCGGGCCACGGGTTTTCGGGACGCCGACCGCCGTGACCAGGAGGTCGAGCGGCTCGCCGCCGAGCTGCTCACCTTGCCGCGGGTGCGCCGGGTCGACGACCAGGCACACATCCTCGACGCACTCGACGAGCTCGGCGTGCAGCCGGATGCCCGGCTGCACGGCGCCTCCGGCGTTGTCAGCGTGCACCGTGCGGCCGACGACGGCGACTACTACCACCTGACCAACCTGGGCGCCGATCAGGCCCGGTTGCGCGCCGACCTGCGCGGCGCCGGTGACGCTCGGATCCTCGACCCGTGGCGCGGCACGTCCCATCCGCTCCCCGGCCCGGTGACACCCGACCGGCGGTCGGTCGCCCTGCGGCTGGGGCGGGGCGAGAGCACCATCGTCTTCCTCGGCACCGGCGCCGGCCTGAGGGCCCGGCCGGTCCAAACGCCGGCACCGGCCGTCCCGGTCGTGCCCCGGTGGGAGCGGGAACTGACCGACTGGGACCTCGACGTGGCGGACTGGCGACCGGACGGCACCGTCCGCCACCGCCTGCGGCTGGGCGCGCTCGCGGACTGGCGCACGATCGAGCCGCTCGGCGACGCCGCCGGCATCGGCACGTACCGCGCCGATGCCGAGCTGCCGGCCGGGTCGGCGGACGGTGTCGACGCCGTGCTGCTCGACCTGGGACGGGTCGCGGGGACGGTACGACTCGAGGTGAACGGCCGGACCGTGCCGGTTGACTGCACCACCGGCCGCACCCCGGACGTGCGACCGTGGCTTCGCGAGGGCCCGAACCAGATCACGATCGAGGTCGCGACGACCCTGGGCAACAGGCTGATCGCGCTGGGCCGGGCGGGCGACGCGGCGTACGCACGGCTGGCCGCCCGGCCGACGCTGCCGGCGGGTCTGCTCGGACCGGTCCACCTGCGCGGTGTGACGGTCCGGGCGGACCCGTCGGGGTCCCGCGACGGCTCCAGTGTCGCTGAGGGCTGGCTCGAGGAGAGTTCGCTGGGATGAAGCCGACAACATCCACCGAGACCGACCTGGGGGTTCATCGATGGGCGGCCCGCACGTTTCCGAACCGATGCGCGAGATGCTCACCCGCTTCGAACGGATGCAGCAGGAGGAGCCGGTCAGCCTGGACCCGGTGACCGGGCGCTGGCAGGTCCTCCGCTACGCCGACGGGATGCGGGTGCTGACCGACGCCACGGTGTTCTCCAACGACCTCAGCGCCTTCATCCCGGACCACGAGGAGCTGAAGACCTTCCGGAAGGGCAACTTCCAGGCCATGGACGAGCCCCGCCACCGGGAACTGCGCGGCCTGGTCAGCCAGGGCTTCACGCCACGGTTCGTCCGGAGCCTGGCGCCGCGTATCGAGCAGGTCGCGGCGGAGCTGCTGGACGCGGTCCGTGAGTGTGGCAAGGACCGCATCGACCTGGTGGCCGACTTCGCCCACCCGCTGCCGGTCATCGTCATCGCCGAGGTCGTCGGGCTGCCGCTGGCAGACCGGGCGCTGTTCCGTAAATGGGCGGACGCGTTGCTGGTGGACAACGGCGTCGACGCGCTGTTCAGCGAGGAGGGCGTGGCCGCGATGGCGCCGTCGATTCGGGAGATGAACCAGTACCTGCTCGCCTACGTCCGCGAGTACCGCACGACCGGGCGGGAGGGCCTGATCAGCGACCTCCTCGGCGCCGAGACCAACGGCCGCCGCCTCGACGACCAGGAGATCGTCGGCTTCCTCGCGTTGCTGCTGATCGCCGGCCACCTCACCACCAGCACGGTACTGACCAACGCGGTGCTCTGCCTGGACGAGAACCCCGACGTGACCCGGCAGGTGCGCGCCGACCGCAGCCTGCTGCCGAACGCGATAGATGAGGTGATGCGGTACCGGTCGCCACTGGTCTGGATCGATCGCCGGAGCACCAGGGAGGTGGAGCTCGGTGGTCAGCGGATTCCGGCCGGCGCCCTGGTCAGTGTGTCCCTGGTCGCCACCATGCGGGACCGGCGCGAATTCGAGGCCCCGGATGTGCTGAACATCCACCGCAACCCGGTCCGCCACCTCGCCTTCGGTACGGGCATCCACTTCTGCCTCGGCGCGGCGCTGGCCCGTCAGGAGGTCCGGATCGCACTCACCGCCCTCTTCGACCGGTACCGCGACTTCTCGATCCCCGCCGACGAGCCGATCGTCTACCACGACCCGAAGGACTTCAACGGCACGAAGCTGCTTCCGCTCGACCTGGTGGCGGCCTGACCCGGGCGACCGGTCCCCGACAATCGACGCAGGGAGTACCACATGACGGAGTTGGCCGAGTCGGTGGCCACCGACGCCGAGGCGCCCGCGGGCGTACTCGTCACACCTGAGGATCCCCGGTACCGCGAACTGACCGGGGCGGCGAACGGCCGGTTCCGCTGCCATCCCCGCCAGGTGCTGATCGCGCGCTCGACCGCCCAGGTGGTGCGCGCGGTCCAGGCCGCGGTCGACGCGGATGCCCGGGTGGCCGTGCGCTCCGGCGGGCACTGCCTGGAGGACTTCGTCGACTCGGCGCAGACCCAGGTCCTGATTGACCTGTCCGAGCTGCACCGGGTCGGCTACGACCCGGGGCGTCGCGCCTTCTCCGTCGAGCCCGGGGCACTGCTCGGCGCGGCGTACCGGGCGCTGCTGAAGGGCTGGGGCGTAACCGTTCCGGCCGGACTGGAGGCGACCGTCGGCTTCGGCGGTCACATTCTGGGTGGGGGGTACGGGCCGCTGAGTCGCCGGCACGGTTGCGCCGTGGACCACCTGTACGCCGTCGAGGTGGTCGTCGTGGACCGGTCCGGGACGGCCCGCGCCGTCGTGGCCACCCGCGAGCCCACCGATCCCCACCGGGAGCTGTGGTGGGCACATACCGGCGGCGGTGGCGGCAACTTCGGCGTCGTCACCCGCTACTGGTTCCGCACGCCGGGGGCCGAAGGTGAGGATCCGTCCCGGCTGCTCCCCACACCGCCCGCCGAAGTGCTGGACAGCCTGGTCTTCTGGTCCTGGCCGGAGCTGACCCCGGAGTCGTTCCGCCGGCTGCTGCACAACCACGGGCGCTGGCACGAGCGGCACAGCGCGCCGGACTCGCCGTACACCAGCCTGTTCAGCATCTTTACGGTCATGCGCCGGCAGACCGGCATGCTCGGGTTGACGACGCAGGTCGACGCAGCGCATCCGGACGCCGAGCGCCTCCTGCGCGAATACCTGGCCGCGCTCACCGACGGGGTCACCGCCTCGTACACCCACGACGTGCAAACCCGGCCCTGGCTGCAGTCCATGCTGCGGCCGCGAATGACCGGCGATGTCTGGGGGCTACGGGCCAAGTGCAAGGCCGCATATCTGCGCAAGGCCCTCCACCCGACCCAGATCGACACCATCTATCGCCGGATGACCGGCGAGGAGTACGGCAATCCGGGGGCCGGCGTCATCTTCACCGCCTACGGGGGGCAGGCGTCCGTGGTCGCCCCGGATGCCACCGCGTCGGCCCAACGGGACTCGGTGCTGAAGGTGTTCTACCTGAACACCTGGACCGACGCAGCGCAGGACGACCGGCACGTGGCCTGGATCCGCGACTTCTACCGCGAGGTCTACGCCGACACCGGAGGCGTGCCGGTCCCCGGCGGCAACAGCGACGGCTGCTACATCAACTATCCGGACACCGACCTGGCGGATCCCGAGTGGAACGCGTCGGGCACGCCCTGGCACGCCTTGTACTACAAGGACAACTACCGGCGGCTGCAGCGGGTGAAGCAGCAGTGGGATCCGCGCGACGTCTTCCGTCACCGGCTGTCGATCGAGCTGCCGGAGTAACTCCCGGGCGATCCGGCAGGGCCGTGCGTATCCGTCACGGCCCTGCCAGCGGCCATCAGCTCAGTGCGAGTGCGAGGTTGCGGTAGAAGGCGAGCACACCCGGCTCCTTCGGGCTGAGGTGGCCGCGTTCGAGGTACCGGGAGCCGACGGTGCGCTGCACCGCCTCCAGACCCCGTCGGTCCTCCCCGTTGATCACACTGGTCACCGCCTCGATCTCGGCGCGGATGGCCGGCAGATCCGCTCCGTCAACGGCGGCTGCCGGCATCAGCGTGCCACCCCGCACCTGGGTCCGGTCGATCGACACGGGGATCAGGCTGAGCCAGGCGATGCTTTCGCCGAAGGTCGCCACGGCGGCGCAGGGGAACAGCCGGAAGCTGTACATGACCCGTCGCTCCGCCTCGGTCAGCGGCAGGAACCGGACGTCGAACGGATTACCGGCCGGGCTGATCAACCGCGTGACCAGCGGTGAGTCGAGGTGCACATTCATGTCGATGCCGCCGGTCATCAGCGGCTTGACGGTCTGCGGGTGGAATCCGAGGGCGTGGTAGTTCTCGTGGCTGTTCTCCACCGCGATCTTCCAGTTGCAGTGCCACTCCTCGGTCCAGGTGCTGACCTGCACCATCGCATCGAGGTGGTAGTTGGCCATCTCGGCATCCACGACGGCGAGGTCGTCGGCGAATGAGGGGGCGCCGGCGTCGAGATTGACGAAGACCAGCCCCTGCCACTGGTGTACGGCGAACGTGGGAAGCCGGCACCCGGACGGGTCGAAGTCGGTGTTGTCGCGCATGTGCGTGGCGGCGACCAGCGAGCCGTCGAGGCCGTACCGCCACAGGTGGTAGGAGCAGGTGAAATCCCTGGTGTTGCCACTGCCGGGCTCGACCAGCGGCATCATCCGGTGCCGGCAGACCGGCGAGAGCGCGTGCAGCCGTCCCCGTTCGTCTCGGGTGACCACCACCGGTTCGCCGGCGATGTCCAGGGCAATGTAGTCACCGGCCCCGGCGAGCTGGCTCACGTGCCCGACGAGTACCCACGACCGGCCGAAGATTCGCTCACGCTCGAGCTCGTAGATCTCGGGCGAGGTGAACATCCGCGGCGGCATGCTGAGCGCCGGCGGATCCGGTCGGAGGTAGTGGCGTAGGTCCGCGAGCAGCTCGCTCGTCGACAGCAGCGCACCCGCCGTGGTCGCGACGGCCTCAGTGGGATTCACGTGGTTCTCCCTTCTGCTGGTCCAGATGCTCGTCCGGGGCCGGTGGGATCGCCCCGAGAGCCGCCCAGGCCTCGTCGTCCATCCAGGCCGGGAAGCCGATGTCGTCGTTCGCGCCCTTCTCGATGAACGCGATGTTTCGGCACACGCGGACGCTGACCACCTGTTCCTGGGTGAGGGTCGGCCGCGTCCCGCGAGCGGGCCCCTGTTCCTGGTAGTGGATGTCGTCCAGGAGCCCCTTCAGCAGCCCGATCGACGTGTCCGGCCCGGCGACGGATCCGGCGCTGCCCCCGAACCTGGGGATGTAGGCGGTCTGCATGTCCTCGATGACGTAGACGCCACCGCTGCGGACGTACGGGAACAAGGTCTCGAACGAGATCCGGACGTGGGCGTTGTCATGGCTGCCGTCGTCGATGACGATGTCGAACGGGCCGTACCGCTCGGCGATGGCCCGCAACGCGCCGGCGTCGGCCTGGTCGCCGATGAGCGCGGTGAGGCGGGGCCGGTTCAGGGCGGACTTGTCGAACAGGTCGAGCCCGTAGATCAGGCCGCGGTGGAAGTACCGCTTCCACATCTGCAGCGACCCGCCGCCGAGCTCCCCGTCGAACCCTCCGATGCCGATCTCCAGGACCCGCACCGGCAGGTCGCGGTACCGGGCGAACTGCTCCTCGTAGTGCGCCGTGTACCAGTGGAAGCTCGCCCACTTGTCCGACCCGTACGCCAGCGAGAGCCTGCCCAGATCGAGGTGCGGTGTCGTACACCCGGACAGGAGCGTGCCGGAGGCCTGGTTCGTCGCCAGGACGAGCTCCGTCAGATCCCGTAGGTCGTCCGGGCGGGCCGGCAGGAAGGTGTCGTGGAAGTCCCCGACCTTGGGCGGCCCCATCGGCCCGAACAGGCGCCGCACCAGATCGACGGCGGCCATCCGCAGTTCGCGCTGGACCGGCACCGACTCGTCGTCCACGACACTGATCGGTTCGTCCCGGACGAGACGGAAGACCATCCGTCGGTGCGCGCCCTCGTGTGTCAGGTCCAGTGCGATGTGTACCGGCGTCCGGTTGACCGGCTCGTCACAGCGGAACAGCACCTCGTCGAGGAGGATGCGGACCACCGCGTCGAGGCCGGCCTCCTTGACCAGCGCCGAGAACTCGGCCTCCGGTGCCGTGCCGGCGAGGACCAGCCGTTCCATCAGCTCGTGATCCTGGTTCAATGGCGACCGGCCGGGCACGTCATCGACCAGCCGGTTCGGTCGGATCAGCTTCCCGGGCCCACTTGGCCAGTTGGGCCGCTGGATCGAAGCTCCCCGGCTCGGCCAGGGGAATCACCTCGAACCGCAGATGTGGGCTGACCGGGTTGTCGTACAGGCGGGCGAGCAGCTCCTCGTGCGACCCGACGTCGTAGATGTTCAGCCCGCCCGCAGCGCCGACCCGGATCCAGCTGTGCCGGATCACGCCCTTGGCCACCAGGGCCCTGGTGTAGGCGAACCCTTCGTGCAGCCGTTCCCTGAACTCCTTCGCCTCGCCCGGGGCGGGTGCCTGCGTCACCAGCACAGCGAACAGCGCCATCGCTCCTCCTCGGTCCGTATGCGGCCTAGTGCGACGGTAGGGGCGGGGAGTACGGACCGGCTCGAACCGGGCTCGAACCAGCCCTGCACCGCGGGAGCGTGTGTCCGCGCCTTTAACCGGGCTTTAGCCGGCCGCCCCACAGTCATTGCTGTGACGCCGCCGCGCGGAAGGAGATCGGATGATCAACAATGCCCTGTTCGACAAGCGCCTGACGAATTTTCAGATGTGGCAGGAGACGCCGTGGGGACGGTTGCGGTACGCGATCGTCGCCGCCAACCTGGCCCGCCATCTCGACGACCGTCCCCTGCGCGTGCTCGACGTCGCGGGCGGCAACGGTAAGGACGCCGTACGTCTCGCTGGGCGCGGCCACCACGTCACGGTGGTGGACGTGGCCCCGGTGTCGCTCACCGGGGCGAAGGAGCTCGCGGCGGAGCTCGGCGTCGCCGAGCGGATCGAGGTCCGCGAGGGCGACGCGCACGACGTGCCGGCCATGTTCCCAGACCAGGACTTCGATCTGGTGCTGTGCCACAACCTCCTGCAGTACGTGCCGGACCGCGCCACGGTGGTGCGGGCAGTCGTGAGCCGTCTCAAGCCGGGCGGTCTCATCTCGGTGGTAGGCCCGAACGCCTACGCGGTGCCGCTGGAGGCAGCCATCCGCGAGCTGGACCTCGACACCGCCCTCGCCGCCGTGGACGCGAAGGTCAAGCCCAATCGGGTGTACGGCAAGGACATCCCCGTGCTGACCGCGGAGGAGATCAGCAATCACCTCCGCGACGTCGACGTCGACGTCGTCGGCCATCACGGGGTCATGGCGGCCTGCCACCTGATCGCCGACAACGACATCAAGAGCGACCCGGTCTTCTTCGGCAAGCTGGAGGAGCTGGAAATCGCGCTGAGCAACCGGATGCCGTACCCGCACGCCGCCCGGATGTTCCACCTGATCGGCCGGCGCGTTCTTTAGCGATCCCGGCCAGACAGCAGCACGCCGTGTCCGATCGCGGCGTGCTGCTGTCTGGTCCGACCGAGGTGTGACAGCCGGCTGAGCCGGCAGCGGGTCAGGACCGCGTGCACGGTCGAGGCGGGCATCTACGCCGTGTCGTCACACGACCTCAACCAACCTGCCTGGGCGGTACACCTAGGCCGACGCGCTGCGGTGCCGACCGGTCATCGCGACCAGTTCCGGTACGACGTCGGTCGGGCTCGGCTCGGCCAGGAACGCGTCGTGCAGCTTCGCCGCGTCCTCCGCGAAGGACGGCTTCGTCAGCAACTGCTCGAGCCCGTCACGCATGCCCGCCGCGGTGAACTCGTGCGGCGGCAGGAAGAGGCCGGCGCCGAGCTGGGCCAGCCGCTGCGCCCGGTACACGTTGTCCCACATGCCGGCGATGACCAGCTGGGGCACTCCGCACATCGCCGCGGTCGACCACGTGCCCGCCCCGCCGTGATGGACCACGGCGGCGCACGTGGGCAGCAGGGCGTGCAGTGGCACGTACTCGGTGACCCGGGTGTTCTCGGGGATGGCGGACACCTCCGCCAGTTGGCCGGCGTCCAGCGTCGCGACGATCTCGACATCCAGATCGGCGACCGCGGCGAAGAACTCGTCGAGCGAGACCAGGTGCGGGTATGCCTTGTCCCGGACGGTGATGCCCAGGGTGAGGCAGACCCGCGGGCGGCGGGGCGGATCGCGCAGCCATTCCGGCACGACCGACCGGCCGTTGTACGGCACGTACCGCATCGGCACGGTTCGCTGCCCCAGGGAGAGCCTGACGGCGGCCGGCATCTGGTCGATGTTCCATTGACCGGTCACCACCTCCTCGTCGAACGGGCGGCCGAACCGGTCCAGCGTCCAGGTCAGCCAGTCCTCCAGCGCGTCGTCGCGCCGTTCCGGAGGGAGCAGCGCGAGCTCGCGGAGGAAATGCTGGCGGGTGCGGAGAAAGAGGTCCGGTCCCCAGAGCAGGCGGGCGTGCGCGGCCCCGACGACCCGGGCCGCGATCGCGCCGGCGAAGGTGAACGGCTCCCAGAGCACCAGGTCTGGCTTCCAGAACCGGGCGTAGTCGACCAGTGCGTCGACCATCGAGTCGTTGTTGGCCTGGGCGTAGAACGTCGAGGTGAGGAGCAGGTTCGCCGCCTGCAGGTCCTGCAGACCACCGCCGCGCTCGCCGGTGAAGTCGATGTCGCGGTAGAAGCCGGTCAGCTCCGCCCCGAGTTCCCGTACGAGTTGATGGTGGGTGTGGTCGGTGCCAACCGGTACCGCGGTCAACCCGGCCGCGGCGATCGGCTCGGTGAGGGCGGGGTGGCTGGCGAAGTGGACCTCGTGCCCGGCCGCGCGCAGCGCCCAGGCCAGCGGCACCATCCCGTTGAAGTGCGCCTCGACCGCCACGGACGTCATCAATACCCGCATCGTGAAAGGCCCTTTCCGGAAAGTGGTCGGTTAGATCTACGGGCGCCGGGCGGCGACGGGGAAGCGCACGACAGCGCGCGTGACCGGGGCGCGCAGCCGGCGCACCACGGGCCCGGTTCGGTGCAGCTCGGGCAGCGCGGTCGCCAGGGTCCGCAGGAGCGCGACCGCCGAAGTTCGCACCAGGGATGCGACCGGCCCCAGGTATGGACCGGCGAGGCAGAGCTCCGTCGCGCGGGAGGATGCCAGGGGGTCCGGCTGCCCGGCAGCGTCGCGCTGCCCTGCTTCCACGGACACGACTACGTCACTGTCCGCGCCGATCTGGACGCCGGCGAGCTCGACGTCCTCCCGGACAACCAGGCCGTGCAGTCGCACCGGGGAATCGAGCACCGCCGCCTCCGCGATGGCGTTCTCGGCCTGTTGCGGGTCCGCACCGAGCCGCCGCCACCGATCGGGGTGGTCGAGCAGGGGCAGCGTGGCGTTCACCAGCAGGTTGGTCGCCACCTCCACACCGAACACGAAGGCGACCATCCCTGCGGCGATCCGATCGTCATCCGCATCGGTGTGCTGCGCGAGCGTCGATCGCAGGTCGCGTACCGCCGTGATCATGGCCAGGGCGGGAGCCAGCCGCGGTGGGCACAGCGTCGCGTCCAGCGCGATCGCCGCCGACCCGCACCACCGTCCCAGCGACTCGCGCCGCTCGGCCGGGATCGCGAACATCTCGGCGACCAGCGCGACCATGGTCGGGCGTAGGAGATCGGCCGCGAGATCGAACGTGGCACCGAGCTGGTCGACGGCCGCCAAACCGAGGCGCTCGACGATGTCCGAGGGGGGCGGGTCGAGCTCGACCCGCCCTCGGACATCGCCGAGCGCCTCGACAGACGGCCCGCCGACGGCGGCGCACTGCCGCAGCACGTGCCCTTCCGGATAGTCCGCCGGAGTCCGGGCTGTCAACCGGGAGTCCGTGAGCACCTCGGCAGCGAGGCGGTGACTCCCGACGACCCAGGCCCCGGTCCGGCTTCGGTAGATCGGGCCCCGCCGCCGGAGCTGCTCGATCAGCTCGCTGCGGTCGTCCTCCTCGTCCCGTAGCAGCCGGGCGTAGGGGTCGCCGCGGTGTCCGTAGAGCCATTGCAGACTGCGCTCGGTCAGCAGGGCCCGGCCGAGTTCGCTGTCGGTCGACGTAACCATGCGTCCACCGTCGGCCGGCACAGTCGCGTGGCGCTCGGATGCGTCTCGAACGGGCTCACCCGGATGGACGGGCGAGCTGCAGATCGTCGTCGAAGTCGATCTCGTCGTTCAGGATGGCATGGTGGACCCGCTGCACCTGCGGCATCGGCTCCAGCCCGAGCTCGTCGATCAGGTTCCGGCGCAGCCGGTGGAAGACCTCCAGCGCCTGTGCGCGCCTGCCGCTGAGGTACAACGCCCGCATGTACTTTGCCTGCAGGCCCTCGTGCAGCGGATTCTCCACGGTGAGCGCGGCCAGCGTGCTGAGCACCTCCAGGTACATGCCCTGCCGGAGCTTGGCGCCCACCAGGTACTCGATCGTTGTGAGTCTGGACTCCACCAGCTCATGGCGCTTCGACTCGAGCACGCGCCCCAGCGGCACGTCGATCAGGGCTGGGCCGCGCCACAGTTGCAGTGCCTCGCTGAGCTGCGCGATGCCCTTCAGGTCGTCTCTGACGTCGAGTGACGCGCATCCGGCCGACCTCAGTCGATGGTATTCCCGGACATCGAGGACGGCTCCGTCGCTTTGAAACACGTAGCCGCCGCCCTTTGTCACCAGAACATTCCGACTGACCTCCGCAGCGGACTGACCGGTGGCCTCGACGAACATCTTCCGTAGGTTGAGAATGTAGGTCTGCAACGTCGTCAGGCTGCTGGCCGGAGGATCGTTATCCCACAATTCGGATACGAGAACGGGGACGGGAAGTATTTGGTCAGCGTGCGCAAGAAGCATTGCCAGAACATTTCGCGGCTTCCGAGCACTTGGTGTCCGACACTTTGAGGAATAGACAGAAAGTGGTCCCAGGATTCCTATGAAAGGTGCTGCTTCTGGATTTAATAAATGCATCTCCAGCCTCCCGTGAGACGTAACGGGAAGCTGTGCCGCCCGGGCCCCCGTCGATGCGCGCGAGAAAAATCGTACCATAGATGCTCGCCAGTGCAGACTCCCGAGTTAACCTATTCACACCGGCCGATTGCCCGTACACCTGTTACCAGGGCGCGTCTACGACCGTCCGGCCGCCCGCGACCGTCGACAGTGGACACACGATAATCGGCGTGAATGCAGCGTGCGGGCGTCCTGGGAGATGCCGCTCCGGCTTCGGGGCTCCTGTCGTTCGTGCAGTTTGGCGAACGTCAACATTTTAGCCGTGCTTTAGTAACGAACTGTATGTTGGTCACATGCGGGTTCTCTGCATCATGAGTGAGACCGGGGGACGCCTGTGATCAACGTGACGCAGCCCAGTATCGGCGCGGAGGAACTCGCCGCCGTCGGCGCGGTGTTCGACACCAATTGGCTCGGATACGGCCCGCGAACACAGGAGTTCGAGGAGCTGTTCGCCGAGTTTCTCGGCGTGCCGGCCGATCGCGTGCTGTTTCTCAATTCGGCGACGTCGGCCCTATTTCTCGCCGCCGAACTGCTCGGTATTGGGCCGGGCGACGAGGTGGTCCTACCGTCGAACGGTTTTATCGCGAACGCCAACTGCGTGGTGGCGGCCGGCGCCCGTCCCGTGTTCTGCGACCTCGACGAGTCGCACCTCAACCCGTCGGTCCAGGACATCATCGACGTGCTGACGCCGCGCACCAGGGCGGTGATGATCCTGCACTACGGCGGGTACCCCGGCGACCTGGAGAAGATCGCCGCCCTCTGCGCCGAGCGGGGCATCGCGCTGGTCGAGGACGCCGCCGTCTCCATAGCGTCAAGTGTGGACGGTCGGATGTGCGGCACGTTCGGCGACCTCGGCGTCTGGAGCTTCGACTCCCGCAAGGTCATCACCACCGGCGACGGCGGCATGCTGTACGTCCGGGACCCGGAGGTGGCCCGCCGGGCGCGGCGGCTGGCCTACCACGGCCTTGAGGACCGCAGCTCGTTCACCACGGCCGTGAAGTCGCCGCACCTGTGGTGGAGCTTCGACATTGAGGACGTCGGGCGCCGCCTCATCGGCAACGACATCACGGCGGCGATCGGCACGGTGCAGCTGGGCAAGCTCACCAGGTTCGTCGAGCGGCGGGCCGCGATCGGCCGGCGGTACGACCGTGCGTTCGCCGGTGTGCCGGGGATCCGGACCCCGCCGCCACTGCCGGCCGGGCATCGGTCCACCCACTACTTCTACTGGCTGCGCTTCGAGAGCCTCGCCATCCGCGACGGCGTGAGCGAAGACCTGCTGGGCCGGGGCATCTACACGTCGTGGCGCTACTATCCGCTGCACCGTGTACCGCACTACGGCGCGACGGACGCCGTACTGCCCAGGACCGAGGCCGTCTCGGACACCGCCCTGCTGCTCCCCGCCCACCAGTCCCTGCGCGACGACGAGGTCGACCTGATCGCCGAGGAAGTGATCAAGGCCGTTCAGGCCCGCACCTGACCCACACCCGAAGCGCCGCGTCCCGGAAGGGGCGCGGCGCTTCTGTGTCCTCGTGTCGAGCTCCGCCGGTCAGACGATGTGGACCTCGGGCACGTAGAGGATCCACTTGCCGCCGGCCGCCTGGAACTCCTGCTCCTTAGCCATGATTTCTTCGGCGTGGTTCCAGGCGAAGAGCAGGGCGTAGTCCGGGTACGGGTCGGCGAAGTCGGCCGCCGGACGGACCGGGATGTGCCGGCCCGGCGTCAGGTGGTGCTGCTTGCCCGGCGTGGTGTCGCACACGTAGGCGACCAGCTCGGGGCCGATGCCGCAGAAGTTCGTCACGGTGGCGCTCTTCGCGGTGGCGCCGTAGCCGACGACCCGCCGCCCTTCGGCGCGCAGCCGGTGCAGCAGCGCGGTCAGGTCGGCGCGGACCCGTTCGACGCCGACGGCGAAGGACCGCAGCGTCGCGATGTCGGTCAACTGCTGCGCGCTCTCCTCGGCGAGCAGCCGGGCGACCGCCGGCGTAGGGGTGCGGGCGCCACGGCGGGCGAGGAAGTAGCGGACCTCGCCGCCGTGGACGGCCAGCCGCTCGACGTCGACCAGTTCGAAGCCGAACCGTTCGGCCGCCGCCCGGACCGATCCCGCCGAGAAGAGGTAGAAGTGCTCGTCGTAGATCTGGTCGAACGACGTCTTGGCGACGATGTCGCCAAGGTAGGGGTCTTCGAAGACGAACACGCCGCGTTCGGTGAGCAGGGCGTCGACGCCGCGAAAGACCGACTCCAGGTACGGGATGTGGCACATGGTGTTGGCCGCGTAGATGACGTCTGCCTGGCCCTCCGCCTCGCGGACCGCCGTGGCGGTCGAGGCTTCGAAGAAGTCGGTGCGCACGCGGATGCCCTGCGCGCGGGCGACTTCGGCGACGCCGCTCGACGGTTCGAAACCCAGGTGCCGGATGCCGGCCTCCTGCATGCTCTTGAGCATGATGCCGTCGTTGCAGCCGATCTCGACGACGAACGGGTCGGGGCCGGTCAGCTCGCTGTCCAGGAACCTGCGGGCGATCCGCGCGAAGTGCTCGCGCATCACCGACGACCCCGAGGAGTGGTACGGGTACGCCTCGTGGAACATCAGCTCCCGCGGTACCTCCTCGGTCAGCTGCACCATCGAGCAGCCGTGACACTGCCCCACGGCGAGTCGGTAGAAGAATTCGCCCGCCAGGTCGTCCGCGGTGAGGAACCGGTCCGACAGCGGCTGGCGGCCCAGGTCGAGGAATTCGTCCACCACGCCGCCACAGATGCGGCAGCTGACGGTCGCGTTGGCCGGTCCGGTCATGCCAGAGCTCCTTTGTGGTTTCACAGGTCCGCCATTACTTCGCGCAGAGCGCCGATCACCTTGTCCTGAACGTCGCCGGGCAGCGAGGGATACATCGGCAGCGAGAAGATCTCGGTGGCGAGGCGCTCGGTCACCGGCAGCGAGCCGGCCGCGTAACCGAGCTTGGCGAAGCCGCTCATCGTGTGCACCGGCCAGGGATAGCTGATGTTGAGCTGGATGTCGTACCGCTGGGCGAGCCGCTCCATGATCTGGTCTCGCTGGGGATGGCGCACGACGTACACGTAGTAGACGTGTTCGTTGCCGTCCGCGACGGCCGGCAGTGTCAGGCCGCCGGGTCCGGTCAGGTCGCCGAGCCCTTCCGCGTACCGGCGCGCCGCCGCCTGCCGGCCCGCGATGTACGTGTCGAGCCGACGCAGCTTGGTGCGCAGGATCTCGGCTTGCAGCGCGTCGAGGCGGCTGTTGTGCCCCGGCGTGCGCACGACGTAGTAGACCTTGTCCATGCCGTAGTAGCGCAGCTGACGCAGGCTCCGGTCGACCTCGGCGTCGTCGGTGAGCACCGCGCCGCCGTCGCCGTACGCACCGAGCACCTTGGTGGGGTAGAAGGAGAACGCGGCGGCGTTGCCCATCGATCCGGCCAGCCGGCCGTGGTGGCGTGCGCCGTGCGCCTGCGCGCAGTCCTCGAGGATGACCAGGCCGTGCTCGGCGGCCAGGCGCTCCAGCGGCGCCATGTCGACGCACTGCCCGAACAGGTGCACCGGCACGAGCGCCCTGGTGCGCGGCGTGATGGCCGCCACGACCTGGTCGGTGTCCATCAGGAAGTCCTCCTGGCGCACATCGACGAAGACCGGTGTGGCGCCGGCGTTGTCGATGGCGACCACGGTGGGAGCGGCGGTGTTCGAGACGGTGATCACCTCGTCGCCGGGGCCGACCCCCAGGGCCTGCAGTCCCAGTGTCACCGCGTTGGTGCCGTTGTCGACGCCGGCGCAGTGCGCTACACCGTGGTACGCGGCGAACTCCTCCTCGAAGCCGCCTACGCTGCCACCGAGGATCAGCTGGCCGGACTCGAACACCGTCTCGACGGCGGTGAGCAGATCGGCCTTCTCCAGTTCGTACTCCGGTAGGTAGTCCCAGACACGAGTCGTCATAGCCCCTCACCGTGATGTAGACGTGGACCTTGCCGCCCAGACACTCATGTAGTTGTTGTCCCGTTCGTTGCCCAGCACCTGGGCGCTGAGGAAGTCGACGGCGTCGGCGTAGGTGTACGGGTTCATGAAAGAGCCGGCCTGCACGTCGCGGTAGTACCGGGCCAACGGGTGGCCCGCCGCGAACGCCGCACCGCCGACCAACGTCAGGCAGTCGTACACGACCGCCGGTGCCAGCTGGTTGACCACCAGCTTGGCGCACTGGAACTCCCGCATCATCCGCCGGCCGCGCTCTGCAGGGTCCATGGAGTCGTTGTCGGCACGGAGTTCGTCGGCCGTGGTCACCGCCGCGCCCGCGGTGGCCCGCAGGGCGTAGACGCGGGCGTCGAGCGCGGCGATCAGGCTGCGGACCGCCGCCTGCGCCGCGGAGCGTCGGACGACCGCCGCCACCGCCGTGTCGTACGCGGCCTGCGCCACGCCTGTGTAGATGCCGAGCATGGCGACCGAGCTGACCGTCTGGCCGGCGAGTGCCGCGTCGTTGCGCGCGCCGACGAGGTCACGAATCAGCACCTCCTCCTGCGGGATCGGACAATCGTTGAAGACGATGTCCACCGTGCCGGAGGCGCGCATCCCGAGGCCGTCCCAGTTGTCCAGCACGGTGAGGCCGGGATTGTCGCGGGTGACGATCGGCACGACGAGGCGCGGCGGCTCGCCCGGCACGTCGGTGTGCGCGTTGATGACGAAGTGGGTGCCGATCGGCCCCATGCTCACAAGCGTTTTGCCGCCGGAGAGCACCCAGCCGCCGGACCCGTCAGGTCGCAACTTCGTCACCGTCGACGGCTGGTCCTTGATACCCGAGCAGATGACCGCCTCGCCGGCGACCATCTGCCGCATCAGCCGCTCGGCCAGCGCCCGGGCCCGGGCGTCGCCGTGCCGCCACTCGTAGGTGAGCGTGATGCCGCGGCTGAACTGCATGTGCAGTGCGAGCGCGGTCGACGCGTCGGCGCCCGCGACGTGCACGAGCGCGGCCGCCACGTCGTAGAGCCGTTCCACGCCGATCCCGCCCAGCTCGACGGGGACGGTCGCGCCCATCAGGCCGTCCTTGCGGAATACGTCGAACGTGGCGGTGGGGAATGTGCCGGCCCGGTCGTGCGCGGCGGCCGTCGAGCGGATCTGTGGCAGGTATGCGGTGAGCCGGTCGACCAGGGCGTGGCCCTCGGCCGTCACCGGTACGTGGAGCCCGGTTGTCATCGGCGTCCTCCGATCGTCGGCTTGCAGGTCAGCTGGCGCGGACTCGGATGTCACCTTCGCGGCGGGAACGCCGGACACTGAGCTCGTCGAGCCGATCGTCCAGGATGTACTCGTGCGCCTCCCGGAGGAGCCGGCACGGATCCAGCCCCAGCTCTTCGCGTATCCGCTTGTGGGCCGTGCGGTACACCTTCAGGGCCTCGGCGCGGCGCCCGGCCAGGCTGAGCGCCTCCATGAGGAATGCGTAGGGGTTTTCCCGCAGCGGGTATTCGGTAATGAGGGGGTAGAGGATGCGGATCGCCTCGCCCGCCTGGTCGGAGGCGAGCAGCGCATGGGCGAGCAGCTCCATGCAGTCGACCCTGAGCTCTTCGACCCAGTTGGCGAACTCCCTGACGATCGGCCCCTCGTGGGAGGCGGCCTGCACGGGCTCGCGCCAGACACCGATCGCCTCGGACAGTGTCCGGGCCGCGGCGGCGTTGTGGCTCATGCCCATCTGCATCCGGCCCTTTTCCCGCAGGGCGAGGAACAGGTCCACGTCGAGTTCGTCGCGGCCGAGCTCGAGCATGTAGCCGGGGGCCCGGGTGGTGATGACGTCGGCATTGCCGGAGTACTTGTTGAGGGCCTTGCGCAGTTGCGAGACGTAGACGTGCAGCGACGCGACCGCGCGGGTGGGCGGCGTCTTGTCCCACAGCTCCTGCATGAGTTGGTCGAGCGATACGACCTGACCGTTGCGGATCAGCAGCGTGCGCAGCAGTGCCTCCATCTTGTGCGTGCCGACCGGCGGTGACTCACCGCCGACCGTGATGCGCAACGGCCCGAGAATCTCGTACCTCAACGTCCAACCTCCAAACCCCGCGTGAGCCTCGTTGGTCGAATATCAGCCTGCTGGGAGATCCCACACTGCCTGCCAAACTCTCGAACTGCGCCACATAGGATCAGCCGAACGTAGCCGGACTGACTCGATCCTCGGTACAAGGTCGCTCGCGGGCGGGACGGTAGACGCGGTCCATTGCCGCATCTACCCTTGATCCCATTTCGTGCACCTCGGGGGAGACGTCGATGGGGCAGGCCGAAGGTGGGAGCCGTCGGGTCGTCGTGCTGGGCGGCACTGGTTCGGTGGGCAGACACGTCTGTGCGGAGTTCCTCCGGAGTGGGTACCGCGTGGTGGTGGTGGCCCGGAGTCCGGCCGGCGGGGTGGCACCCGGCTACTTCCTTCCCCTCGACCTCGCCGCGGCGACGCCGGAGCGGATCGGCGCGCTGCTGCGAGAGTCGGACGTCGACGTCGTCGTCAACGCGACCGACGCGGCGAACGCCACGGACGGCTGGGATCGCACCGAGGCGGAGATGACCCGCGCCAACGTGGGGATGGTGACGAACCTGCTGGCCGCGATGCGCACGGCGCCGCGCCGGCCCCGGCTGGTCCACGTCGGCACCATTCACGAGTACGGCCCGGCGCCGTCCGGCACCGCGATCGATGAGTCGTTCGTCCCGCGGCCGACCTCGGTCTACGCCCGCACCAAACTGGCCGGGTCGGCCGCGGTGCTGGCGGCCACGGCCGACGGCGTGGTCGATGGTGTGGTGCTGCGGTCGGTGAACGTCTGCGGCCCGCACCCGTCGCCGGAGACGCTGCCGGGCAAGCTGTTGCGCATGCTGGACGAGACCTCCCGGACCGGGCGGATGCCGATCACCATCGTCCCGGTCAGCCGGGACTTCGTCGACGTGCGCGACCTGGCCGTGGCGGTACGGCTGGCCGCCGAACGGCCGGGCGTGGGCGGTCCGGTCAACATCGGCAGTGGGGTCGCGGTGCCGTTGCATGACCTGGTGACGCTCTTCGTGACAAGCGCCGGCTTTCCCGCGTCGATCATCGAGCTCCAGGCCGGTGCCGTGTCGAGCCTGGGGGCAGACTGGACCAGGGCGGACATCCGGCTGGCGCACGAGCTGTTCGGATGGGCGCCCCAGATCCCGCTCGCCGTGTCGCTGCGCGAGATGTGGCAGGCTTACCAGCGTCTCGGGACGGGGTAGCTCCGGACCGTTCAGGCCAGACGTTCCAGCGTGTGCACCAGGTCGGCCGGCGTCGGGGTGGCGGCGATCTCGTCCTGCACCTTCCGCGCCGCGATTCGGATCGACGCGTCGGTGAGCGCCGCCGTCACCGCCGATCTGATGGCGTCGGCGTCGGCCTGGCCGGGGTCCAGCACGACACCGGCACCGGTGGTACCGAAGTTCGCGGCAATCAGTGGCGTGTCGGCAGTCGCCGGCATGAGCACCTGCGGTACCCCGTAGGCGGCCGCGGTGAGGACCGTGCCCGGGCCGGACTGGTTGACGATGGCGGCGCAGCTCGGCAACAGCAGGCTGAGCGGAAGGTTCTCGGTGATCCGGACATTGTCCGGAACGTCCCCGATCCGGTCGAGGTCGGCGCGCCCGGCCGCCACCACGGCCTCGACGTCGAGCTCGCCGAGCGCCGCGACGACCCCGGGCAGCAGGGTGTTGCCGCCGGCGAGCATGGCCGCCGTCGTGCCCCAGGTGACACAGACGCGAGGACGCCCGGGATCCTCGAGGATCCAACCGGGCACGGCGCCCGCGGCACTGCCGTTGTACGGCACGGCGCGCTCGGCCAGCCGGTTGGGCACGCCGGGCAGTTGCAGGCTGGTCGGCCACGGGTCGACGGTGTGCATCGGATAGTCGTCGCGCACCTCGACGTCGTACCGGTCGAAGAGGTCCACCAGTCCCGTCGGCCACTGCCTGTGGACGTCGCCGGGCGTGGCGCGGCCCTGCAACGGGTGGCCGCCGGTCACGTCCGGACCCCAGATGTGCCGGACGAGCGGAATCCCGAGGGTGGCGGAGATCAGGGGTGCGGCGAACGCCAGTGGGTCGGTGACCACGAGCTGCGGCGACCACCGCTCGGCGAACGGGAACAGGTCCGCGGCCATCAGTTCGGCGAGCCTGACCAGCGGGGCGAACCGGGCGTCCCGCTGCCGGCGCACCTCCTCGGGCGGCAGGTCGGCGAGGCCGGCCGACAGGCTTCCGATGTCACCGGGCCGGCGGCCGGGCTCGTCCCGCACCTTGAGCAGCTCGGCCAGGGGGTCGTAGCCGGCGGCGACCTCGACCGCGCTCAGTCCGGCGCCGACGATCGCCCCGGTGAGCCCGGGCTGCGCCGCGACGCGTACTTCGTGCCCGGCGGCCCGGAACGCCCACGCCAACGGAATCATCGGATAGAGGTGCGTCCGCTGAGTGAACGAGGCAAACAGGACCCGCATCGAAGACCTCCCGAAATCCAGTTTGCGCCAGTGGATCGCGGCCCGCTAAACACGTCCTAAAGCCCTGACTGCCGTGGTCGTGTGCGCTGCGGCGGTCAGTCTCCGTAGAACGCGGCCGGATCGAACTCGGACAGCGCGACCCAGTCCGGATCAGTGGTGGCGATGGCCGTCGCCGCGGCAGATCGCAACTCGACCGCCAGAGCCGGACGCTCGTCGACGAGTTGGACCAGCGCGTAGATCGTGGCGAAGACATGCACGCACGGTCGCTTGCGGGACCGGCAGGTGCAGCCGCTGTGCAGCTCTTGAATGTGGGGGGCGACGCTGATCGCGTGGTGTCTGAAGTCCGCCTCGAGTGTGTCCGGCAGGTCGCCGGCGACCAATCCACGATGCTCGGCCACGGCCTTGGCCACCAGACGCCCCACCTCGGCCTGCGTCCCGTCCGGCCAGATCGGCAGGTCGATCTTGACCCGGCAAACCTCGCCGGACATGGTGACGTCGGCTTCGACGCGGCCGGTGCCGGCCGCCACGATGCTTGTGCTGTTCCGCGCAAGGGTCCGTGCCTTGGGCAGCAGCATGTTGGGCCCGCCGGCCGATGTCGACTCGATCGTCCGGACCCAGACCCGGCCCCACGGCGTGGCTCCGAACTCGGCCTGCATCAAGCGAAGGCTCCCTGATCGAGGTCCAGCACCGCGTGGAGATCATCGTCGGAGAGCCTGGCCAGCGCGGCGTGCGTGTCCCCGGAGACGATCTCGGCGACGCCCCGCTTGTTCTCGTGCATCTGCGCGATGTAATCCTCGATCGTGCCGCCGGTGACGAGCGTGTGGACGTTGAGCCTCCGCAGCTGACCGATCCGGTGTGCCCTGTCGGTGGCCTGCTCCTCCACCGCCGGGTTCCACCAGCGGTCATAGTGCATGACATGGGAGGCGCGGGTCAGGTTGAGCCCGAAGCCGGCGGCCCGCAGGCTCAACAGCAGTATCGGCGGCGCGTGGTCGTCCTCCTGGAACGCATGGACGAGCCGGTCGCGACGCTCGGCCGACAGTCCACCGTGCAGGAACGGAACCGGGCCGATGTCGAGCATCGTACCGAGGTGCTTCGACAGCAGCTCGCCCATCGCCCGGTACTGGGTGAACACGAGCACCCGGTCGTTCTGCTCGACGATCTCGGCCAGCATCTCGGTGGCCCGATCGAACTTCCCGGATCGACCGGTCCCAGCGGTGTGCTCGTGCAGGTACTGAGCGGGGTGGTTGCAGATCTGCTTGAGTGCGGTGAGCAGTGCGAGCACCCGCCCGCTGCGCTCGATGCCGGCGCCGAGACCTTCGGCGAAGGCATTGTCGACGGCTTCCCGGTAGAGCCGGGCCTGCTCGTTGCTCATCGTGCAGACGATCGTCGAGTACTGCTTCGGCGGCAGGTCGGCGGCGACCTCGGCCTTGGTGCGGCGCAGCAGGTGCGGTTTGACCAACCGGTTGAGCGCGGCCGCGGCGGTCGCGGAGTGGCGTTGTTCGATCGGCCCGACGAACCGCTGCCGGAACCGGCTGCGGGTGCCCAACAGGCCGGGGTTGGTCACGTTGAGGATAGACCAGAACTCTTCGAGCCGGTTCTCCACAGGTGTGCCGGTCATCGCGATCCGGACGGTCGCGGACAGCCGTGCGGCGGCCCTGCTGGCCAGTGCTTCCGGATTTTTGATCTGCTGTGCCTCGTCCAGGATCACGACGTCCCAGACCGCCGTGGTCAGCGGCTCGTCCCTGCGCAGCACCGGGTAGCTCGTGACGACGACGGCGCCGGGCGGGTAGGAGTCCGGCAGCGTCCGGTTCCCGCCGTGGTAGCTGATCACCGGGACAGCAGGCGCGAACCGCGCCAACTCCCGCCGCCAGTTGTTGATCAGCGAGGTCGGACAGACCACCAGGTGCGGTCGGTCCGACCGGCGGGTAGCCAGCATGCAGATCGCCTGCAGCGTCTTGCCGAGGCCCATCTCGTCGGCCAGGATCCCGCCGTCTCCGATACCGGGCCGCGCGCTGAGCCAAGCCACGCCGTGCACCTGATAGGGCCGCAGTTTCGCGGTGATGCTCGTACCGCTCAGCGCGACCTGGGTGGCCACCGCCTGGCGGAACTGCGCCAGCAGCGCGGGCGCCGCGACGATGGCGGTGCCCTCGGCGTTGAGCACCGCGTGGGCGGCCGGCGGCATCCGAAGGCCCAACCGCTCGAACGCGTCGTCGTCGCCGTCGAGCAGCCGCACGGCCTCGCGCCACGCTCGCACGGAAGCGCCGACCCCCGCACGAGTGTCGAGCCTGAGCAGCCCCTGCCGGGCCTCGTCCAGGTCGGCGAACCGTACCGGCACGCTCGCCGGGCCCACCCCGTCACGGTCGGCCACCGCCAGGCGACAGACGCCGGGGCGGCCCTCCGGCAGCCCGTGCTCACGTACGGTTTCGTCCAGCGCGGCCACACCCCACCAGGCGATCGCGTCCTCCGCAGGGACAAAGGTGGCTTGCAGTCGACCGGGCAGCTCAGCCATCGAGCACCTCAGACGGTAGGCAGTATCGGATCTGCTCTGGCCGAATGCGTGTGGGCATCCGCGAGATGCCGTTCGGTCAGCAGCGGTGTGTACTCGTACAATCAAATCGCGCGACACAACTGTTGCGTGACGCACTATACTGAGCCGATCGGGTCCCGTCAAATGACCGTGAACGAACACAAACCCCCTGAAACCAGCCAGTCCCTGACGGCGCAGGTCATCGAAGCGCTGCCAGACTGGATCACCCACCTCATCCAGATCAACAGCCTGATCGCCGCCCGGATGGGTGTGGTGGTGACGGACTTCCACTGCCTGCACGCGTTGCAGCGGGATGGTCTGACCACAGCCGGCGCGCTGGCCGAGCGCGTGGGCCTGACGCCCGGTTCCGCATCACGCATGATCGACCGGCTTGCCGCGGCGGGCTGCGTACGTCGGGTCCCGGACCCGCTGAGTCGGCGCCGGATCTTCATCGAGCCCACCGACCGTGGCCTCGAGCGGATCAACGATTACTACGCCGGGTTGACCGCCCGGACCCGTGAGGACCTGGCCAGCTTCGACGACGACGAGCTGCGCACCCTGCTGCGGTTCATCGAGGTGTTCCGGGTCAGTGCGACTGCCGAGGTCCGCCAGCTGCGCTCCACATCCTGACCCGACATGCTCCGCGCCGTAGCGACAGCGCCTCGGAAGAGGTGCCGCGCATCGTTGTGGTCGTCGCCCGACCGCCTCTTGGTCTCGATGCGACTAGATCGATCCTAGCTGGGGCTGTGCCGGGACGAGCCATTCTTGACCGCCACTCCAGCCCTTGGCGGCAGGGTCATGCCTTGTCCAGGCATATGGCCTCCGTCAACACTGGGGCGACAAGGAGGTTTCCTTGGCCAGCGTCGCGGTTTCGGGCTCGATCGCCACCGACCACCTGATGCGGTTCCCCGGCCGGTTCGCCGATCATCTGCTGCCGGACCGACTCGATCGGGTTTCACTGTCGTTCCTCGTCGACGACCTCGTCATCCGGCGCGGCGGCGTCGCTGCGAACATCTCCTACGGCCTGGGACAACTCGGTCTCGCGCCCATGCTGGTGGGTGCTGCGGGGTCGGACTTCGCCGACTACCGGTCCTGGCTGGAGCAGCACGGCGTTGACTGCACCCACGTCTTGCTCAGCAAGGTGTCACACACCGCACGGTTCGTCTGCACCACGGACGAGGACCTGTGTCAGATTGCGTCGTTCTACCCCGGAGCGATGGTCGAGGCCGCCGACATCCGACTCGACGACGTGATCGTCAGGTCCGGCCGGCCCGACCTGGTGCTGGCCTGTGCGGACAGTCCGGCAGCCATGATGCAACGCGCTCAGGAGTGCCGGCGCCTGGGTCTGCCGTACGCCGCTGACCCGTCGCAGCAACTGCCCCGGATGTCCGCGGTCGAGGTCCTCGAGTTCGTCAGAGGGGCCTGGTGCCTCATCACCAACGAGTACGAGGCCGCACTCCTGCGATCGAAGACCGGGTGCGGTGAGGAAGAGCTGCTCACGTCGATCGAGATGATCGTCACGACGCTGGGTGAGAACGGTGTCCGGATCGCCACCCGTCACGGCGAGCCCGAGTTGGTACCCGCTGTCGCGCCGAAGGAGATCGTCGACCCGACGGGCGGCGGTGACGCATTCCGGGCCGGCTTCTTCGGTGGTCTCCTCCGTCGCCTGCCCGCCGGCATGGCCGCGCAACTCGGCTGCACCATGGCCGCGCTCGTCCTGGAGACGTCGGGTACACAGGCGTACTCGGTCGACCCGGACGAGGTGTTCGAACGGGTCACCGACACGTACGGCGGTGCATCGGGGTCGCTTCTCGCGGCGTCCCTGCCCGTGACGGTGTCGCCAGGGCCGGCACCATCCACGAACACGGCCGATCGCCGCCACCGCCGCGCCTGATCACCGGCGACCGTGCGGCTCGACCCTCCCCTCAGCCACGAAGGAGTACGTCGATGACCAGACACCTCTTCACGTCTGAATCCGTGACCGAGGGGCACCCGGACAAGATGGCCGACCAGATCAGTGATGCCGTCCTGGACGCGATGCTCACCCAGGACCCCGAGAGCAGGGTGGCCGTGGAGACCCTTCTCACCACCGGTCAGGTCCACGTGGTTGGCGAGGTCACCACGTCTGCACAGGTGGACATCGTCGGTCTGGTCCGTCGGAAGGTTCTCGAGATCGGCTACGACGCGTCGCAGAAAGGCTTCGACGGCACGACGTGCGGTGTCTCGGTCTCGATCGGAACCCAGTCCCTGGACATCGCGCAGGGCGTCGCGGCGGCGTACGAGACACGGAGCGACGGACTGCTGGAAGGCCTCGACCAGCAGGGCGCGGGCGACCAGGGTCTGATGTTCGGCTACGCGTGCGACGAGACTCCGGAGCTCATGCCGCTACCGATCGCCTTGGCGCATCGTCTCGCCCGCCGGCTCGCCGAGGTCCGCAAGGATGGCACCGTGCCGTACCTGCGGCCGGACGGCAAGACGCAGGTGACCATCGAATACGACGGCGATCGTCCGGTGCGGGTCGACACGGTGGTGGTGTCGAGTCAACATGCCGCCGACATCTCCCTGGACGGCCTGCTGATGCCGGACATTCGCGATCATGTCGTGGCCCCGGTTCTCGCCGAACTCGACCTGACCGTGCGCGGATACCGCTTGCTTGTCAACCCGACGGGCCGGTTCGAGATCGGCGGGCCCATGGGTGACGCCGGCCTGACCGGTCGGAAGATCATCGTCGACACGTACGGTGGGATGGCACGACACGGCGGCGGCGCGTTCTCCGGCAAGGACCCGTCGAAGGTCGACCGGTCTGCCGCATACGCTCTGCGCTGGGTGGCCAAGAATGTCGTGACCGCGGGCTTGGCGCGGCAGTGCGAGCTCCAGGTCGCGTACGCCATCGGCACAGCCCGACCGGTCAGCCTGCACCTGCGGTGCTTCGGCACCGAGGTGGTGCCGGTCCCCGACATCCTGGCGGCCATCACCGAGGTGTTCGACCTGCGCCCGGCGGCCATCATCCGAGACCTCGACCTGTTGCGTCCGATCTATGGCATGACGGCCGCCTACGGGCACTTCGGTCGCGACCTGCCGCAGTTCACGTGGGAACAGCCGGACCGGGCCGGCAAGCTCGCGCAGCTTGTGAAGGGCTGACCGGTGGGGCACGAGGTCCCGGACCATCCGCTGTGGCGACTCGCCGCCCACGTGCTGAACGGACTCATGTACCTCGGTCTGCACTGTGGCCACCTGGTGTACCCGCCGTCCATCGACGCGAACATCTACCGGCAACGGTGGAGGACTCCGCCTGCCGGGCGGATCTCCCCGTGGTGCCCGCCCTACCGGACCGGCATAGAGGAGCGGTGACGGGCGGACAGGCCAGGACAATTCCGGTGAGTGCCGTGTCGGTGGGTGGGCCGGCGACGGTGGTGTCCGCCATGCCGGCCGTTTGTATCGCCGTTGCCAAGACGGAGCCCTAGGGACCCGGGCTGAGGTGTCGAGCTCAGTTCGGTGGGCGTCGTTCACCGGCCGTCGAGTTGCTCGCGTACCAGAGCGGCGATGCGGGAGAGCGCGGCGCCGAGGTGGCGTTGCTGTGCAG